>CAVPQA010000029.1:0-128389 GCA_963707175.1 uncultured Alphaproteobacteria bacterium
TTCAAATTTGACCCTCGATCGGCGTCCAATTTTGACCCTTTCTGGCGACGTGTTTTGGCGGTAGCGCTCGCGCCGTCGGAGCTGGCCGGGGTTGCGGAGACGGCGCGAGCGCGGGTTGTCGGTTGATCGTCAGCCCGGCTCTTGAAGCGCCAACTGTCGTTGCCGGTCTCGATGATGTCGCAGTGGTGGGTGAGACGATCGAGCAGCGCGGTCGTCATCTTGGGATCACTGAAGACGCTCGGCCACTCGCCGAAGGCGAGGTTGGTGGTGACGATGATTGAGGTGCGCTCGTAAAGGCGACTGACGAGGTGGAACAGGAGCTGTCCTCCGGATTGAGCGAAGGGCAGATAGCCGAGCTCGTCGAGAATGATGAAGTCCATCCGCGTGAGTTGATCAGCGATCCGACCCTGCCTTCCGTTACGGGTCTCGATCTCGAGCCGATTGACGAGATCGACCACGTTGTAGAACCGGCCGCGGGATCCGGAGCGGATGCAGCTTCTGGCGATAGCGATGGCCAAATGGGTCTTGCCGGTGCCGGTGCCGCCGACCAGCACGGCGTTGCGCTGCTGGGCGATGAAGCCCCCGCCGGCGAGATCGTTCACGAGCGTCTCATTGATCGGCGTGCCCTCGAACTGGAAGTCGTCTAGGTCCTTGGCGAGCGGCAGCTTGGCGATGGTGAGCTGGTACTTGATCGAGCGCGCCTGCTTCTCGTTGATCTCGGCACTGAGCAGATCACCGACGATGCGCTGGGGTTCATGCTGGCGTTTGACGGCTGTGGCCATGATCTCGTCGAAGGCGGCCTTCATGCCGTAGAGCTTGAGCTCGCCCATGAGATCGAAGAGTTGGGATCGTTCCATCAGTTGGTTCTCCTGAGGTTGTCGTAACGGGCGCAATCGGCGACGGGAGCGTGGCGCAATGTCAGCGCCGCCGGCGTGAGGATGGTGGCCGGTGGGCCAGGATCACGGTGGCGCGCTAGGATGTTGAGCACGACATCGGCGGAGTGGACGCTGTGGGCGATCGCTTCGGCGCACGCGGCCTCGACCGCAGGCAACCCGTCGGTCAGCACCGCGGTGAGGATGTCGACCATCTGCCGATTGCCATCGTCGGCGCCCGCGAGCTTGCGCCTCACGCGCTCCATCGACACCGGCAGCACCCAGTCCTTGAAGGGTGCGCCGTTGCGCAGGGCGCCGGGCTTGCGAGCGAGCACGGGCACGTAATGCCAAGGATCGTAGATCGTCTCGCCACGGCCGAACGAGCGGGGATGTTCAGCGACCACGCGCCCGTCCTGGCGGATCACGATGCGGTCGGCATAGGCGTGGACCTCGACCGGACGCCCGACAGCGCTCGCGGTCACCGAGTATTTGTTGTTGTCGAAGCGCACCAGGCAGGTCTTCGAGACTGACGCCGGCACCGCATGGAAGCCGTCGAACCGGCCCGCATATGGAACGAGCTTCGGCCGTTCTGCCTCGAACACCTCCCAGATCGTCTGCTCGGTCAGCTCCGGATGGGGATGCCCCTTGGCGTAGGCAATGCATTTATCGAGCAGCCAGGCGTTCAGTTCGTCGAGATTCTTGAACCGCAGACGCGGCGTGAAGAACCGCTGACGGACGAGCCCGACCTGGTTCTCGACTTGGCCCTTCTCCCAGCCCGATGCCGGCGTGCAGGCGACCGGATCGACGAGGTAGTGGCTGCACATCTGCAGGAAGCGGCGATTGTAGAGGCGTCCCTTGCCGACGAAGATCGTCTCTACCGCCGTCTTCATGTTGTCGTAGATGCCGCGCCCGCAAGCGCCCTTGAACAGGGCGAAGGCCCGGTCGTGGGCGTCGAACACCATCTCCTGCGTCTCGCGCGGATACGCGCGCACGAACAGCATCCGGCTGTGACAGAGCCGGACATGGGCGGCCTTCACGATTACCGTCACGCCGCTCAGCAGAACGACTTCGTGGCTCCAGTCGAACTGATAGGCTTCCCCCGGCGCAAAGCTCAGCGGGACGTAGGCAGCCGCCGTCGATTGTCCGCGCTCCTTGGCCCATCGCCTGGCGTAGCGCCGCACGGCATCGTAGCCACCGTCGTAGCCGCGCCCGCGTAGTTCCTCAAAGATGCGGATCAGCGTCAACTGCTCGCGGAACGGCTTGGTCGTATTGCCTTCCAACAGTTCATCGAGTTCAGCCGTCCACCGCCCCAGCTTCGGCCGAGGCTGAACGTCACGCTCGTACTCGAACGATGTCTCCCCCGACCGTAGTACCTTGCGGACCGTGTTCCGGGACACCTTCAGATCCCGGGAAATCTCCCTGATCGTTTTGCCTTTGATGAAATGCTCGCGCCGGATCCGGCCGATCGTCTCCACTGTCAGCATTCCCCCACCGCTCGCTTGGAATCAAAGCGAGCAGCGCATCAGGCCAATCTGTAGGGGGTCAATTTTGGACGCCGATCCCCCGGCTCACGGGGTCAAAATTGCACGCCGAATGACAATCTGCACAGGAGGATAAGTGGAATTTCTGCCTGATGGCAGGCACGCTATGGCCTGCGAATCAGGAGCGACCATGCAGAGACGAGCACGCCGGAACCACACACCGGCTTTCAAGGCGAGAGTTGCGCTTGCCGCCATCAAAGGCGATCGGACGTTGGCCCAGCTTGCCGAGCAGTTTGACGTTCACCCCAATCAGATCACATCGTGGAAGGCGCAGCTTGAGGGCGGCGCTTACTACCGTGTTCATGTTCCAATTTTACGCCCGCAGAATCGCCGACCGGGTTACGCGTGTGGATAGGCGCCATTTGCATGAGGGAGCCTGCGGCGGTCGCTTCCCCGTCAAGGGTCTCGATCGCCGGAGGCGACGGCTGGTTACCGCCCTTGACGAGGTACGCGGCCGGCCGCGTTGGGCCGTCCATGCAAACGGCGATTCCCTTGCACGATCTGCGGACGCCGCCGCTTGATTCGGTACGCTGAAGCCGTTGCCGGCTCGTTCGGTGCACGCGCTTCGGACGACGCCTTGAGCACAGCATTCTTGCGATTGGCAACATTTTCCAACGCCCGGGCGATGGGCGTGGCCGAGGGGCTTGCATCCAATACGCGTTCACGCAGCCGCGCGAACTCTGCGGGTGGCAGTGAACAAGTTTCGACGTGCGCCACCGCAAGTGCGGCGCGTCTCATTCCCCCAGCATCAACGAAACTAATGGCCGCTCGGCCGGTCGTGAGATTGCAAAGTATTTGCCCGGCCATGTAACGCAGATTCTCTAAGCTGTGCACCGAAGCCGGCAGATGTAGCCAGCGAAAGGAGTTCTACATGGCAAATCAGCAACCGAACTATCGCGCCTATACCGTGATCAAGCGGGAAGGCGCCGACGACTTCTGGCTGCCCATCGGAGCCGCGTTCATGCATCAGGATGGCGATGGTTACAACATCGTCCTGCAGGCACTCCCGATCGACGGCAAGATCGTGCTTCGACTACCGAAGGGAGATGAACAGTCTCCTGAAACGACGCCGCGCGCAGCTGCCGGTACCGATCGGGAGAAATCAGGTCAAAGGCGCCGCTAACGCGACATTGACCTGACTGAGAGCCGCTGGAAAACCGGCGGCTCTTTATT
Organism: uncultured Alphaproteobacteria bacterium; assembly: GCA_963707175.1. Taxonomy (GTDB): domain Bacteria; phylum Pseudomonadota; class Alphaproteobacteria; order Rhizobiales; family Xanthobacteraceae; genus BOG-931. The sequence continues at coordinate 3,587 of CAVPQA010000029.1, forward strand.
TTTATTGGAACAACTGCCAACGTCTCCATAAAAGCAAAATGGCAACCGCAGCATTCACGACAATCAATGTTGACGGATAGACGCAAGTTGCAATTGAAACACTCTCCATTGCGAATAGTGAAGGAACAAATTTCACACTGTTTAACGCAAAGCTCGTTACGCTGTCTGTCGCCGGCCGTGACCAAGCTTTCGTTAGAGTTGGACCGTAGCCCAGCACATCGACCGCCGTCGCTAAGACAGCTGAGATGGTCGGCTCTTTAGTCCAGACGTAAAAGATAAACACTACTCCGGCAGCAATCAAAAAAGCCCATTCATACCATGGGAATGTTCTCTCCCCTCTTTTGACGCTCATTGCTGCCAAAACGAAACAAATCACGGCGGTGAAGCCCATAACCCAGCTGCCGGCGCCGGCTCCTTGATTCCATTGCACCAGGAAACCCGTTCCGGTGAGAATCCAAAGATCAGCCAAGAGAGCGGGTGAGGTCTTGTATGGCCGGTCGCTGTTTGCCAGCCATAAATGGCGTATGCGATCAGCGCAATTAGCACCGCGAGCGCGCCCATCATCTCCTTGTAGCTTATGTCAAGCAACACTCGCGGTCCTCCAAACAGCGGAATGTATCATGACCCCATCAATTGCTCTGCCACAGGTAATTATCAGGCAGGCTTTCTGCCCACCCTCCCTCCTTTTCATCCTTCCAGTGGTTTTTAAATTGCTCCACAAAAAATTGGCACCAACGCGAGTCATTGCGATTGAACTTTATTATAGGACGGTCATCGAGAAAAACGTCTTTCTCGGGGAACGGATAGAAGCGCACATATACCGTAGTCTTAGGCTCATCATTGCCATTCATAATGTCCAGGCCGAAAGTAATAGCGTAATCAATCGTCCTGACCTGCAGTTTCTCGCCGCCTTTGCATTTAGTTCTCATCCTGCTGAACGTCTGAAGATTTCGACCCACGATATCCCTGTACGAGTTGAGATCACGCGCACGACAGGAGTCCTGCATCATCGCATATTTGCAAACATCCGAGAGCGGATGGATCATCAGCACCTTGACTGTTCCGCCATTACCTAGAACCCTCTCGATACACCCAAGCAAATGACGGTCGCCATCATCCGTAACGATGCGCCGCATGTTTGTACCGGTCAGCCACAATTCTTCCGCCCTTTCAAAGTCCCGTGAACGTTCATCGGGATAAACCCGCTCCAGCACAGTTTGCTTTCGCATCGTCAGATCATCAAGCCCTTCAAGCTCGCGCGTCAGGTCGGCGGCCAAGGGCGATTTCAGCTTCCGCGAGACACGTTCGCCGGCGCGGAGAAACTCCTTCGCATCCTCAATATCAAATCGGTGAACAAATTCTGGATGTGCAGCATTGTCGCGCAGAAACCGCATGCGTCTCAAATCATCGCGGAACTCATTGAGATTTAGCTTCCGGTATTTTTTTCGAAAAAAAGCCTCGAACTCCTCGGCTCCCGACTGTGGCCTCCAGTTGTAGTAGATGACATCCGACACGTCAGTAATGCTCCACGTGGTAATGTCTTCACTCAGAGGATCGCTAGTCCTGCGCGCACGCCGATTGATCTCCGGGACACCGGTGTTTCCAAATATCTTCCTGTACTCGATGGCTTCACTCACCTCGGGTTGAAGGACCTTGGCAAGAGCTATGCCGTATTCAATCACCACACCTCGCGCCAATGCCCGTGCTCGAATATCATCCATGACGTTCTCTCCCCAGTCACTTCAGCCATACAACCATTAGCTCATCCAAAAAAATACCGCAGCATTAAGCTGCGGTAGGTTGATCGACCAAACCGGCCACTATTGCTGACCGGCGCGGCAAAGCCTCAATGGTCCGCATCAGCAGGCGGTAGTCTCTCGCCAGCTGCGCAAACTGCGCTGCCGCCTTCGGCGCCAGGGCACTACCGCAAAGCATCGAGTTTCCGTGCTCTGCGGCAAAGCTGGAGAGCTCGTCCTCGACGAGCTGGGCGATGTCGCCCAAGTGCTCCTCAAAAACGCGCTTTCGGATTTTATGAGCTGAGAGAACAGTCATGCATTTCTCCTTTGCGGGACGACAGACGCTTAGGTATTAAGCGCCTATTCTCCGCAAAGGAGCGACCGATTACTGACAGTAATCTTATAATCCATTGTCGTTTTGTCAAACTCTGGAAAAATCTATCAGGAAATACATTAAATCGCTCCGTTATTCTTGAATCAATGACGCAAGCAAGAATTCCAGTTTCTGTTTGCTTGACTTGTAAACCGCTTTTGCGGATTGGGAGACTGTCGGCCACTTCGCTACAGGTGGCTTAGGCACTTGGTACTTGAGCGAGCGTGACTGAGCCCACTGCACGAGCCGTCGCTGGTGCATACCCTGGCTCATGGCTCGCGCGAAGGAGCCAGTGCCATGTTCACCAATCGCCGTCCGCAGTACAGCCAATCCGGAACGTCCAAAGGGTGCGAAGGACGCTGTCTGACGGTCGTTGCAATTATCATCACTACCATCGGCCGTCGCGCACCAAACTTCCCGGACAACCCGGCAGCCCGGAATTTATGGCGGTCTATGAGGAGTGTGAACGCAAACAGGCCGTCCGCAAATTCTTTCCAACTGAATCCTCGATAGCGGGGTCCGTGCGATGACCACGCGCAACACCGCCAAATTCCTGACCAAGCCGGGGGAACGTGTCGCCGTCACTGTCACCCGTCACAGCTGCGCACACGCCCGCGAGGTGACATGGATCGTCACGGTCAAGGACGCATCAAACGTCCTTCTGTTGCGAAGATTCAATTCACTGGACTATGCGCTTGGCTTCACAGCTGAAACACTCAACCGCAAAGTATCATGACTGTCGGGTCTCATGCGTTGCTGTACACGATAGAAGAGGTTGCGCGCCGCTTTCGGGTTAGCCGGCGTACGATGCAGAGCTTTGTTCGAAAATTTCCCTTCTACCGGACTCTTGGCCGGCGTAAGCTCTTCACGGAAAGCGATATCACGCGTTTGTACGAGGCGTTGCCATGTCCCTCAAACTCACCCGACGGCACGGAAGTCCGAATTGGTACCTCCGCGGTACCGTCCGCGGCGTCACTGTGGACGAGAGCACAGGCCTTGCTGACCGCAAAGCCGCGGAAACCATCCGCTCAAAGCGCGAATGGGAAATCATTCAAGCCAGCATCCACGGCCGCAAGGCGACTGTGACCTTTCTGGAAGCCGCCGTCGAGTACATCGAGGCCGGCGGCGAGCGCCGCTACCTTAAGCCGCTAATCGATTATTTCGGCACGACCCCGCTCGCGAAGATCGACCAAGCAGCGATCGACCGTGCAGCCGATAACTTGAAGCCGGTCGCCGAGAATTCCACCCGTGACCGGCAGATTTACACGCCGATGTCGGCTGTGTTGAAACGCGCCGCTAAGCGCAGTCTGTGCGAATGGCGCCAGATTGAGCGGCCCTCCCAGCCCAAGGGTCGCGTCCGCTGGATCGCGCCTGCAGACGCGGATCGATTAATCCAGGCTTGCTCCCCTCACATGCGTCCGCTCATCATCTTCCTCCTCTACACGGGCGCCCGCGTCGCAGAAGCCGTCTACCTCGAATGGAAACAGGTGGACCTGGTCCGCCGACAGGTACAGTTCCTCGCTACCAAGAACGGCGAGGCTCGCGGCGTGCCTCTGCATCCGCGCGCAATCCAGGCACTGGAACGGCTTCCCCATCGAGAGGGCGCGGTATTCCGTCGCGCGGACGGTCGGCCCTACGAGCGGAAGGCGGACGGAGGCGGACAGATCAAGACAGGCTTCAAGGGCGCTTGTAAGCGGGCGGGAATTGTCGACTTCCATCCGCACGATTGCCGCCACACCTGGGCGACATGGCATTACGCGGCCAATCGCGACCTCGTTGCGCTCATGGAGCTTGGAGGCTGGAAATCGGAGCGGATGGTCCTACGCCCACATGAACGTCGCACACCGTGAGCAGTCCGTTATCGCGCTTCCTTGGGAAAAATCCGGGGAGCAGAAGCCGCGCACCGCTTAAACCATAACGGCGTCAGGCTCTTAGCTTTCGCCGTCCACTGCCTTGCCAAGGTTGGGGTCGAGGGTTCGAATCCCTTCGCCCGCTCCAATTTTCCAAAACACCAGCAGTCATGTGAAGCAGACCGTTTCCGGCTCGCCGCGCGTTCGCGCAAATACCGCTCGCCGGAATCGCGCGACCGTCAGCGGGTTGCCGCCTTCCTCCGGCGCTGGCCACGCGCCCCGTTGACGCTCGGCGCGGTCGCTTTCGCTGCGGCTCGCGCTCGCCCAGGCTTCCGGTGCGTCAAGCCGGCCATCCAGCGCCGCGAGCCGAACACGCCATCGAGGAGACCGGGGACAGAGATGTCGGCGTCAAGCCTGGACCAGTGCAAACCGAGTCCAGTCGGGGTGATCTCAATCTTTGCAAGGTCCGCCGGCTCGGCCCCGTCGAGGCCTTCGGCGAGTTCCGGCGGAAATGCCAACTCCAGGCCGTTGTTGAGGCTGACCACCACCCGTCTGCGGCGGCGATCATAGCGGACGCCAATCGCGCGGGGCCCGGCCATGCGCTCTCTCATGGCCTGCTCGGCTCGTCGAATTTGCCCGTCAGTGAGCGCCATGGATCGTCTCCCAAACTCTGCAAAGCCGCTGCACCGCCTCATTCAATGCCGCCTCGATGGTCCGCAACGCCCGGCCGCTAAATCCATAGCTCTCTCGCAAGGTCGTCGGTCCGTCGGGGCAGTTCAAAATGAACACCGCCTCGCCTGCGGGACCGATGAGATGCACGTGCGCAGGTCGATGATCGTTGGGATAGATTGCCACGCGCAAGCCATCCAGTCTGAGAACAGTCGGCACAAAGTAAATTCTATCAAAACCCGAGCGGCTGGCAAAGCTTCGCTACGCCAGCAAATGGGATGCCGCGTATCACCAGCGCGCGCCGACGACGACCGGGCGTGCGTGGGCCGAAGCCGAAGCAATGCAGCGGCGATTAAGTGCAGCGTCACCGTAATTTCGAGGGCGCGATCGACCAGGAGCAAAGGTGTTAAGTGCACTGTCACCGTAATTGCCTGTCACCGTAATTGCCACAGGGCTGCATCTAAGTCGAATTGCGGGATTCAACCGTCCTAATCCGTGGAAAGACCTGGTGCAACTAGCACGCAGACCTAGTTCTGCATCTTAGCCGCTTCCTTTAGCTCGATCGCCAGTTTGAGACTGAACGCCTTATTGAGCGCCGCAGACAGTCTTTGAAGCAAGACCCAACTTTGTGCACTATCCTCGTCACAACGATTTTTTATTCCTTCAATTAACACATCAAGTGTCGCGGCCTTCGGCGCAATTTTCATCATTTCATCACGCGTAAAGGTGCTAATTCCCAATCTGCTCGCCCCTGCTCCTTCGCCGCCCATCATTTCGGCCGGAAACGTGTCGGTCAGTTCGGCGCGTTTCATGCCATATAGCTCGAATGCTTCCAACAGTGAGTTGTGAACATCGTCAAACGGACCCATGTCGTTAAAAAGTTCATTATCCAGCAGCATCATAAAAGTTAGCTCTTCGGGCGTGAATTTAACCCGAGCAGGCAGCGTCGCGATTGGAACAACGATTTGCCAAGTATAGCCTGACACGTTATCTGCTTTTGCACGCGCGAAGGCTTCATCTATATGCCGTTTTAGAATGCTCAGCGTGGAGGCAATTCGAATCATTTTGTGAAATAGCGTCAGTCCAAGCGCTTTTCGCTCTTCAAATTTATCTTGTGCCTTAAGTCTCCGGGCTTCTGCGAAAGAGCTGCGCTGAAGCAAATAAGAAACGATAGCGCTTATGATCGTTCCAGCCAGCAAAGCTCACGGGGAAGGTTGTCCGGTTTCCTGATCGATTCGAACCACCAGTCCCACAAAGCCAATCCTTTATCTTTAATCCGCCCCAGGATAACGCGGGCCATTCGCCACCCGACCAGAATGAAACGCCAATATTTCCTCTGTTTTTCTTTCTTGGAGGCACTGTGTGTCTGCTTTTGGGTTTTGGGTGCCTCGCCACGCGAAGTCATATTGCGGGCATCCTCCTACTTGCGGCGGCTGTCATGGGGTTTTGGTTGCCGTACTACTTTGGGTAGTTATATTTCTTCCAATGCTACGCCGTCCAGTTCTAGGGCAGCAAGGCAGCCCAAAAACCGCGTCGCCGGAAACGTACCTCGCGCCAACTTATTCGTGACCGAGGCTTCGGATTACCGGAATTACGGTGATGGGGTGGAAGGCGCCCCGACGGCATCGATGCGCCAAGATGGTCGTTGTCACAACCCATCTGAGGGAGGCCGTCCATGGTCAAGTCTATCAGAAATCTGTCGTCTGTAACGGTCGTCGGGCTCGATATCGCCAAGAATGTTTTTCAGGTTCACGGCGTCGATGCCGGGGGCGCCAGTGTCGTCGCCAAAGCAGTTCGGCGCGGGCAGTTGTTGCGCTTTTTTTCGTCGTTGCCGCCGTGTTTGGTCGGGATCGAGGCCTGCAGTTCGGTCCATCATTGGGCGCGGTCGCTGATCGCACTCGGCCATCAGGTCAAGCTGATCCCACCTGCCTATGTGAAGCCCTACGTTCGGCGCAATAAGAACGACGCGGTCGACGCGGCGGCGATCTGCGAAGCGGTCGGGCGATCGAACATGCGCTTTGTGCCGGTGCGCAGCGTCGAGAATCAGGCGCACCTGATGCGTCACCGCGCGCGCGAACTGCTGGCGGGCAATCGCACGCGGATGTTCTTTGATTCGCACAAAATCGCTCGTCGAAAACCTCGTGTTCTCCGCACCTTAGCAGAAAAACTGCGAATCATGGCAGCAATGCCACAATTGTCGCACCGCGAATCAAACAAACAGTGCGAAATGATTCGCTGTCAGATCAAAGAGATGGCACCTGCCGCCGGAATTTCTTGAAATGCCGCCGCGCGGCGAACTAAAAGAAATCATCTCGCTCGTCCAAGGGACGTCAACCGGTGACGGCCGATTGATGCGAGCGGGGGCGGTGCCCGGGATGGGGCTCGTAACTCCATCTGCGGGCGGTTCGGAAACTCGCCCGGCTGGCGAAAGTCGGCCCGCCAGGAGCTGGCTGCCCGGGGCGCGGACCGGTTGTCTGCGACCATGAAGCGCGGGACCGGACTGAGCCTTAGGGTGAAAGCCCTTTGGCGAGAGCCGCGGTAGAGCGCCGGAAGGCGAGCGCGTCCGCCAAAAGCGGCGCGCGCCGTGTACCCGCCCAGCGGCAACGCTGCGATGGCGCGGAGCGGCCTCTCAGTATGCGCCTTTCGGCGCTCCGCCTCCCTTTTCGTGTTTGGAGGCGCTTTTTCGTGCCGTGCCGCAAAGCTCGGGTGCAAAACCGCGCCGCGAGAACGACGAGGTATGCTCGCTGCCCTTGCGATAGCGGGGGAGGAGGCATAGCCGGCCCCCGCCGCTACGCGACGATATCACGCATAAACTGCGTGCTTCTGCGGTGCTTACCTTCGGGGCGCCGGTTTCATACTAAGCCGAGATACGCAAGAAGAGATTTGGGAGGACGTCATGACACACCGCATGCTGACCGAACAGGCGACGGCGACCACGAGACGTTCGTTATTGCTGAGCGGTGCCGGCGCATTGACCGCCGCTGCGGTTGGTGCACCCAGGCGCGCACGTGCCGCTCCAGCCCTGCAAAAGGTCAAGGTGGTCATACCGGTGCAGAGCGTCTTCGTCCTGAGCTATTTCGCGGGCAAGGATGCCGGCATTTACCAGAAGCACGGCATTGATATCGACGTCGACGCCCGGCCGTTTGCGGGCTTCCTGGCCGGCCTGCCGAGCAAGCAGTGCATGGCGGTGACCTATTCGGGCATCGATGCCATCGAGAAGATCAACGAAGGCCTGGATTGGGCGATCATCGGCGGCGGCCTGACCGTGGTGCAGGACATCCTTGTGCCGAAGAATTCGCCCTTCAAGACGCCGGCCGATCTGCGCGGCAAGCGGTTCGGCACGTTTTCGACCGGCGCCGGCTCGTTCAAGGCGGTGCGGGCGGCGCTGATCGACGGCTATAACCTGGATATCGTGAAAGACACCAAGCTGCAGCAGGTGGCGGGGCCGGCGCTGACCAAGCTTTTGGAAAACGGCCAGCTCGACGCGATGATGAATATCTCCTCGCTGAACCTCGCGGCGGAAGCGCAAACCGACAAATTCCGCGTGCTGTTTTCGCCGAACGATTATTGGCGGAAGAAGACCGGCTACCCGATCGTCTGGGCGGCGCCGATCGTCGCCTGGAAAAGCTGGGTCGACGAGGACAAGACCCGAGCCGAAAATTTCGCCAAGGCGACGACGGAGTCGTTTATCTGGCTGAAGAACCCGGAGAATCTGAAAACGGTGGTGAAGAATCACGGACCGCTGGCCGGGGTCACCAAGCCCGAGGACGTGACCGAGTACCAGGACTGGCTGCAGCACAAGGACATGTTCATGACCGACTGGGACAGCAAAGCGGTCGCCGCGCAGTGGAAGTTCCTGGACGTCGCGAAAAAGGGCGGCGTGATAAAGGAAGTGCCCGCCCAGGACAAATACGCCATGTTCGTCGGAAAGCTGGGGACCTGAATGCACGGAAGACTGCCGGTCAGAAAAGCCAAGGGTTTGGCGTTGCCGGCATCGATATCGCAGATGATGCCGGGGGTGATAACTTTCGCCGCCGGCATTGTCGTATGGAAGATCGTTTCGTCGTTTTTCTTCCCGATCTTTTTCCCGGGACCGCTGCTGCTGCTCAAGCGCATGGCCGAGATCTACAGCAATCCGGCGTCCTACATTGTTATCGGCCAGACGCTGGTGCGCATCCTCGAAGGTTTCGCGCTTACGATGCTGCTCGGCACGGTTTTTGGCCTGATGATGGGCCTCAAGCGGAACATCGAAGTGTTCTTCGACAGCTGGATGATGGTGCTGCTGACGTTCCCGTCGGTCTGCTGGGCGTTCATGTCGGTGCTGTGGTTCGGCTTGTCGCAGATCGCGCCGGTCTTTACCGTCGTCCTGATCGTCTTGCCCTACGTCGCCGTCAATATTTGGTCGGGCGCCAAGGCGATCGATGAAGGCCTGACGGAGATGGGCACCGTCTACAAGGCCGATCGCTCGCTCATGTTGCGTAAGGTGCTCATCCCGCAACTCATGCCCTACATATTTTCTTCGATGCGGATTTCGCTGTCATTGTCGTGGAAGATTGCACTGGTCGCCGAAGCGTTCGGCGCCGGCACCGGCGTCGGCCAGCAGCTGATCTACTGGTTTCAGGAAACGCGGGTCGACATGATGCTGGCATGGGGCGTGAGCTTCATGATCGTGATGGTCCTGATCGATTTACTGGTATTCCGCACCTGGTCGCGCCGGAGTTTTGCCTGGCGACCGAAATTGGCAACCTGATGCGCGCCGAATAATTCCATCCGTCACGTAATGACAGGCCTTAGACGATGTCCGCCTACCGTACCGATACCAGTTCGCGCCTGCAGCCTGTCCTTTCGGGGGAGACCATGAGGCACAGTGTGATGGCATCGTCCGCCATTACCATTGACAAGCTGACCAAGAAATTCCCCGCGCCAGGCTCAGGCGACGAATTCGTCGTGCTCGAGAATGTCAGCCTGACCGCGGATGAGGGCAAGTTCGTCAGCATCGTCGGCCCCTCGGGCTGCGGGAAATCGACGCTGCTCAATGTCATTGCCGGCATCGAGACCTACGATGGCGGCACTGTCACTATTCATCCCAAGCAGGGCCACGTCGGATCCGAACCGCGGATTGCCTACGTGTTTCAAAGCCCGCGCCTGCTCAACTGGCTGACGGTCGAGAACAATATCCACTTCGTTCTCGAAGCGCAGAAGGTGCCGCGACAGCGCTGGCGCGAACTGGTCGCGAAGAACCTGGAAATGGTCGGGCTGGCCGGGCAGGAGCGGAATTATCCGCTGAACCTTTCGGGCGGCATGCAGCAGCGGGTCGCGATCGCGCGGGCGCTCGCCATCGAGCCGGATATTCTTCTGATGGATGAGCCGTTCAGCCATCTCGACGCCATCACGGCGCGAAAGATGCGGTTCGATCTCATGGAAATTCTGGCGCGCGCCAGGCCGACGATCCTGTTCGTGACCCACGATCTCTCCGAGGCCGTGTTCCTGTCGGACAGCATCTACATGATGAGCACGAAACCGGCGCGGATCTTCAGAAAAGTCGAAATCGATCTGCCGAGGCCGCGCAAACCCGAAGACTCCAGGGTCTTCGATCTCGAAAAGGAACTGGTGCGCGATTTCTTCAGCGTGGTGGAAGCGAACAATTAAATGTCCGCCGGCCTCAAAAACCTCGGATTGCGGCTGAGCTCGATCGTCGCGCTCATTTTGCTGTGGTGGGCGTCCGCCAAGGCCATGCACGATCCCGAGGTGCTGCCCGGACCGCTCGCGATTGCCCAGACCATTATCAAGGATCTGCACACGCCCGGCCCAGAGGGCGAATCGGCCTATTTCGACATCGGCATCACGCTGATGCGGATATTCATCGCCTTTATCGCATCGATGGTTGCCGGCATAGGCATCGGCCTGGCGATGGGATTGAACCGGCTGTTCGAGCGCTCGCTGCTGGCGCTCATTCCCTTGATGCTGACGATGCCGACCATCCTGATGGTGTTTCTCGCCATCATGTGGTTTGGCTTCAGCGAGGCCGGCAGCCTCGTCGCCGTCATGGCCGTGGTCACGCCGTTTGTTGCCGTGAACATGTACGAGGGCACCAAGGCGATGGACAAGTCGCTGATCGACATGGCGGCGACCTTCAAGGCGAGCCGGTATTTGCTGCTGCGCAATATCTACGTGCCGCAACTCATGCCCTACATCTTCGCCGCTTTCCGCTACGCGTTCGGGCAGACCTGGAAAATCGTGGCGCTGGCGGAAACCTTCGGGCTGAAGTTCGGTATCGGCTACATGTTTTTCTTCTGGTTCCAGCAGTTCGATATCAAGCAGACCTTGGCCTGGATCATGATGTTCGTCATCCTGATGCTCGTTCTCGAGCACGGCGTTTTTGCCCGTCTGGAAAGCCGGGCCTTTGCCTGGCGAAGGTCTTCGCTGGCGCGGTCTCGCGCGTAATCCCAATCATGTTCGCCGCGACTGCCGGCCGGTCCGTGACCGTGCGCTCAATAACCCAGCGCCAGCGCGCCGCCTTCGCGCGGGTCGGCGGCGCCGGTGAAGCCGCCGGGCGTGATCATGATCGAATTGGCCGACGTGAACGGCCGTTGCGGAACGACTCTGTCGCCGCGCGCCCGTAATACTGCCAGCACGCCGTCAGGCACGCCCGGTTCGGCGTAGACTTGGTCCGGCAGCCATTGCTCGTGAATGCGCGGCGCAGACACGGCGCCGGCAATGTCCATGTGGCGGTCGATGACATTGACGATGACTTGCAACACCGCGGTGGTGATGCGGCTGCCGCCAGGCGAACCGGTGACGAGAAACGGCTTGCCGGCCTTGAGCACGATCGTCGGCGTCATCGACGATAGCGGACGCTTGCCGGGCCCAGGCGCATTGGCCGAATAGCCCACGAGCCCGTAGGCGTTGGGCGAATTCGGCTTGGCGGCGAAGTCGTCGAGTTCGTTGTTAAGCAGGATACCGGTGCCGTTGGCAACGAGGCCAAGCCCATAGCTGAAATTGAGCGTGTAGGTGTTGGAGACTGCGTTGCCGAACCGGTCGACAACTGAAAAATGCGTGGTGTTGTGGCCCTCGGCGTCGACGCGGCCGCCGGAGTGGATCATGCTCGCCGGCGTCGCATGCGTCGGATCGATGGTGGCGCGCCACTGCGCTCCGTAATCCTTTGCGGTCAGCCGTGCGATGGGATTTTCCACGGTACTGGGGTCGCCAAGATAGAACGCGCGATCCGCGTAGGCCCGCTTCATCGCTTCGACCAAAAGGAACGCTTGCTGGGCGGGATCTGTATGCGTCAGATCGTATCCTTCGAGGATGTTGAGCATTTCGATCAGCTCAACCCCGCCGGACGACGGCGGCGGCATCGATAAGATGTCGTAGCCGCGATAAGTGCCGCGAACCGGTGTGCGCTCAATGGCGCGGTATTGTTTCAGATCGTCGGTAGTCATCACGCCGCCCGCGGTCTGTACTGCGGCGGCGATCTGCTGTGCGATCGGACCGTCGTAGAAGGCCCGCGGGCCGTTCTTGGCGATGGCTTCGAGCGCGTTTCCAAGATCGCTCTGCACCAGGCGGTCGCCGAGCGAAAGCGCCCTGCCGTCCGGTTTCAGAAATATCTTGGCCGAGGACGGCCAGCGCGCGAGCCGCGAAGCATCCAGCGGAGGGGGCGGCAAGGTCTGGGCAGTGATGGGAAAGCCGTTGTGCGCCAGGGCGATCGCCGGCGCGATCAGATCGGCGAGCTTAAATCGGCCGGAGCCGTATTTTTCCTCCGCCATGGCCAGGCCGGCGACGGTGCCCGGTACGCCGATTGCCAGTGCGGAATTGCGCGACTTCTGCGGATCGGCGTTGTCCTGTGCATCGAGGAACGATGTGGCGGTGATCCCGGCCGGCGCCGCTTCGCGATAATCGATCGTGACATTTTCGCCATTGGCGCGGTGGATCACCATGAAGCCGCCGCCGCCAAGATTGCCGGCGCGCGGATACGTCACCGCCATTGCGAAGCCAACCGCGACCGCGGCGTCGACGGCATTGCCGCCCTGTTTCAGGATGCCGACGCCGATGCGGGCCGCCAGCGGCTCTTGCGCAACCACCATGCCGTCGTGCGCCGTCGCGGTTTGCGCACGACCGATCTGCTCTTGTCCGGCTGCCGCACTGGATAGTGCGAACAGCACAGCCAGCGCCATCGCGGCGCCGCGCCAAATGATGCTGATCCGCAAATGCTGCATTGAAATCCGAATTACAGCATCGACGGCAGCACGCGGTCCGGAGGTCGGTGGCCGTCCATGAATGTTTTGATGTTGACGATGACCTTTTCGCCCATGTCGATGCGGCCTTCGAGCGTCGCCGAGCCAAGATGCGGCAGCAGCACGACCTTGCCGGCGCGCGCCAGCTTGATGAGCCGCGGGCTGACGGCGGGTTCTTTTTCGAACACGTCGAGGCCGGCGCCGGCGATCTCCTCACCTTCGATCAGCCGCCCGAGCGCGTTTTCGTCGATCACCTCGCCGCGGGCGGTGTTGACCACATAGGCCTCGGGCCGGACGAGCTTGAGTCGCCGTGCCGAGAGCAGATGGTAGGTCGCCGGCGTGTGCGGGCAATTGACCGAGATGATGTCCATGCGCATGAGCATCTGATCGAGGCTTTCCCAGTAGGTCGCGTGCAGTTCCTCCTCGATATGCAGCGCGACGCGGCGGCGGTTGTGGTAGTGGATTTTCAGGCCGAAGGCCTGCGCGCGCCGGGCGACCGCCTGGCCGATGCGCCCCATGCCGACGATCCCAAGGCGCTTGCCCCAGATACGGTGGCCGAGCATCCAGGTCGGGCTCCAGCCGCTCCAGTCGGCATTGCCGGTCAGCACATTGGCGCCCTCCGCCAGACGGCGCGGCACGGCGAGAATCAGCGCCATGGTCATGTCGGCGGTGTCCTCGGTCAACACGCCGGGCGTGTTGGTCACGGTGATACCGCGCTGCACCGCGCTCGCCACGTCGATATTGTCGACGCCGTTGCCGAAATTGGCAATCAAACGCAGACGTTCGCCGGATTGGCTGATCACGGAGCGGTCGATGTGGTCCGTCACAGTCGGCACGATCACGTCGGCGGTCTTGGCGGCTTCGGCGAGCTGCGCCTGGCTCATCGGCTTGTCTTCGTGATTGAGACGGGCGTCGAACAGTTCGCGCATGCGCATCTCGACGCTGTCCGGAAGCCGGCGGGTGACCACAACCAGCGGCTTTTTGCCCTGTGCCATTGCCTGCCTCTCGCAATTGGGCCTGCAAGCGAACTTGCAACGCTGCGGACCGAACGCCTTCCCCCCACGCGTGGCTCGCGGAAAGGGCGAGGACGGCCGTATGCCGCACCGTTCGTTCAGGTCTCCTTAACCCCGCTGGCCGACACTTGGGACTGCGAGGTGGTTCATCGCTCGTCTCTACCAGATGGGCTGCGCTCTCACAAAGCGCGCCGGGGCATCCCGGCTTTACCAGGTTACGAAAGTGTGACGGGGCATGCTGCGGTGTGACGACGCGGCATGGGAGGCTTATGATTGGCTGGCTTCGGGCCATTTTCGCGGCACTGTTAACGTACACGTCTGCCGTCGCCCCAACGCACGCGGCCAACGACACGGCCACGAGCGGGCTGCCCGTGCCGCGCTTCGTCAGTATCAAGGCTGACCGGGTCAACGTCCGCGGCGGGCCGGACAGGAATCACGACGTGTCGTTCATCTTCACGCGCGTCGGCTGGCCGGTGGAGATCACCGCCGAATTCGAGAACTGGCGCCGTATTCGCGATTCAGACGGCTCCGAGGGCTGGGTGTATCACTCGCTGTTGTCCGGCAAGCGCATGGCGGCCGTGCAGCTCAAAGTGAAGACCGATCTCGCGATGTTGCACTCCGACCCCGATGCCAAAAGCCCCGTCACGGCGAAACTTGAAGTTGGAGTGATGGGGACGGTCAAATCCTGCAACGGCACCTGGTGCCGCATTTCCGGCAAGAATTTCGACGGCTGGCTCGAGCAGGACGATCTGTGGGGCGTCTACCCCAACGAAAAGATCGAGTGATTGGTCATTTCGGGGCGCGGGCGAAACCCGCGAGTCCGGAGGCCATATCCACGGCGGACCGGCAGCCGCGCTTGCGGCGGGGACTTTGCGACGATCGCGATTAACGATGGCGGCCCGTGTGCGCGCTACGCGCCCGGCCGGAATGACGGGCTTCAGCCCTGCTTCCGCCGCAGCCGGACTACCACATCGATGCGGGCGATCTCATAGCCCTCCGGCGGCGTCGGCGCCTTGCCGACCACGACGTCGTTTGCCGGAATGTCGAGCAGATCGTTCTTGTCCTCGACGAAAAAGTGATGGTGCTCGGTATTGTTGGTGTCGAAATAAGCCTTCGAGCCGTCGACCGCGACCTGGCGCAGCAGGCCGACTTCGGTGAACTGGTGCAGCGTATTGTAAACCGTGGCGAGCGATACCGGCACCTTGGCGTGGGTCGCCTCCTCGTACAGCATTTCCGCGGTCACGTGGCGGTCGCCCTTGCCGAACAGGATCCAGCCGAGTGCCATGCGCTGCCGCGTCGGCCGCAAGCCCACTTCGCGCAGCTTCGACTTGACGTCGTGCCAGGGGCAGCCGGTCATGTCGCCGCGCATCGGCAGGCTGCGCGGTTGAAAGGCAGGCCCAAAGGCGGCTGAACGCGACTGTGTCATTGCTCCACCAGAAACCGGCGGCCGGTTGCGGCCGGATGAGATCGTTGCAAGTGAAATCATTATACGCCGGCCGCCGACGGCCGCAACTGTCGTAGCGGTAAGGGGGGCCCGCTTCTGCGCCATGGCTGGGGCGTGCCTGGGGACGAGAAGGGGACCCGCCGCGGGATGCGCTTTGCCGCTTTCCTCCCATATGTTAGGGGTTCGATCTGTCTGGGGGCGGAGATTATGCTGATGACGGAGCGCCGTTCCAATTTCGAATACGAGGACCTGCTGGCCTGCGGGCGCGGTGAACTGTTTGCCGAGGGCCCGCAATTGCCGCTGCCGCCGATGCTGATGTTCGACCGCATTTCCGAAATCGCGGAGGCCGGCGGCGAGTATGGCAAGGGGTTGGTTCGCGCCGTCCTCGATCTCAAGCCTGACCTCTGGTTCTTTCCCTGCCATTTCAAGGGCGATCCGGTGATGCCGGGCTGCCTCGGCCTCGACGCGCTGTGGCAATTGCTCGGCTTCTTTCTCGGCTGGGCCGGCGCTGCCGGCAAAGGCCGCGCGCTCGGCATGGGCGAGATCAAGTTCTCGGGTCAGGTGCTGCCGACGATGAAGCGCATCGTCTACGGCATCGACATCAAGCGGGTGATGCGGTCGAAGCTTGTGCTCGGCATCGCCGACGGCTGGCTCTCCGCCGACGGCTCGGTGATCTACCGCGCGCTGGACCTTAAGGTGGGCCTGTTCCAAAACTCCGCGCCGCAGGCGAGCGGCGCCTGAGTCGCATTTTGGACGCATACGGGCGGACGAGGCTAAGATGAGGCGTGTGGTCGTCACCGGGATGGGCATCGTCTCGTCGATCGGCAACAACACGCAGGAAGTGCTGGCGTCGCTGCGCGAAGCCAAGTCGGGCATCGTCCGCGCCGACAAATACGCCGAGCTCGGCTTCCGCTGCGAGGTTCATGGCGCGCCGACGCTCGATGCGAGCGAGGCCGTCGACCGCCGCGCCATGCGGTTTCTCGGCGGCGGCGCTGCCTGGAACCATGTCGCCATGGAGCAGGCGATCCGCAATTCCGGCCTCGAACAATCCGACGTGTCCAACGAACGCACCGGCCTGATCATGGGCTCGGGCGGGCCGTCAACGCGCGCCATTGTCGAAGCCGCCGACGTAGCGCGCTCGAAGGGCCCGAAGCGCGTCGGGCCGTTCGCGGTGCCAAAGGCGATGTCGTCGACGGCCTCGGCGACGCTGTCGACCTGGTTCAAGATCAAGGGTGTGAACTATTCGATCTCGTCGGCCTGCGCGACCTCGAACCATTGCATCGGCAATGCGTACGAGACCATCCAGATGGGCAAGCAGGACATTATCTTCGCCGGCGGCTGCGAAGAGCTGGATTGGACCTTGTCGGTGTTGTTCGACGCCATGGGCGCGATGTCGTCGAACTTCAACCAGACGCCCGACAAGGCGTCGCGCGCCTATGACGCCGACCGCGACGGCTTCGTCATCGCCGGCGGCGGCGGTGTCCTGGTGCTGGAAGAACTCGACCACGCCAGGGCGCGCAGCGCTAAAATCTACGGCGAGGTCTCGGGCTACGGCGCCACCTCCGATGGCGCCGACATGGTGCAGCCCTCTGGCGAAGGCGCCGTGCGCTGCATGCGCATGGCGCTGGCAACGGTCAAGCCGCCGGTCGACTACATCAACCCGCACGCCACCTCGACGCCAATCGGTGATCTGAAGGAGATCGAGGCAATCCGCGAGGTGTTCGGCGCAAAATGCCCGCCGATTTCGGCCACCAAGTCGCTGACCGGCCATTCGCTTGGCGCCGCAGGCGCTCAGGAAGCGATCTATTCGCTGTTGATGATGAATTCGGGCTTCATCTGCGAAAGCGCCAACATCGACACTCTCGATCCAGCGTTCGCCGATATGCCGATTGTCCGCGCGCGCCAGGACAACGTGACGCTGGGCTGCGTGCTGTCCAACTCGTTCGGCTTCGGCGGCACCAACGCCTGCGTCGTGTTCAAGCACGTGGATGCTTGACGCATGCAGGGGTTGATGCACGGGAAGCGCGGCCTGATCATGGGGGTCGCCAACGATCACTCGATCGCGTGGGGTATCGCCCGGACACTGGCCGCGCACGAGGCGAAGCTTGCCTTCACCTACCAGGGCGACGCGCTCGGCAAGCGCGTCAAGCCGCTTGCGGCCTCGGTCAATGCCGACCTGGTACTGCCCTGTGATGTTGAGAACATCGAGTCGGTCGATGCGGTGTTTGCCGAGCTTGGGAGCACCTGGGGCAAGCTGGATTTCCTGGTCCACGCCATCGCCTTTTCCGACAAGACCCAGCTCGCCGGCCGCTACGCGGACACCACGCGCGAAAATTTCCTGCACACCATGCTGATTTCCTGCTTCTCGTTCACCGAGGCGGCCAAGCGCGCCGCCGCGATGATGCCGGACGGCGGCGCCATGGTGACGCTGACGTATAACGGCGGCCAGCGGGCGATGCCGAACTACAACACCATGGGCGTTGCCAAGGCGGCGCTGGAAGCCTCGGTGCGTTATCTGGCAGTCGATTTCGGCAAGGACAGAATCCGGGTCAACGCCATTTCATCGGGGCCGATCCGTACGCTCGCCGGCGCCGGCATCGGCGACGCGCGCTCGATGTTCGCGTTCCAGCAGCGCCATTCGCCGCTGCATCGCGGCGTGACGCTCGACGAACTCGGCGGCGCCGGCCTTTATCTGCTCTCGGACCTCTCGACCGGCGTCACCGGCGAAATTCATTTCGTCAATTCCGGCTACAACGTCATCGCCATGCCACATCCCGACGCGCTGCGGGTCGATGCGAAGCAGGCGGGCGAAGACGCTGCAAAATAGCGTTGCCTTTGGTCCGGTCATTCAATGAAAAAGCCGCCTCTGATCCGCAGCGTGAAGGCCAGGGTTCCGACGATACTGGAAATTGTCTGGAGCACCGGCGAGACGCTTGCGATCGATGTCTCGCGCCTCATCAAGCGCTTCAAACTTTATGCTCCGCTGAGGAACGCAGCGCTCTTCGCGAAGGCCAAGGCCGATCCGTGGGGCCATGCGGTGAACTGGTCTGGCGACATCGATACGGGCGCCGATCAGCTCTACGAACTTGGCCGGGAGCAGGCTGGCGAATGGGGGCCGGAGCAATTCGGCGCCTGGATGACGACGCACGCGCTTTCGCTCAATGCAGCGGCTGATGCCCTCGGCCTTTCGCGGCGAATGATCGCGCACTATCGCACCGGTTCCAGGCCGATACCTCGCGTGGTAGCTCTCGCCTGTGAAGGATTGAGCGTGCGATGGAAGAAACGCGCGGCTTAGACGCAACTCATATGAACAACCGGCAACCTCCGTTGCTGACCGTGCAGAACTCTGTCCCCCTCACAGATTAGCCAAATGTGGCATGACCTCGCTGCTGAAAAGCTGCAGCGAGCGCAGCGCGTCAGCAAGCGACATGGTGCCGAGGAACATGTAGGTCAAAAAGTAATTGACGCCGAGGTCACGCACCTGCCGCTCGATCTCCGCGCGCACGGTTTGCGGCGAGCCGGCAATCACCGAACCGTCCGCCAAACCCGCTTCGTAGGTAGCGCCGCGCGGCACGTTCAGGCGCGACGTAAGCCCGGTCACGCCGTGCTTGACGCGCAACCAATTCAGGTTGGCGAGGTGCACTTCCATCGGTGCCTTGGCGAAACGGTGCGCCTCCGCGTCGGTGTCGGCGACGAAAATATGCCGCATGATTCCGATGACGGCGCCGCCCGAGAATTCCGCCTTGGGCTGCGCCGGCGCACCGCGCTTGCTGAATGCGGCCTTGTAGGCCTCGATATTTTTCTTGGCGAACGGCGTCGGCCCGAGCGTCACGTAATGCAGGCCATGCTCGCCCGCCCAGGTCGAGCCGATCTCGTTCGACGAGGCGTACCAGAACGGCGGATGCGGCTGCTGCAGCGGCCGCAGGGCGATCGGCACGTTCTCGTATGCGTAGTGCGGACCCTTGTAGGTCAGCATATCGGTGGTCAGGCCGGCACTGAGACAGTCGAATGCATCGAAGAAAATATCGCGCAAATCCTCGTGTTCGACCTTGTGGTATTTCAGCTCGTAGGGCGATACGCCGCGGCCGACGCCGACATCGAGCCGGCCGTAGCTCATGTGATCGAGCATGCAGATTTCCTCGATCAGGCGCAGCGGCGAGTAGAGCGGCAGCAGATAGACCAGCGGGCCCATGCGCATGCGCTTGGTCGCCCGCGCCAGCGCGCCCATGTAGATGCCCGGGACCGGCACCATGTTGAGCGGCGTGGCGTGGTGCTCGGCCAGATGCAGGCAATAGATGCCGGCCTCGTCGGCCGCCGCGGCGAATTGCAGGCGCTCGTCGAACAGCGTCGTCAGTGGCCGCGCCCCGTCCTCGATGTGATCGAACAGTCCGATTTTCATGATGCCTCGTGTGTTGACGCTTTCCCGCGCAAGCGGGTATCGAAGTTTCTCGTTTTCTATTTGGATTTTCGCTTTCGTGCTGATGAGCGGCCGGCGGGCGGATTTGTCCGGATCAGCCCGATGCGGCGGCCCATGTGGGCGCAATCTTCGTCGGTTCTCAGTCCCGCGGCGCGGATGCCGAAGGCGGCAAGCTCGTCGTCGCGATCCTCGGTGTCGCCGGTGACGCCGACCGCGCCGATCAGCTCGCCGTCATCGTTGCGGATCACCATGCCGCCGCCTTCGGGAAAAATCTGCTCGCCGCTCGCCGCGATCAGGTAGCGCATGAAGATCGGCCGTTCCTCGGCGCGCTGATGGACCAGCATGGAGCTGCGCCCCAAGGCCAGCGCCGCATAGGCTTTGCCAAAAGCCATCTCGAACCGGATCATCGAGGCGCCGTCCTCCTTCTTGAAGGCTTTGACCTTGCAGCCGGGCTCGACGACGATCACGGCAAGGGGCCGCGTGTCGAGCGCCGTGCCGCGCTCGATGATGGCGTCGATGATGCGCTCGGCCTGCGCAAGCTTGATGGCGCTCATTGTCTCAGTGATCCCGACGAAGCGTCCGGCCCCTCTCTGACGCCCGTCTTGTGGCATCTTCCGCGCGCTTCTTCCATATATTCGCACGGCATGCCGGGCATTCGCCCCTTGCCTCGGTCGGCTGTGCAGGCCACATCTGCGCGGGCATGCCCACCCCGCCGCCCATAGCCGTCGAGCGCCTGGTCAAGACCTACAAGACCGTACCGGCCGTCGACGGCATCTCTTTCACGCTGACCCCGGGCTCGATCACGGCGCTCCTTGGCGGCAACGGCGCCGGCAAGACCACGACCATCGCTACGATCATGGGACTGGTGACGCCGACCTCCGGCAAGGTGACGGTGCTCGGCGCCGAAATGCCGCGCCAGCGCTACCGGGTATTGCACCGGTTGAATTTCGAAAGCCCGTATGTCGAGGTGCCGATGCGGCTCACGGTGCGGCAGAACATGAAGGTGTTCGGCAAGCTCTACGGCGTCGACGATCTGCGCGCTCGCATCGAACAGCTTGGCCGCGAACTCAATCTCACCGATCTGCTCGACCGGCCGACCGGCAAGCTGTCCTCGGGTCAAAAGACGCGGGTCTCGCTCGCCAAGGCGCTGATCAACAATCCGGATGTGCTGTTGCTCGACGAGCCGACGGCGTCACTCGATCCCGACACCGCCGACTGGGTGCGCGGCCATCTCGAACGCTATTGCCGCGAGCGCCACGCCACGGTGTTGCTCGCCTCGCACAACATGCTCGAGGTCGAGCGGCTGTGCGAGCGCGTCATCATCATGAAGCGCGGCCGCATCGAGGATGACGACACGCCGGCGAAGCTTTTGGCGCGCTACAGCCGGCGCACGTTGGAAGAGGTGTTTCTCGATGTCGCGCGCGGCGGCGGCGTCGAAAGCGAGGCGGCACAATGAGCGCGCGGGATGTGATATTTTCTCCCCAGCGTGTCGGCGCGATGATGCTGCGCTACTGGTATCTATTGCGCTCGTCGTGGCCGCGGCTCTTGGACCTGGTCTATTGGCCGACGGTGCAGATGCTCACCTGGGGCTTCCTGCAATACTACATCGCCAACAATGCCGGCTTTTTCGCACGCGCCGGCGGCACCTTTATCGGCGCTGTACTGCTGTGGGACATCCTGTTCCGCGGCCAGCTCGGTTTCTCGATGTCGTTTCTGGAGGAAATGTGGTCGCGCAACCTCGGCAACCTGATGATGAGCCCGCTGCGGCCGTTCGAGTTCATCGTCGCCTTGATGGTGATGAGCGTGGTGCGGCTGTCGATCGGCGCCGTGCCGGTGACGTTCCTCGCCATTGCATTCTTCGGATTCAATCTTTACGCGCTTGGGCTGGCGCTGGTGGCGTTCTTCTTCAACCTGATGCTGACATCGTGGGCGGTCGGCATCCTTGTCTCCGGCCTCATTCTGCGCAACGGCATGGGCGCGGAGAATTTCGCCTGGTCGATCATGTTTCTGTTCATGCCGCTCACCTGCGTCTATTACCCGGTAACGACGCTGCCGGTGTGGCTGCAGCCGATCGCCTGGGCGCTGCCGCCCACGTACGTATTCGAGGGGATGCGCGAGCTCTTGATCCATAAGGTGTTCCGCGGCGACCTGATGCTCGATGCGCTGGGGCTCAATGCGCTGTTTTTTGCCGCAGGCGTGATTGCCTTTTTGGCGTTGCTGCGCAGCGCGCGCCGCAACGGCTCGCTGATGCAGACCGGCGAATAGGTGATTTTCGCGCTATGATCGTCGCCTGGAACAACGGCTATGTGCGCTGCGAATAGCGCTACGCCACTGCGCCTCCTACGTAACCAATAAGGAAAAAATTGCTTTTATGATGCCGGTATGACAGATCAACGGGACAGTGCTGCAGCGCAGCAAGCCGGGCAAGGTTCGTCTATGGCGATCGGGGAGTTTGGCGGCGCGCCCGTTACGGCGGGCGGGAACGGCGTATTGCTGTCGGCGCCGCTCTACTGGTTCTATGAGATGACCCACGCGGCGCTCAACCCGTCGCGCGCCTGGGCCGATGCGACGCGTCTGTTCTTCAAAAACCCGGTCAACCCGCTATCCTTCACCACCTACGGCAAATCCGTTGCCGCCGCCTGCGAACTGTTCGAACGATCCACGCGCCGCTATAGTCGGCCGGAGTGGCGGATCGAATCAACGCTGGTGGGCGGCGAGCGCGTGCCGGTGCAGCTCGCCACCGTGTGGGAGCGCCCATTCTGCCGGCTGATCCATTTCGAGCGCATCTTTGCGCATCGGCCGCAACGGCCGCAGCCGCGATTGCTGATCGTGGCGCCGATGTCGGGACATTTTGCCACGCTGCTGCGCGGCACGGTCGAAGCGTTCCTGCCCAACCACGACGTTTACATCACCGATTGGGCGGATGCGCGGCTTGTGCCGATGGCAGAAGGCCGCTTCGATCTCGACGACTATATCGACTACGTCATCTCGATCTTGCACGCGCTCGGTGGCGACACTCACGTCATCGCGGTGTGCCAGCCGGCCGTGCCGGTCATTGCCGCGGCCGCGGTCATGGAGGCGGACGACGATCCTTACGTGCCGCTGTCCATGACCTTGATGGGCGGACCGATCGACACCCGGGTCAATCCGACTGCGGTGAATAAGCTCGCGGAGCAGCGCGGCACCGAGTGGTTTCGCAGCCACGTCATTACCAAGGTGCCGTTTCCTAATCCCGGCTTCATGCGCGACGTCTATCCGGGATTTCTGCAGCTTCACGGCTTCGTCAGCATGAACCTCGATCGCCACATCGAAGCGCACAAGCAGCTATTCATGCATCTGGTGCGCGGCGACGGCAATTCAGCGCACAAGCACAAGGAGTTCTACGACGAATATCTCGCCGTCATGGATCTCGCGGCCGAGTACTATTTGCAGACCGTCGAGACCGTGTTCGTGCGCCATGCGCTGCCGCATGGTGCGATGACTCATCGCGGCCGGCCGGTCGATCTCGCGCGCATCAAGCGCGTCGGTTTGCTCACAGTCGAAGGCGAGCATGACGACATATCGGGCGTCGGCCAGACCGAGGCGGCGCACCGGCTGTGCGCCAATATTCCGGCCGACCGGCAGGCGCATTGGCTGCAGCCCGGCGTCGGTCATTATGGCGTGTTCAATGGCTCACGCTTCCGGGCCGAGATCGTGCCGCGCATTTCCGATTTCGTGCTGTCGATGGGGCACGCGAATCGCGTCGCGCGCAGCGGCTTTGCCCGGCGGCGGGTCCACAACGGCGGCGCACTCCACGCGTGACCCCGGCGCGCCGTCCGATCTGACTGCGATAAGCAGCTGAAAGTCGCGATTTGACGGGCCTAAATGCCCTTCGGCGTCCCGCGCGCGCTCTAACGATCTGAATCCGTGTAAGAATTTGGGAATCATGACGAGTCAATATGGGTTCGCTCGCCGTTCAGTAAGAACTGAATTTAACTTCAGTCTATTGGCCACATTTTATGGGCCATTCGTGTGCGAGCGGCCGCAATATCTTGTATGACGGCGCCGGCGCTATCAAAAGGACTTCGCAGTGCGTTGGTTATGGCACTATCCGCTCTCGGGTTTGGGTTTGGGAAGTTCGCCATGCCGCAACGTGCGCTACTCTACCGCCGTCCGAGTGAGCCTCAGGCCATCGAGATCATCTTCGGTCGGGCGATCTACCTCGTCCGCTTGCGCCGGCATCGTCAGGCGCGACGCTATACGCTGCGCATCCAGTCGGCGGCGCACGAGGCGATCCTGACGATCCCGCCGCGCGGCACCTTGAAGGAGGCGCGCGAGTTCGCGCAAAAGCACGGCGGCTGGATTGCGGCGCGGCTCGATCGCCTGCCCAAGGCGGCACCCTTCGCCGAGGGTATCATCGTCCCGCTGCGCGGCATGCCGCATCGGATCGTGCATCGAGGCCCGGTGCGCGGCACCGTCTGGACCGAGGAGGACGCGGAAGGCGAGAGTTTGCTCTGCGTCGCCGGTAGGGCTCCGCACATCGACCGACGCATCAGCGACTTCCTGCGCCGCGAAGCCAAACGCGACCTGGAAATCGCCAGCAGGCATTTCGCCACGGAGCTAGGCGTGCAGATCAAGCGCGTCGCCGTCCGCGATCAATCAAGCCGCTGGGGGTCGTGCTCGACGACGGGCGTGCTGTCGTTCTCGTGGCGGCTCATTCTGGCGCCCGGTATGGTCCTGAACTATTTGGCTGCGCATGAAGTGGCGCATCTCGTCGAAATGAATCACTCGGCACGCTTCTGGCGCTTGGTGCAGCGGCTATGCCCGTACCACGAGCGCGCCAAAGCCTGGCTGGACGTCCACGGAACCGACCTGCACCGCTACGGTCTGCCTGAGATTGGCCGTCAGCTGCTGTGAAACCGTGCGGCATTATGGGTTTGTCCGTATCGGAAATCGTGGAACTGAAAGCGCCTCGCGCGTCGTTCTGCCGCGAGCAATAACACTAATGCGTGATCCGCATTGCATCTGCGAAACACCCTCTTATTTTGTCCATATTAGGCCGGCCGGGCGGCTCCCCCATCCCCCGACACCCCGCCGTCCGGCCCCCATAAGCCTAAGTTGAGGCAACGACTCAGAGAACCCCAAGCGCGTACTTTGCTTGGGGTTCTTTTTTGTGGTCAAACGGTGCAGAATTTTGTGGCCTCTTCGTCGAGAAGCCTGCGGGCTGAAAAGCATCAGCTTTTGATCAAGTCGCCCAGCATGCTGGCGGCAACCGTGAGCTTCGACAACGTCAGACCCGAAGTGACAATTTCGGCGATCGCGCCGCGGATCCGGTCCACCTCGCCGTGGTGTGGCGCCACCCAGGCTTCGACCGCTCGGGCACCCGCCGACCCGCTTTGCACCATGGCGGCGGTCAGCCGGCGTTCGGCATCGCCGATCAGGTCGCGCGCACGGTCGAGCGCCAGCCGGTCGAAATAGTCGGTTACGGTAATGGCCGCAGCCGCGCTGGTGATGCGGTCGAGCTGGAAGAAGCTGCCGGCGGCGAAATAGGTTGCGGCAACCTCGCCGACTGGTTTGCCGGTGCGGTCGGTAACCAGCACGATGTCGGGCGCGGCGGCGAGCGGTCCGAGGTCGGCAAGCCGGCCAGCCAGCGCATCGGGCACACCGGCCTCGGCGAGGTTTCGCCGGCGCGCGGCCCGCGCCGCCAGCCCTTGCTCCGACAGCGCACCGTCGAGGCACGCCGTCACCGCGGCGATCCCGGCGCGGTAATGGCTGACGATGCCGTCGAGCCCCTTCGTCAGATCGACGTTGCGCAGGAACCAGACGATGCGGTCGAGCAGGAGGTCCTGCACGGCGGCGTAAAGCTCGAGCTGCAGCCGGCCGGCAATCTGGTTGTCGAGTTCGTCGATGGCCGAATTGAGCGCCGTCATGGCATAGCTGTCGCGGACTGCGGCAAACGCGCTGGCGATTGCGGCGGGCGCGGCCCCCGTCTGATCGGCGATGCGCACGATTAATGACGGGCCACCGCGATTGATCATCGAGTTGCCGAGCTGGGTGGCGATGATTTCGCGGCGCAGCCGGTGATGGTCGAGCGCGTCGGGGAAGCGCTCGGCGATTGCCTTCGGGAAATACCGGTTCATCTCGCGGCCCAGATAGGGGTCGTCCGGCACCGCGGATTCGAGCAGGTCGTCGTAGAGCGAAAGCTTGGCGTAAGCGAGCAGCACCGAAAGCTCGGGCCGCGTGAACGGCTGCGATCGCCGCCGCCGCTCGGCCAGCGTGGCGTCGTCGGGCAAATACTCCACCGTGCGGTCGAGCAGCCCGTGCGTCTCCAGCGTCTGGATCAGCCGCTGCAGGAAGCCGAAATCCTCCATGCCTCGCCGTTCGGCAAGCGACAGCGCCAGCGTCTGCAAATAATTGTTGCGCAGCACGAGGCTCGCGACTTCGTCGGTCATCCCGGCCAGCAGCGTGTTGCGCGCCGCCATGGCGAGGCGGCCGTCGCGCAGCGGGATCGACAGCGCGATCTTGATGTTGACCTCCATGTCGGAGGTGTTGACGCCGGCCGAATTGTCGATGGCGTCGGTATTGAGCCGGACGCCGCGGAACGCTGTCTCGATGCGGCCGCGCTGGGTCATGCCGAGATTGGCGCCTTCGCCGATCACCTTGCAGCGCAAATCCCCGCCGGTCACGCGAATGGCGTCGTTGGCGCGGTCGCCGACCGACTCGTCTGTCTTGTCGGCGGCGCGCACATAGGTGCCGATACCGCCGAAGAACAAAAGGTCCACTTGCGCTTTGAGGATGGCGCGCATCAGCTCGGCCGGTGTGAGACTTTCGCCGACGCCGAACAGCTTTTGCGCCTGCGGCGACAGCCGGATTTCCTTGGCGCCGCGCGAATAGACGCCGCCGCCTTCCGAGAGCAGCGACTTGTTGAAATCCTGCCAGCTCGACCGCGGCAGGGCGAACAGGCGCGCGCGCTCGGCGAAGGTCCGTTCGGCATCGGGATCGGGGTCGATGAAAATGTCGCGATGGTCGAAGGCGGCGACGAGCCTTGCGGTCTTTTCGCGCAGCATGCCATTGCCGAATACGTCGCCCGACATGTCGCCGACGCCGACCGCGGTGAACGGCGTGGTGTGGATATTGATATCCATCTCGCGGAAATGACGCTTGACCGATTCCCAGGCGCCGCGCGCGGTGATGCCGATCTTCTTGTGGTCGTAGCCGGCCGAGCCGCCCGAGGCGAACGCGTCGCCCAGCCAGTAATCGTGGGCGATGGCCAGTTCGTTGGCGATGTCGGAGAACGTCGCCGTGCCCTTATCGGCGGCGACCACGAGATACGGGTCGTCGCCTTCGTGGCGAATGACGTCGGGCGGCGGTATGATGCCGCGCGTTCCGGGTGCCGATATTGTCGGTGACGTCCAGCAGCGTGGAGATGAACAGCTTGTAGGCGGCCACTCCCTCGGCCGCGATGGCCTCGCGTGTCCCGCCGGCGGGCAGATATTTCGGGATAAAGCCGCCCTTGGCGCCGACCGGCACGATCACCGCGTTCTTGACGTTCTGCGCCTTGACCAGGCCGAGGATCTCGGTGCGGAAATCCTGCGGCCGATCGGACCAGCGAATGCCGCCGCGCGCCACCTTGCCGAAGCGCAGATGCACGGCCTCGACGCGCGGGGAATAGACGAAAATCTCATAAAGCGGCCGCGGCAGCGGCATGCCGTCGACCTTGCGGCTTTCGAACTTGATGGCGATGAGGTCCTTGGGCCGGCCGGCCGCATCGCGCTGGTAGAAATTGGTGCGGATCGCCGCCGTCACCGCATTGACGAAATGGCGCAGGATGCGGTCCTCGTCGAGGCTGTCGACCGCCTGCAGGGCCGTTTCGATCGCCTTCGTAATCTCCGCCTCACGCGCCGCGCGTTCGATGTCGCTCAGTTCGAGGCGCGGATCGAACCGCATGTGGAACAGCGCGACGATGTCGGCTGCGATGCCGGCGTGCTTGCGCAGCGTCGACCACAGGTAATCCTGCGAATAGGGCACGCGGAGCTGGCGGAGAAAGCGCGAGATCGTGCGGATCGCCGCAATGTCGCGCCACGGCAGTCCGGTCGTCAGCACCAGCGCGTTGTAGCCGTCATTCTCGGCAGTCCGGCTCATCACGGCGAGGAAGCAGGCTTCGAGCGGTTCCCGGCGGGCGTCGAGTGCGAGTGGCTCGCCGGTGGCGCTCTCGATCGTCATGTCGTGAAACCAGACGTCCGCTGAGCCCTGCGGCTGAATTTGATAGGTGCGCTCGTCGACGACGCGAAAACCCATATTCTCCAGCACCGGCACGCGTTCGGAGAGCGGAATCGGCCGTGCATGGCTGAACACCTTAAGCCCGGCGCAGGTCTGCGGCTTTGCCGGCATGGCGATAGAATTCGACGCCGACCGGTTGCTCGGCCGTCAGCGCCTCGGCGTGCGCGATGTCGGCGACCGCCGTGGACGGCCGATAGACCTCGCGATAGTCGACCGGGAAGGCATTACGGTAGCGGCCAAACAGTGCGCGGGCCTGCTCCGCGCCATGCTTGGCCTCAATCGCCTCATCGAGGCCGTCGGCCCAACTGCGCACGATGTCTTCCACCGCGCGGTCGAGGGTCTGGCGATCCGGGTTAGGCGTCTCACCATCGTAGCGCCCGATGATGAAATGCACGCGCACCAGCGGACCTTCGGGAAAGAAGGGATAGAAGGCGCGCACGCGGCCTTTGTAGATGGTGGCGAGATACTCGCCGATCCGCGCCCGGATGTGGCTGTCGTAGCGGTCGCGCGGCGCATAGACGAGGACAGACACGAAACGGTCGAAACGGTCGCGTCGCGGCAGCACGCGCACCCGCGGCCGCTCGTCGAGCTGCAGGATGTCGAGCGCGAACCGGTACAGCGTGTCTTCGTCGATCTGAAACAATTCGTCGCGCGGATAGGTTTCCAACACATTGACCAGCGCCTTGCCGGAATGGCTGGACGGCTCAAATCCGGCGCGGCGGATGACGCTGTCGACCTTGCGGCGCAGGTAGGGAATGGCGCGGGTCGAGCGCGTATAGGCGGTGGATGTGAACAGGCCGCAGAACCGGCGTTCGCCGATCAGCTTGCCGTCGGCGTCGAAGCGCTTGACCCCGACATAGTCGAGATGCACGCGCCGGTGCACCCGCGCGCGCACCGCCGCCTTGGCGACGATCAGCATGCGCGGCTCTTCGAGGAATTCTCGGATCTCCGGCGTGACGGTGACGAGCTGCGTGCCGCGGCGCAAAAGGCGCAACTCTGGTGAGCGCAAGAGCCCGAGCCCGGTTTCGAACATCGGCTGCAGCCCGTGCTCGTCGTTGGTGTAGGCATAGTCGCGCGCGCCCAGCAGGGTGAAATTGTCGCCGGCGAGCCATTCGAGAAACTGGATGGCTTCGGCAATGTCGGGCGCCGGCAGCGGCGGCGGGTTTTGCCGCAGATCGGCGATGACCTCGCGCACGCGCGCCAGCATCGTCTGCCAGTCGGCAACGGACACGCGGACCTCGGCGAGGATCGTTTCGAGGGTAGCGGCAAGGTCTTCGCGCGCCGCGGCGTCCTGCAGGCCGTCGATGTGGATGTGGATGAAGCTCTCGCGCCGCCCCTTTCCGTTGCCGTTGGGAGTGGCTTCGAAGCCGATCAAGTTGCCGGCGGCATCGCGATCGATCGCGAAGATCGGATGAACCAGGAGGGCGATGTCGAGCCCGCGCTCGTGCAGCTCGCCAGCCACCGAATCGACCAGGAACGGCATATCGTCGTTGACGATATCGAGCACCGTGACGCCAGGCGCGGCCGGGTGAGAAGCGAGCCGTACTTTGGCGGTGTCTGGGCTGCGCGTTGCGAGGAACGCCCAGGAATCGGCGGCGATGGCGGCGAGCTGTTCCGGGCTGTAGCGCGCGAGATCGTCAGGGACCGCGCGGCCGAACAGCTCGGCCGGAAATTCGGCGGGCATCTCACGGGCGAGCGACGCGCTGCCGCCCGAGTGCGGCGGGCTTTCTGGACCGTCGTCGATGCGGGGACTGAATTGCACGGCCATCTTTAGTCCTCACGCCTCTAGGGTCTGCTCGGGCCGATTTTAGCCGCGCCGCCCGTGCATCCGCTACAGCCACCTCTATAATGTCGGGGATAGTTACAGCGAGGGGATCACGCGCCCGCGGACGGCGGCGCGGCATCAGGTCACAAGGAGCCACCATGGCCAAAAGTAAGATGGCCAATCAGAGCAGCGCGGCAAAGAGCAAACGCGGACCGCTACCGCAGGCGCGGCCCAGCGCGGCGGCCGGCGACGACACGGAGATCACAGCGGTTGGGCTGCCGCAGGCACCGCTGTCGGCCGAGATGGCGGCTTATTTCGGCAAATGCGAGGAGAAACTCGGCTTCGTGCCCAATGTGCTCAAGGCCTACGCCTTCGATAGCGCCAAGCTCACCGCCTTTGTCGCCATGTACAACGATCTGATGCTGGCGCCTTCGGGCTTGAGCAAGCTCGAACGCGAGATGATCGCGGTCGCGGTCTCGGCGCAGAACCGCTGCTATTACTGTCTGGTCGCCCACGGCGCCGCGGTGCGTCAGCTCTCCGCCGATCCGGTGCTCGGCGAGCTGATGGCGATGAATTTCCGCGCTGCGCGGCTGTCGAAGCGCGAACGCGCCATGCTGGACTTTGCCGTCAAGCTTACCACCGAACCGTGGCGGGTCGAGGAGGCGGACCGCGAGGCGCTGCGCAAGGTCGGTTTCTCCGATCGCGACATCTGGGATATCGCCGCGGTCGCCGGCTTCTTCAACATGACCAACCGCGTCGCATCGGCGACCGACATGCGGCCGAACAGCGTCTATCACGGGCAAGCACGGTGAGGGATACGAACTAATAATGGATCGACAAATCCCTGATCGTCGGCTTCTCGCCTGACAGCGGATTGTCCGGGTCCCAGGCGTAGCGCAAAGTCTCGAAGCGCATCGCGCGGGCGTCGATCATCAACAGGCGGCCGACCAGGTTTTCGCCGAAGCCGACGATCTCGCGAATGATCTCGAGCGCCATCAGCGAGCCGATGACGCCGGCAAGCGCGCCGAGCACGCCGGCTTCGGCGCAGGCCGGCACGGTGCCGGGCGGCGGCGGTTCGGGGAACAGGCACCGATAGGTCGGGTTCGGCCTGCCCTCGGCGTTGCGCTCGTGGGCGCGGATGGTGGTCAGCGTGGCGTCGAAGCTGCCGAGCGCGGCGGTGACCAGCGGCTTCTTGGCGAAATAACAGGCGTCGGAGACGAGATAGCGCGTGGCGAAATTGTCGGAGCCGTCGGCGACAATGTCACAGCGCCCGATCAGATCGAGCGCGTTGTGCGCGGTGAGCCGCACGCCGTGCGCCTCCACCATGACATGCGGGTTGAGCCGGTGGATCATCGCGGCGGCGCTGTCGACCTTGGGGGCGCCGATATCGGGCGTGGCGTGGATCACCTGCCGCTGCAGGTTCGACAGCGTCACCAAGTCGTCGTCGACCACGCCAAGCGTGCCGATGCCGGCGGCGGCGAGATAGAGCAGCACCGGCGCGCCCAGCCCGCCGGCGCCGATCACCAGCACGCGGGCGCGGCCGAGCGCGGCCTGTCCGGGGCCGCCGACTTCGCGCAGCACGATGTGGCGCGCGTAGCGTTCCAGTTCCTCGTCGCTGAGCATCGCAATCCTCGGCAGACAATGCTTGACGGACAATCCTTGGGGCAACGGAACGCCGGATGCGGGAAGCCGTCAAGCGCACGCCGCCGCATTGCCTTGGCGGGCCGTTCGGCTAGGCTCGCCCCCATTGCGGTGGGTTCGGGCATGAGTTTGCGTCACATAACGATCGTTGTTTGCCTGGCGCTGCTGGGTTCGCCAGCGTTCGCCGATGCCCCTGCCGGCGCCAAGCCCGCCGTAACCAAACCGGTTCCGAACAAGCCGGCTCTGCAAGTCGCGCGCAGAGCCGCTCGCAAGCCGGCCGCGAAGAAGCGCGAATCAAAAAAGCCCGCCGCCTCAATTGCCAAAGCATACGAGGCGGTACCGCTGGCCGAGCGGCTGGCCATCCAAGCCGATCTTGCATTGACGAATTACTACGACGGGCCGCCCGGTGGCGATTTCGACGACGCGCGGACGGTCGATGCAGTGAGGGCGTTTCAGAAGGGCGGCAACGGCAAGGAGACCGGCGTGCTCAGCGCGGAGGAGCGCGCGCGGCTTGCCGACGCGGCGGACCGCCACGAGCAGGAGGTCGGTTGGCGGATGATCGACGATGCGCAAACCGGAGTGCGGTTCGGTCTGCCCGAAAAGCTCGTCTCACCGCTCGGCGTTTTGCGGATCGGCAGCAGTTGGATGTCCGGGCACGGCCAAGTCAGGATCGAGACGTTCCGGCTCCACGAAGGCGGGCTGGCGGCGCTGTTCGAGCAGGAGAAGAAAACGCCGCGCGGGCGCAGCGTTGATTACAGCAAGCTCAATCCGGATTCGTTCGTGATCGCCGGAACGCAGGGGCTGAAAAATTTTGTCGTCCGCGTCGAGTCGAGCGGCACCGAACTGCGCGGCATCACCGTCCTCTACGATCAGGCGACCGAGGGCATCATGGCAGGCGTTGCGGTCGCGGTCGCCAATTCATTTCAAGGCTTCCCCGATCCGAATGCGGTAACGCCGCCAGGCGAGAATCGCGCGGCGGATTACGGTACCGCGATCGTGGTCGACCGCCGCGGCGATCTGGTCACCGCGCAGCAGCTCACGGCGGCCTGCGAAGCGCTCACGGTGCCGGGACTTGGCCACGCCGTGCGTATTGCCGATGACGCTGCAAGCGATCTCGCGCTATTGCGCCTGTATGGCGCGCATCAGCTTGTTTCAGCGCCGCTGACCGGCGACAGCGAGGTCGATGATCTCACGCTCGTCGGCATCGCCGATCCGCGCGTCCAGCACGGCGGCGATCCGGCATCGAAGGTGGCGGCGCGGCTTGACGGGCAGAGGATAACGCCGGTGCCTCCGCTTGGCTTCTCGGGCGCAGCCGCGGTCGACGCGCAAGGCCGCTTCGCCGGCATGGTCGAATTGAAAACGCCGGCTGCTCCCGACGGCAGCGCCGTCAGCCGGCAGGCTGTCCTTGTCCCGGCAAATGCCGTTCGTGCGTTCCTGACGGCCCATCGCGTCACGCCCGAGCCCGGCAACGGTGCGATCGAACAATCCATCGTGCGTGTAATTTGCGCGCGAAAGTGAATCTGTCATTCCGGATTGCCGCGCAGCGGCAAGTCCGGATCCATAACCGCCAGAGCGGAAGGACTGGCGCGGAGTGCCACCGCAACGACCGTGGTTATGGATTCCGGGCTCGCGCTTCGCGCGCCCCGGAATGACGGGATTATTTATTCTCGAACTTCGCCGGCCGCTTCTCGATGAATGCGTGCATGCCTTCCTTCTGATCGTGCGTTGCGAACAGCGAGTGGAAGATGCGACGCTCGAAGCGGATGCCCTCGGCGAGCGAAGCCTCGAAAGCGCGGTTGACCAACTCCTTCGCGGCCATCACCGACGGCAGCGACATCGCCGCGATGGTTTCGGCGACCTTGATGGCCTCGTCGAGCAGAGTAGCCGCCGGGACGACGCGGGCGACGAGGCCGGAGCGTTCGGCCTCGGCGGCATCCATCATGCGGCCGGTGAGGATGAGATCCATGGCCTTGGCCTTGCCGACCGCATGAGTGAGACGCTGCGTGCCGCCGATGCCCGGAATGATTCCGAGCTTGATTTCGGGCTGGCCGAATTTGGCGTTGTCGGCCGCGATGATGACATCGCACTGCATGGCGAGTTCGCAGCCGCCGCCGAGCGCGAAACCTGAAACCGCGGCGACAACCGGCTTGCGCAGGCCGGCAATGTGATGCCAGGCGGCGCAGAAATCGTCGAAATAAACGTCGGTGAAGCTCTTGTCCGCCATCTCCTTGATGTCGGCGCCGGCCGCGAATGCTTTTTCCGAACCGGTGATGACCAAGCAACCGATGGCGTCGTCCACTTCGAGGGCGTCGGCCGCGGCGGCAAGCTCGCGCATCAGCGCGGCGTTGAGCGCATTGAGCGCGGCCGGCCGGTTGAGCCGGATCAGGCCGACCCGACCGCGCGTCTCGACGATGATGTGCTCGCTGCTCTTATGTTCGATCGTCATGCGATTAACCTATGGCTGTGGTGCGGAAGACTGGCGGTATTCTGACTGGCCACACTGGTAAGCTGCTGAAAATGGGAGAAAATCGTGTCAATAACGCGTATCGCTGGGTTGCGCAGCATTCGCGCCGGGCTTGTGGTCGCGTCGATGCTGGGAGTTTTTCTTGGAATTGTCCGTGGAGTTTTTGCCATGACGACTTCCGCCTCGGCGGCCGATGACCCGCCCTACACGCTGGCGCGTGAGGGCTTTTTCTACGTGGGCGGCACACCGCAGACCGTGAACGGACATACCCACGTCGTCAATCAGATGTATGTCGAGTTTCGCATTGCGGCGAAGCAGACGCATCCCTATCCGATCGTCATGGTGCACGGCGGCACCCGCTCCGGCACGACCTACTTGGGCACGCCGGACGGGCGTGAAGGCTGGGCGCAATATTTCGTGCGCCGCGGCTACGCGGTCTACGTCGTCGATCAGCCCGGCCGCGGCCGTTCCGGTTATTCGACCGAAAACTACGGGACGTCGAAGGTTGCGGACCTCGAAGGCGGCATGCGCCGCTATCTGGCGCAGGAGAAATACAATCTCTGGCCGCAGGCTCACCTGCACACCCAGTGGCCGGGCAACGGCACCGCGGACGATCCGATCACGATCCAGATGGTTTTCGAACTACGTGCCGGAGATCGAGGACTTTACCCGGCAGCAATTCCTCAACCGCGATGGCCTGGTCGCGCTGTTCGACAAGATCGGCCCAGGCATCCTGATGGTGCATTCGCAGGCCGGCGCGTTTGCCTGGCCGGTTGCCGACGCGCGGCCGGACCTCGTCAAGGCGATCGTCGGCGTCGAGCCCAACGGGCCGCCCTTCTTCGAGGTCAATTTCATCGGGCCGCCCGACTATTTCAAACAGGGCAAGATGGCGCTGCCGTACGGCCTGAGTGCGGTGCCGCTCGCCTATGTGCCGGCCGTGAAGGAGGCTTCTGACCTTCTGATCGAGCAGGAGGCCAAGGCCGACGCTCCCGATCTCGTGCGCTGCTGGCTGCAGAAGGAGCCGGCGCGGCAACTGCCGAACCTGCAGAAGATGCCGATCATGGTGCTGACATCGGAGGCGTCGTATCACGCGCCCTACGATCACTGCACGGTGAAATATCTGGCGCAGGCCGGCGTCAAAGCGACCCATATCAAACTTGTCGATCTCGGCATCCGCGGCAACAGCCACGTCATGATGAACGAGAAGAACAACAAGGAGATCGCCGCGGTGATCGCGGTGTGGCTTGACGGCGCGCTGCCGGCCAAGCAGTAAAGATGAACGATGCCAGCCAAGACTTCCCGCACGAAGACTGAAGCCGCACGCGACAAGAAGGCGGAAAGCCGCCGCGATGAACACTGGGACGACCGGCTTCGCACGGTCGGCGACGCGCGGTTTGTCGAGGTCGAGTGGAGCGGCAAGGATCATCCTGTTTGGCCGCTGCCGAAGAAGTAAGGCAAACGCAAGGGATTCTCATTCGTCATGCCCGCGCTTGTCGCGGGCATCCACGTCTTAAAGCGAGCTCGGATCAAGACGTGGATGGCCGCAACAAAATCCGGCCATGACTTACTTCTGACAGCTCGGGCAAAAGAACGTCGAGCGGCCGTTCTGCACGATCCGCTTGACGGTGCCGCCGCAGCCCGGCGTTCGGCATGTCTCGCCTTCGCGATCGTAGACGTGGAAATTGTGCTGAAACATGCCGAGTTCACCGTCGGTGAGCCGATGATCGCGCAACGTCGAGCCGCCGGCCTTGATGGCGTCGTTGAGCACCGCCTTGATGGCATCGACCAGCCGTTCCGCGCGTTCATTGGGCGCGCCGGACCGCGACACGATCGTTGAGGCCATGCGCTTGGGCGAGAGGCGCGCGCGATAGAGCGCTTCGCACACATAGATGTTGCCAAGCCCGGCGACGACGTGCTGGTCGAGCAGCGCCGCCTTGAGGCTCATCTTCTTGCCCAGGCAGGCCTGCGCCAGCAAGGCGGCGTCGAAGGCATTGCCGAGCGGCTCCGGTCCCAGGCGGGCGAGCAGCGGCTCGGCGTCGAGATTTCTTGCGCGCCACGATCTTCATAAAACCGAAGCGGCGCGGATCGTTGAAGGTCGCGACCGCGCCGGAGGACATGTGAAAGACAACATGGTCGTGCGCAACGTGCTGCGAGCGCTCGTGGTAATAGTTGCCCGGAGTTCCGTCGTTTCTGTCCTTGGCGCGCTCGGCTTTCCCGTCGAACACGTAGAACGAACCCGACATGCCGAGATGCATCAGCAGCACGTCGCCGGTATTAAGGTCCGCGAGCAGATACTTCGCCCGCCGGCCGAGGCCGGTGACAGTCTTGCCTTGGAGGCGGGCGACAAAATCCTTTTGCAATGGCCAGCGTAAATCGCCGCGATGCACCTCGACCTTGGTGAAGCGCGCGCCTTCCATCGCCGGTACCAGGCCGCGCCGCACCGTTTCGACTTCGGGGAGTTCCGGCATGGCCGCTCAATCGCTCATCTGATCGGTTCGTTTGCCGAACGTGATGCGATTGTTGAACGGATCGATCACGCCCAGTTCGGTCATGCCCCATTCCTGCTGCTGCAGGTCCGGCCGCATGTGGCGGTATTTCTTGTCGTTGAGTTCGCGATGCAGCTCACGCACGCCCTTTATATAGACGTAGGCGACCGAGCCCGGGGTACCGTCGCCGAAATGTTCGCTCAGGTGCAGCACGACGCCATCGCGTGAAATTTGCATGAACACCGGGGCCTCAGGTTCAAAGCGGCGTTCCCAATCGACCTTGAAGCCAAGGAAATCCAGGTAAAATTCGCGTGCCTTTTCCAGCGAGAAAATGCGAAAAACCGGAACGGTGCGCTGGAATTCGATTGTCATGGGACCTCCGGAGGGTCAAGGCCGTTTTCTCAACCATGCCGCGGACACTTTCTAGCGCCGCTGCGCCGGTCGCGCTATCGTGGTGCCGAAGGATCGACAATGCCGGATTTCAAGCAGCAACAAACCGATTTCGGAGACCGCCGCGTGCCGCTTGGCGACAAGCAGGGCCTGGTCGACGACGTCTTCCGCAGCGTGGCGCGCCGCTATGACCTGATGAACGACCTGATGTCGTTCGGCCTGCATCGCGCCTGGAAAGACGCGCTGGTCACGGCGGTCGATCCGCCGCGCAATCACCCCTTTTCGATCATCGACATCGCGGGCGGTACCGGCGATGTGGCGTTCCGCCTGAAAGAGGCCGGCGGCGAGCAGACCCGAGTAACGGTGTGCGACATCAACGCCGACATGCTCGCGGTCGGCCGCGAGCGCGCGGCACGGGATCGGCGCGGCGATGCCGTGACCTTCACCGAAGCCAATGCCGAGGCTTTGCCGTTCGCCGAGCGCAGTTTTGACGCCGCCACCATCGCGTTCGGCATCCGCAACGTGGCGCGCATCGAGACCGCGCTTGCCGAGGCCTATCGCGTGCTCAAGATTGGCGGCAAGTTTCTCTGCCTGGAATTCTCCGCGGTCGACCTGCCCGGGCTCGATCGACTGTACGACCTCTATTCGTTCAATGTCATTCCCGCGCTCGGCCGCACAGTCGCCGGCGATGCCGACTCCTATCGCTATCTGGTGGAATCGATCCGCCGCTTCCCGCGCCCCGAGGCGTTTGCGGCGATGCTGCGCGCCGCGGGATTTGCCCGCGTTTCGTACAGGGTGATGTCCGGCGGCATCGTGGCGCTGCATTCCGGCTGGCGCTTGTGATTGCCGGTCCCGCGCATCTCATCCGGCTCGGCCGCGCCGGCTTCGTGTTCGCTCGCGAAGGCGTTCTCGGCCTGATCGATCCCGCCATGGTGCCGGCGCCGGCGCGTTTCGCACTGCGCCTGGCGCGTCTTGTCGAGCGGCCGAGCCGTGGCACCGCCAAGTCGCGGCTGTCGACCGCGCTCACCCGGCTCGGGCCGAGCTACGTCAAGCTCGGCCAGTTTCTGGCCACCCGGCCGGACGTGGTCGGCGTGGCGCTGGCGCGCGACCTCGAACAGCTCCAGGACCACATGCCGCCGTTCCCGCAGGCCGAGGCGGAGCGCGCGGTCGCGACATCATTGGGACGGCCGATCGCTGAAGTGTTCGCCCGCTTCGGGCGGCCGGTCGCAGCGGCCTCAATCGCGCAGGTACACCGCGCCGAAGTGGGACACGGTGATGCGGCGCGCGCGGTTGCCGTCAAGGTGCTGCGCCCCGGCGTCGAACAGAGCTTCCACGCCGATCTGCGCGCCTTCACCTATGCGGCGCGCCACGCCGAAAATCTGTCGGCGGAAGCGCGGCGGCTCCGCCTGATCGAGGTGGTCGACACGCTGCGGCGCTCCGTCATGATGGAGATGGATTTCCGCCTGGAGGCCGCCGCGCTCTCGGAAATGGCCGAGAACACCAAAGACGATCCGGATTTTCGCGTGCCGGCGGTCGACTGGGACCGCACCAGCAAGGAAGTGCTGACGCTGGAATGGATCGACGCCACGCCGCTGTCCGACCGCGCCCGCCTCGAAGCGAAAGGCTTCGACCTGTGTCAGCTCGCCCGCGCGCTGATCCAGACTTTTCTGCGCCACGCGCTGCGCGACGGCTTCTTTCACGCCGACATGCACCCGGGCAATCTGTTTGTCGACGATGAGGGGCGCCTGATTGCCGTCGACTTCGGCATCATGGGCCGGCTGGGAATGAAAGAGCGGCTTTTCCTCGCGGAGATCCTGCACGGTTTCATCACCCGCAACTATCATCGCGTCGCCGAGGTCCATTTCGAAGCCGGCTATGTGCCGTCGCACCACTCGGTGGACGATTTCGCCCAGGCGATCCGCGCCATCGGCGAGCCGATCCACAGCCGCACCGCCGAGGAAATCTCGATGGCGCGGCTATTGACCCTGCTGTTCGAGGTGACCGGCATTTTCGACATGCGCACGCGGCCGGAGCTTTTGCTGCTGCAGAAGACGATGGTGGTGGTGGAAGGTGTGGCGCGCTCGTTCGATCCCAAGCTCGACATGTGGAGCACCGCCGAGCCGGTTGTCGGCGAGTGGATCGCGCGGCATCTCGGCCCCGCCGGCAAGCTGGAGAACGCAACAACCGGCGCGCTCGAACTGGGCCGCTTCATCGGTCATGTGCCCGGCCTGCTGACGCGCGCCGCTCGCGTGCTCGATCAGCTTGATGAGGTCACCCGCGACGGCATCGTATTGTCGGAGAAAACCTTCGCCGAGATCGACCGAGCCGAAGCGCGCCGCGACGCCTGGATCATTGGTGCGTTGTGGGTGATCGCCGCGTTGCTGTTCTGGGCCATCCTTCGGCAGGTCATATGATTGCATTGATTGCAATGCAATCATATTTGCCTTAAGGAAGGGCGTGCAGAGGAGGCCGATCCATGGCCAGTCTGACCGTCCGCCAGCTCGATGACAGGTTGAAAAAGCTGCTTCGCCTGCGCGCGGCGCGGCACGGCCGCTCCATGGAAGACGAAGTCCGGGGCATCCTGAGGGATGCGGCTGAGCATGCCGGCCGCGACGTGCTCGAACAGTTCGAGCCGCCCGGCCATCCGTCATTACAAAAAACACGCGAAGCCAAGCCCAGCACGCGGCGTGTTTTGCTCATCATCGGCGGCGGCATCGCGGCCTACAAATCGCTCGATCTCATCCGCCGTCTGCAGGATCGCGGGCTGCGTGTCCGCTGCGTGCTCACTCAGGCCGCGCAACATTTCGTCACCGCGATGGCCGCCGGCGCGCTTTCCGGTGAGCGCGCTTACACGGATTTATTCGATGCGCAGAGCGAGTTCGACGTCGGCCATATCCGGCTGGCGCGCGAGACTGATCTGATTGTCGTGGCGCCCGCGACCGCCGACCTGCTGGCGAAGATGGCCGGCGGCCACGCCGACGATCTCGCGTCAGCCATCCTGCTTGCGACCGACAAGCCGATCCTGCTGGCGCCGGCGATGAATCCGCGCATGTGGTCCGCCAAGGCGACGCAGCGCAATCTGGTGCAGCTTGCCGCTGACGGCGTGCGTGTGGTCGGCCCTGGCAGCGGCGAGATGGCGGAGCGTGGCGAGGCCGGTTTAGGGCGAATGGCCGAGCCCATGGCGATTGTCGCCGCCGCCGAGACGGTGCTGCGCCCGGACGGACCGCTCTCGGGCCGGCGTGTGCTGGTGACGTCGGGACCGACGCATGAGCCGATCGATCCGGTGCGCTTCATCGCCAATCGGTCCTCCGGCAAGCAGGGCCATGCGATCGCCGCGGCGGCGGCAGCGGCAGGCGCCGCGGTGACGCTGGTCTCCGGCCCAGTCGAGGTGCCGGACCCGCCGGGAGTGGTTGTGGTGAAGGTCGAGACCGCTCGGCAGATGCTGGAGGCGGTCGAGAAGGTCCTGCCCGCCGATGTCGCGGTGTTTGTCGCCGCGGTTGCCGATTGGCGCGTCGAGCGGCCGAGCGACAGCAAAATCAAAAAGCAGGAAGGCGGCTGGCCGCAGCAACTCGGCCTTGTCGAAAACCCCGACATTCTGGCGACGATCGCGCATCGCAAATCTGGCCGCCCGCCGCTGGTGATAGGATTTGCCGCCGAGACCGACGACGTGATCGCCAACGCCAAGGCCAAGCTGCGGCGCAAGGGCTGCGACTGGATTTTGGCCAACGACGTGTCGCCCGAAACCGGCATCATGGGCGGCGACAGCAACACGGTTCATCTGGTCACCGCCGCAGGCGTCGAATCCTGGCCGCCGCAATCGAAGGACGATGTGGCGAAGAGTCTGATCGACCGGATAGCCGGCGCCTTGACCGAGGCAAAGCGTTGAACGGCAACGAACCCGCGCTCGAAGTTTCCGTGATGCGGCTGCCGCACGCCGCCGATCTGCCGCTGCCGGCGTATCAGAGCGCGCTCGCCGCCGGACTCGATCTGCTCGCCGCGGTGCCCGCCGACAGACCGGT
Organism: uncultured Alphaproteobacteria bacterium; assembly: GCA_963707175.1. Taxonomy (GTDB): domain Bacteria; phylum Pseudomonadota; class Alphaproteobacteria; order Rhizobiales; family Xanthobacteraceae; genus BOG-931. The sequence continues at coordinate 44,347 of CAVPQA010000029.1, forward strand.
TGAGATTGCGCCGGGCGGCCGCGCCATGATTCCGACGGGGCTTGTGATCGCGTTGCCGCCAGGCAGCGAGGGCCAGGTCCGCCCGCGGTCGGGCCTCGCGGACCGCCACGGCGTCACAATCCTCAACACGCCCGGTACGATCGACGCCGATTATCGCGGCGAAATCCAGGTGATTTTAATAAATCTCGGCGCCGAATCGTTTCAGGTCAGCCGCGGCATGCGCATCGCCCAACTCGTCGTAGCCAACGTCCGGCACGCCAAGCTGGTCGAGGCGAAAAGTTTGGCTGTTACGGAGCGCGGCTCAGGCGGCATGGGTTCGACGGGAACCGGCTGAGACGCGCTGCCGCGAGGTAGCACGCCGCCGTTCATGATCTGGACTCTTTCGGCGTGAATCCTGTTGAGAGTAAAGTAGTTTGATTCGTGGGGTGTGCGGCCACCCTTTGCTTCTCCGCGGCGGGGAGGGAAGGGTGGGGGACCGGCGATTGCGGTAGCCGGTAAAGGCAAAGGGGTATGCCGGAGACGATCCGGACGAGCGGCGATGCGCATCCGCGGCAATGCGGATTCCGTGCGGCTGACCTGCTTGTCGTCTGTGTGCGGACAGCATGTTTGCTGACAGCCTCGGCTGTCTTATGGCCGGCATTTGCCCGCGCCGACGAAACGGTGCTTGCCGCTCCCGGCCAATTCGAGGGGCACGACATCCCGATTCTCGTGCCGATGGTCGGACTTGTCGTCTTTGCCGTCATCACCGCGATCATGCTGGTGCGCACGCGCCGGAGGACGGCGCGACTGGAAGGCACCGCGCGCGACGAAATCACCGTCCTGCAAGACCGGCTCGATCGCACCAATGCGTTGCTATTGTCGGAGCGGCAGGTGCTGGTGGACTGGCCGGCCGGGTCGGACCGGCCCAGCATCGAAGGCGATCTCGCGCTTCTCGGCGTCGCCGAGCCCCATCGCGTGCTCGCCTTCGGCTCCTGGCTCGACCCCGGACAGGCCAGCGAGATGGAGCGTGCGGTCGACGCGCTGCGGGCGCACGGCGAGGCATTCGCAACGACGCTGACGGCGCTCAGCGGGCATCCGATCGAAGCACAAGGCCGCGCCATCGGCGGACGCGCCGTGCTGCGGCTGCGGGACGCGAGCGTCCTGACCCGCGAGTTGATTGAACTCACCGCGCGTCATCGCGATTTGACGACAGAAGTCGCATCGTTGCGCACGCTGATTGAGACACTGCCATCGCCGGCCTGGACGCGCGATGCGGCAGGGCGACTCACTTTCGTCAATTCCGCCTATGCGCGCGCCGTCGAAGCGCGCGACGCCGCCGACGCCATCGAACGGAACCTGGAATTGCTCGACAGTTCTGCACGGGCGACCATCGTGCAGACGCGCCGGAATGGCGGCGCGTATTCCGGTCGGCTGCCCGCCGTCGTCGCCGGTGCGCGCCGCAGCTTCGACGTGCTCGACGTCCGTACCGATACCGGCAGCGCCGGGATCGGTATTGACGCTACCGAAGCCGAAACCATGCGCAGCGCGCTGGCGCGCATGCTCGATGCGCACCGCCGGACGCTCGATTACTTGCCGATCGGCGTCGCCATGTTCGACGCTCACCAGCGCCTGACCTTCTACAACGCTGCCTATCGCGCGCTGTGGGATCTCGATGCGCGTTTTCTCGATCAGCATCCAACCGACTCGGCGCTGATCGACGAGTTGCGGATGACGCGCAAGCTGCCTGAGCAGCCCAATTTCCGCGAATGGAAAGCGCAACTGCTGACGGCCTATCGCGCCAACGAGACCAGGGAGCATGTTTGGCATCTGCCGGATACACGAACGCTCCGCGTCGTCACCACTCCGAATCCGGACGGCGGTGTCACCTATCTGTTCCACGACGTGACTGAGCGGCTCGAACTGGAACGGAGTTTCGAGGAACTGATCCGCGTGCAGGGCGAAACGCTCGACAATCTGGCCGAAGGCGTGGCGGTGTTCGCCAGCGACGGCCGGCTGCGGCTGCACAATCCCGCCTTTGCCCGCATGTGGAAGCTTTCCGACCAGTCGCTGGCCGAGCGGCCGCATATCGAAACCATCACCGCTCTGAGCCAGCCGCTGCACGGCAATGATCCGACGTGGCAAGCGCTGCGCGAGGTGGTGACGGCGATCGACAGTCGCGAAGCCATCACCGGACGGCTGGAGCGGCGCGACGGCAGCGTGGTCGACTGCACGACGGTGCCGCTGCCCGGCGGCGCCACGCTGGTGACGTTCCACGACGTCACCGACTCGGTCAATGTCGAGCGCGTGCTGCGAGAACGCAACGATGCGCTCGAAGAAGCGGATCGGCTCAAGATCGACTTCGTTCATCACGTCTCGTACGAGCTGCGCTCGCCGCTGACCAACATCATCGGCTTCGTGCATCTGCTCGGCGATCCGGCGACTGGACCGCTGGCGCAGAAGCAGCGCGAGTATCTCGACTACATCACTGTTTCGTCGGATACGCTGCTGGCGCTCATCAACAACATTCTCGATCTGGCGACCATCGATGCCGGCCGCATGCAGCTCAATCTCGGATCGGTCGACATCCGCGAGGCCATGCAGGCGGCGGCGGAAGGCGTGCAGGACCGGCTGGTAAGCGCCGGACTGACGCTGGACATTCGCGCACCGGCCGATATCGGCGGCTTCGTCGCCGACGAGCGGCGCTTGCGGCAAATCCTGTTTAATCTTCTGGCCAACGCCGTCAGCTTCTCACCGGCCGGTGCCACCGTGACGCTCGCCGCCGAGCGGCGCGACGACGAAATTGCGTTCTCGGTCACTGATACCGGACCGGGCATCCCGCCCGATGTGCTGGAGAGAGTCTTCAACTGGTTCGAGACCCATTCGCTCGGTTCGCATCACCGCGGCCCGGGCCTCGGCCTATCGCTCGTGCGGTCGTTCGTCGAACTGCACGGCGGCACCGTCAGCATCGATTCAGTGGTGGGCCAGGGCACGACCGTGACCTGCAGGTTCCCGACCAGCATGGCTGCCGCCCGTACAGCGGCGTAGTGCGTGTCGGTTGGCGCAACTGATGGGATTTGCTCTGATCTGAATCCGGTTTGCGAAAGTGTTTGTGCGCTGACCTGAAATCCGTTACCGGATCGCCCCGATGCTTCTGACCAGTTCAGGTGGTGCAAGCTTCTCCGTGCAGTTGCCGAACGAGCAGGCGACGGCGCGGTTTGCCGCCGACATCGCCTGCGCACTGGAGCCGGGCGATGTGGTGACGCTCTCCGGCGATCTTGGCGCCGGCAAGACCACGTTCGCACGGGCGCTGATCCGTTATCTGGCCGGAAACGAGGCTATCGAGGTACCGAGCCCGACTTTCACCCTGCTGCAGCATTACGACCTGCCGCGCTTTCCGCTGGCGCATGCCGATCTCTACCGGCTGTCGGGCGCAGCCGAATTGACCGAGCTTGGGCTCGACGATCTGCCGGACAAAACCGTGGTGCTCATCGAATGGGCCGATCGCGCCGCCGGCTATCTGCCACCGGACCGGCTCGACATAGCCTTCACGCTTGCCCCCAAGGTCGGCCCCGAGGTGCGCGACGTTCGTTACACTGGCTATGGTGCATTCGCCGCGCGCGCCGAGCGCATCGGTAAGCTCCGCAGCTTTCTCGACGAGTCCGGTTACGGTGCAGCGAAACGCGAGCGCATGCAGGGCGACGCCTCGACGCGCATTTTCGAACGGCTGACGCTGGGCGAGAAAACCCTGGTGCTGATGAATGCGCCGCCGCAGCCGGACGGGCCGCCGGTGCGCGATGGCAAGCCATACAGCGCCATCGCCCATCTCGCCGAGAACACGATGCCGTATGTGGCCATGGCCGCGGCTCTGCGTATGCGCGGAATATCGGCGCCTGTCATTCACCACGCCGACACCGATGCCGGGCTGATCGTCATGGAGGATCTCGGCAGCGAACGGATCGTGGCCGGCGATACACCAGCGCCGATCGAGGAGCGTTACCAGGCCGCGCTCGATGTGCTGATCGCACTGCATCGCCGCAGATTGCCGGAGACGCTGGAAGTCGCGCCGCATCGCGAGTACCGCCTGCCGCGCTACGACATCGACGCATTTATGATCGAGGTTGAGCTCTTGGTCGACTGGTATCTGCCGTACGCCGGATTGCGCGCCACCGGCGAACGGCGCGCGTCGTTCGTGTCGCTGTGGCGCGACGCTTTGGCCCCCGCGTTCGATGCGCGGCCAACCTGGGTGCTGCGCGATTATCATTCGCCCAATCTTTTGTGGCTTGGCGACCGGCAGGACATCGGCCGTATCGGGGTGCTGGATTTTCAGGACGCCGTTATCGGTCCCGCGGCCTACGATGTCGCGTCCCTGCTGCAGGATGCGCGTGTCGACGTGCCAGAAACGCTCGAACTCCTGCTGCTCGGCCGTTATGTCCGCGCGCGGCAAACCGACGATCAGCGGTTCGAAGCCGGCGCCTTCGCGCAACTCTACGCGACGCTCGCCGCTCAGCGCGCCACCAAGGTGCTCGGCATCTTCGCGCGTCTGAATAGCCGCGATGGCAAACCGCAATATCTGCGCCATATTCCGCGGCTATGGCGCTATTTGCAGCGCTCGCTGGCGCATCCGGCGCTGGAATCGCTGCGCGGCTGGTACGCCAACAACGCGCCGTCGCCGTGACGCGAAGCCGCATCGCGCATCAAGCGGGCGAAAAGCGACAGGGGCAGGGGCGATGGCCGAGATCAATCAACCGGCGATGCCGAAATCGGCCATCGTGCTGGCCGCCGGTCTCGGCACCCGCATGCGCCCCTACAACGGCAACGTCCCGAAGCCGCTCGTCGCCATCGGCGGTAAGCCGCTGATCGATTACGCGCTCGATCGCCTCGCCGAGGCCGGCGTCGAGCGCGCCGTAGTCAACGTGCACTATCTGGCCGAAGCTTTGGAACGGCATCTGGCAACGCGGACCAAACCGCAGATCGTCATTTCCGACGAGCGCGGCAAGTTGCTCGGCACCGGCGGCGGCATCGCCAACGCCTTGTCGAAGCTGGGCATTGCGCCGTTTTTTCTGGTCAATTCCGACACGTTGTGGGTCGACGGTATCAAACCGAATTTTGCCCGGCTGGCCGATGCGTTCGACTGTGCCGCGATGGATGCGCTGCTGTTGCTCGCGCCGACCGCAGGCAGCATCGGCTATGAGGGCAGCGGCGACTACGCCATGCTGCACGATGGCCGGCTGCGTCGCCGCGCCGCGGGCGAGACCGTGCCGTTTGTCTACGCGGGCGCTTCGATCCTGTCGCCGGCGCTGTTTGACGGCGCCCCCGCCGGCGAGTTCCCGCTGACGCTGCTGTTCGACCGCGCCGGCGAGCGCGGCCGGCTCTTCGGCCTGCCGCTCGACGGCCGCTGGATGCATGTCGGCACCCCGCAGGCGGTCGCCGAGGCCGAAGCGGCGCTCGCCGCCACGTCGTAGAATCTGCTACGCCCATTTTCCGGATGCGGTGCGGTACTTAAGTGTGCCGTGGATCCGAACCTTTCGAGCTATGCCAGCGCGCGTTTTCACCATCCCCCCGTCGGCGCCGTTTTTGCCGACGCTGATCGAGGCCCTAATCGGCGGCAAGCTCGGGTTCGCCCCGGCTGCCGATCCGCTGGCGCTGGCGTCGGCGACGCTTTATCTGCCGACCCGCCGCGCCTGCCGGCTGGCGCGCGAGGTGTTCCTTGATCGGCTGCGCGGTGACGCGGCAATTCTGCCCCGTATCGTTGCGCTTGGCGACATCGACGAAGATGAAATCGCCTTTGCGGAAGCGGCTTCGGGCGGCGTTACCGCTGAGGCGCTGACCCTCCCGGAAGCGCTCGGCGGACTTGAGCGCCGCCTGCTGCTGACCCAGCTCGTCGCCAAGTGGGCCTCGTCGCCCCAACTGCTCGCCGAAAGCGGCAGTCCGTTGGTCGCACAGACTCCGGCCGCGGCTTGCGCCCTCGCCGACGATCTTGCTCGTCTGATTGACGACATGACGATGCGCGGCGTGCCGTGGGAGCGGCTCGACGAACTGGTGCCCGACCAATTCGACCGCTACTGGCAGCTCACGCTACGCTTCCTGCAGATCGCCCGGGAAGCGTGGCCGCAGATGCTGAAAGAGCGCAACTGCATCGAGTTGGCGGAACGTCGCGACCGGCTACTCAAAGCCGAAGCGGCTCGGCTGGCGCGCGAAACCGATGCGCCAGTCATCGTCGCTGGTTCGACCGGCTCGATCCCGGCGACCGCGGAACTGATCGCCACCATCGCCCGCCTGCCGCATGGCGCCGTGGTGCTGCCGGGACTCGATACCGACCTCGATGAGAATTCATGGCGGTTGATTGCCGGCGACGATGCCAAGGGTATCGCGCCCGCGCCGGGCCATCCGCAATTCGCCATGCAGGCGCTGCTCGCCCGCATTGGCATCGCACGCGACGCCGTGGATCAACTCGCCCTGCCGGGCGGCCGCGAGAAGGTGATGTCGGAGGCCTTGCGACCGGCCGCCGTTACGGATCTATGGCCGCAGCGAGCTACCGATGCAGCGTTCAATGCGGCCGCGGATACGACGCTTGACGCCATCAGCGTGATCGCAGCCGCCAACGCAGAGGAAGAGTCGCTGGCGATTGCCGTGGCGCTGCGCGAAGCGGTCGAGCAAAACAAAACAGCGGCTTTGGTCACGCCCGACCGCGCGCTCGGCCGCCGTGTACTCGCGGCGCTGGCACGTTGGAATATCGTGGCCGAGGATTCGCGCGGTCAGCCGTTGTCCGAGACGCCGGCCGGAATTTTCGCGCGGCTTGCCGCAGACACAGCCCTCGGCCGGCTCGCGCCAGTCACGCTGCTGGCGCTGCTCAAGCACCCGCTACTGCGTCTCGGCGGCAACTATCGGATCCGCGCCATCGCGGCGCTGGAGCGCGCCGTGTTCCGCGGACCGCGGCCGCGCGCCGGCAGCGCCGAACTCGCCCACGCGCTCAAAACATTCCGCGGCGAATTGGAAAAATTCCATCGCAAGGAAAAAACCGATCTGCATCCGTCCGATCCACGGACCACGCTGCGGGACGATGATCTCGCCGCGGTGGCCGATCTCGTTGCGCGTCTCAGCGAGGCGCTTGCGCCGCTGGAAAGCATCGCCGGGCAATCGCTGCGGCTGAGCGACGTCGTTGCGGCGCATCAAAAAGTCGTGGCTGCGCTGTCGCGGCAGGAGGGCGGCGAGACCGCCTTTGCGGGGCCCGACGGCGCCAAGCTCGCGGTGGCGTTCGATGAGCTATCTGCCAGCGCGGCCGCCGCCGCTTTGATCGTCGATACGTCGGACTATGTCGAACTCTTTACCGCGCTGATCGCCGACCGCGTCGTCCGCCGCACGGTCGGCTTCAAGATGCCGGTGCGCATTCTCGGGACGCTCGAAGCCCGCCTCATCGAAAGCGACCGCGTCGTGCTCGGTGGGCTGATCGAAGGGAAATGGCCGGGTGATCATCAGAACGATGCGTGGCTGAGCCGGCCAATGCGAGCGAAGCTCGGGCTCGATTTGCCGGAGCGCTGGATCGGACTCGCGGCGCACGACTTCGCTCAACTCGTCGGCGCCAAGGAGGTCATTCTTTCGCACGCGGCGAAGACTGAAGGCAGTCCGACGGTGGCATCGCGTTTCGTTCAGCGGCTTGCTGCAGTCGCGGCCGGGCGCTGGAAGGCGGCGCGAGAACGCGGGGACAAGTACCTCACCTGGGCACGCGCGCTCGACCGTCCGGAGAAAATCGCGCCGGTGCCGCAGCCCGCACCGACGCCGCCGCGCGCCGTGCGGCCGAAGAGCTTGTCGGTCACCGACATCGAAAACTGGCTGCGCGATCCCTATACGATCTACGCCAAATACATTCTGCGCCTAGCGCCGCTCGATCCGGTCGATGTCTCTCCGGGCGCGGCGGAGCGCGGCACCATCATTCACGCCGCCATCGGCGACTTTACCAAGCTGCACGCTGCGGCTCTGCCCGCCGACCCGGTACGGGCATTGATAGAACTCGGTCGTCCGCATTTCGCCGCGCTTGAGGATTTTCCCGAAGCGCGGGCGTTCTGGTGGCCGCGCTTTGAGCGCATTGCCCGCTGGTTCGCCGATTGGGAGCTCAAGCGGCGGCCATCGATCGCCTCCATCGTGGCGGAAATCCGCGGCGAGATCGGCATTCCGCTCGCCGACGGTCTGTTCAAGCTGCGCGGCATTGCCGACCGGATCGAGCGCTCGCCGGCCGGCAGCTACGTCATTCTCGATTACAAGACCGGCTCGGCGCGCAGCGAAAAGCAGGTGCGGACCGGGCTTGCGCCGCAGCTCACGCTCGAAGCCGCGATGCTGCGCCAAGGCGGCTTCCCTGGCGTTGCCGCCGGCGCCTCGGTCGCAGGAATTGCCTATGTGCTGCTCAAAGGCGGTGCGCGGCCCGGCGAATCGAAGCCGATCGACTTCGCCGAAGGCACGCCCGACTCGCAGGCCGATCGCGCACTGCAAAAACTCGCCGCGCTTGCCAGACGCTTCGACAGCGACACCGAGCCCTATCGCTCGCTCGTGCACCCGCTGTGGACGACGCATTACGGCGACTACGACCATCTCGCCCGCGTCAAGGAATGGTCGGCAACCGGGGGCGAAAACGACGATGCGGCAATTGCCGCTATGTTCGGAAGCGGCCCATGAGAACGCCGCGCAAAATTCCCGACGAGGTGCGTCGGCAGCAGCAGGATGCCTCCGATCCCGATGTCTCCGCCTGGGTTGCTGCCAACGCGGGGGCGGGTAAGACCTATGTGCTGGCGCAGCGCGTCATCAACCTGCTGCTCAAGGGCGCGCAGCCGGAGAAGATTCTCTGCATCACCTTCACCAAGGCCGCCGCCGCCAACATGGCGAAGCAGGTGTTCGACCGGCTGGCGCACTGGACGACGCTAGACGATGCCAAGCTCGACGAGGCGATCCATGACCATTCGCGCATGACGCCGGATGCGCCGTTGCGCGCGCGGGCGCGGCGCCTGTTCGCACGCGCCTTGGAGACTCCCGGCGGGCTGAAGGTGCAGACCATCCACGCTTTCTGCACGCAGCTTCTGCATCAGTTTCCGTTCGAGGCCAACGTCGCCGCGCGCTTCTCCGTGCTCGACGATGCCGAGCAGTCGCAGCTTCTGGAAAGGCTCACTCTTGCCGTCCTGCTCGACGGCGCTGCCGCGCCGGATAGCCGGCTCGGCCGGGCGCTGGCCTTCGCCATGACGGCGGCGGCCGACCGGACGTTTCGCGACGTCATCCGCGAGGCCATCGGCCAGCGCGATGCCGTGACGCGCTGGGTCGAAAGCGCCGGCAGTGTCGATGCGGCGATCGCCGGATTGTCGGCGCGGCTTGGCGTCGATCCATCGGACGAACTGGAGAAGATCGAGGCAGCATATTTCTCCGGCGAGATTATCGCACCGTCCGAATGGCCGGGGCTCGCTGCAGTCCTGGATCTGGGCAACAAGTCGGATCGCGAACAGGCTGAGCGCTTTCGCAAACTGGCGACGCTGTCCGGCTCCGAGCTTGTCGATGAATATCTCGACATATTCTGCACCAGCGGCGCGCGCACGGCGCGCAAGTCGATCGTCACCAGGGCTATCGATGACGCGGCGCTGAAGGGGCGCCTCACCGCCGAACAACAGCGGGTCTGCGTCGTTCTGCAACGGGCGCGCGCCGCCATTTGCCGCGATCGCAGCGCCGCGCTGCTCACCGTCACGGACGAGGTGTTGCGGCGCTATCGGGCCGAAAAGCAGCGCCGGGGCCTGCTCGATTACGACGATCTGATCGACAAGGCGCTGGCGTTACTGACGAACTGCGATGCCGCGTGGGTGCACTACAAGCTCGATCTTGGCATCGATCACGTCCTGGTCGATGAAGCGCAGGACACCAGCGCCAAGCAATGGACCATTGTGCGCCTGCTCACCGCCGAGTTCACGGCCGGCGCCGGTGCGCGCAGCGTCACGCGCACCATTTTTGCGGTCGGCGACGAAAAGCAGTCGATCTATTCGTTCCAGAATGCCGCGCCCAAGGAATTTGCCGAAATGCTGCGCTACTTCAAAACGGCGCATGACAACAGCGGGCAGGAATTCGTCGTCAGCAAATTCGAACACTCGTTTCGCTCCGGCCCCAGCGTGCTCGGCGCGGTGGATGAAGTGTTCAAACGGGCGGAGATCGCGCGCAGCGTCACGTCGGACCTCGACGGCTTCCCGCCGCATATCGCGCTGCCTGGCGCGCCGCCGAGCGTGGTTGAAATCTGGGACGCCGAGCAGCCGGACGAGCGCAGAGAGATCGAGGGCTGGGACGCTCCGTTCGATACGGTCAGCGAAACAAGCCCGCGGGTGAAGCTGGCGCGGCGCATTGCGCGTGCGGTCCGCCGCGCGGTCGACGGGGGCCGTGCCCGCTATGGCGACGTTCTGATCCTGGTGCGCCAGCGCGGCGAATTGTTCGAAGCCATCATCCGCGCGCTCAAGAACCAGCATGTCCAGGTCGCCGGCGCGGATCGCCTGGTGCTGACCGAACATATCGCCGTCATGGATTTGATGGCGCTGGCCGATGCACTGCTGCTGCCGCAAGACGATCTGGCGCTGGCGACAGTGCTGCGCAGCCCGCTGTTCGGCTTCGCGGATGAGGATCTGTTCGCCATTGCCTGGGATCGCGGCCGTGCGTCGCTGCGAACCGCGCTCCACCGCAAGGCCGGCGAGCGGCCGATATTTGCCGCGGCGGCGGCCCGGCTCGAGGAGTTGGCGGCAGCCGCACGGCGCGAGACTCCGTTTGCATTTTACGCGCAGCTTCTTGGCGCCGGCGGCGCCCGCGCGCGCTTCCTGGCGCGGCTCGGGCCGGAAGCGAACGATGCGCTCGATGAATTTGTCAACGTTGCCTTCGACTACGAGCGGCGCGAGACGCCGTCGCTGCAGGGCTTTCTCACCTGGCTGCGCGATGCCCGGGCCGAAGTGAAGCGCGATATGGAAATCGCACGCGACGAAGTCCGCGTCATGACCGTGCACGGCGCCAAGGGTCTCGAAGCGCCGATCGTCATTCTGGCGGATACCATCACGCCACCCGGTGGCCCGATGCCGCCGAGGCTCTTACAGCTCGACGATGGCGCGATGGTCTGGGCTGGACGAAAAGACGACGACCCGGGCGATGTCGCCGTCGTGCGCGGCGCCGTGCTGAGTGAAGCGGAGCATGAATATCGGCGGCTGCTTTACGTCGCCATGACGCGGGCCGCCGACACGCTGATCATCTGCGGCGCGGATGGCCTGCGCACGCGCCCGAAGGGCTGTTGGTATAACCTCGTGCGCGAGGCGCTCGATTCGATGCTGGTCGAGGAGGCCGAAGACGACGAAAAGGTCTTCCGTTATCGCAGGTTGTCGACCGAAGACGCCGGTCACCAGGAGCAGTCGGTCGTCAACGGTAAAATCGAACAGGTCGTACTACCGTCATGGCTGCGGCGTGCCGCCGCCGTGCCTCCGCGGCGCCGCGCACCGCTGTCGCCGTCCACCGTATTTGACGAGGAGGGCGGCGGTGTTGTGCGTTCGGGGGGCTCCGCTGCCGATCGGCAGAGGGCACTCGCGCGCGGCCGCCTGGTGCATCGGCTGCTGCAATCGCTGCCCGACATTTCGTCTGAACGGCGCCAGGACGCCGCCGAACGTTACCTCGCCAAAGCCGCGGCCGATCTTGCCGCCGCCGAACGGGTGGAGATCGTCCGCCAAGTCCTTGCCATTCTCGATCAGGCAAGCTTTGCCCGGCTGTTCGCTGCAGGCAGCCGGCCGGAATTGCCGATCGTGGGCCATATTCCAGGCGCCGGTGGCGAGCGGATATCCGTCTCCGGGCAGGTGGACCGTCTCGCCGTCTCGGACGACGCCGTGCTGATCGCTGACTACAAGAGCGATCGCGCCGTTCCGTCCGACCTCGAGGAGGTTGAGAGCTACGTCGCCCAGCTTGGTTTGTACCGGGCCGTGCTATCGCGCCTCTATCCGGGCAAACCGGTGCGCGCCGCGCTTGTCTTCACCAGCGGGCCGCGCTTGATCGAATTGCCCGCTGCGGCCATGGATGCAGCCGTCGCCAAAGTCCTAACGGAAGCCTGTCACGCCGCGGTGAAGGTCCCTTGACGCCCCCAGGGTCGGTTCATACGTTGAATGCTTGGCGGTTTCGACGATTCTTTCCGAAAAAAGACGAGGTAATCTGATGGTCGACAAGGTAACGGATGCGACGTTCGACAAGGACGTGATCAATGCGAGCGGGCCCGTGGTTGTCGATTTCTGGGCCGAGTGGTGTGGGCCTTGCCGCATGATTGCGCCGGCTCTCGAAGAGATTTCCAAATCGCTCGACGGCAAGGTCAAGATCGTCAAGCTCAATGTCGATGAGAATCCCGGCACCGCAGCCAAGTACGGCATCATGTCGATCCCGACCTTGATGCTGTTCAAAGACGGGCAGTTGGCATCGCGTCAGGTCGGCGCCGCGCCGAAGCAGAAGCTCGAGCAATGGATCACCGGCGCGGTCTGATCTGCGGCCGATTGTTGCTCTGAATTGCAAATGGCGGGAGCGTGCTTCGGCCATTTGCGTCTTTTGATAAATGGCGTTCGCAGGCGTTGAATTATTCCGCTCAGCCCGCGAGAGCGGGATGCCGGCAAAGCTGGGTTTCAGCTGTCGCGGGGACGAGCGGAGAATCAGTCGGATATCGCCTCACTTATTCTGCTCGCGCTTGCGCAGTTCTTCGGTGATCTTTTCCTTGAGATCGGCCACCAGCGTCTGGCCGAACTGCTGGCCGGCCACCATGCTGGCGCGGGCGATGGTTGGCTGGCGCGCGATCAGCTTCTGACCGGTCGGTGAGCGATAGAACGCCGTGAGATCGTGCAGTTCGTCGACGCTGAAATTCTGTGCGTAGATGCCGGCCAACATGTCGGCGAACGCATTCAAACGCTGCGTCGCGCCGTTAATGATGATCGGCATGATCGCATCGTACTCCTTCGCCATCTCGGGCCGGCCCTGCACGAAGGCAGGTTTGAGTCCCTCGAAGATAGTCGGCAGCAGCGCCTTGAACTGATCGGTCGCTTTCATGACCTGAACCAGTTCGCGCGCGGCCGCAAGATTCTCCGCTGGCGGGGAAGCGGCCGCCGGCGACTGTGCCTTGAGCGGGCCTGCCGCAAGAACGGCGGCGGCAACGAAAACGGCGAAAATCGCGCGGCGCATGGCGGCCCCCTTTTTGCCTGCGCATCATAGCCTGCGGCGAGAGGGTTGCCGAGTTGAAATACTGCGACAAACGGATGAACCCGGCGGCCTTGTCGCAGTGTGCGCTGGCAGCGCATAATGGCCGCATAATCAGTGAGCAGTGGAACAATAGGCCAGCGTGGTGAAGGCCCTTAAGCCTGCTGCGTGACGGAGGAGCGCGATGAGCGAAAAGATTTATGACGTTCCGGCGGATTGGAAACAGCGCGCCTTTGTCGACGACGCCAAGTACCGCGCCATGTATGCGGCTTCGCTCAAGGACCCCGACGCGTTCTGGGCCGAGCACGCCAAGCGCATCCATTGGATGAAGCCGTTTAGCAAGGTCAAGAATACCTCCTTCGCCAAGGACAACGTCTCGATCAAATGGTTCGAGGACGGCGTCACCAACGCCGCCTACAATTGCATCGATCGGCATTTGCATACGCGTGCCAATCAGATCGCGATCATCTGGGAAGGCGACGATCCGAAAGAATTGAAAAAAATCACCTTCCGCGAATTGCACGATGAAGTCTGCCGCTTTGCCAACGTGCTGCGCAATCGCAACGTCAAGAAGGGCGATCGTGTCACCATCTATATGCCGATGATTCCGGAAGCGGCCTACGCGATCCTGGCCTGTGCGCGCATCGGCGCAATTCATTCCGTGGTGTTCGGCGGGTTCTCACCGGATTCGCTCGCAGGCCGCATCGAGGACTGCAAATCCAACGTCGTCATCACCGCTGACGAAGGATTGCGCGGCGGCCGCAAAGTTCCGCTCAAGGCCAACACCGATGCGGCGATCGCCAAATGCGGCGGCGTCGATCACGTCATCGTCGTCAAGCGCACCGGCGGCGCCGTCGACATGGAGCCGGGCCGTGACGTCTGGTACCACGAAGCCGCGGATCAGGTGACGGCGGAGTGCCCTTGCGAGCACATGAACGCCGAGGACCCACTGTTTATCCTCTACACGTCGGGCTCAACTGGAAAGCCGAAAGGCGTGCTGCACACCACCGGCGGCTATCTCGTCTATACGGCGATGACGCACCAATACGTGTTCGACTATCACGACGGTGATATCTACTGGTGCACCGCCGACGTCGGCTGGGTCACCGGCCACAGCTACATCGTCTATGGGCCGCTAGCCAACGGCGCCACCACGCTGATGTTCGAAGGCGTGCCGAACTATCCAAGTGTGTCGCGCTTCTGGGAAGTGATAGACAAGCATCAAGTCAACATTTTCTACACCGCGCCGACGGCGATCCGCGCACTGATGCAGGCGGGCGACGCGCCGGTGAAGAAGACCTCGCGGGCATCGCTACGGCTGCTCGGCTCCGTCGGCGAGCCAATCAATCCCGAGGCGTGGGAGTGGTACTACCGCGTGGTCGGCGACAACCGCTGCCCGATCGTCGATACCTGGTGGCAGACCGAGACCGGCGGCATTCTGATCACGCCCTTGCCGGGTGCGACCAAACTCAAGCCGGGTTCGGCGACGCGGCCTTTCTTCGGCATCGTGCCGCAGATCGTCGACGCCGAAGGCAAGGTGCAGGACGGCGCCACCAGCGGCAACCTCTGCATCGCCAATTCGTGGCCCGGCCAGATGCGTACCGTGTATGGCGATCATCAGCGCTTCATCGACACCTATTTCTCCACCTATCCCGGCAAATATTTCACCGGCGACGGCTGCCGCCGCGATAACGACGCCTATTACTGGATCACCGGCCGCGTCGACGATGTGATTAACGTTGCCGGCCACCGGCTCGGCACCGCCGAAGTCGAATCGGCGCTGGTGGCGCATCCGAAAGTGTCGGAAGCCGCCGTGGTCGGCTACCCGCACAACATCAAAGGGCAGGGCATTTACGCCTACGTGACCTTGATGGCCGGCGAACATCCGACCGAGCAGCTGCGCACCGAACTGGTCAACTGGGTGCGCAAGGAGATCAGCCCGATCGCCTCGCCCGATCTCATCCAGTTCGCGCCCAATCTGCCGAAGACCCGCTCCGGCAAGATCATGCGCCGCATCCTGCGCAAGATCGCCGAGGATGAGTACGGCAATCTCGGCGACACCTCGACGCTCGCCGATCCGGCCGTGGTCGACGATCTGGTCAACAACCGGCAGAACCGCAGTAAGGAGAGCGCGTAAGGTGGGAACGTAAGGTGCCGCGCCTGCGATCCGTCTATTCGCGATCCGGCATAAAGTCGACGATGAGATACTCTTATGGAGTTTTCTGCTGAATTGCGAAAAGCAATATTACGCAATGTTGCGCGGAACGATCTTACATGGAGTGGCAAAGTTGATGCACCAAACTTCTATGGAGGGTTTTTCGATTTAGAAAACCTTCCGTCTAGTGATTCTCGATTCACGAATGCGGCTGGCGATATGTGGCAGCATACCGTCAATAACTCTGATTGGTCAGACGAGGACATCATTAACGATGCCCGCTTAAGCCCGCTTCAACTAAACGACGACGCTTTCGCCAGGTTCATTGATGCTGCTCTTGATAGGGAAACTCGTCCAAGGGAGGAGTTGGAAAAGCTTGTTCAAGTACTAAGGCCAATGCTTCCGCATGCCGGCGCTCACATCGTCAGGCGTGAAGAGTTCGGCGTGTTCGAGGGATACAAACTTAGTACACGACCTCAATCTGAGCTGTATATTGGAATTGACTCTTCTCCCCCGGTGAATTGGCGTGATATTCCCCACTTTCGTTTGTTCGTCAGCCACATTGCCACTCACAAGGATAAGGCAACGCGCCTCAAAACCTGCCTCGTCCCCTACGCGATTGATGCATTTGTAGCACACGAAGACATTGAGCCTACGTTGGAATGGCAATCCGAAATAGAAAAGGCGCTCCAAACAATGGATGCCTTTCTCGCAATCCACACGGTCGGCTTCTGCAAAAGCATCTGGACCCAACAGGAGGTGGGATACGCAGTTGGCCGCGGCGTCAAGATTATCTCACTCCAAATGGGCGAAAACCCCACGGGTTTCATATCGAAGCAACAGGCCCTCGCTAGACGAAATAGAACCGCGGAACAAATCGCAGTCGAGATTGACACAATCCTTTCGAGAGACCCTATGACTCGGGACAAGCTGAACGCGCCGAAGCGTGCCGAGTCGGGACAACTCGATAGCCGGTCGTAATCCGGAATAACACGTGACTGGCCCCCTACGTGCGCGCGGAGATCAGCCCGATCCAAACTAATCCAGTTCGCGCCCAATTTGCCAAAAACCGCCTCGGCATCCGGCTGTGGTCGACGAGTTCGTGAATAACCGGCAGAACCGCATCAAGGAGAGCGCCGAGATGTGGTGTAACCCACGCTGCTTCAGTTGCACCGCTCTCAAAGAATGGCGCAGCCTAGTCTGTTGAGAAGCGCGGGCCTATTGCGTAGTTTCGACGAGTCTGTTTAGCTCATTTATCATCCGATCCACCGAAACCTCATCATGCGTCAGCGCAGTTTCTTGATCTAAGGCACTGACGTGCTCACCCAAATAGAATTCACTCCGAATTGGTACACTCAGCGACCCGCCGTCCGTCCTCGTAATTTTCAGATGCGAGGTCATCTCCTCATAGACCCAATTAATTGAGCTTCCGTTATAACTATTGAGTTTCTCGAGAAAAGCGCCCATCTCGTCCTCCTCGTAGTCCAATTGCTGCGCCCTTTGTATAACTTCATTCGCATTTAAATTGGCTCTCACCCGTTCGGCGGTGAAATGGATATTTACAATCTTGGGAAGCGATATCCGCTGTATTTCCTCTCGAAGGTCTCCGTCAATTGTGTCGATTTGGACGCCGCAAATTGTTAGCTGTGTCTCGGTTAGAAATAAGATATCCAAACGAAGCGGGTTAAAAATGAGCTCATTCAGTCCGCTTTCGGGCCACCTTACTTTGCGAATTCGCTTATTCGAAAACTCCCCCTTCGAAATCAATCTAATTGATTTATTTAAGAGGTCGCCCAGCTTTTTCCTCCGCGTCTCAGCGTCGAATAGTGATTTCTCCTCCTGAAATGAATATATCTGATTCAGAAGCCTCAACTGAGCACGATCGATTTGAGTTCTCTCAAATACACGCAAGAACGCTTTGATCAAGTCATTTGCTTGAACTGCTCGCGTCTCGCGGGCAAGTCGGACGAATTCATCGCGATTTCGTCACTGCGCCGCCTTGCGCTCTTCAAACTCTTTTCGCTTCAACAGACGTTCAATAAAATATCCACCGGCCGAGCCAGCCGCGAGGCCTACTAACCCAATCGCAAACCCGAGTGCGAACCAAGCAATTATCGCCAAACCCAAGCCGCAAGATAAGATGACCAGAAGAATTCGGCGAGTGTTCTTCGATCTTTCCCTTGTCCAAACGATAATCGAAGAATTCACGCACGGATTTTCGGTCAGGTAGTGGGTGCGTAGGCATAAATCTTCCCCTCAATAAGCGCCCTCGTTGCTTTTTCGTACTCTTGAAGTACCCCAAAGGAATTCTGCAAGCACCAGTAAAGACGCACGTACTCGCCCGGTTGTTCAGGGCGCGCCCTCTCAACGTCGTTGAATATTTGCATTTTCTGGACGAGGTGTTTGATGCCGAAATTCGCAGCGCCAATTTCGAGCACTGCGCTTAGCAGCACACAAAGCGGATTATCACCAAACCCGGCGGCCGCATGTATTGCATCGAGTGATTCGCCGCAAATCTTCGAGGGAAGACGCAACACCGAGCGCCGCTGGGGCAAATGCAATGCTAGAAAGTACCATCCAGCAAACGTGTTCGCAGCCCAGGCATGGGTACGCAGTATCTCAAGCCCTATTTGCCAATCGCCGCCTGTGCAATGCATGAGGCCGGCGTTGAGCCAAATGGGACTCGATCGGGAATAACGATCGCGAATTCGTTCCAGATCCCGCGCTGTCGACATACCGCCATTCGCCCTTGAGAGCTAGCGAAGCTCGCATTGAACGCGGGCCAAATTGCTCTGCACGCGGCCGCTTTTAGAAAGGTCATCGTGCCGTCGTGGCGGGCATCGTTTGGTTTGAGGAGGCTAACCAATGCCGATTTAAGATCGGTGCCTGAATTAACGCGGGAGAGGTCAACGTACTGTAAGCATGCGAGCGAGACCGGAAGTGGAGCTGTTAAGCGTGTTACTATGATAGGACGAATTGGTTTGCCCTGTTCTCGGACTATCTCCAGTTCTTTTTCGACTATAGGGCTGCGGAGGCTTTCGTCACTGACCAAAAGAACCAGTTCGTCGCAGTCGTAAAGACCCTGGTATATTTCATCCACCCAATCATCGCCGACCACGATGCTATCCAGATCAAACCAGATGGCGCGCGCCACTTTCGCGAGGGTGTCCTTCAGATCATTCGCGATGTGTGTCTGCTTTCGCGAATAAGAGACAAAATAGGCGGGACGCAACGAATCGCTGATTTGGACGTGCATGGCCAGACTCGCGTATGCAATCAAGAGTAGCAGTTAAATCGGCGTCGGCACAACCCAGCATAGTCGATCATTTTGATCGCTTTTATGACGTACGCACCCATATTTTCCCCGATCGCCTCGCCCGATCTCATCCAGTTCGCGCCCAATCTGCCGAAGACCCGCTCCGGCAAGATCATGCGCCGCATCCTGCGTAAGATCGCCGAGGACGAGTACGGCAATCTCGGCGACACCTCGACGCTCGCCGATCCGGCCGTGGTCGACGATCTGGTCAACAACCGGCAGAACCGCAGCAAGGAGAGCGCGTAAGCGCTCCGACACCGCAATCCTAAAGCTCAGGCCAGAAGCTGCTTTTGCCGCTTGGCAAAGGGTGCTCCGCGCAAGTGTTTTACCGCTCCTTCACCATGTTCATCCGTGGCCGCGAAGCGCTGCGGCGCTTTCACCATGGTTTACGAATTGCCTCCCAAGATGGTTACCGGGACGACGGTCGAAGTGGGAACTAGAGTATGCGTAGAATGTTTGCGTTTGCGGCCGTGCTTGCGGCCTCTTCGTTCGTTGCGCTCGCGCCGAAGCCGGCAGCGGCGCGTCCCGAACTGGTGGCCGTCGGCGACAATTATCCGGCCGGCACCATCGTGGTGCGGCAGAGCCAGCGGCGGCTGTATCTGATGCTCGGCTCCGGCCGCGCGATCAGCTATCCGGTCGGCGTCGGGCGCCGCGGCATGCAATGGTCAGGCACCGTCTACATCGACGGCAAATATGTAGAACCGGCCTGGACGGCGCCGGCCTCGATCCGCCGCGATTACAGAAAGCTGCCCCGCGTCATTCCGGGCGGCTCGTCGCACAATCCGATGGGCGTCGCAGCGATGACATTGTCGGGCGGCGGCCAATACGCCATCCACGGCACCAACCAGCCGAACCTGATCGGCGGCTTCGTCTCACACGGCTGCATCCGGATGTACAACGCCGACGTCACCGACCTGTTCGGCCGCGTCAATGTCGGTACGCCGGTGGTGGTGACCAGATAATCAGGGATCAGGATATCGGGGATCAGGATATCGGGGATCAGGAAGCCATCGATCTTCTGATCCCTGATCCCTGGCTTCTGTTTCCTGTCGTCCGCACCACGATCCGCGCCTGCGGCCGTTATAGGCGCGCGCGAAGCCACCCGCGAGCATGGCCGCCGAGACATCGGCGGTGCCGCGCGTCGCCACCACCGCGTCGACCCGTCCGCCGTATTTGTCGACGCCGACGCGCGCCATGGTGACACCGCCCTGATCGAGTATCGCCTGCAGCGCCGCGCGCGCGGCTTGTGCTTTGGCGAGTTCGTCGGCGCAGCGCGCGTGCAATTCGGCGGCATCGATGCCGCGCAGCCGCACATGGGTATCGACGTTGAGGCCGGGCCACACCCGCACCCGCGCCGCGAAGGTGTCGCCGTCGATGACGCGCAGGACCTTGGCCGGATAGACCAGCCCGGGGTCGAGACGTCTGGCGAGCGACGGCTCGGCTGGCAGCGCTGCGGCTGCGAACGCCGTGGCGACCGGCGCCGTGGCCGCCGGCAACAGCGGGCGGAGCATCGCGCCGGCCACCATGCCGAGCGCGAAAATCATGCCGGTGGCGACGAAAAGGCCGCGGCGGCATGGGATTCCTGGCGCCTTGACAGGCACGCGTGGCACCTCTTGATTACCCTCATAGATTGTATATCGGAGATGAATCAATCATTAAGGGCGTGACTATATTCATAACGAAATAGGAATTATGTCAAGATGCGGACGGCCGCCGCCGGATTTGCGCTAGAAATCCGACGCGATGCCGTCTTTCTCCCAGTCGCCATAACGGGTCGGTTCGGGGCCGCTCGGACCATTGATCTCCCTGGCGGCGTCCTTGCCCGGCCCTGCCGTCTTGCGGGCGCGTTCGGCGCGCCGCGCCTCGGCTTCGGCGAGCGCGCGTTCGGCGGCCGGGGTCAGCGGCGGCTTCTGCGGCGAAGGCGGGTCGGTTGGCATCGCCCCTGACTTGGCGTAACCGTGCCCGCGCTGCAAGAGATTTGAATGGCCCACACAACACAATCGACACCCGCCGACGCCCCCGGCCTCGCGGCCCGGCGCATCGCCGCCGGCTTGATCGACGGCGTGCTGCGTAGACATCGCCCGCTCGATGAACTGCTCGACGTCGCGGCGGCGGATGGCAGCGATTTTGCGTCGCTCGCCGAGCGCGATCGCGCGCTTGTCCGAGCGCTCGTTGGCATGGTGCTGCGCCGGCTCGGCACGTTGCGTCATCTGCTCGCGCTTTTTCTCGATCGTGGCCTGCCGCCGCGGGCGCCGCTCGTGGAAACGGCGCTGCTGCTCGGCGCCGCGCAAATCCTGTTTCTGCATGTTCCCGATCACGCTGCGGTCGATCTGGCAGTCCGCCTGGTGCAGGCCGACCGCCAC
The DNA here is from genome assembly GCA_963707175.1 of uncultured Alphaproteobacteria bacterium. Lineage (GTDB taxonomy): Bacteria > Pseudomonadota > Alphaproteobacteria > Rhizobiales > Xanthobacteraceae > BOG-931. The sequence goes on from CAVPQA010000029.1 coordinate 65,369, forward strand.
GCGGCACGCTTCGCAAGCCTTGTTAACGCGGTATTGCGGCGCGTCAGCCGGGAGGGCGCGGCGCAGCTTGCAACGCTCGACCCGATCGCACTCGATACGCCGCCGGGGCTCTTTGCGCGATGGAGCAAAACCTATGGCGAGGCAACCGCGCGCGCCATCGCCGCCGCCAACAGTCACGAGCCGGCGCTCGATCTTACGGTCAAAAGCGATCCGGACGGCTGGGCTGCGCGCCTCGGCGGCCAGGTGCTGCCGACCGGTACGGTGCGCATGATTGCGCACGGTCCGGTGACAGCGTTGCCGGGCTTCGCCGAAGGGTCCTGGTGGGTGCAGGATGCGGCCGCAGCGTTGCCGGTGCGTCTGCTCGGCGAACTGAAAGGAAAGCGCGTCGCCGATCTGTGCGCCGCGCCGGGGGGCAAAACGTCCCAGCTCGCCGCGGCCGGGGCGCTGGTCACCGCCGTCGATCGATCGATAGCGCGACTGCAGCGCGTGGGCGATAATCTCAAGCGCTTGTCGCTCGCTGCGGAGCTTGTGAATGCCGACGCCGCAACCTGGATGGCCGACCAACAATTCGATGCCGTGCTGCTCGATGCGCCCTGTTCGTCGACCGGGACCATTCGCCGCCATCCCGATGTGCCTTGGCTCAAGCGCGAAGGCGACATCGCAGCCCTCGCGCGTGTCCAGGCCCGCCTGCTCGACCATGCATTGTCGCTCACCCGGAGCTGCGGCACGCTTGTCTATTGCACCTGCTCGCTCGAACCGGAGGAAAACGAGCAGATCGTTGCCGCGCTGCTGGCGCGTGAGCCCGGTGTGCGGCGCGTGCCGATTGCAGCGCGCGAGGTGTCCGGTCAAGACGCGTTTATCAGCTCCGATGGCGACCTGCGCACGCTGCCCTGCCAGCTTCCAGATGTCGATTCGCGGCTTGCCGGGCTCGACGGCTTCTATGCCGCGCGCCTGGAAAAAAGTTAACGAAATCAAGTCATTATAGCCGCGTTTGGCCGCCCCCTTGGGGTTCATTATGGTGCGGTCCGACGGGCGCCCGCCTGACGCGGGCAGAAAGGGGCAAGCGCCGCAATGGCGCGCCTTGCACTCGGCACTCATGCGAAGCTGTCCTGGCTCCTGCTGCGCGGCGGGCTGCGGCAGCTTGCCGGGCGCATTAACGGCCACCCGCTGTGGCGCTGGCCGGTGTTTCCGCTTCGCGCCGACCGGCTCCTGATCGCGCCGCCTGATTTGCGCACCGCCGACGCGACGCGCGCCAGCGAAATGTACGCGGGACGCTTTGCCTTCGCCGGCAAGGTTGTGATCTGCGACGGCCGCTCGATCTTCGACATGGAACCGCCGTCGGAGGAATGGGCGGCCGAGCTTTTGGCGTTTGCCTGGCTGCGCCACCTGCGCGCCGCCGAATCCAGCATTACCCGCGCGAATGGCCGCGCGCTGGTTGACGAGTGGATCGCGCTGCAAGGCTCATGGCACAGGCTCGGCTGGAGGCCGGACGTCCTGTCGCGGCGCATCGTCTCATGGCTCAGCCAGGCAACCTTGGTGCTGCAAGACACCAACGCCGCGTTCTACCGGCGTTTCCTGCGGAGCCTCGTGCGTCAGGTGCGCTATCTGCGCCACACCGCCGGCGACGCACGCCGCGGCGTTGCGCATCTCTTGGCGATCGTCGCGCTCGCCAACGCGGCGCTCTGCATCGCCGGCCAGTCGCGCCGCATCAAAGGCGCCACCGACCGGCTGCGGCAGGAGTTGCAAAAGCAGATTCTCCCCGACGGCGGTCACATCGGCCGCGATCCCGGCGCGATCATCGAAATCCTGCTCGAGCTGTTGCCGCTGCGTCAGATCTATGCGGCGCGCAACATTGCGCCGCCGCCGGCGTTGCTCAATGCCATCGACCGTATGATGCCGATGCTGCGGTTCTTCTGCCATTCCGACGGCACATTCGCACGCTTTAACGGCATGGGACCGACTCCCGTCGATCTGCTGCTGACGCTGCTCGCCTACGATGAGGCGCGTGGCGCGCCGCTGTCGAATGCGCCGCATTGCGGCTATCAGCGCCTGGAGGCCAATGGCGGCGTCCTGATCATGGATGTCGGCCGCGCGCCGCCGATCCAGATGAGTCTCGAAGCCCATGCCGGCTGCCTGGCGTTCGAGTTCTCCACGCCGAAGCACGATCTCCTGATCGTCAATTGCGGCATGCCGCCGACCGCGCGCGAAGAGTGGCGCCAGCTGGCGCGGGCGACGCCGGCGCATTCGACCGTGACGTTCAACGATGAATCCTCGGCGCGTTTCGTGATCTCGCCGGCGCTGCGGCGGGTGCTCGGCGGCGCGCCGATGGTCGACGGCCCGAGCCAGGTGAGCGTCACGCGCGAAGACCGGCCCGACGCGATCGTGCTGCATGCCGCACACAACGGTTACGTCGAACGGTTCGGGATAGTGCACGAGCGCACGATCATGCTCTCCGCCGACGGTACGCACCTTGAAGGCGAAGACGCGCTCACCCCCGTCGGCAGCGGCAAGGTGCGCGCGGCAAGCGACCGCTATGCCGTGCGCTTTCACCTGCATCCGTCCGTCAAGGCAAGCCGGCTTGGCCACGGCCACGGCGCCATGCTGATGACGCCGCACAAGGAAGTGTGGACGTTTGCGGTCCGCGACGGCCAGGTCGAACTCGAGGACAGCGTCTATCTGGCCGGTGCCGAGGGCCCCCGCCGCACCGTGCAGCTTGTGATCTACGGTCATGCGCGCGAAACGCCGCGCGTCGCCTGGAGCCTGCAGCTGACCCAGGTCGCCGCTGCCCCGAAGCCCGCGACGCGGCTCGCGCGCGCCGAGGAGCCGAAACTGCCGCTGTGATGCGCGTTATCCCGGGGCGCGGGCATTTGCCCGCGAGCCCGGAATCCATATTCGCTGACCTGTGATTAAGGATTCCGGACTTGCCGCTTTCGCGGCAATCCGGAATGACGAAGTGGAAAAGCCGGTGTAAAAGCCAGGCTATGACTGAGCAACTACGTCGCGCGACGCGCGCCCTGATTTCCGTTTCCGACAAGACAGGTGTTGCCGAGTTTGCCCGCGCGCTGGCCGGCCGCGGCATCGAGCTGGTTTCGACCGGCGGCACCCGAAAAGCGCTGAGCGATGCCGGTTTGACTGTGCTCGACGTCAGCGATCTCACCGGGTTCCCGGAGATGATGGACGGCCGCGTCAAGACATTGCATCCGGCGGTTCATGGCGGGTTGCTCGCGGTTCGTGACAACCCGCAGCACGCGGAAGCGATGCGGGCGCAGCGCATCCGTCCGATCGATATCCTGGTGGTCAATCTCTATCCGTTCGAGGACACGGTGGCGCGTGGGGCCGATTTCGCCGACTGCATCGAGAATATCGACATTGGCGGCCCGGCGATGATTCGTGCCGCCGCCAAGAATCACGCCGATGTCGCCGTCGTGGTTGATGCCGCCGATTACGCCGCTTTGCTCGACGAACTGGCGCGCCACGACGGGATGACCACGCTGGCGCTGCGCCGGCGGCTTGCCGCCAAGGCCTACGCCCGCACCGCAGCCTACGACGCGGCGATCGCCAACTGGTTCGCGCGCGAGCTGAATGACACCGCGCCGGATTATCGCAGTATTGGCGGCCGCCTCATCGAAAAGCTGCGCTACGGCGAAAACCCGCATCAGTCGGCCGCGTTCTATCGCACGCCCGACGCGCGCTTCGGCGTTGCCACCGCGCGACAGCTTCAGGGCAAGCAGCTGTCCTACAACAACATCAACGACACCGACGCGGCCTACGAATGCGTTGCCGAGTACGATCCCGTGCGTACCGCTGCATGCGCCATCATCAAGCACGCCAACCCGTGCGGCGTGGCCGAGGGCGCAAGCCTGCTCGATGCCTATCGCAAGGCGCTCGCCTGCGATCCGGTTTCTGCCTATGGCGGCATCGTCGCGATCAACCGCAGGCTCGACGCCGAGGCGGCGCGGGCGATCGTTGAAATCTTCACCGAAGTGATCATTGCGCCGGTCGCCTCCGAGGAGGCGATCGCGATCGTCGCCGCGAAGAAAAATCTGCGGCTGCTCGTTGCCGGCGGTCTGCCCGATCCGCGCGCCGCGGGCCTGACGGCGAAGACCGTGGCGGGCGGGCTTCTGGTGCAGTCGCGCGACGATGCTGTGGTCGACGCCATGGACCTGAAGCCGGTGACGAAGCGCGCGCCGACTAATGCCGAGCTGCGCGACCTGCGCTTTGCATTCCGTGTCGCCAAGCACGTGAAGTCCAACACGATCGTCTATGCCAAGGACTCCGCGACCGTCGGCATCGGCGCCGGGCAGATGAGCCGCATCGATTCGGCGCGCATCGCCGCCCGGAAGGCGATCGACGCGGCGCAGGCCGCCGGCCTCGCCGAGCCCGCGACCAAGGGATCGGTGGTCGCCTCCGACGCATTCTTTCCGTTTGCCGACGGCCTCCTGGTCGCCATTGAGGCTGGCGCCACCGCGGTCATCCAGCCTGGCGGTTCGGTGCGCGACGACGAGGTCATTAAGGCCGCCGATGATCATGGCATCGCCATGGTGTTCACCGGCACGCGGCATTTCCGGCATTAACACGCATCGCGGATGCCGTCGCGCCGATCCGGGCGTATCTATGCGGCATTGACTATCGTATAGGTTCGGGCCGAATTCGCCCGACGTAACGATCAGAAATGTGTAGCGATGAGTTCGTGCCGGAAATTTCTCCATAATTCCGCGATGCGGGCGGCGGTGTGTGCGACTCTTGCCGCCGGGATGAACAGCGCGGCCCTGGCGGACGGTACCGGCCTGCCGATGTTTTCGGCCTGCCATCCTGCGACGCCGCCGGTTTTGCCGACGCGCTGGCGCGCGGTCGGTCTGATGCTGCCGTATCTGCGCCAGCAGCTTGCCGTCGGCGAATTTGTTCGCGACGGTTCGGTACCGGCCATGCGCGCCACCCTTTATGGGCTCGAATCCGGCACCGTCGATCTGCTCATCACCGACAAGGAAACCTACCGTCTCGAGGGGCCGCACGATGCGCCGAACGCGTGCACGGCGCTCGGCCACAAATATACTCTGCCGCCGGATAGCTGGTTGTCGCCCAAATCGGTATGCGACGGTGAAGCGCCGGTCGGCGCCAAAAACACCCAGTGGTGGAAGACCGCGGGGCCCGATGGGCGCGCCACCTGGCAATGGTACCGAACCGATAACAGATTGCCGTGGCGCATTATGTTTCCGACGCGCAACGCCGAACCCGCGGTGATCGGCGACTATTTCGCGACCTATTTCACCTCGTTCGCGCCGGTCAAGGAAACAAATCTCGGCCGTCTGCGCGATCTCTGCGTCGCCAAGGCGCAGAAGCCCGCCGCGGCGACCGCCGCGGCCACCACCGCGCCCGAATTGATGGCGGCCGGCAAGGATATCGGCGCGGCCGAACGGGCAACGCGCATTGCATCGCTCGTTCCCGGTGTGAACCGCCAAGCCTGCTCGCGCGTCAGCACGCCGAACTGGCCGAGCCAGTTCGTGATGACGGCGGTGCTCACGCCGATCCAGTTCAAGTTCACGCCGCTGCCGTCCATGATCTATTACGATTGGCAAGACGCCGGAACGATGGTCGGGCTGATGAACCGGCCGCACACTTTGCCGCCCGCGCTCGAACTTGAAAGCGTGCAGACCAAGGGCATCGGCTACGGCATCGAGCGTGGGCCGAACGGCGCGTTCGCCTGCCGCGCCGCGACACCGGGCGCAGTGCGGCCGAACTGGATGAGCTCGGCCGGCTGCACCTGCAGCGCCGTCATCGATCACAATCCGGAACTGGGCCCGAACGAGGTCAGCGTGATCCGCGCGTGTCCGGTCAAAGGTGAGGGCCTGCACGTGAACTGGAGCTGGTATACGACCGAGGGCCGGCCAATTCTTTTTACCGAGCCTGAAGCCATGGGTCTTGGCCTGAACATCGCGGATTATCACCGCTGGATGCCCGGGGTGAAAATGCCGCGCGACGCGTTCGAGCTGCCCGCGATCTGCACGCCGGCCGCGGAAAAATTGGGCGCGCCGCCGGTCGGCGAAGGGCTGCCGCCCCAACTGACCGCCAACTGCTCCGACTGTCACACCACGCGAAAATGAACATGAACTGGCGCGCGTTTGTCAACGCATTGGCTGCCGCCGGGGCGCGACAGTGGACCGCTCAGCAGGTTTGAAGCCAACAGGAATCCAATGAGCCCGACACGCAGAGTGGTGAGCTTCGCTGCGATGCTTGCTGGTTTTGCGTGCGCATTGGCTCCGGTGGCCGCCGCACCAATCAGCTACCGAGATCTGCTCGCGCGCCCGCGTCCGACCGCAACTCAGCGTGTCCATTATGGCCAAGCGCCGAGCCAGTTTGGCGATCTGTGGCTGCCGGACGGAAATAAATCACATCCGGTATTGGTGATGATTCATGGTGGTTGCTGGCGTGCCGATTTGCCCGGTCTGGAATTGATGGCCTACGCCGCGGAAAACCTTCGCCAGCATGGCTTTGCGGTGTGGAATATCGAATACCGGCGGCTCGGTGAGCCTGGCGGCGGCTATCCCGGCACCTTCGAGGACATCGCCAGCGGCGTGGATTGGCTGCGCAAGCTCGCACATGCCAACAGGCTAAATCTCGCCAATGTCATTGCCGTAGGCCACTCCGCCGGCGGACATCTCGCCTTGTGGGCCGCGGCGCGCCGGCGGTTGCCGAAGGCGAGCGCGCTTTATCGCGACAATCCGCTGCCGATCAAAGCGGTGGTCAGCCTTGCCGGTGTCGGCGACCTCAGCGACTATCGCGCTAATGGACCGCCGGCGTGCGGTGGCCCGCGCGTGATCGATTTCCTGGATGGCGCCGTAAGCCGCGGGCCCTGGGACGTCTTTAACGACACTTCGCCGGCTGAGATGCTGCCGATCGGCGTGCCGCAGGCGATCATCTCCGGTGCGCTCGATCCGATCGTGCCGGCGGCGTTCGGGCGCGCCTATGCGGCGAAGGCGAAAGCGGCGGGCGACCAGGTGCAGGAAGTTACAATTGCCGGCGCGGGGCATTTTGAACTGATCGACCCGGAGTCGAGTGCTTTCAAAGAGATCAGGTCGATCATCGTGCAGTTCAAAGAGCGATGATTGCCGGACGGTTCGCTCAAGCCTTAACGCCGCCCATCTTGCAGACGAGCTTCCACTCGCTGTCCTTCACTGGCTGCACCGAGAGGCGCGAGTATTTCACCAGCGCCATCTCCTTGAGCTTCGGCTCGGCTTTGATGGCAGCGAGCGTCACCGGCTTCGGTACCGCCTCGACCGCGCCGGTCTGCACGGCGATCCAGGGTTCGCCCGCCTTTGCGGTCGGGTCGGGAAAGGCCTCACGGATCACCTCCCCGACGCCGACCACCTGCTTCTCGTCACCGGTGTGATAGAAGAAAAACTTGTCGCCCTTCTTCATTTCCTTGAGGTTGTTGCGCGCCGTGAAATTGCGTACGCCGCTCCACGCCTCGCCCTTGGCGCCGCTTTTGACCTGATCGTCCCAGGAGAACTCTTCCGGCTCGGTTTTCAATAGCCAATAAGCCATGATGATTCCTTCCCCTTCTTACCGGCTCCTCGGTTTCCAGCCGCCGCATATGCCGTGGCGGCCCGGCGTCGAGACGCGGATCAGCTCGCCAGCGCACGGGAAACCGCTTCCGGCTCCTTATCCACGATCTTAAGGAGGATGCGCGCGCTGCGCTCCGGCGTGCGGCGGCCTTGCTCCCAGTCGCGCACAGCGGAAAGCGCGAAGCCATACTTCAGCGCAAACGCCTCTTGAGACAGTCCATGCCGGCGGCGGATTTTTCGCACGTCGATCTTTTCAGGAACATGGACACGATACCGGCTTTTGTCAGCCGATCCGTCAAGGTAAGCGCCCGCTTCCTTTATGCCCTGCATGATTTTGTCGAGAGCACGCTTGCTCATTGCCGTCTCCGATAGTTTTCCAAGATCACCTTTACCGCCTTTGCCATCGCTGAAAGTTCGACTCTGGTGAGATCGTCCTTTTCATTCTTCGCAAATGCCGCGAGCAGGAACACAGGTACGTCGTCACCGCCGAAAATATACATGATCCTCGCGCCGCCGCGTTTGCTGCGCCCACCGAAACCGACCCTGAGTTTACGAATACTTTCGCCGCCGGGCACCAGAACGCCGCAAAGCGGGTCGATGGCGACTTGATCCACTATCGCCTCTCGCTCCTTGTCGGCGAACAAGCGTACAGCATCGGCCAGAAAACGAGGCGTCTCGACGACCGTATGCATCGAGCAACATACTACGGCAATGCCGTAGTATGGTCAAGCGCCGTCACCGCTTCCTCGGCTTCCAGCCGCCGCGCATGCCGGGACGGCCCAGCGTCGAGCGCGGGCCGGCGCCGCTTTTTCCCGGGATCGATTCGACGCCCGGCCCCATCTCGTCGAGTGATGGCTTACGCGGGGGACTCCGCTTATCCGCCCCCGGCCGATGCGGCGCCACCTCGTGATAAAGCGCGATGCCCATTTCATCGAGCGCGGGCTTGTGGATTTTGGATTCACCTCTCCCCGCCGCGCGGGGAGAGGGAGGGAAAAATTTTGCCGTCGGGTCGTCCATCACGGCGAGTTCGGTGGAGCGCAGACGCTTGATCTCGTCGCGCAGCCGGGCGGCTTCCTCGAAATCGAGATCGGCCGCGGCGGCGCGCATGCGCGTTTCCAGATCGGCGATCACCGCCTCGAAATTGTGGCCGATGGTGGCGGCTTCCTCGAATTCGCCGCCCTCGCCGGTGCCGGCGGCGATCAGCACATGGTCCCGCTCGTAGACGCTGTTGAGAATGTCGCCGATGCCCTTGCGGACACTCTCAGGCGTAATGCCATTTGCGGTATTGAAGGCCTCTTGTTTCTCGCGGCGGCGCTCAGTCTCCGCCATGGCGCGTTCCATCGAGCCGGTGACGCCGTCGGCGTAGAGAATAACGCGACCGTCGATGTTGCGCGCGGCGCGGCCGATGGTCTGCACCAAAGACGTTTCGCTACGCAAAAAGCCCTCTTTATCGGCGTCGAGGATGGCGACCAGCGCGCATTCGGGAATATCGAGGCCTTCGCGCAGCAGGTTGATGCCGACCAAGGCATCGAACGCGCCAAGACGAAGATCGCGAATGATCTCGATCCGCTCGATGGTGTCGATGTCGGAATGCATGTAGCGGACGCGGATGCCCTGTTCGTGCAGGTACTCGGTCAAATCCTCGGCCATGCGTTTGGTCAGCACCGTGATCAGCGCACGGTAGCCCTTCTGCGCGACCTGACGCACCTCGCCGACCAGATCGTCGACCTGGGTGCGCGCCGGCCGCACGTCGACCGGCGGATCGATCAGGCCCGTCGGGCGAATGACCTGCTCGACGAACACGCCGCCGGAATCGTTGAGTTCCCACGGGCCGGGGGTCGCCGACACGCACATCGTCTGCGGCCGCATCGCGTCCCATTCCTCGAAGCGCAGCGGCCGGTTGTCCATGCACGACGGCAGGCGGAAACCGTATTCGGCGAGCGTCGCCTTTCTGCGGAAGTCGCCGCGATACATGCCGCCGAGCTGCGGCACGGTGACGTGGCTCTCGTCGACGAATACCAGCGCATTGTCGGGCACGTATTCGAACAAGGTCGGCGGCGGCTCGCCCGGCTTGCGGCCGGTGAGATAGCGCGAATAGTTCTCGATGCCCGCGCAGACGCCGGTAGCCTCCATCATTTCCAGATCGTACAGCGTGCGCTGCTCGAGCCGTTGCGCTTCGAGGAGCCGCCCGGCGGCGTTGAGCTGATCGAGCCGTTGCTTCAGCTCGGCCTTGATACCGGCAATCGCCTGCAGCAGCGTCGGCCGCGGCGTGACGTAGTGCGAGTTGGCGTAGATTTTGACGAATTCCAGCTCGTCGGTCTTCTGCCCGGTGAGCGGATCGAATTCGTGGATCGATTCCACCTCGTCGCCGAACAGCGACACGCGCCAGGCGCGGTCCTCGTAGTGCGCCGGGAAAATTTCGATGACGTCGCCGCGCACCCGGAACGAGCCGCGATAAAAGTCGCCGGCGGTGCGCTTGTATTGCAGCGCGACCAAGTCGGCGAGAAGCTGGCGCTGGTTGAGACGCTCGCCGCGCTTGATGGTGAACGTCATCGCCGAGTAGGTCTCGACCGAGCCGATACCGTAGATGCACGACACCGAGGCGACGATGATGACGTCGTCGCGCTCCAGCAGCGCACGGGTTGCGGCGTGGCGCATGCGGTCGATCTGTTCGTTGATCGAGGAATCCTTCTCGATATAGGTGTCGGTGCGCGGGATGTAGGCTTCCGGCTGGTAATAGTCGTAATACGAGACGAAATATTCGACCGCGTTGTCGGGAAAGAAATTCCTGAACTCGCCGTAGAGCTGCGCCGCCAGCGTCTTGTTGGGCGCGAGAATGAGCGCCGGCCGCTGCGTCCGTTCGATCACCTTGGCCATGGTGAAGGTCTTGCCGGAGCCGGTGACGCCGAGCAGCACCTGGGTGCGGTCGTTCCGCCGCACGCCCTCGACCAGTTCGTCGATCGCCTGCGGCTGGTCGCCCTTGGGCTCAAAGTCCGATTTGATGACGAGTTGGCGGCCGCCTTCCGACTTGTCCGGCCGCGGCGGCCGGTGCGGTGTCCACGGATTGTCCCGGAATTCCGGCCGGCCCTCGCGTAAGAGGCTCTCCAGCGCGTGCATCGAGGCGGTGACGCCAAGCGTCACCGGTTGCAGCGACGGCCGGTGGCGTTTCTCGCGCCGCGGTTCGGAAATGTCGGAAATTTCGTCGCGGTCCTCGGCCGCGGACTTTTCGGCCGCATTGCCGATCAGCGGCTTCGACGGATCGCTGCCGCCATAGCCGAGTGCCTTGGCGAGTTCCGGATCGATGTCGGTAGCGCCCTTCGCGGCGTAATCCGCCTGTGGCCGTTCGCCAAATGCCTGCTGGGTCGACTTGCGGGCCCTATGCGCATTGGCGAAATCGGCGCGACGATCCCACGAATTATCCGGTGGCGGCGCGAGATTCGAGGCTTCCTGCTCGCCTCTCCCAGTCGGTTCGCGGCGCGATGGAACAGAAGCGTTTTTGTCCTTCCTGGCCTCGATTCCCGTCTGCGAGCCAATACCGGCGCGGCCCTGGCCGATGCCGGGGTTGAGCAGATCGGCAAGCGAATCGTCGAGCGTCGGCACATCCGGCCGCGCTGCCTTGGCGCGGGTCGGTTTCGCCGGATCTTTCTTCGAATGCTTGGCCGGATCGCGGCTCGGGCGTTTCGCCATGCCGACAATATGGGTCGAGTCCTGCAATGAGGAAAGATGGCATCCCCAGCAGCAGTTCCGCGCCTCCGCCTAGTTCGTCACCATTTTATGGTCGGCCAGATTGACCGTGACCATATCGTCGCGCGATTGCGCGATGGTCCGGGTCGCGCCGACCTGATGGAAGCTGATCATCATTTCCTTTTCGTCAACGTGAATGCGCAGATAGCCATATTGAGAATCGTTGTATTTCTCCAGCCACAATTCCTTGGCCTTGATCGCGGCGTCCTTCAATTCGAGATAATCGACCCGGCTGGTGGGATAGGGTTCCGCGCCCTTGCGGACCAGGAGATTGACGTTGTGCCCTCCGTCACCGCAGACGATGAACGGCACGTCAATCTCGCGCCCGCCGAATTCGAAAGTGCGCGAATAGCGTTGATAATTGTGCGCATGCGCCGACAAGACGGCGTGGGGGTAGACACCTTCCTTCAGGCAAATCTCGTCGATCTGCTTGAGCATGGCCGGGCTCGAACCGTGATTGCCGCCTGTGCCCTTCTTCGGTTCCGGCGAATAGCTATAGGGTGGATGATGGACGGCCAGCAATACGCAACCCGGGTAATTTTCCTTTTTGATCCGGTTGAGCTGCGCGCTGAGGAAGTCGAGCTGATGGTCTCCGACCGCCGCCCATTTCTTACCTTCGCTGGAGATCACGCCCGGATCTTCCAATGCGTTGCTGAACAGAGAGATGATGCGCACATACGGCGCGTCGAGCGAGAAATAAACGCCCGGCTGCGTCATCGCGGTGCGATGGAGCGAACCCGCCTCGGGCGTGATCGCTGGCTGCGGTGAGCAGAAGTTACGCTGGAAGATGGTCAGCGGCTTCTCATCATCGGGCGTGCCGGGGACGACAAAGGAATCGTGATTGCCCGGTATCGCGAAAATCGGTGCAGGATAATTGCGGAATGCGTCGTAGAACTGATCGTAGTAATAGCGCAACTCGCCGAAATTGTAGACGACATCGCCGAGGTGGAACAGGAACGCCGCCCGGTTGGCGTCGTCGGCCCCGGTAAAGTCCATTGTCACCTGGTCGCAAACCCTCAGTTCATCATTGACATACTTGTGGCTGTCCGAGGCGCCGGAATCGCCGATGGCGTGGAAGATAATTTTTTTGGCATTTTTGATTTTCTCGAGCACCAACGGGCCGTGATGGCTTCCGTAGGCCTGCTCAAGCGTGAACAGAGTATCATCGGCCGCCCGCGATGTTGGCACCGGCACAACGTCCTTTTTCAGCAGGTTCTCGACTTCCTTGTAAGTATCCTTATCGCTGTCGTGCTTGGTCTCGAAGCCGGTCGGGCTCGGCAACGGCTCGTCTTCGTTGAAGATCGGCTCGTGGAAGATCGGTTGTGGAAGTCTGGCGTGATGCTCAGCGGGCATGGCATGATCTCCTATGGCAATCAGGCTATCAACCGAGAGCTTAGAGCCTGAATATTACAGCAGAAAGATGCAGGTCGCGCCAGCAGGATTAAGCCGGTCCGCGGGAGAACAAACCGGCGCCAGTCCCTTCGGGCAATGCACGATTGGCGCCGCCCACGTGCTCGAAATGCTTGGCCGGATCGCGCGGCTGCGGGCGTCTCGCCATGGCGACGATATGGGCGGAGTCGGCGGACGAAGGAAGGGCGCGGACAGCTAGAACGCGCGCAGCCGCCGCAGCATCCAATAGCTCGCGACAGCCGATACGACGGCGATCGCCAGTGCCCACCAAGTGCCGCCATCGGTGCTCTGAAACGGCAAGTCCTTGGTATTCATGCCGAAGAATCCGGTAATCAGCGTTGGCGGCAACAGGCACGCAGTCACGATCGACAGCGTGAACAGGCGCCGGTTGGCGATGTCCGCCATCTTGCCGGCGACATCGTCGAGCAACAGCCTGGTGCGTTCATGCTGCCCGGTGACATCGTGGTCGATCGAATCGAGTTTTTGCGCCAACGCGTGGATGGCGGACGCGATCGGTCTGCTTTCAGCCGCAAGTCTTGGCTCGATCCGACGGAACAAGGCGCTGAGCTGTGCAAGCTGGCGGTGCATGCGCACCAGTTGCAGGCGCAGGCGGCCGAGTGCCACCCGCTCGTCGCCGAGTTCGTCACGCAGCAGGCTGTTTTCGATTGTATCGAGCTGATTGCCGATGGTTTCGGTGCGCTGGCCGACCGCATCGGCGAATTGATCGATCACACCGTCGAGAAATGCGATGGGCGCGCGAAATCGCCGCCCGGTTTCCACGGATCGCCGTGTCAATTCCAACGCGTGCGCCGGAGTGCGTCGCGACGTGATCAACATGCGTTCGGTCATGACGAAACGCAGCCGCACCAGACTTTCACCGGCGTGGGCAAACTCCTGATGCAGGTCGGGCAGCACCCCCATGATTTCGCTGCCGATCACGTCAAGGCGCATGTGCTCATCGCTCGCGATCAGCACCTCGCGGGCGAATTCGGAGACCGGAGCCTGCTCAATCCATCTGCGCGCCCGGGTGTCCTCGAGCCCGACATGCACCCAGGTCCAGCCGGTGGTATCGGCCAAAGCCGCGTCGACCTGTTCGCGTGGCACCGGCACGGCGTTGCCGTCGTCGAGAAAGCGATAGACCCACACGATGCCGGATGAAGGCGCTGCCGCTGCCGCAGCACTGTGCTCGTTGCGCATGACCACTGTCTCGTCTGTACGACCCTGCGCCAAGGTGACGGCGCGTTCGGTGACAGAACGATGACAGACGGGCGCAAGCCGCTGTTGCTCTTTGCGGCGGCGGCTTGCGTCACTGGAGCTTGATGCCGGCGCGCTTGATCACGTCGCCCCACTTTTTCGAGTCGGAAGCGATCAACGCACCGAATTGTTCCGGCGTGCCGCCGCCGGGTTCGTTGCCGATCCCCGCGTTCCATTTGGCGAAGGCCGGTGTGCGGATGGTGCGGTTGGTTGCGGCGTTGAGTTTGTCGACGATCGGCCGCGGCAGGCCGGCCGGCGCGATCACGCCGACCCAGCCCGGCGCGGAATAGCCGGGCACTCCGGCCTCCGCGATCGTCGGCAGGTCGGGAAATGCCGGCGAGCGCTGGTCGCCGCTTGACGCGAGCGCCCGCACTTGCCCGGATTTCGCGAACGGCGCGATCGAATTGAGCGCCTCGAACATGAGCTGCACGCGCCCGGCCATCAGGTCGTTGATCGCCGGCGCGCCGCCCTTGTAGGGCACATGAACGATGTTGGTGCCGGTCATGAACTTGAACAGTTCGGCGGCGACATGCCCGGGCGAGCCGTTGCTCGACGATGCGTTCAACAGCTTGCCGGGGTTGGCCTTGGCGTAGGCGATCAATTCCTTCACCGACTTGAACGGCGTCTTCGGCGACACCACGAGCAGCAGCTGACTGTATTCCGCCACCATGATCGGCTGGAAGTCGCGCGCGATATTGTAGGGCAGATGCGCAACCAGATGCGGCGCCATGGTCAGCGCCCCGATCGGCGCCATGCACAGCGTATAGCCGTCCGGCGGCGACTTGGCGACGATGTCGAGGCCCACCGTCAGAGCGCCGCCGGGCCGGTCATCGACGATGACCTGCTGGCCGATTTCCTTGCCGAGGGCCGCGGCAAAGACCCGCGCCACCGTATCGCTGGCGCTGCCGGCGGCTTGCGGAACGACAAGCCGGATCAGATGGTCGGGATATTGCGCGCGCGCCGCGGTGGCGAGCGCGCAAGCGATAACGACTAACATGAGTTGCAAACGACGCATTGTGCGGCCCTGTCTTCTCCCGTCATGCCCGGCTTCATGCCGGGCATCCACGTCTTTACTTTTGCGGACAGCTTAAAGACGTGGATGGCCGGGACAAGCCCGGCCATGACGCGCTACTGTTGCCACCAGGGAGAAAGCGTCATGACTGCATTCGATTTCGCGCCACTGCTGGCGCCGGGCCTGCCGCCGGCGGCGGCCAAATGGAACGGCTTGGCCAAATACAGCTTCGTTGGCGGCAACAACGATCCCGAACATGTGCCGGTCGATGGGCTCATCTCCGCAATGACCTCGGTGCTGCAGCGCGAGGGCGCGACGCTTGCGACCTACGGCCTGGACAGCGGTCCGCAGGGCTACCGGCCGCTGCGCGAGTTTTTGGCCGCCAAGCTCAAGCGCACCGCGGGCATCGGCTGTACGGCCGACGAGATTCTCATCGTCTCGGGGTCGCTGCAGGCGCTAGACCTGGTCAATGGCGCGCTGCTGGCGCGCGGCGATACGATCATCACCGAGGCCGAGACCTATCAGGGCTCGCTCAATCGGTGGACGCGGCTGGGTGTCGACACTGTCGGCATTCCGCTTGACCGCGATGGCATGCGCATGGATGCGCTCGCCGCAGCGCTCGACGACCTCAAACGCCGCGGCGTGCGCGCCAAGTACATCTACACCATCCCGACCGTGCAGAATCCGACCGGCACCATCCTGACCGAAGCGCGCCGCCACGAGATGCTGCGGCTGGCGCAAGCGCACGGCGTGCCGATCTTCGAGGACGATTGCTATTCCGATCTGATCTGGGACGGCAAGCGCCCGCCGGCGCTCTACAGCATGAGCCGGCACGGCGGCGTCATTCACATCGGTTCGTTCTCAAAATCGATCGCGCCGGCGTTGCGCGTCGGCTACATCGTCGCGCCGTGGCCGGTGCTGTCACGCATGTTGCCGCTCAAGACCGACGCCGGCTCCGGCGCGCTGGAGCAGATGGTGCTGGGCGAGTACTGCCCGGCGCATTTCGATGCCCATGTGCCGGAGCTCAATCGGGGCTTACGCAAGAAGCTCGAAACGCTGATGGACGCGCTCAACGAGCAGTTCGGCACCGCGGCCGAATTCGACGATCCGAAGGGCGGCATCTTTCTGTGGGTCAAGCTGCCCGACACGGTCGATACGATGAAATTGTATCAGCCGGCGCTCGCCGCCGGCGTCGCCATCAATCCCGGCCCCGAATGGTCGACCGACAAGGCCTACGCCAAAAGCCGCATGCGGCTGTGCTTCGCCAATCCGTCGCATGAAGCGATCCGCGCCGGCGTCGCCACGCTCGCTGAAGTGTGCCGCCGCGAGTTCGGCGTGCCGGACCGCATCGCCAACGTGCAACGCGCGCGCGCCTGATCGCGCCGCAATCCGGCACGCTGTCGTTCAGGGAGAATCTCTTGCGCATTGCGATCATGGGGTCGGGCGGCGTCGGCGGTTATTTCGGCGCCCGGCTGGTCAAAGGCGGCGCCGACGTCACGTTCATCGCCCGCGGCGCGCACCTTGCCGCCCTGCGCGCCAATGGCCTCACGGTCGAGAGCGCGCACGAACCGATCCGGCTGCCCAAGGTCAACGTCACCGACGATCCGCGCAGCATCGGGACGGTCGACATGGTGTTGTTTGGCGTGAAGTTATGGGACACCGAAAATGCAGCGCGTTCCCTGCTGCCTGTCATGGGACCGCAGACCGGCATCATCTCCCTTCAGAACGGCGTGCAGAAGGACGACACGCTGCGCCAGGTGTTCGGCACCGACGCGGTCATGGGCGGCGCGGCCTACATCGCCGCCACGATCGGACAACCGGGCGTGATCGTACATACCGGAACGATGCAGCGCATCGTGTTCGGCGAATATGACGGACGGCGGTCAGAGCGCGCGCAGGCGCTGCTGTCAGCGGCGCTGGCCGGCGGCATCAACGCCGAGATCAGCGGCGACATCCGCCGCGAGATCTGGGAGAAATATTGTTTCCTCGTCGCGCTATCCGGCGCCACGACCAGCATCCGGCTGCCGCTCGGTCCGATCCGCAGCAATCCTCGCACGCGGCAATTTGCGTTCGACTTGATGCGCGAGACTGTCGCGGTTGGCCGCGCGCTCGGTGTCAACCTGCCGGAAGACTTTGCCGACCAACGAGGTGCGTTCATGGATGGACTGCCCGCCGACATGACATCGTCGATGCATCACGACCTGCAGCGCGGGCGGCCGCTCGAACTGCGCTGGCTCAGCGGCGGTGTCGTCGAGATGGGCACCGCGGCGGGGGTGCCGACCCCGGTCAATCGCGGAGTCTACGACGTGCTGGTGTTGCATGCCGACGGGCACGCTGAGACTGAAAAGCCGAAGAGCTGACGAGCGTGGGTTCTCAGCCGACCTTGATGCCGGCGAATTTGATCACCTTGTCCCATTTCGCGGTTTCGTCGGCGATCAACTTTTTGTACTCCGCCGGCCTCATCGGCATCGGAATGTTGCCGAGCGTGACGAGGCGCTGCTTGAGCGCAGGGTCGGCCAGCCCGGCGTTGATCGCCGCATTGAGCTTGCTGAGGACGTCGTCGGGCGTGCCGTGCGGCGCGCCGACGCCGAGGCCTCCGGTCACGCTGTAACCGGGCACGGTTTCGCCCACGGTCGGCACGTTGGGCAGTGCCGTAATGCGCTGCGGTGTCGTGACGGCGAGCACGCGCAGCTTGCCTGCCTTGATGGCGCCGATCGAGGAAGTGATCGGATCGAACATCACCTGGACGCGGCCGGACTGCAGGTCGGCTTGCGCCTCCATCTCGCCGCGATACGGCACATGAAACAGGTCGACGCCGGCCATCATCTTGAACAATTCGCCGGAGATGTGTGTCAGGTTGCCGGTGCCGTTCGACGCCATGTTGACCTTGCCGGGATTGGCCTTGGCGTAGGCGATCAGCTCGGCGATGTTTTTGGCCGGGAACGACGGCGTCACCACCACGACAAAGGGCGTGGCGCAGATATAGCCGACGGGAACGATGTCTCGAATGAAGTTGAAACTCAGGCTCGGCTTGAGCAGCCCCTCGATCATGTTCGGCGTCGCCACGACGAGCAGCGTGTAACCGTCAGGTGCCGCGCGGACGACGGCCTCGGTCGAGAGAGCGGTGCCTGCGCCCGGCTTGTTCTCGGTGATGAATTGCTTACCGAGACGATCGGAGAGAAATTGCGCCAGCAGGCGTCCGACAATGTCGGGCGGACTGCCGGCCGTGTAGCCGACGATCATGCGCACCGGACGGGTCGGATAATCGAGCGCCGCTGCAATTCGCGGTGCCAATGGGACTGCGGCTGCCCCG
Organism: uncultured Alphaproteobacteria bacterium; assembly: GCA_963707175.1. Lineage (GTDB taxonomy): Bacteria > Pseudomonadota > Alphaproteobacteria > Rhizobiales > Xanthobacteraceae > BOG-931. Next base: position 83,664 of record CAVPQA010000029.1, read on the forward strand.
GCAACCAGACGCAACGCGTGACGACGATGCAGTGTCATGACGTTCCCCCAATATGTTCTGAGTATTCCTTGAGCGAAAGCTACACGGACTCGGGCGCCTGTTCTAACAAAATCTAGTTGGGTGGGCGCGGCGCTACGTCTCAGAAACCGTGGACCGCCTCGGCGACGTGCTCGACCTCGGGCGGCGAAGCGAAACAATGGCCGACAAGCTTGCGCCATTCGGCAAAGTCGGGCGAGCCGCGAAAATCGACGGTGTGGTTCTCGACCGTCGCCCATTTGACGAACAGCCGGTAGCGTGACGGCTTCTCGATCGAGCGCGACAGGTTCATGCCATGGCAGCCTTTGGCGCGCTGGAAGATCGGTGCGGCTTTTTTCACGCCGGCTTCGAACTCCGCTTCCATCCCGGACTTGACGTCGATCTGGGCGATTTCGGTGATCATGGCTCGCTCCCTGCAATAACGGAGCGTAGCTTGGATTGGGCGCAGGTGAAATCCGCGAATGCATCCAGCAGCAGGTCGCGCCAGCGCGGCGCTTTGATCGCGCCGAGCAGAGATAGGCTCGCTAATGGCACGGTCGCGACCAGTGGCGGACGATAGCGCGGCAGGGGTCGCTCGTCATGGATGACGAAAATGCGCCCAGGGGTTAAATATTCGCTGGATAATGGGCATATTCAGCCACCCTAGCCTGGTTTGAGCAAAAGCGAATCCGGGTTGGGCTGTCAGGTCACGCGCGATTCCCCGGGATTCGCTCTGCTCAGTCCGGGTCACCCATAAAGGGCTTGCTATGATTGATGTGCATTACTGGACTACGCCGAATGGCCATAAGATTACGATTTTTCTTGAAGAAGCCGGACTGGAGTACAAGATTTTTCCCGTCAACATCGGCAAGGGCGAGCAGTTTAAGGCCGATTTTCTGACGATCTCGCCGAACAACCGCATTCCCGCCATTGTGGATCACGCGCCGGCCGACGGCGGCAAGCCGATTTCGGTCTTCGAGTCGGGCGCTATTCTGCTCTACCTCGCCGATAAGACCGGCAAGTTCATCCCGAAGGATTTGCGCGGCCGCACCGCGGCCATCGAATGGCTGTTCTGGCAGATGGGCAACCTCGGCCCGATGTCGGGACAGAACAATCATTTCAGCAATTACGCCCAGGACAAGATTCCCTATGCGATGGACCGCTATCGCAACGAGGTGAACCGGCTGTACGGCGTCATGAACAGGCGGCTTGCCGAGCATCAGTACCTTGCCGGCGATTATTCGATCGCCGACATGGCGTCGTATCCGTGGGTCACGATCTGGGAGCGCCAGCAGCAGAACATCGAGGACTTCCCGCACATCAAGCGCTGGCTTGCGGCCATCAAGGCGCGTCCCGCCGTGGTCAAGGCCTACGAGTGGACGCCGAAGATCAATCCAGGCCAGGGCGGTATTCGCACCGCCGAGGAGCGCGCGATCCTGTTCGGGCAGAACGCCCAATCGGTCGCTGCGGCGGCACAGCAAGCGCGTTAGACACGATCTTAAAGCTTGGTGGCCGCTGCTGCGCCAGGCGCGCAACGGCCGTCATCAGTGTCGACGGCGCTAACCGGCGAGAATTCGGTTCATTAGCCCGCTCTGTTCTACGGGCTGACGCCGCCGATATAACCAGTAATTTTCCAGGCGCCGCCCGGCTTGCTGTAGCAGATCTTGTCGGTGGCGAGCGGCATGAGCGCGTCGAGCGGAATGAAGCCGGTCTTGCCGTCAGGCAGCGCCAGATGCAGAAACTGCGGCTCGCCCGGCTTCGCCTTCGGGCTGTCGGGCAGCACGTGCACGAAATACAGGCCAAGCTTCTCGACCACCGCCGCGTTGGGTTGCGCCGCGGCGCGCGCTTCGATGCCATCGCGGGCCGGGTAGCCCCAGTCTTCCGGATCGGTATCGGTCTGCTGCACCAGCAACTCAAATGCATTGACGTTGAAATCCGGCGGCGCCGGCGCGCAAAAGATGCCCTTGTTGTCCGGCAGTTCCGCCAAGGTCGGTTCGTTGGCGTCCATCGCAAGCACGCGCCAACCGGCGGCGTTCGGGTTATCGAGGTCGATCGCTTTGGCGAGATTGTCGACGCCCGGCTTGCCGGCATCGGCGAGATTTTTGTCCTGTATCCAGAAGAAGTCCTGGGTCACGACCAGCTTGGCGAGCGCCGCGCGGTCCTTTTTGTCGACTGCGGACTTGAGCTCCTTGCGAAACGCCGCAAAGCTCGGATCGGCATACGGACCGGCAAATTTCACCGCCACCTGGCTGTAGGGCTTGATCGGTGGCGGCGGTGGGGGCGGCGGCGGTTTGAAGCCAACCGGCGGCTGCGGCAGGTCCTGCGCCGATGCACCCGCAGCGAACACGCACAGCGCCGCAGCGCTCAGGATCGAGGCGATAACGACAAAGCAGCGGCGCATCAAACAATCTCCAATCCCGATACCAGGTTCCACGATCCGCTTGGCCTCGTGCATCCGAGGCGCGGGACGATTCTACAGCAGGGCTGCCGCGATAGCGAACACCAGCGCTGGAGGCATTACGATCGCTCCCAATTTCAAAAAGCGGCCGGCGCCAACGATTTGACTCTCGCGGCGCATCGCGCTGAGCCAAAGAATAGTGGCGAGCGAACCGGTTACGGAGAGATTGGGGCCGAGATCGACGCCGATCAAGATTGCGCGCGTCACCCGATCGGCAATGTGATCGCTTTGTATCGCGCTGCCGGCAATCAGCCCGACCGGAAGATTGTTGGCAAGATTGCTGCCGAAGGCGACGGCGAGACCGGCGCCCCAAGCCGCCAAAGCCTGTGAATGCGCGGCGGTATCGCGCAACAGCGCGCTGATCGCTGCAATCAAGCCGGATTGGTTCAACGCTTCGACCAGCACGAACAAACCCGCGACCAGGGGCAGGATGCCCCACGAAATGTCTTTGACGATGCTCCATGCTTTGGCCGGCTGAAACAGCAGCACGATGGCGGCCGTGGCCGCCCCCGCAACGCAGGTCGGCAATCCGAGCCGCATGTCCATCGCGGACGCGGTGAGCAGCACGATTGCGGTCGCGGCAATGCCGGCCGCCGCGATCGTGCCGCCGCTGGACAATTCGGGCACCGGCACCCGCGCAGCGATGCGCCGATGCAGCGCGCCGCGCTGCGTCCATCGCAGCAGCGCATAGGTCGCGGTGATTGAGACGGCGGACGGCAAGAGGTAGCGCGGCAGCCATTGCAAGAGCGGCGGCATGTGACTGCCGTAGATCACGAGGTTGGCCGGATTGGAAATCGGCAGCACGAACGAAGCCGCATTGGCGATGAAGGCGCAGATCAGCAGATACGGCAGCGGCTCTTCGGCCTTTGCGGTCCGCGCCGCAGCCGCCACGGCCGGCGTCAGCACCACTGCGGTCGCGTCATTCGACAGAAATATCGTGACCACCGTGCCGACGAGGTAGATCAGCAAAAACAGCCGCCGCGGCGAGCCGCCGGCGTGTTCCGTCGCCAGCGCGGCGAGCCAGTCGAACAGGCCCTCGCTGCGCGCGACCTCGGCCAGCAGCATCATTCCGGTCAGGAACAAATAGACGTCGGATCCTTTGGCTATTCCGGCAAGCGTGGCTGACGGCGTGATCAGCCGAAGCGCAATGAGCAGCGCGGCGCCGCCGACCGCCCAGACCGCCTCGATGCTGTTGAACGGCCGGATGATGACGCCGGCAACCGCCAAGGCGGCAATGATCCAGATGGCGAGATGCGAAGACATCAACAATCTAAAAGCATCGAACGGGTTCATCCGGCCGCGCGCCGAGCCGCGGGCGCGACCGCGCGCAAGTTGCGGCGTCTCGTCTCGCACACGCTCTTGCCGTTGCGGTCGACAACGCACACGCACGATTGTTCCAATGACACGCCGATTCCGGCATAATAGTCCATGGTCCTCTCGCCTCGATACTTGAAGCGGCGTCACCGACGCCGTCACACCCTTATTGTGAGGGACGACTGCTCGGGCCAGCCAACCGCACTGGCGGCAGGCCCGTTACCCCATCTACAGGAGATTTCATGGTTCAACTGGTCGACACGGACATCAGAACCCGCGAGGTGCTCGGCTGGAAGGGCGTCCATGTCCTGCATTTCGCCGGTTCGTCATGCTCACAGAAGCTGCGCATCTTTCTTAACCTCAAAAACATCCCCTGGGCGTCGCATCCGATCGACCTGCCGGGCTACGAGAATATGCAGCCGTGGTTTCTGGGCATCAATCCGCGCGGCTTGGTGCCGGTGCTGGTCGATGACGGCGCAGTGCACATCGAAAGCAACGACATCATCCAATACCTGGAGGAGAAATTCCCGGCGCCAAGGCTGATCCCGGCCGGTCACGAGAGCGAAGTTGCGGCGCTGCTGCGGCACGAGGACGATCTGCACCTCGATTTGCGAACATTAAGCTTCCGTTTCGTGTTTGCGCCGCCCGGGCCACCAAAGCCAGCGGCCGCGCTCGACAGCTACATCAAGAATGGCGCCGGAACCGTGCAGGGCACCCAGGATTCCGAAAAGCGGGTCCAGATCGAATTCTGGCAGCGCGCGGCGAAAGAAGGTTTTACCGACGAGCGGGCGCGTGCCTCGGCGCAAAAATTCCGGACGGAGTTCGATCAGCTCGACCGGACGCTGGCGAAGCAGCCATATTTGATGGGCGCCGATCTCTCCGTGCTCGACATCGCCTGGTTCATCTACGAGCACCGGCTCTCGCTTGCCGGCTATCCGTTTGCGCGGCTGCATCCGAATGTTCACGCCTGGGCCGAGAAACTGCGCGCAAAGCCGGAATTTGCCAAGGAGGTCGGGCAACTGCGGCATTCGCCCGAGCAACTCGACGCCATACGCAGCGCGCAGGCTGGCAAGACCCTGGAAAGGGTGGCGGGATTTTAGCTCGCAAAGACGAACCGCGTGCCGACGGCGGAATGCACCACCTTGTCGCCGAGGGCATCCCGCGCGAGGTCGTAGAAGCGATCGCCGGTGCAGTGCGCCGGGACGATCAGGTCGGGATTGATTTCCCTGAAAGCGTCTACGGTCTGGCGGATGTAATCGTCGCCGAGCGGCGGCACGATATGAAAGCCGCCGACGACGGCGTGCACTTTGTCGATGCCGGAAGCTTCCTGCGCCTGTTTGACCGCGTTGATGACGCCGCGGTGGCTGCATGAGGTGAGCACTACCAGGCCCTTGCCCTTGACCATGTAGGCGGTGCCAATCTCGTGATCGAAATCGTCGGGAATGTAGCTGCCGGTATTCTTGGCCGCCGGCATTTTTTCCGGGAAGCAGCCCATGCCGTCGAAGATGCCGACGATTTCCAGGCTCGGCTGCAACGGCTTCTCGAACGAGGTCTGGCCGATGCGGCCGGTCGTGAAGGCATGATCGGCAACGGTCGCCGGGCCTTCCGACGTCATCAGCGTAAGCTCGGCATCGAAAATCGCCTTGCGGTCGAGCGCGCCGAATTGCCCGCCGGCGTTACGGCGAATGCAGAACGCATCCTCGCCGCCGACGTAGAACGGCAGCTTGCGTTTGAGCCTGTTCTTGTTGGCCGCAAGAAAGCCGACCATGCCGCCGAAATGGTCGTAGTGGCCGTGGCTGAGCACGAGCGCGTCGAACGTCGCCGGATCGATCTTCAGGATCGACATGTTGTTGAGCAGCACTTCCGGCGTATAGCCGAAGTCGATAAGCACGTTACGTTCCTCGCCGCCGCGGTGCGACTGCGCGTGCATCGCCAGGCCCCACTCGCCGTTGAGCGCGGTCTGGGGTGGGGCATCCGGCGTTGTGTTACCGCCCACGCGGCGCTCGATGGCGACGCCATGGCGCGTCTCCTGCGGTACGAACTGGATGACGACGTTGTCGGTCACCATGCGCACCGCGAGCCGGTCCACTTCCGGCGCGGCGCGGCCAAGCTTCGGCGCGTCCGCGCTCCGGGCACCGGCGACCATCGCGCCGATCATCGCCGACACGAAGCCGGCGCCCCCGGCGCACAGCGAGCCGTAGGCCGACAACAACGTCGATCCTGCCCCGCAATTGCAGCCGCCGAACAGCATGCTCGCCTCCCTGGTTTGGGCCGCGAGCGTAACCGAGACCGGACGGCGGGGAAATGCCTTAGCGACGACAGCGAAAACTCGCCCGTGCCCTTCGACGATCCCGATTTTTTCGGATTCACTTGACGGTGCGAATCGGGCACGTTGCGTCTTCGAGCGCTGCAAAACACCGGTAGGACGCCATCAGATGCGCGCACTTTTTGCACTGGGACTGCTGGTGCTGCCGCAACTGGCACACGCGGCCGACTGGCGCTACTGCCTCGCGCCTTCACACGGCCAGCGCAAGGTTTACGTTTCGCCGCCATTTCCGGCAACTCTGCCGATGGACGATGTCGAAACGCAATTCGGACGGTCGCTCAGCCGCTCGGGTGTGCGCTTCGATGATGTGCAATGTCCGCGCGGCGACGGCGAGACGGCGACGCTGACCATGCAGCAGCATGCGATCACGATAAATCGCGAACTTGGCAACGAGGTCATCAACCTGCGCTGGAAGCCGAACGGCTGAAGGCGGGCCGCCAGTTTTGCGCGTCCGCGCGACGCGGCTAAAGAACGGATAAAGAACAGAAGCCGGATGTTTGCTGCAGCATGACAATGCGTCCGCGACAGGTTTCGCAACGGCGCAACGGTGATAAAGAGGAGTGTTGGCCGCGGAGGGCGCGGGGGCAGGGGCGCGGTATTGAATTCCTTCTCCAAATTCCTGGCGTCCCGCGGGCAGGCAAACGACGTCGATTACCGCTTGCTCATCCCACTGGTCGTGTACTCGGCCACCGTGCAAACGATCTACGCGATCGTTCGCGTGACAACGTCCTATCGGGCAATAGAACTTGATCTTCCGGTCGTTTGGCTCGGCGTCATCTCGGCGACGTTCGCGGTGCCGCCGACGTTCCTCGCCGTGTGGGTCGGCCGTCTCCTCGACCGCGGCTACGACGCGCAAGCCGCCTGGTTTGGCTCCGGCGCGTTCGTGCTGGTTTGCGCCGGCTTCTGCTTTTTCGCCAACTCGCTCGCCGGGCTGCTGATACTCACCGCGCTGTTCGGCGTCGGTCATCTGTTTCTGATGGCGAGCCAGCAGATGCTGTGCATTCGCAGCGCCGGGCCGCGCGGCCGCGATGCGGCCTTCGGCAACTACGTGGTCGGCAGCGCCATCGGTCAGGGACTTGGCCCCTACCTGATCGCCTGGCAGGGCGGTACGGCCACCGTGCCGGCGACGGGTCGCCTGTTCGGGCTGGCGCTTATCGTCGCCGTCATCTCGCTCATCACGTCTGCTGTCATACGCCCAGAGCCGAAGCACAACCGGACCGAAAAGAGCAGCGGGGTGGTGCCGGTGCGTGCGCTGATGCGCCAGAGCGGGCTGATGGCGGTGCTCATCGCCAGCGTCATCACCATCACGTCGCAGGATCTGCTGACGATCTATCTGCCGCTGCTCGGCACCGAACAGAATATCGATGTGCGCAATATCGGCGCCTTGCTCACCGTGCGCTCGGTGGCGTCGCTGTTTTCGCGCTTGTCCTATACGCGCATCCTGCGCTTGGTCGAGCGGCAGAAATTGACGCTCATCACCATGGCTGCCGCGGGCGTAGGCTTTGCCTGCTTCGCCTTGCCAATTCATCTGGCGGTGATGTATGCGGCGATGACCTTTCTCGGCTTCGCGCTGGGCATCGCCACAACGCTCAGCCTGACCAACGTGGTCGATCTCGCGTCGCCCGCCGCGATGGGTACGGTGATGTCGCTGCGCATCACCGGCAACCGGCTCGGGCAGGCGGCGGTGCCGTTCCTGGCGAGCCTCGTCGCCGCCGCGACCGGGGTCGCCGGCGTTTTCGCCATCATTGCCGCAAGTCTCGCCGGCTCGGGCGCATCGGTCTATTTCAGCCGGCAAGAGCGCGCCTGAGCGGTCATCGCTTGAGCTGTTCGAGCTCCGGGAATGGGGCATAGGCCGTGCCGGCGCACGGTTCGCGTGACGCCTTGGCGTCAAGGAAATCGTCGAACCGGCCGGCGAGGAAACATCGCGGCAATCTGCTGGTCGCCCGCATAGGCGCCGTTGCTCCGTTTGGCGTTGAAACGCAGGCAGACCATGTAACGGTTGCCGCTCCCCGCAACATCCTTGATGGCCGGCGTGGAAATGGCGGCGTCGCGAATTCCGGTCGGGTCGTTCAGGTAGGCGTGCATGGCGGCGAGAATGTCGGACTTGTAATTGTCCGGAAGGGCGTGAATCCCGTCATCGCCGCCGCTGCTACCGCCGAAGCCCGAATGGCGCCCGGCGCATGCGTCCAACAGCAGCGCAACAGCAACAAGCAACCCGGCATGCCGCCATCGTGCGCCAATGCCGCTCATTTGCTCTCCGCCTCAGATCGGCACCGCCATCGCTGCAAACGCGGCATCGCAATTGATCAGATCGACCCGCTTCTGCACGATACGAAACGTATCGCCATGACGCCGCAGATGATGGCGTTGCCGCCCGGCAAACAGCCGCTGCTCGTCATCGCGGTATTCGACCATGATGAACGTGGAACCGACCCGATATTCGCCCTTGCCGTCATCGGCATGCTCGATCACCACGTTGCCGACGATATGCGCGGTGCGCGACGGCGGCGTCTGCACATGGATGCGCGGATGTTCGAGCCGCTCGATCCGCGTTTTCATCAGGTCGCGGTCGTCATAGAACAGCGAGGCTTGATCGAATGGGCTCTTCTGGTCGGGCACGGCCGGCACCCAATAGGTGCCGTCCTCGTCGAACAGCGCCATCCAGTCGCGAAAGCGCCGTTCATCGAGCAGACGCGCTTCGTCGATGAGAAAATCCTCGAACGGGCCGCGGTCGATCCCCGCTGCCAGCGCCAGCCTGCGCGTCGCCAGCGCCATTATGCGGCCTCGTGCATGTAGCCGAGCCAGGCTTTGTATTGCGCGCGCACCACCATCTCGTGGGTCGCGAGCCCGCGCGTGGCGTTGGTCGCCGTGTCGGGCTCCTCGGCGCCGAGCCCGCGCGAAATATCGACCCAGTCGGTCAGATGGCTCTGCAGGCCCTTCTGGGCGCGCACGAAGGATTCCAGATCGTCGGTCTGCACGAACGAGGCTGCCGAGTGGGTAACGTTGAGCAGGCGGATATTGGCGGAGTTCATCTCCGCCGGCGCGCCCGAGAGGCGGATCGGATAGATGTTCACTTCGGTACGGTCGACCGCGATCGGCTTGATCACCCGCACGTGGATGTTCAGACCCATGATCGACATGTTGGGGTAGATCAGCGAATTGTGCAGCCGGGGGGTAAGAATTTCCGCCGCGCGTTCGGCGCCGGCCTTTTCGGCCAGCACGCGCTTGTATTCGTCGAATACCGGGCTCGACCGTTTGCCCTCGTCGAGCGCGGTATTGCTGGTCCAGCCGTGGCCGTTACCCGCGGTGAAGCTCTTGCGGTCTTTCCACGATGCTGCGGTCTGCTTCTTCTCCGTCTCGACGACGGCGGCGCCTTTCTGGTCGCCTTCGCGGCGGGCGAACTGCACGCCCTGCTTGTTGACGGTGGAGGCGTGGCCGAACGGCACATGGTAGGAGTCGAGCACGTTCTCGACCTGAAGCTTCCAGTTGCCGTGATAGACATAGCGGTGCATGCCGGCGTCGAGTGAAAGCGCGCCGTCGGGCGCGCGATCGACTAGGTCGTCGATGTTGCCCTTCATCGGGCCGATATGGTCCTCGAAACTCGGCCCCCTCTCGGCGAGGCTCGCGAACACGAAGCCGCGATAGTCGCCGGTGCGCGGCGCGCGGGCGAGCCCGAACGCGTCCTTGTTGAAGCTCGCGCCGCAGCCTTCGGGCACTGGCACCGTGGCGAGCTTGCCGTCGGTATCGAACGACCAGCCGTGATAGCAGCACGTGAGCCGCTGGGCGTGGCCGCGCCGCTCGTTGACCACCTTGGCGCCGCGGTGGGTGCAGCGGTTGAGCAGCACATGCACCGCGCCGTCGCTGTGGCGTGTCATGACCACGGGCTGGCGGCCGAGCTCGGTGGTGATGTAGTCGCCCGGATTGGGCACCTGGCTAGTATGACCGACAAACAGCCAGGCTCGGCCGAAGATCCGTTCCATTTCCAGTTCGAACAGGTCCGGGTCGGTATAGACACGCCGGTGCACGCGCCCGGGCTCGATCAGCTTGGCAATCTCGTCGGCGTGTCCGTTGCGCATGGAAACCTCGGTATCGGCGCGCTCTCACGCGCCTCATCCTGAGGAGCCCGCGAAGCGGGCGTCTCGAAGGATGCTGCTATGCCCAGGCCGCCTCGTCCTTCGAGGCTCGGCGCTTACGCGCCGAGCACCTCAGGATGAGGCGGAAAAGGTTCTACTCCGCCGCGGTCCGGTGCGCGTCGCTCTGCAGCTCCGCATTGACCAGCTGCAGCGGCGAGGCGGTTTCTTCCAGCATGCCCCAGCTCTTGAGCCAGTCGTAGGTGCGCTGCATCTCGTCGGCCGGGATCGGCGCCGGATCGCAGACCACCAGCCGGCTCTCGCGCAAATCCTCGACCTTCAGCGCGGCGATCTCCGGGTCCTTCTTGGCGTAATAGTCTATGAAATAGTGCATGTACGCCTTCTTGTTGGCGTTGATGCGCCGCACCGCCTCGCGCACCGCGCGGTTGAAGGCGGCGTAGGTCTCGGCGTCGACCTTGTTGGAGGCGACCTCGGTGCCATGGAAGAAGGCCGAGCAGATGGTGCGGCAGCCTTTCTTCTCGGCGAGCGTGATGTGCGGCTCGGTCAGCGTGGTGGCCTCGATCTCGCCGTTCATCAGCGCGTCGAGCCGATAGCGCGAGCCGTTCGGCGCGCGGCAGACCTTGATCAGTTCGCGCGGCACGAAGCCTTCCAGCATGTGCAGCGCGATGTAGTGGGTGCCGAAATAGAACGGCAGGCCGATCAGGCGATTGGCCATCTGCTGCGGCGTATAGACCGGCGAGTCGGGCCGGACCACGAGCGCCGAATAGGCGATGATGGCGCGGCGGCCGAGCTGGCGGCTGTTCTGGTCGGTATCCTGGACGCGGCAGTAATTGCCCCATTCGCAGGCGTTGTACATGTCGGCCTTGCCCTGTTCCAGGAGCTTGCCGTGGCTGGCGAACGGATCGACGCCCTTGGGCGAGGTGACGTTGACCTGGACCTTCTTCTCGACGCCGATTTCGCGGTCGGCCCATTCGATATCGAGGCCTTCCTTGGCGAACAGGCCTTCGTCATAGGCCACGAGTTCGGGCAGACCCTGGAACGGCGCGGTCGTCTCCAACACCAGCTTCTTCATTGTTGTCTCCGGGCGGCTTGAATTGCGGGTAAATCGGTTGCCAAACCTTAGTCCCGCGCAGGAGCCGAATCAACGACAGCCCCGTTGCACATACGCGCTATGATCCCCGCTCAGGGCGACACTTCCTCCAGCACGCGCCGCCGCGTCTCGATCATGAAGGTCGCCGCGATACAGCCGATGACGGCGAAGATCGAGAACGTCAGGAACACGCCCTTGATGCCGTAGCGCGGCAGCACGAAGCCGACGATCAGCGGGCCGACGGTGGCGGCGGCGCGCAGCCAGAAGCTCCCCCAGCTGACGCCGAGTGCCCGCATCCGCGTCGGATAGATCTCGGCGGTGTAGAGGAAGATGGTCATGTTCATCGAGCCGAGCCACGCCGAGCAGAACATGAAGCCGAGCAGCATGCCGAACGCCGTGCCGGCGCCGACCGTGCCGAGCCAGATCAGCCCCACGGCGGTGAGAAAGAACGCCGCGGTGAACCAGTAGCGCCGCCCGGTGCTATCGATCAGGAACGCGCAGATCAGCGAGCCGACCAGGCTGCCGGCGGGCGCGAAGATCGCGTAGTTGAGCGCCTGCTGCAGCGGCAGGTGATAGACCTCGCGATAGAGCGTCGGGATCCAGCCTTGCAGGCCGTAGGCGATGATGTAGCACGACGCCCAGATCACCCAGACTAAGAGCGTGCGCGACCGATAGTAGCTTTCAAACAGTTCCTGCCAGCGGGTCCGCGTGCCGAGCGGCTGGACCTTCAGGTCCGGTACCGGCGGCAACGGGCGAGCGCCGTGGTGCGAGACGATGCCCTCGATCTCGGTCATGACCCGGTCGGCCTCGTCGAGGCGGCCCCGCGAAGCGAGCCAGCGCGGCGATTCCGGGCAGTAGCGCTGCATCACCAGCGCGACGATGCCCGGCAGGGCGCCGATGATGAACATCCACTGCCAGCCGAAGCGCGGCACCACCGAGGCGCCGACCACGCCGGACATCAGAAGGCCGACCGGAAAGATGATCTGATAGGTCAGAAAGCGGCCGCCGCGCCGGTCGGCGCGCAGGATTTCGCTGATATAGGTGGAGGCGATGGGTATCTCGCCGCCCAGCCCGATGCCCTGGAGAAAGCGGCAGACGATGAGCTGGTCGTAGTTGCTCGTTGCCGCGCAGGCGAGGCTCATGACGGCGAAAATCGCAATCGCGATCCGCGCCGTGCTCACCCGCCCGATGCGCTCGGCGATCCAGCCGAAGGTCAGCGCGCCGACGGCCTGGCCGAAATTCGCGCTGCTGATGAGGAGGCCGATATGGGCCGGCGGAATGTGCCAGTCGCGCACCAGCACCGGCAGCACATAGGCAATGGCCAGCGAATCGAACGAATTCGAAGAAAATCGCCACGCCCAGCACGGCGGTGACGATGATGTGCCAGCCCGAATAGGGCAGGCGCTCGATCCGCGCGGCGATTGTCTGCTCGGTCAGCGGCAATGTGTCGGACATGATGTTTCCCCCCAAGGCGTTTTCGGGAGTGTGGCATATTTTCTTGTTCCGCGGTGTGCTTTTTCTCCCCGCGGCGGGGAGGAGGAGAAAAGCAACGCGGGAACAAGAAAATATGCCACACTCCAAAAACGCTTGGGGGGAAACATCATGTCGACACATTGCGCTGACGAGCAGACAATCGCGCGCGGATTGAGCGCCTGCCTATTGGGCTGGCACATGATCGCCACGCGCGCTGGTGTGGCGATTTTCTTCGATTTGTTGATTTGTGGCCATTGCCTATGTGCTGCCGGTGCTGGTGCGCGACTGGCACATTCCGCCGGCCCATATCGGCCTCCTCATCAGCAGCGCGCCGACGGCCTGGCCGAAATTCGCGCTGCTGATGAGGAGGCCGATATGGGCCGGCGGAATGTGCCAGTCGCGCACCAGCACCGGCAGCACATAGGCAATGGCCAGCGAATCGAACGAATCGAAGAAAATCGCCACGCCCAGCACGGCGGTGACGATGATGTGCCAGCCCGAATAGGGCAGGCGCTCGATCCGCGCGGCGATTGTCTGCTCGGTCAGCGGCAATGTGTCGGACATGATGTTTCCCCCCAAGGCGTTTTCGGGAGTGTGGCATATTTTCTTGTTCCCGCGGTGTGCTTTTTCTCCTCCTTCCCGCACGCGGGGAGGGGGCGTCGCCGCGAGTTTGAGTGTCGCAGGAACGTCTGATGCGCGGTCGCGTCACCCGCTAAGGTCAGAATCGCGGAAAGGCCCCCTCACCCTCCTTCGCTTCGCTCAGTCGACCTCTGCCCCGCACGGCGGGGAGAGGTGAGCGAGCAGTCTGGTTCTCGCGCTGCGCTTTTTGTTCGCGCCCCGAGCTTTGCCAAAAGTTTTCACGAACGGCCGCCTCAAAATAAAGGGAGGCGGAGCGCCGAAAGGCGCATACAGAGGCCGCTCCGCGCAATCCGAGCGTTGCCGCCCGAGCGGGTTCGCGGCGCGCGCCGCTTTTGGCGGACGCGCTCGCCTTCCGGCGCTCTACCGCGGCTCTCGCCAAAGGCCTCTCGGCCTAAGGCTCAGTCCGGTCCCGCGCTTCATGGTCGCGGACAACCGATCCGCGCCCCGGGCAGCCAGCTCCTGGCAAGGCCGACTTTCGCCAGCCGGGCGAGTTTCCGAACCGCCCGCAGATGGAGTTACGAGCCCCGTCCCGGGCACCGCTCCCGCTCGCATCAATCGGCCGTCACCGGTTGACGTCCCTTGGCCGAGCGAGATGGGTTTCTTTTAGTTCGCCACACGGGGCGAATTCAAGAAATTCCGCCGGGCTGAGCCATCCCCTTGATCTGACGCCGAATCATTTCGCGCTGTTTGTTCAATTCGCGGCCGCGGAAATGTGACACGGCCGCCATGATTTGGATTTGTTCAGCTAAGATGCTGACAGTGCGGGCGTTTTCAAACGAATCAAACGGGTAGGGTGGGTTTCACTTCGTTCAACCCATCTACGTGCTGTGGATGCGCGGCGCCGGATTATCGGATGCAGACCCAGTTGCCGTTGGGCGCACGAACGGCCCTATGACCGGTATGTCTCAGACACCAGGATTGATTCTGACCGCCCCAGATGCAGCGGCCCGTCACGCTGCTGCGATGCCGGTTTGGGCCGCAGCCGCCGAGCGCGGACGCCGGCGCAACTGCCGACCACAGGACGGTTGAAATAATCACGACGCCGAGGAGCGCGGTTCCCAGCTGCTTCATTGACACCCTCTCTCTTTGTGCACGACTGCCGTAAGCCGCCCCGCCATTCATATACTTCGAGCGGGCGCCAAGATAAAGATTGCCGGCGCGCTCGCGAAAGAGCGGGCCGCGACACCACCGTGCCACCAGCGGCCATCTCAGGTTACGCGGTCGCGGTGACAGTGCACTTATTTTTGTCGTTGGCGTTCTGATTAAGTGCACTGTCATCACAATTCCGTCACCGCAATTCCGGCCCCAGGGCATGTCGGACATCGGACATGGAGCGGCCGCCGGCCGACCTCGAAAAGGAATGCGCTTAAGCCGCGAGAATCGGCATTTTTGTGATGGCCAACACAGTGGCCCCGGGATGCCGTTGCTAGCCTCCTGACATGAGAAGGGTAATCACGCTCTTCCATGAAAACAGGAGCTGACAATGACGACGACCCTCAAGACCCTCTTGGCGCTGGCGATCGCGGCGTCCACGCTCACCGCGGCCGGCATCGACGGTGCATCGGCGGCGTGCAAACGCGGCAACCCGAACTGTCTGCCGAACGGCGGCGGTCCGAAATTCTGCGGTGGCACGACAAATCCCTGCCGGATCGATTCCGGTCTCGGCAGCGCCTGCAAGGGAGCCGGCGCCCAGTGCGGCCTCATAAACCTGCCAGGCCGGTAGCGTTTGCCGGGCTACGTTCGCGGCGTTTCCCGGGCGCAGCGCAGCACGCACACCAGCGCGTTTACGCGCGTCTTCGAACTCGCTATAGCGGAATGGTGCGCTGCAGACCCGGGATCGTTGCGAACGCGGAGTCCGCGACGATCCCGGATCAGCGGTGCACCGCTCCGCGCTGCACCGCATCCGGGAAACGCCGCGTGGGTGGGCTGAGCGCAGCGAAGCCCACGCGGATTTTCTCTTTGTCAGCACGCGTGGGCACGGCGCGGAGCCTGTCATCGGGCCGCGCTTGGCGCGGACCCGTTGGCGCCTTTGCCCATCGCTTGCCGGATTGGCCGCATTCGCCCTTCCACCGCATGGTCAGGCTCGGCATCTATCCGGCCGATTGGGTAGGGATAGCGGGGATGGGGTGGATGGTAATTAAATGCACTCACCGTAATTCTCTAATTCCCGGTCACCGTAATTCCCGGGCGGCCGGAAGCCATGTCTGACGCCCGCGGGCGCACGACCCATCAGGCCTGCAGCCGCCGCACCCATTCATTGAGAACATTGATCTGCTCGAGGCGCGCGGCCCGATCTTCTTCGGATTCTTTCAGCATCTCGGTCAGAGTATGGATTTGTTCGAGTTCGCAAGGCGCTGTCGGCCTCGGACTGGTTCAGCCTCTCGGTCAGAGTATGGATACGTTCGAGTCGCAAGGCTCTGTCGGCCTCGGACTGGTTCAGCCTCTCGGTCAAAGTATCGATTTGTTCGAGTTCGCAAGGCTCTGTCGGCTTCGGACTGGTTCAGCATCTCGGTCAGAGTATGGATTTGTTCGAGTTCGCAAGGCTCTGTCGGCCTCGGACAGTTTCAGCCTTTCGGCCAAAGAACGGAGTTGCCCGAGCCGCAAGGTTCTGTTGGCCTCGGACTGGTTCAACCGGCCGGTCAAAATATTGATCTGTTCAGGAAGATCGGTAAATGCGGCCGTCACCTGTTTAATAGATCTGCGAGCCTCCGTTTCATTTTCCGATGCATCAACTTCGCTCGGACTCAGCGCCGGGCGCGTGCTTGCAGTCGCAAGGGGATATCCAAACGTCTTAAACACGCCGTCAAACAACGATTCAATGCGCCGACAAGCGGCCTCGCTAAGATACCGCTTGTGATTTCCCGGGAGTCACTTGCCGGATGTGCTCGGTCGGCCGCTCCTCGGTAGGCCAAATGTCGTGGCGTCTCGCAATTTCGGCCGCGACGGGTTGCGGCACTTGTATGTCGAGTCACGCGCCAGTTCGGTCACGAATTCATATTTATGGAAGATGACATCCTCATATCGGAACAGTCGGCAGTTGGGAAGGTGATGAAAATGTGTAGCGAGCTCCCGCATGCCATCTAGCACGGGATCTGCCAGCCCTCGTTCAACGAATTCACTGACATCAAGGTTCTCACTGAGCGATCGATATTCGTTCAGCATTTTTGAAGCCACCCCTAGGGCAGGATCGAAGTGGCTGTATACTACGGAAAAGTAAAACGATACCGCGATATCGCGCGGATCCCGCACGAGCAGTATTTTTCTGTCGGAGCGATATCGTCGAACGAGGGACAGCAATCGTGCCGATCGGTGTCCGGCGAATATATAGCCGGGCTGGTTCAGCAGCATCGCCGCATCGAGTGGTAAGTCCCCCTCGTCGACGCCCTGCTTAAAGGCCTGATCGGGAATATCAACGACGGGCCGACCGGCTGCGTGTGCTAGCTCGCAGACGATTTGGGTCAAAAGGGATGAGCCCGCCTTGTGCGGAGCAAGTATGAAGAAACTGTCCTTGCCCGAAGGCGGGGGCAGGTCGAGGCTGAACTGTTCGTTAGCTAAAGCGGTTCCCGTCCGATTTGAATCGGTGGGATTCCCAGGCGGTTAAGGATGGGCGAGTTTTTGTGCATTGATTCTCCTCGACGGGGGCTGGCGATGCCGAAGGCTTATTCTGGTGACCTGCGGGAACGCGTTATCGAAGCTGTGGAGACCGGTGCATCGCGACACGAGGCGGCCGAACGTTTCGAGGTGAGCGTAAGCTCGGCGATCAAGTGGCTGCAGCGCTGGCACGAAAGCAGAAGCGCCGCGCCGAAGCCGCGCGGCGGAAGCGTTTCTCCGCTGGAGGAGTTCGCCACCGCGATCCTGGCTCTGGTTGCTGAACAGCCGGACCTGACTTTGGTCGAGACGGTTGCAGCGCTGCGCAAGCGGCGGATCAACACTAGCCGCAGCTCGCTCTGGCGGTTTCTTGATCGACACAACATCACCCTCAAAAAAAAGCCTGCAAGCGGCCGAGCGGCAGCGCGCAGATGTCGCGCGAGCGCGCCGACGTTGGATGCGAGCGCAAGGCATGCTTGATCCCGCCCGGCTGGTATTTATCGACGAGACTGCGGTCAGCACGAACCTGGTGCGGCTCCACGGGCGGGCTCCACGGGGCAAGCGGGTGATCGGCAGCGTTCCGCTCGGAACGTGGGAGACAATCACCTTTGTGGCCGCTCTGCGCTACCATGAAATGATCGCACCGATGGTGGTCGAAGGCGCCATGACCGGCGAGATGTTTCTTGCCTATGTCGAGCAGTGCTTGGTTCCCACGCTCAAGCGCAACGACATCGTCGTGATGGATAACTGTCGAGTCCACCTG
Organism: uncultured Alphaproteobacteria bacterium; assembly: GCA_963707175.1. Classification (GTDB taxonomy): domain Bacteria; phylum Pseudomonadota; class Alphaproteobacteria; order Rhizobiales; family Xanthobacteraceae; genus BOG-931. Next base: position 101,421 of record CAVPQA010000029.1, read on the forward strand.
GGGCCGGCCATTCGGGAGGCAATCGAGAAAGCGCGGGCGACACTTCGCTACTTGCCGAAATACTCGCCCGACCTCAACCCGATCGAGATGCCCTACAGCAAATTCAAGACCTTCCTGCGCAAGGTTGCGGCGCGAACCGTTCCCGGCCTCAATCGAGCAATTGGCTCGTTCATCCCCCAGCTCAGTCCGCAAGAATGTGCCAACTATTTCAGACATGCAGGCTATGCTTCAATATGACCGGAATCCGCTTTAGTGATTGGAAATTCCGAGAGGCCATGGCTACTGCACCACTAGAGAGCCGCTGAGCGTCCCGCCCGTCGTCGTGCCGGCAGCGCTCCAATGTGCTCGACGAGGACATGCGAACTTCGGTCGTTCAGCGTCGCGGTGATGAAGAACGTCCCGCCTGAGAGAAAATTCCGTCGGTAGCGGACCATGCCGAGAGGATATCCTGGATTGCGCTATGCGCAATCCGGGCTACGCTCGCCCGTTCACCCCTGCGGCCGCTGGTGCTTCATCTGCAATTGCGCCAGGAACGGCACCAGCGGGTGCGCGCCCATTTTCACGATGGACGGCAGGTCGAGCTTGATCAGCGCGTCGCGCTGCTCGGGCGGCAGGGTGAAGCGGTCGGCGAAGGCTGCGGCGTCCGCAAGATATTGCGCGCGCATGTTGGCGTCGTGGGCGAGGCCGTGCAGCGCCGAGGTGAGCTCGACCAGTTCGGGCTTGATCGAGGGATAGTGCGCCTCGCGGTGCGGCTCGGCGCCGCTGCCGATCCAGGCGAGCGAGGCGTAGTTGTGATGCCAGCTCGGGTCCATCGAGACGACGTCGGGCTTCCGTTCGCCGAGCGCGCCGGCGGCGCAGGCCCAGCAGCGCAATTCGATATTGCCGGTGTCGTCGAGTTCGCTTTCGTCGTAGCCGATCAGCGATTTCAGATTGCCGGCGGCGAGCTTTTCCAGCACGCGCTTGTCCCAGGCCAGCTCCGGATTGGAGTAGCGGTCGGTGCCGGGAAAATGCGACATGCCGCCCGACGACAGGATCACGGTCTTGAGCCCCAGCGCGGTGACGGTGCGGGCCACCGCCTGGCCGAACTGATAGCAGCGCTCCATGGTCGGCTGCGGCGGCAGATAGGCGTTCACATAGATCGGCAGCACCGGCCCGGTGTGGCCCAGATGGGTGAGCGGAATGCCGATGGCATAATCGATCTTGGCGGTCGAGGAAAACGCCGGATCGAAATTCTGCCGATAAAGCTGGCGCACCAGCTCGAAGCCGATCTCGCTCGGGACCTTCCAGTGGAATTTGCGCCCGGCGAAATCGCCGCTCGCCTCGCCGCCGACATGGATGGTGAAGGGCGGCGCGGCGGTGTGGAAGAACTGCTCGGCGTGGTCGTTGGAAAAAATGATCCAGAGGTCGGGGTCGAGCGCGCGCAGCCGCTTGCCGACATCGGCGGCAACCTCGCGCACATGGGCGACCAGCGCCTTGTCCTCGGTGTCCGGCATGGTGAAGAACTGGGGCGCATGCGGCAGCATCGCGCCGCCGATCACTGTTGAATTCATGGTTGCGACATCATGGTGTTTCTCCTTGGCGCGGAGGCTATCGCGCGCGGGTAGGAACAACAAGGCGGCGCGCTGCAACCGATAAACAGAAGCTTTACTCCGCGGTTCGGCCTGGCGCCTCCTTCTCCCCGCACGCGGGGAGAAGGAGCCGCGAGCGGCTCGTCTGAGCCAACGACTTTACCCGCCACAGTATGCACTGTGGAGCAAAAACTTGACGGCGGGGCGGTCAGCCGTTGCTGGACGTCGCGTCCTTGACCAATGTGGCGAGAAGGCCGGTCATGGCGTGACGCGGCGCGTCGCTCGCGGCGCCGAGGCCGTGGCGGTGCGCGATCCAGTCCGGTTCGTTGTAGGACAGCCAGGTCTTGCCGGCCTCGTCCTGCCAGACCAGACATTTCAGTGGCAGGTCGATGCCCGCGGTCTGCTGGTCCAGCATCAACGGCGTGCCGCCGCGCGCATTGCCGAACAGCACGACCTCGGTAGGGCGCAGCGCCATGCCGACCGCCGCCGCGCCCGCCGCATGATCGACGCGGGCGAACACGGTCAGGCCCTTGGCTTTGATCTGCGCTTCGAGACGATCGAGTGTTTCCTTCGGGCTGAAGCTGCTGGCGACACTCGTCAATCCATCAACCGACATGGCGGATTCTCCTGATGACGAAACTTTGTGCAGGTTGAATGCACATTAATGCACTTCGCCGCGCATCGCAGCCTTGCTGCGCCGCGCTTCACAGCTTGCCGCAGACCTACTATACGAAGCGATACTGTTCACCGTCACCCTGAGGTGCGAGCGTAACGAGCCTCGAAGGGCGACGGCCACTCAGATCGCCTATAGCCGATCTGAGCACTAAAACGCTTCGAAATCGGCCTGCCGATTTCGATTTGCGCCTCGGCCGCATCCTTCGAGGGCCGCCTGCGGCGGCCACCTCAGGATGACGGAAAGAGGCACCTCAGGATGACGGAAAAGGAGCTGTGATGGGTGACGTGCCGATAACGATTGCGTGCGGCAATTACGACCGAACGCGGGCGATCCGCGACGGGCGGGTGAAAGTCGAGGGCTGCGACGTCACCTATCTGCCGATGTATCCCGAGGAGATTTTCCACCGCGCGTTCAAATTCCAGGAATTCGACGTCTCGGAGATTTCGTTTTCCAGCTACATCCGCACGGTGTCGGCCGGCACCGCCGGCTATATCGGCGTGCCGGCATTTGTGTCGCGCATCTTCCGCCATTCCGGCATCTATGTGCGCAAGGGCGCCGGCATCGACAAGCCGGAAGACCTGCGCGGCAAGCGCATCGGCGTGCCGGAATATCAGATCACCGCCGTGGTGTGGATGCGCGGGCTGATGCAGCACGAATACGGCGTGAAGCCGACTGAAATTGCCTGGCGCAGCGGCGGCCAGGAGCAGGCCGGCCGCGAGGAGCGCACGCCGCTTAAGCCGATACCGGGCCTCGATCTCAAGACGATCCCGCACGACAAGACGCTGGTCGGGATGCTGCGCGACGGCGAACTCGACGCGCTGTTCACGGCGCGCGCGCCGTCCTCGTTCCTTGCCGGCGAGCCGCATATCGCGCGGCTGTTTCCCGACACCCGCAAGGCGGAAGTCGCCTACTACAAAAAGACCAGGCTGTTTCCGATCATGCACCTGATCGGCATCCGCAAGCCGCTCGCCGAGAAATATCCGTGGCTCGCGACCAGCGTCTACAAGGCGTTCTGCGAAGCCAAGGCGCTGGCGATGATCGACCTGCGCGACGTCAACGCGCTGATGGTGACGCTGCCGTGGCTGGAAGCCGAGACCCACGAAACCGCCGCGATCATGGGCGACGATTTCTGGAAATACGGCATCGACGAGAACCAGCCGGAGATCGAGGCGCTGACGCAATACATCCACGAGCAGGGGCTGGCGGACCGCAAGGTCAAGATCGAGGAGCTGTTCCACCCCTCGGTGTTCGATATTTCGAAGGTGTGAGAGACGCCATGGCGGCCACCGACGATCGCGTCATCGTTTCGGGTTGCGGGCCGGTCGGCGCCGTGATGACGCTGGCGCTGGTCAAGAAGGGCATTCCGGTCACGCTGATCGAGCAATTGCCGGACGCCGCCGAGGATCAGCGCGCCGCCACCATCCACACGCCGACGGTCGAGATGCTGGTCGAACTCGGCCTCGAAGCGGAGATGTTTTCCGACGCGCCGTCGGGCGGCATGCAGGCGCCGCTGTTTCATTTCCGCAACCGCGAGACCGGCGAACTGATCGCGGTGTTCGATATCAGCCTGCTCAAGGGCGAGGTACCGTACCCCTACGTGGTGCAGTGGGAGCAGTACAAGCTCGTTCACGCGGCGCTGCCGCATATCAAGGCGAGCGGGCTCGGCGAGGTGCGCTTCTCGGCGAAGCTTGTCGGGCTGACGCAGAGCGCGGATCTCGTCGAGGCGACGATCCAGAACGCCGCCGGCGAGAACGAGACGCTGCGCGGCCAATATCTGATCGGCGCCGACGGCGGCTCGAGCGCGGTGCGCAAGCTTGCCGGCATCGCGTTCGAGGGATTCACCTTTCCGGAGCGCTTCATCAAGATCGGCACCAGCTTCGATTTCGGCGCGACCGGGCAGGGCTTCTGCACCCGCAATTATTTCTTCGACCCGGAAGAATGGCTCAACCTATTCAAGGTCAAGGGCTACGGTCCGCCCGGAATTTGGCGCGGCGTGTTGCCGATTCCTGAGTCGGAGACCGACGAACAGGCGCTGAGCATGGAGAACATCCAGCGCCGCCTGCAGCGCATCCACCGCAAAAGCGGCGACTACGAGATTCCATATTACGCGCTCTATGCGGTGCATCAGCGCGTGGCGGAAACCTTCAACAAAGGCCGGGTGCTGCTCGCCGGCGATTGCGCCCACGTCAACAATCCGATCGGCGGCATGGGCATGAACGGCGGCATCCACGACGCGGTCAATCTCGCCGACAAGCTCGCCGATGTCTGGTCCGGCCGCGCCGACGCAAGCCTGCTCGACCGCTACACGCGCCAGCGCCGCAAGGCGCAGGTCGACTACGTGCAGGCGCAGACCATCGAGAACAAGCGCAAGCTGGAAGAGAAGGACCCGGCGGTCCGGCGCAAGCATCTGGACGAGCTGCGGCGCACGTCCGAGGATATTTCGCTGCACAAGAAGTTTCTGTACCGGTCGTCGTTGATCGACAGCCTCAATTCGGCGAATGCAGTGGAGTGAAGTGGCGCCAAGCTGTTACATCGCATGTCTAATCTGCTCGAGTCCTATGACGCGCGTTTCGGCAATCGTCTGATCTCCGCGCCCGCTGTTTTTTCCGCGACACGAATATCGTAGGCGCTCTGCAAATTGAGCCAGAACTGCGCGCTGGTGCCAAACCAATGTCCTAACCGCAACGCCGTGTCGCCGGTAATCGCTCGTTTGCCGTGCAAAATCTGCGTGATCCGGTTGGTGGGCACGCGCAATTGCCGCGCAAGCTCGCTCGGGGTCACTGCGATCGCTGCAAGCTCTTCGGCGAGGATTTCGCCCGGATGAATGGCGGGTCTGTTCATCACGGCCTCGATAACAAGCCTCCCCACTTCTCTTCAATCTGCCGCGCCTCCTCCTGCGTCAGCGCCGAGGCCGGCGGAAACTTGTCGCGCCAGGGAAACGGCTTGCAGGCGTCGATGATCGCCTTCGAGTGCGAGGTGACGCCGCGGTCCTTGTCGGCGGGCGGAATGCGCGGATCGAGCGCAGAGCTCCAGGCCTGGCGGATGATGTCGATGTTGTCGGCCGGCTCGCAGCGCGTCGTCACCGCCCACATCACGTCGGCGAGGTTGGACGGATCGACATCGTCGTCGACGACGACAATGATGCGCGCCATGTAGCTGTGCGCGGCAGCGACCAGGCCGGCGCGCTTGGCGTGCCCGTCATAACGCTGGCGCAACGCCACCACGGTCATCAGCTGCGAGACGTGCTGCCAGGCGCCGGTGACATCGGTGACGCCGGCGGCTTCCAGATTGCTCCAGATCGTCGCGGCGCGGAATGGCAGGCCGAAATGAAAGCGCGGCGGCTTCATCGGCGGCGAGCCCAACAGGATCGGATCGTCGCGAAAGTGGATCGCCGTCACCTGCATCACCGGGCCGGGGCGCGCCTCGGCGGCATAATAGCCGGGGAACTCGCCGAACGGGCCTTCCGGCAGGGTCATGTCTTTCATCGGCAGCAGCCGGCCCTCGAACACCATCTCCGCATGAGCCGGAAGCGGCAGTCCGGTCTGCGGTCCGGCGCAGACTTCGATTGGCGCACCCTTGATTGAGCCGGCAAACTCATATTCCGAACTGCCGTCCGGCAGATACTCGAATCCGGCGATGAACAGGGCGGGATCCTCGCCGTGTACTACGGCGACTGGACAGCTCTCGCCGCGATCCCAATATTTTCTGGCGATGATGGCGCCGTGCCGTCCGCCATGGTCGAACTGCACGGTGACTTTGTCCGGCCCGTGGACCTGAACCCGATAGATCGATGCGTTGATCCAGCCGGTATCCGGATCGCGCATGATCACAGCCGAGCCCGAGCCGATGTAGGGACCGCCGTCGCGGATGTGCCAGGTCGGGGCCGGAAAGCGTGCGATGTCGATATCGGCGCCGGAGAGCGTGTTTTGCAGAAAATCGGCGTTCCGGACGGTAACGGGCGGCAGCGAGCGCAAACCTTTGCGTTTCTCCATCCACGCTTTGAGTGCGTCGAGGGGCCGCAGTCCCGGATCCAAACCGAGCGCCAGCGCCGCCCGTTGCACATTGGTAGTGGCGTTGGTGAATACCCGCATGCCGTGCCGGTATCCCTTGATGCTGTCGAACAGCAGCGCAGGGCAATCGGGCCGGCCGGCCGCTACCTCGGTGACGCCGCCGATCTCGAAGCGCGGGTCGGCGCCGTCGATGCGGCGCAATGCCCCGAGGCGGTCGACAAGATCGATGAATTCGCGCAAATCTTTGTACATGTCCTCGAAACCAGAGCGGCTTTTGCCGCGTTCGCGTGGAGGCTCCCGAAAGCCGGCTGGAGACTGCGCATTCGGGCGTGCGGCCGCTGTGTAGCGTCGCCAAAACCCCGCTTTAACCAGCCTCAGGAGTTCTCATCTGCCATAAATCCAGTATAAGTCATGGCTCGCCGGGTACCCAGTCTATGCATTCTGTTGTTCATCTCATCCACGCGTACGGATTGATCGTTGTTGCTGCCTTCATCGGCCTGGAGAGCATGTGCATTCCGCTGCCGGGCGAGACGGCGCTGATTGTCGGTTCGGTTATTGCCGGTAGAACGCACGAACTCAACATCGTTGAAGTGATCGCGACAGCGGCAGCGGCGTCGTTGATCGGTCGCATCATCGGATACGCGATCGGCTGGCGTTTCGGCTATTGGCTGCTGCTGCGCTACGGCGGCTATGTGGGCATTACCGAATCGCGGATCAAACTCGGTCAATATCTGTTTCTCAAGCATGGCGGAGCGATCATTGTCATCGCCCAGTTCGTGCCGGTGATGCGCGCGATCGCCGGCATTCTTGCGGGCGCCAACCGGATGCCATGGCGGCGTTTCCTCCTGTCGAGCGCCATCGGCGTAAGCCTGTGGGCGATACTGTTCGGCAGCGGCGGCTATTTCTTCGGCGTGCAATTCGCCCGGCTGGCGCGATCGTGGTGGATCTTCTCCGGTCCGAGCGGCTGGATCGTGTTCGGCATTGCCGCCGTCATCGTCGTTTCGATCCTGACAGTATTCGTCGGCCGGCATGAGGCCCAGTGGGCGGCAAAGGCCGAACGAGCCTTGCCGGGGCCGCTGCATGTGCGGTAACGAGGCGTGATGGCCGCCTCCTGGTCGACGATCGATTGCGATGTGCATGCCAATGTGCCCGGCATGCAGGCGCTGTTGCCGTATCTGGACGACCAATGGCGCGACAGCGTCATCGATCGCGGGCTTAATTCGCTGGAGTTGATCAACTACCCGCCGAATGCGCCGCTCACCGCGCGCGCCGACTGGCGCGGCAAATCCGGCGAGCCCGCCGATAATCTGGAGGCGCTGCGCACGCACGCACTCGATCGCTGGAACATCGATGTCGCGATCTGCAATTGCCTTTACGGCGTGCAGCTCTTGTTCAGTGAGGACATGGCGGCGGCGTTCGCCAAGGCGATCAACGATTGGGTCGCCAAGGAGTGGCTCGATCGCGATCCGCGGCTGCGCGCCTCGATCGTGGTGCCGATGCAGAACACCGATTACGCCGTTGCCGAGATCGAACGCTGCGCGGCGGACAAGCGCTTCGTCCAGGTGCTGGTTCTCGCCATGGGCGAGGCGCCGCTCGGCCGCCGGCAATACTGGCCGGTGTTCGAAGCCGCGCAGCGCCATGGCCTGCCGATCGGGATTCATGCCGGATCGAGCTATCGGCACCCGGTCACCTCGCTTGGCTGGCCGTCGTGGTACGCCGAGGATTATTGCGCGCAGGCGCAGGGCTTCCAGGCGCAGGTGGCGAGTCTCGTCTGCGAGGGTGTGTTCGCCAAATATCCCGCGCTGAAGGTGGTGCTGATTGAATCCGGCGTGACCTGGCTGCCGGCCTTTCTGTGGCGGCTGTCGAAATTCTGGCGCGGCGTGCGCGCCGAAGTGCCGTGGATGGAGCGTCCGCCGTATGAGATCGTGCGCGATCATGTGCGGCTGACGATCCAGCCGTTCGACGGACCGAACGAGCCGGAGGCGGTCGCGCGGCTGATCGATCAGCTGCAATCCGACGACATGCTGTTGTTCTCGTCCGACTTTCCGCATTGGCAGTTCGACGGCGATGGGATCATGCCGCTCGGCATTCCGCAGCGGCTGCACGCGAAGATCAGGCGCGATAACGCGCTCGCCACCTACGGCCGCCTCAACGCGGCGGCAGCCTAGGCGGCCGGCATGGCAAGGCACGTCATCGCTCCGCTCAAGGAGTTTCCGGCAGGCTCCCGCAAGCTGGTCGATATCCGGGGCCGGCCGATCGTCGTCTTCAACGTCAACGGCGAGTTCTTCGCGCTCGCCAACCGCTGTCCGCACCAGGGCGGCAGCCTGTTTAACGGCACGCTGGTCGGCTTGCTCCAGGCGAGCGAACCGGGCTGTTACCGCTACTCGCGCCGCGGCGAGATCGTTCGCTGTCCCTGGCACGGCTGGGAGTTTGATTTGCGCACCGGAAAATCCTGGTGCGAGCCCGATCGCGTGCGCGCGCGGCAATTTGCCGTTTCGGTTGCGCCCGGCGCAAAGTTGGTGGAAGGCCCCTACGTGGCGGAGACCTTCCCTGTCCGCGTCGAAGATGATTACGTCGTTGTCGAACTGTAAGGGGACGGGGTCAGGGCGGAATGGCGGAGCGACGATCGGCGCGGGGACGGTTGCGGCTGGCCGCGGATATCGGCGGCACCTTCACGGACATCGCGGTCTTTGACGAGAAAACTGGGCAGCTCACCTTCGGCAAGGCGCTGTCGACACCGGCGCATCTGGTCGAAGGCATTTCCGCGGGCGTCGCCAAGGCGGGCAGCGATTATCGCTCGGCGGCACTGTTTCTGCACGGCTCGACCATCGCCATCAACACGATGCTGGAGCGCACCGGCGCGCGCACCGCGCTGCTGATCACCGAAGGCTTCCGCGACATTTACGAGATCGGTCGGATCAACCGCCCCGACGCCTATAATCTGTTTTTCCGCAAGCACGTACCGCTGATCGACCGGGCGCTGCGCTTCGAAGTCCACGAACGGATGCTGGCGGACGGCGAGATCGACACCCCGCTCGACGAGAGCGAAATCGCTGCGCTCGGCGCGAAGCTGCAAAAGCTCGGCATCGACGCCTGCGCGATCCTGTTTCTCAACTGCTACGCCAACGCCGATCACGAACAGCGCGCCAAGGCGATTCTGGAAAAGAATCATCCCGCGATGTTCGTCTCAGCGTCGCACGAGCTGTCGCAGGAATACCGCGAGTTCGAGCGCTGCTCGACCGTCGCCGCAAATGCCTATGTGGGACCGAAAGTGCGCCGCTATATCGGCGAAATCGACTCGCACATGCGGGCGGCGGGCTTCGACGGCTCATTTCTGGTCGTGCAGTCGACCGGCGGGCTCTACGAAGCCGCGCAGGCGCAGCAAGAATGCGTGCGCATGCTGGAATCCGGCCCGGCGGCCGGTGTCATCGGCACGCAAGCGCTGTGCCGCATGCTCGGCATCGACAACGCCATCGCCTTCGACATGGGCGGCACCACCGCCAAGGCCGGCGTCATCTACCACGGCGAAGCGCTGACCACCGGGACAGCGCTGATCGGCGGCTACGAACAGGCGCTGCCGGTTCAAATCGCCATGATGGACATTTTCGAAGTCGGCACCGGCGGCGGCTCGATCGCGCGGGTCGACGAGCAAGCGCTGCGGGTCGGTCCGCAGAGTGCCGGCGCTTCACCCGGGCCGGCCTGCTACGGGCTCGGCGGCCGCGAGCCGACGGTGACGGACGCCAATCTCGTGCTCGGACGGTTGAATGCCGAGCGGTTTCTCGGCGGTGAAATGAAGCTTGATGTCGGCGCCGCCGAGCGCGCGCTCAAAGAGCGGATCGGCGATCCGCTCGGCATGAACGCCGTTGAGGCCGCGGACGGCATTCTCCGCATCGCCGCGACCGCGATGTCGTATGCGGTCAAAGGCGTCACCACCGAACGCGGCTTCGATGCCGGCGATTTCGTGCTGGTCGCCTATGGGGGCGCCGGTCCCTTGCACGCCGTCGAGGTGGCGCGCGAGATCGGCATGCGCAACGTCATCGTGCCGTTTGCACCGGGCGTGTTCTCCGCTTACGGCATGCTGTTCGCTGACCTGCGTTACGATTTCGTGCGCACCTGGTTCACGCCGCTCGAGGACGCGTCATTCGAGGAGATCGAAGGCGTCTATGGCGCGCTGGAGCAGCAGGGACGCGACGCGATTGCCGGCGCGTCGGTGGCGCCGCAGCGCGTCGTGGTGAAGCGCGCAGCCGACATGCGCTATGTCGGCCAGGAACACGCGGTGACCGTCGATCTGCCGATGAGCGTGTTCAGCCGCGGCGGCGACCGCAAAGCGATCAAGCGGCATTTCGATGCGATGCATGCGCAGCGCTATGGGACATCGGCGCCGGCAGAGCGTGCCGAGATCGTCAGCCTGCGCTCGACCGTGACCGGCCTGATGCGCAAACCGCCACAGCGCAAAATTGCCCGCGGCCGCAAAGCGCTGCCCGCCGCGGCGATCAGCGGCAAGCGCAAGGTCTATTTCGGCGGACGCTTTCGCCCTACGCCGGTATTTTGGCGCCCGGCGCTCGTCGCCGGCAACCGCATTACCGGTCCGGCTTTGATCGAAGAATACGCTTCGACGACGCTGCTCCTGCCCGGCGATGTGCTGGAAGTCGATGCGTTCGGCAATCTGGCAATACGGCTCGCCGGATGATGTTTTGCCCCGACCCAATCGGTTTGTTCGAAGGGCGGCCGAGCGGTCATTCCGGACGGCTGGTCGGCTCCGCCTGCTGCGTCCGCAGAATTTCCGCAAATTCGCGTTCGAGCCGGACGAGAGCCGCCAACAAGGAAGCCGGCGGAGCGATCAGCGGGCCTGCGGACGCCGGTTTGGCGTCCGGTATTTCTGCCAGATGGCCCTCGTCGGGAAAATGTTGCGCGTATTTGCTCCCGTCGAGCATCAGCCGCTCCCCTCGCCGATTCGCTATGTTTCAGGGACGCTCTGTTCGGCCGGCAAGTCAAGCGCAAGCTGTGCGATTCCACCGGATTTACCCTGGCCGCATGCCTTCAGGCTGGCGCCGCACGCATCTCGGCATGCTCCCCGACGGCCATGCCGGTCGAACGACAGTGCTTTACAACCCGATCATCCGCCCAACAAAAGCGAACGCGGCGGGCGAGTAACTGGAAGCGAAACCGATGGCACCGAAACGCAAGGACAAAGCGCGCGCGCGAGGCAAGACCGACGCCGTCGTTACCGAGATCGTGCGCAACGGTGTGATCGCGGTGACCGAGGAAATGAAGACCAACCTCATGCGCACCGCCTACAACATCATCATCTACGAAGCGCTCGATTTCACCACCGGCCTGTTCACGCCCGAAGGCGAGACCGTGTCCATCGGTATCGGCTTGCCGATGTTCATCCGCGGCATGGCGGAAACCGTGAAGGCGAAAATTCGCCATTTCGGCCGCAAGACCATGCGGCCGGGCGACATCTACGTCACCAACGATTCCTATTTGACCGGCAGTCACCTTAACCACGTCACCTTGACCTTGCCGATCTTTCACAAAGGGGTCCTGGTCGGCTTCTCGTGCTGCATGGCGCATTGGCTCGACATTGGCGGCACACTCGGCGGCATCACCACCGACATCTTCTCCGAAGGTCTGCAAATCCCGATCCTGAAACTGCACGATCGCGGCGAGCCGAACGAAACGCTGATCGACGTCATCAGGATGAACATGCGGCTGCCGAGCCGGGCCATGGGCGATCTGCGCGCACAGATTACCGCGGTAAAAACCGGCGAGCGGCGCTTTCTCGAACTCGTCGACCGCTATGGACGCGACGCAGTGTTGGGCGCCATCAAGGCCATCATGGATCACTCGGAGACCATGGCCCGGGCGCGGACCAAGTCGATTCCGGACGGCGTCTACGAGGCCGAGTCGTATATGGACGACGACGGCATCGATGTCGGCAAGAAGGTGCCGATCAAGGTGCGCGTCATCGTCAAGGGCGAAGAGATGACGGTCGATCTCACCGATGTCTCGCGCCAGGTCCGCGGCTCATTCAATTCCGGCATCACCACCGGCTATGCGTGTTCGCAGGTGGCCTACAAGTGTCTCACCTCGCCGACCGATTATCCGATCAACGACGGCTCATTCCGCAGCCTCAAGGCCATCGTGCCGCCCGGCCGCGTGGTGAGCGCGGTGCGGCCGGCGCCGATGCGCTGGTGGATGACCTATCCGATGACCATCGTCGACACGGTCTTCAAGGCGCTCGCACCGGTCATTCCGGACCGCGTGATCGCCGGGCACCATGCCGATCTGGTGATTGCGGCGACGCACGGCATCAACACCAAGACGTCGGAATTTTTCCTGGCCAATTTCGGGCCGCTCGGCGGCGGCTGGGGCGCCAAGCGCAGCGAAGACGGCGTGTCGGCAACCGTCTGCATCAATGACGGCGACACCCACAATTCCCCAAGCGAGCAGTCGGAAGTGAAATTCCCGCTGGTCGTCGAGCGCTATGCGCTGATTGCCGATTCCGGCGGGCCCGGCCGCTATCGCGGCGGGCTAGGCCTCGAGCGCGTGGTGCGCGCCCGCGTGCCCATGACCTTCAACAGTCACGTCGAGCGCGCGCATTGTAAGCCGTGGGGGTTGGAGGGCGGCGGTGAGGCGACCGGCAATGAGGTCGCGGTACGGACCGGCAGCAAGTGGAAGACCGATTTTCCCAACGCCAAGGTCCTGGTGGCGCATCTGCAGCCGGGCGATGCCTTCCGCATGCGCTCCGGTGGCGGCGGCGGTTACGGTTCGCCGCTCGACCGGCCGATCGCCGCCGTCGAGGAAGATGCCCGGCAGGGATACATCTCGCTGGCGGCAGCCAAGGAGTATTACGGCGTCGTGCTTGATTCGGAGACCTTTGCGGCCGATCCGGCGGCAACCGAACGGCTGCGCGCATCGATGCGCCGCGCCCTTTCGCCTTCGGCGGCGTGAAGCTGTCGAAGCGCCGTCAGGGCTTTTTCAGCGGCAGCCGGATTCCGCACCGCACAACCCGCGGGACTGGCGCTTCTTGAAGCCATGGTTTTGCAACGCCATATTAGGCAAGCCGCACGGCGATCCCGTGCGGCCGATAGGGCGCCGCAAGGGCCCGCAAAGTCGCTTGATAAGGACTTTGAAACCATGTCCAGGGTTTCGTCGCTTTCGAGTCCCTTTCTGCTTGGCTTCGACGAGATCGAGCGCGTGCTCGATCGCGTCGGCAAGGCCGCCGACGGCTATCCCCCTTACAATATCGAGCGGATTTCCCGCGACGGGAACAGTCCCGAGCGGTTGCGAATTACCTTGGCGGTGGCGGGGTTCACCCGCGACCAGCTCGATGTTTCGATCGAGGAGAGCCAGCTCGTTATCCGCGGCCGCCAGCACGACGACAAGAGCCGGCAATACATCCATCGCGGCATCGCCGCGCGTCAATTCCAGCGCATCTTCGTGCTGGCGGACGGGATGGAAGTGTCGGGCGCGGACTTGAAGAATGGATTGCTGTCGATCGATCTGGTGCGCCTGCAGCCCGAGCGCCTCGTTAAATCGATTGCAATCAATGAGTGCGATTGATGAAACCGACCAGGACTCGACGGAGTTGAACAGATAAGGAGTCGAGGGCCATGAACAACGAAATGAACCGTACGCAACAGAATATTGAGGCGATTTCTCCTGAAGCGCTCGCTCATATGGGCGACGGGCAGATCGCGTATGTGAAAACGATCCGCTCCGAGGATGTTCCTGCGCTGTTTCCGCAAGCGCCCGAGATCGCGCCGGGCTTGAAGCTTTTTGCGCTGCACGCTGCCGACGGCACGCCCATCATGCTGACCGACAGCCGCGAGGCGGCGATCGCGAATGCCTGGAGTCAGGAGCTGGAAACCGTCAGCGTCCACTGAGCAGGGATCAGGAATCGGAAGGGGCCTGTCGGCCCCTTTTTATTTGATTCCCGATGCCTGACACCTGATCCCTGCCGGCGCCTACGCCGCCGACGCGGACGGCATGGCCAGCACCGCATACAGCGCTTCCGCATCGTGTGAGGCACGCAGCTTGTGGGCGATGGTGGGATCGCGCAGCAGGCGGGCGACGCGCGCCAGCGCCTTGAGGTGATCGGCGCCGGCGCTCTCCGGCGCCAGCAGCAGAAAAATCAGATCGACCGGCTGGCCATCCAGCGCCTCGAAATCGACCGGCCGGTCGAGCCGCGCGAACAGTCCGAATAATCGCGTCAGATTCGGCATCTTGCCGTGCGGAATTGCGATGCCGTTGCCGACCGCAGTCGAGCCGAGCTTTTCCCGCTGCATCAGAATATCGAAGATCGCCCGTTCGTTTTGTCCCGTGAGCACGGCGGCACGCGCCGCAAGCTCGTGCAGCACCTGCTTTTTGCTGTTGACCTTGAGCGCCGGGAGAATCGCGTTCGACGCAACGAGATCGTCAAGGGGCATGAAGGGAACCTGAAAGCAGGAAGGCCGCATTGGCGGCATTCGCCTGATCGCCTATCTGGCTGAGATCGATTGGTTTTTGGCTACGTGCATCGGCATGATCTTTCCCAGATTCCGCGCCCGCGCTCGGCGATCATGCTCCAAGGGCGGCGGACCATAGGGAGCGGCTGCGGCCGCGTCAATGGGCATTGCCGGGACCCGCGGTTTGCGGATCGATCCAACCGAAATGGCCGTCGCGACGCCGGTAGACGACGTTGATGCCGCCATGGGCGGCATGCCGGAACACGACAACAGGCGCTCCGGTCATGTCGAGTTCCGTCACGGCATCGCTGACCGACAGCACCTTCAACGCCGTCGTCGATTCGGCGATGATGGCCGGCGTGAAGCCCTCGCTGTCGTCTGCGCCGCCGTCGTCGTCGCCCGGGGCGGCAATGATGTAGCTTGTCGCATCGACCGTCTCGCGGCCGTCGAGCCGCTCCGGACGATGATCCTTGAGCCGGCGGTGATAGCGGCGAAGCCGCTTCTCGATCCGCAGCGCCGCCTGGTCGGCGCTGGCGTAGGCATCGGCCGCCATGCCCTCGGCATGCAGGGTGATTTTCGAATTGAGATGAATGGCGCATTCGGTACGGAACCCGAAACCTTCGCGCTCGAGAGTAACGTGTCCGGAATAGCCGCCGTCAAAATATTTGCCCATGGCCTGCGCGATGCGGTCGCTTACGCGGTCGCGCAGCGCATCGCCGACATCGACATTCTTTCCTGAGACTCGAAACGTCATGCCAGCCTCCGAAGCAAGCAATCCGGCTCCTTATTCGCTTGGCTCGGTAGGGACCCTTAGGCAGCCGGATGCATTACGAGGCTGCGGCGACTTGTTTTTCCCGGCGCCGCTGCACGGACGAGGGGATGCGCATGGCGTCCCTATATTTGGCTACCGTTCGTCGTGCGATGTCGACGCCGGCCTCGCGCAACTTCTCGACGATCGTGTCGTCGGAGAGAACCTCGGCAGCGCTCTCGGCGTCGATCATTTGCCTGATGCGGTGGCGGACCGCTTCGGCGGAATGCGCCTCGCCGCCATACGCGGCGGCGATCGCCGATGTGAAAAAGTATTTCAATTCGAAAATGCCACGGCTGGTCGCCATATACTTGTTGGCGGTGACGCGAGACACGGTCAATTCGTGCATGCCGATGGCTTCCGCGACCGTTTTCAGATTAAGCGGGCGCAGCTGCTCGACGCCGTGGGCGAAGAACGCGTCCTGCTGGCGGACGATTTCGTTGGAAACCTTGAGAATGGTGCGGGCGCGCTGGTCGAGAGCGCGGACCAGCCATGTGGCGCTCTGCAGGCATTCGGTGAGGTAGGACTTTTCGCTGTCGCGGCGCGCGGTCGCCGAAACCTCGGAATAGTATCGCTGATTGATCAGCACCTTGGGCAGCGTGTCGGAATTAAGCTCGACGAGCCAAGCGCCGTCGGGTGCCGGGCGCACAAAGACGTCCGGCACGATCGGTTGGACCGGCGCCGAACCGAAGGCGAGCCCCGGCTTCGGATTGAGCTTGCGAATTTCGGCGATCATTTCGGCGAGATCCTCGTCGCCGACGCCGCATATCTTCTTCAGGGTCGCAAATTCGCGCCGCGCCAGGAGGTCGAGCCGCGCGACCAGCGCCTGCATCGCCGGATCAAATCGATCCAGTTCTTTAAGCTGAATTGCGAGACATTCGGCGAGGTTGCGCGCGAACACACCGGGCGGTTCGAACGTTTGCAGGATGCCGAGCACGGCTTCGATTTCAGCGGTCCTGGTACCGAGCCTCTCGGCCGCAGCATCGAGATCGCCGGTAAGATATCCGGCTTCATCGACCAGATCGATGAGGTATTGTCCAATCATGCGCTGCGCCGGATCGGAGATCGCGAGCGCGAGTTGCTCGCGCAGCCAGTCCGCCAGCGTGGTTTCGGCGGAGACGAACGCTTCCAGATTGTAGTCGCCGTCCTCGCGGCCGCCCGACCCGACGCCGGCCCAATCCGAGTATCCACCCGGTAGGTCGGAATTGCTGCGTGGCCGGACCGGTTCGGAATCGTCGACCGATGTGTCGTCGAGCGGCGAGTGCCGGTCGTCGTCGGCGGCAGGGCCGCTGTCGGCGGCCCCATCGGCCCAGGCCTCGCCGCCGATCACGGGCGGTTCGGACTCAGGATCCGACGCCTGGGCGCCGTCCGCTGCGGGCGGCGGCGTGTCGGTCTCGGCACTGCGATCCAGCAGCGGATTGCGTTCGAGTTCCGCTTCCACATAGGAAACAAGGTCAAGATTGGACAGTTGCAGCAGCTTGATGGCCTGCATCAGCTGCGGAGTCATGACCAGCGCCTGGCTCTGGCGGAGCTGGAGTCTTTGGGAGAGCGCCATTGGGGCCTAAATTGGTCCGATTCTTGCTTGTCGCTCCCTTTTACAGCAGGTCTGATGCCCTGTCGTCAATCGTTTTCGAGTTGGCTTAAAGGCGAAACTCCTCGCCGAGGTAGAGCCGGCGCACGTCGGGATTGTTGACGATATCGTCGGGGCGGCCCTCCATCAGCACTTCGCCCGAATAGATGATGTAGGCGCGGTCAGTCAGGCCGAGCGTCTCGCGCACGTTGTGATCGGTGATGAGCACGCCGATGCCGCGGTTGGTCAGGTGCCGCACCAGCGCCTGGATGTCGCCGACCGCAATGGGATCGATGCCGGCAAACGGCTCGTCGAGCAGCATGTAATTCGGCCGGGTGGCGAGCGAGCGGGCGATTTCAACGCGCCGGCGCTCGCCGCCGGAAAGCGCGATCGAGGGCGTCTTGCGCAGCCATGCGATGTTGAACTCGTCGAGCAGAGCGTCGAGATCGCGTTCGCGCCGCTTGGAGTCGGGCTCGACCACTTCGAGCACGGCGCGAATGTTTTGCTCGACGTTGAGGCCGCGGAAGATCGACGCCTCCTGCGGCAGATAGCCGATGCCGAGGCGAGCGCGCTGGTACATCGGCAGCTTGGTGACGTCATGGCCGTCGAGTTCGATACGGCCCTGATCCGCTGTGATCAGGCCGGTGATCATGTAGAACACGGTCGTTTTGCCGGCGCCGTTCGGACCCAGCAGGCCCACGGCTTCGCCCTTGCGCAGGTGAAGGCTCACCTTCTTGACCACCTTGCGTCCGACGAAACTCTTCTCAACGCCGTGAACGGCCAACACGCCCTGTTGGGCGACGGGCGCCGAGCCAATGTTGTCGCCGCGCGGGAACGGCCGAACGACCGGTCGCGATTCGCTGCGCTCGACCGGCGGCTTTTCCTGCCGGTTGTCGCGCTCGTTGCGATCTTTCGGCTCCCGGCGTTCCTGTTGGGGCGGCCGCGGCGGTGACTTGCTGCGGGCCTTTTTCGGCTTGGCCGGCAAGCTTGCGATGTCGACGTAGGTGCCATTGATGACGCCGCCCATCGACGCAAGCCCGATGGACTCGCTTTCGGGGACGAGCTTGCGCTGCGCCGGCGTCTCGCTGCGGCGGAAATATGAAAAAATGTTTGCCACGCCGATCTCAGTCAGCTTCGCGTCCGCTGCGGTTCACCTGGTAGAGGTGGAAAAATGCAAGAAGCATAGCCCCGGATTCCGATACAAGACGACGAAGGCCAAAAACCGTTCTCGTCACCGGTTTCTGCTCGAGCTCGGACCTGGCCCGATCGTCATGAAATTGCCCTGTCCCCCCTTGTTGTCCTTGCTCGGGATGATCAGCGCGCGCACGCGTCCGTCCGGAACGCCCGGCGCGGCTTCGACATGCGCATTTCCGGTCACGGTGTTCACCACGACCCGGCCGCCATGAATCACGTTCTTGCCCTGCGTCACCACCACGTTGCCGGTGAGCGTTATTGTTTTTGCCGCCACATCGTAAACGCCGAGGTCGCCGCTTGCGGTCTGATCCTTGCTCAGCACCGTCACGTCGCCGCGCGCCTCGATGCGACGAATGCTCTGGGCATCAGGCGTGCTGCCCGAGCTGGTTTGGATCTTCGTCTTGGCCTTGACCACCGGCTTCTCGCCGATGCCGAGCTCCTGACCGTAAAACACGACCAATATGTTGCAGGTCATCGTGGTATCGCCCTGCACGACTTTCACGTTGCCCGAAAAGGTCGCCTGCTTCTTCTTGTCGTGCACTTCAAGCGATTTGGCGTCGATCTGGATCGGTTGATCCTGACCCTGCTGCGCACCTGATCCGGGGAGGGCGGGGCGCGGTCCCTGCGCCATCGCCGCTGTCGCGGTCAGCAGGACCGTTGCCGCCAAAGTGACAAGCCAACGACCCTGCCTCATCGCCCAGCCGCTTTCGTCTGTTGCTTAGTGGACTGCAGCACCAGGGTCACATCGGTAAAGTGCAGCGTGTCGCCTTTGTCGGTGATTTCCATATGTTTCGCGTCGAGATCACCATCGAGCAGCTTGACCCACACCGGCGTGTCGGAAACCACGTTGCCCTTACTGACGTCGACCGTCGCCGCCTTCAGCCGGGCCTCGTAGCCGGTGGAAGACACCAGGTGAATGTTATCCTTCAAGTCCAGCATGTCCGTCTTCATGTTGTAGTGGCCGGAATCAGCCCACAGGTGCACCACGCTCTTGTCGGCCATGGCGATCTTGGCGTGGATCTGGTGCAACTCGACGAAGTCGGGCTTGGTAATGTCCTGCTCGGCGGCGGCGGCGGTAAATTCATAGGGGCGCGCATCGCTGGTGTAGCCGGTGAGCCTGGGCTGCTGCATTGTGATTTTGGTGCCCTTGATGACCAGATTGCCGATTTCTGCCGGCAGGCGAAGGCCGCCGATCGGCCAGTAATTGTCGACCACCACCGCCAGCAGGACGAGACCGACGGCCACGATGACAATGGCGCGCATCCAGCGCACGTGCCGGCTATGGCGCAGCGCGCGACGGTAGATTCGCTCGTTGCCGCCGCCGCGAGAACGTGCCGGATAGCCGGCCCCCCGCTCCGCGTTGGCGAAGGAGATGGTCGTCAAGCGATTGTGTCCCCTGGGCCGCTGCCCCGATTCGGCCCGCACCACGATTCTACAATTCTGCGCCCCGATAGTCGCCTGCGAATGTGGCCTGGGCGGGGCGCCAGGGCGTTGTCTTGGCTCCCGTTAACCACTTGGGATCGCAGCCAAAGTGGCCATGGGCGGCGCCTACGAATGGGCGAAGATGTCGTCCTCGGCAAAGCCGGCCAGATCGAGCCGCGCCCGGTCCGGCAGGAAGCGGAAGCAGGCGGCAGCCAGCTGTTCGCGGCCCTCGCGCGCCAGCATGACATCGAGCTTTTCCTTGAGCGCATGCAGATACAGCACGTCGCTCGCGGCGTAGGAGACTTGCGCATCGGTCAGCGCGGCCGCCCCCCAATCGGACGATTGCTGCTGCTTGGACAGGTCGTGCCCCAGGACCTCGCGGACCAGGTCCTTGAGCCCATGCTTGTCCGTATAGGTGCGCGTGAGCCGCGAGGCGATCTTGGTGCAATAGACCGGCGCCGGCATCACGCCCAGGTTTTTTTGCAGCATGCCGAGATCGAAGCGCGCGAAGTGAAAAATCTTGAGTACGTTGGCGTCGGTAAGAAGACGCTTCAGATTTGGCGCGTCGGCCGCCTGCGCCGGGATCTGCACCACGTCCGCCGAGCCGTCGCCGGGCGACAGCTGCACCAGACAAAGGCGGTCCCGGGCGAGGCTCAGCCCCATCGTCTCGGTGTCGATGGCAATCGATGGAACGGACGCATAGCGCGCCAGATCCGGCAGATCGCCGCGATGGATGCGAATGGTCATGCAGCCTTTGAATATCGTAACCGAAATGGCAGGTCAAAAAACGGCGAGGCATGCTATGGTGCGGCCGTCGGGTGGCTCCCTAGACTGGGGAACCCGCGGCTCACAGGTTCGCCTCATGGCTCGCCGCATTTGCTCTGCATCGGTCCGCGCAGCCCGTCATGCGATCGCTGCGGCGTTGCTCTTTGCCGTGCCCGCATCCGGTGCCGTCGCGCAGACGTTGTCCGACCCGGCGCCGCCGTCGAAGTGGTCGCCGCCGTCGAAGGCAGCTAAGTCTGAGGCTGCACGCGCCAAGGCGTGCAGCGCCTTCGGCCCCGGCTTCGTCAACGTCCCGGGCACTGATGCGTGCGTCAAGATCGGCGGCTTCGTGACGGTCGAAGGTTCGGCACGGCACTGATCTGTTAGGCTGTGCGTGAACTTGGGGAGCGGAATGAACCGGCGACAGACAGTCTTCCCAGCATTCTTCATTGTCCTCCTGCTCGCGTTCGCCCAGTTTGCCGTCGCGACAGCCGAAGCGCAGACCTCCGATCCGCGCGTTGCCGACCTTGTTCGGGCTGGAGGACTCCGCGTCGGGATCGGTTTGGCGAATCTCGGATCGGCTATTAAAGACCCGGCAACCGGCGAATTGCGGGGAATTGCGGCGGACCTTGCCCGTGCCCTTGCGGCGCGGGTCGGCGTTGCACTTCGCCCCGTGGAATATCCAAGGCCCGGTGCTGTGCTGGACGGCGCTCCGACCGGCGCGTGGGATGTTGCATTCCTGGTCATCGACCCGGCGCGATCCGCGATGGCCGACGTCTCGCCGCCTTACATGCAAAGCGATTTCAGCTATTTGATTCCGGCGAACTCTTCGATCCGCAGCCCCACCGATGCGGATCAGCCCGGAAACCGGATCGCGGTGCCACGGGGGGATGCGGTCGATCTGACTCTAAGCCGCTTGCTGAAGCGGGCGACGTTGGTGCGTGTCGACAACCAAGCCGCTGGCGCCGCCTTGCTGCGTGACGGACGGATCAGCGCTTACGCTGCGCCGCGTCCGGTCCTGCTGGCGATGTCGGCTCAGTTACCGGGCTCCCATGTGATCGAGCAAGCGTTTGCTACGATTTCCTTTGCGGCGTTCGTTCCAAAAGGCCATGCGGGGCACTTGGCCTACGTCAGCGAGTTCGTCGAAGAGGCCAAGGTTTCCGGGTTGGTGCAGCAGTTTATCGACCGCTCCGGCATGCACGGGTTCAAAGTGGCGCTGGCGAAGTGAATGCTACCCGTCAGAGTGTAAGGACGCTCCACGCCGCTCCGGTCGGGACCATTTCAGGAGCAAATAAAGCGGAATTGAAATTGGCGTTTGGCTGGCTTGCCAAGCCGTAGCTCGTGGCAACTAGCTCGGCCCGCCTTCGCTACGCTTCGGCGCGGCAGCCTTCACTCGTTTCACGAGCGAAGGCTGGTGCCCAGGAGAGGACTCGAACCTCCACGGTGTTACCCGCTAGTACCTGAAACTAGTGCGTCTACCAATTCCGCCACCTGGGCAGTATCCGGATAGGTACGGAGCGGTTTTATCGTTGTCAATCGAAGGAACTTTGCCCCTATACAGCGCCGAGGCGTTGCGCTATTCCGCCGCCGATGACACTGAAAACCAAGGCTGAAACGCTCGTCACCGTATTTGGCGGCTCGGGGTTTTTGGGTCGTCACGTGGTGCGCGCGCTCGCCAATCGCGGCTACCGCATCCGCGTCGCCGTGCGCCGTCCGGAACTCACCGGACATCTGCGCCCGATGGGCAAGGTCGGCCAGATCCATGCGGTCCAGGCCAATGTGCGCTACCCGCAGTCGGTGGCGGCGGCGATGCGCGACGCCGATGCCGCCGTCAATCTGGTGGGAATCCTGTTCGAGCGCGGTCAGCAGCGGTTCGATGCCGTTGCGGGGGCCGGCGCCGAAACGGTGGCGCTGGCGGCGAAATCGGCCGGCGCTTCGCTCGTTCATGTGTCGGCCATCGGCGCGGATGCGAACTCGGCGGCGCACTACGCGCGCACCAAGGCCGAAGGCGAACAGCGGGTGCGCGCCGCGCAGCCCGAGGCGGTCATCATGCGGCCGTCGATCGTGTTCGGTCCCGAAGATGACTTCTTCAACCGCTTCGCCGCGCTGGCGCGCATCGCTCCAGGGCTGCCGCTCCCCGGCGGCGGGCACACGCGCTTTCAGCCGGTCTATGCGGGCGACGTGGCCGAGGCGATCGCGCTCGCGGTCGACGGCAGCGCCAAGCCGGGCACGACCTACGAACTCGGCGGGCCGGACGTGCACACGTTCCGTGAATTGATGGAATTCGTCCTGGCCACGATCCACCGCCGGCGGTTGTTGATCCCGGTGCCGTTCGAGGTCATGCGGCTGCAGGCGGCGTTCGCCCAGTTCCTGCCGACGCCGCCGATCACGCCCGATCAGGTCGAGATACTCAAGAGCGACAATGTCGTCTCCGAGGAGGCGCGGCGCGAAGGGCGTACCCTCGAAGGGCTCGGCATTATTCCGGAGACGATCGAGGCCATCGTGCCGACTTACTTGTGGCGTTTCCGCAAGGCCGGCCAGTTCGATCCGAACGCCGGGATCACGATCGGCGGTAGCGGAGCAAATCCCACCTAGCCGTATTCCCGCCTCAAACCCCGGCCCGCGGGTGCCTATGCCGGAACTTGGCCGCAAACTGGATGCAGCTTTCGTAACGAAATACTAACCGTCCCGATATTCGATCCCGTTCCTGGTCATCTCTTGGCTGCGGGGGTCCGCCATACATGCTCACAACGGCATGCTGACGCTGTTCCACCATCCGTTCTGTCCGCATTCCCGCTTCGTGCGCCTTGCGCTCGACGAGCTGTCGCTTGCATCGCGGCTTGTCGAGGAACGCCCCTGGGAGCGGCGGACGGAATTTCTCAAACTCAATCCCGCCGGAACCACGCCGGTTCTGCTCGAAGACGGCGCGCCGCCGGTTCCGCAGGCCGGCATCATCGCCGAGTATCTCGACGAAGTGCACGCCTCCAGGGTGCCGCGGCCGCGGCTCATGCCGGTCGACCCGTTCGAGCGCATCGAGGTGCGCCGGCTGATGAGCTGGTTCAACGACAAGTTTTTCGAGGAAGTGAGCGGCCCGATCGTGATGGAGCGCATCTACAAGCGCTTCATTCCGGCGACGCAGGGCGGCGGTTCGCCGGAGACGCAAGCGTTGCGCGCCGCCCGCAGCAATATCAAGTATCATCTGACTTACATCGGCTGGCTCATTCGCAACCGCGATTGGCTTGCCGGCGAAAAATTGACCTATGCGGATCTGGCCGCGGCGGCGCATCTGTCGGCGGCCGATTATCTGGGCGATGTGCCGTGGCACGAAGACGAGACCGCCAAGTCATGGTACGCGAGGATCAAGTCGCGGCCGTCGTTCCGCACGCTGCTCAACGACACGCTGCCCGGCCTGGCGCCGTCGGCAAGCTACGCCAATCTCGACTTTTAGATCCGGCCGCCCTCAAGGCGGCGCTCGACGCTTTTGCCCGCGCGCAGGGGTTTGACGCCGTCGGCGTCGCGCGTCCGGACGCGATCCCGCTTGCGGCGGAACGATTGCGCGCGTTCCTCAATGCCGGCGCGCACGGCGATATGGCGTGGATGGAAACGAAGGCCGACTGGCGCGGCGATCCGCGCGCATTGTGGCCGCAGGCGCGTTCGATCGTCATGCTCGGCGTCAATTACGGTCCCGACGGCGACCCGCTGGCGATCCTGAATGACTGCACGCGCGGCGGCATCTCGGTGTATGCGCGCGGCGACGACTATCATGACGTGATCAAATCGCGGCTCAAAGCCGTTGGCCGCTGGCTCATCGACACCGCCGGCGGCGAGGTCAAAGTTTTTGTCGATACTGCGCCGGTGATGGAAAAGCCGCTGGCAGCGGCGGCCGGCATCGGCTGGCAGGGCAAGCACACCAATCTCGTCTCGCGCGAATTCGGTTCGTGGCTGTTTCTCGGCGCGATCTTCACCACGCTAGAGCTGCCGCCCGACGCGGCCGAAACCGATCATTGCGGCGCCTGCCGCGCCTGTCTCGACATCTGTCCGACCGCGGCCTTCCCGGCGCCGTACCGGCTCGATGCGCGGCGCTGCATTTCGTACCTCACCATCGAGCATAAGGGACCGATTGACCGCGCGCTGCGGCCGCTCCTGGGCAACCGCATCTATGGCTGCGACGATTGTCTGGCGGTGTGCCCGTGGAACAAATTCGCCCAGCTTGGACGCGAAGCAAAACTCGCGGCGCGCGAGGCGTTGCGCGCGCCGCAGCTTGCCGCATTGGCGCGGCTTGACGACGCGGGCTTTCGCACGCTGTTCGCCAAGAGCCCGGTGAAGCGAATCGGGCGTGCGCGGTTCCTGCGCAATGTCCTGATTGCGATCGGCAATTCCGGTGACGCCGCGCTCGCGCCCGAGGCCGAACGGCTGTTGGACAATTCCTCGCCGCTCATTCGCGGCGCCGCCGTCTGGGCGCTCGGCCGCCTGCAACGCTCGCGACTTGTTGACTGCGTCAAGACGCGTCGTGCCGTAGAGTCCGATCCGGACGTTGCCGCCGAATGGACGGCAGCGCTCGCGGAGTGAAGCATGTTCCACTCGAATGGGTTCGGTCTCTCAAACCGCTCGTTCCCGCGAAGGCGAAAACCCAGAGATTTTCGCAGCGATCGGAGAAGCCCACCTGGATTCCCGCTTGCGCGGGAATGAGCGGAGTGAGTTCCAGCCAAAGAGTACGCGTTCGATGTCCACGCTCGTTTGTTTCGGTCTCGGCTATTCGGCTGAACATTACATCGGCATGTTCGGCGATACGTTCGCGCGGATCGTCGGCACCGTGCGCGGTGCCGAGCGTGCGGCGGTGTTGAACGGACGCCTCGCTGGCCGGCTGAAGGCGCTGGTGTTCGACGGCAAATCGGCCGCGCCCGAATTGTTGCACGCCGTTGGCGATACCGACGTGGCGCTGGTTTCGATCCCGCAGGATGAAAGCGGCGATACGGTGCTGCGCACCTGCGGCGATGCACTTGCCCACGCGCCGCACCTCAAGGCGGTCGTGTATCTGTCGACGGTCGGCGTTTACGGCGATCGCGCCGGCGCGTGGGTCGACGAGACGATTGAGCCCGAGCCGGACTCGGCGCGCGGCTCCGGGCGGCTTTCCGCCGAGCACGGCTGGCAGGACTTCGGCAAACGCCGCGGCATTCCGGTCGCTGTGCTCCGCCTCGCCGGCATCTATGGACCGGGGCGCAATGCGCTGACGCAAGTTGCGCGCGGTGACCCCCGCCGCATCGTCAAGGCCGGACAGGTGTTCAACCGCATCCATGTCGAGGACATCGCGCAGGCGATCGACGCGGCGCTGGCGCGGCGCGCGTCCGGCATTTTCAACATCGCGGACGACGAGCCGTCGCCGCCCGGCGAGCCGCTCGCCTTCGCGGCGCAGCTTCTCGGCGTGCCGCCGCCGCCGGAAATTCCCTACGAAGAGGCCGAAGCCGCGATGTCGCCGCTCGCCAAAAGCTTCTGGCAGGAATGCCGCCGCGTCAACAACGACAAACTCAAGCGCGAACTGGGCGTGACGCTGCGGTATCCGACGTATCGCGAGGGATTGAGGGCGTTGTTTGAACAAGAACGGCGGTAACGCGACCGAGACGGTCGCTCTTGGAGAACAACGGACATGGACGGACCGGTGACTGCGGCTTGTCGTGTCGCGATTGACCCATCTGAGACGTTGGGACGCGAATGACCCATCTGAGACATTGGCTTGCAGAATGAAGGCGGCCAAACATCGAAGCGCGCGTGCACTGCACTAAACCATTCGGTTGAGGAGATTAGGGAACTCCCCTCTGATTGGACTTCACGGTTGCGATGTGTTAACAATTCAATTCTGCCGCCGAGATGGGGGGTTGAATTATTAGTGAGGGCATATGACGCGATTTCTGCAATCTTTTTTGGCATTTCTGTTGCTGTCTACTCTAGCCACCACGACTAAGCCGGCGTTGGCCGATGATTTTCTCGGCGGTCCAGGCGGGTCCGATTTCGCTCCCGTCAACTGTGCGCCCGACAAGGTGGTGATCGGGCTAGTCGGCCGAGCGGGCGCGGTCATCGACACCATGCAAGTGCTTTGCGGCCAGGCTAACGGCAACGACCATGACCAACCTATTCCCACGCCGTCCATTGGTCCGTCGAACGGCGGCGCTGCAGCGTCGGCGGTGTGTCCGCCTTTAACGGCCGCGATTGCAATTCAGGTCAACATGAAGATGTGGCAAGGTCATTACGCGGTCAGCCAAATTAAGCTGACGTGCGTTTTACCTGGTGAAGGCTCCGACCAAAGCTTCCCGGTGTTCGGGCACGACGACGGCATTGGCAGCATACCTGCAGGTAATAAGTCCTGCCCGGAACACCAGCTTATTGGCGGCATTAGCGGCTGTTACGGCACCTGGATTGACGCGGTGGGAACCAAATGCGTTCCCGTATCAGTGCTGCAAGACAGAGACAAGAAGTAATCATCAAAGCAAGATGGCCACGTCGGCTATTGT
>CAVPQA010000030.1:0-166187 GCA_963707175.1 uncultured Alphaproteobacteria bacterium
GAAGCCAGCGCCGGCGTGCAGACCTATGCCGGAGCGTTGGTCAGGCGCGGCGAGGCGGTGGCCGAGGTCACGGCGACCGGAGCACGCACCAAGTTCGGTCGCACCGCCGAGCTGGTGCGCACCGCGCATGTCGTGAGCTCGCAGCAGAAAGCGGTGTTGCGCGTGGTGCGCGATCTCGCCGGCTTCAACGCCATCGTTATCGCGCTGGTGGTCGCCTATGCGTGGTTTCTCAAGATGCCGCTCGACGAGATCATCCCACTGGTCCTGACAGCCGTGCTCGCATCGATACCGGTCGCGTTGCCGGCCACCTTCACGCTTGCGGCGGCGCTCGGCGCGCGGGCGCTGGCCAAGATCGGCGTTCTTCCGACCCGCCTCTCCGCGGTGGATGAGCGGGAACGACGGATGTCTTGTGCGCCGACAAGACCGGCACGCTGACGCAGAACGCGCTGGGTGCGGCGCGACCGCGCCATGCCCGGCTTTGACGAACCGCATATTTTGGCGCTGGCCGCGCTGGCGAGTTCCGATGGCGGGCAGGATCCGGTCGATGGCGCCATTCGCGCCGCCGCCGCGCACCAGGCGATTTCCGACGCGCCGAAATTGGTCAAGTTCGCGCCCTTCGATCCGGCGAAAAAGGTGTCGGAGGCGACCGCAACTCATTCGACGGGAGCCCGCAACGGATCGTGAAGGGCGCCTTTGCCGCGGTCATCGGTCTCGCGCAACCGTCGCCGACCGCGGAGGCGGCGGCGAAGGAACTTGAAGGGAAAGGCTTCCGCGTTCTGGCGGTCGCCGCCGGACCGAAGCAGGGGCTGAAGCTGGCAGGACTGATCGCGCTCAGCGATCCGCCGCGCGCGACTCGGCCAAGCTCGTCACGGAGTTGCGTGGCTTGGGAGTGCGCACCGTGATGGTGACAGGCGACGCGCCGGCGACGGCCGCTATTGTCGCTCATGCGGTGGGGCTCGACGGTGCGGTCTGTCCCCCCGGGCCGATCCCCGACAGCGTGCACCCCGAGCAATTCGCGGTCTTCGCCGGCGTCCTGCCCGAGGACAAGTACAAGCTCGTCAAGGCGTTCCAGAAGGGCGGTCATATCGTCGGCATGTGCGGCGACGGCGCCAACGACGCACCGGCGCTGCGCCAAGCGCAGATCGGCATCGCGGTCTCGACGGCGACCGACGTTGCCAAGTCGGCGGCCGGCGTGGTGCTGACCGAGCCCGGACTCGCCGGCATCGTCGCCGCGGTCAAGGAGGGTCGAATAACGTTCCAGCGCATCCAGACCTATACGCTGAACTCCATCATCAAGAAGATCGTGACGGTCCTCTTCCTGATCATCGGCCTGATCATGACCGGGCATGCGATCCTGACTCCGCTTTTGATGGTCATTGTGATGATCACCGGCGATTTCCTCTCCATGTCATTGACGACGGACAAAGTGCGACCGTCGCCGATGCCAAACACTTGGCGCATCGGCAGCTTGACGATGGCGGGAGTCCTTATGGGTACCTGTCTGCTTGCCTTCTGCAGCGGGGCCCTGGCCATCGGTAAGTTTGAGATGGGCCTTGCGATCGGGGCACTAAGGACCCTCGCCTTCATAGCCTTGGTGTTTGGGAGTCAGGCGATCATCTATGCCATTCGTCAACGCCGGCACCTGTGGGGTTCTCGGCCGAGCCTGTGGCTCGCCGCGTCGTCGGTAACCGATATTCTGATCGCTTCGGTATTGTCCGTCGAGGGAATCGCGATGGCGCCCTTGCCGGTCCGGATCGTGGCCGGCACGCTGGCCGCTGCGGCTGTCTTCGTTGTCGTCGCGGATCTCGTGAAGGTTCCGGCGTTTCGCCGCTTGGGGATCGCCTAGAACGCCACCGCGCCGCCGAAAGGATGACAATGAAAATAAATTCAAAAGACTTTCGCGTGCGCGAAAGGGAAGAGGTCAACCTCAAAAAGTGGCCGACGAAGGTCGAGCCCGTCTACAAGTCGAAGGAGCAATACAAGAAGATTCTGGAAGAGCACGTTGCCCAACTGAGTTCACAGCAGCAGCTTCTCTACGCGTCGGACCGCTATGCCGTCCTCATGATCTTTCAGGCCATGGACGCGGCGGGAAAAGACGGCGCCATCAAGCACGTGATGTCCGGGGTCAACCCGCAAGGCTGCCAGGTTTTCAGCTTCAAGCACCCCAGCCCAACAGAACTGCAACACGACTTTCTGTGGCGCACCACCCGTGAGCTGCCGGAACGCGGGCGGATCGGCATTTTCAACCGCTCCTATTACGAAGAGGTCTTGATCGTTCGCGTGCATCCCGAAATTCTTCGCAGCGAAGCGATCCCCGACGCCCCGCGTGACGACAAGGATTTCTGGTCCGAGCGGTATCGTTCGATCGTGAATTTGGAGAGGCACCTTCACGACAACGGAACCCGCATCATCAAGTTCTTTCTCCATCTCTCCAAGGAGGAACAGCGAAAACGCTTCCTCGAACGCATCGATGAGCAGGAAAAGAACTGGAAATTCAGTGCAGCCGACATTGCCGAGAGGAAATTCTGGAAGCAGTGAGGTGGTCCCGGTTATCTGAACAGATTTTCCGCCTCGATAAGTGGAGCCTCTGCCAGGGTTAGGCTGCCAAGCGGATAGGCAGCGGTGGGAAGTAGGCTTGATCGGGTGTGGCGCCGTCAAGGCTCGAATGCGGTCTACGGCTGTTGTAGAAGTCCAGGTAGCGGCCGATCGAACTGCGGGCCTCGCTGACGCTGTCGTAGGCCTTCAGATATACCTCCTCGTATTTGACGCTGCGCCACAGCCGCTCGACGAAGACATTGTCCCGCCAAGCCCCTTTGCCGTCCATGCTGATGGCAATGCCATTGTCGGCGAGCAGGCCGGTGAAGGCTTGGCCGGTGAACTGCGAACCCTGGTCGGTGTTGAAGATGTCCGGCTTGCCGTGACGAGCCAAGGCATCCTGCAGCGCCTCGACGCAGAACGCCGCCTCCATCGTGATCGATAGCCGCCAAGACAGCACGCGACGGCTAAACCAGTCGAGCACCACCGCCAGATAGACGAAGCCGCGCGCCATCGGGATGTAGGTGATGTCCATCGCCCACACCTGGTTCGGCCGCTCGATCGAAAGCCCCCGCAGCAGGTACGGATAGACCTTGTGGCCAGGCTCGGGCTTGGTGGTGCGCGGACGGCGATAAAGCGCCTCGATCCCCATCCGCTGCATCAGCGTCTTGACGTGACGGCGGCCGATCTTGCACCCGTCGGCGACCAACAGGCCGCGCAACATGCGCGAGCCGGCGAAGGGAAACTCCAGATGCAGCCGGTCGAGACGGCGCATGATCGCAAGGTCGGCGTCCGGCACCGGCCGCGGCAGGTAATAAACGCTGCCGCGGCTGATGCTCAGAACCTCGGCCTGCCTGGTGATCGGCAGATCGTGCTTACGGTCGATCATCGCTTTGCGCTCAGCAATCCCGCCTTGGTGAGCGCGCCTTCTAAAAAACTGAGCACGGCGCTGCGCGCCCCCTGTAGGATAGAAACGGGTAGACTGCGGTCGGAAGGGAGCGGCCGATATGATTTTGGTGGCACGTGACCCCGTCAAAAAACCTGGTCCATGGGCTGTTGCGGACTTGACAGTGGTGACGCCGTCTCGGCGATCCCGTTTAGGAATCTGACCAATTGCGCAGCCCAGCCCTTCCGCTCATGTCAGCAGGAGGCTTGATGATAAATCGCAACAGATCGAAGTCCAAAGTCGCCCGCACGATGCCGCTGGTCAACCCGAACGCAGCCGCCATCGACATCGGAGCGACAATGCATATGGCTGCCGTAGGGGCCGATCGCACACCGGAGCCAGTCCGCAGTTTTGGTACCTTCACGGCCGATCTGTATCGGCTGGTTGACTGGTTTACGGAATGCGGCGTCGAGACGGTCGTCATGGAATCGACCAGCGTCTACTGGATTCCGATTTTCGAGCTTCTCGATGAACGGGGGTTCACTGTGTTTCTTGTCAACGCGCGTGACGCCAAGCACGTGCCGGGGCGCAAGACCGATGTCAGCGATGCCCAATGGCTGCAGCGTCTCCATTCGTTTGGACTGCTGCGGGCCAGCTTTCGACCCAAAGGACAGATTGCGGAGCTGCGATCCTACGTGCGTCAGCGCGAGCGTCTTCTTGAGTACGCGGCCTCGCACATCCAGCATATGCAGAAGGCGCTGACCGAGATGAACGTTCAGCTCCATCACGTCGTCGCCGACATCACCGGCGCCACCGGCCTGCGCATCATCCGCGCCATCCTCGCCGGCGAGCGTGACCCCGAGGTGTTGGCAAGCTTGCGCGATTTCCGGTGCCAAGCCAGTGCCGAGACGATCGCGAAGGCACTCACCGGCAACTACCGGTCCGAGCATCTGTTTGCGCTCGAGCAGGCGCTCACCCTCTACGACACCTACCACGAAAAGACATCGGCCTGCGACGTGCGGATCGAAGCCGTGTTGAAGGAACTGAGCATCCATCGCGGTCGTGGTCACTGGGCAGTGCCACCGCCGCGGCGTCGGCACCGAACCGATCAGGCGAACGCCCTGGCTTTCGACGTTCGCGCCGGGCTCTTCGCGCTGCTCGGAAGGGACATCACAGTGATCAACGGCCTTGGAGCTTACCTCTCGTTGAAGTTGATCGCTGAATGCGGCGACGACCTGTCCTCGTGGCCGAGCGCCAAGCATTTTACCTCCTGGCTGGGGCTGGCGCCGTGCAACAAGATCTCCGGCGGCAAAATGCTATCGTCACGAACGCGCCGGTCCGGCGGCCGGGCAGCGGCGCTTCTGCGCCTTGCTGCCATTACCGTCGGACGCACCGACACCGCGCTGGGCGCCTTTTACAGGCGGCTCTCATCCCGCATCGGCAAGGCCAAGGCCGTCACCGCCACGGCCCGCAAGATCGCAGTGCTGTTTTACAACGCCGTGCGTCATGGAATGGAATACCTCGATCCCGGAGCGTCGTCGTACGAGACACGCTACCGCACGCGAGTGGTCAATAATCTGCACCGGCGTGCCAAGGCATTCGGTTTTGTTCTCCAGCCCATGGAGCCAAAAGCTGGTGCTGCGGTTTCTTAGGAATCGTTCTCCAGTGTCAGTTCGCCGATCTTGGCGTGCAACGACTTCACGTCGATGGCGGGCTGTGACGCTCCGTTGCTGCTGCCCGGGCCAAACACATCGGCAGCACCGCCCTCAAGCTGCGCCTTCCACGATGTGATCTGATTGGGGTGAACGTCAAACTGCTCGGCAAGCTGGGCCAACGTCCGATCGCCTTTGATGCCCATTGGGAGGGATATGTCCGAGTGTGCGCGAATGAGTATTTTGACCACCTTACGTTGCGCAAATTGCAATATTCGGCGTTAGAGAGACAAATATACGTCAACAGCTTTCTTGCCCGGCTGGACACAATGAACAAAACCCGTCTTGGTATTGAGGCGCGTTGCAAACTCGTGAATGACATTCTGGATGGCACAGGAGCCAGGTTTGGATACATCCACCCCGATCTCATCGATACGAAATCGAACCTCAGCGCCGATGCAATTAAAGACATCTGTGTGATCTGTGGCGTCGACGGGTCGCATTTTGAAGACAGGCGCCCTTTTATCGACATCATCGTATTGAAGCGCAGGAATGCAATCGCGCATGGACAACAAGAATATATCAATGAAGCGGACATCGACGACTTGGTTGCCGATACGCTGGCGCTGATGCAGCACTTTCGCGGCCTTCTGGAAAATAAGGTCTACATGAAGACCTACATGGCTGCTTAAGTGGCCCAACGCGTCCTCGAATGAGTTCGGATCTCCTCCATATTTCGCCGTCTGACTAACACAGCCTCAGTGCTGGCGGAGATTCAGGGTTTGTGTATTCTCCATTCGACTGCGAAGAATGCCCGCGGAGAAAAAACGGTATGGCAAACGTCTACATTGAGGCTCGCCCCAAGGGTCGTCCCGAAGGAAGCCACATTGACGATTATGTGGTCGAAGACCACGCAGACCATATCCTCGCCACCTTCAAGACCCAGCGCGAAGCCATCGATTGGGCAAAAAGGCAGGGCCACGCTCCTCTTGTCGCTCGCGTGCGGCACTTGAATGATAAGAGGAGGCCTGATCACTGGCGGTCGAACTAGACTGGCAGACGCTGGACTGGACTCTGCGCTTGAATCATCACGCTTGCAGTGCTGGCGTCGAGCATCAGCGCGCGGGCGCCGGTTTCCTCACGCGGAGAAATCTCGACGTCGCTCGGGTCCAAGCTCGGTCGCCTAAGCTACGATGCAATTCACACAGGGGCGCCGCGAATTGCGGCAGCGGACGGATAAGCTGTTGGCGGCCCTAGACCTGCCTCAATCGTCCTTGAGCAACTTCCAGGGCTCAACCCCTAACCCCTTTGCAATACGTGCAATATTGTCGATGGAAACGTTACGCTCAGAGCGCTCCACCGCGCTCAAGTAGGTGCGGTTGATCCCGCAGTCGTAAGCCAATGCTTCTTGCGTCAGCTTTCGCGCCGCGCGCAGCCGCCGCATGTTCTTACTTAAAATGTCCCGTAGCGGGCCTTTGTGCGTCCTTTTCACGGACGCGAATTCTGTCGGCTGGTGCTTTTAAGGCGAACGCTTTCAAGTTACATTCCGCATTGATTTAGTGATTTGTGATTTCACGTCGTTGGCCGTGGGGTCTCCGGTGGGAAGTACAGTGGCGAAGGGGAATGGCAGAGAGAAAGCGCACAAGCGTAAGTCGCCGGGAGGCATTATGCGACGGCTCGATCCGAGCGACCCGCGATCATTGGACCATCCGTGTCACAAAGAGCAATGGCTACAATTGGCTAGAGCGTTAGGGGAAGCGCGGGAGCGTGATGATTGGTATCGTGCGCACCCGGAAGAAAAGGAGCGGGATCTTTTGCTACGCCGCCTCGGCGTCTATGCTGAAAGCTAGTTTCGCGACGACGCGGTAATGCCTTTGCCGTCCCTGGTCTTGCAAACCATCGAACAGCGCTCGGACCATCGGTGCGCGAGAAGTTGACGGGTGGTCGTCATGCAGCCGCTTTCCAGCGGCCAAGCGAAATTATGCCATTATTTATGCCAGCATTTTCAGAGTCTTGCTGTCCACTGTAACGTCGTGTCGGTGGTGACCGACGTGTTGTGGACGCATTACTACACGCCCGACAAGATCGGCGCCGATACCATTTATCATTCGCCACAATATCCGTCGGCGCTGACGCTGCCGGTGATGGAGGGGGCGTGACGGCGGCAGGGCGCTTGCGGTTGCATTCTGTCGCCAGCGCGGTCGGCAGAACGTTTGTGCCGTGATAGGACCACGCCGGAGGCTTACGGTGTCAGCGGCGTGACCGTGAGCAGACGCTCAAGCTTGGTTTTTTGTCGAGCCGGCGAACGAGCGCGCGGTGATGCTCAGCGCCAAGACGGCAAGCGTGATGATGAGCGCCCCGGTCCACGCCAGATCCTGCCATTGCTTGTAAGGGCTGAGCGCGAACTGGAAAATGACCACCGGCAGACTGGCCATCGGCCCATTCAGGTTCGCGCTCCAGAACTGGTTGTTGAGCGAG
Source organism: uncultured Alphaproteobacteria bacterium (assembly GCA_963707175.1). Taxonomy (GTDB): domain Bacteria; phylum Pseudomonadota; class Alphaproteobacteria; order Rhizobiales; family Xanthobacteraceae; genus BOG-931. The sequence goes on from CAVPQA010000030.1 coordinate 7,552, forward strand.
GTGAACAGGAGCGGCGCGGTTTCGCCGCTGATCCGCGCCACTGCCAGCAGCACGCCGGTCACCATGCCGGCCCGCGCGGCGCGGTAGAGGATGCGCATGATTGCCTGCGAGCGCGGCATGCCGATCGAGGTTGCGGCCTCGCGCAAGGAATTCGGCACCAGCGTCAGCATGTCTTCGGTGGTGCGCACCACCACGGGAATGACGAGAACAGAAAGGGCAACACCGCCGGCCCAGCCGGAAAAATGCCCCATCGGCGCGACCATCACCTGATAGATAAACAAACCAACGACGATCGACGGCGCGCTGAGCAGGATGTCGTTGATGAAGCGAACGACGCTCGACAGACGATCGTGGCGGCCATACTCGGCCAAGTGGGTCCCGGCGAGGACGCCGATTGGGGTCCCGATCGCGACCGCGAGAGTCGTCAGGATGAGACTGCCGATGATCGGGTTCAGTAGACCACCACCGGATCCAGGAGGCGGCGTCATTTCGGTGAAGACCGACAACGACAAGCCGCTGAAGCCGTGCCACAACAGCGAGCCCAGGATCAGCACCAGCCAGCCCAGCCCGAACGCCGTAGCAACCAGCGCCAATACTGTTGCGGCGGTATTGCGATGTCTGCGCAGAGCGTAGCGGCCAGCCATGACTTATCCAATCCGGCGTTCGATGCGCATCAGCATGTAACGGGCCGCCGCGAGCACAATGAACGTGATAACGAACAGAATCAGTCCGAGCTCGATCAACGAGGATGTGTACAATGTGCCCACCGCTTCCGTGAACTCGTTGGCGATGACAGCAGATATGGTGGTGCCCGGCGCCAGCAGCGAGGTCGAGATATGGTGCGCATTGCCGATGACGAACGTCACCGCCATGGTTTCGCCAAGTGCGCGTCCGAGCCCCAGCATGACGCCGCCGATAACGCCGACCCGTGTGTACGGCAGCACGACATAGCGAACCACCTCCCAGGTGGTGCAGCCAACGCCATAGGCGGCCTCCTTGATTACCGGGGGAACCGCCTCGAAGACGTCGCGCGAAATCGACGTCACGAAGGGCAGCACCATAATCGCCAGGATCAGCCCTGAGGTCAGCATGCCGATGCCGAACGGGGGGCCCTGGAACAGGGGCGCGATGATCGGCACATTACCCAGCGTATCGATCAGGAAAGGTTGCAGCGTCTGCTGCAGCACCGGCGCGAAAATGAATAGTCCCCAGATACCGTAAATGATGCTCGGTATTCCGGCCAGCAGTTCGACCGCGATGCCGATCGGCCGGCGCAGCCATTGCGGGCACAGTTCGGTGAGGAAGAAGGCGATCAACAACCCCACCGGGACTGCGATCAGCATAGCGATCGCCGACGTGACGAGCGTGCCGTAGATCGCGGCCAAGCCGCCGAACTCGTCATTCACCGCATCCCACTGCTGGGAGAACAGGAAGTTCAGCCCGAACTTATTGATTGCCGGCAACGAACCGATGATCAGCGACACAATGACGCCGCTCAACAGCAGCAGAACGCTGAGCGCCGCAATTCGCGTCAGATGGCGAAAGAGCAGATCGCCGAGGCGCATCCGATCGAGCGCCTTGGCGCGCGTGGCCGCCTCCGCCGACGGGACCGCCCCCTGCTGTAACGCCATATCAACCACCGAACGCCTCCGCGTAGGGTTCATCGGGGCACTCCCGCAACAGACGGCTGGAGCGCCCAATCAAACGATCCGCCAGCCGCCGCACAAGATGCTGCGCGATGGCCGCGCGAAAAAAGGGCCGCGGGCGAGGCAGAAATCCGAGCCACGTCGCTTGGTTCGAACGCAGAGTTCTGCCTGAGATTTTGTTGTACGCAGCCTGCGGGGGCGCGACCGAGGACTTGGCCGCCCTCCGCGACGGGAACTGCTTAACTTCGACACCGCAATGTTCTAGGAGGGCCAGATGACAATCATATGACAATATAAGCCTTTGAAGTCACTAGCATTATGTCGCGGGGCCGAAGAGGCCGCCGTCGGCAGATGGATGGTGAAGGTGGCGCCGGCCCCGGGCGCGCTGTCGACCTGCCGCGGTGCCGGTTGAGGATGTGATTCGCCGGCGCCAAGCCCAGTCCCGTGCCGCCTTGGGCGCTGCTCTCGGTGACATCCGCATTGGCAGCGTCGGTAGCGACATTCACGCCGCGATCGCGCGCCAGCGTCTGCAAGCCGTCGACCAGCCGGCGCACGATCGGCGCCAGATCAACCGGGTATCGGGACGCCGGTGCGCATTGGGCTCGCTGCGCGACTGCGACGTTTTGTGCCACATTTGCGCAAAACTCCTGGAGACTTTTGGCCGCACGCGCGGGTGCCAACCGTACTGACTCTGCGGGATTATTTTTCCTGGCCAAACCGATTTCCGCCGTCCTGCACGAAACCGCACCGGCACTGTCATCAAACTGAAATACTACGAACCCTAGTAATGGCGCGCCACGCATCCTGGGCGACAAACCCGCACGATTCACATTCAGCAGGAGACTCCTTATGCCAAGACGCTTACTTGCAGCCGTGGCTGCCGCAACAGTTCTACTTGCAATGCCCGCTTACGCCGAGACCATCACTGGCGCTGGCAGCACATGGGTTTACCCGCTGGTCGCCAAGTGGGCCGCGGCGTATCAAAAGGAAACCGGCACTGAGGTAAACTATGCATCGATCGGTTCCGGCGGTGGCATCAAGCAGATCGAGGGCGGCGTGGTTGCCTTCGGCGCCAGCGACATGCCGCTCACGCCGGACGACCTCGCCAAACACAATCTGATCCAGTTCCCGACGGCCATTGCCGGCGAGGACTTGGTTTACAATCTGCCTGGCATCAAGCCGGGAGAGATCGTTCTGTCCGGCCCGGTCGTGGCGGACATCTACATGGACAAGATCAAGAAGTGGAATGATCCTGCCATTGCCAAACTCAATCCCGGCCTGAAATTGCCGGACACGGCTATCACCGTCGTGCATCGTTCCGATGGGTCCGGCACGACTTTCACGTTTGCGGATTATCTGTCCAAGGTCAGCCCCGAGTGGAAGACCAAGCTCGGCGCCAACGTGACGATAGCTTGGCCGGCCGGCGTCGGCGGCAAGGGTAATGAAGGCGTCGCCGCCTACGTGCAGCGGATTCAAGGCGCGATCGGTTATGTGGAATACGCTTACATTCTGGAAAACAAGCTTGCCTATGCGCGCATGATCAACAGCGCTGGTAAGACCGTGAGCCCCAGTCTGAAGGGTTTCCAGGCCGCCGCCGCGAATGTGGACTTCACCAAGGCTAAGGACTTCTACGTCATCCTGACCAATCAGCCCGGCGACGATACGTGGCCTATCTCCGGCTGCACCTGGCAGATTCTGCGCAAGGATGCACCCAAGGCCACGAACGAGAGCGTGACCAAGTTCTTCGATTGGGGTTTTGAAAAGGGTCAGAAGATGGCGACCGATATCGCCTTCGGCCCGCTGCCGCCGAGCACGGTGGCTGCGATCAAAGCCTATTGGAAGGCAAACCTCGGCATCGAGCTTTCATCCGCGAAGTGACCTGCTGGGGGCTGCGGTCGAAGCAACGGATTTGGCGCGGAAGCATCAAGCCGCGGGCGATGACCTGGCTCTCCCGAGAATACAGTGAGGCCGGAGGTAACTCCGGCCTCTTTTTGTTGCTGCGTGCGCGCCGTTTTGCGCCGCCACCCGCCGCAGGCACCTTGCCGCAACCGAGCTCCATTGCGCGGTGACGGAGGCGCTCGAAGAAGGCGATTATCCGGCAGTTGTGGCAGATCACCGCCCTCGCCGGCGGTTAATGAACTGATCCTCCCCAACGATAAGCAAACATGGGCGGCAATCCGCAAACTGTCGGACGCGCCGCGTGGCGCGAACGAGTTAAGCTTCAAGTCGCTGGAGTACACGGTCGGATAGCCGGCGGAGAAGCCATGAAGGTCCGGCACTATAGGAATATTTACTTGACACGAAGTCCCTATTTAAGATACATTATTGCTGTCTCGCTCTCCGTAAAAGGACGCCAGCCGGTGACGAATAGCTGGCGGGAGCGGGTGTGGTGCTCGCGGGCCGGGGGTTCGTCCCCTCGGCACTCGGGCGGCGTCGGGCATCAACCTGCCGGCACAACGACCGGCGTGTGAGGTGCTCACTGGACGGTGACAGGACGGCGCGGGTAACGCCCGTGGAAGAGCGCGAGGTCTCCGCCCCCCGGTTGGGGCGGCCGTAGCGGATCGAACGCCCCGGCCGAGTCTCCGGAAGCGTGGCCTGACGCTGAGCCTTGGGGACCAGCTGTCCCCCTGGCGAGAGCCGCAGTGGAACGCCGGAAGGCGAGCGCGCCTCGCAGGGCGCGCGCCGCACCTTGCAAGTGCGGCGGTTGAGTTGCGCTTTTCGGCGTTCTGCTTCCTTTTATTTTTCCGTTCGTTCGTTGGTGCGCCGTGCCCGATCGTGACCAATCCGGCCATCCACTGCCGGATTGATCTGACGAAGGTCGGGATTGCGGCGGGGTTCTTGGCTTGGCTTTGGCATAACTCGGATGCTTGTGCATCGCGAGAAAGGTTGCACTTGTGTGCACGCTCCTACACCCGGAGCAAAAGGCCAGTTTACCTGCCTGTCACCGGTTAACAGGAGCGATGGACTCGTCTGAAAATCCGTACCATCCTTGCGCAAACGGCGCCGGCCCTAACGGCCGCTGCGAAAACTGCGCCGCGCAAGAGTCCAAGGCTGCAACGTCAAACGCCTTGGATCTGGGATGGGGAGAAACGCCATGTCTGCAAGTGACAACCGCACGTCTGCGCGACCGATCAAGTGGGGCGTAACCGCAACCGTATTTTTTGCCGGCAGCGTGCTGCTGTGGGCGGACCGCACCAATTTCAGCGTCGCGGCCGCCGCCTGGGCCAAGCAATATGCCTGGAAGCCCGCCACCATCGGCCTGATGCTGAGCGCGTTTTCGCTCGGCTATCTGATCCTGCAGCCGGTCGGCGGCTGGATCGCCGACAAGGCGGGGGCGCGCCGCACGCTGGCCGGCTCCATGGCCGGCTGGTCGCTCTGGGTCCTGCTCACGCCGCTTGCGCCCGCGGTGCTATGGCTCACCGCCACGTTCCGCGTCCTGCTCGGAGCCTTCGAGGGACCGTATATTCCGGCGAGCGTCGCCGCGGTGGCGCGCGCCATCCCCGACATCCGCAAACGTGGCCGGTTTTCGGCTTTCGTGCAGTCCGGCGCCCAACTCGGCCCGGCCGCCGGCGTGTTCTTCGCCGGCATCATCCTGAGCACCACCGGCTCCGCAGCCTGGATATTCGTGATCTTCGGACTGCTGGGCCTGGTCGCGGCTGCGGCGTGGTGGAGCTACGCGCGCAATTTCGACGACCCGGTGCCGGAAGGCGCACACGCGGCAACCGCCGAGGCCAAGCACCGCGCCGCGCAGGCGCCGGTGCCGAACGGGCGCTTGCTCACCACCCCGGCGCTTTGGCCGTTCTACATTGGCTATTTCGCGCTGCCGTACTGCCAGTACCTGTTTCTCACCTGGCTGCCGCAATATCTGTCCCACTACCGGCACATTCCGCTCATTCAGGCGAGCGCGCTGTCGGCGCTGCCGTTCCTGGTGGCGTTCGTCGCGGTGAATTTCGCCGGATGGGCGATGGATTGGATGGCTGCGGCGGGCTGGACCAAAGGCGGCTTCCACCGCAAATCCTTCGTCGCCCTCGGCGCAATCATCTACGCCGCGACCACACTGATCGCCGCGACGACCGCGTCCAACACCCTCGCGGTGACGATGATCATCATCGCCAATGCGGGTCTGTCATTCTACGTGATCCCGTTCTGGACGACCTGCACCGATATCGCGCCGAACCAGACCGGCACGCTGAGCGGCCTGATGAATTTCTTCGGCATCCTCGGCGCGACGCTGTCGCCCTATTTGACCGGCGTGATCGCGCAGGCAACCGGTGCTTTCGTGGCGCCGCTTGTGCTTGCTGTGTGCATCATGGTGGTTGCATCCGCCACCATGATCCTGTTCTTCCCCTACAAGCCGTTGAGCGAACTTGTGGGCGAAGCGCCGCAAGAGACCAGGCTCGCCGCCTGAAGCGCGAAATCCCCGCTGGTGATCTCCATCAATTGGTGATCTCCATCAAAGAGAGCACCAGCCGCCCGCTGCGTGAGAACGGGCGGCTTCGCGCCGCCCGCTTCGCGGTCCGAATTGACCTCGCCGCGCGATGGCATAACCTGCGCCCGCCCGCCGTCTGCGCTAACCCGGAGAATACCCATAATGAAGCTCGGCTTTTTCATCATGCCCGTGCATCCGCTGACGCGGAACTATGCCGAGACGCTGCGCGAGGATCGCGATGCCTTTGTGCTCGCCGACAAGCTCGGCTACAGCGAAGGCTATTGCGGCGAGCACCTGACCGACTTGGCCGAAAACATTCCGTCGAGCCTGACGTTCGTCGGCTCGCTGGCCGGCTATACCTCGCAGATCAGGCTCGGCACCGCGGTTGCCAATCTGCCGTTCAGCCATCCGCTGCTGCTCGCGACGCAGGCAGCGCTGGTGGACAATCTGCTTGGCGGCCGCCTGATGTTCGGCATCGGCGCCGGCGTGCTGCGCACCGACATGGAGGCGATGGAACTGCTCGACGCCGATCGCAATGCCATGTTTGCGGAAGCGATCGATCACATCGTCGCGCTCTGGACCGGCGAAGCGCCCTACAATCTGACGGGCAAATACTGGAACATCTCGACCGCGAAGACGCGCTGGCCGGAGATCGGACTCGGCGGCGTGGTCAAGCCGTTCCAGAAACCGCATCCGCCGATCCTCGGCACCGCGACCGATCCGTACTCCAAGGGTCTGGTTGCGCTCGGCCGCCGCGGCTGGTGGCCGATCTCCTCGCATTTTCTCCATTCGAACTGGCTGCTCAGCCAATGGAACCAGTACGCCAAGGGTTGCGCCGAAGGCGGCCATCGGGCCGACCGCGCCAATTGGCGCGTGGCGCGTTCGATCTTCGTTGCCGACGACGACAAGACGGCGCGCGCCTATGGCGGCGATGACGCCAGAAGCCCGTACCGCTTCTATATGAACCAGCTCACGGCGAAGCTGAAAAAGGGCAACAAGCTCGGCGGCTTCAAGGAAAGCGAGGAGATGCCCGACGCCGACCTGACGCTCGATTACATTTTCGACAATGTCGTCATCCGCGGCAGCGTCAACCGCGTCGTCGACTCGCTCTTGGCGCTGCATGAGAAGATCGGCGACTTCGGCACGCTGCTGTATTGCGGCAAGGATTGGACCGATCCGGCGCTGTCGCGGCGCTCGATGGAACTCATGGCCGAGAAGGTCATGCCGGCGGTCAACGCGGCGATCGGCAAGCGTGTCGCCGCCGAATAGCGGCCACGCCGGCGCCTCCCCATATTGGGAGGCGAACTGCCGCGGAGGCCGCATGTCCAAGCCGTTATTTGTTTCGATCCCGCACCATCTCGGCAAGGACGAGGCGACGCGCCGGCTGCAGTCCGGCCTCGCCAACGCGCGCACGCATTTCGGTCATCTGTTGACGGTTCAGGACGAGACCTGGAGCGGCAACAATCTGGCGTTCCGTGTGAGTGCGCTGGGGCAGGTAGTCAGTGGCACAATGAATGTCTTCGATGACCGCGTCGATCTGCAAGTCACGCTGCCCTGGCTTCTGGCAAAGCTCGCCGAAAAGATCCAGCCGCTCATTCGCCGCGAAGGCACGCTGATGCTGGAAAAGAAGTAAAAGCTACAGCTTCTCCGCCAGAAACCGCATCAGCCGCGGCGCCAGGAAGCCCGAATAGCTCTCCGGCTCGTCGATCGGGTCGTTCATCCAGTAATGCGGCGCGCCCTGGACGATGCACGGGCGTACGAAGAAGCCCGCCAGCTTAAGCGCCAGCTGGAACGCATCGGTATGCGTCTTGCGGTCGACCAGATCGTCCTCGGTGCCGGTCGCGAGCAGCACGGCGATCTTGTTGTTGGCAAGGGTCGCGTAACTGATCGGTGAGGCGTCGAAATAAAGCTGCCGGTTTTCCATCAGCGACACGCCCATGAATTTCTGAATGTTGTTGTCGAGGCCGCCTTGCTGCTGATAGGTCATCCACATCGCCGGTATGTCATAGACGCCGTAGACGCCGACCAGCGCCTTCACGCCCGCATCGATCGACGCGAACGGATCCTGCGGATAGCCCTTGGCAAATTTACCGGTCGACCAGCTCAGCGCGGCGAGCGATGCCAGGTGCGCGCCGGCCGAGGCGCCCATCAGGCCGATACGCTGCGGGTCGATGCCGAACTCGCCGGCCTTGCCGCGTACGAATTGCACGCCCGCCAACACGTCCTGGACCGCCTGCGGAAAAGTCTTGCCCTTGGTCGCCAGCCGATAGCTGATCGTGAACATGGCGATGCCGCGCGATGCGAGATACGGCCCCCAATATTGAAACGCCGAACGTGCACCCTGCACCCAGCCACCGCCATGCACGGCGACCAGCGCCGGTACTCCGGTCTTGCCCTTCGGCAGATAGAGGTCGCCCATTAGCTCGACGCCGTCGTGATTGGCGTAGGCAACGTCGAGTTGCGTGGTGACGCTGTCGGTCGATTGGGCCATTGATTTCACCTCTTGGCTGCGGTCCGCCCTATCATGCTCACCGTGACGATGTGGCGCTCATGCTTATGGCGCAATCCATCCTTGCCGCCAACAGTGGGCCCGCGCTGGCAAAACATGATCGCCGTGCTAGAAGGATGGATCGGGCTGCGAATGCCCAGTTTGCAAGGAGCAGGGAGAGGATGTCGCTGACGGTTGAAAGCGCGGCGCCCACACTCGTCGTCAACGGAACCCGGATTGAGACGATTGAGCGCGGCGCGGGCCGTCCTCTTCTGTTTCTGCACGCTGAAAACGGCGTCGAGCCGGCTCGCGAAACGATCGACGAACTTGCCAAAGGAGCGCGGGTGATCGCGCCGACGCATCCGGGCTTTGGCCGTTCGGAATTGCCTAAGGGCATGCGCAGCGTCGACGATCTGTCCTACTTCTATCTCGATCTGCTCGATCAGCTTGACCTTCGCGACGTCACGGTTGTCGGCGTCTCGCTCGGCGCCTGGATTGCCGCCGAGATCGCGGTCAAGTCGACAGCGCGGCTGTCGCGTCTGGTGATGGCGAATGCGGTTGGCGTCAAGATTGCCGATCGGGAGACGCGCGACATCGTCGATGTCTTTGCGCTCACCGAGAAGGAGTTTCTCGACATCGCCTATTGCGATGCGGCGCATGGCACGCGCGACTACAACACGCTGCCCGACGCCGAAGTGCTCGCGGCGGCGCGGGCACGCGAGGCCACCGCGCGCTTTGCCTGGAACCCGTATTTCCATAATCCGCGGCTGAAGAGCCGGCTGCACCGCATTCGTATTCCGACGCTGTTCCTGTGGGGCACGCACGACCGCATGCTCAGCGAGGCGTACGGCCGCGCCTATTGCGCGCTGATTCCCGGCGCGCGATTCGAACTGATCGAGAAGGCTGGGCATTTCCCCGATCACGAGCAGCCCAAGGCTTTCGCCGCGAAAGTCCTGGCGTTCGCGAACGCACGTTGAAGTCACGACACGAAAGAACCACCATGCGAGTCTATCAGTTCACTGAGCAGCCCTATTACCCGACCTGGAACGATCATTCAGGCTCGCTGCGCGTCAATCTGCTCAATCAAAAATGCGATCCGCACGTCGCCGCCGATCTGTTCCACCGTTATTACGACGAGTGGCAGCTCGCCGACGAGCTCGGCCTCGACATCATGCTCAACGAGCATCATCAGACCGCGACCTGCATGTCGTCGACGGTCGTGGTCGGGCTGTCGGTGCTGTCCCGGATCACCAGGAACGCACGCCTCCTGGTGCTCGGCTATCCGATCGGGCACCGGCCGGACCCGCTGCGCTGCGCCGAGGAATTGTCGACTATCGACGTGATCTCGCGCGGCCGCCTCGACATGGGCTTCATCAAGGGCGTGCCGTACGAGTTTCCCGCCTCCAACCAGAACCCGGTCGGCGTCATGGACCGCTTCTGGGAATCGCTCGACTTCATCATCAAGGCGATGACGACGCACGACCAGTTGTTCAACTGGGAAGGCGAATACTTTCACTATCGGCAGGTCAACGTCTGGCCGCGGGTGTGGCAGCAGCCGCATCCGCCGATCTGGACCACCACCGGCTCGACCACGCAGGCGCGGCTCCTCGGCGAACGCAGCTATGTCATGGCGACGCTCGGCTCCGGCTACAACACGCGTCCGCTCTACAATTCCTACCGCCGCGGCTACATGGCGAAACGCGGCAAGGCGCCGGGACCCGACCGCTTCGCCTATCTGGGCCTGGTCGCGGTGGCGCACGACAAGGATGAGGCGCGCAAGCGCGGCGAGCTGGTCGCCGGCTATCTGCGCTCAAGCGGCATCGTGCATCTGCCATTCCGCAATCCGCCCGGCTTCCTGTCGGCTGAGGACAACGCGCGGCTATTGCGCGGCCAGACACCGCCGCGCAGTTACACCAAGGATCGGCGCGTCATCAGCATGGCAACAGCGAGCGCCGAAGACCTGATCGCTGCCGGCATTCTGTTCTGCGGCACGCCGGATGAGGTCTATGAGCAGATCGTCGACTTCTGCGAATATTGCGGCGGCATGGGCAACCTCCTGATGATGGGCCATGCCGGCTTCCTCACTCATGAGCAAACCGCCGACAATCTCACGCTGTTTGCGCGCGAGGTCTATCCTCGGCTCAAAGCCTGGAAGCAGCCCGACGCCGAACAGGTCGGCGCAGAGGCCGTGGCGGGCGCCGAGAAGGCGGCTGCGGCGGTGACCGCGCGCGCGGGTGATCTCGTCGACGCGGGGATCGCGGCACAGTAGGCCTGTCATTGCGCGGCGCACCGACGCGCGCCCTTGTGGTTGGCACCAGCCAGCGAATTTCCTACGCTTGCGCAATTATAGATTCCGGGTTTGCCGCGGCGTCCCGGAATGACGGGAGCGTGCGCCATGCGAGTCTATCACTTCAGCGAACAGGCCTATTACCCGGCGTGGAACGAGCATTCCGGAACGCTGCGCGTTACCTTTCCCAACCGCAAATGCGATCCGCACGTCGCCGCCGATCTGTTTCACCGTTACTACGACGAATGGCAGCTCGCCGACGAGCTCGGCCTCGACGTCATGCTCAACGAGCACCATCAGACCGCGACCTGCATGGCGTCGTCGGTGGCGATCGGGCTCGCGGTTTTGGCGCGCATCACCAAACGGGCGCGGCTTCTGGTGCTCGGCTATCCGATCGGCCACCGCCCCGATCCGCTGCGCGCCGCCGAAGAACTCTCGACCATCGACGTGATCTCGCGCGGCCGGCTCGACATGGGATTCATCAAGGGCATTCCGTACGAGATCGCAGCATCCAACCGCAATCCCACCGAGCTGATGGAGCGCTTCTGGGAGGCGCATGACTTTATTCTGAAGGCGATGACCACCCACGACGAGCCGTTCAACTGGGACGGCGAATATTTCCAGTACCGTCACGTCAATGTCTGGCCGCGAGTGTGGCAGGAGCCGCATCCGCCGGTTTGGTCGACCACCGGCTCATCGACGCAGGCGCGGGTGCTCGGCGAGCGCGGCTATGTGATGGCGACGCTTGGCACCGGCTACGGCACGCGCAAACTTTATGACGCCTATCGCAAGGGCTACGTGGCGAAGTTCGGCAAGGCGCCGGCGGCCGGTCGCTTCGCCTATCTGGGCCTTGTCGCCGTTGCGCGCGACAAGGACGAGGCGCGCCGGCGCGGCGATCTGATCGCCGGCTATCTGCGCACTAGTCCGATCGTCGCGCTGCCATTCCGCAATCCGCCCGGATACATCTCGCCGGAGGACAATGCGCGGATATTGCGCGGCGAGACGCCGCCACGCACCTATACCAAGGACGGCCGGGTCATCTCGATGCAAAATGCCGGTGTCGACGAACTAATCGATTCCGGTGTGTTGTTCTGCGGCACACCCGACGAAGTCTACGACCAGATCGCCGACTTCTGCGGCCATTGCGGCGGCATGGGCAATCTTCTGATGATGGGGCAGGGCGGCGAACTTTCGCACGCGCAGACCGCCGACAATCTCACCCTGTTCGCCCGCGAGGTCTATCCGCGGCTGAAGGCGTTCAAGCAGCCAGATGCGGAGGAAGCCGCGCGCGCCGTGGCGGCCTAGGGCCGCTGCCAGCCTATCGGGGAACTGTTCAAAATTTGGCACAAATCTTGATTTTGGAACGCTGGCCCATGTATGGTCCGGCTTGTCCAAGACCCTCTTTCCCAAGATCGACCGGCGTGGTCCCTATGGATAAAGAGCGTAATCTGGAGGCATTCCCGGCCTCCGCTCCCGCAGCGCCGATCGGATAGAAACCATGGCAACCCGCATCACCATCAGAAAACCCGACGACTGGCACCTGCACGTGCGCGACGGCGAAATGCTGAAAGCCACGCTGCCTTATACGGCCAAGCATTTCGGCCGCGCCATCCTGATGCCGAATCTGATCCCGCCGGTGCGCACCACGGCGGATTGCATTGCCTATCGCCAGCGGGTGATGGCGGCACTGCCGGCGGGCTCGACATTCAAGCCGCTGATGACGTGTTATCTGACCGACGATACCGATCCCGACGATGTCGAGCGCGGCTTTCGGGACGGTGTGTTCACCGGCGTCAAGCTCTATCCGGCAAACGCCACCACCAATTCGGCGGCCGGCGTCACCGACTACAACAAGGTCATGCGCGTGCTGGAGCGCATGGAAAAAATCGACATGCCGTTTCTGATGCACGGCGAAGTGACCGATCCCGACGTCGATGTTTTCGACCGCGAGAAGGTGTTCATCGAGCGGTATCTGTCGCAGTGGATCAAGCGCTTTCCGAAACTGCGCTTCATTCTTGAACACTTGTCGTCGGCCGACGGCGCCGCGTTCGTCAAAAGCGCTGCGCCGCAGGTCGGCGGCACCGTCACGCCCTATCACATGGTGCAGACGCGCAACGACACGCTCGGCCACGGCATCAATCCCTATATGTACGTGATGCCGGTGATCAAAACCGCCAAGGACCGCACCGCGCTCCGCAAGGCGGCGACGTCCGGTGACGCGTGCTATTTCCTCGGCACCAACTCCGCGCCGCACCCCTATTCGCGCAAGGTTGCGATCCACGGCGTGCCCGGCATGTTCAACGCGCCGGTGGCGATCGAGACCTACGCCAAGGTGTTCGAGGAGGAGGGCGCGCTCGACAAGCTCGAAGCGTTTGCCTCGCTCAACGGGCCGAAGCATTATCGGATGCCGCCTAACGACGACACGATCACGCTGGAGAAGACGGCATGGACCGCGCCCGAGGAGGTCAAGGTCGCAGGCCCCGATGAGCGCGCGCTGGTCTATCGCGGCGGCGAGACGATCGAATGGAAGGTGGTCTAACCCGTCCCACCCAAGGGGAGGGGAACAGGAGATTGCGATGACGGCCTTCCCCGACAAAGCGGTGATGGCGGAACTTACGGCCAAAATGCTGCTTGAAGTGGATGCGGTCCGCTTCATGAGCGACAAGCCGTTCATCTACACCTCGGGCTGGGCGAGCCCGGTCTACACCGATTGCCGCCGGCTGATCTCGTTTCCGCGGGTGCGTCGCACGCTGATCGATTTCGGCGTCGCCACCGTTGAGCGCGAAGCCGGCTTCGAACAGTTCGATGCGGTCGCCGGCGGCGAGACGGCCGGCATTCCATTCGCCGCCTGGATGGCGGACCGCATGATGCTGCCCATGCAATATGTGCGCAAAAAGCCGAAGGGCTTTGGCCGCAATGCACAGATCGAAGGTCACATCGAAGACGGCGACCGCGTGCTCTTGGTCGAGGACATGACCACCGATGGCCGCAGCAAGGTCAATTTCTGTCGCGCGCTGCGCGGCGCCGGCGCGGTGGTCGAGCATGTCTTTGTGTTCTTCTTCTACGACATCTTTCCCGAGGGTAAGAAAATCCTCGGCGATCTCGGTGTCACGCTGCACTCGCTTGCCACCTGGTGGGACGTGCTCGATGTCGCGAAGAAGAGTGGCAGGTTCGACAAGGGCAAGCTCAAGGAAGTGGAAAAGTTCATGAAGGATCCAGCCGGCTGGTCTAAGGCGCACGGTGGTGCCGCCGTGGCGGCGGAGTAGGTGGAGTGAATCGGACGTCATGCCCGGCCCCGTGCCGGACATCCACGACTTGCGGTTGTGACGGCAGACGTGGATGGCCGGGACAAGCCCGGCCATGACGGAATGAATAGAAGGTCAAGAAATGCCAAATCAAGTTGCGGATGTGATCGTGGTCGGCGCCGGCAATGCGGCGTTTTGCGCGGCCCTGGCGGCGCAGGAGCACGGCGCCAAGGTGCTGATGCTTGAGGCGGCGCCGGAAGATGAATCCGGCGGCAACAGCCGCTTTACCGCCGGTTCGATCCGCGTCGTCTACAACGGCGTCGACGACATCAAGACGCTGGTGCCTGACCTGACCCAGGCGGAAATCGACACCACCGATTTCGGCACCTACACGGCGGACCAGTTTTTCGACGATATGGCGCGGGTGACGCAGAACCGCGCCGATCCTGATCTGGTCGAGCTTCTGGTCACGCGCAGTTTCGATTCCTTGAACTGGCTGCGCCAGAAAGGCGTGCGGCTTATCCCGATCTACGGCCGGCAGGCGTTCAAGATCGAGGGCAAATTCAAGTTCTGGGGCGGGCTGACGGTCGAATCCGTCGGTGGCGGTCCGGGCCTCGTGCAAATGGAGACGGAAGCGGCCAAGAAACGCGGTATCGAAATCCGCTATGCGACGCGCGCGGTCAAGCTGGTCGGCGACGGCAACCGGGTCGAGGGCGTGCGCGTCAAACACGACGGCAAGTATGAAGACCTATACGCCGGGTCGGTCGTGTTGGCCTGCGGCGGCTTCGAAGCCAATTCGGAAATGCGCACGCGCTATTTCGGCCCGGGCTGGGACATGGCGAAGGTCCGCGGCTCCCGCTACAACACCGGCGACGGCATCCGCATGGCGCTCGACATCGGGGCGAGCCCGTGCGGCAACTGGTCGGGCGGCCATGCTGTGCAATGGGAAATGAACGCTCCGGAATTCGGCGATCTCGCGGTCGGCGATCAATTCCAGAAGCATTCCTACCCATTTTCGATCATGATCAATGCGACGGGCAAGCGTTTCGTCGACGAAGGCGCCGATTTCCGTAACTACACGTATGCGAAATATGGCCGGGTCGTACTGGAGCAGCCGGGCCAGTTCGCCTGGCAGATCTTCGACCAGAAGGTGAAGTTTCTGCAGCGCGATGAATACAAGATTCGCCAGATCACCAAGGTAATGGCGAATACCATCGAAGAGTTCGCACAGAAACTTGAAGGCGTGAATGCCGCCGAATTTCTCAAGACCGTGAAGGAATGGAACGCCGCGGTGAAGGCCGACGTGCCGTTCAATCCGAACATCAAGGACGGCCGCTGCACCACAGGTCTCGCCGTCAACAAGAGCAATTGGGCCAACACCATCGATACCCCGCCGTTCGAAGGTTATGCTGTAACTTGCGGTTTGACCTTCACGTTCGGCGGACTGCGCATCAATACGGACTGCGAAGTGCTCAACACCGACTATCAGCCGATCCGCGGTCTCTATGCGGCGGGCGAACTGGTCGGCGGCCTGTTCTATTTCAACTATCCGGGCGGCTCCGGGCTGATGTCGGGCACGGTGTTTGGCCGGATCGCCGGTAGCTCTGCGGGGCGCACGGGAAAGAACTGACTGATGGACGCCAAGGTCAAGCGCCCGCTCAACGAACTGTCCGCAACCGAGATCGCGGGCAAGATCGCAGCCGGCGAAACGACCTCGGAAGCGGTGGTGCGCGATTGCATCGCGCGCATTGGGGCACGCGACAGCGCGGTCAAAGCCTGGGTGAATTTCAACCCGGACTTGGCGATCGCGCAGGCGCATGCGCTTGATAGCGGCGCGAAACGCGGCCCGCTGCACGGTGTACCGATCGGCATCAAAGACATCATCGACACTGTCGACATGCCGACCGAGATGGGCTCGCCGATCTATCACGGGCATCGGCCGCCGGCCGATGCCTCTTGCGTTGCGCTGTTGCGGCGCGCCGGCGCGGTGATCCTCGGCAAGACCGTCACCTGCGAATTCGCCGGCATGGCGCCGGGTGTGACAACCAATCCGCACAACGCTGTGCATACGCCCGGCGGTTCGTCGAGCGGATCGGCCGCAGCGGTCGCCGACCACATGGTGCCCGCCGCGCTCGGCACCCAGACCGGCGGCTCGGTGCTGCGGCCAAGCTCCTATTGCGGAATTTTCGGCTTCAAGCCGACCTACAATACGTTCAACAAGATGGGCGTCTGGCCGGCAGCCGAGAGTATCGACACGATCGGCCTGCATGCGCGCTCGATCGACGACCTTGAACTCCTGAGCGCTGTGCTGCGTATGCAGGCGCCGCAGCGGTCTCGCAAACTGAACAGCGCGCCGCGGATCGGATTGTGCCGCACGGAGATCTGGGACTCGGCGCAGCCGGAGACAAGGGCGGCGGTGGAGGGCGCTGCTACGGGACTTGGTAAGGCTGGCGCGACGGTGAGTGACATTACATTGCCTGCAGCATTCGAGGGAATGCATGCCGTGGCGCGCAGTACGATCAATTTCGTCGAGCGCGCCGCCTGCATGGCGTTCCTCTGGGATAATCGGCGCGATGCCCTCTCGCCGCAGATGCGGCGCTACGTCGAAGGCGGCCTGAAAACCAGCCGCGAAGACTATGTGGCGGCCTTCCGGCGGCTCGACGAGTGCCGCGCGCTCTTATCATCGATCTTTGACAAAGTGGACGCGCTGCTGGTGCCATGCGTGCCCGGCGAAGCGCCCAACGGCCTCGAATTCACCGGCGACGCCAATATGCAGGCGATCTGGACGGCGCTGCATACGCCGTCGATGACGCTGCCGACATATCGTGGGCCCAACAATCTGCCGGTCGGCATCCAGATTGTCGGGCAACGCTATGAAGACGATCGTTTGTTGGCCTGCGCGCGCTGGATCTGGGAAAAGGTTGGCGCGCCCGAGATGGTGGGGTATCGGCCATGATCATTCCACTATCGTCATGCGCCGGCTTGACCCGCGCGTCCGTACGGCCGTTCAGCATGTTCACTCTCAGCATGGATTGCCGGGTTAAGCCCGGCAATGACAGGTAATGGAATTCGACAGTTCGTTTGATGTGCCGCTGGCGCCCGAGCAGGCGTGGTCGCTGCTGATGGATATCCCCCACATCGCGCCTTGCATGCCCGGTGCGGAACTCACCGAAATCGTCGATCCGCAGCACTTCAAGGGTAAGATTTCCGTGCGCCTCGGCCCGGTCTCGCTGGCGTTTGCCGGACGCGTCGAGATCAACTCGATCGACGAGGTGGGACGGAGCGCACGGGTCAAGGCGCAGGGCAGCGACGCCAAAGGCCGCGGCGCCGCCAACGCCACGGCGACGTTCCACCTCGAGCCTACCGCCGAAGGCTCGCGGGTGATGATCCATACCGATCTGATGCTGTCGGGCGCGGTCGCACAATACGGCCGCGGCGTCGGCATGATTCAGGCGACCGCGGCCCAGATCATCGGCCAGTTCGCCGGTAATCTGCGCAGGCAGCTTGCACAGCAGCCGCCGGCTCCGCCCAAGCCGTCTGCGGCCGCGGCGCCAGTGCCGGAATCGGCGGCGCAAAGTCCGGCCGTGCCGGGGCGTGCCGGTCCAAGTGCTGCAACCCCAAGTCCTGCGGCCCCAAGTCCTGCAGCCTCAAGTTCTGCGGCCTCAAGTTCTGCGGCCCCAAATCCCGCCACCCCCGGCCCGGCCGCGCCGGCAACGCCGCCGCCTGCCGCGAAACCCATCTCTGGCTTTTCGTTGATCGCGCGGGTGATCTGGCAGCAAGTCATTTCCCTTTTCAGCGGGCGGCGATCTTGAGCGAATTGATTGGTGCGCGGGTCCACCGCATCGAAGATCGAAAGCTGCTGTGCGGCGCCGGCCGCTATGTCGACGATATCGCCTCGCCGGGGGCACTCTCCGCCGCTTTCGTACGCAGTCCGCACCCGCACGCGCTCGTTCGCAGCATCGACACCGAAGCGGCGCGCGCCATGCCGGGCGTCAGCGGCGTGTTCACGCTCGACGATCTGATGCCGGTACTCAGCCAGCGCCGCATGATGCGAGTATCAAACTCCGGCACGCGGCTCGACCAGAGTTGGGCCTACGCGCTGGCGGACGGTGAAGTCTCGTTCGTGGGCGAGCCGGTGGCGATCGTCATCGCGGCCGATCGCTATATCGCCGAGGATGCCGCAGCGCTTGTTGCCGTCGACTACGACGTGCTGCCGGCCGCGACCGATTGCAGAACCGCCTACGCAGAGCGCGCAACACCAGTGCGCCGCGAACTTAGCTCAAACAAGATCAGCGGATACAAGGTCGCGTTTGGCGACATCGACGCCGCCTTCGCCAACGCCGCGCACATTCTGCACGAGGACCTGTGGCAGCATCGCGGCGCCGGTCATTCGATCGAAGGCCGTGGAATTCTAGCCGAGATCTCGGATCGCGAAATCCAGGTGTGGGCTTCGACCCAGAAGGCGCACGATCTGCGCTACGCGTTTGCTGAATACATTCGTCTTGATGAAAACCGCTTGCGTGTCGCGACTCCCGATGTCGGCGGCGGTTTTGGCCCGAAGCTGTGCGTCTATCCCGAAGACGTCGCAGTCGTCGCCGCGGCGACGATGCTGCGCCGTTCGATCAAATGGGTCGAGGACCGCCGCGAGCATTTCACCAACGCGGTTCACGAACGCGACCAATATTGGTCGATCGAAATTGCGGCCGATGCCGACGGCCGGGTGCGCGGCGTGCGCGGCCGCCTCATCCACGACGTCGGCGCCTATGCGCTGCAGGACGTGAACCTGCCTTACAATTCCGCCAGCACGCTCACCGGCCCCTATATGGTGCCGGCGTTGGCGATCGACGTGGTCGTTACTCACACCAACAAGACGCCAGTTTCCTCGGTGCGCGGTGCCGGCTACCCGCAGGCCGCTTTCGCCATGGAGCGGCTGTTGGATGCGCTGGCACACAAACTTAACGTCGAACGTTCCGAGTTGCGCCGCCGCAACCTCATCCCCGCGGAGAAAATGCCGTACCTCAAACCGCTCAAGACGCGCGCTGGCGAGCAGGTGCAGTACGACAGCGGTGACTATCCAGCGTGCCAGGCCGAGATCTTGAAGGCCATGGGCTGGGACGATTTCCCGCGCCGCCAGGCTGAAGCGCGTGTGCAAGGACGCTATCTCGGCGTCGGCCTCGCCCACGCCGTCAAAGGCACCGGCCGCGGGCCATTCGAATTCGGCGGCGTGCGGGTGTCGCCAACCGGCGGAATCACCGTTTCGACTGGCGCCGCCGCGATGGGCCAAGGCGTGGCGACCGCGCTGGCGCAGATCTGCGCGGAGAGTTTCGGCGTGCGTGCGGAGGATGTCACGGTCATTGCCGGCGACACCGCGGCGGCACCGCTCGGACTCGGCGGTTTCGCCAGCCGCCAGACCGTCACCGCCGGATCGTCCGTCCATGTCGCGGCCCAGGCGGTCGCCGCCAAGGCGCGCAAGCTCGCGAGCCATGTGCTCGAAGCGGCCGAGGAGGATCTTGAAATCGCCGACGGCGTGGTCCGCGTCGTCGGCGCTCCGCAATTGTCGGTGAAGCTCGGCGAACTGGCGCGCATTCTCAAGGGCGCGCCGGGTTACGGGTTCCCCCCGGGCCTTGATCCCGGCCTCGAGGCGAGCTCCACGTTCCGCGTCGATCAGCTGGCATATTCCAACGCCTGCCATGCCGCCGAAGTCGAGGTCGACATCGAGACCGGCGCCGTCACCATTCGTCGCTATGCCGCGATCCAAGATGCCGGCCGGCGCGTCAACCCGATGCTCGTCGAGGGCCAGATTCACGGCGGTATCGCGCATGGCATCGGTAACGCCATGTTCGAGTGGATGGGTTATGACGCATCCGGCCAGCCCGTCACCACGACGTTCGCGGATTATCTTTTGCCGACCGCGACCGAAATGCCGAAATTCGAAACGCTGTACAAGGAGACGCTGTCGCCGCGTAATCCGCTCGGCGTCAAAGGTGTCGGCGAGCTTGGCGTCATTCCGGCCGCCGCAGCGCTGATCTCGGCGATCGAAGATGCGCTCTCGCCGTTCAACGTGCACATCGCGCAGACGCCGATCATGCCGCATGAATTGCTCGAATTGATCGCGCGGGGGCGCAGCGGATAGTTAAAATAAACGTCGATCTGAGTTCGCGCCGCAGGCACAGATTAGATGCGCAGCGGCCAAAACGGGGTGCTGATATGAGGATCTTTTGGACTGCCACGCGAGTTTTGTTTTTCGCGGCGCTTGCGTGCGCGGCGGCCGTGCCGGCGCACGCGCAGAACTATCCCAACCGGCCTATACATTTCATTCTGCCCTACCAGCCGGGCGGCATTGTCGATTTTGCCGGTCGCGTGCTGGCAAAGCAGCTCACGACCGTGCTGGGACAGACCGTCGTTGCCGAAAACAAGCCGGGAGCCGGCGGCATCGTCGGCGTCGATTACGTCGCGCACTCGGCGCCTGACGGTTACAATATCGTCCTGATCGACCCCGGCATCGTCGCCAATCCGGTGCTGCAAAAGAAGATGCCCTACGACGTCTTCAAGGACTTGGTGACGCTCTCAATCGTCAATTCCTCACCTGAGGTGCTGGTAGTGGCGCCGCAGCTCGGCGTGAAGACCTATGCGGAACTTGCGGCCTACGGCAAAGCCAACCCGGGCAAGCTTAATTTCGCCTCGGCGGGCGTAGGCACGACGCCGCATCTGGCCGGCGAAATGTGGAAGCTGCAGACCGGAATCAAGGCCACGCACGTACCCTACAAGGGCGTCGGTCCATCCTTCGTCGATCTGATGAGCAACAAGGTGCAGATGGAGTTTTCCAGCATCGCCGGTGCGCTGCCGTTCACGTCCAAGGGCAGCGTTATTGCTCTCGCCACCACCGGGGCGACGCGCTCGCCGGTCTATCCAAATCTGCCGACCATGGTTGAGGCCGGTCTGCCCGGCTTCGTCGTCGACCTGTGGCTCGGCATCTACGGTCCGTCAAAGATGCCGCCGGCCGTGCAAGCCAAGCTCAACGACGCCATCAACAAGTCGCTGCACGATCCCGGACTGGCCAAATCGTTCGCTACCTTCGGCCTGACGCCACGCTTTACCAGCCTTGCCCAAGCCGGCGATTTCACCAAATCCGAATACGTCAAATGGAAGAAGGTGATCACCGAGGGGCACATCACGCTCGACTGAGCGGGGCAATGCGCGCGCTGTTGCTGGCGGCGCTCGCGTTCGCGCTGCCGGCGGCGCACGCGAACAACTTTCCCTCGCGGCCGATCCACCTGGTCCTGCCCTACGCGCCGGGCGGGATCATCGAGTTCGTCGGCCGCACGCTTTCGCAAAAGCTGGGCGAAGTGCTCCACGAGGCCGTCGTTGTCGAGGATCGTCCGGGCGCGGGCGGCATCCTCGGCGTCAATTATACCGCTCATGCGGCGCCGGACGGCTACACCATCGTGCTGGTCGATCCGGCCATCGTTACCAATCCGACGCTGCATAAATCCTTACCCTATGACATGTTCAAGGACCTCGTTGCGATCTCGATCGTCGCGACCGCGCCCGAAGTGCTCGTCGTCGCGCCGCAGCTGGGGATCACGACCCAGGCCGCGCTTGTGGCCTACGGCAAGGCCAATCCCGGCAAGCTCAACTACGCGTCGGCCGGTGTCGGCAGCACGCCGCATCTTGCGGCCGAATTGTGGAGGGCGCGCACCGGCATCGAAGCTACTCACGTTCCCTACAGCGGCATTGGCCCGGCCTTCATCGATCTGATGAGCGGCAAGGTGCAAATGTCATTTTCCAGTTTGCCGGCGGCGATGCCGTTCATCGCCAAGGGCAGCCTCGTTGCGCTTGCCACCACCGGCCTGAAGCGCTCGCCGATGTATCCACATCTGCCGACGGTGTCGGAGCTGCTGCCGGGATACGAGGTCGATCTCTGGCTCGGCGTCTACGGCTCGGCGCGGATGCCGTTCGATGTCCTTGACACGCTCAATAACGGCATCAACAAGGCGCTGCAGGATGGTCAGTTGAAGGCCGCCTTCGCAAAATTCGGCATTGCACCGCGCGGCACCACGGTGCAGGAAGGTGTCGCGTTCACCAGGGAAGAATACGAGAAATGGCGCAAAGTCATCGTCGACGCCCATATCACGCTTGACTGAGTTACAATCAAAACAATGACGACTGCCTGGCCCACTGAGTTACGACTGCGCAAGGATCGCAAGGCGCTCGCCGTGACATTCGAGGGCGGCGAGAGCTTCGAGCTTGCCGCCGAGTATTTGCGCGTGCGCAGTCCGAGCGCCGAAGTGCAGGGGCATTCGCCGAGCGAGCGCCGCACCGTGGCCGGCAAGGAGAAGGTGCAGATTCTCGAACTGCATCCGGTCGGTAATTACGCGGTGCGGCTGGTGTTCGACGACCTGCATTCGACCGGCATTTTCAGCTGGGACTATCTGTATGAGCTTGGCCAGAACCGGGAGCGGTACTGGCAAGACTATTTGGCGGAACTCAAGGACAAGCAACTTTCGCGCTAGGGCGGCCCGGTAAGCAGGCGATCCGGTCCGGCGTCGTCATGAAATCCAGGCAATTTGCTCGGCGATTTGCGCTTGAAGTCCTTGTGGTTTGGCCGCAACACGTTCTCGACGGTTTCCAGCGCACTGCAATGAGCATCGGCCGCACGTCGGCTTCATCTCGTCAACCTTCGGTCAACCTCGATACGGCATGATCGCTGTAGTGTCGGGGTGGGGCGGACGATGGGGCGCCTACCGGCATGAGAATGGCCTCGATCCCACTTCCCTCGGGATCGAGGCCATTCGCTTTTTCGCTCAGCAACCTCGACAGAAGCCACCGCATCAACGCGCCGCTCCTGATATGGCTGCGTGCCTTTCCACTGTTTTTTGTCGCATGGTTTACCAAACCTTCCGGGCTGAAAACCGGGGCTTCCCCCCGGGGTGCGCCGGCTATCGGGCTGGGTGATTCCGCGCCGCCCTCGATCGTTGCGCGACGCCGCCATGCTTGGGTCGCGTGTTGCGCGCGGCATTGCGGATTTGCGACAATGCGCCGCTTGAGCACGTCGCGACGCGGGGAGAGACAACATGAAAGCCTATGAATTGCCGAAGAGCGGCGCCGGCATCGAAGCGCTGACGCGGGTCGAGCGGCCCGATCCGGGCAAGCCCGGCCACCGCCAAGTTCTGGTGAGAGTGCGCGCCTGCTCGCTCAATTTCCGCGACCTCGGCATTGTCCGCGGCAGCTATCGCATGCCGGTGCGCGAGAGGGTCATTCCGCTGTCTGACGGCGCCGGCGAAGTCGTCGAAGTCGGCCCCGGCGTCACCCGCGTCAAGGCAGGCGACCGGGTTGCCGGCAATTTCTTTCAGCGCTGGCCCGGCGGCGAGGCGGCGCCCGACACCCACGCCAGCGCCCTTGGCGGCGGCATCGACGGCATGCTCGCCGAGTATGCGATGCTGGAAGAGGATGGCGTGGTGAAGGTCCCGGCGCATCTGTCGCTTGAGGAGGGCGCGACCTTGCCGTGCGCCGGCGTGACCGTCTGGCACGCGATGATGGAGCACGCCAAGCTGAAGGCCGGCGATACGGTGCTGCTGCAAGGCACCGGCGGCGTCTCGATTTTTGGCTTGCAATTCGCCCATGCGCTCGGCATCGCCGCGATCATCACCTCGTCAAGCGACGAAAAACTCGCGCGCGCCAAAAAGCTCGGCGCGACGCACGGCATCAACTACAAGACCGCGCCGGACTGGGACAAAGCGGCGATGGAATTTACCGGCGGCCGCGGCGTCGATCACGTGGTCGAGGTCGGCGGCGCGGCGACGCTGTCGCGCTCATTCCACGCCATTCGTGTCGGCGGCAAGATCACGCTGATCGGCGGACTCTCCGGCGGCGCCAGCGAACTTAATCCCGGGCTGATCTTCGCGCGGCGTGCCAACGTGCAGGGCATCTCGGTCGGATCGACCCAGATGTTCATGGCGATGAACCGCGCCATCGAAGTAAGCGCCATCAAGCCGGTGATCGACAAGGTGTTCGACTTCGCCGACGCTCCGGCCGCCTATCATCACATGGCCTCCGGCGCGCATTTCGGCAAAATCGTCATTCGGGTCGCCTGACGCTGCCCGCTCATGAGATCGCATCTATGACTTCGCGCCAGCCCGCGCAGAGAGCCAGCCGCGCCAACTCTTTGCCGATAGCCAGCCGCGGTTTTCGGCGACCCAATTGTAGATCGGACGGCCGAACAGCCGGCTGAATACCGGCACATAAAACAGCGGCACGAGCCACCACAATCCGGGCACGCGCGAGACGACATAGCGGTAGGCTTCAAACCCCGGCAGCGCCCGACCGTCGGGCAGAACCAGATAAAGCGCTTTTTCCAATTGCGCATCGCTGACGATCGGTGACGGCTGGGCACGAAAGTCGCGGATTGCGATCTGTCGCATTCCGTCGAACGCCAGGAACCAGGCCATTGAGCGAACACAAAAACCGCAGCGGCCGTCGTAAATCATTTCCATGGCGCCCATTTTGCGTATCCACCAGGCGCGCAGGTGCGCGAGCCAGTCAGGATAAAGGAAGCTCATATGCCCTAAGACCATGATGAAGGAGAAGTACACCAGGCCCAGCAGCACGGCGAACATGACATGCAGCGCTATTGCCTCGGCCAGCACGTAAGGCCGGGTGCGCCGCTGCCAGATCAAGAACGGAAAGGCGATTTCGATGACGAGAGTGGCGTATGTAGCCGTGGTCACCAGCCAGTACTGCCTCGCCAGCAAGCCCAGCACCGCGCCGTTGTAGAACTCGTTGGTGGTCAAGGACAGCCAGACGGCGTCGCCGCTCCACCACTCATCACCGCGCAATTTTTCGATGCCGCTGTAAAAAAACAGAATCGCCATTTGGATTTGAACGAGCCGCGTGCAGGCGCCCGCCCATGGACTGGTATAGGCGGGTGGCACGAGCTTCAGGTTGGCGCGCTTCGCGGCACGCACCGCGCGCACGCGGTCCAGACTCATTGCGCGGCCGACCGGCGCGAGGCACAGGATGAAAATCAGGCATGCGGCAATGCTGTCAGCGCCATAGGCCAGCGTCAGGTTACGGTAATCATAAGATACCTGGCCGGCCATGACGATCCATTTGAACCAGGATGTCCGCCACCCCAGCATGAAGGCAGCGCAGCTGAACAGAAACAAGGCGTGAAACGCGATCCATTGCCATGGCGCCGTAAAATAGAAAAAGACCGATTGCGTCCACGGCGAACCATTGAGGTAGCTCAACGCGACTTCGCGCGGCATCCAGCCCGCGTCGCCCCACAGACTGAACAGAAACGGGGTCGCCATGCCAAAGTGGAATAAAAGCGCGGCGCCGATACCGATCCGGGCAATTTCGAGCGGGACCGTCCTCGTATCCTCGAACCAGAACTCCGACCAAGCTTCTTCAATAGCGGAAAAGGTCCTTCGGCAGATGCGTGTGAGCGTTGCGAGTGCGGACATCAGATGCTCTTCCAACCTGCCTGTCTGACTTGTCGTCCCCTTCAGGAAGGCACGGATTGAGGCCTCCAACGAGCGAAGCAGGCGCGAGAAGTCACGGTTGCGGACATGCAAGCCCTTTCAAGATGCTCACGCTGACATAGTCGGGGTCCAGGGGACGCTTGCCGCGCAAATAGTGCTCCGGCCAGAATTGCTGCTCTTGAACGCTCAGCAAGCTGATGGATACGGGATCAAGCGCGGCATGTCTGTGGCATAGCCGCGCCGCAACCAGTTCGCCGCGAACTTGCGGCGCTTCCATGATTCCGTCGAACAGGTATTTGAACTCTCGCCATAACACATAACGCGGCAAGGAGCCGTTGAACTCGTCGGCCGCCACATAGGTGTGCGTCCTGCCGGCCCGGTCTTCGATCACGTAACGAAACTGGGCATGCTTGCCGACATGCGGTGCAAAGAAATTCCAAGCGTTATCGAGCCGGAACAGCGACAAATACGGCTGCAGCAAGTAACGGAACGATTGCAGCATCGCGCTGCTGTCGGGGGTCGGCGCGACCAGCATGGCAAAAGTATGCCAGCCGACCAGCAACGACATCGCCAGATAGGTCAACCGCTTGCGCCAAAGTGGCGGTGCCTTTGATGGCAGCACACTCGCCGTCTCGCCGCGTAGCGCCATCCCAGCTTCGCCTGTCAGCGAATACTTGCGCGGGCAAGCGCTCGATAAAGGCGCGGACCCGGTCCGATCCACCCTGCAACTACCGCGATTTTGATATTGCACCGTTTGCCTTCGGTTCGCCGCGGCAATGATAGTACACAGCCATTCCGCGATTCAAGGCACGGATCAATCGGCGAAAATTCTCGCGGCCGTTGCCGCACTTGAGAACAAGAACGAATTGTACACTCGAGGGCAAAACTTTGTTTGCGATAGAACGGCATCGACTCGACATCCAAGCGACTGTATGATCCGCGCCTTCCAGCATGGGGGTTGCTATGCATACCGCACTTGGAATAGCAGTCCGGCCGCCTGTCCCTCATGTATCGTGCAACGGCCGCTGGACGCCGATGCGGTTCTGGCTGGGATTGGCGATCGCCGCACTGGCGCTTAGTCTGACCAGCATTTCGGCCCGAGCCCAACAGCAGTTCAATACCTTCAAGTCCGCGCTCTCCACCAATTCTGTGAATTGGTGCATGGATATCGCCGGCGCCAACTATGTTCCCGGTGCGACGGCAGTGCTGGCAAATTGCGCGCCGGTGCCGAGCCAAACATTCGGATTTGACAACGGCAACATCACGGCTGGAGGGCTCTGCCTCGACGGGTTTGCCCCGGATCCCAGCCAGCCGGCAGGCGAAGGCGCTCCGGTTGGCCTGGCTGAATGCGAAGAAAAACCATCGCAGATCTGGCATTTGGTGCCCTTCCAGAGCAACAGCGCAGTGTTCTCGATTGTCAACGAGGACAACCTCTGCGTCACGGTGAACGGTGAAACCGTCGAAGCCGGGACGCCATTGGTCTTGGCGCAATGCCAGGAGTGGGACAATCAAGCCTGGCTCAGGATCGTCGTTCGGCCGCCGCAAAACCGCGTCCCCTACGGCACCTATACCGAGCCGCAGTATTATTGGTACGAAGGCCGGCGTTATTGCTGGTACGACGACGGTTGGAATGGCGCCGGCTGGTATTGGTGCGGCGAAAACAGACATCCGGGCATCGGCTGGGGCGGGCCGCTTCATTGGCATCACTGGTGGTTCCCCGGCCAGCCGCCGATCATCATTCCGCAACCCCCGTTCCAGCCGACGATTAGGCCAACAATCAGGCCAACAATCAGGCCGACGATTTTCCCGACAATTCGGCCGACGATCTTCCCGACAGTTCGGCCCACGTTGCAGCCAACGATCAGGCCGACGGTCTTCCCGACGGTTCGGCCCACGTTGCAGCCAACGATCAGGCCGACGCTGCAGCCGACCGTACTGCCAACAGTGCGGCCGACGCTGCAGCCCACTATCAGGCCAACACTGCAGCCGACCGTGGTGCCAACAGTGCGGCCGACGCTGCAGCCAACAATCAGGCCGACGCTGCAGCCGACCGTACTGCCAACAGTGCGGCCGACGCTGCAGCCAACAATCAGGCCAACGCTGCAGCCGACCGTACTGCCAACAGTGCGGCCGACGCTGCAGCCCACTATCAGGCCAACGCTGCAGCCAACAATCAGGCCGACGCTGCAGCCGACCGTGGTGCCAACCGTGCGGCCGACGCTACAGCCCACTATCAGGCCAACGCTGCAGCCAACAATCAGGCCGACGCTGCAGCCGACCGTGGTGCCAACAGTGCGGCCGACGCTGCAGCCAACGATCAGGCCAACGCTGCAGCCGACCGTGGTGCCAACAGTGCGGCCGACGCTGCAGCCGACGGTCAGGCCGACACTGCAGCCGACGGTCAGGCCGACACTGCAGCCAACGGTTAGGCCGACACTGCAGCCCACGATCAGGCCAACACTGCAGCCAACCGTGCGCCCCACTTTGCAGCCGACCATAAGGCCGACGCTGCAGCCGACTGTCAGGCCGACACTGCAGCCGACGGTCAGGCCGACACTGCAGCCGACCGTGCGCCCCACTGTGCAGCCAACCATAAGGCCGACGCTGCAGCCGACTATAAGGCCCACCTTGCAGCCGACGGTGCGGCCGACGTTGCAGCCAACGGTGCGCCCCACTGTGCAGCCGACTGTACGGCCGACAGTGCGCCCAACAGTGCGGCCGACGACGCAACCCACGCCGTCCGACATTGAACTCAAGCGCAATGTCGTCCGCCTTGGCCGCCTTCCCAATGGCATCAACCTTTATCGCTTCCAGTACAAATGGAGCGACCAGGTTTATGTCGGCGTGATCGCGCAAGAAGTCCGGGCAGTCCGACCCGACGTCGTGATCCGACAACCCGACGGCTTCCTGTACGTCGACTACGCGCGGCTCGGGGCGCCCTTCGAGACCTGGGCCGATTGGCTTTCTTCGGGCGGACAGGCCAAACTCAGCGGCGCCAATCCCCACACCAATATGCCGGGAACAGTGCCCAGGGTGCCCAGGTAATCGGCAGACCGGCGTCGAGCAATGACGGCACCTGCACGTTTCAGAACGGTCACGCCGACGCCATAGGTGGTGGTCGAGCAGCGGTACGCGCGGCGCAGGACGGCGCGTACGCATTGGACCTTGGCTCGCGCCCGCCGAGATACTGCCGATGAAATTGCCAGCGTTGGAGGTTGCGAAGGTGGCGCACGCGCAAGGTGTTCCGGCATCCGGGCGGCTCATGCCTTATTTTTTGTCGCTGCTGTTTGTGGCCAGCGGGTGTTCGGCGCTGATCTACGAGATTGTCTGGTTCCAGCTGCTTGAGCTGGTCATCGGCTCCGCGACGATCTCGCTTGGCATCCTGCTTGGCACATTCATGGGCGGGCTGTGCGTGGGCAGCCTTGCTCTGCCCAGAATCGTATCTGCTCGCCGCAGTCCCTTACTGGTCTATGGTCTGCTGGAACTCGGCACCGGCGTCCTCGGCGTGGCGGTGCTGTTCGGCACGCCACGGCTCGCCATATTATATGCCGATTACGCAGGTTACGGCCTCCCAGGCATCCTGCTGCGCGGTACCATGTGTGCGCTGCTATTGTTGCCCCCGACCGTTCTTATGGGGGCAACGCTTCCTGCCATTGCGCGCTGGTTTGAGAACACCGTGCGCGGCGTCTCCTGGTTGGGCGTCTTGTACACTGCCAACATTGTGGGCGCCGTATTCGGCTCGCTGCTCGCTGGATTCTATTTGCTGAGGGTCCATGATCTGGCGGTCGCAACTTATGTCGCAGCCGCGATAAACGCTGCGTCGGCGACGATTGCCTTCGCATTGAGTGCTGCGACTAACGGCCGTGTTGTCGGCGAGACCCGAATGGTCGACGACACGGCGGCGCAATCATCCGGGGCGCTGACAGTCTATATTGCGATCGGCCTGTCCGGATTGACCGCGCTAGGCTGTCAGGTGGTGTGGACGCGCGTCTTGGCGCTCCTGCTCGGCGCCACTGTCTATACCTTCTCCATTATTCTTGCGGTGTTTCTCGCGGGACTTGGCATCGGCAGCGGTATTGGTTCGCTGCTGGCCCGGGCGTGCGCCCAGCCGCGCTTGGCGCTGGGCCTGTGCCAGTTGCTGCTCGTCGCATGCGTCGCCTGGGCCGCCGCGGCGATAAACGCCTGGCTGCCCTACTGGCCGATCGACCTGTTGCTGACGCGGAGTCCCTGGTACGATTTTCAGCTCGATCTGGTCCGGGTGATCTGGGCCGTCTTTCCGGCTGCATGTCTGTGGGGTGCGAGTTTTCCGTTAGCGCTTGCAGCGGCCGCTCGGCCCGGCGGCGATCCGGGGCGGATGACCGGTTCGGTCTACGCCGCAAATACCATCGGCGCGATCGTCGGCGCGCTGGCGTTCAGCATTGTGCTTATTCCCGAAATCGGCACCTATCAGTCGCAGCGCCTGCTGATGGGGCTCTGTCTGCTTGCCGGACTGCTGGTCTTTCTCATGCCAACGGTTGGGCGAAAAGACTTGCCCGCTTTAGGCGAGTGGCCTGTTTCGGTGCGCTTTCGCGTCAGCGGCGGGCTTGGCGCCGTCGTGGCGGCACTTGTCCTGATCTGGGCAGTGCCCGGTCCGGCACCGGGCCTTTTCGCTTTCGGTCGCGACTTGCCCAAATGGAATCCGCTGCCGAACGTGATCTATGTCGGCGAGGGGCTCAATTCCACGGTCGCCGTCGCCGATCTGGGCGAGGGTATTCGCAGCTTTCACGTCAGCGGGCGGCCCGAGGCTTCGAGCGGGCTGCATGATATGCGCGTCCAGCGCATGCTGGCCCATGTTCCGGCTCTGCTGCAGGGCAAGCCGCGCTCGGTGCTTGTGGTTGGATTCGGCGCCGGCGTCACCGCTGGCGCCTTCACGCAATACCCGGAAATCCGGCGCATCGTCATCTGCGAGATCGAGCCGCTCATCCCGCGCGTCGTCTCCACCTATTTCAGCAAGGAGAATTATGCCGTCATGAGCGACCCGCGCGTCCAGGTGATCTACGATGACGCGCGGCATTATCTGCTCACGACCCACGAAAAGTTCGATGTCATCACCTCCGATCCGATTCATCCATGGGTCAAGGGATCGGCGACCTTGTACACCCGCGATTATTTCCAGCTGGTCAAACGGCACCTCAATTCCGGCGGCGTCGCAACGCAGTGGGTGCCGTTCTATCAGAGCACGCCGGACGTGGTGAAGAGTCAGCTCGCCACCTTCTTCAAAGTTTTTCCCGGCGGAGTGATTTTCGCCAACCGCGGCGAGGAAACCAACAGCGACACAGTCGTGTTCGGCGCCGCAGACCCGAAGCCGATCGACGCCGATCGCATTCAAGAGCAGTTCGATCGTCCCGACTATGCGCGCGTGAAGCAGTCGCTTGCCGAAGTGGGTTTGAATTCCGCAATCGACCTTTTGGCGACCTATGTCGGCCAGGCGGCCGATCTGACGGATTGGTTGAAGGATGCGCAGATCAATACCGATCGCAACCTCCGGCTTGAATACCTGGCGGGCATGGGCTCGAACGCCATCCAGGCTGCACAAATCTATGATGCCCTGCTGCGCTACCGCCGATTTCCGAAGCGGCTCTTCGTCGGCTCGGCAACAACGCTGAAGCTTTTGCAAGACGACATGACGTCCGGCGAAGGCGGGCAGTAGGGAAGCGCGCTTGGCTCGCCTTGCGGGGCGTACTGAAAACCCATCGCCGCCGAGCGCCAATGGCGACTGAATTCATGCAAACGATATGCGACAGGGATGCTTTATCAGCGCGTCCGCTCACCACCGAATGCGGATATGACGCTTCAGCGTGCCCGGGGTAAGTTGGCGAAAGCACTGAACGGCGCGCGTCGAAGCGGAGCGAGGTGATCTTTCATGGAGACGGCAGACTGTATCGTAGTCGGCGCGGGCGTCGTCGGCCTCGCTGTTGCGCGTACGCTCGCGCTCGCGGGGCGTGAAGTCCTGGTGTTGGAAGCGGAGCCGCGCCCCGGCGAACACACCTCGTCGCGCAACAGCGAGGTCATTCATGCTGGATTGTACTACAAAAAAGGCAGCCTCCGGCAGCAATTGTTCCCGCGTGCGGCTCATCTGCTGTACGCCTATTGCGCGAGGCGTGGCGTCCCGCATCGTCGCATCGGCAAGCTGGTTGTCGCCCGCAGCGCCGAAGAGGCGGAGCGCCTGCGGGCACATATGACGCACGCCATCGAGGCTGGCGTCAGGGACCTCGAATGGCTGGAGCCGGCTCAGGCACGCAACTTGGAACCCAACCTGGTTTGTCACGCCGCCTATCTTTCCCCGTGGTCCGGCATTGTCGACAGCCATGCGCTGATGCTGGCGTATCGCGCCGAACTCGAAGCGAACGGTGGAGCGGTTGTGCTACGCGCGCCGGTAACAGGTGGCGCGGTAGCGTCGGAAGGCATCGAGATTCAGGTCGCGGGCGCCGAGCCCACGACCCTGCGCTGCACGACTCTCGTGAACTGCGCAGGCCACGGCGCGCCACCGCTCGCGAGAGCGATCGCGAACTTCCCCACGAGCGCGCTGCCTCGCAGCTACTTTCGCCGCGGAGTCTATTTCAGCGTGACGAGCCGCCCCTTCAAACGGCTGATCTATCCAATCCACGGTCCGGGCGGCATGGACATCCATGCGGTCCTCGACCTTGCCGGCAACGTGCGGTTCGGTCCGGACATGCAGTGGGTGGACCGCATCGACTATTCGGTCGATCCGGCGCGAGCCGAAGCCTTCTATCGCTCGATCCGCGAGTTCTGGCCTGGTTTGGCCGACGGCGCTCTCGCTCCCGCCTACGCCGGCATAAGACCTAAAATCACCGGCCCGGACGAAGCGGCGGCCGACTTCGTCATCCAGGGTCCGGCGGACCACGGCATCCCAAATTTCGTGAATTTGTTCGGCATTAAATCGCCGGGACTGACTGCATCGTTGGCGATCGGGGAACATGTGGCCGGTCTGCTCGGCCTTGCTCCCGAGAGCGAATTCCCGCACGGATGACGATGGCCCTTGGGCAAGCTATCATTCACGGTGTCGATAATTCTGCCTGTGGCATTCGCAAAATTCAGAGGTGGCCAATGAGAAGAATTTTCACGGTCGCTGTTCTGAGCTCGATCATGCTCGGTTCGGGAATTGCCTGGGCAACCGACTGCTCCCCGCATTGCGATTATGTTCACGACTACGGACCTTATGATTACTCATATGTCCGTCCCGGGCTCGTCGGTTATCCAGTATGCGATTGGCAGGGCACTTGCGCCCCGCACCTCGTCTACCGCTACACGGGATCTCGCCGGCCCGGAGTGAGAATCATAATCAGACCGACAATTCCAAACAGATAAATCTGAACGCGCATTGCACTGCGCCGCCTTCAGGCGACGGCGCAAGACGGCACGTTACTGACGTGCCATCTCGATAACTGAATCTCAGATGCGGTTGTCGTGTCGCGGCGATTACCAGTGCCTCCAATAACCGTGCCGCCGCCAACCCCAATACGGTCCTGGTCCGTAATAGCCGCCATAGTAATAAGGCGGCGGGTAGTAGCCGGGCGGAGGCGGGTAATAGCCGGGCGGCGGC
Organism: uncultured Alphaproteobacteria bacterium; assembly: GCA_963707175.1. GTDB lineage: Bacteria > Pseudomonadota > Alphaproteobacteria > Rhizobiales > Xanthobacteraceae > BOG-931. The sequence goes on from CAVPQA010000030.1 coordinate 40,733, forward strand.
ACGGCATAGCCCGGAGGCGGCGGACCGGGGGGACCAGCGTAGCCCGGGGGCGGTCCGGGGCGGCGGATCGGGCCGGGTGCGCCCGGCGCGATGCTGGTTTCGATGATGTAGCCGTCCTGATCGTGAAACACGATCTGACACCAGCCGCTCTTGCAGCCGTTCACTTCAACTGGCGAGCCGGCCGGGATCAAAGTGACGATGGCGTAAGTCGTTCCCGGGCCGCCGCGCAGGTTTACGTTGGTATGCGTGATCGCATGCGCCGCATGATGCGCCACGGCGGATGGTGCCGGCGCTGATGGCGGCGGAGGTGGCGCGGGCGGAGGCGCTGCAGCCTCGGGTGGCGGGGGAGGTGGGGCAGTCTGGCTTGGCGGTGGCGGAGGTGGCGCAGCCTGACTCGGCGGCGGGTTCGCAGGTGTTGCGGCCGGGGCTGGCTGGGCCGATGCGGGTGGAGGTGGCGCCTGGTTCGGCGGAGGTGGCGTCTGCGCCGCCGCACCATGAAGTGCGACCGTTACCAGGGCGGCTGAAATAAGTATCGGCAATGTGCTGAAATATCTGAAACTCGTCACTGGTATTACTCCCTGACGCGCCTCGTTAAACGCTCTCGCGGTAAGGTGCCCTGGAATTGTGGCAGATCGTGGCGGGTTTCCACCGAGCCAAAAAGCCGCCTTCCGCGTGCTTTACGACGGATTTCTCGCCAATCAGCCGCTATGCCGGCTTCGGCTTCTCAGCCCGTATCTCGGCTGGACCGCCTGCCTTTTTCCACTCGCCGAAGCCGCCCTTGATATGCGCGACCGGCTTTAGTCCCATGCGATGTGCGCTCTGCGCTGCCAGCGCCGAACGCCAGCCGCCCGCACAGAAGAAGATGAAGCGCTTGTCCTCGCTGAAGACCGGCTTGTGGTAGGGGCTGTCCGGATCGATCCAGAATTCAAGCATGCCGCGCGGGCAATGAACGGCGCCGGGCATGCGGCCCTCGCGCTCAAGCTCGCGGATGTCGCGCAGGTCGACAAATACCACGTCGCCGCGGCCGTGCAGCGCGCGCGCATCGTCAATCGAGAGGGTTCTCGATCTCGCGCTCGGCGGCGTCGACCAGCGCGCGAAATCCGGTGGTGATGTTTTGCGGCATGGGAGCAGCCCTTGGTGCGCAGGCGGCACTCTGTCACGGATTGATCCGCACGTCGATAACGTGGCAAGTGACATACCACGTGTATAGCCCGCACAGCCCCGCATCAGAGGGCCGGAGGAAATTATGGACGATCTCGGCTACCCAGACCTGCACGCCCACATCGCCGCGCTGGAGCGCAAGGGTTTCCTGATCCGGGTACAACGCCCGATCAACAAGGATACCGAGATGCATCCGCTGGTACGCTGGCAATTCCGTGGCGGCATCCCGGAGAGCGAGCGCAAGGCGTTTCTGTTCGAGAACGTCACCGACGGTACCGGGCGCCGCTACGACATCCCGGTGGCGGTCGGCATCCTTGCGTCCAATCGCGAGATCTACGGCGTCGGCATCGGCTGCGACGTTGCCAAGATCAAGGAGCAATGGGATCAGGCAGAACAGCATCCGCTGCCCCCGGTGTTCGTCGACAATCCGGCCTGCCAGGAGATCGTGGTGCAGGGCGACGAACTCAACGAGCCCGGCAAAGGCGTTGACGCGCTGCCGATCCCGATTTCAACGCCCGGTTTTGACAACGCGCCGTATGCCTCGTGCTCGATGTTCATCACCAAGGACCCGGACACCGGGCTGCAGAATATCGGCAACTATCGGGCCATGGTGAAGTCGCGCACCCGCATGGGCATGAACCCGGAGATCGAGCTCAATCAGGGCATCCACGAGCACTTTCTCAAATACAAAGCGCGCGGCGAGAAGATGCCGGTCGCGCTGATGCTCGGTGCGCCGCCGGCGATCACGTTCGCCTCGGTGCACAAGCTGCCCAAGCATCTCGACGAGCTTTCGGTTGCGGGCGGGCTGGTCGGCGCGCCGATTCGCGTCTGCAAAGCAAAAACCGTGGACCTGGTCGTGCCAGCGGAAGCCGAGATCGTCGTCGAAGGTTATATCGATACTGAATGGCTCGAGCCGGAAGGCAGTTTCGGCGAATCCCACGGCTACATGAATCTGAAAGAATACAATGCCTATTTCGATGTTACCGCCATCACGCGGCGCAAGGACGCCGTCCTGGTGTCGATTATCAGCCAGGTGACGCCGAGCGAGTCGTCGCTGATCAAGCGCGTCGCTTATGAGCCGGCGTTCCTGCATCACTTGCGTCATCACCTCAATATCAGTGGCGTGGCGCGCGTATTCATGCACGAGCCGCTGACAAATTTGCGCAAGCTCATCGTCATCCAGCTGAAAGCCGATACGCTCGATGCCGAAATCTGGCGCGCGCTCTACGGCGCCTCGTCGTATTCGTCGTCGGTCGGCAAGATGACGATCGCGGTCAACGAGGATATCGATCCGGAAAATCTCGACATGGTGATGTGGGCGATGGCCTACCGGATGCGGCCGCATCAGGACATGCGCATTCTCGACCACAAGGACATGGGCCACGGCCCGCGCGCCGGCGCCGAGGACAACCACTACGAGGCCACCAATTCGGCGATGCTGATCAACGCCATGCTCAAGCGGCCGTACCCGCCGATCTCGCTGCCGGCGCGGCAATACATGGAGAAGGCCAAGGAGATCTGGCAAGAGCTCGGCCTGCCGCCGCTCAAGCCGGAGATGCCGTGGTTCGGCTATTCGCTCGGTCAGTGGCCGGAGGAGTTTCAGGTCGAGGCCGACCGCGCCGCGCGCAGCGAATATTGGACGACCGGCGAGGTGATCAAACAGCGGCGGCGCAACGACAAGCGGCTCAACGATCCGTATTTGTCGCTTTAAACCCTGTCCGAGAAGAGCCGGTCAGGATACGGCCGCGGCGTTCTTGAACTTCACCGGGATGGTGAGATAGCGCACGCCGTTGGCATGAGCGGGCGGAAACTTGCCGGCGCGGATATTGACCTGGATCGACGGCAACAGCAGCCTCGGTGCCGAGAGCGTGGCGTCGCGCGCGGTGCGCATGGCGACGAATGCTTCTTCGCTCACTCCGTCCTTGACGTGCACGTTGCGCTCGCGCTCTTCGCGCACCGTGGTTTCCCAAGCATAGCGGTCGCGGCCCGGCGCCTTGTAGTCGTGGCACATGAAAAGCCGCGTCTCCGGCGGCAGCGCCAGCACCTTCCTGATCGAGCGGTAGAGCTGGTGCGCGTCGCCGCCGGGAAAATCCGCCCGCGCGGTGCCGTAATCCGGCATGAACAGCGTATCGCCGACGAATGCTGCGTCCTCGATCTTGTAGGTGATATCCGCCGGCGTATGGCCGGGCGTGTACATCACCTCGGCCTCGAGTTCGCCGATCTTGAAGCGCTCGCCGTCGGCGAACAGGTGGTCGAAATCGCTGCCGTCGGTCTTCAGATCGGCGGCGTCGAACACCGGGCGGAAAATGCGCTGCACGTCCCTGATGTGATCGCCGATGCCGATCTTCGCACCGGTCTTGCTCTTGATGTAGGGCGAGCCGGACAAATGGTCGGCGTGGGCGTGGGTCTCCAGCGCCCAGACGATCGCATAGCCCTCCTTGTCGGCGGCGCGCAGCAGCGCTTCGACCGAGCGCGTATCGACTTCGCCGGAATTCGGGTCGTAGTCGAGCACCGGATCGATCACCGCCGCCTGCTTGGTGGCGGGATCGGCGACGAGATAGCTCACCGTATTGGTGGGCTCGTCGAAGAACGCGCGAATGATGGGTTGGCGGCGCATGGCATTATCTCCTGCCTTCGGGTCTTGACCTATATATAAGTATATGCTAAATAAGCAATGGCTAAATAAGGAGCAGCCTTGGCGGTGCTGGAATTCAAGCCGACGCATTGGAGGCGCAGGCGGCGGAAGTCGCCGGCATTTTGCGCGCGCTGGCCAACGAGCGGCGGCTGATGATTCTGTGCAAGCTCGTCGAGTGGGGCGAAGCCAACGTCACCGCGCTCGCCGAAGCGGTCGGCCTGTCGCAGTCGGCGCTGTCGCAGCATCTGGCGAAGATGCGGGCGGAGGGTCTGGTCGCCTATCGGCGCGAAAGCCAGACGCTCTGGTACCGGATCGCCGACAAAAGAATCGAGCAATTATTCGCGACGCTGCACCAGCTTTACTGCGCAACAAGCAAACGCCGCTAAGCCGCGGCCCAAAGGAGAACATCCATGTCGCTTCCCACCATTTCCCCCGATCACGCCAAGCGCCTGTTGGACGAGGGCGCCATGCTGGTCGACATCCGCGAGGCGGACGAGCACGCGCGCGAAAAGATCGCGGGTGCCCGGCCGATGCCTTTGTCGAAACTCGACGAGGCCGAGCTGGCCGTGCATGAGGGCAAGCCGGTGCTGTTCCACTGCAAGAGCGGTGCGCGCACGCTGGCAAATGCTCCGCGGCTTGCCGACAAGGCCGGCGACGCCTGCGAAGCCTATATCGTCGAAGGCGGGCTCGACGCCTGGAAGAGGGCCGGCCTGCCCGTGGTGACCGATCGCCGTCAGCCGATCGAACTGCAGCGCCAAGTCCAGATCGGGGCCGGCGGCCTGGTGTTTTTCGGTACCTTGCTCGGCCTTCTGGTTTCGCCCTGGTTCTTCGCCGTTCCGCTGTTCGTCGGCGGCGGCCTGATGAATGCGGGAATGACCGGCTTCTGCGGCATGGCGCGCCTGCTCGTGCACATGCCGTGGAATCGTGCAACATATCGCCCGAAGGCGGCTCACGCCTGACGTATAAGTCTTGGGGCAGGTTCGCGCATGGCGCCGTCGTTCCTCCAGGCCGTGCTTGGCCTCGTTTCCGGTTCGCTGGTCGGCTTCTCGCTCGGGCTGGTCGGCGGCGGCGGTTCGATTCTCGCGGTGCCGCTTCTGGTCTACGTCGTCGGCGTGCCCGATCCGCATGTGGCGATCGGCACCAGCGCGGTTGCTGTCGCGGCCAACGCAGCCGGTAACCTGCTGAGCCATCACCGCGCCCGCAACGTGGTGTGGCGTTGCGCGCTGACGTTTGCCGCCGCCGGCGTTGCCGGCGCATTTCTGGGCTCGACACTCGGCAAGATGGTCAACGGGCAGAAGCTGCTCGCGGCGTTCGCCGTGCTGATGATGGTCGTCGCCGGCCTGATGCTGCGCAAGCGTGCGAGCGCCGGGACCAAGGTCGAGCACGTCAGTCGCGATATGGCGCTGCGCCTCGTCGCCATCGGGCTGGGAGCCGGTGCGCTGTCCGGATTTTTCGGCATCGGCGGCGGGTTTTTGATCGTGCCCGGGCTGATGCTCGCTACCGGCATGCCGATCCTCAATGCGGTCGGCTCGTCGCTCGTGGCGGTGACGGCGTTCGGCGCGACGACGGCGGCGAATTATGCCGTATCCGGATCGGTGAATTGGGCGATCGCCGCGCTGTTCATCTGCGGCGGCATCGGCGGCGGCTTCGCCGGCAGCCGTGCGGCGCACGCGCTGGCGAGCCGCAAGGGCTATCTGAACATCGTGTTCGCCGTGCTGATCTTCGCGGTCGCGGCCTACATGCTGGTGCGCAGCCTGCACTTGGCTTGATCGCAGTTCTGCCGGGGCGCGATTTATTTCCTGTCGATTTGATCAATCTCAAGGCAGCCTTGACGGGCCGGGCGTAGCGAGAATTGCGCGCATTCCATCGTCAGGAGAAAGCCATGCGGTACGACCGGATTTACGCCGACGCCAAGGGCGAGAGCCATTTTGCGCAGGCCACGCTTGATCTCGATGAGGCGGATTATCGCCCGCCGGCGCCGATGCTCTACGTCTCGCACGCGCAGCAAGCCGGCACATTGCAGTTCATCAGACTGCCGTCCGGGTGGGCCGGCGACGGCGTTTGTCCGCCGCAGCACCAGTTCTTCATCTGCCTGCAAGGCGAGCTCGAAGTGCACGCCAGCGACGGAAAAAAGCGGACCTTCGGCCCCGGCGACGCGGTGCTGATGGAGGACACCTCCGGGCGCGGTCACAGCTCGCGCGTCAAGGGTGGAGCGGATTTCATCGCCGCCATCGTCTCGCTCGAATAGCCGCAATCAACGGATGTCAAAACGTCGGAAGATAAGGACCTTCAGCTGATCCAAGATGACCAGGTAGATCGCCACCGCCGTCAGTAGTTCTGCAAGCAGCAACGGGTCCACCGGCGTCATCAGCACGCCGGCTGTCGCCATGAGCGCCACGACGGCGAGATCGGCGATCGAACTGACAATCGGCCATGGAATTACGTCGGCGAACGGAAGGCCGGCCCACCACGCATAGACCAGCAACACGCACACCAATACCGCATCAATGGCGATGAGTGCCTTGACGATGGCAAAGATGGTGGTCTGCAGGTGGCTCGCCGATTTTGCCGTACGTACAAGTTCTGCCGTCTTGCCGAAATAGGTGCGTTGCCCGGTTGCAACGACCTCGCCCGTGGCCTCGCCGCGCCGAACGACAGCGGCGGCGTAAGCGAGCGTTCCCGGTCCGGCCTCGACGGGAACGGATTCGCCGGTCAACGCCGACTGGTCGACCTGCACATTACCGCTTGCGATCCGGATGTCGGCCGGCGAAAGATCGGCCATTCTCACATGAACACAATCGCCCGGAACCAGTCTGGTCGCAGCCACTGCCTGCCAGCGGCCGTCTCGCAGCACGCGCGCCGTGGTCGTCAGCCGGCTGCGCAACGGAGCCAGGGCCTTGCTGGCTCTGCCTTCTTCGATGAAGCCGACTGCGACATTGAAGGTGAGCAGCGCGCCAACGATTGTCGCCTCGCCGGTTTTGCCGAGCAGAGCCTGAATTGCGATCGTGGCTTCGAGCATCCAGGGAATGGCCCCCAGAACTTGCGCAAGAGGGCGACGACCGGATGCGGGTGTCGTTGCGGGATTTCGTTTGCGCCATATTGCGCGATGCGCCGCTCGGCCTCGGCGGTTGTCAAGCCGGCCGGGGCTTGGTTTACCGGTATCCGAGGGGGCGATGCGGGCGCAATTGGGCCATCCATATTCCCGGCCGCACTCTCTCCGTCGCCACCACGAGCCCCTTATTCCAGACCAAAGGTCTGTCCGATCACCGGCCCGAAAGTAAACCGCATCGGCGCTCTTGAGTAGCGATCTCCGGCGCAGTGGCATGGAGGCGCACGCGCATAGCCCGGGCCGCCGTCCTGCTGCGTTCCTGGCGGACCTAGGGCCGCACGTAGCTCCAGCCTTGTTCTTCCAGCTGCATGATGCGAACCGCGCCTGACGGCACGATGCTGGCTTGCGGTATGATGGTGATCTTATGTCCCTCGCGCTTCTGCATGCCCTGCAGCGTATTGTTGCAGGCAGAGAAGACGATCTTCGACGGGAAGCTCGCTTCCGCGCTGGCGATATGCGCGATGCGATCCTTCACCGGTGAGGTGTCGTCGCGCAGCATGTTCAGACCGGGTCCGTAGGCCACGATCTCCACATCCACATCCTCATGCTTGTCGCGATAATACTCGACGATGTTCTGCGCATTATTGAGCGCAAGGTTCATCACTGCGGGATCCTTCTGGTCGACCTGAATGACGACGCGGTGCGGCTTGGCGCTTTCTGCATGTGCGGCGGCAACGGCCAACAAGCCGAGAGCGAAGGCTGTGATGACGGAGCGTGCAATGGCAATCATGTTTTTCACCCGGTTGCTTTATGGACGAACGAGCGTGTAGCCTTTTTCAGTCAGGGCAAGGATTTGCGCAACCCCGGCTTCGACCTGCTTGGCCTTGGGGTTGAGGGGAACGGGATGGCCGGTTTCGCGTTCGATCGTCTCCACGGTGTTCATGCAGACATCAAACTGCACGCCCTGAGAAATCAGACTGTCGACGTAGGTGCGGTTCGGGCTGTCGGCGCGCAGCAGCACGATGCCGGGCCCAAACGCGACGACCTCAATGGCGATTTTGTCGGGGCCGTAGAATTTGAGCAGATTATTGGCGACGCTGATGATGAGTCCCTGCTTTTTGGCCGCATCGTCGGAGAGCTGCAGCACAAGATGATGCTCGGCAAACGGCTTGTCGGCGGCCGTCCCCCCGGTTGCCGGAGCGGCCTGCTGGGCGGAAAGCGGGGACAATGCCGCAAGTGCGGCAAGGATGGCGAGACCGGCTGCGAACGCGTTCCAAGCTCGCTTGTGGATGTCAATCATCGGGATCAATCTCCCGCGGCATATCCTGGATTGTTTGTCACGCCTTTGAGCATTACGCGGTTGGCGTGCGCCAAGGTCACGACCTTCTTGGCGCGCAGATAATCCGCCACGATATCCATCACCGGCTTGCCGCTCTGCAGGTTGACCGAGGCCCAGCCGGCGACCTTGTAGTTCTTCCCGGCCTCGACGAGCGTGCCATCATCCAATGTCATGTCCGAAATCCGGTGGCCTATACGTTCGGCCGGCGTGCAGGCGTAATCCATGCCGCCGATGCGCACCATGTCGCCGCCTTGCTGATAATACGGATCGGGGTTGAACAGATTATCGGCGATGTCTTCCAGAATGTCCTTGATCTGACTGCCCGTCATGTCCGTCACGTAGGTCTGCGGATAGGTGATCGCGGTTTCGGTCAAAAGGTCTTCCATGACGATGGGCGTGCCGGCGAGCACCGTCGTGCCGAAGCGGAAACCCGGCGAAAGCGCGATCTGGGCTCCGGCTGTTTCGCGCAACGCATCGCAAATTACCTGATCCATCGGCCCGGTAAAATTGCCGCGCCGGTAGAGCAGCGTGTCGGCGGTCGCGAGCTTTTCGGCGAACTTCTGCGCATACGGCGCGCGCAGCCGGTCGATCGCCGCCTGCATGGCGCGGTCCGCCGGCAGCAGATCCGCAAAGACCGGCAAGAGCCGGTAGCGCACGTCCTTGACGCGTCCCTTGTCGAGATCGAGATCGAGCACCGCGAGATATTTTCCGCTCGATCCGGCGTTCGTCACCAGCGTCTTGCCCGAGGCGCTCGCCACCACGCTGGGCCGCGGCACGGCGTCGTGCGTGTGGCCGCCGAGGATGACGTCAATGCCGGTCACTCGGCTCGCGAGCTGGAGATCGACGTCCATGCCGTTGTGCGACAAGAGAAGCACCGCATCGACTTTGTCGCGCTGGCGCAGTCCGTCGACCATCTTCTGCAGCTCGGCGTCGCGGATGCCGAATGTCCAGTCCGGCGTAAAACGCTTCGGATGCGCGATCGGCACATAGGGCATGGCCTGGCCGACGATGCCGACCCTGTAACCGCCGAGTTCCTTGATTGTTGCCGGTTTGAACACGCGGCCGGTTGCGGTATCGAAGGCGGGGGCGTTGTTGAACGCCGCATCATCGGTGAGGAAGACATTCTGCGCCAGAAATTCACCTTGGTAGTCTTTCAGATTCTGCCGAAGAAGTTTTTCGCCGTAGGTGAATTCCCAATGCCCGGTCATCGCCTCGATGCCGAGCAGATTGGCCACCTCGACCATGGCGGCGCCGCCGGTGGCATTGGCGAGACCGCTGCCCTGCCACAGATCGCCGCCGTCGAGCAGCACGGAATGGGCGGTGCCGGCCTCGACGCGCAGCCGGTCGATCAGCGTTTTCAGATGCGCAAAACCGCCCATGCGGCCGAAGCGGAGCGCCGCATTCTGATAGTCGAGAAACGTGAACGCGTAGGCTCCGCGGTCGCCGGCCTTGATGCCGAAATGATCGAGAAACGCGCGGCCCACCAGATGCGGCGGCTGCCCGGCCATGGCGCCGACGCCGATATTGACGCTTGGTTCGCGAAAATAGACCGGCAGAAGCTGCGCATGGGTGTCCGTCATGTGCAGCACGCGCACATCGCCGAAGCGGCCGATGTCGTAAGTGTCGTCGCCGGCAGCAAGGCTGACGCGGGGTGCGATGCCTGACAGCGCCGCAGCTGTGAGTGTCCTCAAGACGTCGCGGCGGCGCATCGGCAGCAACTCCCGGCGTCCGTCGGTTCAGCGAATGACGGCTTGTTGCCAGTCCGCCGCTTGCTCCTTGGCCTGGGCGATCGAGGCGTTGGCAAGCGCTTCGGCGTGCTGCGCATCCTTGACCGCCTCGTCATATTTGCCCGTGGCGGCCGCGGCCTGCGCGGCCTTGAGCGCGCCCGTGGTCGTGGTCCACTGGTTTTTGAGTGCGGCGGCCGCCTTGTTGGCGGCCTCGGCCTTGGCCAACGCCGCCTTGAAGTCGTCAGCGGAAGCGGCGAACACGGCCGTCGCCGATGAAGCGAGCAGAGCGACAGCCACCACCCGGATCACAGCAAATTTACGCATGCGCTTGCTCCCTGCGGTTAAGGCCGCGCGCCGGGGCCGGAGATCGGCAGGCCGTTGCTCACATAAGAAAGGAAATACTCGACGTCGCGGTACAGCTCGTCCTCAGGCTTGAGTGGCACGCCGCGCACCTGGCTGTTGCACGATGTCAGGCGCCGGCTGGTCGTGCCCATGCCGCCCCATTCCGAACGGTAGATCGGCAGCGCCGCCACGATGCCGAGCGCGGGAGCGAGCACTTCGGTGCGGATATGGTCGCCGGCGCTTTGTACGTGGCAGCTGGCGCAGGAGAAATTGAGTTGCCCGCGCCGCGTATAGAAATATTCCTCGCCCTTCTGGTAGGCGGCGAGTGCGCGCGGATCGTTCGGGATCTTGATATCGAATGGCTTGCCGCGCGACGTGTAGGCCATGTAGGCGGTCAGCGCCGCCATGTCGTCCTTGTTATAATTGAACGGCTTCTCGCCATTGGCCTCGCGGCACTGATTGAGCGCCACGTCGAGCGTAATCACTTCGCCCGATTTGGTGTCGAAATAGGGATAGTTCTGCCGAATGCCGATGCCTTTGTTGACAAAGCAGTCGCCATAGGTCTTGCCGTTCGCAAACGGCGTCTCGAACATCTGTTTGCCCTTGTCGACGGCGAACTGGTAGGGCGGGAACGCATCGATCTCGATCCATTGCTTGCGCAAGCCGGCGTCCATCGAATAGGGGCCGTTGACGAAATCCTTGAGCGGCACATTCGGGAAGCGCTTGGTGAAGTAGGCCCGGAACGCTTTGAAATCCGCCTGCGGATCGACGGAACTGGCTGCGAATGCCGGGCCGGCCAGAGCGATCATTGCAACGGCGATCAGGACTGCGCGGCGCATCGGCGCTCTCCTCTGCTTCGGCTGCATCGTGCGGCTTTACTGAATCTTGCCGGCGAGCGAGTCGCTTTGGCCCTTGTTGTCGACCCAGCTTATGGTCAGGTCGTCGCCCTTCTTGCCGCCCTTGAAGCTGAATTTGATGTAGGGGTCCTTCGACACGGCAGGTCCCCAGAAGGCGGTGAACACCGTCTTGCCCGCGTGCTGGAAGTCGACCACTTCGATATAGTGTGGCGGAATAAGGTTTCCTTTCGCGTCTTTGACGAAGCCGGAATCCATCGGGTGCTGAACCAGCGCCTGCACCTCGGTGGTGTCGCCGCTTGCAACCGCGCGAACACGAATTGTCGATGCCATTGCGGATAACCTTCTGTTTGTGCGCTGGATCAGCCGCCGCAGCCGCCGACCGTGACTTTGACTTCTTTGGTGGCGCTGAAGACTTTATCGCCGGATGCGACCAGGGCGATGACCTTGCTGGTCTTGGCCATCTTCAGCCGATTGGCGACCATCGCCGAGGTGCCCGCCGGGATCGTGTAGTTCGCCGCCAGCGGAAACGGATTTTCCGAAACGACGATGGCGATCGACGTCACGTTAGGAAGCGCGGTGGTGATCGAGATCGGCACCACCGCGCCGTTCTCGGCGATCTCCGGCGCGTCGAGGCTGACCTTGTCGGAAGCCTCCGGGGTCTTGCCGCCGAAGAGAGCCTTGATGGCCGCCGCTTCCGTCTTCTGCGAAAACGCATCCTTCGGCCATTTGCCGGCATCCGCCGCCGCGCGCGCGCGGCTCAGCGGCGCCACGCCGGCAAGCCCGAGCGTCGCCAGCCCTCCGGCGATGGCGCCTTTGACGACCGTGCGACGCGTTTCGCCGCGGCGCGCGTTCGTCGTCTTGGTCATTGTTCTCGTATCCAAGGGTGCACTCCTATCGCGTGTAAAGAAAGTCGACGACCTCATCGATTTCCTGATCGGTAAGGATGAGGTTGCGCCCGAACGGCGGCATCACCGTCTGCGGATTGCGCTTGGTCTCGTCGAAGATGATGGCGCACAATTGCTTGCGGTCAGGGAAGCGTTGCTTCATGCCGGCGAGGGGCGGCCCAACATTGCCGGGGGCATCGCCGCCGGCAATCACGTGACAGGTCAGGCAGTTGCCCTTGCTGCGATCGAACGCGAGTTTTTCGCCAGCTGCGACTGATGACTGCGCCGACGCAACGCCGTTGATCAAAAGCAGGCTGGCGAGCGCGACGCCGCAAGCCGCCAGAGAAGCCAGTTGCCGTTTCCGCATTGTCCCTCCCATGCGCCGCCGGTCTATTGCCCCTGCATCCGGTCGAGCGGTCCCGTCGTCCGTGGCGTCAAATTCTTGCCTTGAGCCGTCGAGATGATTTTCACTGATTTGGGATCGATGCAATTCTTCATCCACGCGGTCGATGCGGTATCGGGACGCGGGTCCTTCCAGGTAAAATTGCCCGGACTTATGGGCCTTTCTCCCTTGCGCCGCGCTCCATCGAGTGCTGCGACGGGCTTATATTGCCTTTATCTTGCAGCCACGCTGTCTTGCGAACTCCTGGTCCGCTCTCCCGCCCCTAGCAATGGCCCTTACTTTAGTCAATACTAAACAAGAGCGCAGGTGTTATATACTGCGAATCGCCAACTTCGATGCTCGCCATGGATATTGCACACACGACGCAAAGCACTGCCCGTTCGTCCCGCGCCAGAGCGGCGGCGAAGAAACCGAACATCGGCTTCGAGTTGCAGCTGCTCACCCGGCAGGCCGCGGTGGCGGCGCGCATGCTTAAACTCATCGGTAACGAGCGCCGCCTGCTTATTCTGTGTTTTCTTGCCGCGAATGGCGAGATGCGCGCGGGCGAACTGATGAGCGTGGCGGGCTTAAGTCAATCCGCCCTGTCGCAGCATCTGGCGAAAATGCGCGCCGACAACCTGGTCACATTTCGCAGGGAATTGCAGACGCTGCATTATCGGATTTCGGACCCGCGCGCTGCGCAGCTTCTCAACGCGCTGAAGGACATTTATTGCGGCGATCTTCCGCGAACGGCCAAGCGGCGGCGCTGACGCGTGCCGCCTATGCTGCAATGAGCCCGCACCGTTTCAGAAAATCCACCGTAAGTTTTGCGCACTCTTCGGGCTTCTCAATCTGCAAAAGATGGCCGCTGTCGGCGACGATGCTGAAGTCGTAGCCGCCCTCGGTGCCGAGCGCCTGGTTGGCAATGCCGGTCGGCGGCGCGCCCTTCATCTGCGGGTCGCAGCCGATCAGCTTGACCGGACCGCCGAACTCTTTGGCGGCGGGCCAAAGATTCAAGCTGATGGCCTGGGCGTAGATCGTCGCCTCGTTCTCCGGATCGCAAACGAGTTCGTAGCCGTTTCCATCCGGGCTATTGCGCAGCACCGAGCGCGCCATCAGTTCGTGCGCGCCGGGCACCCAGCGCGCCGCCGCGCGCGATTGCCGATACTCTTCGGCCAGTTCTTCGACGGCGCCAAACCGCCAGCGCCGCGCCTTCGCCCATGCGGTCAGCCGCTTTTCGAACGCCGCCATTGCCTCGTAGGTCGGATGTCCGGGCGGCGGCACGTTGGGCGGGTCGAACAGGATAAGAGCATCCCAGCGCCAGCCAACCTCGATGGCGTGCTTCATCGCGGTGCGTCCCGACATTGAATGGAAAATCCCGGCCGTCGGCTTTTTGCCGAGCCGCACGTTCACCTCCTGAACGACGCGATCGAGATCGCGCACCAGCTGCTCATAGGTATGATTCGAGGGCACCACCGGAACGTTCTGACCGTGATTGCGAAAGTCGAACACCAGGAGGTCGAACTGCGGCAATAGATGCTGCCAGTAAGGAAGGTAAGCATCGGCGGCAAAGCCGTTGCCATGCGACAGCAAAAGTCGGACACCGTCGGCGCGGCCGTGGCGGCGCATGCGGATTTTTGCGCCGTCGTCGAGCGCGACGTCGAATGTCATGTGCGGGGCGGGAAGCTGAAATTGCATGATCTGTTCTGGCTTGGCGAATGAGCGTGGCTATGGGGCACCGCTTATGGCGGTGGCCGTGTGCCCGGTCAACCTATGCGCCGCGTCACGGATACGCCATGGTCCCGTCCGCCGATACCGAGCGAGGGCAGCGTGACCCGCACTGCGCTTTCCGCACTGCTGTGCCTTGCGGTTGCAACGGATGCGCTCGGCGCACCGGATCGGCTGTTCGTCAGCGCACGGATCACGCCGCCGGGCGAGTACACTTCGGAAATCGAGGGGCCTGCCGTCGATGCCGCGGGAAATCTGTACGTGGTCAACCTGCACCGGGCCGGCACCATCGGCAAACTCATGCCCGGAGCGCCGGCATCGCGATTGTTCGCCGTGCTGCCGGACGGCAGCGTCGGCAGCGGCATCCGGTTCGACCGCGAACAGCGGATGTACGTGGCCGACTACCGGCGCCACAACATCTTCGTGTTTGCGCCTGGCGCCGACACGCCAAAACTCTATTTCCACTCACCGGAGTTTTCGCAGCCGAACGATCTGGCCATGGCGCGCGGCGGTAGTCTGTTTGCGAGCGATCCGGACTTCGCGCATCGCTCTGGGCGAGTCTGGCGCATCGATCGGGCGGCAAACGGCAGCGCGGCCGGCGCGCCGATGCGCAGCGTGCGGCAAATGGGCGAAGCTAACGGCATCGATCTCAGCCCCGACCGCACAACGCTTTACGTGAGCGAAACCGACACCCGCGAAGTGTGGGCTTATCAAATCGAGGGCGACACGCTCGCGCACCCGAGAATGGTCGTGCAATTTCCGTCATTCAAACTCGACGGTCTGCGTACCGACAGGACGGGGCGCATCTTTGTTGCACGGCCCGGCAGCGGCACAGTCGCCATCGTCTCTCCCGATGGGAAAATCTTGCGAGAGGTTGCGTTGCAGGGAAAATACCCGACCAACCTGACGTTCGGCGGCCCTGCCGGCCGCACCGTGTTCGTTACCCAGGTCGACGGCGGCTTGATCGAGGCCTTCAAAACCGATGTGCCCGGACGCGAGCCGTGTTTCGGTCCGGCGTGTTGAACAATTTCGGCGGGAAGCCATTTGGGTCGGCTAACGGTGAGCCACAGCGGCGTGACACGGTTCGCAACGTGCCGCAGAATGCCGCTCCATAACAGCAATGGAGACGCGTCGATGTCGTCCGCACAATCGCTGCCGTTGCCGGCCTTCAACCTCGTCGAAGCCACCATCGGCGACATTCACGCCGCCTACAGGGCCGGCGCGCTGACGGTCAGGCAGCTGGTGCAGATGTACCTCGATCGTATCGCGGCCTACGACAAGCGGGGCCCCGCCATCAATGCTGTGATTTCGCTCAACCCGGCGGCTTTGGACGAGGCCGATCGGCTGGACGCCGCCTTTCGCACAACCGGATTTGTCGGTCCGCTGCACGGCATCCCCGTCCTGATGAAGGATCAGGCCGATCTGAAGGGACTGCCGACGACGCTCGGCTCGGCGCTGTTCAAGGACTACAGGCCCGAACACGACTGCTTTGTCGCCGCCAAGCTCAAGCAAGCCGGCGTGATCTTTCTCGGCAAGGCGACCTTGGGCGAACTCGGCGGCGGCGATACGCACGGCTCGCTATTTGGCTCGACCCGCAACGTCTATGATCTGCAGCGCACGTGCGGCGGCTCATCCGGCGGCTCCGGCGCCGCGGTGTCGGCCAATTTTTGCGCCGTCGCGGTCGGCCAGGAGGGCTTTGCGTCGATCCGCCGGCCGTCGATCTGGAACGGCGTCGCCGGCATGCGCCCGACCATGGGGCTTGTCAGCCGCACCGGTGTCTATGGCGGCTGGCCCACCATCAACGGATCGCTCGGGCCGATGGCGCGCACCGTTACCGATCTCGCCAGGCTTTTGGACAGCATGGTCGGTTATGACCCCGACGATCCGGTGACTGCCTATGGGGTCGACCACACGGCGGAAAGCTATTCGGCGGGACTGGATCGCGCGGCGCTCAAGGGCGCTCGCCTCGGCATCCTGCGCGAGCCGATGGGCTATACGTCGGAACCTGAGAGCGATGATTTCAAGAAGGTCTGCGAGGTGTTCGATCGCGCGGTCGGCGAATTGCGTGCGGCGGGCGCCGAAATCGTCGACCCGGTCGTCATTCCCGACCTCAACGCGCTCCTGGCCACCCGGACCCGCAGCGTTGAAGACGACGATGCGGCGTTCGAACTGTATTTCAAGGGCGGCAACGCTCCGTTCGCGACGCGAGCGGATGCGATGGCGTCGCCGTTGTTCGCCGCCGTCACCAACAGCGTGCGCCGCCGCTGGTTTGGCAACAGTTCCGCCGAAAGGCAGCTCGACTACCTGCGGGCGCGCGACACCCTGATGATCAACGTTCTGAAGGTCATGGCCGATCATCGGCTCGACGCCATCGTCCACAAGGCCGTCGAGCATCAGCCGACCTTGATCAAGGACGGCGTGAATCTGCCCTTTGTCGATCAGAAAGGCGCGCCGCATATCAATACATTTTTGATCTTCGTGCCGTCGATCGTCGTCCCGGCTGGCTTCACACGGGACAATCTGCCGGCCGGCATCACTTTTCTCGGGCGTCCCTACGCGGACGCCAAAATGATCAAGCTTGCCTACGCCTACGAGCAGGCAACCAAACCACAGACGGCCGCCGGCAACGGTGCCGTAAGCGCTCGAAACGCCGGCGCGTTCGCGTCTCTGAAATAATATGGGCGGCCTGGTTTCGGCAACAACGAGCGCGACGGATCGCTCGAAGTCGCGGCCGATTGCCAGGCTTTGTAGATGCGGCCTTTCCAGCTCACCCGGCCGCGCAAGCGCCGGCCTATGCTGTCGAGCGCGATGAAGGCGCCTACCGTATAGCCAAGCGGAAAGAAGAAACCGTAGTAGAGCGGGATGCGAAAATAGCGGGCGGCCGCGACATGCAGGCCGAACGTCGCGGCAGACGCAAGCGACGCCGCGACCAGCGCGGCTCTCGCATCCGCTGTCCCGCGCGCCAACGAAATCGCGTCGAGCGTTGGGATTGCGATTGCGCTCCAGGCGAGAACGACGCCGGCAACGGCCACCATCAAAGTGCTGTCGCGGCCGCCGAGCGTGTCGACCAGGTTTTTCGAAAGCCCCTGCCACAGTGTCCGCCAGCCGGAATACATGCGTGTCGCAACGACATCTTCGCCGCCCATCAGAAGCACCGCGCGTCCCGATTGCTTGACCCGCCGGGTGAGCTCCAAATCCTCGCAAATGGCGCCCGAGACGGCGGCGTGACCGCCGATGGCTTCGTAAGCCGTCCGACGTATCAGCATGAATTGGCCCGTCGCCGTGACATCGCGGCTGCCGCGCGCCTGCGCCTGGCGCAGGTCCTGGATGAACGAAAGCAGGATCAGCCCGCATGGCAACACGATGCGCTCTGCGAAACTCCGCAATTCCTGGCGCGGAGCCAAGGATAGCAGGACAAGTTCTTGCTCGATTGCTGCGGTCATTGCGCTTGAGAGCAGTTCCTTTTCACCCCAGACGTCGGCATCGACAAAGCATAGCCATTCACTGCCGACGGGGGCGGCGCCTGCTCCGATCCAGCAGGCATGTGACTTGCCGGTCCAGCGCGGGGGCAATGGCGGGCTACGCAGAAGTGAAACGCGGGCGTCCTGCGTGGCGATAGCCGTTACGATCGCAGCAGTCTCGTCGGTCGAATGGTCATCGATGACGATGGTGTCGAACCGGTCCCCGGGGTAACGCTGTGCGCACAGAGAATGCAGGCAGCGTGCGATATTGCTGGCTTCATCGCGGGCCGGCACGATGAAGGTGACGCATGGCGGCGGGCGCTCCGCAGACCATGGTACAGCTTTGAGACGCGGCAATAACCCGCGCTGATTAACAGCCCGCAAGATCAACCACACAACGATAGCGAACCACGCCGCAGATAAGAGAAGGATCACGGCTCTTGCCCATCATTGTCTTCGGCAGCTTTCGCAGCCGGCAAAGCCATTACAATCTCCAAAGCTCGAAAGCCGCCTATCGGTTCGGGGCGATTGCGGTGATTTTTTCAGCCGCGCCGATCGCCCGCGTCACCTTCGCTGCTGTCAACTTGATCTATGTGCGCGACACGCTCGGCGAACGGACCGCACTCACCCGGAAACTCGATTGAACGCCTTCGCGCTAAGCCTTTGATGAAAGTGGTGGGCGCTGTAGGGATTGAACCTACGACCTCTCCCGTGTGAAGGGAACGCTCTCCCGCTGAGCTAAGCGCCCGTGCCTGATCGGCGGATCGGCTGCATTTAGGGAGTGGCTCGGCGGGGTGTCAAGCGAGGCCGCGGCGCCTCGCCCGGTATCTTCGATCCACGTTTGCGCGCGCGGCTCGGGATGAGGTATCGGCGCCGCCGGCTGTCAGTTCGTCGAGGCGACGCGCGAGGCGCCCGATTGCAGGGCGCGGATGCGGTCGGCGAGCGTGCGCCGTTGCTCGGACGGTTCGATCCTGGCCGGTCCCGTCCCGCCGCGCGCCATCTCACCGCGCGCCGTTTCACCTCGCGACATCGCGATCGGCGGGCTGCCGTTCGCCGGCACCGCGGCGAGATTGAGATCGTGTGCACCGGCGGCGAGCATGGCATCGATCGGCGAATCCGGCCCTTCGAGCGCGGCGGTGAGGCGAGCGACTTCGGCGGCGACGTCATTGATGCGCTCGCGCAACAGCGCGTCCTCGACCCGTTCGGACGCCCAGCTCGACTCGGCCTCGCGTTTAAGATCGGCGATCTCGGATTCAAGCTTGGCCCGCAGCTCGTGGGCGGCGGTAAGCTCGCCTTCGAGGCGGGCGATTTCGCTTTTGTGCCGCTCCACGCTGCGCGTGCTGGAATTCGCCAACTCGTCGCGCATATCGCCGTGTGCCTTGCGAGCGGATTCGGCTTCCTGGCGCAGCCGTTCGATTTCGTCGTCACGCTGAGCCATGAGGCGGCTCTGCTCGCCGAGGCGGGCTTCCAGCTCTTGGACGCGCAAATTGAACTGCTCGGCTTCGGCGGTCTGCGCGACAAGCTGCTGTTCGAGGTCGGACTTACGCGCGTTAAGCAGGTCGAGCTTGCCGCGCGCATCGGTGAGATCGCTCGCCGCGTCGCTGCGCTGGCAATTCAGCCGCTCTTCGGCCTCTTTCACCGTGCGCTCGTAGCCGGTGACGCCGACTTTCATGGCTTCGACCTGCGTGCGCAGCGCGGCGAGTTCGATGCGCTGGCCGTCGGCCGCGATCGACTGATCGCCCAGTTCGCCGACAAGCTTGGCAAGCTCGGCCTCCTTGTCGGACAGCACGCGCTCGGCCTCGCGCAGCGCATTGGTCTTGAGCTGAAACTCCTGCTCGGTGGCGCTCAGCTGTTCGGCCAGCGCCTTGTCGCGGGATTCGAGCGCAAGATACGCGGTGGTTTTTTCGCCGAGTTCTTTCTTCAGCTGATTGATGGCGTCTGTCTTCTTGCCGAGTTCGGCGAGTTGCGAAGTGGCGCGCGCCTTCATCTGTTCGACGCTCATTTCGAGCCGGCGGGTCGACATGGCGAATTCGGCGCGAAGCTGATCCTTGTCGGCGCGGATTTCGGCAATCGTCAGCGGAGTGGCCGCTTCCATGCGCCGCACCGTTAGACGGACGGCTCGGCTATGCACCAGCGGAAAGATCGTCAACGCGAGCAGCGCTGCGGCCAAAAAGCCGATGCCGAAATACATGATCGGTTCGACCATGACGCTACACCTCCAACACTCTCGGCACTTCGCTTTAAGGCAAGCCGCAACAACGAGAGCGGACATCAACCTGCCACGCGCGGGAAAATCCTACCACATTCACCAGTTGTTAACCTAAATCAGGCCGCGCTCGCCGGGTGCGGCCGGCCGAGATGGCGTCCTTCCTGGCAATGTGGCCCCCGGCGGCCGCTGTCAGAACGGGTTCCAGGTCGGGTGCGATGTGAATTTCAGGTAGCCGAGATTGGCGCCGAGCCGCAGGCCGACGCCGGTGCGGATCGGTACCAGCACGATGTCATTGGCCGCGAGCGCGGTCATGCCAAGGCCGCCGACAAAATAGGCGGAGCCGTCGATGCCGCCGAAGCGGTCGAAGATCGCATCGGTCCGCGGCAGGTTATAGACCAGCATCATGGTGCGCGCGCCGTCGGCGCCGGCGTCGAAGCCGATGGTGGGTCCCTCCCAGAACACGCGGCGGTCGCCCGCATTCTTGGTATAGAGGGTGCCGTCGCCATAGCGCAGCCCGCCGACGAAGGCGCCGCCGGCTTCTTCGCCCAGAATGTAGCCGTTTGGTTGTCCCCACTGGCTGCCCGCCCGCTGCACGACCAGGGCGAGCCCGCGCGATACACCGCCGAAAAAGCGATGCCCGGCTTCAATCAGTTCGCCGGGCGAGAATTGGTCGTCCCGTGGCGGAACGGGATGATAGGCGGGGGCAGGGCGCGGCGCCGCTGTGGGCGGTGCATAGGGGCTCGTCGCCGGCGGCGAATAAGGCGCCGCTCCGGGCGGGGAATAGGGTGCCGCTGGAGGCGGCTGGTAGGATGGCGCCGGGGTCGAGTAGGTCGGTGCCGGTTGCGCGGCAGCCTGCATGGCGATGGCGCCGCTGACCAAAATCGCGGCGGCAAGGCTGGCGGCGAACTTCATTGATATCTCCGGTCTTAACGCCTTGCTCATCGGCTTAAGTTTAATGGGCTAAAGTTTAAGGTCGACCGAGCTGATCCGAATCAGTCGGAGCCTTGACCAAAACTATGACGGCAGCACGGCGACAACGAAAGCAAAACCGGGCGCAGAGCGTCGCCATTGTGGTCGCATTTGCGCTGTGGGCGATGACGGCGTCCGCGCTTGCCAGCCTGACGCAACGCATCGTGGTGGACTGGAATTCCGGACTGGCCATAGACGGTTACGATCCGGTGGCATTCTTCACCGACGGCAAACCGGAAGCCGGCAGCGGCGATTTCGAACTGCGTTACGGCGGCGCTGTCTGGCGGTTCGTCAACAGCGGCAATCGCGCCGCTTTTTCGCAACGGCCCGACGTCTACATGCCGCAATATGGCGGCTACGATCCGGTCGGCATCTCGCGCGGCGTTGCGGTCCCGGGAAATCCGCAGGTATGGGCGATCGTCGGTGAGCGGCTATTTCTGTTCCATGACCTCGCCCAGCGCGAAAAGTTCTTATCCAATCCGGCGCGCTACCTCGCGACGGCCCAGCGCCGGTGGCCCGACGTCCTGAATAATCTCGATCCTTAGGGCGCGCTGCCATCGTTCTCGCCGCAGGCAATGAAGCCGGGTATCAGGAGCTCGGGGGTGCCGTAGCGAAGCGGTGTGCCGTCCGGTGCCAGCATCTGACCGCCTGCCGCCGCAACGATCGCATGGCCGGCGGCCACGTCCCAATCGTGCGTGGGTGCGAGCCTGGGGTAAATGTCAGCCTTCCCCTCGGCGATGCGGCAGAATTTCAGCGCCGAACCGCAGGGAATTGTCCGCGGCTGCGGCAGGCCGTGCAGATAGGCCTGCGTGCGCGGGTCAAGATGCGACCGGCTGACCAGCGCGACAGGCCCGTGTTGCGGCCGCTTGCGGGTGTGGATCCGATCCGAAGGCGAAAGCGTCCCATCGGCCGCGAACGCCAGACGCGTGGCGCCACCGCCAATGGCGCCGCGCCAGATCGTGCCAAGCGCCGGAGCCGCGATAATGCCGAGTAGCGGTGCGCCGCCGGTCATCAGCGCGATGGCGATCACGTATTCGTCACGCCCGGCAATGAATTCGCGGGTGCCATCGAGCGGGTCAACGAGGAAATAGCTTGCGCCGGCGGCCACATGCCTGTGCACAGCCTCCTCTTCGGAAACGATCGGTAGCGACGGCGCGACCGCTGCGAGCCCGGTGCGGATCGTCGCTTCGGCCTCCATGTCGGCGGTCGTCACCGGCGAGCCGTCATCCTTATACCGGACGCCACCGCGACCGGCGACCGTGCGGATCGAAAGCGCCGCCCGCGCCCCAATCGCAGTCATCGCGGCCAGGAGTTCCGCACAGGCTGCCACGTCGAGGTCCGCCACGTTTTGGTCTCCGGATGGTGCGACGCCGGCTGGCGTCGCCGGGCGCCCGCGCGGCAAGGCGGGGCGGTTTAGCACGGTCGGCGCAAGAGGGCACTGTTGCCGCAAGAGGGCACGGTTGCCGCAAGAGGGCACGGTTGCCAAATCGGCCGTGCTGTGACACGCACGGACGGCCTTCGGTCAGTGCGGAGCCATCCATGTCCGGTCCAGCCGCTTCCGGTCCCCTGGCGCTCGGCGCCCTCGATCTCGCGGCGCTGTTGTGCTCCCGGGTCTGCCACGACCTGATCAGTCCGGTCGGCGCCATCGTCAACGGCATTGAGGTCCTCGAAGAGGACAACGACGAAGAGACACGCACGTTTGCGCTCGATCTGATCAAAAAGAGCTCGCGGAACGCCTCGGCACGGTTGCAATTCTGCCGGCTGGCGTTCGGCGCAGCGGGCTCAGCCGGCGCGCAGATCGATACCGGCGATGCCGAAAAGGTCGCCCGCGGGCTCATCGAAGACGACAAGATCAAGATTACCTGGAATTTGCCGCGCGAATTGCGGCCCAAGAACCAGGTAAAGCTTTTGTTGAACATGTTGCTGGTCGCTGCCGGGGCCATTCCACGCGGCGGCACCCTGACAGTCGATCCGGTTGAGGGCTCCCCCGGATTTCGCATCGCCGCGGCGGGTCTCAATGCTCGGGTAACGCCTGTAACCACCGAATTGCTAGCCGGAACCTCCGGCCAGACCGTGGACGCCCACGGCATCCAGCCGTTCTATACCGGAATTCTGGCGCGCGATTGCGGGCTTACGGTCACTGCGGCGGCCGAAGGCGAGACCGTGGTGGTGGCGGCGCGCTGACCGAGCGGGGCCGCGGCGGCGCTGCGCTGCGGGTAGCGTTCTCGCCTCTGCTGCAACCGAAATTAAACCCTTTGGCAACAGACTGGGTGCGACCGTTCAGGCGCGCCGCGCCTGGCGACCGCAGCGCGCGTGTCCCGCGCTTTGCGGCGCGAGTAACCTGATGTGTGCGCCACCCGGGTCGTGATGGGCGGCGCCGGGGCGCCTGAGTATGGACGACCTGTTGCGTGAGTTCTTGACCGAGACCAACGAGAGTCTCGAACGGGTCGATGCCGAGTTGGTGCGCTTCGAGCGCGAGCCAAACAATACCAACATTCTCGGCAACATTTTTCGCCTCGTCCACACCATCAAGGGCACCTGCGGCTTCCTCGGGCTGCCGCGCCTCGAGGCATTGGCCCACGCTGCCGAAACCCTGATGGGCAAATTCCGCGACGGCATGCCCGTCACGGCCGACGCTGTCACGCTCATCCTCAACACGATCGACCGCATTAAGCTCATCCTCGATGAAATCGAGGGTCAGCAGAACGAGCCGGACGGCGGCGATGACGATCTCATCGAGCGCCTGGCGCGCCGGGCGGCCGGCGAGGTTCAGACTGCGCTGCCGCCGCAGCAGCCGATGGAATTGCTCGAGCTCCATGACGATGCTGAGCCCGGGGAAGGTGCCGAGCCTGTCGAAGCCGACGAACCCGCTGTGTCGCAGGCGCCGCACGATGAGCGGGGCGAGCGGGTCGCCAACCATTCGATCCGTGTCAGTGTCGCCACGCTCGATCATCTGATGACAACCGTGTCCGAGCTGGTACTCACCCGCAACCAGCTTCTGGAAATCGTGCGGCGGCACGAGGATTCGGACTTCAAGGTGCCGCTGCAGCGCCTTTCCAATGTCACCGCCGAGCTGCAGGAGGGCGTCATGAAGACGCGTATGCAGCCGATCGGCAATGCCTGGCAGAAGCTGCCGCGAATCGTGCGCGACCTGTGCGGCGAGCTCGGCAAGGAAATCGAGCTGAAAATGCAGGGCGCCGAGACCGAGCTCGACCGTCAGGTGCTCGAATTGGTCAAGGATCCGCTCACGCATCTGGTGCGCAACTGCGCCGATCACGGCATCGAAGAACCGGCGGTGCGCATCGCGGCCGGCAAACCGGCCAGGGGAACGATCCAGCTCTCCGCCTGTCACCAGGGCGGTCACATCATCATCGAGATTGCCGACGACGGCCGCGGTCTCGACATCGCCCGCATCCGGGCCAAGGCGGTCGAAAAGGGCCTCGCCACCGAAGCCGAGGCCGCCGTCAAAGCCGACGCCGATATTTGCAATTTCATCTTTGCTCCCGGTTTCTCGACCGCCGCACGCATTACCAGCATCTCCGGCCGCGGCGTCGGCATGGACGTGGTGCGGAACAATATCGAGCAGATTGGCGGCACGGTCGATCTGCGTTCCGCCGCCGGTGCCGGCGTCAAATTCACCATCAAGATCCCGCTGACGCTGGCGATCGTGTCGGCACTGATCGTCGAATCGGCCGGCGAGCGCTTCGCCCTGCCGCAGCTTTCCGTGCTTGAACTGGTGCGCGCCAGCGACGCCGGCGAGCATCGCATCGAGCGCATCAAGGACACACCGGTGCTGCGGCTGCGAAACAAGCTCTTGCCGCTGATCTATCTCAAGGACGTGCTGCGGACAGGCGAAAGCGGCGGCGGCCAGGGCTTCATCGTTATCAGTCAGGTCGGCAGCCAGATTTTCGGGCTGGTCGTCGACGGCGTGTTCCACACCGAGGAAATCGTCATCAAGCCGATGTCATCGAAGCTGCGGCACATCGCGGTGTTCTCCGGCACCACTATTCTCGGCGATGGCTCGGTGATCATGATCATCGACCCGAACGGCATTGCCCAACTGCTCAGCCGTACGGTCGAGGCGGCGCGCGACGAGGCGCCGGAATTGACCGAACGCGGGCAGGTCGCGGCCGAGGACGTGGTGTCGCTTCTGGTGTTTCGCGCCGGTTCGCATCAGCCGAAAGCGGTGCCGTTGTCGCTGGTCACGCGGCTCGAAGAGATTGATTGCCGGAAGATCGAGATCTCGGACGGCCGTCATCTGGTCCAGTACCGCGGGCATCTGATGCCGTTGCTGCGCCTCGACACGCAGTCCGGCCTCAAGCAGGGCGGCGCGCAGCCGATCCTCGTGTTCTCGGACCGTGACCGCTCGATGGGACTGGTCGTCGATGAAATTATCGACATCGTTGAAGAGCGGCTCGATATTGAGGTCGCCGGCGAGCGGCCCGGCGTACTCGGCTATGCGGTGGTCAAGGGCAACGCCACCGAGATCATCGATATCGGCCATTTCCTGCCGCAGGCTTTTGCCGACTGGTTCCGCCGTCGCGATGTAAAAGCCGAGCGCCATATGCGCACCGCGCTGCTGGTCGACGACTCGGCGTTCTTCCGCGACATGCTGACGCCGCTGATCAAGGCCGCCGGCTGCCGCGTGGTCGCGATCGGATCGGCCGTGGCGGCGTTCGAGATGCTCGGCTCGGGCCGGCGCTTCGACCTTGTCATTACCGACATCGAAATGCCGGACATGGACGGGTTCGTTTTTGCCGAAAAGCTGCGCGCCGCGCCTGCGACCGCCGGCCTGCCGATTATCGGCATCACCGCGATGGTATCGGCCGACGCGATCGCGCGCGGGCGCGCGATCGGCTTCTACGATTTCGTCGCCAAATTCGATCGCACCGGCCTGATCGCCGCGATCAAGGAGCAGGGCGCCGAACTCGAGCGCGCAGCGTGAGCGCCATGGACGACAATCTCAAACTCACGGACTACGTCACGTTCACGACCGCCGGGCAGATTTTCGGCCTGCCGATCGAGCGTGTCCAGGAAGTCTTTCGGCCGAGCCGCATCACCCGCGTGCCGCTTGCCGGCGCTCAGATCGCCGGCGTGCTCAATCTACGCGGCCGCATCGTCACCGCCATCAACATGCGCCGGCGGCTCGAATTGGATGCGCGCGACGAGGGTGGGGCGCTGATGGCGATCGGCATCGAATCCGGCAACGAATCGTTCGGTCTTTTGGTCGATGCGCTCGGCGAGGTGATGAAGCTTCCCGACGGCGAGCGCGAGCCAAATCCGGTCAATCTCGACCGCAAGCTCGCCCGCGTTTCTGCCGGCGTTTTCCGGCTCGACGGTCAGCTCATGATCGTGCTCGACGTCGATCGCGTGCTCGACCTTGGCGCCGAGGCGGCTGCGGCATGATGGCAACGACGAGGACTTCAAGACGCCAGCGAACAGCGAACCGAAGCGGGCTCGCCCGCGCAATGTGGAGTGAGAGGCTATGAAAACCTGCTTGATCGTCGATGATTCAAGCGTCATCCGCAAGGTGGCGCGGCGCATTCTCGAAGGGCTCGAGTTCCAGATCGTGGAAGCCGAGAACGGCGAGGAGGCGATCGAGTCGTGCAAAAAGAATCTGCCGGATGCGATTCTGCTCGACTGGAACATGCCGAAAATGGACGGCTATGACTTCCTGCGCATGCTGCGGCGGTTGCCCGGCGGCGACCGGCCCAAGGTGGTGTTCTGCACCACCGAGAACGATGTCGCGCACATCGCACGCGCGCTGCATGCCGGCGCCAACGAATACATCATGAAGCCGTTCGACAAGGACATCGTTGAAGCGAAATTTCAGGAAGTTGGCCTGATCTAGCACCGCGGCGGAGACCGCCGGCCGAAGGCCAACGTTTCGGGTAGTGTGCGTGCGTACGGTTGAAGTGTCATGAGTACCGCTCTTGCTGCCGCGCAACCCGTGCCTGCCGTCGAGCGGCAGATCCGGGTGATGGTCGTCGATGACGCGGTCGTTGCGCGCAGCATGATGGCGCGCTGGATCGAGTCCGAGCCGGACATGAAGATCGCGGCATCGCTGCGCACCGGCCGGGAGGCGGTCGACGGCGTCGCCGTCCACGATCCCGACGTCGTTCTGCTCGACGTCGACATGCCCGAGCTCGACGGCATCGCGGCGTTGCCGCTGCTGCTCGGCAAGAAGCGCGACCTTGTCGTCATTATGGTGTCGACGCTGACCCGGCGCAGCGCCGAATTGAGCCTGCGGGCTCTGGCGCTTGGAGCGACGGATTACATCCCGAAGCCCGAGACCACCTACGAGGCCATGACCTCGGCGGCGTTCCGCCGCGAGCTGATCGATAAGGTCCGGGGTCTCGGCCGCAAGCGGTTGTTGCTGCGCGAAGCCGCGCCGCTTTTGGCGCCCGAAGAGACGCCTGCGCTCGAGCCGGCGCTGCGGCGCGCACCGCCTCCTGCTGCCAAGCCGCTGCCGGAATTAAAGCCGCAGCGCGCCGAGAAGCCCCAGATCGCGCTGCGCCCGTTCGCGCTGACGATGCCGCGCGCGCTGGTGATCGGGTCCTCGACCGGGGGCCCGCAGGCGCTGACGGCGCTGTTTGAGAAGCTGACCGCAGCCGTCGACCGCGCGCCGGTGCTGATTACGCAGCACATGCCGCCGACCTTCACCACCGTGCTGGCCGAGCATTTGCGGCGTATCAGCGGCCGCGGCGCCCACGAGGCCGAGGACGGCGAGCCGGTCCTTGCCGGCGGCATCTACCTCGCGCCGGGCGGCTGCCATATGCGCGTGGTGCGCGACGGTGACCTCGTCAAAATTGCTCTCGGCGCCGATCCCCCGATCAATTTCTGCAAGCCCTCGGTCGATCCTCTGTTCTCCTCGGCAGCTACAGTGTGGGGTCCGAGCGTGTTGGCGCTGGTTCTCACCGGTATGGGATCGGACGGCACGCATGGCGCCGCCGATATTGTCGCCGCCGGCGGCAGTGTCATCGCCCAGGACGAAACGACCAGCGTGGTGTGGGGGATGCCGCGCTCGGTCGCGTATGCCGGACTGTGCTCGGCTGTGCTGCCGCTCGATCAGATTCCGGCAAAAATACTTCGCCTGCTCTTGGGGAGCCGATCGTGACGCCGCTCGATTACGATTTTCTGCGCAGCGCGCTCAGGCGGCGCTCCGGGCTCGTGCTGTCGGCCGACAAACAATATCTGGTCGAGAGCAGGCTGTTGCCGGTCGCGCGTAAGGCGGGGCTTGCGAATCTCGGTGCGCTGGTCGCAGCGCTCAAACCGGGCGATAACGACGTGCTGATGAACGCGGTGGTCGAAGCGATGGCGACCAACGAGTCATTCTTCTTTCGCGACAAGATTCCGTTCGAACATTTCCGTTCGATCGTTATGCCGGCGCTGCTTACGGCGCGGCGCGCCTCGCGCACCATTCGCATCTGGTGCGCCGCCGCCTCGACCGGGCAGGAACCTTATTCGCTCGTCATGTGCCTCAAAGCCATGGAACGCGACATCGCCGGTTGGCGCGTCGAAATCCTCGCTACCGACCTGTCCAACGAAGTGCTGGAAAAGGCCCGTGCCGGCCTCTACAGCCAGTTCGAGGTGCAGCGCGGCCTGCCGATCCAGCTTCTGATCAGGCATTTCACGCAGGTCGGCGAGTTGTGGCAGATCGCGCCAGACCTTCGCGCCATGGTCAAATTCCGGCAGCTCAATCTGTTATCGAACTTCTCCAATCTCGGCATGTTCGATTTGGTCTTCTGCCGCAATGTGCTGATCTATTTCGACCAGCAGACCAAGGTCGATGTGTTGGAACGCCTGGCGCGGATCACGGCCTGCGACGGCTATCTGGTGCTCGGTGCGGCGGAGACCGTGATCGGCTTGACTGACAGTTTCAAGGTCGTCGGCGACAAGCACGGTCTCTACACGCCGAATGCGCGCTCGCCAAAGCCGTTCGCGCCGCCGCGGCCCGGCAAGCCGATGCCGCGCCTCGTCGCCGTCAACGGCGGTCGCTGACCTTCTGCCGGAAATAAAAAAACCCCGGCGTTTCCGCCGGGGTTTTTCCCCCGATCGTTCCCCCCGCACGTAACCTTTAAGCGGAAATCTTCGCCTCTTCCTCGGCCGGCTCGCGCAGCACATAGCCGCGGCCCCAGACGGTCTCGATGTAGTTCTTGCCGGCCGACGCATTGGCGAGTTTCTTGCGCAGCTTGCAGATGAACACGTCGATGATCTTCAGTTCCGGCTCGTCCATGCCGCCGTAGAGATGGTTGAGGAACATCTCCTTGGTCAGCGTTGTGCCCTTGCGCAGCGAGAGCAGCTCCAGCATCTGGTATTCCTTGCCGGTCAGATGCACGCGCGCCTGGTTCACTTCCACCGTCTTGGTGTCGAGATTGACGCAGAGGTCGCCGGTGTTGATGACCGACTGGGCATGGCCCTTGGAGCGGCGCACGATGGCGTGGATGCGCGCCACCAATTCGTCCTTGTGGAAGGGCTTGGTCATATAGTCGTCGGCGCCGAAGCCTAAGCCCCGCACCTTGTCCTCGATGCCGGCTAGGCCGGAGAGGATCAGGATCGGCGTCTTCACCTTGGAGACGCGCAGCGAGCGCAGAACCTCGAAACCCGACATGTCGGGCAGGTTCAGGTCGAGCAGGATGATGTCGTAGTCGTAGATCTTGCCGAGATCGATGCCTTCTTCGCCCAGATCGGTCGTGTAGACGTTGAAACTCTCGGACTTGAGCATCAGCTCGATCGATTGCGCGGTCGCGCTATCGTCTTCAATCAGCAATACGCGCATGCCAGTCCCCTTCCTCGCCGCGCGGGCTCAAGTTCGGCCGGCCGCAGCGGCGGCCCCAGGTGAGCGCACGAAAAGCGGGCGCCCTCGAAGAAACTGATTCGGCACACTATACGGGCTATGGTTAACAAAACCTGATTCTTTCGCGCAAGCTGTTGTTTGGCGAATTCGCTCGAATCGCCGTAAGATGTTGCGCGATAGTGGTTTTTTAGCCACGCCGACGTTCATGTCCGAGTTTAAGTTTCGGCTCTAACCGATTCAAACAACTCGCCCTCCGTCGCGGCAGGCGAGCCTCCTTGGCCCCAAGGACGACAGCGCAATGATTAACGCCCCGGGTAAACAACCGATTAACAAGTTGGGCTCCGAAGTAACCATTTATGCGTTGCTGCGGCGTTAGGGCGGCGGATTGCCGGGTAAACGATGAAAGCGCTCGCAGAACAGATCAACGAACTCGACGGCGTCGAGATCTACGGCCGTGTCGTCGGCGTGCGTGGTCTGATGGTGGAAGTGGCCGGCCCGCTCTATGTGATGTCCGTCGGCGCTCGCGTCGTGATCGAGACCGCCGAAAAGACCATTCCGTGCGAGGTGGTCGGCTTTACCGGACAAAATGCACTGCTAATGCCGTTTGCGCCGCTCGAAGGTGTGCGCCGGGGCTGCCGAGCGATCGTGACCGGGGTGCCCGGTTCGGTGCGGCCGTCGGCCGGCTGGCTTGGGCGCGTGGTCAATGCGCTGGGCGAGCCGATCGACGGCAAGGGGCCGCTGTTGCAGGGACGGTCACCCTATTCGTTCCGCAACACGCCGCCGCTCGCGCACGCGCGGCGGCGGGTCGGGCCGCCACTCGATCTCGGCGTGCGCGCGCTCAACACTTTCATCACCTGCTGTCGCGGTCAGCGGCTTGGCATCTTCTCGGGTTCCGGCGTCGGCAAGTCGGTGCTGCTCGGCATGCTGGCGCGCAACGTCGTCGCCGATGTCAGCGTCATCGGGCTGGTCGGCGAACGCGGCCGTGAGGTGCAGGAATTCCTGCAGGACGATCTCGGCGAGACCGGCTTGGCCCGCTCGGTGGTCGTGGTTTCGACCTCGGATGAGCCGGCGCTGATGCGCCGGCAGGCCGCCCACGTCACGCTGGCGATCGCCGAGTATTTCCGCGACGAGGGCAAGGATGTCTTGGTGCTGATGGACTCGGTGACGCGCTTTGCCATGGCGCAGCGCGAGATCGGCCTGTCCGCCGGCGAGCCGCCGACCGCGAAGGGCTACACGCCGACGGTCTTTACCGAGCTGCCGCGGCTGTTGGAGCGGGCAGGGCCCGGGACCGAACAGGGCACCATCACCGGGATTTTCACCGTGCTGGTCGATGGCGACGATTACAACGAGCCGATCGCGGACGCGGTGCGCGGCATCCTGGATGGCCATATTATCATGGAGCGCGCCATCGCCGAGCGCGGCCGCTATCCAGCCATCAACATCCTCAAATCGGTGTCCCGCACCATGCCCCGCGCGGCCGACCCGGCCTACCTGCCGGCGCTGAGCCGCGCTCGGGCGGTCATGGCGACCTATGTGGACATGGAGGAATTGATCCGGCTCGGCGCCTATCGGGCTGGAACCAGCGCCGAGGTCGACGAAGCCATCCGCCTGCACAAGCCGCTCGAAGACTTTCTCGCCCAAGGTAAGGAAGAAGCAACCAGCTTGGCGGATGGTTACCGCCGGCTGGCCGAAATCGTGGCCGAGCCGGAAACCGAACGCTAACCCTTATCGTGGCACGATTGCGATCTGGGAATGCCGCCCGGCGGGGGGCCGCACGGCGCCATGGTCCCGCGGCTTCGGGGAGTAGCAGTCGATGAAGTCCCGTGAGACGCTTATTCGCCTGAAAAAATTTCAGGTCGACGAGAAGCGGCGCAAGGTTGCGCAGATCGAAACCATGATCGCCGAGTTCGAGCGCATGGCCGGCGATCTCGAGCGCGAAATCAAGGTCGAGCAGGATCGCGCCGGTATCCACGATCCGGGGCATTTTGCCTATCCGACCTACGCCAAGGCGGCGATCAACCGGCGCGAAAACCTCAAACGGTCCGCCGACGAACTGCGCGTCCAGCTTGACGACGCCAAGGCTGCGCTCGGCGAGGCGTTCGAGGACCTCAAGAAGGTCGAATTGCTCGATGAGCGCGACCAGGCCCGCGAGCGCGAGGCGGTCAGCGCCGCCGAGCAGGCCGATCTTGACGGTATCGCGCTGATGCGGGCACGCGGCGGCGCGCCGGCCTAAGGTCCGCTGACCCTTCGATAGCTTCGAGCGTCCCCGTTTCAGGGCGGGGGCGATTGCCGCCTTTGTGGCGCGGTGCGCCGGCCTGCGACGCCGCCGGCCTGATTTTCCATCAGTTTCGCTCTCGACGTGCGGGCGTTTCCGTGGCGATAATCGGGCGGGGCTGGCGTCCCCGCGGGGCCAGGGACAACGATGCTGACGCAGGCAGAACTCGTCTGGCTGCTCGCCGCCGTCGCCAAAGGCGATCAGGCTGCGTTCGAGCGGCTATACGGCGCGACGCGCGCGAAACTCTACGGGGTGCTGCTGCGTATCTTGGGCACGCCCGAGTTGGCCGATGACGTCATGCAGGAGACCTACCTCAAGGTGTGGAAAATGGCGGGCAAGTTCGACCCCACGATCGCCAGTCCCATCACCTGGATGGTGGCCATCGCGCGTAACCGGGCGATCGATATCGTGCGCAAGCGGGCCGACGTGTCGGTCGAGGACTCGCCCGAGGCAATGGGCGTCGCTGCCGACGCGCCGCCGCCGCTTGCGCGGCGCGAAATGACCGAAGAGTTGCGTCGGCTCTTGTCCTGCCTCGGCAAGCTCGATCCGGAAAAGCAGCGCATCGTGCTAC
The DNA here is from genome assembly GCA_963707175.1 of uncultured Alphaproteobacteria bacterium. Classification (GTDB taxonomy): domain Bacteria; phylum Pseudomonadota; class Alphaproteobacteria; order Rhizobiales; family Xanthobacteraceae; genus BOG-931. The sequence goes on from CAVPQA010000030.1 coordinate 73,119, forward strand.
TCGCCTATTACAGCGGCTGGAGCCGCGAACAGCTCGCGCAGAAGCTCGACATTCCGGTGAACACCATCAAGACTTGGCTGCGCCGTTCGCTGCTCGAAATCCGCGAGTGCATGGGGCACTGAGCATGATCGCGAAAAAGCCAAATGCGGGCCTTATGCCGCCGCTTTCCCGTATCGACCGCGCGAGGCTGTGATGACCGATGAAGAATTGGACGCGCTGGCGGCCGAATATGTTCTTGGAACGCTTGCCGCCGACGAGCGCGCCAATGCCGAATCGCTGATGGCGAGCAATCCGGCATTCGCGGACAGCGTCCGCCAGTGGGAGCGGCGGTTGGGCGAACTCAACGTCATGGTCGAAGCGATGGAACCGCCGCCGCAGATTTGGGACCGCATCAAGTCGGGACTGGCGAGCGCTCCGCCCATCGACAATCTGCAACTGCCGCCGCTGATGCCGGCCGCGGCGCAACTTGCGCCGAAGCCCGAAGCTGGGGTTGGCGCGGAGCCGGTCAGCCACGCCGAGGAGCCGGAAGAGATCGGCGCGCCCGCCGCCAGTCTGTTGCCGCCTGACGAGCCGCCGCCCGAGCCCGAAGAAAAGCCTGAACCTGCGGCGGCTGCGCCGCTTCCGCAACCGTCGGCAGCGCCAACGCGAATGGCGGCGAGCGCCGTTGTGATCGAACTCGCGAGCCGTGTCCGCCGCTGGCGCGGTCTAGCGATCGTTGCCGCAGCGCTGGCGGCTGGACTGGCGGCGCTGGTCGTGGTTTCGCAAACCGATCCGGGCCTGTTTCCGCCGGGTGGCTTCCACATCCCGCGGCTGGTCGCGCAAGGGCCGGCGCCGACTAAACCAACGGCTGCGGCCCCGGGTAGCAAGCTCGTTGGCGTATTGCAGCAGGACCCGACCGCTCCGGCGTTCCTGCTGACGATCGATCCGGCAAGCCGGACCTTGATGGTGCGCCGGGTCGCTGCCAGGGCGGACGCCGACCACAGCTATCAGCTTTGGCTTATTCCCCCGCAATCGTCCAAGCCGGAATCGCTCGGCGTCGTCGGCGCCAGCGAATACACCCAAACCGCGCTGCCGGCGGATTTCGATGCCGAGGCGATGCGCGCTGCGACCTATGCGGTGTCGTTTGAACCGCCGGGGGGATCGAAGACCGGTGCACCGACCGGCCCGATCCTGTTCACTGGCAAGCTGGTTGAGTCAGTCCAGCCCGCCCGCCAAAAAGCCGTGCCCGCAGGCTCAAAAACGTGACCCGGAAACAGGCGCTTACGAATCCTCTGTAAGCTTCAGCGGATCGCCGCGATCAGCGGATGGTCGGCAGGTGGCCCGCCGTCTCGGTCGGCTGGCCGGCTTTAACCAGCGGGGCGGTGCCCAGATCCATCGAGCCGACGTGGGAGAAAATGCCGACGGCCGCGACCAGCGTCGCGCAGGCAAGGCCAATCACCACGATCTTCAAATGGGTGCCGCGGTCGGCGCCGTACATTGAATGGCTGCTCATAACAACCCTCCCGATGCGTTAACCATTGGTCGCGGCATCTGGACAAAAGGTTCATTCGATTCTGAATAAGTGGCACTCATTTTTTTGCGGCAAAACGCGCCCTCACTGAGCGGTGATGGCCCGTGATAACGATTGATTGGGGGCCCGGTTCCGGTAATCAGGGGCCAGAAGGGGGGCCGGGGCCGGCCCAGCCGCCAGGGGAGAGCAGGATGGACCGCCAAATCGTAGCCGAACTCGCGCCGACCGGGGTGCTGCGCGCCGCCATCAATATGGGGAATTTCCTCCTGGTAACCGGCAAGACCGTGTCCGGCGACCCGGCTGGCGTCGCCCCCGATATGGCGGCCGAGATCGCGAGCCGGCTCGGCGTACCCGTGCGCTACGTGCCGTATGAGCGGCCTTCGACGCTCGCCGAGGCGGCCGGAACGAACGCTTGGGACATCGGTCTGATCGGGGCCGAGCCGCAGCGCGCGGCAAAGATCGCCTTCACGGATGCCTATTGCGAGATCGAGGCGACCTACCTGGTGCAGCCGAACTCGCCGCTCAAAACCATCGCCGATGTTGACCGCCCCGGCGTCCGCATCTCGGTGCGTCGCGGCGCCGCCTATTGCCTCTGGCTCGAACGCAACATCAAGCATGCCACCGTCATGCAGTTTGAGGCCGCCGACGCGCCGCTCGATCAGTTCATCGCCGAAAAACTCGATGCGCTGGCGTCGCTCAAGCCCGGACTACTGGAAGACGTGAAGAAAGTCCCGGGCAGCACAATCCTTCCGGGCAACTTCATGACCGTGCAGCAGGCGATCGGCACCGGCAAGCCGAATGCGGCCGGCGCCAAATTCCTGCAGGAATTCGTCACCGACGCTAAAAAGTCCGGACTGGTGGCGCGGCTGATCGAAAAGCATCACGTCGTGGGGCTCTCGGTGGCGCCGTAATACAGGCGAGCCCTTGTGGTCTGATTTCGTTAATTTCGGTGGGTTTCGCTAACTCCGACTTAGTCCGAGCGGAAAGCGGCGCGCCGAGCCAATGAACGCAGTCGCCTAGCTGCGGAAATGGTGGTGCGCAGCGGTGCAGTTGCGCGCCAAGATCGCGATCGCAAAACCTCGTTCAATTGGGCCTTCAAAGCGTCCGCCTGCGCTCTAGTCGTGGCTAGCTCCTCACGCAATCGGACAGGTGCAGGACCGGGTCGGATTGGAGCGTCTTCGGCATATTCGTTTTCCAGCGACCAAATAACGCCAGCCAAATGGTGCTCAATTATTGAAGTCATTTCAGCTGACCGCGATTGCGACAGTAGCTTTATAAACATCTCCAGTCGAGAATACAGATCATGCAAGGGGTTGGTCAGGACGCGAGAAGTATACGATTTTGGATGGACTCGGTATTTGACTAGCCGATCTGGGATGAAGAGAAACGGTCCCTCCGAAGCTAACATCACCATTATGAGCCAGTCTTCGGATTGATACACTTGCCGCCCGGCGAAACGAGTCTTTCGGAGTGCCGAGGCTTTGATTAATGCGCTTGAACTAAGAATGTAACACATTCCAAGCCCACTCGGTTCATGCAAAAGCCAGTAAATTGGGGCCGATGGCGCAACGTCAAAATGAGCCTGACAAGATCTCGAAAGCTCGGTTTCCTCGTCTGCAAGAATGCTTGCACGAGTATGGCACAAGACTACCTCCGGATGTGCCTGCATTGCCCGAAGCTGCAAGGCGAGCTTTTCTGGTTCGAACTGATCGTCGGCGTCCAGCAGGGCCACATATTCGCCACGCGAATGACGCAGCGCTAATTCTATCGATCGACTCACACCGCGGTTTTCGTTGTGGGGATGATGCAGTAAACGCACGCGCTGGTCGCGAGCAGCGAACGAGCGTACCGCTGCGGCGGATCGATCTTTGCAGCCGTCATCAACGACAAGAACCTCCAGGTTGGAATAAGACTGATCCAACACCGAAGATAGACACTCCTCAATATAGGGTTCGGCATCTAGCATAGGAATCAGGACGCTCACCTTATCGCGGAGCGCTAGCTCGGTGGCATTTCGAGAAAGATGCAGTGCTCGCAAGCAAGCCGCTGCGTCATTGCCAATTTTAGCCCACGAGCGATTGTCTTCGAACCATGATCGGGCAGATCTTGTAATATGGTCGATCGGCAGCTTTTCCGGATAGTCTGCAATCTCGTTTATCGCATTGGAAAACTCATCAAGTTCGCAAACAATCGCAGGAATCTCTTCATCTGATGACATGCCTCGAGCGCCAAACCGAGTTGTAATGATGGGAAGGCCCGCCAACGCGTACTCGCCCATCTTTATGTTGCTTCCCGAGCCCGCTACGACCGGATATAGCGCAACATGAGCTTGAGACAGCCATTCAAGTTTTTCAGCCTCCTCTATAACCCCCGTAACAACGACATTCTTTGGAACATCGACCCCTCTAAACGCCAAACCAACCGAGCCGGCAACGACGAAACGTATGTATGGCGATGTCCGCGCCAATTGCATAACATAAGATGCGGCCGCAACATTGAAGTTTGCCCAGCTAGCAAGAAATAGACAAGTGCTGGGATTGACGCGCACGGAGCAAACGTGGCCATTCGCAGCGCGTCCTGGGCGCGGTATGTCAAAATGACGCGCGGAGCCCCCACGGCGAGTAAATCGTACCCATCCGGCGTAGGCCGCGGGCATTGCGGTCGGGCTTTTTTAGCGCTCCAGGAGCGCCGGATCGTTTTTGTGGATTTTGATCAGTTCGATCAGAGTCTCAATTCCGAAGTCGGTGAACGCCATCACGGCATCTTCGCCAAGGCCACGGATCCAGATCATGCCGTCCTCGGTGTCCATTTCGCAGGCGACATCGAACAGCCAGTCTTTGCTTTCGCCGAGATCGGCCGCAACGCGGTCGATGATCGTGACGTGAGAGACTTTGTTGACGTGCATGATCAGGCCGCACGAGCGGAGATTGCCGGACTTTGTTTCGCCCAATGCCAGGGCAGCAGCTCGTCCAGCCGATGAGCCGGATGGGCGGCGATGCGCGAGAGGACGTCGGCGAGCCAAGCCTGCGGATCGACGCCATTCATTTTCGCCGTGATAATGAGACTGTACATGGCGGCAGCGCGCTGGCCGCCGCGATCGGACCCGCAGAACAGCCACGATTTTCTTCCAAGGGCTATTCCGCGCAACGCTCGTTCTGCTGCATTGTTTGACAAGCAGATGCGCCCATCCTCGAGGAACAAGGTGAAGGCCGGCCAGCGCTTGAGCATGTAATTGGCGGCCTTGACCAGGTCATGGCCACGCGAGAGCCGGGCGGCCTGCTCATGCATATATAGCCGGAGATTATCGACCAGCGGTCGGCTCAAGTTTTGTCGGACCGCTCGACGCTCCTCAGGACTCTTGCCATTGATCGACCGCTCGATCTCGAACAGGGCGTCGATGCGACGAACGACCTCGATCGCGATCGGCGATAGAGGGATATCCTTTTTGCCAGCGGCCCTGCGACGCGCGTTCTCCTCGAGATCCGCCATGGCGAAGAAGGGGCGCCGCGCATGCACCCAGCACGCCGCCTCCCGGACTGGGCCAGGCTTGCGATCCGCCAGATAGAGCTTGTTGTAACCGTCATAGGCGTCCGCCTGCAGGATGCCGGCATATCCCGCCAGATGCGCCTGCGGATGCTCGCCCCGGCGATCGCGCGAGTAGTAGAACATCGCCGCGGGCGGCCCGACGCCGCCGAAGGGCTTGTCGTCTCGAACATAAACCCAGCACCGCCCGGTATCGGTCTTGCCTTTGGCCAGAACCGGCACGGTCGTATCGTCGCCATGCAGGCGCTCGGCCGCCATCACATGAGTTTCCACAAGGCGAAGCAGCGGATCGAGCGCCGTGCAGACCGAGCCCACTGCGTCGGCCATGGTCGACAGCGCGATTGGCACGCCTTCCAGGGCATAACGCTCGGCCTGACGGTTCAAAGGCTGGTGCTGACCGAACTTCTCGAACGCAATCATCGCCAGCAGGCTCGCCCCCGCCCAGCCTCGCGCGATGACATGGAACGGCGCCGGCGCTTGCGAGATCTTCTCGCAGTCGCAGCAGGTGAACTTCTCCCGCACCGTCTCGATGACCTTCCACTGGCGAGGCTGCGATTCCAGCGTCCGGGTAATGTCCTCGCCGAGTTTGCGCAGGCGGCTGCCACCGCAACACTCGCATGCCGTCGGCGGATCGATCACCACGCGCTCGCGGGGAAGGTGATCGGGGAATGTATTGCGCTCGGGACGCTTGCGCGTAAATCCGGCGACCGTGGTCGTCCTGGCGACGGCTTTCTCCGCCGCCAGTTCGTCTTCCGTAGCGCTGGCTTGCAGCTCTTCGAAGTCGAGCGCCAGTTGATCGATCAGGCGCGCCGAGCGTTCAGACCGCTGCCCATAAATCTGACGCTCCAGTTTTGCGATCCGAAGCTTCTGCTGGGCGATCAGCGCCATGTCTTCCGACGCTTTCGCCAGGGCGACCGCCAGTTCCGCCGCAACTTCCTGGCCCTTGGTCTGCGCAACGGCCAGCGCCGCTTTCAGGGCGGCGTTTTCTCGGGCAAGAACGGCGTGAGCGGCATCCATGAGACGAAGTAAATCACAATTCGAGTGATTTGAGGCGCCCTAAAATGCACGCCGCCCCATTTTTTTGGCTCAATCCGCTCACCTAACCAGCGCTTCCAGGCCGCCACGTTAGTTGCAGATTTCGCCAGTCTATCCCTTCGAGCATGTACGCCATCTGGGCCGCCGAGATCGACACCGCGCCGCCTGATGCCGACGGCCATATGAACTTTCCGCGGTCCAGTCGTTTGGCGTATAGCGATAGCCCGATGCCATCGTGCCAGAGGATCTTGGCGAGGTCGCCGCGACGACCTCGGAAAATATAAAGATCGCCGGCGTGCGGATATGTGGCGCGCCACATATCCGCACTTATGTGTCGGGCGCGATTATGTGGCGGCTCGTTCCATCGGCGCGCAATTCGGCGGTAATGCCGGCCCTTGCCGCCACATAATATCTGGTCACCTCTCCAGCGGGCTCGGGATGTTCCTGGCACGCCCGCAAAGGGGAGAGGGCCATGTTGGATTTGTATTTCAAGTATCGGGGAGTGCTCCGGCGCCTTCGAAGCGGGGCGCTTGGCGAAGAGATGGACCGTATCGCCGCGCATTTTTCTGAGATCGGTTACAAGCGCGCCTCGGCCAAGCTCTATATTGGTCGGCTCGCGAAGTTTAGCGAGTTTGTCATTCGCAATAGCCGGACGTCAAAGATCGATCAGACCATCATCGATCGGTTTGTGCAAAGCTTGCCGACAGCATCGCCCCGCATTGCCGCGCGAACGGCAATTGGGCACGCACGTCGGGTCGTGCCTGAACGATTCTCCATCCCGTGTCATGCGATGCCGGATCCCTATGGCCCATTTATTGCGGCCTTCCTGGATCACCTGCGGCGAGTGCAGGGCTTGGAGCCCAAGACCTGTGAGGGGCTTCTTGTGACCGCACGCCGGATCCTTGTCTGGTACAATGACCAAGTTCCGGGTCAGCCCCTTGCCGCGATGACGGGCGAGCATGTGCTTGCCCTTGTCGAGCACCTTCTGTCGCTGTCGACCAATAATTACACGCGGACCTCGACGACCTCATATACGCGCACCTTCTTGCGGTTTCTGCGGTGGTCCGACCTCAATAGCCAAGATCTTGCCCGGTTCGTTCCACGAACACCCTGCTGGCGGCTGGCGCACTTGCCTCCGAGACTCCCATGGGAGGATGTCAGACGCACAATCGGGGCCATCGACGTGACGACACCATCGGGCGTGCGTGACCGCGCGCTCCTGCTTCTGCTCGCCACCACCGGGCTGCGCAACAAGGAGCTCCGATCGCTTGAGCTTCACGATATTCACTGGCGCGCCGCCGAAGTGTTGGTGCGCCGGACCAAGACGGGGCGCGATCGGCTCGTGCCACTTTTGCAGGAAACGGGTGAAGCGCTCGCTGATTATATACTGCACGCCAGGCCCAAGATCGACAGTCAGCGGGTCTTTCTGTCCTATGTACCGCCCGTGGGTCCGTTCAAGTCCAGTTCGCCCATATCGAGGATCGTGCGATCTCGATTGGAGCGAGCCTGCATCAAGCTTTCGCGCGTGGCCGGTGCCCATCTCGTGCGGCATAGCTTGGCGACGCAGCTCGTCAAACAACGGCGTCCGATCAACGAGGTCGCGGATCTCCTGGGCCATCGGAGCATCGACACCACCGCCATTTATGTGAAGGTAGCGCTGCCGCAGCTCGCCGATGTCGCTCTGCCCTTTCCGGGGGGCGCCAAATGAGCACCTTCGCCAAACTACTGGCCGACAGGGTAGAAGGCTACATCGCGCTTCGTCGCTCGCTCGGATATGAGTTCGAGAAGTCGTCCGCGATATTGAGGCGGTTGGCGCGATATGTGGCGGCCGGACAGCTTGACGGCCCCCTCACGCGGGACATAGCGATCAAATTCATTTTCTCATGGGAGGGGACGGCCAATGGTCGCGCCATCAACCATGGGATCCTCCGGCGCTTTTGCGAGCATCTCGCTATTTACGATGCGCGGACCGAGGCGCTTGATCCTCGTGAGCTTCCCAGATCCCGCGCCATTCCACCCGCGCGCATCCTCAGTGATGAGGAGCTCGGATCACTCATTTCGGCTAGCAGTCGCGTTTCGCCGCGGTATCCCCAGCGGGGACTAACTTTGACGATGTTGGTCGGATTGCTGGCGAGCACGGGCCTGCGTTCCGGCGAAGCGCTCCGCCTCAATCGCACCGATGTCGATCTCGCCGACGGCATCCTGCACATCCGGAAGACCAAGTTCCGCAAGGATCGCCTGGTCCCCGTTCACACGACGACGCTGGCCGCCTTACACATCTACGCCCGGCATCGAGATGCGGCATTTCCGGTGCCGAGGGATTCCGCATTTTTCCTCAGCTCGCGCGGCAATCGGCTGTCACCGGCTGGGCTCCATATTGCATTCGGTGCGGCCTGCAAGATTGCCGGCCTCGACAGTGGCAAAGCCTTAAGACCGCATGATCTGCGGCATCGCTTCGCCGTCACACGTCTTGCCGCTTGGCACCGGGAGAAGGCCGACGTCCAGGCACTGTTGCCCTTGCTGGCAACTTATCTCGGCCATGCCCGCTACACCGACACTGCCTATTACGTGACGGGCACGGCGGAACTGCTGGGCATGGCCGCCGATCGCGCATTCGCCGATGGAGGCGCCTCATGAGCGCACATCCATCGCTGGCAACGCTGCTTGAGTCTTTCTTCCGCAACCGCTTGGCCAAGCAAAGGAACGCAAGCCCCTCGACGATCGCCAGCTACCGCGACGCCTTGCGCATGCTGGTCCTTTTCGCCGCCGAACACACCAGGCGCAAGCCGTGTTCATTGGCGATCGAGGATATCGACCGGGATCTCATTCTCGCATTTCTGGACGAGCTTGAGCAGAAGCGGAAGAACACGATCCAGACACGCAACGCTCGCCTGACGGCAATCCGATCATTTTTTCACCATGTGGCCGCAAACGATCCTGCCTCGCTGAGCATCGCACAGCGCATCCTCGCCATTCCGGTGAAAAGATCGCACACGGAGATCACGCATCATCTCTCGCGGAATGAACTTGATGTTCTTATCGACGCACCAGATCAGCGAACGGCGCGCGGCCGCCGCGATCGAACATTACTGCTGTTCCTGGCACGCACTGGCGCACGAGTATCTGAGGCGATTGGCCTCAATGCCTGCGATCTTCAGTTGGATCGCCCGCGACCACAGGTGCTCTTGCGCGGCAAGGGCCGCAAGGAGCGGATCGTGCCGATGCCCGGCGACCTCGTCAAAGCGTTGAAGTCGGTAATGCGCGAGCGTGAGGTTGGTTCCCATGAAGCACGTCCACTCTTTGTCGGCACCCATGGGACCCGCTTGACGCGTTTCGGCGCGACGCACATTGTTCGGCGGGCTGTCGCCGCAGCCACGGCGAACACACCGGAACTCGCGCGTAAATCCATCTCGCCCCATGTTCTGCGACACTCGCTCGCGATGACGTTGCTACAGTCCGGGGTCGATCTTCTGACTATCCAGGCTTGGTTGGGGCACTCGCAAGTCGCCACCACGCATCGCTACGCCGCTGCGGACGTCGAGATGATGCGCCGCGGGCTGGATAAGGCAGGTGTCTCGGGTAAGCAACCGGCACGTTTCAAACCCAAGGATACGGTGCTCCAGCTGCTGGAACGGATATGAATATTATGTGGCGGCAAGGGCCGGCATTACCGCCGAATTGCGCGCCGATGGAACGAGCCGCCACATAATCGCGCCCGACACATAAGTGCGGATCACGGTTCAGACTCTCCTGAACCTGAAGCGCCAGACCCTGCATGCCGCGCCGCATGTCGGTATGCCCAGTCGCAATCCAAACCCTGACGCCGCTCGGAATCGGAATCATTGCCGCGATAGCGCCTTCAAAACTCGCGCCAGCGCCGTCGTCTCGACATCAGCCCACACGATGATCCGGTCGCCTTGCGAAAGAACGATTTCCATCCGGCCGGCCGCGTCCGGGCAAGGCCCTTCCGTGGCCAATCCCCGCGCAACCGTCACGGGAACGATTTCCATCGGATCCTTCCGCTCAGGCGGCTCAACGCCCATCTTGCGACGCCACGTGAATAAGAGATTGGCGTTGAGCTCGTGACGTCGAGCGACCTCGGCGATCGATGCCCCTTCCTGAAGACTCTCGTCAACGATCCGACGCTTCTCATCCCGCGTCCAGGATCGACGTCTGCGCTCGCCAGATGCAAAATTACCGCCACTGCCAACCGACATCAGAGATAGTGTCCATCATCCAGGTAGTGGACACGATCATCAAGCCACTCTTCAGACAGCTATCTCCAATATCGAGACCAATGCCAGGCGGCCGCCGGCGGAGGGATACAGTAAATCTAGAGATTTATCAGATGTTTCAGCCCAACATTTTGCCTTGGTCCTATGATTTTATTGCGGAAGTCTATCACACCGACATGGGAAAGAATCTCCCTTTTGACGACGTCCGCTTTTATTTGTCCCAGTGTCGGAGCGCTGATGGAGCAATTCTCGAACTCGGCTGCGGTACCGGACGTATTCTACTCCCGCTGATCACCGCCGGAATCAATGTGGTTGGTATAGATCGTTCACGACCAATGCTTGAGCAATTGATGCGCGACGCACAAAAAATTGCCGCGCGGCCGTTGGTCGCCCAAATGGATGCTCGATCAATTGGGTTCAGCCGTTCATTTCATTTGATACTCGCGCCGTTCTCTATGGTGACATATTTGGTAAAGCGAACGGATTTGTCCGCAATGTTTTCTGGATGCCGAAGAGCGCTTGTCGATAAAGGAGTGCTGATTATTGACGCATTTGTTCCGCAAAACATTTCGGCGTTTAAGGACTACCAGATCGATTATCGTAGAGCTCATGGGGATCATTTTCTTGAGCGGCGGCGACGAATAACGCCACTCGACGACGGAAGCAATCTCATCGAGAGGGAATACCGACTGTACAAGGATGTCAATTTCACAAAAGTATGGACCACTAAAGATCACATTCGTCCGTACACAGTCGAGGAACTCTGTGTCGCAGCCGTAAGAGACGGCTTTAAGCCACTGTCAACCGTCTACGACTATGGGCAACAGGTTGAAGGGCAGCCAGCGAGCTTTGCAACGATGATTTTTGGAGTGGGCGCATCGGCGGCTTAATTCGGATCGCTATTTCGAGGCGAGTTATGGAAATACAAATTAGCGATGCTTCTTCGGCCGAGGCTAAATACTCCCCACGGTCATGAGCCGCGCCCGCGGGTGAATCTCCGATTGCGACATGACGCTCGTCTGCGCGCGGAAGCGTTCGACGATGCCGCGCACGAACGGCCGGATGCCGGGCGATGTCACCAGCACCGGGGTTTCGCCGTCGCGGCCGGCCTGGTCGAATTTCTCGCGCACCGCATTGATGAACTCGGTGAGCTTCGACGGCTGCATGGCGAGGCTCCGGTCGTCGCCCTGGCCGACGATCGAATTCGGCGAACGCCTGTTCCCATTTCGCCGTCAACGCGATGATCGGCAGATACCCGGCGGGGCTGGCGTGCTGGGCGCAGAGCTGACGCGACAGCCGCGCGCGCACGTGCTCGGCGAGGCTTGCGGGATTGCGTGTCGCCGGCAGCCCGTCGGCGATACCTTCAAGGATGGTCGCCAGATCGCGGATCGAGATGCGCTCGGCGAGCAGGATCTGCAGCACGCGCTGAATGCCGGAAACGGTGACTTGCGACGGCACGATGTCCTTGACCAGCTCGCTCTGCTCCTTCGGCAGCTCTTTGAGCAGCTTCTGCACTTCGCCGTAGGACAGAAGCTCGCTCATGTTGACCTTGATCAGTTCGGTCAGGTGCGTGGCGAGCACGGTCGCGGCGTCGACCACGGTGTAGCCTCTGACAGAAGCTTCTTCCTTCAGCGCCGTATCGATCCAGGTTGCCGGCAAGCCGAAGGTCGGCTCGGTGGTGTGGGTGCCGGGCAGCGTCACCTGCTTACCGGCCGGGTCCATCACCATGTACTGGCCGGGCCAGACCTTGCCGTTGCCGGCGTCCACTTCCTTGATCTTGATGACGTAGGCGTTGGCGTCGAGCTGCACGTTGTCGAGGATACGCACCGCCGGCATGACGAAGCCCATTTCGATCGCGAGCGAGCGCCGGAGCGCCTTGATCTGCTCGGTCAGCCGCTCCGTACCGTCAGGCGCGTTGACGAGCGGCAACAGTGCGTAGCCAAGCTCGACCTTGAGATCGTCCATTTTCAAGGTCGCCGACATCGGCTCCTCGGCGGGAGCCGCCTTGGCGGCATCGGTTTTGACCACCGCAGCCGCCGCGGCGGCCGCGCGCTTGTTGCGGCGATCGATCAGATAGGCGAGCGCGCCGGCGCCGCCGCCCAGCGCAAAAAACGGGATGATCGGCAGTCCGGGCAACATCCCCATCGCGATCATCACCGCGGCCGACATGCCGAGCGCCTTGGGATAGCCGGAAAACTGGCTGAGCAGCGCCTTGTCGGCGGCGCCGCTGACGCCGGCCTTCGATACCAGGAGGCCAGCGGCGGTCGATACGATCAGCGCCGGAATTTGCGTGACCAGGCCATCGCCGACGGTGAGCAGCGTGTAAGTGTGGGCGGCATCGGCGAAGCTCAGGCCCTGCTGCACGATGCCGATGACCATGCCGCCGATGATATTGATCAGTACGACGAGCAGGCCGGCAATGGCGTCGCCGCGGACGAATTTCGAGGCGCCGTCCATGGCGCCGAAGAAGCCGGATTCGTCTTCCAACGCCTTGCGCCGGCGCCGCGCTTCCTTTTCGTCGATCAATCCGGCGGACAGGTCGGCGTCGATCGCCATCTGCTTGCCGGGCATGGCGTCCAAGTGGAAGCGAGCGGCGACTTCGGCGATGCGCCCCGAGCCCTTGGTGATGACGACGAAATTGACGATCACCAGGATGGTGAAGACGATGATGCCAATGACGAAATTGCCGCTCATGACGAAATTGCCGAACGCCTCGATGACGTGACCGGCGGCGGAGGTGCCTTCGTGGCCATGGGCGAGAATGAGCCGCGCCGAGGCGAGGTTGAGCGACAGCCGCAGCATCGTCGAAATCAGCAGGACGGTCGGGAACGCGGAGAATTCGAGCGGCGCCTGAATGAACAGCGACGTCATCAGGATCAGCACCGAGAAGGTGATCGAGATGGCGAGCGCGAAATCGAGCAGCACCGCCGGCAGCGGCAGGATGAGGACCAGAAGGATCGCCATCATGCCGACGGCGAGAGCGATGTCGCTCCGCCGCAGCATCGTGCCGAGGTCGGCGAGGCGAGACAGCGGCGTGTCGCCGTTCTGCGCCGAAGATACGTCGGTCATGTCGTCCGATCGGCCCCGCCGGTTACGGTCGCGCGTTTCAAAGCTTTGCGCCGCGGCCGGAGGGCCGCCGGCACGGAACAGTGGTGCCGCGCTCGCGTCCAAGGCTGGTCCCCAGGCAGCGTCAAAAGGGTCCGATACAAACGCTCACGCCTCCCCGGCAAAATCTGCCGGGTATATGGTTACTGCCGGGTTAACGGCGACCGATTTGGTCCTGCTCAATGCCAAAAGCTGGCGCAAAGGGTCGCGCCGCCGCCGTAAAAATCGGATGATGCAGCCGGGTACATCAAGAGGAAAGTATGCGTGACATGGTTCGTTTGATGCTTGCCGCAATCGTTCTGGCGTTGATCGCGCCGGTCGCAAGGGCCGACGGCATCGAGGCCGGCCTATGGAAGATCACCACCGTGATTGAGACCGGCGGCAGGGCGGGGCCGCCGCGCGAAACCTCGAAATGCCTCGCCGCGGATCAGGTGGCCGACCTGCCCGCAACCTTCTCGCCGGTCGCCAGCACCATCAATTCCACTTGCGAGCCGATGGCACGCAGCTTCGACGGCAAAAAGCTGACTTGGCGCCTTGTCTGCAAAGGCCAGCTCGATATGGAGCTCAACGGCGAATTCAATTTCGACAGCCCGCACCATTATACCGGCATGGTGCAGAGCAAGGCCTCGATGGGCGGTCAGGAGATGCCAGGCTCGAAAAATACCGTCGAAGGCACATGGGTGTCGGCCTGTCCGCAGTAGGCGAATGGCGAGTAGCGAGTAGCGAGTAGCGAGTAGCGAGTAGCGAGTAGCGAGTAGCGAGTAGCGAGTAGGGAAGGGAAGATGATTGACGCCGACCGAAAGGCGATACGCATCGTTCTTCCCCTAATCGCCGTTCGCCGCTCGCTATTCGCGCTGTCCTTACTGCTCAGCGCGCAAGCTGCGCTCGCCCAGCAGCGGCCCGCAGCCTTCGTCGATGCGGCCAGCGTCGTGCCCGGTCTCATCGTCGAGATGCGCTATGCGGGCGCGCATAACTTTGTCGGCCGGCGGATCGACGGCTACGAGGCATCGCATTGTTTGTTGACACGCCCCGCCGCCAACGCCTTGGCGGCGGTCGCGGCCGACATCAAGCCGCGGGGGCTGGTGCTCAAGGTGTTCGATTGCTACCGGCCGGTGCGCGCGGTCAAGGATTTCGTGCGCTGGGCGCGCGACCTCAAAGACCAGAAAATGAAAGCCGAGTTCTATCCGAACGTCGACAAGCGCACGCTGTTCCGCGACGGCTATGTCGCCACCCATTCCGGCCACTCGCGCGGCTCGACCATGGATTTGACACTGGCGAAATCAGACGGCGCCGAACTCGATATGGGCACGCATTTCGATTTCTTTTCTCCGCAGTCGTGGACTGCCGATCGCAGCATCGGCGCGCAAGCTCAGGCCAACCGGAGGCTGCTCGCAATCGCGATGCGCCGCCGCGACTTTTACGGCTACTGGAAGGAATGGTGGCATTTCACCCTGCGCGGTGAGCCTTTTCCACGGACGTATTTTGATTTTGTGGTGAAGTAATATTCCATCCCCACAAGGGAAGGAGGACTACAGCCCCAGATAAAACTTCTTGATCAAATCGTTGTTGTTGAGCTCGTCGGCCGAGCGGCCCTCGAACGCGATCTTGCCGTGGACGATGACGTAGCCGCGGTCGGCGATGCGGATCGCCTGATTGAAATTCTGCTCGGCCATCAGCACGGTGAGCGCATAGCGCTGCTTCATCTCGCTGATGGCGTCGATGGTGCGGCTGACCAGGATCGGCGCCAGCCCGACCGACGGCTCGTCGACCAGCAGGATTTTCGGCGCCAGCATCAGCGCCCGGCCGAGCGCCAGCATCTGCTGCTCGCCGCCCGACATGCTGCCGGCAAGCTGCGCGCGGCGTTCGGCAAGCCGGGGAAAAGTCTCGAAGCAGACTTCAAGATTGCGCTTGAGTTCGCGGCGGGCGGTGCGGCGGAAGGCGCCGAGCAGGAGGTTTTCCTCGACCGTAAGCTTCGGAAACAGCCGGCGGCCTTCCGGCACCAGCGCGATGCCGAGGTCGACGATTTGCTCGGTGGTGCGTCCAACGAGGTCGTGGTGGATGCCTTCGATCTCGGCCACGATTGAGCCCCCGCTCGGCCGCACGATGCCCATGATACATTTCATCAGCGTCGACTTGCCGTTGCCGTTGGTGCCAAGCAGCGCCACCGTCTCGCCGCCGCCGACGTTGAGCGAGACATCGTGAATCACGCGCACCGCGCCATAGGCGGCGTGAACGCCGGAGAGGTTCAGGCTGTTAGCCAAGATACGCCTTCTCCACTTCCGGGTTACGCATCACCTCATCGGGCTTGCCGTCCGCGATCATGCGGCCCGACACCAGCACGACGAGGCGGCGGGAAAAGCTCATCACCGCGCTCATGATGTGCTCGATGAGGATGACGGTGACGCCCCTTTCGTTCAAGCGCACCAGGAGCGCCAAGATGTCGCCGATCTCCGAATGCGTCAGCCCCGCCATCGCCTCGTCGGCGATCAAGAGTTTCGGTTCCGCCGCCATCGCGCGGGCGAGCTCGAGCTTGCGCATTTCGACTTGCGTGAGGTCGCGCGGCAGATGCCGGGCCTTGGCCTCGAGCCCGACCTCGCGCAACAGTCCGTGGCAATGTTCGTCGACCTCTTCGGTGGTGCGGTGAACGCCGCGCGCCTCGACGGTATACAGCCGCGGTATGCGCACGTTGTCGACCAGCGTCAGACTGGGAAACGGCCGCGGCAGCTGAAAGCTGCGGGCGAGGCCGAGATGCGTGCGCTTGTGCGCCGGCATGCCGTCGATCGGGCGGCCGTCGAAGCGCACCGAACCCTGCTCGTTGCGTAGCGTACCGCAGATGCAGTTGACCAGCGTGCTCTTGCCCGATCCGTTCGGTCCGATCAGGCCGAGCCGTTCCCCGGCCGGCACCGTCAGCGAGATATTCTCCAGCGCCACGAAGCCGCCGAAGCGCTTGCTCAGATTATCGACCTCAAGGAGTTCGCTCATGCAGGCGACTCTGGAGCTGTGCCGGCCGCTGACTTATCGAGTGAGGCGCGGCGGCGGCCGACAAAATTGTCGCTCTTGTGCTGAAAATATTTGTTAAACAGCCCGACAATGCCATTCGGCGCCAGGATAACAAAGGCGACAAGCAGACAGCCGACAATCAACAGATTGACCGCCGATGAGATTGTCACGGTGATGAGCTGCTGCAGCGAGTTCGAGCAGGATCGCGCCGATCAGCGGTCCGATCCAGGTCGAGGTGCCGCCGATCAGCGGCATGGCAATGGCATTGATGGCGTAGTCGAGCGCGAAGGTCGAGTCCGGCTGCAGGTAGCCGATGTAATAGGGGAACGGCGCTCCGGCCATGCCCATGAGCGCGCCTGAAATCGTGGTGGCGATCAGCTTCACGCGCAGCGTCGGCACGCCCGAAGCTTCGGCCGCCATTTCGTCGTCGCGGATGGTGGCCATGCCGTAGCCGAGCCGGGAGCGCTCGATCAGCCGCGCGATGACAAGCGAGGCGACGGCAAGCAGCAGCATGGTCAGAAACAGATACCGCACGTAGCTGCCGATCAGCGGCACCGTCTCCGGGCGCAAGATGTAGGCGCCGCGCGAACCGCCGACAAAGTCCCAGTTGACGATCAGCGTCTCCAGCACCACGGCAAGCGCCAGCGTCGCGATCGAGAAGAACGCGCCGCGCAGCCGCAGCGTCAGATAGCCCATGCCGAAGCCGACAATGCCGGATACGACGCCGCCGACCAGCATCAGCGCCGGGATCGGAATCACATGCGGCAGCTCGTTCTTGCCGATCAGATTGTAGATCGCGACCGTCGAATAGGCGCCGAGCGCGAAAAACGCGCCGGTGCCGAAATTCACGTAGCCGCAATAACCGCCGAGAATGTTCCATGCCGTCGACAGCACGATGTATTGCAGCACGACGTAGCCGGCGAAGAAGATGTATTCGTTGCCGATGGCGAGCGCGGCGGCGAATACGAGCCCGGCGATGAGGAGGCTGATGACGAGAAACGGGAGCGTGCGCACGCGTCACCGGCCCAACAGGCCGGCGGGGCGCACCGCCAGCGTCAAGAGCAGAAACCCGAACGAGACCGCAGGCGCCCACGACGGGCCGTAAAACGTCGAGGTCAGGCTTTCGACGACGCCAATCAGCATTGCGGCGATCACCGTGCCGGGCAGGCTGCCCATGCCGCCCAGCACGCAGATGGCGAAGATGCGGCCGATATAGTCGCGCCCGACCGACGGTTCGACCGGCTGGATGATGATCAGGAACGCGCCGGCGAGCGAGGCGGTGGCGATGGAAATGGCAAAGGCGATGCGCTTGATGCGGATCGGGTCGACGGCCATCAGGCGGAGCGCGAGCTGGTCCTGCGCCACCGCCATGATGGCGCGGCCGATGAAGGTGCGGCTGAGCAGAAGCTGCAGCGCCGTGATCAGGAGCAGCGAAACCAGGCACGGCACCCCGATGCGCAGCGGCAAGTCGACGTCGGCGATATGCAAGGTCGGGCCGATATAGGACGCTGTCACGTCGCGATAGTCGACGCCGAAATACAATACCAGCGTCACTTCGGTGATGAACAGGAGGCCGAAGAAAAACGCCAGTCCGCGCAGCAACTCCTGCCCGCGCTTCTCGAATGCCACGTAGTAGATCTGATAAATGCCGGCGCCGAGTACGTAGAAGGCCGGCAGCATCACGATGCTGATGAGGATCGGATCGAAGCCGAAATTGTGGTTGATCGCGTAGGCGGCGTAGGAGCCGAGGATGATGAAGGCTGGATGGGCGATATTGACGATGTCGAGGATGCCAAATGACAGTGAGACGCCCGAGGCCATCGCCGCGTAGAAGCCGCCGATCAGGATGCCGGAGACGACGGCATTGATCAGGAGATCGAACGAAAAGATCATTATTGCGTTTCCACCCGGCGCGAGTGTGCAGGAACGGGCCGCGCTTGGCTAGACGGAAAAGGCTGGTTCGCCCACAGGGAGGCAACCTGACGCGGCGTTTTATGCCGGCTCACAGAGCGGGGTGCGCCCGCAGAGTCGCTCCGCCGCAAGCGGGCGCGGATTTATAGCGCCGGTGACGAATTCCCCCATGCGACGGCGCTGGTCGTGGCGGCAGGCCTTTGGCGTTGGCGTTCAAATCCGCAGCGCATGGTCGGCGTGTATGTAGGGCAATTTCAGCGCGTCCGCGACGGCGCGGTAGGTGACGTGGCCATCATGGATATTGAGACCGTTACGCAGGTTCGCATCGGCGGCGAGCGCCAGCCGCCAGCCCTTGTCGGCCAGCGCCAGCACGAACGACGTCGTGGCGTTGCTCAGCGCAAACGTCGAGGTGCGCGCCACCGCGCCTGGCATGTTGGCAACGCAGTAATGCACCACGTCGTCGACCGTATAGGTTGGATGCGAATGCGTGGTCGGCCGTGAAGTCTCGGCGCAGCCGCCCTGGTCGATGGCGACGTCGACGATGACCGCGCCGGGCTTCATGGCTTTTACCGTCGCTGCAGTGATCAGTTTTGGCGCGGTTGCGCCCGGCACCAGCACGGTGGCGATCACCAGATCGGCGCGCCGGCATAAAAGTTCGATCACGTCGGGCGTGGAGAACACGGTGCGCACGCGGCTGCCCAATTGCCCGGCGATGCGGCGCAGCGCCTCCGGATTGCGATCGAGCACGGTGACGTCGGCGCCCATGCCAGAGGCGATCAGCGCCGCGTTGGTGCCGGCCACGCCGCCGCCGAGAATGAGCACGCTGGCGGCGCCGACCCCGGGCACGCCGCCAAGCAGCACGCCGCGGCCGCCGTTCTCCTTTTCCAGACAGTGGCCGCCGACATGCGGCGCCATGCGGCCGGCCACTTCGGACATCGGCGTGAGCAGCGGCAAACTGCCGTTCGGCCCGGTGACTGTCTCGTAGGCGATTGCGGTGACGCCGGAGGCGAGCAAATCTTCGGTCTGTTCGCGGTTCGGCGCGAGATGCAGATAGGTGAACAGCACCTGGCCGCGCTTGAGCTTCTTCCGTTCGGGCGCGAGCGGCTCCTTGACCTTCACGATCAGTTCGGCGCGGCCGAATACCGCATCGGCGTTCGCGGCGATCTCGGCCCCCGCCGCGCGATAATCTGCATCCGCGAGCCCCGCGCCGGCGCCGGCATTCGTTTCGACAACGACTCGATGGCCTTTGTCGGCCAATTCGCGCACCGTCGAAGGCACGAGGCCGACGCGGTACTCGTTGTCCTTTATTTCCTTGGGAACGCCGACCAGCATGGCGGTGTGCTTTGTTTGCTGTTTGAGCAGCTACATCACATAAAGCCGGTCTGGCAACACAGCCGGCGAGCCGTCGGGTGGCGCGTGCTCAGCCAGCACCGCGCCGCATCCCTCGACCGCGGCGATGAAGCCCATGGCAATGCGGCCATCGCGCATGTGGCTCGTCAGCGCGTCGATCGCGGCCTGCCACTCGGCGCTATTGACCTTTGCGGCGACGCCCTCGTCGGCGATGATGCGGGCGTAGCGCTCGGCAAGCGAGACGAAGATCAATACGCCGGTGCGCTTTTCGGTGTGACCGATACGGCGGAGAAAAAACTGCTCGAGTGCGGCATGGTGGGCTCGGGCGCGCTGAATGCGGCGCGGCACAAGCCAAAGCCGCAGCGGCGTCCAGGAGAACAGCAGGCCCGCGGCGATGAAGACGACGAGCTGGATGAGGAAAATCCGTTCCACGCTCCACGGCGTCAGATAGATCAAGGGCCACGGCAGCGCCAGCGCAAGCACGCTCGCCCAGAGGATCGGAACGGTGGCATAGCGCGACGATGCGTGGGCGACCACGCAAACAATCTGGCCGCTGGTGCGCTGTTCCGCCGCCCGGATCGCAGCCGCGATCGCCGTGTGATCTTCCGGTGTGATCTGCATGGCTACCAGCTCCCGGACGCGCCGCCGCCGCCGGACGAACCGCCGCCGCCGGAAAAGCCGCCGTCAAATCCACCGCCGGACGATCGCCGCCCCAATCCGACGAACTGGAGCCGCCGCCCCAGCTGCCGCCGGGAAACGGCACGAACACCGTGCGCCCGTTCCGTCTGACATAGCGGCCGGATGGGCCGTGCTCGCTGCGAACCATGAAGCTGAATACGAAAATAAACACGCAGAAAAACACAATCGCGAGAAACACAAAGAAGAATGTCCCGGCATCGTCCTGGCGAACAGCGATCTTGCGCTGCCAGTCCGTCGTGTCGCCGGACAGCACGCTGATGATGCCGTCGACGCCGCGCTCGATGCCGCCGGAAAAATCGTTGGCCTTGAATCGCGGCAGCACGGCGCTCTGAATGATCACCGATGACAGCGCGTCGGTCAGCGTCCCTTCGAGGCCGTAGCCGACCTCGATGCGCACCTTGTGCTCGGCAGGTGCGACCAGCAACAGCACCCCGTTGTTCTTCTTTGCCTCGCCGAGCTTCCAGAAGCGGAACAGCTCGTTGGCGAAGGTTTCGATGTCGCCGCCCTGCAGCGACTTCACCGTGGCGACGACAAGCTGGATGCTGGACTTGTCTTCGAGGTCCTTCAGTTTCGTTTCGACATCGGCGCGGCTCTGTGGCGTCATGATGTTGGCCTGATCGACGACGCGGCCGGTCAAAGGCGGAAAGTCGAAGGCAAAAGCGAGCGTAGACAGAGTACAGAAGAGGAGAGCCGTGATGACGAGGCCGACTGCGCCGCGGCCGTTCGGGCCGCGGATCGACACGGTCCCGCCGTTCGCTGCGCCCCGGCTTCGCAACGGCGCGTCGCGCATCAGAACTTCACCACCGGCGGTTTCTCCGCGCCCTCGTTGGCGGTGAATTCGGCCATCGGCTTGGCGTCGGTAAAGAAGAATTTCGCCCAGATCACCGTCGGAAATGTGCGCAGCGAGGTGTTATAGACGCGCACGGCCTCGATGTAGTCGCGGCGCGCCACGGCGATGCGGTTCTCGGTGCCTTCAAGCTGCGACTGCAGCGCCAGGAAATTGGCGTTGGATTTGAGGTCCGGATAGTTCTCCGTCACCGCCAGGAGCCGTCCCAGCGCGCCGCTCAGCTGGTTCTGCGCGTCCTGGAACGCCTTGAGCTTGGCCGGGTCGGTGAGATCGTCGACGCTGACTTTGACCTGCGTCGCCTTGGCGCGGGCCTCGACCACGGCGGTGAGCACGCTTTTTTCCTGCGCGGCGTAGCCCTGCACGGTCGCCACCAGATTGGGAATGAGATCGGCGCGGCGCTGATATTGATTTTGCACATCGGACCAGCGCGCCTTGGCTTGCTCCTGCAGCGTCGGGATCGTGTTGTAGCCGCAGGCCGACAGCGCGAGGCCGATGCCGATCACGGCCAAAGCCGTGCGAACGCGCGTCGCGATCGCCCTCATGGTCGCCTCCTTGTTCACGAGCACGCGAAATTCGCGCACTTAGCTTTCCACGGGCTCCATGCCGGCGATTTCGATGCCGAAACCGGACAGGCCCACATAGGTCATCGGGCGCGTCGACGACAAAATCCGGATCGAGTTGACACCCAGATCCTTGAGGATTTGCGCGCCGAGGCCGATCTCGCGCCATTGCCGGCTGCGCGCCTCGCCGGAGGCGGTCTCGTCGGGCTTCGGGATGGTCAGCACTGGCACGCCGGCGGTGCCGTCGCGCAGCAGCACCAGCACGCCGCGGCCTTCGGCCTTAAACCGCGCCAGCGTCTTATGGATCGTCTTCGCGCCGCCGAACACGTCGGCGATGATGTCGGCGCGGTGCAGTCGCGTCAGCACGTTCTTACCGTCGCCGATGCTGCCGTGGACGAACGCCATGTGATAGACCGGATCGAACGGAGTGAGGAACGCATAGCCGGTGAGCGTGCCGATCTCCGATTGCACCGGAAACTCGCCGGCGCGCTCGATCAGCTTGTCGCGCGCCTGGCGGTACGCGATCAGCTCGGCGATGGTGAGGCGCTGCAGCTTGTGGCGTTCGGCGAACGCGGCAAGTTCGGGCCCGCGCATCACGGTGCCGTCGTCGTTCATCATCTCGGCCAGCACCCCGACCGGCGGCAGGCCGGCGAGCCGGCACAGATCGATGCAGGCCTCGGTGTGGCCCGAGCGCATGAGCACGCCGCCTTCCTTGGCGATCAGCGGAAACACGTGACCGGGCCGCACGAAATCGGTGGCGCCGCTGTTGCCGTTGGCGATCGCGCGCACCGTGTTGGTACGCTCCTCGGCCGAAATTCCGGTGGTCAGGCCGTGGCGCACGTCGACCGACACGGTGAACGCGGTGCCGAGCGGCGCGTTGTTGAATGCGACCATCGGATCGAGATGGAGGCGGCGCGCCTGATCCGCCCCGAGCGGCGCGCAGACGATGCCCGAGGTGTGGCGGATGATGAACGCCATCTTCTCCGGCGTGCACAGGCTCGCCGCGACGAACAAATCGCCTTCGTTCTCGCGGTCGTCGTCGTCGGCGACGATGACGATTTCGCCGCGCGCAAAGGCGGCGATGGCGGTGCTGACGTGCTGGTGGGTGTCTTCCATGAGCTTCTTATAATCCGTCATTGCGAGCGAAGCGAAGCAATCCAGTCCGTAAAGAAAGCCCGGATTTTCACCGTGCCGGCGGCGCAAACGGCCATGCCGGCGTCTCGCCGACCTGGCCGCGCTGGCGCAGATAATGGTCCGCGATCACGCACGCCACCATGGCCTCGCCGATCGGTACGGCCCGGATGCCAACGCATGGGTCGTGGCGACCCTTGGTGGAGATCTCGGTATCGCGGCCATAGCGGTCGACGGTGCGGCGCGGGGTGAGAATCGATGAGGTGGGCTTGACCGCAAACCGCGCCACCACCGGTTGCCCGGTGGAGATGCCGCCCAGAATGCCGCCGGCATTGTTGGACAGAAACTTAAGCTTGCCGTCGTTGCCCATGCGCATTTCGTCGGCGTTTTCTTCGCCGGACAGCGCCGCGGCGCTGAAGCCGGCGCCGATCTCGACGCCCTTGACGGCATTGACGCCCATCAGGGCGGCGGCTAGCTCGCCGTCGAGCTTGCCGTAGATCGGCGCGCCGAGACCCGGCGGCACGCCTTCCGCGACGACCTCGATCACCGCCCCGGTCGAGGAGCCGGACTTGCGCACGCCGTCGAGGTAGTTTTCAAGCACGGCCGCGAGCCTGGCGTCCGGACAAAAAAACGGATTGCGCGCGACTTCGTCCCAGTCCCAGCGCGCACGGTCGATGCGATGCGGCCCCATCTGGATGAGCGCGCCGCGCACCGACATGCCCGGCACGACCTTGCGCGCAATGGCGCCGGCCGCGACCCGCATCGCCGTTTCGCGCGCCGACTGGCGGCCGCCGCCGCGATAATCGCGCAGCCCGTATTTGATGTCGTAGGTGTAGTCGGCGTGGCCGGGCCGGTATTTGTCCTTGATGTCGGAATAATCTTTCGAGCGCTGGTCGACGTTGTCGATCACAAGCCCAATCGGCGTGCCGGTCGTCATCTGCCGCGCCGGTGGCGTCGTCAACAAACACACCCGAGAGAATCTCGACCTGATCGGGTTCCTGGCGCTGCGTCGTGAACCGCGATTGCCCGGGACGCCGCTTGTCGAGATAGGGCTGAATGTCGGCCTCGGTCAGTGGAATGTGCGGCGGACAGCCGTCGACCACGCAGCCGATCGCCGGACCGTGGCTCTCGCCGAAGGTCGTCACCCGGAACATATGGCCGAAGCTGTTGAACGACATGGTTTACAAATTTTATTCGCGCCAGCCGACGCCGACGGCAATTGGAATATACGCACGCCGAGTTTGTTAGCCCGCTGGGTCTACCCGGTCAAATATGCGGGCGCTCACGAATACCTTGCCATCGCGCCGTCGGCGAACACGTAGACGACGCCGTGCACGATATCGGCATGGACGGCTTCCTCGTGCGGCAGAATGTTGAAATGCGCCACCAGCGCCCGCGCCACCCCGCCGTGCGCGGTGACAACGGTATCCTGCGTTACGGTCGCGTACCAGGCGGCGACGCGCGCCGTCACCTCGCGGTAGGATTCGCCGCCCGGCGGCGTAAATCCCCACTTGTCGCGCTCGCGCGCCGCCAAGGCCTCGGCGTTGCGCGCCGCAATTTCTGACAGCGTCAGTCCTTCCCAGTCGCCGAACGCAATTTCGATGAGCCGACTGTCGACGTCGTAGGCGTCGGGCTCAAGATCGACCGCTGTGCGGACCAGTTCCATGGTCTCGCGAGCGCGGATCAGCGGACTCGACACGTAGGCGCAGTCCGCAGCCGTGCGCCCGTTGCGGACCAAAAGGTCGAGGAGGATGTCGCCGCAGGTGCTGGCCTGCCCGCGGCCGCGCGCGTTCAGCGGCGTGTCGCGATGGCCCTGCAGCCGCTGCTCGGCGTTCCAGTCGGTCTCGCCGTGGCGGATGTAATAGAGGACAGCCATGCCGGGAGTCCGCAAGAGGGAAGTTAGATATTAGAAATCAGGACGTATCGCGGCAAATCGTGGTGTGGTTCGTATAACTGCCGATTTCAGTCCTCGGATTTGCCCACCGCGATGTCCGGCGCGTCGGGGTGCTTGATGCCGACGATATGATAGCCGGCATCGACATGATGCACTTCGCCGGTCACGCCGCGGGACATGTCGGAAAGAAGATACGCCGCAGCCTCCCCGACATCCTCGATGGTGACATTGCGGCGCAGCGGTGCGTTGTGCTCGTTCCATTTAAGAATGTAACGGAAGTCGCCTACGGCGGAGGACGCCAGTGTCTTGATCGCGCCCGACGAGATGGCGTTGACGCGAATATTCTTGCCGCCGAGATCGGCGGCGAGGTAGCGAACGCTGGCCTCGAGCGCGGCCTTGGCCACGCCCATGACATTATAATGCGGCATCCACTTCTCGGCGCCGTAATAGGTCAGCGTCAAGAGCGAGCCGCCATTCTGCATCATCTTTTCGGCGCGCTGGGCGATGGCGGTGAACGAATAGCAGCTGATCAGCATCGTCTTGGTGAAGTTTTCGGCGGTGGTGTCGACGTAGCGGCCGTCGAGCTGGTCGCGGTCGGAAAAGGCAATGGCGTGGACCAGGAAATCGATGCCGCCCCAGGCCGATTGCAGTTGCGCGAACGCTGCGTCGATGGTCGAAGCGACCGACACATCGCAATCGCCGACGACGATGCCGCCGACCTCCTCGGCCAGCGGTTCGACACGGCGCTTGAGCGCCTCGCCCTGGTAGGTAAAGGCAAGTTCGGCGCCATGCCCGCGGCAGGCCTTGGCAATGCCCCAGGCCAGCGAACGCTGATTCGCAACCCCCATGATCAGGCCGCGCTTGCCGCGCATCAGGCCTGCTGCTTCCGGCATGGCACGCTGTCCGAACTGAACGACCCCAATCCCCCGCCGCCACCTATGGCATAGGGCCGCCCGATCCGACAAGCGCGCGGCGCGGCCGTGATCCGCGCCCTGACACTCCCGCTGCGCAAGTCTCTGTTCCGCCTTGTTCGCATTAAGGAATAGTGCGC
The DNA here is from genome assembly GCA_963707175.1 of uncultured Alphaproteobacteria bacterium. Lineage (GTDB taxonomy): Bacteria > Pseudomonadota > Alphaproteobacteria > Rhizobiales > Xanthobacteraceae > BOG-931. Next base: position 98,990 of record CAVPQA010000030.1, read on the forward strand.
TTGCCATGGTGTTGTTTGGATCGAGGCAGGTCGCGTAAGGGTCTGCCGGGCGGGCTTGTTCGCTGCCAGTTTCCTTAACGGCGGAGCGTATGATTGAGTGATTTTCGGGCTCAGATCGAGGCGGCCATCCCGGCGCTGCGGCGCTACGCGCGGGCGCTCACCCGCGACGCCGATACGGCCGACGACATCGTCCAGGACACCCTGGTTCGGGCGTTGCGGTCCGAGCACCTGTTCCACGGCGGTGACGTCCGAGCATGGCTCTACACCATCCTGACCAACCTCAATCGCAACCGGCTGCGAACCCTGGCGCGGCGTCCGGTGCTGACCCCGATCAAGGACAGCGACGCGGCGACCGGCGGGCCGGAATCGGGTGGCCGCGACATCGGCCGCGCTCTTGACGACCTCGCCGAGGAACCGCGCACGGCGCTGCTGCTCGTCGTGCTCGAAGGGCTCACCTATCGCGAGGTCGCCGAAGTGCAGGGGGTGCCGATCGGCACGGTGATGTCGCGGCTGGCCCGGGCCCGCATGCAGATCCGCTCGTATCTGGACGGTGAGCGTCCGGCGCTCCGCCGCGTGAAATGATAAAAACGATAAAGAGAGACAACGATGATCGACCGAGACTCCCTTGTGACTGAAGACGAGCTTCACGCCTACGTGGACGGCGAACTGCCGCCCGGGCGGCGCGGCGCGGTCGAGGCATGGCTGGCGACGCATCCCGACGCTGCGGCCGCGGTCACCGCCTGGCGGAGCCAGGCCGAACTGATCCAGGCGCGCTACGGCGGCATCGCCGATGAGCCGACGCCGGATCGGCTCAGCGTCGCCCGGCTGGCGTGCCGCCGCCGTAACGGATGGATCGCGGTTGCGGCCGCGGCTGCGCTCGTTGCCTTCATCGGCGGCGGGGCCGCCGGCTGGTTTGCGCACGGCGCCGCGGCCGCCGGTCCGTCGGACCTGAAACGGTATACCGCCGAGGCGCTTGATGCCTACCGGCTCTACGTCGTCGAGGTCCGCCATCCGGTCGAGGTGCCGGGCGACGAGCGGCCGCATCTGACGCAGTGGCTGTCGAAGCGCGTCGGCTCGCCGGTGCATATCCCCGAACTGGAGAAGATGGGCCTGAAACTGGTGGGCGGCCGGCTTTTGCCCGGCCCGACCGGTCCGACGGCGTTCTTCATGTATGAAACCGCCTCGGGCGAGCAATTCACGCTCTATTGCGGCCAAACCAAGGATCAGGCGAGCGCTTTGCGCTACATCGCTGGCAAACACAACTCGGCGTATTACTGGGTCGACAATGATCTGTTCTACGTGCTTACGGGACCGGCAGAGCAGAACAGGCTCCATGCGATCGCGCAGGCCGCCTATGACCAGATCGACGTGCGGGCGCTGCCTCAGGGCGGATGAATCGGCGTCCGCTTTCGGCTAGGATGATCGGCAACGATCCTTTGCCGGATCCTGCTGAATAGCGAGGCGCATGTGAGCCTGATGTCGACGATTGACGCCGCCGCGGAAAGCGGCGCGCGAACCGCACTGCAATTCAAACCGCTGACCAAATACATCGGTTGCGAGGTTTCGGGCATCGATCTGCGTCAGCCCGTGTCTCTGGCCGATGCTTCGGCGATCTACCGTGCCTGGCTCGACAGTGCGGTCCTGTTGTTCCGCGATCAGGATTTGAGCCAGGAGGACCTGATCCGTGTCACCGGCATTTTCGGCGAGTTCGCGCCGCTCGGCCGGCCGAAGCACACGCTGCCGAGCGGTTTCTCCAAGATACTGCCCAACATCATGCTGATCTCGAACATCCGGGAGAACGGCGAGACCATCGGCGCGCTGCCGGACGGCGAGATGATGTTTCATCACGACACCATCCACCGCGACGATCCGCACAAGGCGACGCTGCTCTATTCGGTGGAGATACCGACCCATGGCGGCGATACGCTGTTCGCCAGCGGCACCGCCGCCTACGACACGCTCGACGCGGCGACGAAGAAGCGGCTCGAAGGCCTCAAGGCCGTGAACTATTACGTCTACAATTCGGTCAAGCGCAACGACAAGCAGGCTGTTGACGCTTCGAGCCAAGCCGTGCATCCGGTGGTGCGCACGCATGACGAGACCGGCCGCCAGGCGCTCTACGTCAACCGGCTGATGTCGGTGCGCATCGAGGGCATGCCGGAGGCCGAGAGCGATGCGCTGCTCAACACCCTGTTCGACATTTCCGAAAAACCGGAATTCGTCTACACGCATGTCTGGCGCAAGGGCGATCTGATCGTGTGGGACAATCGCAATTCGAGCCATGCGCGCACCGATTTTCCCGCCGACCAGCGCCGGCTGTTGCTGCGCACCACCGTCAAGGGCACTTGTCGGCCATATTAGGTTTGCCGGCCGTATTAGAAACGTCGCGCGGCGAAATCCGCGCAGCCATGCCGGGGTCACGAAGCTTTGGGAGCTAACAAATGAAGACTCTGGTCATCGAACACACCGCGCCGTTCCAGGGCCTGCCGGAACTGGTGGCCGACGCCGAAGGCCTGTTCGCTCGCGAAGGCCTCAAGATCGAATGGGCCAACACCAATGTCGGCGTCGACCGCAGCGCGCGCACCGACGTGTTCGATCCGAAGAATCTCGATCCGTTCCGCAGCCACGGGCGCCTGCTCGAACAGGGCAAGGCCGACATGTACAACGCCTGCGAATGGGGCAATTACTGCCGCGTACAGGCGACCGGCGTGAAAAGCCGCCAGCTCGGCCGCCGCGCCATCGTCACCTATGCCGCCATCGCGGTGCGGCCGGATTCGCCGGTTTACACGCCGCAGCAGCTGGCGCGACGCAAGGTCGGCGTGCCGTTCTATTTCGGCACGCATTATCTGGCGCTGCACATGCTGGAAGGCTTTGTGCCGCGCGCGGACATTGTGGTGTGCAGCGTGCCGCATGGTTCGCGTTACCGCTTCGATTTGCTGATGAATGGCGAGATCGACGCCACCACGCTGACCGAGCCTTACGTGACGCTGGCGGAGAAGAAGGGCTGCCGGCTCGTCTGTTCAGCGTTCTATCACGGCACCCAGGTCGGCACCGACAAGATCGATGCCGAGACGATGGGCGCTTATAACCGCGCGGTTGGCGAGGCGGTGCGGCGAATCAACGCCAACAAGCGCGGCTATCTCCACTATTTCATCGACTATCACAAGGCGCGCGATCCGGAGATCGGCACGCTTTCTCCCGACGATCTGCGCGAAAGCCGCCTCGTCGTCTGCGAGCCGGCGCCGATCCCGCTCGACGAGATGCAGCGTACCTACGACTGGGTGAAGAGCTGGGGCATGCTGGGGACGACGCAAACGCCGCTCGATCTCGTCAACATGGCTGTACAGTCGCGCGCCCACGCCGCGGCGTGATGCGCGGAGGATTTGCCCCCTCCCGCAAGGGCTACGGGATTCACGGATTTTGGCATTGGGTTGCAAGAGCATAGCCTTCGAGCCTTGCGGCGAGTTGGTTCCATCCTTCGCGCATGGTCTTTGGTCCGGGTGGTTTGTAGTAGCAATTCCAGCCGCCGAGCCGGGCGACGACCCATGCGACGAAGGCAAGCGAATTCGGCGGGTGTGGATTTTTCTGACGCGTGGTGTTGCCTTCGAGTTTTTGCGACAGCAATTGCAGAGGCGCGGCGAAGCACACGTCGATGACATCGGTTGCAGGGCGCGGGCTGCCGTCTCTGGCGTCGACCAGTTGAATGGTGCGGATGGCGGCAGCAAGACCGATAGCGGCCAGATTGAACAAGCGCTCGGCTTCGATCACCTGACTGTCGTCGAGTTTGAGGCCGTCGCTCTTGAGTGCGCGGAAGGTTTGTTCGATGCGCCAGCGCAGCCGATAAAGCTGCACGATCTCCTCGACCTGTGCGGCGGTGGCGATTGGCAAAGTGGTGAGCAGACGCCACAGCAACGGCGTCTTACCGGCGGGCGGATCGAGTTCGCGCGCTTCGACCAGTCCCAACTCCACGGTCTCGGCGAGCTGGCGCGAGGGACCAACCTTGGGACGCTTGATGCACACCGTCATGGCCCGCAACTCGACCGTGGCGAGGCGGCCTTTGTCGCCCGGTCCGCGCGGTGCGACTTTCACCTCGCTGCGTCGCAAGGCGGCTACCTGCTCCAAGGCCCCGGACAACAGGCCACCTCGTACCAGGCCGCGATCCTGGCCGGCGCGCACGATCAGATCGAGCCGCTCGGGCTTTCGGGCGAACAGCGCATAGAGATCGCTTTCGCGGTCTGCGACCATGACCACCGCAGCGGCCTCTGCCAAGACTGTGACCGCGGCCTGACAACCGGCAAGCCAGCGCATCGATTCCTTATCTTCCAAGACCCGCTGGCGGCGGGGTGCGGCGCGCTGCGGCCGCCGTGTCCAGATCGCCGCATCGACCAGCCCGACGAGCGCTTCGGTCTCTATATCCAGGGCAATAACGGGATGGATGAAGAAGGCGGCCGTCTGGCCATCGCCGCCGGCGCCAAAGCCGCGCCGCTTCTTGTCGCGACCAGCAAAGTTGATCTCGGTCGTATCCTGAATCGCCAACACCCGCCGTCCGACACATTGGGCCGCCGTGCGCGCTGCCAGGGTTTCGACGATGCGTTCGACGCTGACATAGGGCGACGACAGAAATCGATGCACGGCCAGTTCACCGGCCCGGGTCTCGCCAACACGACGAAGCACCAGCGTCCCCGCCGTTGCCACCCGCTCAATCAGCCAATCCGCCCGCTCCGCAACCCGGATATCGCCGAACGCCATCGCAAGACCTCCAGCAAATCGTTGCAGGAGACCTTGAATCACATTCACGCGTTCCACGGAATCACTTCCGTGCATCCCGTAGCCCGCAAGGGGGGAGAGGGCGCCGCGACGAGCGCTGCCACGCCGGATTTGGCGGGAAGGACTTAGCAGGCGCTGCTTGACGCATTTGCACGCTTGGCGGCATCCTGCAACGCCGCGAATTCGACGCTATCCGGAAGCACACGACAGCCGTGGAACAATCAGACCGCCCGTCCCCGCTGTGCTTCGTGCTGATGCCGTTCGGCCGCAAAACCGACGCCGCCGGACGCGTGACCAATTTCGATTCCGTCTTCAAGACGATCATCGCTCCGGCCGTCGAGCAGGCGGGACTCGAACCGATCCGCGCCGACGAGGAAAAGATCGGCGGCACCATCCACAAGCCGATGTTCGAGCGGCTGATGCTCTGTCACTACGCGGTCGCCGATATCACCGGTGCCAATCCCAATGTGTTCTACGAACTCGGCATCCGGCACGCCCTGCGGCCGTCGAGCACCGCGATCGTGTTCCGGGAAGGCACCGTGATCCCGTTCGACATCGCTCTGGTTCGCGGCATCTCCTACAAGACCGACGCTGCCGGCGAGCCGGTTGATACCGACGGGCCGATCGCCGCCATTGCGGCGCATCTTGCGTCGGCGCGGCACGAGCCGCACGACGACAGCCCGATCTTTCAGCTGGTCGACGTGTTGCCGCATTGGCAGATCGACCATGCCAAGACCGACGTGTTCCGCGAACAGATCGATTACTCCAAGCGCTACAAGAAGCGGCTCGCCGAAGCGGTGCGGGCCGGCGCCGAAGCGGTCAAGGAGATCGCCGCCGAGGCGGCGCTCAAAAATCTCAACGAGATCGAGACCGGCATCATCGTCGACCTTTACCTGTCGCTGCGCGACGTCGAGGCTCATGCGGCGATGGTCGATCTGTACGAGCGCATGCCGCCGCCGCTGCAGCGCGCCAAGATGATGCGCGAGCAGCTTGGCTTCGCGCTCAACCGCGTCGAGCGCTTCGATGACGCCGAGAAGGCGCTCAAGGAGGTGATCGCCGAGTTCGGTCCGTCGAGCGAGACCAATGGGCTCCTTGGTCGCATCTACAAGGATCGCTGGACCAAAGCGAAGGAGGCGGGCCGCCCCGAGGCGCGCAGCCTGTTGCGGCGGGCCATCGATACGTATCTCGAAGGCTTCGAGGCCGACTGGCGCGACGCCTATCCGGGAATCAACGCCCTGACCCTCATGGAGCAACAGGACAAGCCCGATCCGCGCAAGACGCGCATCCTTCCGGTCGTGACCTACTCGGTGACGCGCAAAGCGGCGAAGAACGCCGATTACTGGGATTACGCGACGCTGCTGGAGCTTGCCGTGCTCGGCGACGATCGCGACGCCGCCGACGAAAATCTGGCGGAAGTCGCCTCGTACGCGCGCCATGCCTGGGAAGTGCAGTCCACCAGGCGCAATCTCGGCCTGATCCGCGCGGCGAGAGAGGCCCGCGCCGAGGATGCAGCCTGGATCAAACAGATCGAGGACGAACTGGAGCGCGCCGCCGAGGCGCTCAAGCCGGCGGGCTGAAGCAGCTCACATTTCCTTGCGCGGATCGTAGGACTTGCAGCCAGAAGACCGAAAAACCCACGCCATTAACCGCATTAAACTTCGGTAAGCACCTTGATTGTTCCTCCCGGCGCTCTTTCATCCATTGCGATGCGTCGGCTATAACCTGTGGTTGACCGCGGGTAACTGCTGCTTAGAGGCGAGACAGTGCGGCCATCCGAGAGGGATCGCCCGATGAATTTCGATGTTTTCATCAGCTATTCCACCAAGGACTCGATCGCCGCCAAGGCGGCATGCGCCGCCATGGAGAGTGCCAAAATCCGCTGCTGGATGGCGCCGCGCGACATCGTGCCGGGCGCTAAATGGGGCGCCTCGATCGTGCGGGCGATCAATCAGTGCCGGGTGATGGTGCTGATCTTTTCCGGCAACGCCAACAACTCGGCACAGGTGCAGCGCGAGGTCGATCAGGCGTTCGGCAAGGGCAAGGCCGTGCTGCCGCTGCGCATCGAGGACGTCAAACCAGCCGACGAACTCGCCTATTATCTCGACACCGTGCATTGGCTTGACGCGCTTACCCCGCCGCTGGAAAAGAATCTGGGAAAGCTCGTCGCCACCGTGCAGGCGCTGCTGCCCGCGACCGAGCCGGCGCCGCCAAGCAGCGAACCGGTTCTCGACGATGCGCAAGCGGCGCAGGCCCAGGACGAAGCGCGCGCCGTGGACGAGCGGCGTCTCAAAGAAGTGGAAGCGGCGCAGCGTGCCGAGGCGGCGCAGCGCGAGAAGGACGCCGCCGAGGCGGGCCGCAAGAAGCAAGAGGCCGAAGCGCAACGCGCGGCAGAAGACCGCCGCCGGAAGGAGGAAGAAGCGAAACGGCGCGCCGAAGAGGAGGAACGCCGCAAGCGCGAGGAAGCCGAATCGAAACAGCGCGCGGAGGCGGAGCGGGCATTCGCGAAGGCGAAGCGCGCCGATACCGTCGCGGCGCTTGATGCGTTTCTCGCCGCTTATCCCGCGAGCCATCTCATCGCTGAAGCTGAGGTATTGCGTACAACGTTGTCCGAACGCGAAGACGTGTATAAATCCGCGATGGCGAGCGACAGTCCGGCAGTGCTTAGTGCGTTCTTGGACCGCTATCCGCGCGCTGCGCGCGCTGGAGAGATACGAGAAAGGCTCAACCGTCTGGAGCAGCCGCGCGGTGCGCGCCGTCGCGTAGCGCTGATTGCCAGCGCAGCAGGAATAGCCGTAGTCGCCGCGGGCGCATACCTCACTGTTCCACGAAGCAATTCCACAAATGATGTTCCAGAGACGACAACTCAACCTTCCGGTCCGGTTATCATCCCCGACTTGATGGAGGCCTGCTTTGCGGTCCAAATTACAGGCTCAAACGGCCACACTCTCGTTGTTCTTGCCGAAAAAGGTGTCGACACCAAGAAAATCAATGATGTTTTTACTGAACTCCAGAAGCAACTCTACAATCAGAAACCTCACCTCATCACTTATACGCTTACAGGCGGCATGGATACGCTCATGGCGCTTTTTAGCAGAGCGAAAGCAGCTGATGGTGCTAAAGCAGTTATGATTTGCTCGAAATTGCCGCGTGACAGAATAGTAAGCGCTTTGCAGGCAAGTCATTTGATTTGAAATCAAGCGCATTATCTCGGTTGAAGCTCCAAGCCACCCTGATCCCTCCCTCCGCACGCTGCGCGAATTGGAGGGAGGAGAACGCTGCTCACATATCCTTCCTTGGATCGTACGCCTTTTCGGCCTTCCACGTCTTCATCAGCGCGTCGAGATCGGTGTCACTCTTTTCCGGTAACACGATGCGCACGGTGGCAAGCAGATCGCCGTGTTTGCCTTTGGCCGGAAAGCCCTTGCCGCGCAGCCGGAAGGTGCGGCCGCTGTTGGTCCATGCCGGGATCGTCAGCTCGACATGGCCGTCGAGCGTCGGCACGCGCACCTTGCCGCCGAGCGCCGCCTCATAGAGCGTAATCGGCAGATCGAGTTTCAGGTCGGCGCCGTCGAGCGTGAACAGATGGTGCGGCGCGACCGTCACGGTGATCATCACGTCGCCCGCGGCGCTCTGGCCGGGCATGCCCTGGCCGCGCACGCGCACGTTCTGCCCGGTGGTGATGCCGGCCGGGATCTTGACGTCGATGTCCTTGCCGGTCGGCAGCCGCAGCCGCCGCGTCACGCCCTTGGCCGCTTCGGGCAGAGTGATCGTCGCCTCGGCGTGCACGTCGGCGCCGGTGCCGAAATCCTCAGTCTCGAAATGCGCGCCGCCGCGCCCGCCTCCACCGCTGCCGGCGGCGCCGCCAAAGGCCTGGCGTAGAATGTCTTCGAAGCCGCCGAACCCTCCGCCGGCTCCGGCACCGGCGCCGGCGCCCGCACCCCTGCCGCGCCGGGTGCGGGTGAAGCCCTCGGGACCGAAATTGAACGTCTCGAAATGCGCGTCGCCGCCGCCCGGCTGGGCGCCGGCGCCGAAGCCTTCAAAGCCCTGAAATTTCGGCTTGCCTTCGGCGTCGATCTCACCGCGATCGAAGGCCTTGCGCTTGTCGGCATCGCCGACGATCTCGTGCGCGGCGTTGAGCTCGGCAAAGCGCGTCGCCGCCTTTGGATCGTTCTTGTTGGCGTCGGGTGCAGCTTCTTGGCAAGCCGCCGGTAGGCGGTCTTGATTTCGCCAGCACTCGCTTTGCGATCGACGCCCAAGACGTCATAGGGATCGCGCATCCCCGCGAACTCCAAATGCTATTTTGGGCCGGCCCCGCCGCCCACTTGACCCATGTTAAGCATTATTATGTGGGCGCAGTGGGGCTGAGTCGCAATGTTGCGCGCCGGAAAGGCGCGCGCTCCGTACCGGCCCCAGCTCAGCCGGAACTGATCGGCTTGAGGTTCTTGACCTGCCATTCGCCGCGGGCGCTGCGGCAGGCGGAGCCCTGCAGCCAGGCCTGGGCGCCGCCGTTAACGTAGCTCGCAACAAAATTCCGGCAGGACAACCCGCCTTCGCTGTAGGCGGTGGCGAGCGGGGTGATGTTGCCGCCGACGCCGGTTTGCGGATTGCGCCACGGCACGCTGTTGCCCTTGCCGCCGCGCTCCAGCGCATCGGCCGCGGCGGCTCGTGCGTAGGCGAGGTCGGCTTCGGAAACCTTCGCCGCCGGGCTCGTCTTCAGCGCGGTGTGCCTGATTGAGCCGCTCACGTCGGCCTGGGCGTCCGGCTTCGACAGTATGGATTCAAGCTGATAGGAGCAGCCGGTCGAGCCCAAAGCGGCCACGAGCGCAGCCGCCAGCGCGAGCCGCTGCGGCCCGCATAGGCGGCACGTCACGCTTCCACTATATAAAGCCCGGCGAACACCCCGCCGAGCGGCCCACACGCCCAACGCGCGACCCCAAAGCCAATGACTGACGCGGACCCCATTGAGCACCCGAGCCGGTTAACGGGCGGTGACTTTACCGAGGCCGCCGAGCCGTTCCGGCTGTTCGCGGAATGGTTCGCGGAGGGCAAGCGTGCCGAGCCGGTCAATCCGGACGCCATGGCGCTCGCCACCGTCGATGCCGATGGTCTGCCCAATGTGCGCATGGTGCTGCTCAAGGGCGTCGATGCGCGCGGCTTCGTGTTCTACACCAACCTCGGCAGCGTGAAGGCGCACGAGCTTGACGGCGCGCCAAGGGCGGCGCTGACGTTCTATTGGAAAACGCTGCAGCGCCAGGTGCGCGTGCGCGGCATGGTGGAACCGGTCTCGGCCGAGGAGGCGGATGCCTATTTCGCCACCCGCTCGCGCATGGCGCAGATCGGCGCCTGGGCGTCGAAGCAATCGACGGCGCTGGAAAGCCGCATGGCGTTCGAGAAGGCGATCGCCCGTTTCACCGCCAAATTCGGCATCGGCGCCGTGCCGCGGCCGGATTTCTGGTCGGGCTACCGCGTGGGGCCGGTCGAGATCGAGTTCTGGCAGGAGCGGCTTTATCGACTGCATGACCGCATCGCGTTCCGCCGCGCCGGCCCGGCGGCGCCATGGACCAAGACGCGGCTTTATCCGTGACGCGCGTCATTGCTTCGCTTCGCACGCGATGACGAGTATGATATCCCGATGCCTACCTCCAACCAGCCGCGCCGAACTTTGCTCCTCACCGGAGCCAGCCGCGGCATCGGCCACGCCACGGTGAAGCGGTTTTCCGCCGCCGGCTGGCGCGTCATCACCTGCTCGCGGCATCCGTTTCCGGAAAATTGCCCGTGGGAGGCGGGACCGGAGGATCACATCCAGGTCGATCTGTCCGATCCCGACAACACCGAGCAGGCGATCGCCGAGACCAAAAGCCGCCTGCACGGCGAACTGCACGCGCTGGTCAATAACGCGGCGATCTCGCCCAAGGCGGCCGGCGGCAAGCGGCTCGGCTCGATCGACACGGCGCGCGACGACTGGCATCACGTCTTCCAAGTGAATTTTTTCGCCCCGATCATGCTGGCGCGCGGCCTGCTGGACGAGCTGAAGGCGGCGAAAGGCTCGGTGGTCAACGTCACCTCGATTGCCGGCTCCCGCGTGCACCCGTTCGCCGGCGCAGCCTACGCGACCTCGAAGGCGGCGCTCGCCGCGCTCACCCGCGAGATGGCCTCCGACTTCGGCGCGCTCGGGGTGCGCGTCAACGCCATCGCGCCCGGCGAGATCGACACCGCGATGCTGTCGCCCGGCACCGAAAAGATCGTCGAGCAAATCCCACTGCACCGTCTCGGCACGCCCGACGAGGTGGCGAAGATCATCTACGTGCTGTGCACCGACACCTCGTCCTACGTCAACGGCGCCGAGATTCACATCAACGGCGGCCAGCACGTGTGAGAACTGGGCAGAGGAGGCCACCATGATCCGCAAGGCGAAAGCGGTCTGGCGCGGCAGCGGCCGCGCCGGCAATGGCGAGCTCACGAGCGATTCCGGCGTGCTCGCCGCTACGCCCTATTCGTTCCGCACCCGCTTCGAGAACGAGAAGGGCACCAATCCCGAGGAACTGATCGCCGCGGCGCACGCCGGCTGTTTCACCATGGCACTCGCCTTCGGGCTGCAGGCCGCGGGCTTCACGCCCGACGAGCTTGCGACCGAAGCCGCCGTCACGCTGGAGCCGGAAGGGCAGGGGTTTCGCATCAGCCGCTCGGCACTGACGCTGCGCGCCAGGGTGCCGAATCTGGACGCGACCAAGTTTGCCGAGCTTGCCGGCGCCGCCGAAAAGAACTGCCCGGTGTCCAAGGTGCTCAAGGCCGAGATCACGCTCGACGCGAAGCTGGTTTAACCTCTCCCCGCCGCGCGGGGAGAAGGAGAAGTTCAAACTACCCGGCTATCGAGAATGCGGTCGCTGGCGGCGATGCGGGCGGAGCCGTTGGCCGCAAGTTCGACGCGCGCCGCGGCGAGGTCGGCCGCCGTGCGCACCGATTGCTCGTCGAGCATCCATTGGTAGGAGAACGCGTAGACGAAGGCGCAGCGCGCGTAGCGCGTTTGCGAGTAACGCATCAGCCGCGTCTCAAGCGGCGTGTCGTTCGCCAGCACTTCGCGCGCCAGCACGTAGCCATCTTCCGCCGCCATGGCGGCGCCCTGGGTCAGATGCGGCGGGAAGGTGTGTGCGGCGTCGCCGCCGAGCACGACGCGGCCGCGAAACCATGGCCACGGCACGAGCAGCGGCTCGATCGGACTGTAGACGATGTCGGATTTGTCATCGAGCGCGGCCGCAAGTTCGGCGACGTAGCTGCCATAGCCGGCAAGCCGCTCTCGGAACAGCTCCGCATAATCTTCGCGGGCGAACACCGCGTCCGGCGCTTCCGGGCGGATGTGAAACACGTACATCAGATTGTCGGCAAGCGGCATGGCGCCGGCTTTGCTGCCGATGCCCTGCAGAAATTCCATGCCGCGCACGTAATCGCGCCGCGGCACCTGCACTCGCCACCCGCCGTAGCCCGACGGCCGCGGCACGAACGCGCTGCCGAACAAATATGCGCGCGTCGCCGAGCGGATGCCGTCGAAGCCGGCGACCAGATCGAACGTCTCGGCTCGGCCATCGGAGAATTTGACCGTCGCGCCGCCGTCGCTGTCGTCGATGGCGCTCACGGTCACGCCGGTACGGACCGTGACGCCGGCGCGCGTCGCAGCGGCGAGCAAAATCTCGTGCAGCCGCAGCCGCGACAGCGCGCATACCGCCGGCACGCGGTCGTCGCCCATCAGAAACTTGTGCTCGACGATCAGTTCGCGATTGGGATCGAAGATCCACATGCGGTCGTAGGCGAAGCCGCTCGCCAAGATGTCCGGCAGGAGTCCCAGGGCGTGATAGATGCGCAGTGCATTGGCCGGCTGGCCGAGCCCGACGCCCGGCACATCGAAGGCCGGCCGCCGCTCGATCAACAAAACCTCGACGCCGCGCTGTGCAAATGCCGTCGCGGCCGTCAGGCCTCCTACGCCGCCGCCGACCACGAGGACGCGCCGGATTTCGCTCATTGCTGTTGTGCCGGACGGAAAAGCGTTTCGAGATATCGTTATTTTGCGGAGAGACGTGCGAACAACGGGTCGTCAGCGAGCGCGATGCCTTGATCCTGCGTCAGATAGCCGTTGCGTTCCATCGTCGCGATCACGTGCCGGTACCGGGCCATGGCGCGCGGACCGGAGGGGTCGGCGCCGAAGCGCGCCGGATCGTTCGGCAGGCCGGCCATGTAGATGCATTGCGCCTGGTGGAGCTGCTGCAGCGGCGTGTGGAAATAGGCTTCTGCCGCCGCCAGCACGCCGGTGGTTCGGCGTCCGAGATAAACGGCGTTCAGGTAAAGCTCCAGGATCTTGTGCTTGCTGAAATCGTGTTCGACCATGAGTCCGCCCCGCACGACCCGGAGCTGACTCGTCAGTTCGTCGAATGCGGACTGCTGGCGGCGCGGAACGCCAAGGATCATCCGTGCCAGCTGCAGGCTAAGCGTGCTGCCGCCGTGATCGACACGCGGATTCTGCGCATCCTCGACCAAGGCGCGCGCCAGCGCCAGCGGGTCGATGCCGCCATGCAGCAGAAAGCGCTTGTCCTCGACCGAGATGAGGGCCTCCGTGAGACATGACGGTATGTCCACGTAGTCAACGTAGCCGCGATGGTGCCGGGCGGCTTGCCGGTGCAGCCATTGCGGATATCCGGCGATCGTCGCTCCGTCTGCGGAATGCGCGAGCACGCCGCCGATCGCGCTGGCGGCGGGCGGCAGGAAGAGCAGGGCACCGACTACGGCCAATGCCGCCGCGACAAGGATTGCGGTACGCAGGCGGCGATGCGGGGAAGCCTTTTCCGGCATGGTGGGATGACGGCCTAGGGTCGAATAGCGATGGAATTGTGCCCCAGGAACCTCGGACGGCGAGCACGGTGCAAGATTTCAAGCATATAGAAAGTCCAGCACTGCGGTTTCGGCGAGTACCGCCTCGGGGATCGAATGGCGCGCCGAGCGGGCGCGCTCCTCGGCGCTTTGTGTCGCCTGCAGATAGGCGCCGAGGTGGCGCGCGCGCTCGATGATCTTGTGGCCCTCGGGCAGGCGTTCGGCCTCGAAGCGGCGCAGGCCCGCGGCCACGTCGTCGCCGTCGAGCGCGGCCGAAAGCGCCGCCGCATCGTCCGCCGCTTTGGAGACGCCGGCGGCGACATGCGGGCGTGCCACGAAGGCGGCGTCGCCGACGATGGCGACGCGGCCGAAGGCAAGCTGTGGGCTGGCGAGATCATAGATCGGCTGCAAAATCGGCTCGTCGATAAGCCGCACGATGGCGCGAAACTGCGGCGGCAAGAGCCGCTCGGCCGCCGCGCGCATCGCGGCGGTCGCTTCGCGGCGGATGAGCGGCGGCGGAATCGAGATCGAGTGCGTGACGCCGCTGTCGTCGGTGAGAAGCCACGGCAGTTCGCGGGCTTCGTCCGCCGGCCGGTACCAGACGACATTGCAGCGGCGATGGCCTTCGCGCAGATCGCCGTTCGGGCCGGCCACCGGATAGAACAGACATTGCTCGCCGGGCGGCAGGCAGAATGTCATCGATTCGAACAGCTCGCGATGGATCGCGGGTGGGATTGCGCTCTCGGGCAACAGGGCGCGCCAGGCGCAATAGCCGGCATAGAGCGGGACGATATCCGGCAGGCATTGGCCGCGCACTGTGGAGCGCAGGCCGTCAGCACCGATCAGCACGTCGCCTTCGGCGGCGGAGCCGTCGGCGAATTCCACGGCGACTTTCGCTCCGCTCTGTTCGAAGCGCGTGAGCCCGCGGCCGCGATGATAGTGCTCCGCCGGAAAGGCATCGCGCAGCACGCGGTAGACGCGCTCCCAGGCGGTCAGGACCTGCGGGCATTGGGTGGTCAGCACGGTGCGGCCCTCGATGTCGAGGAGTTTTCGCGTGCGGGTGAGCACGCCGAGCTCCCGGGTGTCGAGGCCGAGCGCATCAAGCCGCGCGATCAGTTCGGCCTGCGCCACGATGCCGGCGCCGCGCCCGGAGAGTTCGCTCTCTACGCGCTCGAACACGTCGACGGTCCAGCCGCGCCGCTGCAGCATGATGGCGGTCAAGAGCCCGCTCATCGAGCCGCCGATCACCAGCGCGCGGCGTTGCTTTGTCATGTCCAGCAGAATCCAGCCGTTTCGCCAACCTATTTCAAAAACCGCGGCGGTTTTCTATATTGTGCGCAGCTTTCCCGGAGGTATGTCATGGCCCTGACGATGCTGGATAAATCCACCGACCGCGCCGACAAATCGACGTGGCCGCCCGCGATCGCCGCCGAGTTCGAGCGCGAAGAACGGAACCACAATGGCTGCGTCGGTTCGACGCTGTTGTCGGAGGACGAGCGCGTGCGGGTCTGGATCATCCGCCTTGCGCCCGGCGAGCGCATCGGTTTTCACCGCCATGTGCTCGACTATTTCTGGACATCGGTCTCAGGCGGCAAGGGCCGTCAGCACCTGATGGACGGCACCACCGTCGAATTCACCTACAAGCCCGGCGAGACCCGTCACGAGACTTACGGGAACGGCGAATACAAGGTGCACGATCTGGAAAATCTCGGCGACAAGGAGATGGTCTTCATGACCATCGAATTCCTCAACAGCGCCAACAAGCCGCTCGCCATTCCGGACCGCGTGCGCGCTGCGGCCTGACGCGCTGCCCTGTTGGTTTCTTCCTCACGTCGTCATGGCCGGACTTGTTCCGGCCATCCATGTCTTTTGTCTGCCTTGTCGCTGAAGACGTGGATGCTCGCGATAGGCGAGCGAAGCGACGCCGTTCTTCGAACGGCTATGCGCGGGCATGACGCTTCAGCGTTCCAGTCGCGCGACGATTTCGACGTGCTCGGAATAGCGGAACTGATCGACCGGCGTAACGTCGAGAAGCCGATAGCCGCCGCGCACGAGTTCGGCGGCGTCGCGCGCGAATGTCCCGGTGTTGCAAGAGACCGCGATGACGCGCGGCACGCGGCTCGCCGCCAGCGCGCGCGCCTGCGCCAGTGCGCCCTGGCGCGGCGGGTCGAACACCACGGCGTCGAATTTTTTCAGTTCGGCTGCGGCGAGCGGATCCTTGAACAGGTCGCGCGTCGTGGTCTCGACGGGCTTGAGGCCTGTGGCCGTCGATGCGGCGCGCTTGAGTGCGGTGACGGCGGCTTCGTCGTCGTCAACCGCCAGCACCCGGGCATTCGCCGCGAGCCGCAACGCGAACGGCCCGACGCCGGAAAACAGGTCGGCGACGTATTTGGCATCGGCGCAGGCCTCGAGCACGAGCCGCGCCAGCACCGCTTCGCCTTCCGCCGTCGCCTGCAGGAATGCTGCGGGCGGCAGCGCCACGGTCACCGACCCGATGCGCAGGCTTGGCGTGCGCGGTTGCGCGATCAGTTCGCCGTGCCGGGTCAGTCGCGCCAGATCGTGCGCGGCGGCGATGCGCGCGAGGGCTGTCATCAGCGGCGGTTTGAGCGGACCGGAGCCGCGCACGTCGATATCGAGACCCGCATCGGTCGCCGTCGCCGCAATGTCGAGCGGCTTCTCCGTCACGTTGAGAGCTTCGGCGATGGCCCATGCGGCGGCGAGCGCGCGATCGAGACTTTTGGCCAGCACCGGACAGCGGTCGATGGAGACGATGCGGTGAGTGCGGGCGGCGGAAAAACCGACTTCGAGCACGTCGTGCGTGCCGCGGCGGGCGTGAAAAGTGGCGCGGCGGCGGCCCTCGCCATGCGCGTCGATGAGTTCGCCGACTGGCGCGTCGAGTCCGGCCTGTAACAGCGCCTCGACCACGAGGCCGCGCTTCCAGGCGCGGTAGGATGCGCTCTGCCAGTGCTGCAGCGCGCAGCCACCGCATACGCCGAAATGCACACAGATCGGCGCGGCCCGTTCGGCGCTCGGTTGCTCGACATTGAGCAATTGGCGCCGGTCGGGATGGCCGGGCCACGTCTTCGACTTCGACGGTTTCGCCGGGCAACGTGCCGGGCACGTAGATCGGCCCGTCGGGGCTGTCGGCAATGCCGTCACCGCGGTGGCCGAGCCGCGCGATCGTGAGCCGTTCAACCACGCTCCGCCTCGATGAGAAACTCGCGATTGCCGGCACCGCCGAGAATAGGCGAGGGGACGATGCCGCCGACGCGCCAGCCGCGCGCCGAAATGAATGCTTCGATGTCGGCGCAGACCGCGGCGTGCAGTCCGGCATCGCGCACGACGCCCTTCTTGATCGCGCCGCGTCCCGCCTCGAATTGCGGCTTGATCAGCGCGACCAGCGTTGCGCGCTCGCCGAGCAGCTTTTCGACCGCCGGCAGCACCAATTTTAGCGAAATGAAACTGACATCGACGGCTGCGAAGCCGGGTCGATGCGTAAGTCGCGCGGCATCGAGCGCGCGAATGTCGGTATCCTCGATCGCAACGATATTCTCGTCGCCCTGCAACCGCGCATGAAGCTGGCCGCGGCCGACATCGACCGCATAGACGCGTCGCGCGCGGCGTTGCAGCAACACCTCGGTAAAGCCGCCGGTCGAGGCGCCGACATCGAGACAGACGTGGCCCGTCACGTCGAGCGCAAAATGATCGAGCGCGAAGGCGAGCTTGACGCCGCCGCGCGACACATAGGGATGTTCCGGCTCGGCCTCGATTGCCGCCGTCTCGGAAATCTCTTCGGAGGCTTTGCGCAAGGGCACGCCGTCGGCGCGGACCAGGCCGGCGGCAATCGCGGCTTGGGCGCGGGCGCGGCTTTCAAACAGACCGCGCGCGACTAACAGCCGATCGGCGCGTTGTTTGGTCATGGCTGCATCCTCACCCGCGATAGCGGGGGAGGGGGACCATGCGAGCGAAGCGAAGCATGGTGGAGGGGGCGCGGGCCGTGAAGATACATTTGCGACGCATATGAAGTGGCGAGTCACACGCCCCTTCCACCGCGCTGCACGCGGTCCCCCTTCCCCGCCGGCGCGGGAATGACAGTTACGATCCGACGAGCTTGACCGTCTCGCCGCGGATATTCTGGCCGAGCGCTTCGAACGCTTTGGCGACGATGCCTTTGGCGTCGAGGCCCGCCTTGGCATACATGGCGTTCGGCAAATCCTGGTCGATGAAGATGTCGGGCAGCACCATCGAACGGACTTTCAGGCCGCGGTCGAGCGCGCCGTGCTCGGCCAGCGCCTGCAGCACGAAGGCGCCAAACCCGCCGATCGCGCCTTCCTCGATGGTGAGTAGCACTTCGTGCTCGCGCGCAAGCCGAAGCAGCAGGTCGACGTCGAGCGGCTTGGCGAAGCGCGCGTCGGCGACCGTGGTGGACAGCCCGAACGTGGCGAGCTCGTCGGCCGCTTTCAGGCATTCGTGCAGCCGGGCGCCGTAGGAGAACAGGGCGATCTTGGTGCCCTCGCGCACGATGCGGCCTTTGCCGATTTCGAGCGGCTTGGCTTCATCGGGCATCGGCACGCCATGACCTTCGCCGCGCGGATAGCGCAGCGCCGACGGCCGGTCGTCGATCGCGACTGCGGTCGCCACCATGTGCGCCAGTTCGGCCTCGTCGGACGGCGCCATCAGCACGAAGCCGGGCAGGCAGCCGAGATAGGCGATGTCGAACGAGCCCGCATGCGTCGGCCCGTCGGCGCCGACCAGGCCGGCGCGGTCCATGGCGAAACGCACCGGCAGCCGCTGGATGGCGACGTCGTGCACCACCTGGTCGTAGGCGCGCTGCAGGAACGTCGAATAGATCGTGGCGAACGGCTTGAAGCCTTCGGTCGCAAGCCCCGCCGCGAAGGTGACGCCGTGCTGCTCGGCAATGCCGACGTCGAATGTGCGGTCGGGAAACTCCTTCTGGAACAGATCGACGCCGGTGCCCGACGGCATGGCGGCGGTGATGGCGATGATCTTGTCGTCCTTGCGCGCCTCTTTGATCAGGCTCTCGCCATAGACCTTCTGGTAGGCGGGCGCTGCCGCCTTGGCCTTGACCTGGGCGCCGGTGGCGACGTCGAACTTGACCACGCCGTGGTATTTATCGGCGGACTTCTCCGCCGGCTCGTAGCCCTTGCCTTTCTGCGTCACGACATGCACCAGGATCGGCCCGTTCTTCATGTCGCGCACGTTCTTGAGCACCGGCAGCAGGTGGTCGATGTTGTGGCCGTCGATCGGGCCGACATAGAAGAAGCCGAGTTCGTCGAACAGCGTGCCGCCGGTCACCAGGCCGCGCGCGTATTCCTCCATGGCAAGCGCGCGCGACTCCAGCGTCTTGCTCGGAATATGCTTGGCGATCTGGCGGAGGATCTTGCGCACGCGGTGATAGCCGCGGCCGGAGACGCGCCGCGCCAGATAGGCCGACAGCGCGCCGACCGGCGGCGCGATCGACATGTCGTTGTCGTTGAGCACGACGATCAGCCGCGAATCCATCGAGCCGGCATTGTTCATGGCCTCATAGGCCATGCCGGCCGACATGGCGCCGTCACCGATCACGGCGATGACGTTGTTGTCCTTGTGCTGCAGGTCGCGCGCCACCGCCATGCCGAGCGTGGCCGAAATCGAGGTCGAGGAATGCGCGGCGCCAAACGGGTCGTACTCGCTTTCGGCACGCTTGGTGAAGCCGGACAGACCGCCGCCCTGGCGCAGCGTACGGATGCGGTCGCGGCGCCCCGTCAGGATCTTGTGCGGGTAGGCCTGATGGCCGACGTCCCAGACCAGGCGGTCGCGGGGGGTGTCGAATACATAGTGCAACGCCACAGTCAGTTCGATCACGCCGAGACCGGCGCCGAGATGGCCGCCGGTCGAGGAGACAGCGTCAATCGTCTCCTGGCGCAGCTCGTCGGCGACCTGACGCAGCTGGTTTTCCTCAAGGCGGCGAAGATCGTCCGGAGTTTTGATAATGTCGAGCAAAGGAGTTGATCGAACGGTCACGCTAAGCTCCACGATTCTTCGGCCTAACAGCCATTATTGGGGTTGAGTGCGCGCCCAGTTACCGACCGGAACACGTAAATTCTGCTGGTTTTACACCAGTCTGGACGAGGGAAGCAATTTCGCGGCGCCTCCGTGACTGGAACTCCCCTCGTCCCTAACGGGTTCATTACGGTTAAACTCCCACGTCCCGAACGGTCCAGCATATGGTAGGGGCTCAGAGGAGCTTTTGCCATGGCGGTAACTGCCTAATGACGAAATTCTTGCAATTTCCGAGGGTTACGGAACCGTCGCGGGCCGAAGGGTAGGCCGCCGTGGCGCTCGAAGTTTACCGCAAGAAGCGAAAATTCGGCGTCACGCCGGAGCCGCGCGGCCGCCGGGCGCCTGGCCGCGGCGGTAACCGTTATGTCATTCAAAAGCATGCGGCGCGGCGGCTGCACTACGATCTGCGGCTCGAACTCGACGGCGTGATGAAGAGCTGGGCGGTCACCCGGGGGCCGAGCCTCGACCCGGCCGACAAGCGGCTTGCCGTCCACGTCGAGGACCACCCGGTCGAATACAACAGCTTCGAGGGCACGATCCCTGAGGGCGAGTACGGCGGCGGCACGGTGATGATCTGGGACCGCGGCCGCTGGCTGCCGGAGGGCGACCCGCACAAGGGCTACGCCAAGGGCCACCTCGTGTTCGATCTCGACGGCGAAAAACTGCACGGCCGCTGGCACCTGGTGCGCATGCGCGGCCGGCCAAACGAGCGCCACGACAACTGGCTCCTGATCAAGGCCAAGGACGGCGAGGCGCGCGGCGCTCGCCAGGAAGACATCCTGGAAGAAGCGCCGAACTCGGCCGCGAGTGGCCGCAGCATGGAGGAAATTGCCGGCGGCAAGGGCAAGAAGCGGGTCTGGCATAGTAATCGCCGCTCGGGCGGCGCCTCCGATCCGGCGCCCCGGTCGCAGCAGGCCTTCAAGGAAGAGCTGCGCGCGCTGAGGCAGAAGAAAGACACGCGGGCGAGGGCGCCGCGAAAGGCGCAGGCGCGCGCGACGGAGGCGTCGCGCTCAAAGGCGGAGAAGAAATCGAAGGCTCGCTCCGCTGAAAAAACGAAGCGAAAGCGTCCCAGCGATCCCTCCCCTGAAAGGCGAGGGTCGGCGCGCGAAGCGCGCGCGGGAGGGAGCGCTCGCCTGCCGGACTTCGTGCCGCCGAGCCTCGCCACGCTGCGCGACGTGCCGCCGAATGGCGCCGCCTGGCTGCATGAGGTCAAGTTCGACGGCTACCGCATCGAAGCACGGCTCGACCATGGCGAAGTGATCCTGCTGACGCGCAACCGGCAGGACTGGACGCACCGCTTCAAGCCCGTCGCCGCGGCGGTCGCCAAGCTTGAGGCCGAAACCGCGCTGCTCGACGGCGAGCTTGTCGTCGAGGACCAAAAAGGCGTGTCGAGTTTCTCGCTGCTGCAGACCGATCTGAAAGCCGGCCGCAGCGACCGCTTCGTCTACAACGCGTTCGACCTGCTTTATCTTGACGGACACGATCTCACCAGGCTGCCGCTGACCGAGCGCAAGGCTGCGCTGCAAAGGCTGCTGCCGGCAAACAGCGAAGGCCCGATCCGCTATGTCGAACATTTCGACGGCGATGGCCGCGTCATTTTCGAGCAGGCCAAGAAGCTCAATCTCGAAGGCATCATCTCTAAGCTGCGTGACGCGTCGTACCGTTCCGGCCGTACCGACAATTTCGTCAAGATCAAAGCTCACGACGAGCAGGAATTCGTCGTCGCCGGATTTTCGCCGTCGACCGCAATGCCGCGCGCCATCGGCGCACTGACGGTGGCGTTTCACGATGACGGCGAATTGCGCTACGCCGGGCGCGTCGGCACCGGCTATACGCGTGAGATCGCGCGCGACCTGTGGCAGCGGCTCGACAAGCTGCGCACGGAGCGGCCGCCGCTGGCTGTCCCGAAGACCGAGCGGCGCAAGGACGTCATCTGGGTCAAGCCGGACGTCGTCGTCGAGGCGGAATATCGCGGCATCACCCATGACGGGCTCCTGCGCCAGGCCGCCTACAAGGGCCTGCGCGAGGACAAGCCGGCTCGGGAAGTTGTGCGTGAGCGGCCGGCCGCCCCCGCCGCGGCCGCCGCTGCTTCGCGCGGGCAGGCGATGCGGCGATCGATCGGGGCTGCAACCGCGAAGGATCCGCCGGCCGCGCGCGCGGCGCGCAACGACACCGTCGCGGACGTGCGCCTCACCCATCCCGACCGGGTCTATTGGCCTGACGACGGCGTCACCAAAAAGCAGCTCGCCGAGTATTACGCCTCGGTGTGGGACTGGCTTAAGCCGCGCATTCTCAACCGCGCGGTTTCGCTGGTGCGGGCGCCGGAAGGCATCGAGGGCGAGACATTCTTTCAGAAGCACATCGCGTCGAACATCAAGCAGTCGTCGCTGCGTCATGTCGTTCCGGGTAAGGATCACGACGTCATCGCCGTGGAAAGCCTCGCCGATCTGATTGCGCTGGTGCAATCGGGCGCGCTTGAGATTCACGTGCGCGGCTCGCGGCTCGACAGCCTGGAGACTTGCGACCGCATCGTGTTCGATCTCGATCCGGGAGAGGGCGTATCCTGGGCCGACATTGTCGCCGCGGCGCGCGAGACCCGCGAGCGGCTCAAAGAGTTGAAGCTCGAAAGCTTCGTCAAGCTCTCCGGCGGCAAGGGGATTCACGTGGTGCTGCCGATCGCGGACGCCGACTGGGATACGGCGAAGGATTTTGCGCAAAAGATCGCGTTCGCCATGGCGGCTGACAGCCCGCAACTCTACCTCGCCAAAATGACGAAGGCGCTGCGCAACGGCCGCATCTTCATCGACTATTTCCGCAATTCGCGCGAGGCGACATCGGTCGCGCCGTATTCGACCCGCGCCCGGCCCGGCGCGCCGGTTTCCGCGCCGGTCACCTGGGAGCAATTGGGCCGCACTACCGGGGCCAATCAGTATACGGTGCTCAATCTGAAAAAGCACTTCCGCCAGGACGCTTGGCGCGACATCGGCAAGGTGCGGCAGAGGCTGCCGAAATAGGTCGGTTTACCCGGCGCCGCGACGGACTCGTCTGCGAGATCATGGCTGCAAGTTGAATAACCGCACGGCGATCGGCAATCCATGTTCGCGGTCATGTCAGCCTTGTCTGCGCGCCAGGACGCGTAACGCCGATATCGCCAAAGTGCTGCACAAGCCTGCCGGAACGATACGAGCGTCACCGGCGGCTGCAATGCATTGAATTCATTCAACCAAACGGCGCAGCTCCAGCAATCCGCTATCCGTAATTCTTTTACTGATTTCCGCTACCGCTTACTCCAGGAGGGTGTGTTATGCGCATAGAACCGCGACAGGACAGCGCGGCCCGCAAACGGATGGTCGTGCGCGACGTGCGGCGGGCGCACGCGCTGGGCCCGATGCTTGATCCGGTCTGTTGTGCGCATTGTGCCGATTATCGGCCGCCGCCCGGCTGTCATCGTTACTGCCCGGCGGCGCCGCGGCGGCTGTCGAGCGAGGGCGAACGCAGTCCGGTCGAACCGCTGGTCGCGCCGCTCGTTTTCGAGCTGAAAAAGCTCGGCATGTTTCATCCCTGCTGGTCATGTGAGGGGCACGCCGACGAAGCCGGCGAACTTCAGAAGATTCCGCGCGTCTGGTTTTACGCGGACTCAGTCGTCCACATCCGCTGCCTGGCCGAAGCGGTAAATCGTCTGTCCGGCGCGAGCCGCCTCTCGGCGCGGTGGCAGGTCGTTCTCACCTATTCCGATCCGGACAACCCCGACACGACGTTCAGCCTGGAGCCGGCGTCTACCGGGGGCGTCGCGCTTCCTGCGCTTCAGCGGGATTTGCGCGTGATGGCCGAAGAACTGGCGCTGGTTTTCTGGCGCGTCTGCAATTCATTGGCCGCACAGGCGAGCTAAAGCCGTCGGCGTCCGATCTGGTGGGCTGGCGTGGCCGCCGACGATCGTCTTGATACCTGCCAACCGAAACCGCGCCTTCGCGAGGTCGAATTGCTGCAATCCTCGATCTACCCATTTGTCGTGGGCTGTTGGTCAACTTGTGGCGCATGCTACTCATTATTGCGTATTCAGTGCGCCCCGACGGCGCGTATCACCAGTGGAGGAAAATTCCACCCAGAGAGTTGTTGATTGATCTGGTAGCTGACGAGCGGTTCGTTTGGGCAACTGAGCGGGCCGAAGCCTCGTGACAAAGGCCGCCTTGGGCGGTTGAGCGATCCAGCGGGCTGTAACGTGAGTGAAGTCCGAGCAGGCCTCGAAAGTGAAGACGCGGATGCCGACCCGCCTGAATAACGGGGAAGGCCGAGTGAGCGGGGAAGCAATCGACGCATGCACCCGTTCGATCCGCCGGGGTAATGGGCACGGCACGTTGGAAGGGTGATGCGGGTAATCGGGGGAGACCCGTCGCGGGCGAGGGTAGCGGCCTCGACGTCGCCACGAGGGCGGCGGCTCCGGCGGGTGTCGGACAGGGTCACGGTACCGTGGAAGCCGGGTAACTCCGGTGGAGGGAAGGGCCCTGACTTCTGGTGTGCTTTCGAAGTCGGTGAGGTGGAGGTGATTGGCGATGAGCCTTGCAACACCTGAAAAGATCCGGAGCCTTCAGAGGAAGCTGTATCGTAAGGCGAAGGCGGAGCCCGCGTTCCGCTTCTACCTGCTCTACGACAAGATTTATCGAGAAGACATTCTTCGCCACGCTTATGCGTTGGTCCGCGCAAATGCGGGCGCGCCGGGCGTGGACGGGGTGACCTTCGCGGCGATCGAAGCGTCGGGTCTGGAGGGGTGGCTGGCGGGCCTGCACGAGGACCTCGTCTCGAAGACGTACCGGCCGGCGCCGGCGCGGCGGGTGATGATCCCGAAGCCGGGGGGTGGAGAACGCCCGCTCGGCATCCCGACGATCCGGGATCGGGTGGTTCAGGCCGCCGCCAAGCTCGTTCTGGAACCGATCTTCGAGGCGGACTTCGAGGACAGTGCTTATGGCTATCGGCCCGCACGTGGTGCGGCCGACGCGATCAAGGAAGTGCACCGGCTCGTGTGCCGGCGCTACACCGACGTGGTAGACGCCGATCTGTCGAAATACTTCGACACGATTCCGCACTCGGACCTCCTCAAATCGGTGGCCCGACGCATCGTCGACCGGCACGTGCTGCGGCTCATCAAGTTGTGGCTGAAAGCGCCGATCGAGGAATGGGATGGCGACGGCAAACGGCGCATGAGCGGCGGCAAGGGCAGCACTTACGGCACGCCTCAGGGCGGTGTCGCGAGCCCGTTGCTTGCCAACGTCTACATGAACCGCTTCCTGAAGCATTGGCGGGTTACCGGATGCGGCGCTGCGTTCCGCGCGCACGTCGTCGCGTACGCCGACGACTTTGTCATCCTCAGCCGCGGGCACGCGGCCGAGGCTCTGGCGTGGACGAAGGCGGTGATGACGAAGCTCGGGCTGACACTCAACGAGACGAAAACCTCGGTGAAGACTGCCCGGACGGAACGCTTCGACTTCCTTGGCTACACGTTCGGTCCTCATCACTATCGGAAGGATGGCCACTGGTATCTGGGCGCGAGCCCGTCCAAGAAAAGCGTCCAGCGGTTCAAGACCAAGGTCGGCGAACTTCTGGTGCCCGGCAACAAAGGTTCGTGGCCGGTAGTGTGCGACCAGCTGAACAGCCTTCTGCGCGGTTGGTCCACGTACTTCAGCTACGGCACTCGTCTGTCGGCATACCGCGAGATCGACAATCACGTCTACGATCGCGTGCGACACTTCCTCGTCAGGCGGCACAAGGTGCAGGGTCGCGGCACGCAACGGTTCTCCCACGACACTGTCTTCGGAAAACTTGGCGTGCTGCACCTCAGACGCGTGCACATTGGGCCTCCGTCGTGTGCCTCACGGTGAAACTGGTCGGAAAGCCGGATGCCGGAAATCGGCCCGTCCGGTTTGATGAGCGGGGATGGGAAACGGGGCGTCGCCGAATGGCCCAAGCTACCGCGCATCCGATATCACTGCGCCGGCGCTCGCGGATTGCGGGCAACCAATCGAGCATGTGGAAAATCGACGCGAGGGCATGGCCATGAAGACAGGATTGTTTGTGCTTGCTGCGCTCGGCTTGATGTTTTCGGCGACGGTGTTGGCGCAGGAGGTCCTCAATCTGAGCGGCCAGTTCCGCTGCGTCCAGGGCTGTGAAGCGGGGCTCGTCAACCAGCCGGTCTACGTGGCGCAACGCGGCTGGGACCTGCGCCTGTTGAACGAGGCAGGCGTGCCAGCGCGTGCCTGGATCGACCGGCCCGGCCACCTCTGGGTGCAAAGCTGGAACGAAGGCGCCGTCTATTCCGCGGATGGCATGACCATCTGGTTTAGGCGCGGCACCGTCTGGGAGGGAGCGCGACCTCGGCCAATGGGCGGCGACAGTTGCGTCTCCGCCGCCAATTCCAGGTCGTGCGCATCCGGTGCCGGGCAGCAGGCGCGCTGCGGTCCCGGTGCAGCCGTTACCGGTCACGGCGCGCGCGTTCGATGGCGTCTGGAGCGTGCAAATCATTACCGAGAGTGGCGCCTGCGACCGCTCCTACCGCTATGCGGTGCGCATCAGCAACGGAAGTGTCGTCAATGCGTCCGGCGATACCGTCAGCCTGCGGGGCAGAGTTGCACCGAACGGCGCAATTGAGGTGAACGTTTCCGCCGGCGGTCAGCAGGCGAGCGGCGAGGGGCGGCTGTCGCGGACGCTGGGCAGCGGTACTTGGCGCGGCAAGGCTCCGCCGGCTCTTGCGCGGGGTATGGCAGGCCACACGCCGCGGATAGGGCGCCCGTCAAGCGCACAGACTGAGTATTACTGTAGGTTCTTACCGCGCACGCACACTCATGAGATAAGTGACGATCTGCTTGATTTGAAAATCGGCCAGATCGGGATTCGGCATGCCGTTGGGTTCATCCAGGCCGCGGTGAGTGTTCTTGAGAAAATTGGTGAGCCATGCCGCGGTGAGATCTTTGCGCTGCAGTATCTTTGCAAAGGGCGGCGCCGGTGGATTCATTATTGGCTTGGTAGCCTGGTCGGGCGTCGCGCTGTGACAGATCGAACACAATTCAGAAGCCAGGCGGTGGCCTTCGCGTATGTCTTCCGCGGTGCCGCTTTGCTGTCCCCAAGCCGTGCCGGGTCCCAGCAGACAAGCAAGCAATAACGCCCGTTCGGTGCGCATAGCCACACTCCTCTGGCCCGGCTGGCCTGATCGAATCTGCCCAACGCGATAATCTGGTAGGCATGGCCGGTGCCGATACATAACGCATATTAGCCGCCAGACGTTTTGCGGTTGATCTTGATCAAAATCTATCTGCAAAGCGCAGGGGGCGGAGTGCTTCCGCTCCTGTGCCCGCGGACATCTTCCGCGCCGACACTACCCCGCGAGCCGCAACCGCTCGTCCTTCGGTTCGAAGCGTGCGCGGAAAATCTCCGCGTCCATCGGGTCTTCGAAGCAGTAGCGCACGAACGCGGCGTAGTCGTCTTCCACATACATGTCGAAATTGCCGACGTGCTTGATCAAAAAGTCCATGATCTCGCTGTCGTTGAACAATTGCCGCCGCGGCAGCACCACCTGATAGGGGCATTCCTCATCGAGCTTTCTCAGCCAGGCGCTGCGTTTGTCCGGACCCGTGATTGGCTCCCCCTTTTCGGCTTACCCATGATTCGCTTCCTTCGCTGGGGTTCAGATGGCATATCGTTCTCTCTTTGTTCGATGTTGTAAAGAGCCACAAAATGCAGTGGTTTGGGCCCCAAAGGCGCCCCAAGGCATAGTGTCGGTCGCGCTATGAGAGACTAATATTGATAATTGTCCTAAGTTAAGGTACAAGGCGAATCAGCTCGCTCATCGAAGGGCACATTCCGGATGCGATCCTGAAGGTGGAGCGAGCGCGGTGCCCGGGTGCGGTCTCGCAAACCGCGTTCGGGCGGTTCGGAAACTCGCCCGGCTGGCGAAAGTCGGCCTGCCAGGAGCTGGCTGCCCGGGGCGCGGATCGGTTGTCCGCGACCATGAAGCGCGGGACCGGACTGAGCCGAGGATAAAATCTCGGCGAGTGCCGCGGTGGAGCGCCGAAAGGCGAGCGCGCCCGTTTGTTGGCGGGTGCGCGCCGCGACCCCACGAAAACAGGCGGCGACGCCTGCAGTGCGGAGCGGTACCAAGGTGCGCCTGCCGGCGCTCCGCCCCCCTTGTTTGTCGGGGGTCCTTTGTTCTTGCCGTGCCGCAAAACTCGGGCGCGAACAAAAGCGCGCTGCGAGAACGGGGGAGCTCGCCGCTCGCCATGACTCCGGAGGAGATGTGACGGCGGAAGAACTATTCTACATCCAGGGGTGTGGTGCCGGTCGGTTTACCCTGGGCGTCGAGCGTGATCTTTTCCACGCGCGCTTCCGCCTGACGCAGCAGATCCTCGCAGCGGCGCTTGAGCGCTTCGCCGCGCTCGTAGATGGCGACGGATTCCTCGAGCGGCACTTTGCCTTCCTCGAGTCGCTTGACGATCAATTCCAGTTCCTCGATCGCGCGCTCGAACGGCAACTGTTCGATGTCGCCCGGTTGTTTGCCGTCACTCTGCGCCATGGCAGCCTCTTTGTAGATTCCCGCTTGCGCGGAAATGCGCGGAAAGTCAATGTGCCGCTACCCGCGCATCAGCGCGGTAACGTGCGCCGCGGCGGAATTGGCCAACGCCTGCAGATCGTAGCCGCCTTCGAGCATCGACACGACGCGGCCCTCGCAGAACCGGTCGGCAACGTCCATCAGCTTCTGCGTCGCCCAGGCGAAATCCTCTTCATCCAGATTGATGTTGGCGAGCGGGTCGCGATAGTGCGCATCGAAACCGGCGGAGATGACGATCAGTTCGGGGCGGTAATCCTCAAGTCGCGGCAGGATGCGGCTTTCGAAGGCTTCGCGAAATGCCTCGCCGCCGTCGCCGGGCCGCAGCGGCGCGTTGACGATGGTGTTGTGGTCGCCGGACTCGCCTTTGGCGCCGGTGCCGGGAAACAGCGGCATCTGGTGTGTCGAACAATACATCACCGATTTGTCCGACCAGAAAATCTCCTGCGAGCCGTTGCCGTGATGCACGTCGAAATCGACGATCGCGGCGCGGGCGATGCCGTGTTTCTTCTGCGCGTAGCGCGCCGCGATGGCGGCGTTGTCGAACAGGCAAAAGCCCATCGGCCGCGCGGTCTCGGCATGGTGCCCCGGCGGGCGTGCGGCGACGAAGGCGTTGGCGGCCCTTTTCGTCATTACCTCGTCGACCGCATAGATGCCGCCGCCGACGGCGCGCAGCGCCGCCTCGAAGGTGCCGGGCGACATCGAGGTGTCGGCATCGATATGCACCAGCCCTTCCGTTGGCGAGGCGTCGCGGATTTCCTCGACGTAGTCCATCGGATGGCACAGCGCGACGATGTCGAGCGGCGCCAGCGGCGCGTGGACGCGCGCCAGCGCCTGGAATTTTTCCGCCTCCAGCGCGCGCTCGATGGCGCGCAGCCGGTCGGGCCGCTCGGGATGGCCGGAGGGCGTCAGATGGTCGAGACAGGCCGGATGGGTGATCAAAAGAGTGGACATCGGTGCAATGTAGGACGCCTTGAGCGCGGGCGAAACCCGTCATCCGTGCGGCTTGGAAGGGATTACGGCAATCGCTTGTGCAGAGTTGCGCTAGGCCAGCGCGGCGTCAGCGCCAAGAAGGCCCGGTGCGCTTTCGATCACGGTGCGCTCCAGCGCGCCGGCCTGGACCGCATAGTTTTCGGCAAAGAACCGCGCCAGCGCCGTGCGCGCCGCGGCCTCGTCGCCGAGCCGGAGCGCGGCGAGCGCTTCGTTCGCCAACAGGCAGCCGCCGGCGGCAAGACCGTAGAGGCGCAGATACGGCGTCGCCCCGGCGAGCGCGGCGTCGGCCTCGGTGCCGCCGCGGCCGAGCATCCATGTGGTGGCGCGGGCGAGGCTTTCGACCGCTTCAGCAAGCCGCACGGCCGTCCAACCGAATGCCGGATCGTTGCTCGCCTCGACCGCTTCGACCATGCCGCGCAGTTCCTTGATCTGCGCCGCGACCGCCGCTCCGCCGGACAGCGGCAGCTTGCGCGTGACGAGATCAATGCCGTGAATGCCGTTGGTGCCCTCATAGATCGCGGCGATCCGCGCGTCGCGGTAAAGCTGCGCCGCGCCGGTCTCCTCGATGAAGCCCATGCCGCCGTGCACCTGCACGCCAAGCGACGCCACTTCGATGCCGATGTCGGACGAAAACGCTTTGGCGATCGGCGTGAGCAGCGAGGCGCGCTCATGCGCGGCTTTGCGCGCTGTGTCATCCTTGCTCCGTTCGGAGCGGTCGAGTGCGATCGCGGTGGCATAGCAGACGGCGCGCGCCGCGGCGGTCAGTGCGCGCATCGAAAGCAGCATGCGCCGCACGTCGGGATGAGCGATAATCGGCGCCGATTCCGTTGCCTTCATTCCGGTGACGCGGCCCTGCTTGCGCCCGCGTGCATACGCCAAGGCCTGCTGCGTGGCGCATTCGGCGATGCCGACGCCCTGCAGGCCGACCGCGAGCCGCGCGCGGTTCATCATCGTGAACATGCAGGCCATGCCGGCGTTTTCCTCGCCGATCAGATAACCCTCCGCACCGCCTTGATCGCCGAGCATCATCGTGCAGGTCGGCGAACTGTGGATGCCGAGCTTGTGCTCGACCGAATGGGCGCGAATGTCGTTGCGGGCACCGAGCGAGCCGTCGGCGTTGAGCAGAAATTTCGGCACCAGGAACAGCGAAATGCCGCGCGTGCCCGGCGGCGCATCGGGCAGCCGCGCGAGCACAAAATGCACGATGTTGTCGGTGAGATCGTGCTCGCCGTAGGTGATGAAGATTTTCTGTCCCTTGAGCCGGTAGGTGCCGTCAGGCGCGCGCTCTGCTCGCGTGCGCAGCGCGCCGACGTCGGAGCCCGCCTGCGGCTCGGTGAGCTGCATGGTGCCGGCCCATTCGCCGGATACGAGCTTTTCCAGATAGATTTTTTTGAGCGTCTCGGAGCCGTGGGCATAAAGCGCATCGACCGCCGCGATGGTCAGCAGCGGGCCGACGGCGAATCCCATCGAGGCGGAGTTCCACATTTCCTGGCACGCCATGCTCAACGTCTGCGGCAGCGCCTGGCCGCCCCATTCGGCCGGTGCGGCGAGGCCGTTCCAGCCGCCGTTGCACCAGCCGCGATACGCTTCCTTCCAGCCCGGCGGCGTGGTGACGACGCCGTCCTTGAACGGCGTACCGAACGTGTCGCCGACGCGATTGAGGGGCGCGATCACCTCGGCGGCGAAGCGGCCGGCTTCCGTCAGCACTGCATCGACATCCCCCATGGTGAGGTCGCCAAACAGTCCTTCATCGATCGCGGCGGGGAGGCCCGCGGCGTATTTGAGCGCGGCGCCGATGTCGGCAAGCGGAGCGCGATATGTCACCGGCGATCTCCATAGGTTTCGACCGTGCGGACGCCGGGCGGCGGCGCAATGTCGGCGGGCAGGAAAAAGTCCGCCGCCAGGTCTTTGCTCGGGTCGACGCGATAACGCTCGAAATCCGTTACGCCGCGTGTCGCCAGAAAGCTGTCGTCGATCAGAAACCGGCCTGTGAGTTCGCGCGCCGGCGTGTCGAAAACCCCGTAGGCCGCATCCGCCATGATGTCCGGCTTGCGCGCCTGCTGCATCCGTTCCTCGCCGCCGAGCAGATTCCGGATCGCGGCGGTGGCGATGATGGTGCGCGGCCACAGCGCGTTCACAGCGATGCCCTTGTCGCGCAATTCGCCGGCAAGCCCGAGCACCACGAGGCTCATGCCGAACTTGGCCATCGAGTAGGCGGTATGCGGCGCGAACCATTTCTCCTTCATGTCGAGCGGCGGCGAAATCATCAGAATGTGCGGGTTCACGGCCTTTTGCAGAAATGGAATGGCCCACTTGGACACGACGAACGTGCCACGCGCATTGATCTGATGCATCAGATCGAAGCGTTTCATGTCGGTATCGGCGACGCTGGTCAGCGAGATCGCGCTGACATTGTTGACGACGATATCGATGCCGCCGAATTTCTGTGCGGTTTGATCCAGCGCGTCTTTGACCGTCGTCTCGTCGCGCACGTCGACGACGAGCGGCAGCGCGTTGCCGCCCGAGCGCTCGATCTGTTCGGCAGCGGTGTAGATGGTGCCGGACAATTTCGGATGTGGCTCCCGCGTCTTTGCGGCAACGGCGATGTTGGCGCCGTCGCGTGCGGCGCGCAGCGCGATCGCAAGCCCGATGCCGCGCGACGCGCCGGTGATGAACAGCGTCTTGCCGGCAAGTCCCATCGCCCCTCACTTCTTGCGCGACAGAAAGGCCGCGAATGCGGCGCGCGCCTCGTCGGATTGCAGGCGCTCGCGAAACAGTTCAGTTTCGGTATCGATCCGGCGGACCACGGCGTCAACCTCGCCGCGCAGGAGCCGCCGCGACACCGCGATGGCGCCGGGCGGCAGCGTCGCGATGTCCTGCGCGGCCTTGAGCGCCACGTCATCGACGGTGGAAGGATCGACCACCTCGTTGACGATGCCGGCATCTTTCGCCGCCGCGGCCGACAGCGGCCGGCCCATGGCGAGCAGTGCGAAGGCGCGGGCGTGACCCATGCGCAGCGGCGCCAGCAGGCTCGATCCGGCTTCGGGGATGAGGCCGAGCCGCGAGAACGGTGTCGCGAAGGTCGCGTTGCTGCCGGCGACGACGTAGTCGCAATGCAGCAGCATGGTCGTACCGATGCCGACCGCGAGCCCGCCGACCGCGGCGACAAGCGGCTTCGGATTGCGCGCCAGTGTGTGCAGGAATTCGACGGTCTTCGGCCGCAATCCACCGCTCTGCGCAGATTCAAGAAATTCGGCGATGTCGGCGCCGGCGCAGAATGCGCTAGGCGCACCCGCCAGCACGATGGCGCGGATAGCGTCGCTTTGCGCCGCCTCTGCGAGCGCCCGCGTCATGATCTCGTACATCGGCTGCGTCAGCGCGTTCTTCTTCTCCGGCCGGTTGAGGCGGATAATGCGCACGGCGCCATCGTCGGCCACGAGGACTGGATCGGACATATTGTTTCCTGTGAGCCGCGCCGCCGGATCGGCAGCCTTTCGGCCGGCATCGACTGTTCCCACATACATTATTATAGCGCGCTGTCAGGCAATACTATTATAGAGCGCGCCGCGAACATTGATCCGTCAGGCGGGCGTCGCTATCTTGCCGCCGTCAGCACGGATTCCAGCCGCGTTTTGGGGCGTAGCCAAGTGGTAAGGCAGCGGATTTTGATTCCGCCATTCGGAGGTTCGAATCCTCCCGCCCCAGCCAAAACGTTTCCTTGTGCGGCCAAAAGCGGGCACGGCTTACTGGCTGCCGATGGCAGCCTTGAAGCGTTGGAACAGCGCCGGCGGAGATTGGATCGCCTTGTTCACTGCGGCTTCGACCGATTGATATCGCTCCGGCGTCAGGTCGACGTGCCGTTTGTGCGCGTCGGCAATGAAAGCAGGATCTTTCATCGTATCGTCAAAAGCGGTGCGCAGCGCACCGACGACATCGCCGGGAACGCCGGGAGGGCTTATCACCGAATAGCCGACCGAAGTCGTCACCAGCGACATGAACTCGATCAATTGGCGGTCCGCATCGGTCTTGGCGAGATCAACAAGGAGCGGGACGTTGTTCAGACCGGGTACTTTCGAAAGTCCGATCTGCGCCAGGAATCTCACCTTGCCGTCCGTTATCCAATCCGCCCGGTTGCCGGCCAGATTGCTCCACGTCGCCGACATCAAGCCGATCTCTTTACGTTCGAGGGCGAGCAAAAGGCTAGCCGAGCCTTTGTATCCGCCGACAATTCTGATCCGGATGTGAAACACGTAATTGACGATTGCAGGATTGATGAAGGTCTCGGAACCCCGGCCGGTCGTCCCAGCAACGCTGTCCTGGGTGGCAAGATCGGAGAACGTGTGGATCTTGGAATCGCTCCAGACCGTGAGCAGCCTGGTGATGTCGGACATTTGTCCGAGCCAATTGAATTTTGCGCTGTCGTACTGGACGGCCGAGCCGCCGGTATATTGCCCGAGGATGACAGGGGCCAACGGAATCCCGAGCACGGTGCCGTCGCGCGGCGCAATTGTATAGAGATAGTTGGCGGCGACGATTCCACCGGCGCCTGCCCGATATTCAGGTATGATCGTCGGCCGTCCCGGGACGTGCCTGCCGAAATACTCGGCGAACAGCAGCCCATAGAGCCCGTAGGCGCCCCCTGGGCCGGTGGGTATTACCAGCCTTATCGTTTTGCCGCGGAAAAGGTCGGCGACCGAACGTGGCGACTGAGCGGGCGCGGCGACAAGGGCAACAAGGATGGATGCCACGGCGGCGGCGAGCGTAAAACAGATGCGGCTCAAGCTCAGCATTGACGTTTCCTCAATGGACCGATCGGATCAACTCCGCGCCAATCGACGACGTGGGAAATTTGCCGCTGCCGATAGCGCATCGGAAGTCAATGATGCCTCTAGCCGCGCGCGTCGAGAAATTTGCATAGCGCCTTGTTGAACGCATCCGGATTGTCGATGTTGCTCAGATGCGATGCCGCGGGAATGACCTCAAGCGCCGCCCCGCCGATGCTGTGCGCGAACGCTTCGGCCATCGGCTTGGTGACCACCATGTCGTTTTCGCCGACCAGCACCAGAGCCGGCGCCTTGACGGCGCCAAGGAGCGGGCTGAAGTCCTCGAGCATTGTCTGCTGCATCGCCAGCAGATAAGTCTTTGAATTCATCCCGGCGATCATGGCGGCGACTTCGTCCTGAACGTCGAGCGGCGTGGTGAACATCAGATGTTCGGCCGCGTATTGTGTGGCGAATTCCGGCATCGAGATATAGGCGATCGCTTCACGCCGGGCGGTCACAGTGTCGCTGCTGTTCTCGGCGGGCTTGGCGGCAAAGTCGGCGAACACGATCGATCGGACCAAATCCGGCGACTGCGCATTAAAGTGCAGCGCCACCGCGCCGCCCATGCCGAGGCCGGCAAGATGGCAGGCCTTGCAGCCAAGATGATCAAGAACGGCACGCAGATCCTGGGCGGCAGCGGCAAGATTCATTTCGCCATTCGCCGACGATTGGCCATGGCCGCGGCAGTCGAGCGTGATGACGCAATAACGGTCCTTGAGCGGCTCAATCTGCCGCGTCCACATTTGCCCGCTGGTGCCGAGGCTGTGGAGCAGCACCACGGCCGGGCCTGAACCGGTCTGTTCGTAATGAATGGTTTCGCCGTTGGCAGCGAGCATGGGCATTCCGGTCTCTCCCGTCGAAGCTCTGTTCGCTCAGCGGCCCCAGGCTGCCAGCGCGGCGACTTCGCGCCCCGCGATGCGGCCGGTGACGAAGCACTCCGATATGTTGCCGCCGGCGAGATAGAGGTGGCCGAACGAACTGCCGAGTTCGCCCGCCGCGTAGAGCCGCGGGATCGGATTGTCGTTCACGTCAATGATCTGCTGGCGGGCATTGTGCACAGGGCCGCCCTGCGTGTTGGAAACAACCGGCCAGACCTCCCCGACGTAGAACGGTGAATGCGCAATCGGCATCATGGTGCCCGCCGGACGGCCAAAATCCCGATCTTTCCTCTTCAAGCACATCTCGTTCCAGCGCGCGATCGTCTCGGTAAGCGCGGCACGATCGCAGCCGATCTTGTCAGCCAGCTCCTCGATCGTTGCCGCCTTCTTGAGAATGCCAAGCTCGACTTCCTTGAGGTTGTCCCGGCTCCAGGTGAAGCTCATGTTGCGGTCGTTGTAAGTCGGGTTGCCGAGCGGGTAGCGGCGGCGGCCGGCCTCGTCGACGATGAGGTATGCAGGGATCCGCGGAAAGGTTTGTGTCACTGAATCGAAATATTCGAGGTGCCGCGCGCCCTGGTCCTGCACATAGGGCGGTAACTCATTCATGAAGCGCTGCCCGCGCTTATCGACCAGGATCCACGCGGTTTGTACGACGGCAAGGTGCTCCTTGCCGGGTATCCAGTCGGGAAAGCGCTTGGTGCGGATCGCGTACGGATAATCGGGATCGGTGTGGCGGAAGCCGTAGGACCCGTGGAAGTGCCACATGTGCCAAAGCTGGGCGCCAAGCTGTTGGGCCATGCGAATACCGTCGCCCGTGTTGCCGACGCTTGCCGCGCCAAATACCGGCTTCATTTGCCAGTATTGTCGTTTCATCTCCTCATTGGCTTCGAAGCCGCCGCAGGCCAACACGATGCCGCGCTCAGCCTTGACGCGTCGCTCGCCGCCCTTGCCCTCGATCACAATGCCGCAGACCTGACGATCTGAGTCGGCAATCAGCGCTTTCGCCTTGGTCGAGAGTCGCACCTCGATGGGCAGCCGGGCGACGTTGTCTTGAAGGATCTTGAAGACCAGCGGACCACTGGGCCGTCCGCGCACATTGGGATATGTTTGGCTCGCATCGAAATTGGGAATGCGCTCAACCTGCGTGTAATAGAACGCGTCGGCTCCCGGGAACGGGTAATTGCCGCCGCGTTCGCGCACGAAGATCTCGGCATCGCAGATGCTGGCAAGGTCGCGAAAATAAGCCTCGACTTCGCTCATGCCGCGAGTGAAGGCCTGCAGCACGTCGTCGCGCGTGCGGCCCGCATTCGTGGCCCGCATGTATTCCAGCGCTTTGGCCGGCTCGCGCGTGGAGCAGATCGCCCCATGCGAGCAAATCGAGATGCCGCCTGGATCGGGCATTTTCTCGATCAGCAGCACTCTGGCTCCGGACCGGGCCGCTTCGATGGCTGAGACGCCACCGGCGAAGCCGTAGCCGACCACGACAACGTCAAAGATTTCGTCGAATTCAGGTGCTGTCCGTGCGGACCGTTCTGCTTCTGGCATTCCCCACCCACTTAGGCGTATGCGTCAATCGAGCCGACGTGCGAACGGCGCGATAGTGTCGTTTGGCCGGATTATGAACAAGCTCAACCAACCGGTCCGCTGACATGCATAGCACGTATGGCTTGTTTCCGAGGTCGCCTGGGAGCTGATATCTCGTCGAGGCGCTTTCCTGCGGTTGCGGATCACGCTGTTCACATCACAGCTCGCTTGGCAGCAGCATCAAACGAGCCCTTCAGCCGTCTCAGCTTGGCAGCCAGATGACGTGCCGAATCTCGCCAAGCCGGCGTTTGATGCCGCTCCAGGTCTCGCCGCCGTCACTGCTTCGGTACATCTGACCGAGACAGGCCGAGGCGAACATCAGGTTCGGATCGGCGGGATGAGCGGCGACCGACCACATCGAACTTTCGACCGAGCCGGGAAGCGGCACGTCATCCCAATGGTCGCCGTTGTCGCGGCTGCGCAGCAGACGGCCCCATGAGCCGGGCGGCCCATCGCCATTGGTGAGAAACACGACGCCACGATTATCGGAGCGCGGCACCACCGCGCGCATATATGGCGACGCCGCGTTCACGGCACCTTTCTCCCAGCTCTCGCCGTCATCGTTGCTGAGATAGACGCCGCGATCCGTGGCGGCGATCAGTCGCCGGCGGCCGCCGACATGGCTGACGCACAGACCGTGAATGTCGTCCGTCTCGATACCCTTGGTGATCTTCTTCCAGGTCTTTCCTCCATCGGTGCTGCGCCAGACGTAGTCGAGCTCGACGCCAGCCCAGGCCAAACGAGGATCGACAGAATCGAAAATGATCCGCGTGAATCGCGATTGGTTCTTGTTCGAGCAGATTTCGGGGATCTCAAGATCGAGCTGACGCCAAGTGCGGCCGTGATCTTCCGAACGATACATTGCGGCAAACTGCGTTCCCGCAAGGATTACGTCCGGATCGTGAGGGGAAAATGCCAGCGCCGTGATCTTGTGCCGGTCGTCCATCGGGCTCGGCATGTGCGACCACTGGTTGTCGGTACGATCGAGGCGGAACAGGCCGCCGTTGGTGCCGGCCAGCACGGAGTTGGCATCGGAGGGGTCGGAGGCCAGCGCCCAGATGTGATAGCCGCTGTACATGCCGGCGCGGCTGTTCATGCGAACGAGACTCTCGCCCAGATCGTCGCTGTACCACACGCCCAGACCGTTCGTCGCAATATAGAGCCTGGATTTCATCGCGTTTGCTCCCGTTTGCTTTTTTATTTGGCGCCGATCTTACTCAACTCTCATGCCGGCTGTTCAACGCGCTCGCGAATGGAAACGGTGATTTTTGTTTTCTGCCGGGGCTGTGAAAATCGGTTCGGCGGATTTTCGATTCCGCCATTCGGAGGTTCGAATCCTCCCGCCCCAGCCAAAACTTCCTTCGAAAAATCCGTTACTTAGAGCCTGCGGCGATGTTCTCAAACGCCGTTTTCATGTTGCGTCATGTTGCAAAAAATTTCCAAGCAATTTCAACGCTTGCCAACGAGTGCCAATAGCTCCACGCAACATGGATGCAACATAAGAGGCCACCTCTGGCGGATACTTCGGTGGTCCCTCTAGTCTGATGGAACTGGCGGACGAGGTAGTCGTGAAGTCGCCGTAAGGATGGCAACTCATGATATTGTTTTGCACTCCTTGAAACCGAATCGCAGAAGGCCAGCACAGTGGGTTTTCGTGGCTTGCAACGGAAGCTCGGGCTTGTCCTCGGTCGCGGATGTCGCGGCGGGCTCGATCCTGACCAGCGGCGGCACCTCGACCAACCCCTCGTTCAGCACCTCGCTGCCCGCGACGGTGCTGAACAACATCACGAGCCTTTCTAACCTCACCAGCGCCGGGAGCCTCGCAACGGTCGGCACGTTGACCTCTGGCGCGACGGGCTCCGGCTTTACCGTTAATTTCGGCTCGTCGACGACGAGCGGCGCGGTGCCGGTCGCCAACGGCGGCACGGGGCAGATCACGGCGCAGGCCGCGCGCGGCTCGCTCAGCACCAATACCGTGCAGGGCCTGAATATCGAGGAGATGACGATCCCCTCCTCGAACGGCGACACGGCCTATCAGATTCTCGCCACCGACCGCACCGTCGCCGTCGGAACCACGGCGCTCACACTCGCGCGGACCTGGACGCTCCCCCTCGGCAGCACGGCGAACGCCGGCCAGACCGTGTGCGTGGTGGACAAAGGCGGCGGCGTGAATTCAACGAACACGCTGACGATTGCCGCGCATGCCGGCGGCGATACCATTCAGCCTTCCAGCGCCGCCACCCTCAAAACGCAATACGGCAGCGCTTGTTTCACCTCCGACGGCGCGACGCCCGCCAAATGGACATCCGTTGGCGGCGGCGCCGGAGTACCCGGCGGCAGCGACACGCAAGTGCAGTTCAATCAGAACGGCGCGTTTCAAGGATCGAGCAATCTCGTCTGGAATTACACCAGCGGCTATCTCGGCGTCGGCACATCGAGCGGCATGAACACCACGCTCTACGTCGCCGGCAACACCACCACCAATGTCGTGCATTTCGCGGGCGCTCCGGGCGGCGACGGCTCCAGCGTGCAAGGCACCGTCGGCGGAACCAACGGGCAAGTCCAGTACGACAATAACGGCACCTTCGGCGGCGCCAGCAACTTCATCTATAGCGGCGGGAATGTCGGCGTCGGCACGACCGGCTTGACGCTGCTCGATGCTGTGACCGAGGCGCGGCCATTAACGGTGGCGGCATCCGATTCCTCGACCACCGAAGGCGGCAGCGCCGCGACGCTGACGATCTCGAATACCAGCACGACCACCAGCAACAGTTCGGCGCTCGCTTTCGCCGACCTGACCGGCAACAATACCAACAACTATGCGGACGCCGAGATCGTCGCCATCCACGGCGCGCGCACATCCGGGCAATACAACGCGGGGCAATTGGCCTTCATGGTAGCACCCGGCGGCAACGTCGCCCCGCAGGAAGCCATGCGCATCGCGGCGGGTGGCAATGTCGGCATCGGGACGACGGTGCCGCAATCGCTGCTGCATATGTACAGCTCTACGGCCGGCAGTTGGGGAATCATCCAAACTTCCGCGGCAGGAGATGACGCAAACCTGCAACTGCAAACGCCCAGTGGCGGATGGATAATCAAGGATCATGAAAGCAACTCGCAAAAGCTATACATTGGACCTAGCGCCGGACTGTTATCCTCCATCACGCCCGTAGTTGTCATTACACAAGGCGGCAACGTCGGGATCGGGACGACGGCGCCGGGCGCGAAGCTTGATGTAACAGGCAATATCGATCCAACAGCAGCATCAACGGTTGATATAAACGGGGGCCTGCTTCGTATCGGCGATATGGGGTCTGCTCAAACCGAGACGAACGGCATTGGCATCAAATTCAATGATACAGGTGTGGCGCACGCAAGTATTAAGTATCTTTCGTCGTCCAATCGACTTGATTTCTGCCAATCGAGCAACAGCGCCTTGTTGCCTTGCGACGGAACGCCAGCAGTCTCAATGCTGATGAGCGGCAACGTCGGCATCGGGACGACGGCGCCGCGTTTTCCGCTCGATGTCAGAGTAGCAGCAAATCAACATATACAGATTGATACCGACCCTACTGGCAATTCCTTTGCGGCATCTATCGTTTCAATTAATGATGCAGGCAGCGCATGGACCCCAATAGAATTTTGTGCGAATACGTATGCATTTCTCGATGGTAACGTCGGGATCGGGACGACGTCGCCGCAGAACTCGCTATCGGTGGCAGGCGCTATCGAGTCCGACACGTCCGGCTTCGGGCTCAGAATGTACAATGCCGCGCGCAGTCAGCAGAACGCATATTTGTGGAGCGATGGCACCCAAGTACAACTTTCGGCGGCCCAGGCAATTCCTCTGGAATTCTTGACAAGCAATAGCGAACACATGCGCATCGATCCCTCCGGCAACGTCGGCATCGGGACGACGGCGCCAAAGCGCCTATTGCAGGTTGGTGCAGCGTCGGGAGCCGCCTATTTGCAAATCTCCGGCGGTGGCACTAATTCCGGCGACGGAGCAGTTCTCGAATTTGCTCATGGAGGAAACGCCAGTGGAGACGTTGGCTATTACAGCGGCATATACGGAGGGGTCTTTAATCCCGATATAACAATTTATGGCGCCGGCAACCCAATTCTGCTGATGAGCGGCAACGTCGGCATCGGATCGACGAGCCCAAATGCGACACTGACGGTCCTCGGCACAGTATACTTCGGTCCGGGGCTTACGGCAGGTGCGGGATCGACATATATTTGCCGGGACAGCGTCGGCAACATACTCGTTTCCGGCAGCGCCTGCGGCACTTCGGACATGCGGCTAAAAACGGATGTTGCCGCCCTCTCGGACGCGGAGGGGCTGCGTGCCATACAGCAACTTCACCCCGTAACATTCAATTGGAAAGACGCGGCACAAAACGCCAAATATGGGCGGCAAATAGGCTTTCTTGCGCAGGATGTACAGCCGATCTTGCCGCAACTCGTAACAACAAACGGCACCATGAACATCACATTGGCCGATGGAACGAAGCAAACCATCACGAACGCCTTGTCGGTGGATTATCCCAAACTTGTCGTGCCGCTTGTCAAAGCCGTGCAGCAACTTAAGGCCAATGATGATGACCGAGACCAGAAACTCGCTGCACTTGAGGCCGACAACGATAATCTGCGCGCTCGCCTCGATAGCGACGAGCTCGAGATCGCGCAGCTGAAGCGGCAAATGAACGCGCGATAGCGGCGCAGCGTTGCGGCTGGAGCCGTTTCAAAGAGTTGAGTAAGCCACCGACGCCGCTGCGCTGATTGCCGCGAACAGATTGAACCAGCTGATCCAGAAGTTGCTGGTGGTAGTGATGCCGAACCATACCGGCAGCAAGCTGCTCCAGATCAGATAGCCCACTACGCTGAGGCCCCAGCAAAGGGCGGACGCATAACCGTAGCCGAGCGCCGCGTTCTGCGCGTCAGCATGGGCGAAACCGCTGTGCAACGCCGAGAAGAAGGCCCAGGAAACCGAGCCAAAAACGATTGCCAGAACCAGAGCCGCCGCCAGCGCCCTCAGCATATCCGCTACTCGTATCGTTCGGGATCGAATAGCGCGATGAGTGTCCCG
This sequence comes from uncultured Alphaproteobacteria bacterium, assembly GCA_963707175.1. Taxonomy (GTDB): domain Bacteria; phylum Pseudomonadota; class Alphaproteobacteria; order Rhizobiales; family Xanthobacteraceae; genus BOG-931. Next base: position 140,633 of record CAVPQA010000030.1, read on the forward strand.
CTAAGCCCGCCGCCGAGGAATATCGCGAGCACCGGCCAAAGGGCGGCGCTCGAAGAGACGAACCGCGAGGCGACAAAGCCGCAAAGCGCGGACAGCGCCCCCGAATAAATCCATGCTGCAACAACGAGCTTGGCGTATCGGGACATCGGCGCGGAGGGGCGAGTCTGAAGAGACATCGGAATTTCACCGGCTGCCGTGGGCAGAGTACACCGGAAAGTTGCGAGGGCAAGGGGCAATGAGGCGTCGCGCACACCTTTTCGCGCCGCGCGTTACGGCGAGTAATCCCGCCGCGCGAGCACGTAACGGATGTTGCGCAGGTTCGTGAGCGCCGTTGTGCGCTCCGGCGAGGCGGCCGCGAATTTCGGAAGCTCGTTTGTGATCCGCGTAACGAGATCGCAAAGCTCGATCCGCGTCAGGCGCATCAGTTCGTTGATTGTCAGCACTCGCATTGTTTCCTCCATCGTTTCCCGGCCGCGCCAATCGCGGCCTTCTGGGGGAGGCCCGTGCGCCGGAGGAGGCGGGTGCATCGCTTGCGACGGGAACGAAGAGGACGAGCGCTTTGGCGCTTGCGGCCATGAGCCGACGGACGGCGCAACAAGGCCGATAAGAAAGGCGGGTTGGATGCGGTGGGGATGGAGGAAGCGGGTGCCGGCGATTACGATGATGCGGGAATGCCCGGTCGCTTGGGAGCCGGGATCGTCATTCGGGCTGTGCCATGGCGCGAAAGAAGCGGAGCCGCAGGCAAACAATTGAGTTTGCCTCCTATCACGTGCGGATCACCGGCTGGGACTGGGACTACAGTTTCAGCGTCAGTGGCGTGAAATGGGAGGACAAGCAGTTCGCCGATTACCGGCACCTGACCGTTCGCGGGGTTTTGCTTCGACCGCGCAGGATCAAGGTCGAAGCGACCGAGCTGATCTTCCTTCCGGAAGCCCTGGAGATGGAGCGGCGCCACGACGAGCCGCCGCCGAGGTGCGTCGGCACGCTGAACATTCACCACGAGCGGCTGATCGGCTATCTCACCCTGCCGCTGGACGCGCTCGGTCCGATCATGCAGATGCTGACGGCGGGACGCTTCAAATACGTGCTGATGCACGGCGAGCCGATGCGCTACCGCAAGGCCTTCATACGCGGCTACCGGTTCGCTGAATCTCACAACGAGGCGGATTATCCCGAAGACGAGTAATTAGCGCGGTGCTCGCTGAACCTGGCGCGGCTGGTTTCAGCGGTCGCGCGCCTTTCGCACGGCGCGCTGCCCGGCGCCGCCGGTGAGGATTCGCTCGAAGGCGGTGCGGTCTGTAATCTTGACGTGCCGGCGGTCCCGGAATTTGATGACGTTGCGCCGGACCAGGCTGCCGAACGTCCGGCTCACGGCGGCGAGCGACAGGCCGACATATTCGCCGATATCGGAGCGGTCCATCGGAACGTAAATCTCGCTCGCGGCGTCGCCGTTCGCCGCCTGAAGCTGCTCCAGCATTTGCAAAAAGGTCGCGAGCCGCGCGTCGGCGCGCCGCTCGCCGAGCAGGAAGGCATGACGCTGCGCCTGCCGCAGTTCCTCGCACAGCTTGCAGATGACGTGATATTCGAGCAGCGCGTCCTTCGAGAGCCGGCTCCGCAGGGCGGGAACCGGCAGCCGATAGGCGGTCACCGGCATCAGTGCCCGCGCCGCGTTGGTGTAGACGCCTTCCTCGGACAGCCCGAAAAGGTCGTTCGGAAACAGGAACGCCACGATGCGATCGCCGCCGGGGCCCGAATAGGACTTCACCACGCCGCTGATGATGTTAAAGATCGCGTCGGCGCGGTCGCCGGCATGGTAGATGTCCTCGCCTTTCTTGAACCGCACGATCGAGGCGATCACCGCCAGCCGTGACCGCTCCTCCTCGCTGAGAAGCTGATGCCTTGCGCCGCTTCGGGGGCCCGGCACCCACGGATCGACGCCGAGGATCGAGGGACCCTTGCGGTCGGACGGTTCCGCTAAAGCCATCATGTTCGGCCCCTCACCAATGCAGTGGGCACGGATACACCGGATGAGCCGCCTGAAGTTTGATCCGGATCAAACTTCGGCCCTTCCTGCGCCTGGGCACCGCGAGGCCGCGCCGGGTATTTATGGACGGGGGACGCCGACCGGGATGAGTTATGAGCACTTCCGCGCGCGAGATTGTCGAATTGAACATCCGGCACTACCGCGACCTGCTCAAGGCCGAGACCGACCCGAAGAAGCGGCAGACCATTGCACGATTGCTGGCCGAGGAAGAGGCTAAACTTGCGATGCTGAAAGCCCGCGAGCGGCGGGATGCCGACAAGGGCGGAACGGAGTCATCCTGACCACGGGCGCCAATGCGTCGGCGACACGAACACCGGAGCGCCCGTCGAGGCGTTCGCCCAACCGTGCTCGGTGCGACGGCAGGCAAAGGCAAGGGCAAAAACTTCGTCGCGTTCGATGACGGCGAGGTGCAAGGGCACGTCGTAAGGTGCCTCTCCTATGGGCTCCCAGCCGCTCACGGTATTCTCTTCGCGCATGAGTGAAACGCATGAACGTACCGATTTGCGCGGAAGGCGCTTTGCGCTGGATCAAAAAGTGCCGGAGCTCAAGAAAATCGGCAACTGCCGGGCGAGGCTGCAAAGCTCGATCCGCGTCAGGCGCATCAGTTCGTTGATTGTCAGCACCGTTTTCATTTCTTTCTCCATCACTTTCCGGCCGCGCCAATCGCGGCCTTCTGGCGGAGGGCTGACGCGCCGGAGGAGGCAGGTGCACCGCTTGCGACGGGAACGAAGAGGACGAGCGCTTGCACTTGCGCCCATCAAGCCGACGGCCGGCGCGATAAGGCCGGAAGAAGGACGGCTTTAGTGCGGTGGGGATGGAGGAAGCGGGCGGTGACGATTAAGATTGTGCGGCGACACCGGCACACGATGCCGCCGGGATCATCACGCGAGGCGCGTCATGGCAATCTTCGCGCGTTATGGCTAGGGACGAGGCCGGGACATGCAGTACTCTGTGCGCTCGCAATTAGTCACAGAAGGAGTGTGCAATGCTCGAATACGATGTTGTCGCGAAACGCATCGACGCTCACAGCAGCACGGCCCGCTGCAAGGGCGCCGAGATCGTTCTCGACACCGACGTGAACGGTCGCCCTGATGCGTTCAATCCGGCAGAATTGTTCCTCGCGGCCATTGCCGCCTGCATGATCAAAGGCATCGAGCGCGTCGCGCCGATGAACCATTTCAAGTTTCGCGGCGTGGAGGTCCGCCTGCACGGGGTGCGTCAGGACAGTCCGCCCTTCCTGTCTTCGGTAACTTACGAACTCATTATCGATACGGACGAGGACGACCGTCGACTTGATCTGATGCACCACAACGTGCGGAAATTCGGCACCATATCGAACACCGTCGCGGCGGCGACAAAGCTCGAAGGCAAGATTATTCGAGCCCGAACGTAAGTCCCGGTCCCGACAAGCCAACCTCTCAACCTTTCGCTCTCCCGCCCACGAGGCGCTGACGCACGGTCGCGCCGGCTTCATACCAGCCACGGGTATTGTTCACGATCTTTACGACCGAAAGCATCACCGGCACTTCAATCAGAACGCCGACCACGGTCGCGAGTGCTGCTCCCGAATTGAAGCCGAACAGACTGATCGCGGCGGCGACGGCCAATTCGAAGAAATTGCTCGCGCCAATGAGCGCGGATGGACCGGCGACACAATGCGCCTCGCCGGCTGCGCGATTCAGAACGTAGGCGAACCCCGCATTAAAATAGACCTGGATCAAAATTGGCACGGCCAGCATTAAGATGATGAGGGGCTGGGCGAGAATCTGCTCGCCCTGAAAGCCGAAAAGCAACACTAACGTGGCGAGCAGGGCCGTAAGCGAAATAGGCTGCAATGTGGACAAGAGCCGCGTAAGTGCGTTTCGTCCGCCGCCAGCTATTACGCTCCGCCGAATGATCTGCGCAATGATTACTGGCACGACAATGTATAGAACGACCGAGAGAAGCAAGGTCTCCCACGGCACGGTGATCGCCGATATGCCAAGCAGCAGGCCTACGATCGGCGCAAAGGCAAAGACCATGATCACATCGTTGAGCGCGACCTGGCTCAGCGTGAAGTGCGGTTCGCCATCCGAGAGATTGCTCCAGACAAACACCATCGCCGTGCAGGGCGCGGCGGCTAGCAGGATGAGGCCGGCGATGTAACTGCTGACCTGGTCCGCCGGCAGATAGGGCTTGAACAGCCATCCGATGAAGACCCAGCCCAGGAACGCCATGGAAAAGGGTTTCACCGCCCAATTGATGAAGAGCGTGACCCCGATACCCCGCCAATGCTCCTTGACCTGCGACAACGCCGCGAAATCGATCTTCACGAGCATCGGAATGATCATCAGCCAGATCAGGATGGCCACCGGCAGGTTGACCTTCGCGATTTCGAACGAACCGACGGCGTGGAATACGGCGGGAAAGAAATGCCCCAGCGCGATTCCAACGATGATGCAAAGAGCGACCCAAACTGTGAGGTAGCGTTCGAATGTGGACATGCTCAAACTCGGACGTCTTGGGTGGGTCCTGCGGTTGCGCGGCCAAGCGACGTGGGCAGGAATCCGCGTGCCGCTGGATTGCGGGAATCGCCGGCAGACTGGCGATAGAACACTGAAGACGTGCGGTTCATTCTGCCGCCGTTACGGACTCGGCGCCTGCGTCCCTCGTTTTGCCGATCGCGTCCAGTTGCTTTTGTAATGTCAATTGATCGAGCGACCGGAGTGGCAGGCTCACGAAAATATTGATGCGGTTCGTCAGCATTCGCAGCGAATCGGCAAATGCCAACCGCACTTCCGCTTCGGTGCCCGTGGCGGCCGCGGGATCGGGTATGCCCCAATGTGCGGTCATCGGCTGACCCGGCCGGACCGGACAGGTTTCTTGCGCGGCATTGTCGCAGACGGTGAAAACGAAATCGAGCTTCGGCGCGTCCGGGCCAGAAAACTCTTTCCAGCTCTTTGACCGCAGCCCCGTCACGTCGTAGTGCATTTTTTTCAGTAAATCGAGGGCGTAAGGGTGAACCTGGCCTTTCGGCTGGCTTCCCGCCGAAAAGCCGCGGAACCTGCCCTGTCCGGCGCGGTTCAGAATCACTTCGGCCATGATCGACCGCGCCGAGTTTCCGGTGCAGAGAAACAACACGTTGAAGGCTTTGTTCTCGACCACTCGAATCATTTTGGTCCTCCCTCTGGTGGCCGCGCCAGCCTTACTTGCAACATGCCGGCGCGGATTCCGCAGCAACGGATGTCGACGGTCCGCAGCAGGCCTTGGAATTGGCCACGCGCGCTTCGGGCTCGCCTGTGCCGTCGCCATAATCGGTATTCTCGCCCGTCGTGTGAAACGTCTCCCACGCAATACCGGTAGGATCATCGATCCATGATTTCTCCGACTTGGCATAGCAGCAAGCCGTTTCCCCCTGCTCTATGACCGTACCGCCCGCCCTGCGCAGGCGCGCATAAACCTCATGCAATTCTGTCTTATCCTCGACCTGAATCCCAAGATGATCGAGGCCCGGCTCGCGACCGCGTGTCGAGATCGCAAAGTTCACGCGAGGATCGTCGAGCATCCATTTTGCGTAGTCCGGCTTCACCACGGCTGGTTCCGCATCAAACAACGCCGAATAGAAACCAATTGAACGACTGAGATCATTGACGGCGACGTGAACGTGCATGCGTTTCATGGCAGATGCTCCTCAGACCGCGGGCAGGGGTTGGTATCCGATGCGGTCCATCATCAATTCAAAATAGTCCCGAACTCGGTGTGGGAAGCGAAGCCCTTTGACAACGGCAACGGCGCGCAGCAGCGGCAGCACGCGAATATCGTCCAGTGACAGTTCGCCGTTCACCGCCGACGGGCTTTCGATCAAGCCGTCGAGTTCCTCAAGGTCCGGCATCAACGCGTCGATATGCTGGCGGGTGTTGGCGCGTAGCTCGACGAAATCCCCGAACACCTTGCGCTTGCGTAGTTTGTAGTGGTCGAGTGCTGCAATGGTGCCAAACTCGGGCAAGCCGAGCAGAGAATAGCGCGGCATCGTCAGCGGACCAGTCCTGGCGACGGCTTTTTCGGCCCAGGCAGCGACTTCGCCGCGTTGCGGACCCGTCAGGATGCGGCCGCCGAGGCTGTCGATGTAAGTAACCATATCCATGCTTTCGAGCATGGGCCGGCCGTCGTCCTTTACGAGAATCGGGATAACGCGTTTACGAACCAGACCGAGCATTGTCTCGGAATCATCGTCGAGTACGACGGCCTCCTGCAGGTGCAGGCGCTTGAGCGCGGCGATCATGCGCACGCGAAAGCAAAGCGAGCAGTGCTCGAACATGTAGAGCTTCACGACACGCGTTCCTTTTGGCGCGCCGGCGCGAGAGTCTTGCATTCCCGCGGCGAGCACTGCTCCGTGCTGCCCTGGCAGCAATTTTCCGTCAGGTAGCCAAGCAACGCATTCATTGTCTCGAAGCGCGCGGCATAGATCATCGACCGGCCGTCGCGCCGGACGGTGACGAGTCCGGCCTCGCGCAAGCGATCAAAATGAAATGTGAGCGTATTCGGCGCGAGCTTAAGCGTGCTGGCGACACTCCCCGCAGACATGCCTTCCGGTCCGGCCTGCACAAGGAGGCGATACACATCGAGACGATTGTCCTGAGCGAGAGCGGCCAGTGCCGCCACGACATTCTGCTTTTTCATGTTTCAATAGATATGGAACTGTCAATTGCGGGTCAAGAGATATTTCTGGAATTATCGAAATACCAAGACTGTCGCTAGTCCGGCCCGAAACGGCGGTGCAGCTGCGCTCGACGGGGCTGTCGCGCGCCCGCCTTCGCTACGCTACGACGGCCGCTTGCCGAGCGCTTGGATCCCGCGAGCGGGATTCCGGGGCGGCTCACGGCCGTTCGAACACCGCACCGTAGTGATAGGGCGGAATCTCGACCACCCCGGCGGGCTTCAACCCGCCTGAAATGCCCGCTTCGATGGTCTGCCGCACCGGCAGGCGAAGTTCCGTTTTGGGACCTCTCGGCTCTCCCAAAACCGTGGTCTCCTCGCGCGGGCGCGGATGCCAGTTGACGACCGCAAAGCGTCTGTTCGGTTTTAGCGCGTCGCGAACGGCTCGCGCCAGGCGCGGAGGATCGGGAACGCCGTGGAACGCGTTCGCCATGAAGGCGAAATCTACCGGCCGCGGCGCGAGATCAGCGAGCCGATAGGCGTCCCCTGCCTTGAACTCGCAATTGGATACGCCACCTTCCGCAAGACGCAGCCGAGCGACTTCCAGCAGCACCGGGTCGATATCGATCGCGACGACGTGGCGAGCGATCTTCGCGATCTGCAACGTGAACCAGCCGTCGCCCGAACAAAGGTCAATGACTTCCATGCCCGGTGCGATGCCGACGGTTGTCAGCACTTCGGCCGGATCAGGCCATAGCGCCTCCCACCACCCTGCGGTGGGCATCTCCGTGCCTTCAAAAAATCCGAGTGGTTTGCTGGTCATTCGAAAGTCTCTGCGTTGTGGGCCGGCTAATTTGTCCGTTCACTTGCAGGGGAATGCATCGGCCATCGCGTTGTACGCGACCGCCGCCGCCTTGACGCCCATCTTGTCCGGATGCGATCGCGCGTAGTCCACGAAAATGCGCACGACATCGCTCAGCTTCGTGTCTTCCGGCGGGCATGAATTGAGCAAGGTCTTGCCATTCGGGTCGGCAAGCGCCGAATACTGCTGGACCGCGCTCATGAATCCCCAGCACGCGCGCGCATCAACTCCCGGCGGGAGAAACACGTTGTTTCCCTCAACGTGCATCCCGCGTTGCAGGATTTCGCAGGCCTTCAGCATGTCTCCCGCGCTTTGCGCGCGCGCAAGCGCGCTTGAAATGCAAACAAGACACAGCGCCGCGCAGAAAGTTCTCACCGGCTTCCGCTCCGCTATGCCAACGCAGGCTCGATCGGCCTCGCGAATTCGGGGCCCTGGTTCCGGACGTTTCCCACCCTGTTATCGACCGCCCAGGATTTCAGGACCTCGTCCGGGCACGGCTTGAGAAGCGCCAGCAGTTCTTGCTCGGTCGCCGGTTCCTCGCCAAGCCACGCCGGCCAATCGCTCTCGGCGAGGATCACCGGCATTCGATCATGCAGCTCGGCCATCGATTTGTTGGGGTCGCACGTCAAGACCGTGCAGGTCGGGATTTCCTCGCCGCTCGTTCGTGATTTCCAGTTCGACCACAGACCGGCCATCACCATCTCGCCGTCGTCGCGCATCGAGATCGCGTAGGCCTGCTTTTTCTTGCCCTTGGGATCGAGCTTCTTCCACTCATAGAAGCCATCGGTGACGACGAGGCATCGCCGGCCGCGCTTCCATGCGTCGCGGAACGCCGGCTTCGCCGTGAATTCCTCGGATCGCGCGTTGAAGGTCGAATACTGGAGCTTGTCGTCCTTCGCCCAAGCGGGAACGAGGCCCCATTTCATCATTCTGGGCACCCGCTTGCCTTCGACCGACCGGATCGCGACCAGCATCGGCGCCGTCGGCGGCATGTTCCAATCCGGCGCGAAGTTCGGCGCCGGCGCGTCCGCGAAAACTTCAACCGGATTTTGATTTCGGAATAGTCGCTGGACAAACGAACGCGACCGCACATCGGACCCTCCCATGCGCAGCATATAATGTCTCGGACGAAGCCAGCCCCGGCGCTTGACTCTCGTGCGCAGTGTTCTCATTTTGTTCTCATGAGTCAAGAGCCCGAGGACGAGGGCGGACAGCTCCATACGCTTGGGCTTCTGGAGCGGCTTCGTGCCGAAGCCGATCGCGTTCAAGGTGCCTATTCGGGGCTCCATGAGCGGGTCGACACACTCCTGCGCGAGCTTCGGAACCCGAACCTGCATGACATCGCGAATATGAGCTTCCGCGTCGAACTATGGGATCGCCACGCGCTTCACGTTCGTTGGGTGGTTGCCGCTGCCGGAACAGTGTCCGTCGCGCACGCCGCGTTCGAGGAGGCCGTGAAGAATTGGCCGGATCAGCGGCTCACCTTGCGCCAGGGCATCATGCTCATTCGCGAGCACCCGGAGAGGAAAAGAATTCCGCGCTGATATGCGATCGAAGTCATGACGTAGCCATCTCCTTTAGCACCGAATTTTTTGTAGCGCCCGTCACTCGATGGAAATGTTACGCAGTTTGGCACCTCGCGACGCGACGGATGACGGTGCCAATCGACGCTATTGGGGGTACACCCGACGTGCAGCCATCGAGCCGAATCGGTTGATCCTGATGTGGTGGACGGTGGCCGCTCCCCTGGCAGCGAGCTCCGATAGGGTGATCGGAGTCGACGAATCACATTAGGGAGCTGTTCACATGCAAATCGCCACGATCGGTTTGGATATCGCCAAGAACGTATTTCAAGTTCACGGGATCGACGCGAACGAAAGGGTCGTTGTTAGGAAGCAACTGCGGCGGCGCCAGGTGTTGGAGTTCTTCGAAGCGCTTGCGCCGTGTCTGGTCGGCATGGAAGCGTGCGCCACCGCCCATCATTGGGCGCGTGAACTCATGAAGCTTGGTCACCTGGTTCGACTGATGCCGGCGAAGGACGTGAAGGCCTACGTCAAGCGTAACAAGAACGATGCCGCCGACGCCGAGGCGATCTGCGAGGCGGTGCGGCGGCCGACCATGCGTTTCGTAAAAATTAAATCGGCCGAGCAGCAGGGCCGGTTGATGCTGCATCGGGCGCGCGATCTTTTGATGCGGCAGCGAACCCAGGTCATCAACGCGTTGCGGGCGCATTTGGCTGAGTTCGGCATCGTGGCTCCGCAGGGGCGCCAAGGGGTCAAGGAGCTGTTGCTGATCATTACGAGCGAGGGGGATGAGCGGTTGCCAGTCGATGCTCATGCGAGCCTTGTGGTTCTGGCGGCGGAGTTCACGGCGATGCAGACGATGATTGGATCGATCGAGAAACGGATCATGGCGCAACATCGCTTGAACGAGGCGAGCCGGCGGCTGGAGACGATCCCAGGAATCGGTGTTGCCGGGGCGACCGCGATCGTCGCGACCGTCCCGGATCCGACAGTGTTTCGATCAGGTCGCGACTTTGCGGCTTGGATCGGACTTGTGCCGCGTGAAGACTCGACTGGCGGCAAGCACAGGCTCGGACCGATCTCGAAACGCGGGGATCGCTATTTGCGCCGCATTCTGGTGGTCGGAGCCGTCGCGGTGTTGCGGTATGCGCGCCAGAACCCTGAGAAGTATCCCTGGCTCACGCGGCTTCTCGCTCGCAAACCGTTCAAGGTGGCGGCCGTGGCGCTTGCCAACAAGATGGCACGCGTCGCCTGGGTGTTGCTGGCCAAGGGTGGCACTTATCGGGCACCTGCACTTGTGGCAGCGGCCTAAGGGGTCTGTCGATGGCAAGATGAGTTGCGTTTGTGCGTTCACGAACTGCAGGGGTGATGACGGCATTGATGCGAACGGTCGAAACCGTCGATTGGGAGAACCCGTGACGGGTCACGCGATACTTGAGCGCGCGATTGTGTTTGGGACCCAATCAGCGGATTACATCACGGCCAGCGGCCATAGTGGTCGCATCGCTCGGAGGCAGTCCTCCAGGCGAAAAACAGGCCGAATACATGACCGCACCCGAACGTTTCGCTCAACTGTCAGATTCCTCTTGCACCGCGGCCATCGTCCATACATGACCCGTCTCGGAAGTGGAGTGTGCATTGCAGCAACCGTGTGACCAACATGCTTCTTGTAGCCACGATACTTTTTGTGTTGACTGACGCCGACAAGTGTTGCGCGGCGCGATGCGCAGCTGGTTGAGGAGTCGCAAATGGCAACGAGTGTCAAGCAATTGTTAGAGGCAGCCAACGCCGTGGTGCCAAAGGTCACACCGGCTCAGGCGCGTGAGATGATGGCGAAGGGCAACACGCTGGTGGTCGATGTGCGGGATGCGCCGGAGCTAGAGAAGAGCGGCAAGATTGCTGGCGCCGTGCATCACTCGCGCGGCATGCTGGAATTCCGAGCCGACCCCGAGTCGACCTACTACGACAAGAGTTTCGCCAGGGATAAGACCATCATCGTCTATTGCGCTTCCGGCGGTCGCTCTGCGCTCGCTGGCAAGGTGCTCAAAGATATGGGCTACGGCCAAGTATACAATATGGGCGCTTTCAAGGATTGGGCCGAGAGCGGCGGTGCGGTTGAAAAGCCGATCGACATGGGCATGTCGTAATAGCTCCCTTGGCTAACCGCCCCGTCGTGTCGCATAGGACAGAATTGCCGCCTTTAATCTTCCTGACTTTGCTGCATATGCTCACGGCAGAGGCTGGCCCGTCACTTGCTGCAGCGCAAGCAAATGTCGGCTATCGGGGGAACTGCGAACGAGCCGCCGACATGCTGCGTCGCCGCGGCCATTTCTGGGAACGCCGCTATCATGCCGCCGCGGTGCCTGACCGCGATTTCCACCATGCTCTGCGGGTTTTGCGCTACATTCACGCCAACCCCCGCGCTGCCGGGATGATTAAGGACTACGACTATGCCTATAGCAATTACCGCTGCTATGCGCGGCCGGCCGACGACGGCCTCAGCGCCTGGCACCCGGCCTATCTGCGCCTTGGCCCGACACTTGATCGCTGTGCCCGCAGCTATGAACGTTTTTGTCGGCGCTATCGATCCGAGCCGAAGCAGCCGTCGTGGCCGCGCTGGGGTGGCTGGCGGCTGTGGCGGGAGATCAGCGGCAAGCCCGCGAAGGGTCAGGTCGAGGAGCAGGCCGATCTGTTTGCCGCTGGTGCCAGGTATCACGGGGGGACCGGGCCGCTGCGGCGGGTGGTGCAGGTGGCGATCCTGCGGCCCGATGTGCTCGACCAAGTCGAGCGGTTTATCCACGTCAATCAGCCATCTGTCGCGGTGACGGCCCATGTGAAATGATGGTAAAAATCAAAGTTTACATGACAAAAACCGTGTGATAGCGCTGCTGCTTCTCGGCTGCGACAGCGAGCGAAGGATCACTTCCCGTGAACGAGGCCAGCAACACCGCCAGCGACGAGATCCAGGCTGACGAAGAAATCCTCACCCACACTGCTTCCGACGAAGCACTGGAAGCTGCCGCAGGCACGGAGAGGGGGGATCCACAACATTGTTACACCACAGTTCCGCCTACCCAACCCATGTATATCTGCAGCTGCTAATTGCTGTTGACTGCCAGCAATACAAATTGCTGCTGACCTGCGGCGGCGTCTGCGGTGAATAGGAGCAATCTCATGAACGATACCAGCATCACCACTGCCACCCTCGACCAGACTGACGAAGAAATCCTCACCACCACAGTTTCCGACGAGGCACTGGAAGCTGCGGCGGGCACGGAGGGTACCTTTTTGCCGTTTTCTCTTCAAACTCGCGTCGGACCTGCGTTGACCTGCGGCTATTGTTGATTGTTGGCTGATTATTGCTGCTGACCTGCGGCTGCGTCGGCGGTGAATAGGAGCAATCCCCATGAACGATACCAGCATCACCACCGCCACCCTCGACCAGGCTGACGAAGAAATCATCAACACCACAGTTTCCGACGAAACACTGGAAGCTGCCGCGGGCACGGAGAGCGGGGGTTTTATTTACGCAACGGTCCCTACTGGCTGGTACTGCCAACCTCGCTGCGGCGTGTAAGAGGTCGCCTCAGTAGGCGGCCTTTTTGTTTTGTAGATCGGCTTGAAGCTGCCGTTCGACAACGGGAGGCGCGCAACCGCGTAGTTGTTGTTGCAGTGCGTGAGCCCGGTTGTGGCACTTGTCAGCCAATGACGATGTCTGCTCCCACGGCAGCGAGCGGGGGCAAAGCCGACATAGCGGGCAACGCCAAAAATGACGTTCATGACCGGAACGGATCTGCCGTGTAGCCGGCAGGTATCCCATGTGACGAAGGACGGACGATCCGGCTGAGTACGAATTCTCAATTTCACATCGTCGGCGAAACCGGCTAGACCCACGCTCATGGATGCGTTTTTCGAACGGCTGGTGGTTCGCGCCGCGACCATCGACGAACTCTTGTCCAACGATTTCGAGTTTCTGCCGGGACAGAAAGGCGATGCCGATATTGCGACGCGGCGGCTTGCTGCGTGGTGCCGAGCTGCCGCCAGCGGCGACTGGTCGCTGTTCGTCCGCCGGCTCGACCGCGACGGATTGTCACTCGCGGAGGTGCTGCCGCGCCTGGCAACAGTCCGCCGCGGCGCGGCAGCTCCTGCATCGGCCTGGATCGATGATGCGACATGGATCGAGGCGGCATTGCGCGCCCCGGCGAAGCACTCGGCCGCTCAAGAGGCCCCCGATCGGTTCGAGCCGCGCGCGTTCGAGCCTTTGTTTACAGCACTGATCGAGCAAGCCGAGGCACGGCTTTGGTCGGGCGTCGAGGAGCGGGTCCGCATCCATTTGAACGAAAATGCACGCGCCACATTGCGCTATGCGCTGCTGACGGCATTGTCGAGCTTGTGCGCACCGGCGCTGTATGAGCGCTTCACGAGGGCCCGCAAGGATGCCGCAACGCCGGGCCAAACCGACGCCCGGAAGGCAGAAGCCGCCTTACTTTACGATCGCTTCATCGCCGACATGAAGGCAGGCGGCATGCGCCAATTGTTTGAAGACAAACCGGTGCTATTGCGGCTCCTCGCGGTGAATACCCGGCAGTGGATCGACACGACGCGCGAATTGTTGCTGCGACTCGATGCCGACCTCGACGTTATCCGGCGGGACATCTTGCATACTGGCGCGCTCAGTCCTGTTGCGGCGATTGAAGGCGATCTGTCCGATCCGCATAATGGCGGACACTCAGTGCAGATCGTCAGTTTGGAGGACGGCACGCGAGTCGTTTACAAGCCGAAGGATTTACGGCTCGACGCAGCCTGGCACGCGCTGGTGGGGAGGCTGAATGCAGCCGGTGCGCCAGTCGAACTCAGGGCTGCGCGCACCATCGCGTGCGACGGTTACGGTTGGACCGAGTTTATCGGGCACACAGGATGTGCCGGCGAGGACGGTGTAAAGCGTTTCTTTCGGCGCGGCGGCGCCTGGCTGGCGCTGTTCCATTTGTTTGCCGGCAGCGACATGCACCAGGAAAACCTGATCGCCGCCTCCGACCATCCTGTGCCGATTGATCTCGAAATGATCCTGCAAGCCGCGGCCGAGGAAAACAGGTCGCATGAGGCCGAAGCGGAAGCCTTCGAAGCCGCCATGGAAACTGTGGCAAACTCGGTAATGATGGTCGGTTTGCTGCCGGCTTACGCAAAGTCGCCAGAGAACAAGATTTTTGCCGTCGGCGGTGTGAAGTCTGGCAGGACGACGTTGGTGAACCTGACCTGGAATGACATCAATTCCGACAAGATGCGGCCGGCGCGAGCAAAGCAGGCGGGCGAAAGTCTGCCGAACCTGCCGCATATTGCCGGCCAGTACGCAAAATTCGGCGACTACATCGACGACTTCATCGCCGGCTTCCAGGACTATGCAAGATTCCTGATGCGCCTGACCCGCGATGCAGCGCTGGGCGATCTGTTTGCGGATTTCGTTGGACTGCCTGTTCGCAAGGTCATTCGCCCCACTCGCTTCTACTACATGCTGCTGCAGCGGCTGAAAAATCATAGCACCATGGACGACGGTATCATCTGGTCCGTGCAAGCGGACTTCCTCGCCAGATTGGCGGATTGGGAAAGGGACACCGATCTCTTGTGGCCGTTGCAGCGCGCGGAGCGTCAGGCGCTCTCGCAACTCAACGTGCCGCATTTCGTATCGCCCAGCGACGGCGATAAAATTACCGATGCTGCGGGTGTCGCGGTTGGCACCGGCGCGATGCCGGGTGTTGTACGCGCCCGCGCGCGGCTGCAGAGTTTCGATGAACGGGATCTGGCTTGGCAGATCGCAGTCATTCGTCAGAACACCGCTACGGTGACGCGATCCGGCGGGCTATTGGCGGAGGTCGCGCCGCGCAGGCTTGCCTACACAATGAGCGCGGCAGAGCCGACGCGCGAAATCTTCGTCGCCGAGGCGGGTAATATCGCCGCCGAACTCGCCCGCTATGCCGTTCGTCGCGGACCGGGCGCGGCATGGATCGGTCTCGATTGGCTGGGAGACTCCGAAGTAGCGCAGTTGGTCACCCTGGGCTCCGATCTCTATAACGGGACCTCCGGGATCGCGGTCTTCCTTGCCGCGCACGCGGCCGTCGCCGGAGACCCCGTTTCGCGGGAACTGGCACTCGTGGCGGTCGCCAACCTGCGCAAGAACCTGAAAGGCCGCAACGCCGCCCGCATCGCCCGCTCGCTGGGCATTGGCGGAGCCTGCGGCCTGGGGTCGATCGTTTACGCATTCGCGCTAATGGCAGACTTGCTTCACGACAAAGAGCTGCTGGCCGACGCGCACTCTGTCGCGACGCTGTTTACTGACGACTTGATCGCCGCGGACACGCTCCTGGACGTTCTTGGAGGCAGCGCCGGCGCCATTCTTGCGCTGCTTCGCCTGTATCGCGATAGTCAATCAGCCGACGCCCTCAAGCGCGCCATCAAGTGCGGCGACCATCTGTTGGCGCAACCGCGCGTCGGCCCTGATGGTCGCCGTAGTTGGCTTCCGCAGGGCATGGACGAAAAGCCCCTCAATGGCATGTCGCACGGCGCTGCAGGGTTTGGCTACGCGCTGGCTTGTCTTGCGGCGGCGACGAAGCGCGAGGATTTCGCCGAAGCGGCCGCCGAATGCGTCGCGCTGGAAGATTCACGTTTCAATTCAGAGCATAGCAATTGGCCGGATTTGCGCGCCGTCGAGCCCTCATTTCCCTGCCAGTGGTGTCACGGCGCTTCCGGCATCGGGCTTGCGCGCATCGCTATGGGCAAGCGTGGCGCTTGGAACGGCGCTCCGCGCCAGCTCGCTGAAAAGCTTTTGTCGACGGACGTTCGAAACGCGCTTGCCGGCGTCGAGCGAGGATGGCCCAATCATGTCGACACGATGTGCTGCGGTACGCTCGGGAGCATCGAATTCCTTTGCGAGGCCGCCGGCCGACTAGGGTGTGATGATCTCCGTGATCTCGCCGCGCAGCGCATGCTCGCTGTCGTAGAATCCGCGGTTGCCAGTGGCGACTACTGCTTCAACGTCGGTGGGCGGCAGTTCAATCTCGGGCTGTTCCGAGGCCTTGCCGGCATCGGCTATGCGTGCCTGCGTCAAGCCGACGCTTCGCTGCCCAATATACTGATATGGGACTAAACCCAATTCCGCAAGCGAAGACGGGCAAACGCGTGGTTATTTGTTGCAGCGCATGAGTCCGTTCCTGGCCCTAAGCGGAAGTCATTTATTCGCAAACTTGCCGTTGGTTTTGCCCTGCCGTATCATCTGCTGGCAATACGCATAGAGCGCATCGTACACAATCCATTCGGCGGCATTTACCGCGTGGTCGTCCTTGTATCCGAGATGGCGAAAACCTTCGGCGATGGCTTCCAGTCCCGGCCCCTCGGGCTGCTGATAGAGCGTGTTGTCCGTGTCCGCTCCGTTGACGATCTTACCTAGTAGAGCAAGTGCCGCATTGTCCGTCAGCTTATACTTTTTCAAGATCGCCTCGAATGAACACTCCTTGCCGTGATGGCCTAGCTCGACGTTTTTTACGTCGTATGGGATGGCGTCGAGACGTTTCGCCTCATCCATCACTTTGTCGGACGGTGCGAAGATAAACTCGGCGTCCTTGTCCACAAATTTCTTGATGAGCCAAGGGCAGGCAACGCGATCAACTTTTACATGCTCCCGCGTAATCCATTTCATGTCAGTCCTCCGCTGAGATAGTGGCCTTGGTTTTTGGAGATGTGGGACAAAGCATTTCCTCCGGCGGTTTGATATGCCGGAACGAAGACAGCAGGGCTAAGTCGTAGATAATCTTGAGCGTGCCACACACGACCAGCGGCAGACCCGAGAACGCCGTTGTCAACAAAACGCCCGCAATTGTGGGACTAATCGCAGATGCGAGGCTGCGCGGCACGGCGGTTACGCTGGCGGCCGTAGCTCGCTCAGCTGGCGTGACGACGGCCATCACGTAGGAGGTACGTGTAGGCACATCCATTTGCGATAGCGCGGATCGCAGCAGCAGCAACCCAAGCGTTAGATAGAGGTTGGATGAGAACGCCGCGAGGATGAGAAAAATGCTGGAGGGAATGTGGGTAAAGACCATGGTGTTGACAAGGCCAAAATGGCTCGCCAGCCGCGCCGCGACCGGATAGGAGAATGCACTCAGCGTGCTCGACCAGAAGAAAAACACGCTCGCGGCCGAGACCGACACGTTAAACCGCTCAAAAAGCCAAAGTGCCAGCAGCGATTGCACAACGAAACCGCCGGCGAACGCATCGAGGCTGAACAGCGCGGCGAGTTTGTAAACGACGCCACGCGATGGACCGAGTGGCGCATGTGGACTGGCTTCGACCATACGGGCGTGCGGCAGGCGCTGATAAAGCGAAGTGCATAGAAGCCCGAGCACGGCATAGGCGTAGAACATCAGCTTGAATGCATCGAGCCTGTCGATGCCAGCGTGCGTCAGAAAATCGGGGAACGCCGCCGCTAACGTGCCGAAGGCCATTGAGAGCGCACCGATTAGGCTGTAGCGGGCAAAGGCACGCGTTCGCTCTTGGTCGGAAACGCCACGCGCAAGCATGGCGTGCTCCAGTGGGACCAAGACGCCAATATCACCCGTCGATGGATTAATCGTGCCGAAGAACGCCACGAACGCGATGAAGGCGATTTGCTCGAAGGCGGGAAACGCCAATCCCGTGATCGCCATGAGACCCGCGCCGATCAGCATTAAAGTCCGCAGGTCGTAGCGCGGTGCGATAGCTCCGATTGCCAGTGTAAAAAGTGCCGTCCCAAGCAGTGAAGCGGTTAGAACAATTCCGATCTGAATGGGGCCGTAGCCAATCGCAGTCAGATAGGCTGGCAAAAGGATAGTGGCGAAGCCGTCGCCAAAGCCGCGAACCCCGCGAGCCACATAAAGCAAAAGAACGGTGGACTGCACAGACATTTCGCCAAAAGCCCTCTGCCCCGCAGGCGGGCAAAGTGGATTTCTGGGCGAAGTGCCTTGGAAAAGCCGGGCGACTGCGATCAAACCCGACGACAAAAATTGATCCGTACGGCGGCGAAAGTCAAGCGGGGCAATGGACCCACAGAGCATGGGCTATGTCCGCAGGTGGCCCATCAGCGACATTGCCTCGCGGGCCTCTCGGCCGCGCAGCAAGGCCGACGTCCATCAGGACGTTGTCCATGCGACATCTCGGGCGCCGGGATATATTAGAAGCCGATCTTCCGCGATTGGTCGGACGACCTCAGCCGCTCTGTCCTAATCAAATGTTTCGACGCATCTCGCCGAGCGGGTGGCTTCAACGTCCCGGCGCGACGGCGCCATATTGGGGCGGGATCTTAGTAGTGTCCCAATTTGCACATCAGGGCGTTCCCAGTATCCTAATTATGTCATCAAATCTTCTTGCTTAGTATCGAGTTGAAGCTTAGCGTCCCCTCGCTAAATCGGTAAGCTATGGCTTGTCGTAAGCGCTGCCTGAGCAAAATGGCGACTGACCGAGGTCGCCAAGCAAAATAATTGGCAGCCTCGGTGGGGCGCGTTTTTCAATCCAAGAACGACCTCTCTTGCTAACGGCGGGCGGCTACCTTGCTTCCTAACGGCGAGGCGGCTCAGGGCAATTCGCCGTCATAACGACACCTGATCCGTGCCCAACGAACCCTTGGAGGGTTTTCGTATGCCGCTTCTATTTTCTTCAACAAATAGTCTCTGGACCAGCGATGGCACGGCGGTTGGCACGCATGAGTTGACCGGTATCACCGGCGCCTATCCGACTGACGCCGAATTAGACGTTGTGAATGAAGGCCCTGACATGACGGTCTTCAACGGCAAAGTGCTGTTCGCCGGGAGGGACGCGACAAGCGGCACGGTCAACCTATGGGCCACCGACGGGACATCGGCGGGCACGGCTGAATTGAACGTCGGCAACACCAGCAGCCAGGGCATGTTTGAAATCCTCGGTCCTGACCTGACGGTCTTCAATGGCGAGGTGCTGTTCGCGGGTGCAAGCAGCAGCGACGACGGCCTCTGGGTGACCGACGGTTCGGCGGCCGGCACGCATGAGCTGACCGGCATTAGCGGTACGGGGGTGAACGGACTGTTCACCACCGGGTTGGGTCTGATGCCTGACCTCACGGTCTTCAATAACAAGGTGATGTTCCAAGGGACCAACGCAAGCGGCGATATCGGTTTGTGGGTGACTGACGGCACTTCAGCAGGCACGTCGGAGGTAACCGGCATCAGCGGCGCCGATCCCGCCGGGATCGAGCCTTTCGACATGACGGTCTTTAATGGCAAGGTGCTATTCGAGGGTGAGGACGCCAGCTTTCACCTCGGGCTTTGGGTGACCGACGGGACGGGCGCCGACACCCAGGAGCTGACCGGCATCAGCGGCGCCAATTCGAACGGTCTCGATCCTTCCGACATCACGGTCTTCAATGGCGCGGCGCTGTTTGCGGGTATCGACGCCAGTAGCAATTTTGGCCTTTGGGTGACCGACGGGACCGCGGCAGGCACGCACGAACTGACCGGGATCAGCGGTGCAAATTCGCAAGGGGTAATCGGCGCAGGCCAGAACCCCGACATGACTATCTTCAATAACGAGGTGTTTTTCGACGGCGTTAATGCGGCTGGCCAAAACGGCCTGTGGGTCAGCGACGGCACGGCAGCGGGCACGCACGAAATCACAGGCATCGGTGGCGTCAATGCCAACGGGCTCGACCCTACCCACCTGACGGCCTTCAATGGCGAACTGTTTTTCAACGGCGTCGACACGGGCGGGCAGAACGGCCTGTGGGTGACGGACGGCACAGCCGCAGGAACGCACGAAATCACCGGCATCAGCGGCGTCAGTGTGAACGGGCTCAACCCGCTGGACTTGACGGTCTTCAATTCAAATAGCTCGGGGCCGATTGTATGGGCAGCCGGCGTTAGCGGCGACTTCGCGCTCGCGGCGAACTGGAATCCGGCGAGCGTTCCCGGTGCGGGCAACGACGCTGCCATCAACCCGAGCGGGACCTATACGGTCACCAGCTCCGCCAACGAGACGGTGAACAGCCTTACCACCGCTTCAGGCGCAACTCTTGACGTGGCCGGCGGCAATTTCACCGTCAGCACCGGCACTGGCGCGGGCCGCAATGTTGGTACGCTAAAGGTCGATAACGGCGGAACTCTCACGCTCACCGGCAGCCTCGACAACACCGGCGCGATCGTGGCGGCTGGCGGCATCATCGAACTCTTCGGCGCAATTTCCGACATCGGCAGCGTTGACATTGGCGCCCATGGGTTTCTGGAGCTGAACAACGGTAGCTCGATCGCGGGCAATGTGGCATTCACTGGTATAGGGGCAACGCTGCAGGTCGATTCGAACGTAAGTCAAATCGGCGGTGACATTTCGGGCGCCGCAGGCTTTGACAATATCGATCTGGGCTTCCAGGCATTCGCGACCGGCGACCACGCGGTTTGGCAGCAGAACGGCAGTACCGGCACCCTGTCTCTTGTAACTTCCGGCGGGACGGCGCTCGCGAGCCTGACGCTGGCGGGGCACTACACGTCGGCGAACTTCACCGCGGTCGACGACCATCACAACGGCGCGCTGATCGAGGTGCAGAATGTCTACACCTATTCTCAACTCGACGACCCTTCCGCATCGAACCCCTACATCGACGCCGGCAGCATTAACGGCACCCATGCTTTTGGCATCAATAATTCGGGCCAGATCGTCGGCTTTTACATAGATCAGAGCAAAGTTGAGCACGGCTTTCTCTACAACAACGGTGCCTGGACCACTCTCGACGATCCCGCGGCGACCCAAGGCCACTTTGATACGTTTGCGTATGGCATCAACAATGCGGGCCAGATCGTCGGGCAATACGACGACAGCAACGGGATCGCGCACGGCTTCGTCTTCAGCAACGGCCTCTGGAGCCCCGCGCTCGACGATCCCTTGGCGAGCAGCATCGTCAATCCAAATTCCTTTGCACAGTCAGGGACCTCTGCGAGAAGCACCAACGACTTAGGCGACATCGTCGGGGATTACGTCACCAGCGATGGCGTCGACAGCGTCTACCACGGCTTTCTCTACAGCAACGGCGCGTGGACCACGCTCGACGGTCCGTCGGCAGGCACCGCTGATGGCCAAGGCACCTTTGCGACCGGTATTAACGATTACGGCCAGATCGTCGGGTATTACTGGGCCAGTGACGGCAGCCAGCACGCCTTCCTCTACTACAACGGCACCTGGACCCCTCTCACCGATCCCTCCGGCAACTATGTTACTCCCTCCGGGATCAACAATTGGGGCGAGATCGTCGAGACGAACGCCGCCGGAGACAGCTTCCTCTTTAGCAACGGCAGATGGACCACGCTCCAAGGCCTGTCTTCCGCATCCGCCATCTTCAACCTAAATGGCGTCAACAATTCACGTCAGATCGTTGGCAGTTTCACGGCCGGCGGCACGACCCACGGCCTTTACGCTACGGTGCCGTTTGTGTGGCTGACCGGCGCCGCCGGCGATTTCGCCTCGGCGGCGAACTGGGACTCCGGCAGCGTTCCCGGCGCGGGTAACGATGCCGCCATCCTTCCGGGTGGGACTTATACGGTCACCAGCATGGTGGACGAGACGGTGAACAGCGTCGCCACCGCGGCCGGCGCCACCCTTGACGTTGCCGGCGGCACCTTCACCACCATCAACGGCACTGCCTCGGGAAGCAACGCCGGCACGCTGCTCGCCACAACCGGCGGGACTGTGGTGCTCGGGGGCGGCTTCGACAATGCCGGCACAATCGGGGCGGTCGGCGGCAAGATCGAAGTGTCCGGGATAATCGATGGCGGCATCGGCGTGCTGGCGAGCACGGGTGCGATCGAAATCGGCACCAATGGTACGCTGGAAATATTGAGTGGCGGCTCGATCGGCTCGGTCTTCTCGCCTACTGTCAATTCACCAACGCCGGAGCAACGCTGGCGTTCGACGCCAGCGGAAACCCCGTCTGGACATCCGGAGCCGCAGCCGGCGACAATTTCGACTTCAAGTTTGTTCCGTTCGTTTCAGGCGTCCATGCGGATTGGTCGCAGCTAGACCAATCGCTGGCTCTGTACGACAACGGTGTCTTCCGGGACAGTGTGTACCTCACGGGGCAGTACACCCAGGCGAATTTCATTACGACCAGTGACGGCAATGGCGGCACGTTGGTTGAGGTGGTGAGCTCGTCCCCCTCTCATTCCCCCAAAATTCGGGCAATATCGACGAGTGGATCTTGTCCGGCGGACAATGGGAAGCGAGCGCCGGACCGGGTTCGCATCCGTCCGGCTACAACGTCGCCGGCATCGGCGATTGGACCGGCGACGGCACCGACGGCATCCTCTGGTTCAATCCGACCACCGGCGATACCGACGAATGGCAACTGTCGAACACGCAGTGGTCGGCCAGCGTCGACCTCGGCACGCATCCGACCAATGCGACAGATGGCGCCAGCTATCAGATCGCCGGCACTGGCGATTTTTCCGGAAACGGCATCGACGACGTGCTGTGGACCAGTCCCAACAGCGACGGCAGCATCGCGACCGACATCTGGGAGCTCGGTTCCAGCGGCCAATGGCAGGCAAGCGTCAGTCCGGGCGGCCACCCTGCCGGCTACGATGTCGTCGGCGTCGGCGACTTCACCGGCAACGGCACGAGCGACATCCTGTGGCAAAATCCGACCACGGGGGACATCGACGAGTGGCAGATCGTCAAAGGCCAATGGGCCGCCAGCGTCGATCTCGGTTCGCATCCGGGATCGGGCTGGGCCATTGCTGGGGTCGGCGATTTCACCGGCAACGGCATTGACGACATCCTGTGGACCAACTCCAGCGGCGGCCAAGTTCAGACCGACATGTGGGAGCTCGGGTCCAACGGCCAATGGGCCGCCAGCGTCAGTCCCGGGGCGCATCCGGCCGGCTACCAAGTTGTCGGCGTCGGCGATTTCACTGGCAACGGCACCAGCGACATCCTGTGGCAAAATTCCACGACCGGTGATGTCGACGAATGGCTGATCAACAACGGCCAATGGGCCGGCAGCGTCGACCTTGGCAGCCATCCGGGCAATTTCCAGATCGCCGGAACCGGCAGCTTCGTCAACGGCAACACCACCACCAGCGATATCCTCTGGCACTCGCCGTCCTAACAGCCGGCGAGTGGTACGCGCTTTTGCTGCGGTGCATTAAGGTCGATCTTGGCCCAAAGGCGAAGTGATGCACGTCTGCTTTCGTCGTCGCTATCGGAGGCATAACCGAGATCGCCGACGTTGCACGAAAACGTCGTTCGGTCCGGCGATCAGCGCTAAGCGCTAAGCGGTGTCGGGACACGTCATCGCTCCGGCGCCGGACCTAAACAGCGCGCGATTTTCCTGCCCGGCAATCCAGCCCAAAAGCACCGACCGTCTCGCGCAAAGCTTCGTGCCGAGCCGGAAGACCGGTATGCGCGTGCAAGCGGCGAGATAATAGACCTTGCGGCAACTCCCGCTCGGGCCGAACAGGAATTGCGCGATCTCATCGGCGCCGCGGAGCAGATCGTCGGCAAGCCCTTCTGCTGTCGTGGTCGGCACGCACGGCGTTTTCATGTCGATCTCCCGTTTGCAAGTTGGCGGTCACGCGCCCCTGCGCGAGACATTCCCGCCGCGACCGATGCGCGTGATCGCCTTGACAATCATCGACGGGCGCTGGCTCCACGATCTTGCTTGTTGCTTAATTCGGAGCCGAGGGAACGCGCTTATTTATTTAAATCGGTGCCGCCAAGTCAATTCAGGCGTGCTGGGAATGTCGATCATTACCGACAGCTACCGGGACCTGGTTATCGCCGTAACCAGGAAGCTGTCTCAACGACATCCCGCAGGTAAGAACATCTCCGTTCCGGGTAATTTTCGCGGCAGGGCGAGCACGCGCGACGCGGCTCTATCGTTGCGCGATGACTTTATTGGTTTGAGCGGGGGTGCGAGGGCTCTGCCCTGGCACCCCCAGCAAGAACAAAATCGGCATCCCCCGATCTTCGCTCGCTGCGCTCGCTGCAGACCGGGCGGTACCCCCTGCCGATTTTCTTCTTGCTCCCCCCCACCCGGTCTCGCCGACGGGCAGGGGTTCATGCGCGAACTTTGCGCAGAACCCCTGCAACAAAGGAGAGAGACCATGAGCAACAGAACCAAAATCGCCGCCGAAGCCAAAACATCGTGTTCGTTCCGTTGAACAAGCTGAAAAAGTCGCCCAAGAACGTGCGCAAGGTCCGCACACCAAGGCCGACATCCAGGCGCTTGCCGCCAGCATCGCCGCTGTCGGCATGCTGCAATATCCGGTGGTGGAGCCCGAGATCGGGCCGAACGGCAAGCCGACCGGCTATTATCTGGTCAATGCCGGGGAAGGCCGCCGCCTCGCGCAATGGCTGCGCGTCAAGCGCAAGGAGATCAAGGCCGACGAGCCGATCCGCTGCGTGCTCGATACCGAGCACAACGCGACCGAAATCAGCTTGGCCGAGAACGCCGTGCGCGCGACATGCATCCCGCCGACCAGTACGAGGCCTTCGCCAAGCTGCATGACGAGGAGGCATGGGCGCCGAGGACATCGCGGCGCGTTTTGGCGTCACCGCAGCGGTCGTCAGGCAGCGCCTCAAGCTCGGCGCGGTCAGCCCCAAGCTGATGGCGCTTTACCGCAAGGGCGAGATGTCGCTCGATCAACTGTCGGCTTTCGCGATCACCGAGGATCACGAGCGGCAGGAGCGCGTGTGGAACGAATTGCCGTCCTATCACCGCAGCCGCGAGGCAATCCTGCGCGCCCTGAGCGAAGGACAGGTGCGTTCGGATGACCGGCGCGCGCTGTTTGTCGGCGCCAAGGCCTACGAGGCGGCGGGCGGGGTCATCGTCCGCGATCTGTTCGATGCCGAAGGCGGCGGCTTCTTCGCCGATGCCGAGCTTCTCAATCGCCTCGCGCGGAAGGAGCACGTAATGCCGATAAGGTCGCGGCGGAAGGCTGGCGCTGGGTGGCGGCCGAGCCGAAGCTTGATCGCGAAACCTGCGGGGAACATGCGGCGCGTGTTTGCCAAGCCCGGATTGCTGTCCAAGATCGAGCGCAAGCGCCTCCGCAAGCTGGAAACCCGGTACGACGCCCTCTGCGACAAGTATCCGGATGGCGACGTGCCAGCCGACGACGCAGCCAAGCTCGGCCGCATCGAGGCCGCGATCGAGGCGCTGCGCAAGGAGGAATTCGCCAGAACCGGACCTCGCTCTTGCCGGTGCGTTCGTGGGGCACGCGGTGACGGTTCGGTGCGTATCGAGCGCGGCTTTGTCCGTGCCGAGGACGAGCCGGAAGTCCAAGGCCGAGGTAAAGGCCAAGCGTCCCGCCAAGGACGCCGATGGGCTTGCGCCGGTTTCGGAGAAGCTGGTTGTGGAGTTGACGGCCTACCGCACCTCCGCCTTGCGCAACGAGTTGGCGCAGCAGCCGGCGGCGGCGTTGCTGGCCCTTGTGCATGCGCTGGCACTGGACA
>CAVPQA010000031.1:0-26386 GCA_963707175.1 uncultured Alphaproteobacteria bacterium
CTAGCACCGCGAAACCGCGCGGCTTGTCCAGGTCGGAGGCGATCTTTGCGAGAAACTTATTCGCGGAGAGCCCGATCGAGACGGTAATGCCGACCGTTTTTTCGACATCGGCGGCAAAGCGGGCGAGCGCCTTTGCGGACGTCATACCGTGCAGCCGTTCGGTGCCCGACAGATCGAGAAACGCCTCGTCGATCGACAGCGGCTCGACCAGCGGCGTCAAGGTCCGCATCATGCCGCGGACTTCGCGGCCGACGCGTGCATATTTTTCCATATCGGGGCGGATCACCTTGGCGTGCGGACAAAGCCGCAGTGCTTCGAACATCGGCATCGCCGATTTGACGCCGAACGTGCGCGCCACATAGCAGGCCGCAGCGACCACCCCGCGCTTGCCGCCGCCGACGATCACCGGCTCGGCGGCAAGCGCCGGATCGTCGCGTTTCTCGATCGTGGCGTAGAAGGCGTCGCAATCGACGTGCGCAATCGAGAGGCTGTCGAGTTCAGCGTGGCGCAGCAAGCGGGGCGAGCCGCAGCCGGGGCAACGCACCGCGGACGATGATACGTCGGCAAGGCAGTCACGGCAGAAGCTCACGGCGCTAGCTCAGGCAAAGCCTTAAGGAATGTCCCGTTCCCATTGACCGCCAAACGTGCTCGCCGCCCGCGCTACCGCTCCCGGGTCGATACCGGCGCTAGCGGCGAAGGCGACCAGCAACTTTTCGTCGGAAAGCATATGCTCCAGCACGCCGGCGAGGAAGCCTGGCTCGCGCGACGCGGTGCGAATCTGGCTGGCAGGAATACCGCTTATGTCGAGAAAGCGGGCGAGTGCGCGCGGTTCTTCGCTGATGAAGGCAAGCGCCTGAATCGCCAGCATTTCCGCGGCTTTTCGTGTCGGCCGCGCGCGAGCGTTATGCGGTTCCATTTGCCTTTCCGTAATATATCGGGACTAGCTTTCCCGCGGCTGGGTGGCAGCGCCTCGCCGCGGCAGGCACACCGGCCGAGGCTGGCGAAGGATCGGGGATGTCCAAGACGGTTCTAATTGTGGAGGATAACGAGCTCAATATGAAGCTCTTCCACGATCTGTTGGAGGCCCATGGCTACAGGACAGTGGGCACGCGCAACGGCATCGAGGCTCTCAATCTTGCTCGCGAGCATCGGCCGGATCTGATCCTGATGGATATCCAGCTTCCGGAGGTGTCCGGACTTGAAGTGACAAAATGGCTGAAGGATGACGCCGAGCTTAAACGCATTCCAGTGGTTGCCGTCACCGCCTTTGCCATGAAGGGCGACGAAGAGCGCATCCGCGAAGGCGGTTGCGAGGCGTATCTGTCGAAGCCGATCTCGGTGGGCAAGTTCATCGAGACCGTCCGTCATTTTCTGGGTAATCCGTGAAGACCTTGCCGAGGGATCTGCAATGACCGCCCGCGTTCTCGTCGTTGACGACATCTCCGCCAACGTCAAGCTGCTCGAGGCGCGGCTCTCGGCCGAATATTTCGACGTCATCACCGCGATGAGCGGCAGAGAGGCGCTGGCGACCTGCGAGCGCGCCGAATGCGATCTGGTGCTGCTCGACGTGATGATGCCCGATATGGACGGCTTCGAAGTGTGCCGGCGGCTGAAGACCAACCCGGCCACGCATCACATTCCCGTGGTCATGGTGACGGCGCTCGACCAGCCGTCGGATCGTGTGCGCGGACTGGAAGCCGGCGCCGACGACTTTCTGACCAAGCCGATTCCCGACCTGGCGCTGATCGCGCGCGTGCGCTCGCTGTCGCGGCTGAAGATGGTCACGGACGAGCTGCGCATGCGGGCGCTGACGTCGCGCGATATCGGGATCGAATTGCCTGAGCGCGAGGCGGTTGCGGATACCGGCCGCGGCGGCCGCGTGCTGATCGTTGACGACCGGGCGGCATCGCACGAGCGCATAGCCGCCGTGCTCGCAAAGGAACACACCGTCGAGGTCGAAACCGATCCGAGCGAGGCATTGTTTCGTGCCGCCGAGGGCAATTACGACCTGCTCATCGTCTCGCTCGATTTGACGAATTTCGACGCGCTGCGGCTGTGCAGCCAGGTGCGCTCGCTCGATCGCACCCGCAACATTCCCATTCTCGCGGTCACCGAGCCTGACAACAGCGCGCGCATGCTCCGCGGGCTGGAAATCGGCGTCAACGATTATCTGATGCGGCCGATCGACAAAAACGAGCTGCTCGCCCGCGCCCGCAGCCAGGTTCGCAAGCGCCGCTACGCCGAGCGGCTGCGCGATAACGTGCAAATGTCGATCGAGATGGCGATCACCGATGCGCTGACTGGACTGTTCAACCGGCGCTACATGGAAAGTCACCTCGGTACCCTGATCGAGCAGGCAATCGCCCGCGGCAAGCCGCTGACCGCGTTGGTGATCGACATCGACTATTTCAAATCGATCAACGACACCCATGGCCACGATGCCGGCGACGATGTGCTGCGCGAGTTCGCCTTGCGCATCAAGCGCTCGATTCGCGGCATCGATCTCGCCTGCCGCTGCGGCGGCGAGGAGTTCGTCGTGGTGATGCCGGAAACCGATATGGCCGTGGGCGCGATGGTAGCGGAGCGGCTGCGCCGTCGCATAGCGGCCGACCCGTTTGTCATCCAGCAGGGTGCCGGCAGCGTGCCGGTGACGATCTCGATCGGAATTGCCGCGCTGCGCGGCAAGGACGATACCGCGTTGGCGTTGATCAAACGGGCCGATCAGGCGCTCTATCGAGCCAAGCGCGACGGCCGCAATCGCGTCGTCCCTGAGGCGGCGTGAGCTGCGGCAAGAGGACCGGGGAGCGAGCGAGAGCCGTCGTTCGTCTTGCCGAGCAAAAGCTTTATTCCGCTTATAGTTAGCGTTATGCGTTAATCACAATTATTGTGGTTATCCCCGAAAAGCCGTATTAAGGCGAAATTTTGGCGGTTGATTTCTCCACAGGTTACGGTAGCCTTTTGTCCACGAGCGGATACTGCCGCAGACTGAGGCGCCCGCGGCTTTAGACGACGGCCCGGCAATATTCCGATTTTGCTTCGATAACCCTACGGAGTGCTCAGGTCCGCCGCATCTCCTGGGTCCGTGGGGTTCGGCCGGCGCGGGAGCGGTGCGAGTGGCCTCCTCATAACACCGTTTCCGGCCGGCCACCTTTCCACCATTGGCAAAAAATGCAAAGGGCGCCCGCAGGCGCCCTGTTCATAACCTGTGCACGCCCGCTACTTGATCTTACCTTCCCGGAACTCGACATGCTTTTTCGCGACCGGGTCGTATTTCTTCTTGACCAGTTTGTCGGTCATGGTGCGCGAATTCTTGCGCGTCACGTAATAAAAGCCGGTATCCGCGCTGGAAACCAGTTTGACTTTGATGCTGGCTGCTTTGGCCATGGCGACCTCGAATAAGGGGTTTGTTGCCGGCCAAACTAGTCCCGGCTCGGCGATTGTCAAGAAATCCGGCGTTCGGCGGCTGGGTCGGCGTTAGAGCGTCTCGCGCACAAAGCGTTTGTGCAGCATCCGGTAAAGCGGGACCGGCTGATCGTTGCTCATGCCGGCGGCGATACGGTCCTGCAGTTCTTCGAGCACCACGGCCGTAATCCCGGGCATGTCGAGGCTGCGCGCTTCGTTGATAGGCAGCCAGACGAGCTCGACGAGTTCGGCGTCGGGCCCGACGAAGCCATCGGCACGATGCGCGATCGTCGTGACGTCAGCGGCGAAGAAGCGGCTGTCGAAGCGTAACGGCCGCTTCGGCGGCGTAATGGCGCGCGCGATGAAATGCACGGCGGAAAGATCCGGCAGGATGCCGGCCTTGGCAAAAGCCTCCCACGGTCCGGGCGGGGCTTCCACCGCGCGATCACTGCGCACGCCCAGCATCAGCCCGGTTTCCTCATAGGTTTCGCGCACCGCGGCGAGTGCAAATCCCGCGGCCTTCGCCGCGCTTGGCCGCCGCACGCGCCGCGTCAGCCGCGCCACATGCCGCGCCTCCAGCGGAGCGAAGGCGGTCATTTGCCGGTCCGTCGGCTCGATGCGGCCGCCCGGGAAGACGAACTTTCCGGGCATGAAACGGTGACGCAGATGCCTGCGGCCGAGCAACACCTTCGGCACGGCATGCGCGCGATCGATCAGGATGAGCGTAGCCAAATCCCGCGGCTGCAGATTTGGGAAGGTCTGGTCGCGAATGGTGCGCGTGAGCCGTTCGGCCCGATCCGCCGCGACACCAGCCTCGACCATTGGATCTCTCATTACCTCTGCTCCAATTCAGCGGCGGCGGCCGTGGGATTTATTGGGGCCCGCCCGCCCGGGAGACTTCCGCTGCTTAGGCGGCCTTTGTCCAGTCCTTGGCACGGCGCCCGATGCATGACGCACAAGCCGGAAACGCAGCGCACCGGCGACCGGCGCGGCCTCGACCAGTTCGACGATGACTGGATCGCCAAGCCTGTGGGATTGCGAATTGCCGACGAATGCACGGCCTGCCTCGTGAAAGCGGAAATATTCGTCGCCGATGTAGCGTGCCGGAATAAAGCCGTCGGCGCCCGTCTCGTCCAACTCGACAAACAATCCGGCGCGGGTGACCCCGGAAATATGTCCATCGAACACAGCGCCCACCCGATCGGCCAGAAAATGCGCAATGAGCCGATCGGCGGTCTCGCGTTCGGCCTTCATGGCGCGGCGCTCGGTGACCGAAATATTGGCGGCGACTTCGCCCAGCGCACGTCCGTCGATGTCATCCGCAAGACCATCGGCGCCGAGCTTTTGCGCGCGGATCAGCGCGCGATGCACGACCAGATCGGCGTAGCGGCGGATCGGCGATGTGAAGTGCGCGTAGCGGCGCAGATTGAGGCCGAAATGGCCGAAATTCTCCGCCGAATACTCCGCCTGCGCCTGGCTGCGCAGCACCATCTCGTTGACCAGCCGATCGATATCGCGGCCTTTGACGCGGGCGAGAATGCGATTGAACGCGTCCGGCCGCAGCGCGCCACCCTTGGGCAAAGAAATATCGAGCGTGACCAGAAACTCGCGCAGCGCGTTGATCTTTTCCGGGGACGGCTCATCGTGCACGCGATAGATCAGCGGCACGCGCGCGCGCTCGCAGGTTTCCGCAGCAGCGACATTGGCGAGGATCATGAATTCCTCGATCAGCCGATGCGCTTCCAGCCGCTGCGGCACGATCACCCGGTCGACGGTGCCGTCGGATTTGAGCACGATCTTGCGCTCGGGAATTTCCAGATCGAGCGGGTCGCGCTCGTCGCGCGCGCGGCGCACCGCTCGATAGGCGTCGTAAAGCGGCGTGAGCACCGTCTCGACGATTGCTTCGGTGTCCTCGTCGGGACGGCCTGAAACCGCAAGCTGGGCCTGCTCGTAATGCAGCCGAGCCGCGGAGCGGATCAGAACGCGGTGAAAGCTATGCGAGCGCTTGCGGCCGTCGGCGCCGATCACCATGCGGACCGCGAGGGCCGGGCGATCCTCATGCGGCCGCAACGAGCAGAGCTCGTTGGAGATGCGTTCCGGCAGCATCGGCACGACCCGGTCGGGAAAATAGACCGAGTTGCCGCGCTCGGCTGCGGTGCGGTCGAGTGCCGAACCCGCCCGCACGTAGTGCGCGACGTCGGCAATGGCGACGCTGACAATGTGGCCGCCCGCATTGTGCGGATCGGTATCCGGCACCGCATGGACCGCATCGTCGTGGTCCTTGGCGTCCGGCGGATCGATGGTGACGAAGGGGATTTTGCGCCAGTCCTCGCGTCCGGCATGTGAGACCGGTCCCGCCGCCTCGGCTTCCGCCAGCGCCGCGCGCGAAAATGTCTGGGGAATGCCGTGAGCGTGGATCGCGATCAGGCTGACTGCGCGCTCGCTCTTGATCGAGCCGAGCCGCTCCACGACAGAGCCAGTGGCCAAGCCCATGCCGCGGTGGCGGGAGACGTCGACCGCGACGAGATCGCCATCGACGGCCGAAGCCGTGGCGCCGGGAGGAATGGAGAGCTCGCGGCCGAGCTGCTTCTTGTCGATCGGCACCAGGCGACCGCCGCCGCTCGGCAAGCCGCGAAAGATACCGAGTACGCGATGTTTGGCGCGGTCGATCAGCTTGATGACGCGGCCGCTGGTTTCCTGATCGCCCGATCGCTCGATGCGGATCAGCGCACGATCGCCAACACCGGCCGCCTCGCCCGGCCGTGCCCGGCGCGGCGTGACAACGTGGATGACCGGCGCTTCGCCGTGCGCCTGTTCGTCCCATTCGGTCGGCCGCGCCAGAAACTCGCCATCGCTGTCGCGGCCGGTGATGTCGGCGAGCACGACCGGTGGCAGCATCCCGGGGCGGTGCAGCCGTTTGCGCCGGCGGTCGATATGACCTTCGTCGGCAAGCTCGCGCAGCATGCGGTTAAGCGCGGCGCGGTCCGCATTCTTGGCGCCAAACGCGCGGGCGATTTCGCGCGCGCCGACCTTGCCGCTGCGCTCGCGGATGAAAGCGAGAAGCTCCGCGCGCGAGGGAAGAGTGGTGCGTGTCATCGGCCAATCATGTGGGCCGTATCCTCGGACGCGGTTATTCGGCCGCTTCCGTCGGCGGTTTGCGCTTGGATTTCGGCGCGCCCGCGCGCTTGGCGGATTTGGCGGCAGGCCGTGGGGCAGGGGACCTTGCTTCGGCAGGGTTCTTCGGCCGCGTGCCGGCGCGCTTGGCCGCACGCGGCCGGGCTCGCGGCGCCGGCGCTCCGCGCTCGGCCCTGGCATCGAGCAGCGCGACAGCCTCCCCGAGCGTGATGGTTTCGGGCGTCTTGTTCTGTGGCAGCGTGGCGTTGATGCCGGCGTGGCTCACGTAAGGTCCATAGCGGCCGTTCTTGGCGACGATCGGTCCGCCTTTGCTTGGATGGTCGCCAAGCGGGCGGCCTGGATCGCTGCCGAAACGGCGGCGCGGGCCCTTGGCGATTTTCTCCGCGATCAGCGTCACCGCCCGGTTCAGGCCGATGGTGAAAACGTCGTCGCCGGTTTCCAGGCTCGCGTAAGTCTTGCCGTGCTGCACATATGGCCCGAACCGGCCGATGCCGGCGCGGATCGGCTCGCCGTCCTCGGGATGCCGCCCGACTTCGCGCGGCAACGACAGCAGTTTGAGCGCCACATCAAGCGTGACCTCGTCGGGCGCCATGCCCTTGCGCAGGCTCGCGCGTTTCGGTTTCTGGCCTTCAACAGCTTCGCCAAGCTGCACGTAGGGGCCGAAGCGGCCGCCGCGCAGCGTCACTTCAAGCCCGGTCTCTGGGTCCTCGCCGAGTTTTTTGGTGCCGATTTCGGCCGAGCCGTCGGCCGAGGTCGACAGCGGCCGGGTGTAGCGGCACTCGGGATAATTCGAGCAGCCGATGAAGGCGCCGAACTTGGAAAGCTTGAGCGTCAACCGGCCGCCGCTGCAGTTTGGACACTGCCTCGGATCGCCGCCGTCGGCGCGCGGCGGGAACAGATGCGGCGCCAAAAGCGCGTCGAGCGCGTCGATGACCTGCGAGATTTTCAGGTCCTTGATCTCATCGACCGTGCCGATGAAATCGCGCCAGAAATCCTTGAGCACCTCGCGCCAGGCGATCTCGTTGTTGGAGATGAGATCCAGTTTCTCCTCAAGCCCAGCCGTAAAATCGTATTCGACGTATTTGGTGAAAAAGCTTTCGAGGAACGCGACGACGATGCGGCCGCGGTCCTCCGGATAGAGCCGGCGCTTGTCGAGGCGCACGTATTTGCGGTCTTTGAGGAGCTGCAAGATCGACGCGTAGGTCGAAGGCCGGCCGATGCCGAGCTCTTCAAGACGTTTGACCAGCGAAGCTTCCGAATAGCGCGGCGGCGGCTCGGTGAAATGCTGATCGGCGGCGATCGAGCGCTTGGTCAGGCGCTCGCCGGCGCTCATCGGCGGCAGGCGGCGCAATTCCTCGTCTTCGGAATCTTCGTCCTGACTTTCCTGATAGAGCGTGAGAAAACCGTCGAACTTGATCACGGTTCCGGTGGCGCGCAGGTCGAGCAGGCGATCCGCGACCTTGGCGGTGACGTCGACCGTGGTGCGTTCGAGTTCGGCAAATTCCATCTGGCTCGCGACGGTGCGCAGCCAGATCAATTCGTAAAGCCGGGCCTGATCGGCATCGAGAAAGCGCTTGGTGTCCTTCGGACGGCGGGGAAGCTCGGTCGGGCGGATCGCCTCGTGGGCCTCCTGCGCGTTCTTCGCCTTCGTCTCGTAACGGCGCGGGGCGGATGGCACATAGCGCGCGCCGTAATCGGCTTCGATCAGACCGCGCACCGCCCGGATCGCCTCATCGGCGATCTGCACGCCGTCGGTTCGCATATAGGTGATCAGGCCGACGGTCTCGCCGCCGATGTCGACGCCCTCATAGAGGCGTTGCGCCACCCGCATGGTATGCGCGGGCGCGAATCCGAGCTTGCGGCTTGCTTCCTGCTGCAAGGTCGAGGTGGTGAATGGCGGTTGCGGGTGACGTTTGACCGGCTTGGCTTCGACCGATGCGACCGAGAACGCGGCCGTTTCCAGCGCGCGCTTGAAAGCTTCCGCCTCGGCGCCCGAACCGATATCGAGGCGCTGCAGCTTTTTGCCGTCGGCGCCGACCAGGCGCGCTTCGAAGGTCTCGTTGCGCGGCGTCGCCAGCGTGGCCACGATCGACCAGTATTCCTGGCGAACAAAGCGCTCGATCTCCAGTTCGCGATCGCAGACGAGCCGCAGCGCCACGGACTGCACTCGGCCGGCCGAACGCGCGCCGGGCAGCTTGCGCCACAGCACCGGCGACAGCGTGAAGCCGACCAGATAGTCAAGGGCGCGCCGCGCCAGATAGGCATCGACCAGCGCGTGATCGATGTGGCGCGGCTGCCGCATCGCCTCCGTCACCGCCTGCTTGGTGATGGCGTTGAATACGACGCGCTGAATGGTCTGGCCGTCGAGCGCCTTCTTCTGCTTGAGGATTTCCAGGATGTGCCAGGAAATCGCCTCGCCTTCGCGATCAGGGTCGGTCGCCAGGATTAGCTTATCGGCGCCTTTGACCGCGCGGGCGATATCGTTGAGCCGCTTGGCTGCCTTGGGGTCGACCTCCCAGAGCATACGGAAATTGTGATCGGGATCGACCGATCCGCTCTTGGCGGGCAGGTCGCGGACATGGCCAAAGGAGGCCAGGACTTCGTAGCCCTTGCCCAGATATTTATTGATCGTTTTCGCCTTGGCGGGCAATTCTACCAGTACGAGGTCCATTCTAACCCGATGATTTAACGCTTGTTTTTACAATCAGGCGGCGTCGGGCTGTGCCCGAGCCGCCGGGAACATGGGTAATGTGATCCCGACTGTCAAATCGGTGTTCGCCCGAGGTGCCATGCGCCGGATGCAGAATCGCGGCGAATTTTGGCTCCGCAATCCCTCAACCATCACACACTCAAAAGTTGTATAATTGTATAAAACCATCCTTAAGTGTATATTGCGTGAACTCAGCAGGTCGCGCGATCGGCAGCTGAAGAGCATCGGGAACAGGTCCATGCCCATCGAAGTTTCGGGGTGACGCCGATCGTCCCCAATCGCCGCGTGCGGCAGCCCTCTATATAGGAAGAATGTCCGCGGAGCTCGCTCGTTTGGCGCGGCGCCACCGGCTCGAGCCGCTCGCCTATATTTTGGAGATGGCACGGCTCGAGGCGGACCAGATCGCCAAAGGCTCCGCTGACGCTAATGAGTTCGCATAAGCGCGCCGCCGGCGAGCGCCAATTCGAAAAGTGTCAATGTGCCGCGACGCCAATTCGCGCCAGAAAGGTGCGGCTCGGATAACCGTCGGTGATGATACCGAACCGCCTCTGCATTCGCCGGATGTCGTCGCGCAATTCGAAATCGATGTGGCCGTCAAGGTCGTCGACCTTGAAGCCCCAGGGCGGCGAGGCGGCGCTGCAGTGCGATCCGTTGCCCGCGCGACGGCTGAAAATCGTTGGCCGGCCAAACGGCGCGCACCGGGGCGAGCCCGTGCATTCGGTCGGCAAGTTCGCCTACGGCCAGCGCATAAGCGTCCGAATTATTGAATGACTTGATGACAATGAAATTGCCGGTGACCAGAAACGCGGGTCCTGATGCGCCGCTGGGGAAAAACAGAATGCCATCGCCGGTGCTGGGTAAGGCCGCACCGTCGCCGCGCCGCAAGCCTCGTTCGGCCCATTGGCGGAATGTGCCGTGACTTTGGCCATAATCGAAGCCTTGCGGTACGACGACCTCAAAGCCCCACGGCACGCCAGGACGCCAGCCCGACTGCTTTAAGTAGTTCGCAATTGACGCCAGCACGTCCGGTACCCTGGTCCAGATATCCGGGCGCCCGCGTCCGTCAAAATCGACCGCGTATTTCAAATAGCTCGAGGGCAGAAACTGCGGCTGCCCCATCGCGCCCGCCCAGGAGCCGACGAATTGAGCACGCGGAATGCCGCCTTGCTGCAGAATTTTGAGCGCGCTCAACAGCTCGTTGCGAAACAGCGGATGCTGAAACCGCGCCTGGGCCAGCGTCGCCACGGAGCGGAAGACGTCCCAGCGGTCGCGCGCCTGTCCGAACGAGGATTCGATGCCCCAGATGCTGACGAGGATGCTGGGATCGACTCCGAAGCGCGTTGCCACGGCGCGCAAGGTGTCGGCCCATTGCGCCGATTTGCGCCGACCAACGGCGATGCGATCCGGCGAAACCAGGCTCGCCAGATAGGCGCCCATCGGCTTGCCGTATTCGGGTTCGCGCCGCATCGCGGCAATCACGCGCGGATCCGGCGTAATGCCGGCAAAGGCCGCATCGAAGGTGGCCGCCTTTATACCTTGCTTGGTTGCGTCGGCGCGCAGCGCGGCAACAAAGGTCTCGAAGTTTTCCGCATAGGCGGCGCTGGTCAGCGCGCAGACGGCCAAGGCGGCCAAAGCCGGCAATCCGCGCCGCGAAAGGATGCGCATTCAAGGATCCGAATTCAGTATCGCTAGAGGAGCGATACCAGCCCGCCGCCGTGGCGCTCAAGACGGCCGGCGATTTCGAGTTCGAGCAGCACGATACGAACCACTCGCGGCGACGTTTTGGACAGACGAACGAGATCATCCATTGAGATTGGTACCGGGCTCAGCAGGGAAACGATCCGGCTGCGCTCGTCGGCGGCGGGTTCGACGGATTCGCCCGGCTCGCCGCCGACGGGTTCCGGCTCGCGCGCCGGCATTTCGGTGCCGATGATCGGCTGCAGCACCGAGATAATGTCGGCTGCCTCGGTGACCGGCGTCGCACCTTGCTTGAGCAATCCGTTGGTGCCTTCGGCGCGCGGATCGAGCGGCGAGCCCGGCACCGCAAACACTTCGCGGCCCTGTTCGAGCGCGAGCCGCGCGGTAATGAGCGAGCCCGAGCGCTTCGCCGCCTCGACGATGACGACGCCCAGTGAAAGTCCGGAAATCAGCCGGTTGCGCCGCGGGAAATCGCGCGCCCGCGGCTCCCAGCCAAACGGCATTTCGCTCACCACAACGCCCGCCAGCAAAATGGCATCGACCAGTTCGGCATGTTCGGGCGGATAAAGCCGGTCGAGGCCGCCGGCGAGCACGGCGATGGTGCCGCTTTCAAGGCTCGAGCGATGAGCCGCGGCGTCGATGCCGCGGGCGAGGCCGGAGACCGTGGCGAAGCCTGCTTCGCCGAGTTCACGCGCGAGGCGCTGCGTGATCTTCAGTCCGGCCGCGGAGGCGTTGCGCGAGCCGACGATGGCCACCGCCGGCGTCGCCAGCGCCGCGCGATTGCCGCGCACCGCGAGCAGCGGTGGCGCGTCGTCGAGCGTCTGCAGGCGGCGCGGATAGTCGGCCTCGCCGATGGCGACGAAAGCCGCGCCCAGTTTCTCCGCCGCGTCGAGTTCGCGCTCGGCCAACGCGCGAGAGTAGATCTGCGGCGCGCCGCCGCTACCGCCGCGGCGGGCGAGCCCTGGCAGCGCCTCAAGCGCCGCCCGCGCGCCGCCGAAATGGTTGATCAGCGCGCGGAACGTACGCGGCCCCGGTATTATGGCCCATCCGCCACAGACCACGGCGAATCGATCAATATCATTAAGACGCCAAAGCTCAACGATAATTAATCAGATTAATTCTGCCTTTCTTAACCTAGCGATTGCGCGCGCTGCACCAAGATCTATTTCGCTAAAATTGTAGGGATTCGCTTCAGCCTTCCGCAATTACGATTTGCGACGTTCCCGCCATCAACAAGCGGGTTTTGTACGGCGTCCCCGCACATCGGCACAGGTGTGCGCCATGCTCTACGATCTTCAATTGTGGTTTCCGGCTATCAGTGCCGCTGCTGGCCTCGTCTATCTCGCCAATAAAGTCAGGAGTTGGCTGCGGCGGATGCGCGCCAAGCGGCGCGCGGAAATAATCGCGCTTGTCGAGAAAGCCGTAGCGGAGTCTGGGGCGGTGCCAAGGCCAGCGAAATAGTCAGCTATAGCTTGCCGCCAAACGCCGCATACATGAAGGCGGCCGCGCCGATCAGGACCGACCCGATGACAACCAGATTATCCCATAGGGTCGGCTGTGATCGGCTGCCGGCAGGAAGCGCGTCGAGGTCTAGCGGCGCCAAAGCCTGCCCCAGCTCGCGGGCAAGCCCCTCAAGGGCGCCCTGGTCGGCAGGGAAGGCGTCACGGTCATCGTCGGGCATGACGCTATGACGGTAGCCGGGAATCGCCGTCCATGATATACGACCGGAGTGGGTTCGGACCACTCCGGCCGCTTGCGGAGGGGGTGGGATTTGAACCCACGGGACGGTGCGGTAACACCGACCTACGGTTTTTAAGACCGCTGCAATCGACCAAACTCTGCCACCCCTCCAAGGTGGTGCACGGCCCCGCCAAAAGCGGGGCCGTCTTGCATCACGGCTTCTTTTCGTCAGGCCCAGGAACCGCCTGCACCTGTACCTCGCCACTGCCCTTGTACATGAGATCGAAGCAGCGAGCCGCGGCTTGCAGCCATTTGGCGCGACCTTCAACTGCCCAGTTCGTGTTGGGTTCGGGAAGGCTGTCGAGCAATCCCTGAACGAATGGAGGAAGCGCAGGCTTGGGCGCCGCCTGCGGTGTTGGCGCGGCGCTATCGTTACCACCGGCACCGCTCGCGCCGGCAGGCGGTACAGCCTGATCAGAGTTAGGGGGACTGCGGCCGTTGACCGCACCAGCAATGATCGGCTCGACTAGGCGCTCATTGCCGTTGGCGAAAAACCCGGCCTGAGCGGCTGAGCGGTCGAATGCGAGCCGGGCGGCTTCCTTTTGCTTCGGTGATACGCCGAACCGGATGAACGCCTGTTCCAATGCCAACGGCCGCGGCGGCAACTGCTTGCCCCGAAATTCGTCATAAGCACGCTTATAGAGCGGGACCTTTAGGAACGCTTCGGAGCGCGCGGCGCGCTGCCGCGCGTCGTTCTTGTCCACGATGGCAAATCCTGTATCGGTTAGCTCGTATTTGCCGCCGGTATTGACGACGAGTCCAAAGATGCGAGCCGTCGCGACCTTCATCACAAAATTGCCGCTTCCAGCCTGAAGCTTCATGACGGCCGCGAGCTGGTCGGTCGTCAACGCGACGCCGCCAGCTTCGATCATTGCTTGCGCCACCGAGATTGCAACTTCCAAGTCTCGATACGGAAACGTGATCGTTGACGTTTCCCGCTGCGACTTTGCGGATTTTGATTTGGTCCTGGGCGCCTTCGGCTTTGCACCGCTTTCAGCGGCGCCCGCTTCGGCGCTAGCGACCGGATCCGTGGTGTTGCCGTTTAACATTTTTGCCTCCAACGGGGCGCGGGACTCTGCCCGCGCCTGTTGAGTGAATTTCGGGTGATCCGGCGCCGAACCGCAGATCGCAAGCACAGCACTGGCCGTCAGCGCGGCTATAGTCGAAGCCTGTAGCAGCGCGACTTCACGACGCGGATGCGTACGACAGGCCCTTTTCGGGCCGGTCTACGCGGCTGGCGTGCCATGACGCACCTCAAATCGAGGACGTCCTCTTGAGTGGAAAACGGGGTCGTGCCATATTCGCGCTAGTGAGGATCGTGCGCGATGTGGCCTTCGCTGGCCCGTCGACCACCCTAGCGACCGGAGGACGTTCTCTGCGCTAGAGCCTCGACCGGCGGCTCCGGGGTGTTGCAAGCACCTGCGGAGCCGTTTGGTTTTTAGCCCACCCCGCAAGTTACACCTGCCTTTCGGAGCCCGTCAAGAGGCCCCGACGAACGATACGCGAACCGACCGAAAGCCTACGGCTATACGCTATCGCCCTATAGCAAAAAGCCGCAATTTTCGGGCATTTCTTCGCGTAGCTTCTACAATGTCGGCTGCCTTTTGTTGCCCGTAGAAATTACGCTGACCAGCTATACGGGGCTTAAATGCACCGTGTCGCAACCGATGGCCGATAAGCATTGAATGAGGAATACAGCGGAAAAACCGCCGCGGGCAAGCTTATTGGCGATGTTTCTGTCACTCTCGCTAACGCCCAATTTCCCAAGCTTTTCAGCTAGTTCCTTATAGCTTATCCCCCGTCGTTTGAGTTCGGCTTTGAGCAAGCCTTTGACGTGCTCTTGCCAGTCACTATCGGTCATGATCGGACCCCATATCGGGATTGCGAAAATATCATCATATTCGATATAATAACCGTTGACTTCGATATATTACATCGCCATAAACGATATAGATGCATCGTTTTTGGTGATACTCAAATGGCCCAGCATTTCTTACTCTCCCGCGCCGCCAAGACCCTGACACTGGCCCAGGTCGTGCGCATGACGGACGCGGAAGCCGAGACGATGTTTCGGCAGGTCCGCTGGCCCGATAACGGACGGCAAACCGGTCTGTCCCGCATTGCGGCGGCTTGGATGCCTACGAGGCGCGGCGCCCGAACGGTTCGCTCCGCTTCCGCTGCCGGCACAAGGAGTGCAGCAAGGATTTCACGATCACGTCCGGCACGCTGTTCGCATCGCACAAGCTGCCGCTGCGATCTATCTGCTCGCGGTCGCGATCTTCTGCAACGAGGTAAAGGGCAAGTCCATGCTGGCGCTGTCGCGCGACTTGGGCATGACCTACAAGAATTGCGCGTTCATGCTGGCGCACAAGTTGCGCGAGGCGATGGCGGCCGAACTAAAGGGCCGCGTCATCGGCGGCGAAGAAAAGACGGCGGAAATCAACTCGGCGTATTTTGGGGGGTACATCCGGCCGGCGAACCGGAAGGCCGATCGCGATTGACCGTCGCCTTGCTGAAAATCAATCCGGCAAGCGCAAGGCCGTCATCGTGATCCGTGAGCGCGACGGCAACACGCTGCCGGCAGTGTTTCCGACCGAAGGCGCCGCGCTCGTCGTTCATCCGCTCGCGCATTGCCAAGGGCACTGTTGTTCACGCGGACAAGTCGGCAAACTGGAATGACCTGCACGCGCGCTACGAAATGTTTCCGCGTGAACCATCAAGAGGAATACCGTGGCGCGGACGGCGCTTGCACCAATTGGGCAGAGTTATTCTTTTCACGGCTGCGGCGCGCTGAGGCGGGCCACCATCATCATGTTGCCGGTCCTTATTTGCTGCGCTTTGCACAGGAAGCCGCGTGGCGTGAGGACAATCGGCGCCGCTCCAACGGCGAACAGGTCCGCACAGTTGCTGAACTGGCGATGGGGTCTAAACCGTCCGTTGATTTCTGCGGGTACAAACAACGTTACTTGTCACACCTCAGGAGGATATAGAACGTCCCGTGAAAATTTCATCAACAGATAGGTATTTATTAAATTCTCGATAAGCCGCATCTCTGCCCCTCTCAGTTCGAGGTTGTTGAATTGTTGGAATGGGACTGCGGCTTCAATGTCGTCGAAGGCTGTTCCTGCACGATAATCGGCGGCGAAAACGATATTGTCGAAGCTCTCTAAATAGGGAGATAGACACGGCAAGTCGACCGAGTGAAGTGTCGAGCGATGAAATCTGCGAACAAAGTCTGGATCTATCTGTGAGA
Source organism: uncultured Alphaproteobacteria bacterium (assembly GCA_963707175.1). Classification (GTDB taxonomy): domain Bacteria; phylum Pseudomonadota; class Alphaproteobacteria; order Rhizobiales; family Xanthobacteraceae; genus BOG-931. The sequence goes on from CAVPQA010000031.1 coordinate 15,939, forward strand.
GATTGACGTTTATAAGCGCCGTGGATACGCGAGTTGCACAATCGAAGTTTACATATCTGAGAAGTTCCTCATGCGGTAATGGCGTGCGAGCGAACCGAAGCGGACGCACAACCATTACCGTGGCGGCCGTCATAGCGGCGACCTTGTAATCGTAGGTCCTATTTTGACCGAGGAGGCGCGCCCTCTTGTACGCATTGGACAAGAGAAAGTAGGCATTAGTCACGAGTATAGCGGCGGAATTCTTTTGGCTGCACGAGACTGCCCGGGTATTCACTCTCAGCTAAAATAAATAAGTTAGAGCATAGCCTTGTGAATGATCGGCGCGCGCTCGCGCCTTTCCCCTGAACGATCCTCCCCGATTGAATTGCTTGGCATCTCTAAACTTAGAATAGCACAACCAGACAAGCCGCAAGGCTTATCACCATGCGCTTGTGTCAGCTACTCTTAGGGTTGTTTGGGCGGATAGGCGTTCAGAGATGCCTTGTTCGCCGCGTCGCGCAACTTTTCCTGGTTGCGCTTCCACGCGTCGTTATCCGTCTTGGGGCCGCTATTGGTTACTTCTGCAACCAGTTCGTGGTCTTCACACGAAGCCTCGCCGGGCTGCGGACCTATGTTGGGCGAGCGATAGGTCTTGTAGGTCATGGCGATCTCAATTCGAGCGATAGTATACCTGATTATCGCCCACACTACATTTAGTATGCTCGTTGCCCCCATCGGCGGGATGCTGTGGAACCTCCTTCCGTGGCAAGTTTTCCACAAAAAGACAAGAACCATCATCACGAAGAAAGCTGTTTAGGCTAACCGTGTGTTGTGGGGGCAACGCCAATTTTTCTCTTGCGTTCCGCCGCCACCTTACATGGGAACCCCGGTATCCGCCTTCAATGCCCATCGGCCTGGGATGCCGTCGGCTACATTGCGCACTGTCTCGCCGCTGTGATGCTCGGAGGCAGATTTGGACCGTCACCGCCAGCTTGCGGACCTCGACCGCGTTCGGCTCCTTGACCCCATGGGCCGCCAGTACAGCGTCTGTTATCTCGCGCGCCGTCATCGGCTCCTTGGCCTCCCGCAACACGGCGAGGACGCGCCGTAAGACAGTGCCGCGCTTAAACCAGGGATTGGGCTTGCGCCGGCGAATGGCGATCGGCCGCACGTCATAGCCGGGCACAAGCAGCTTTAAGACCGCCTCGACATGGCGCATGGCTTGGGCGAGCCGCCTGGCCTCTTTGTGGTTCTCGCGTATCTTCCCGGCCAGTTCGGCGTGAAGCTGTTCCAGCGTGTACGTGGCCTGCTTGGTCGCTATCTTTGGCGTGGGGCATCCGCGAGATGTGGCGCGGGTGCCTTCAAAAGGCTTGTGGCGGATGGGCCATAATACCGCGCGGCCCGACATTCTGGCTGCGGATGAGCCGCAGCCAGTCGATCCGTTGTTCGTCCGTGAGATGGACGCCTTGCCCCGTTTCGACCACGCCGCCCCCGATGCCCCGACGCGGCCGCAAGCCGCCTGTTCGGACTAGCATAACCTTAAAGCCGCAGGTTGCGGGGGTGAAAAAGACGCGCTGCCGATCTGAATTTACGGCCGGCCGTGTGCTAATTTAATGCGAGCTGATCCTGCTCTCGGTGCCGCTCATCAGCCGGGAGATATTGGCGCGGTGCATCAGCCACAGCAGCACCGATAACACCATGAACAGCCGCAATTCCGGAACGTCACCCTTTAACGAAATCGCCATCGGGGCGGCGATGCTGGCCAGCAGCGCGGCGAGCGACGAATAGCGGGTGGCGGCGGCGACCACCGCCCAGGTCGCGCAGAATGCCAACAGCGGAATCCACAGTCCGAAGCCGAGCAAAAGTCCGATATAGGTGGCGACGCCCTTGCCGCCTTTGAATTTCAGCCAGACCGGAAACAGGTGGCCCAGAAAGGCGCCAAGCCCTGCGGCGATCGCCGGATCGCGGTCCGAGAAATGGGCGGTGACAAACACGGCGACCGCGCCTTTGAGCATATCGCCCAACAGCGTCGCGGCGGCGAGTCCCTTCCTCCCGGTACGGAGCACATTGGTGGCACCGATATTGCCGGAACCGATGCCACGGATGTCGGGCGCGCCGGCGAAGCGCGTGATCAGCACGCCAAACGGGATCGAGCCGCACAGATAGCCGAATACGAACGCGGCGACGACTGCAAGCGCGAGCGAAGACGCGGGCATGGGCCTATCCGGCGCCCACTTTCTTGCCGGCGTCGCGCGGCTGGAAGCCCGCAGCCACGGCGTCGGCCTCGCTGCGGTGGATGACGAAGTTTTTCAGGCGTTCTGGGGGGAGCCGAGCGAGCGCGCTCAACCTGGGTGAAAAAGTCTTGCGCGCGATGTCGGCGACGACGAATTGGGCCGCTGCTTCCTCCTCGACGTCCGTTTCGCAGTAGACGCAGCGCAGCTTGCAGCGCTGCCTGGCTTCGTCCTCGATAACGTAAAATTTGTTGGCGGCGTATTGCCGCTCGGCCGGATCGGCGACGATGCAATTGTGATTGCCGCACGCGACGCCAGTGCCGATCGGCTGGGCGTAGATCGGATACTCCGGCTTGGCGAAACCGCCGCTGAACTGATGCAGCGTTTTGTTCTTGTGCAGATGCAGGAGGAGAGAAATCAGCGCCATGCGCACCGGCACGCCGTAGGCGGCTTGCTGGAAATAGATGGCGCGCCGGTCGCTGTCGAGGGCAGCGTCAAGTTCGTTGACGCGCGGCAACGGATGCATGACGCTCGCTTCGGAATATTTTGGTTCGCCGAGAAATTTTGCATCAACCTTCGGATAAGGCCGTTCCTTCTCGGCCCAGCGCTCCTTCTGGAAGCGCGTGACATAGACCGCGTCGATCTTCTTCTGCACCAAAAGCCCGTAATCGACTTCCGGATCGGGAATAAGCGACAATTGGTGCGGCTGATCGGCGGTGACGTAGAGCGCATCGATGGCGCCTGCCTGGTCTGGTGTCTTGGAGACCATCTGGCAGTGGAATTCCTCGCGCAGCCGCCGCGCGACATGCTCCGGCAACTCCATACCGGGCGCGGGCAGGGGATCGATGGTGGCGCCGAACCGCGCCAGCGCATAAACGAACGAATGGATCGTGCGGCTGCCCTTGAGGTCGCCGGAGATCGCGACCTTCATGTTGCGCAGGCTTTTCTTCTTCGAGCGCAGCGTGAACAGGTCGCACAGCGTCTGCGTCGGATGTTCGTGGCTGCCGTCGCCGCCGTTGATCACCGGGACTTGCGAATACTCGGCGGCAAGCCGCGCCGCGCCGTCGCGCGGATGCCGGATGACGACGACATCGCAATAGTTGGAAATGACGCGAATCGTATCGGCCAGGCTTTCGCCCTTGGCGGCGGAACTGACAGCCGGATCGGCGCTGGTAATGTTGGCGCCGCCAAGCCGCAGCATCGCGGTCTCGAACGACAGCCGCGTGCGCGTCGAAGGCTCGTAGAACAGGCTCGCCAGGATGAATTTCGAGGCGAGATCGGTGCTGCGCGCGATGCGGTAAGGGGTATGGGAGTCGGCGAGTTCCTGCAAAAACCCTTGCGCGACCTCGAAGATCGTCTCGATCTCCTTGTTACTGAGGTCGTTGATCGAAATGATATGGCGCGTGGGCGGCAGGGCCTTAGTCATTAAAGCGCTGCTATAGGCCTAATTCGCGCACCCCGGCAAGCCCGCTCTGCCGGCGCGCGCCGGTGATGCACCGAAAACATCGGCGGCGCTGCGCCTATGCTAAATTCCGCGCTCCGGAGAGGCTCGTCGCCATGATTCCCCACGCTCCTCGCTCGCGCTTCGACACCCACGAGGTGTTCAACCAGTCGCCGCCCTATGAGAGCGTCGATCTGTTCGAAAGCGACACACCGCTGAAAGAGGCGGTTAACGCAAACGGCGGGGCGGGCAGGGGTGCGGCGCTGTCCGATTTCGGTCGGCACTGGGGTAGTGTCGATATGTTCGCGCTCGGCCGCCAGGCCAACGAAAATCCGCCGAAGCTGCAGGCCTTTGATGCCAAAGGTTTTCGCCGCGACCGGATCGAGTTTCATCCCGCCTATCACCGCCTGATGACGGAAAGCATTGCGGCGGGGCTGCATGCCTCGACCTGGACCGCTGCCGGTAAGCACGCGCCGCCGCCAGCTGAAGTCGCGCGCGCGGCACGCTTCTACATGGCGGCGCAAATCGAGACCGGGCACCTCTGCCCGATCACCATGACACGCGCCGCGCTGGCCGCGCTCGCTGCCGAGCCGTCCATTGCGGCCAAGGTCGAGCCCAAGGTTCTCAGCCGGAGCTACGACGCCGCGTTCGCCCCGTTCTGGGAAAAATCGGGCATGACGCTGGGCATGGGCATGACCGAAAACCAGGGCGGCACCGACGTGCGCGCCAACACCACGACGGCAACGCCATCGGGCGATGACTATTCGATTGTCGGAGCCAAGTGGTTCATGTCGGCGCCGATGAGCGACGCGTTTCTGGTGCTGGCGCAGGCGCCGGGAGGACTGACGTGTTTTCTGATGCCGCGCTTTCGGCCGGACGGCACCGTCAATGCGCTGCGCTTTCAGCGCCTCAAGGACAAGCTCGGCAACCGCTCCAACGCCTCAAGCGAGGTGGAATTCACCGACGCGTTCGCCTGGCGGGTGGGCGAAGAGGGCGCCGGCATCCGCACCATTCTGCACATGGTGCAACTCACCCGGCTCGACTGCGCGCTCGCCTCGGCCGGTCTGATGCGCATGGCGCTGGCGCAGGCGATGCATCACTGCCGGCACCGCAACGTGTTCCAGAAGCCGCTTTACGACCAGCCAATGATGCGCATGGTGCTGGCCGATTTGGCGCTGGAGCTGGAAGGCGCGGTGGCGCTGGTCATGCGGCTGTGCCGGGCGCTCGACCGCGCGGCAGAGGATCCGCGTGAGGCCGCTTATGCGCGGCTGATCACCCCGGCCGCAAAATTCCAGAATCTGCAAGATTGCATCCGGCTTCGTGTTCGAGACCATGGAGTGCCTCGGCGGCAACGGCTACGTCGAGCAAAGCATCATGCCGCGGCTCTACCGCGAGGCTCCGGTCAACGCGATCTGGGAAGGCTCCGGCAATGTCATGTGCCTCGACGTGCTGCGCGCGTTGAAGGGCGAGGAAGAGCGCGCGCTGTTTAGCTCGCTTGCTCGTGATGCCGGAATTGAGGACCGCGACCTCAAACGTGCAGCCGCCAACCGAAGCGCTTGCACGGATCACGGTCGAACGGCTGGCGCTGTTGGCGAGCGCGGCAGCTTTGCGGGCCAGCGCGCCGCAGACTGTTGCGGATCAGTTTGTTCGCTCGCGGCTCACCGGATCGCACGGCGCCCTCTATGGCGCGTACGACATCGATCCGGCGACGGCCGAACTGCTGTTGCAGCGGGCACTGCCGGAGAGTTAGCCGCGGTGCTGCGTCGGCTGAAGATCAGATTTTGCCAGACGGTCTAGCGCACCCTGAAGAATAAAGACCGCGGCGTGCTGGTCGATGACCTTCTTGCGCTTGGCGCGGCTGACATTGATGTCGATGAGCGCGCGCTCGACCGCGGCGGTTGACAGCCGCTCGTCCCAGAGTGCGATCGGAAGCTCCGTCTGCTGCGCAAGATTGCGCGCGAAGGCGCGGGTCGCCTGGGCGCGCGGACCTTCGCTGCCGTCCATGTTGATCGGCAGGCCGAGCACCAACCCCACGGCGCGCCGTTCGGCGGCGAGCGCGAGAATGCGGCCGGCGTCGAGGATAAATCTTTTGCGGGCGATGGTTTCGACCGGCGCTGCCACGCGCCGGTCCGGATCGCTCGCGGCGACGCCGATGGTCTTGGTGCCCAGATCAAGACCGACCAGCGCGCCCCGCGGCGGCAACAGCAACGCTGCATCGGGAAGCGTCAGCACCGGCATGGCGCCCGCCTAGCACGCGTCCATGTCACCGCCAACGCCTACTTTTCTCAGCGGCCGGGCGGGACTATGGTGTTCTGCGAGTTGGTGCCGAGGCCTGTCCATGCAGCCAATCAGAGTTTGTCTCGCGGCCGCGGTCGCGTCTGCTGCCGCTATCTTGGTGTCTCTCATGCCTCAGCCTGCTCAAGCCGCGGAGATCAAGGTCATCAGTGGCGGCGCCTTCAAGACGGTCCTGAACGATCTCGTCGCCCAATATCAGAAGGAAACCGGCAATACCGTCGCCGTCACCTATCGGACGATCGGTCAGCACATGAAACTTATCGCCAGCGGCGAGGAGAAATTCGATGTCGCGGTGCTAACGCCGCAAGCGATTGATAAGCTTGCTCAAGAGGGCAAGGTCGCGCCCGGCAGCCGCGCCGACTTGGCCAAGACCGGGGTCGGCGTGGTGGTCAAAGCCGGCACGCCGCTGCCCGACATCAAGACGGTCGACGCATTCAAGAGGACGCTGCTGGCGGCGAAATCGGTGGCCTATATCGATCCCGCGGCCGGCGGTTCGAGCGGCATCTATGTCGGCAAGCTATTGGAGCGGCTGGGTATCGCCAAGGAGGTGAACGCCAAGGCCGTGCTGGTGCAGGGCGGCGAAGTGGCGAGCCACGTCGTCGATGGCGAGGCTGAAGTCGGGATCCACCAGATCAGCGAGATCCTGGCCGTGAAGGGCGCCGTGCTGGTCGGTCCGTTGCCGGCCGAAATCCAGCATTTCACGATCTATTCCGCAGGGGTCGCCGCGGGCAGTGGCGGTGCCGCACAGGCGCTGGTGAAGTTCCTCTCGGGTCCACACGCCGTGCCGATCATCAAGTCGAAAGGCATGGAACCGCCAGGCTCGTAGCGAGATCTGCAAAAAAGCAGCGCCCGCACGAGGGCGGGCGCCTGCTGTTGTGAGGCTCGTCGAGCTATGCGGTCAGCGCCGGACGTGTTCCCACGCCACATGCGGAATGTCCGAGCGGGTGATGCCGAGATCGGCCAATTCGCGGTCGTTGAGGTTCGACAGTTCACGCACGGTGGTGCCGTACTGTCTCCAAGTCTGTACATAACGAATAAATGACGTAAGCATTTGGCTCCTTTCCCGGCGTATGCCGTGTCTAGGAGCTGCATATAGGGAACTTTATGTCGCAATGCACAATAAAATGTTGCAGTGCAGCTAGGTGCTGTTTGCATGAGATATTTAATAAAACTATAGAAATTAGCTGACGACGACGGGTCGTCGGCACGGCCAAATCACCCGGGTTCCGCTGCCTCGATTGGCATCCCCTTCGCCCGCATTCGGCCACCTCGTGATCCTAGCGTCGCCGAACTCCCGCAGTGATATTGTAGGGTCTGTTGCGTTTGTCAGGGGATAGTCATGGGGACTACACGGGACCACCGCCGCTGCGCGGAGGAATGCGTAGCAATGGCGAGGCTATCAGATGATGACACCGATAAAGTGCTTTGGCTGACTTTGGCGCAGTCCTGGGTGCGGCTTGCCGAGCACGCCGAGCGCGGGCCCTCACTGGTTGCGATCGACGGCGATGGTGTTTCCGAGCCGGAGCCGGCCGAACAAGATTAGGCCGGCGAGTGGCGAGTGACGCTGCGCTGCGCCAATAAACAGGCGCCACAGCGTTGCCTACTTGCCGTTGGCCTCCAGCACGTGGCGGCATGCCATGCTGATTCTGGGACGATTGCGCTGCAGGCAGCCAAGTATCGCGAAGACGTCGCATTGGTTGGCCCGCAATTCAGCTTGGCAATACGTCGTTACGTCTCCATGGCAGGCCGCACGGTCCTGCTCATTCCCCTGGACCGGTCCTGGGCACTGCGGCGGTGCCGGTTGCGCCGGAAACTGCGCCGAAGCGGCGCTTAAGCCGGCCATCAGCAACGTCAAACTCAGAACCAGTGTGCGGTACATGATTCACCTTCCCCCAACAGCGAAACGGCTGCGTCCGATAGCCTAGCACAAGTTCGCCGAAGTCGAGCGAACCAGTAAATTGTCGCCAGCGTATTAGGGCCTGTGTTCAGTTAGGGGATTCCCAAATCAGCAATTGAGTGATTCATGGGCGGTCGGCCTAAAGGAGGGGCTGACCGATGCGGCGCTACGCATTACGCGACGACCAGTGGGATCGGATCAAGGATTTTCTGCCTGGCCGCGAAGGCCACGTCGGCGGCACCGCGGCCGATAATCGGCTGTTCGTTGAAGCTGTTCTCTACAGGTATCGAGCCGGCATTCCTTGGCGTGATCTGCCCGAGCGTTTTGGCGACTGGAAGATCGTCCACCAGCGCTTTGGTCGATGGACGAAGAGTGGCGTTTTCGATCGCATCTTCAAGCAGTTGGCCAGTGACCACGACAACGAATACATGATGATCGATGCCACCATCGTGCGGGCGCATCAGCACAGCGCCGGCGCGCGAAAAAAAACGGCGAACAAGCGATCGGTCGATCCCGCGGCGGACTGACCACCAAAATTCACGCCCTCGTCGACGCCTTGGGCAATCCCGTCGATTTGATGCTCACGCCGGGGCAAGCCCACGATCTGGCTTGCGCAGAGCCGTTGACTGACGGTGTCGCGCCAAAGGCTTTAATTGGCGATAAGGCCTACGATGCCGATCCGCTGATCGACAAGCTCGCTGCACGTGACATTATCCCGGTGATTCCGCCCAAGACCAATCGCAAGATCAAGCGCGAATGCGACTTCGCACTCTATGCCGAACGCAATCTCGTTGAGCGTTTCTTCAACAAACTCAAGAACTTTCGCGCTATCGCCGCACGCTACGACAAACTTGCCAGAAATTTTCTCGCCGGACTGCAGCTCGCGTCCGCTATCATCTTGCTCAACTGAAGACAGGCTCTAGGATGACAGCCGCCAAGCTGGCCGGGTTAGAGCTTGCACGGACAGGCCACGCGGCGATACATCTTGCGGCGCGGGCGGTTAGCTCAGTTGGTAGAGCGTCTGCTTTACACGCAGGATGTCGGCGGTTCGAGTCCGTCACCGCCCACCAAATTCAGCCTGTCCGACCCGGAGAGATGGGTGACGGAACGTGCCTTAGACACGGGTGACAACAAGCCTCGGTGACAATCTCATGCCGATAGATTGCTTGCACGATTGTCATAACTCACAGGACGGAGGACAAATGTCCGACGACGGAAGAAATCCTTCCGTCCCCAGCGTCCGTCCTCCGTCCTGTGTCGTCCCTTATCGGGGACGAAAAGAGTTCAGATGGCTTCTTTGACTCTTTGGAAGCGCGGAAAGCGACCTTCTTGCTCGCTTTGATCTGAATCGGTTCGCCGGTGGCGGGATTGCGGCCCATGCGGGCGGCGCGCTTGCGGACCTGAAGGATGCCCAGGCCGCCGATGCGAATGCGCTCACCCTTCTTCAAATGCTTGACGATGTTGCCAACCAAGCCTCCGAGAAGGGCCTCGGCTTGCTTTTTCGACAGCTCGTTGTCCTCCGCAAGCGTTGCGGCAAGATGCTTCAAAGTCACGGTAGTGGCTGGTTTGGATGCCATAAGACCCTCCTCGATGAAGCGGTGACGTTGGAATTTGGCCGCTTATCGGATTGCAGTTAGACAATTCGGCTGTGGCTGACCACGCTTGTTTTGCCAATTCCACCGATGTTTTTCGCGTGTGCGCGCTATCTGGTATGGCTTCGTGGCGCGTTCAAGGCGCTTAAGCGGCGCGGATTTAGGCCCGAAATCCTTGACTTACCGCTGGCTCCGCCTTAACTGCCGAGCGCGCCCGCGGGGGCGTAGCTCAGTTGGTTAGAGCGCTAGCCTGTCACGCTAGAGGTCGCGGGTTCGAGCCCCGTCGCTCCCGCCATTCTCCAAAAATGGATGCGATTTCAGCCGGTTGAGGGCACGCCCCAAGCCGCGGCGCTCTCGTATTGAGAGCGTCCGCAGCTAGGCTTTCGCGACGAAAATCGCTCAGACGTTTTCCAGGATTTTGTCGGTCTTGGCGCTGAAGTGATAGCGCGGAATGACATCGAGGTCAGTGCCGGTCACCCGGACCACCCAGGCCTTATGCGGGTGGGCGGTGGAGTGGATCGCGCCCGACGCATAGCCGCGGGTCTGCCCGAGGCCGAGCGCATAGTGGCGGGACTTCTCCAGTACCGCGCCTTCCTCGGACGCCGGGTTGACGCGCTTCCACTCGGTCATTTCCGTCACGCCGCGGGCGGTTCCGTAGATCCCCAGGATGCGCCGTGGCTGTGCGGCTTGCCGACCTTGCCGCCTTCCTGGACGTGGGCGAGCACATACGCATCGGTCTCCGGATCGTGCCACAGGACGCGGCGGCCGATCGGCGTGTCATCGTTGAAGGTCTCCGCGACGAATTCCGGATTATTGATCAATTCCGACAGCTTGCGTGCAACGTCGGGTAGCCCGTTCTGCCCCTTGGCTTTGAGTGTCGCCGACAGGTCAGTACAGAAATTGGCAAGTGTGTAGGCCATGGTCAGCTCCTGAGTTGGTGTGCAGGCCGAAGCGAACGAGTTGGTTGCAATTTTACGCCGTGCGGCGCGGCGGTCAATGCCGGCTCGGCCCCA
>CAVPQA010000032.1:0-96723 GCA_963707175.1 uncultured Alphaproteobacteria bacterium
GGGTCGCACTGATCACGTCGTCCGCCCTGGCTGCGCCAGTTGCGGTCCGTTTCGGCCCCCATGCGTTACGCGACATCGAGCGGGACGCGAATTAATCTCCACCCGAGGTGCTGGGGACGGCGCTTTCGCCTCTTAGCAAGAGGACACTGCTCACGAGGACAAAGATCAGCAAGAGCACGAACCCGATGCCGTCCAGGACGAGGCCGAACGTGGCGATGACGCCGCCGAGGCCGAAGCCCTGAAGGAAGAGCAAGATCCCCAATGCGGGTCGTGCATAACAAGCGAAGACCGGTCATCGGGACGATGCGAGCGAGAGCGGGAGGCTTTGCAAGTCCAGGCGAGTCCGTCACAGCGTCTTGTGGCTCTATCCGCTGGGGTGGTCGATGTTCACGAGCAGCAGGTCCTCCGCCTGTTGCTTGGTGATGTTGAGCTGGACGCCGTCCACGACCCCGGTGACGGTGCCGATCGGGATGGCCACTTCCCTGTGGCAAAACAAATGCCCCTCTTGCAGCAGAACATGGCTCACGTGATGGCTGCCAGGGTCGATGACAAGCCCCTCGACTCGCCCGATCTCCCCGTCGGTGGCATAGACATGCTCGTTTCGGCGCAGGCCGATCTCACCCGGGGGCAGGGAGCCATAGGCGCCGGTCGGCTCATCGTCACGGGTCTGGAGCATGTCCTCGCCTCCGATCGGACTGTAGTAGGGCCACATGAGCTTCTGTTCCGCGCTATAGCCTGAGTACTGCTCCGGGCTGGTCCGCGGCGCGAAATCCGCATCCCCGGCGAAGCCGAGCTGATCGAACTCCGCCCGGGTGCAGCGCAGCCGGACCTCCTTCGCTGTCGCGGCATCGGCAAGGTCGATCGGGACAAGGCGGCCCAGGCCAGGCCAGTGCCTCGGCTCGACGACCAGATGGGTGACCGCCCGCTTGACTGGGTCAACGACCACGCGGCTCACCTTGCCGCAAACCCCGTCGGAACACCTGGCGTCCGCCCCGATCGTGAAGGGTGTCTCTGCCATGGACGGCCTCCTCATCCGCTTGGAGCATAGCGCGGACCCAGACAGCGGCAGCGCCGTCGAACCATTGGGGCCCGTGAAGACCTGCCCGCGCCCTCCAGCCGCCGCACGCGCCGCCGCTCTGGCGCGGTCAGGCCGGGGACGTGCAGCATCTTCCCGGGTGGACAGGGCCGCGCTGGCGGCCACGCCACGGTCGATGCCCACCACCTGGCCGTTGCCCGGCGCCGGGATCAGTGCGGGGATCGCCGCGAAGGCGACGTGCCGCCGCCCGGCCCGATACCGGGTCACCCGGTAGGACTTCACGCCCGGCGGCACCGCGCGGGACCAGCGAAACCGTACCATCCCGCCTTCGCCATCCGCACCGCGCCAATCGGCGGGCAGGGCGACTAGGGTTTGGAGCTATGCCAGACGATGAAGCCGACCTCAGTTCTCCCAGCGGTTCTGCTTCGCCCGGCCCCGGAATGAGTGCCCGGCGTGTGCTGGAGCCCTTGAGCGAGGCCGAATGCATGCAGCTGCTCGCCAGCGGCGGTCTGGGACGTCTGGTCTACAACAGCCGGTATGGGCCCACGGCGCTGCCGACCGTGTACAGGATCGACGGCGAGTCGATTATCTTGGGCACGTGGGACCCCGCCCTCTTTGACGAAGACCTGCGTACTGGTATTGCGCACGCCGAGTACCAGGTCGCCGTGGAGGCCGACCAGATCGATCTGGAGGCGCGCGAGGGGTGGATCGTTCTGGTGCGGGGAGCGGCGCATCATTTGGATACCGAGGCCGAGCGCGCCCCGCTCATTGGCGCCGGGCTTGAGCCGTGGATCGACGGGGTTCCTGCGCACTTCATCCGGGTGAACCCCACCAGTACGTGGGGCAACCGCGTCCTGCAGGCATGATTCCAGCGGCAGTGTGTTATGCCGACTGACTGGGCTGCACTGCGTCTGACTTGCTCTGACCTGCGAAGCACAGTCCATCGGTGTCCGCTGACGTCTGTTGCTGGCGTGGCGGTTACCGCGATGAACTGTCCGCGAGGACATAGACAGCGACACCCCGGGCATCCTTCAGTCGATCATCATCAATCTCGGCGGTTTGCCGCGCGCCTATCGGGCCTGGCCTGCAGCCTGGCCCTCGCCGTCAGGCCCGCTGGGGTCGCCATTAGGCTCCGCGCGAGCGGGTTGTGCTCGTGTGGAGGGAGCGGCCAAAGGATCATGCGTTCAGCCGCTGCTTGACTGGAGCGGACGGCGGAATAGCATTTCGGTCCGGGTGAGGCCCGCTTAGCTGCACCGTCGCTGCGACCACGACGGGGCTGGCGGACCGGAAGCGCAGCGGCCGGCCAGACGTCATACCATCCCGTCATGAAGACGTCTGGGATTACGGCGGCGCTGCCGGCACAGGACCTGGGCCGAGCTAAAGCGTTCTACGCGGAGAAAGTGGGACTCCAGGCACTCGGGTCCGCCTTTCTCAAGGCAAGAGATGGCCAGGTGGGCCTCGCGGTTGGAGATGGTGTCAACCAGCTCTTCGTCTATCCGGCCCGGGCCAGGTCGTCAGGGGAGTTCACGCAGGCCGTCATCCATGTGACCGACGTCCGTGCTGCCGTTGAAGAGATGAGGGGGCGCGGCGTGGAGTTCGAGGAGTACGACACGCCAGAGACGCGGACCGAGAACGGCGTTGCTCGGATGCCGGGTGGAGGCGAGGCGGCGTGGTTCAAGGACTCGGAAGGCAATCTGGTCGGCGTTGTTCCAGCCTGAGGAGAATCAGCCCGGCGGCGCCAAGAACGTGAACCGGGAACTGGAGGCCAAGACCAGGGGCTGGCCGGGTCAAGGGCTATGTCACCACGCCATATGTGTCTCTCCGGTTGAGGTGCTGGACTCAATTGCGGTTCCCCCACGTCAAGAGCTGCGTCTACTTACGGAGTCATCGAAGCCTTTCAGGCTGCCTGAGCGGCAACCGGCACTCGCTGCGCAAGCCAGCGCGGGTCATCTGCTGCCCACGTGAAACCACAACCCACCCGGCAGGCCACGCCCTCACAATCGTCGCGGCCGTTGAGGTAGTCGAAACCGATGTCACCGCACTTTGGGTACGCCCGCCAGATCGTCTTTCCTGAGCCACTGCAGCCGTTACACTGTCTAGACTAGCGCTAGCCGTGTATAGCGAAGATCATTCCGCGTATCTTCCGGATCACGTTGAGCTGTCGTCCTTGAGCCGGCTGCCCTTACCTGTCTGGGAGAGCTACGAGCCAGGATGATGGCCAAGAATGCTTGCCATCTAGCCACCACGGTGAGAGTGTTTAGAGATAGTAGTGGTGATGCTGCTCCAGACTGAGGCGGCTGATTTGCACGCTGGGGGGATGTATGAGCAATGAGCATTCCTTATCTTCGTGCTCATCTGAGTGGGTCCGGCTGAATTTACGCGTAGTCGTTTGCCGAGACTATTTTTTTCTTCTCCCGTACCGCATGGTTATGCCATGTGATTGGATGCTTGCCGCTTTCAACCGCGTCACAGCCAAAGTCGAACCTCAAAGGAGACCGAGTTGGAGATTACCAAGCCTGCTCCGGGCGACTGGGCGGGACCAGTCATCCTGATTGGTAAGGGCACCGACGGTAACCTGTACGAGACCAAGACCAGCGACGGCAAGACTTGGACAACCCCCACGAAGGTATGAGGTCCGCGGACCAGGCTGCCGTCAGCTGACGGCAGCCTGGTCCGCATCTGGCCCGCGAGAGGCGAGCACGTCGGCTGCACTCACTCCGGGCCAGAACAAGGTCGTTTGCAGCGTCACTCTCACTGAGCGGAAGGTCGGCAGTTTGATCCTGCCGCTGACCACCATCTCAATTGGCGACTGGCAGCCCTGCTACCAGGTCAAATGCAGGCCGGAACCCGCCTGACCGAAACCGCCAGACAACCGCCGATACCCGCTCGTGACCCGTGTCTGCCGTGCAGTGGTGCACCCGGGGGCACGGCGTCTTCCATGTAACTGTCCATTGCCCTTGCCGCGGGCGGCCGGGATCACCTGTAGTTGGTGAACTGTCACGACTGGTTAGAGCTACCTGCTGTTTGCTCCGGTATCTCTTCTGAGCTGGGAACGGCACAGGTCGCGGGAGCCTTCGTTTTGCGGAGGCCGTCGAGCTGGGCCGGGATGACCGCGGCGGCGCGCTGATCGGCGGGCTGGGTGAACGGGGCGTAGAACTTCAGCGTGGTGGAGCCTTCCGCGTGGCCCAGGCGTCCGGCGACGGTGTTGAGGTCCACGCCCCCGGCGGGGAGCTGGGTGGCGGAATAGTGCCGGGTTTCCTTCAGCGAGCTGCGGATGCCCGCCATTACACCTTGCTGACGTCGATGACGTCGATGACCGCCTGCACGTCCATGCCCAGCCGAGATACCAGGCGGATGAGGTCGACCGCGTTATCGAGGTTGGACATGGTCCTGGCGTTGTTGAGGGCGCTGCAACTCGACGAGGACGCCACCGCCTACCTGCTCCAGCTCGCCAAGCCGCCCAGCCCCCGCAGCAAGCGCACCCGCAGGCCGGAGAAGGTCAGCGACGGCATCCGCACCCTCATCAGCAGCTGGCCGCTCACCCCCCGCCTACGTCCACGGCACGTACATGGACATCCTCGCCCTCCAACACCCTCGCCACCGCACTCTGCCCCTTCAGCACCCCCGGCCGCAACGCCATCCTCGACGCCTTCACCGAACCGGAGATGCGCGAGCTGCGCCCGGACTGGGACGTCATGACCGCCCGGGCCTGCCTGCACACACCAACCCCGGACGACTAGCCAACGCGATGGCATCCCGGGCCGGCACTGCTATGCCGATACCCCCGCATGCGTCCCCGCCAGCCGGGCTGCCCGCACCCGGAGAGCGCCTGAGGCATTGCGGCCTCGACGCGCCACCACTGACAACCAGCGTCAGCCAAACAGCCGACCTGGAATAGCCAACCCCCGCCCGCGGGACACTGCCGCACCCGATAGCCGACCCCGGACCGCGAACGGTCAACGCGCAAACTGCAGCCTAGGGCACGCCGACCCAGCTCGCTATATAGCGCCCGGCGATAGCAGGAGAGGCGTCGCCATCCTTGGCGCGGCGGGATTGTCACATGGACTGGCTAAGGAACGGCAATTTGCCGTCTCATTCGCCACGGGAAGGATTCAGGTAAGTAGGCAGATCCCGGGCCGCCACGCCGACCGGCCCAGGCCGCCGGGCGCTTCGATCACTGAACCGGAAATCGCCGCTAGGAGCCTGCTGAAAAAGGTCAGTTCTAGGGCTCTGTGTGGCTGCCGAGTGCCCGCTTCGGTACCTGTGGCCAGCCCGTTTGTGCTGAGATCCAGCCCCTCCCGGTAGCCTGTGGGTCTTTGGGACACGGGCAGCCCTCGAGCCGGATCCGCTTTGAGGGCATGCCGGGCAGGCCTGTCCGCCCTGGTCAGGTGGCCAGCGCCCGGCGCCGTCGCGGCGGGCCAGTCCCCTCCCGGTCAGGTTACGCAGGTTCAGCGCGGCGGTACGGCGCTTGAGCCAGGCGTGGTTCTTTGCGGTGCCGCGGTAGCGGAGCTTGAGCCGGCGTCCCCGCCAGGTGGCGACCTGGGCGATGGCGCGTTCCACGTTGGGCCGGTGGGCCATGTAGTCCTTGCGCAGCCCGGTGGCGGCCCAGTCAGCCCGCGCCTGCCGGAGCAGGTCGTCGCGCTCGTGCAGGACGAGCTTGCGGCCAGTCTTGCAGGTGGTGCATTGTGCCCGCAGCGGGCAGCCGCGGCACAAGACGCCAAAGGTGGCGACACGGGTACGGCTCAAGGCGACGGTGTGCCCGGCCGGGCAGGTGACCATGCCAGCCTGCTCGTCCACGGTGAAGTCGTCGATGGTGAGCCCGCCCTGCACCGGGGCCTGCAGCGGCTTGGGCTTGATCACCGCCTGGTGCCCGGCCTTCTCTATCGCATCGCGCAGGTCACCGGTGCCGTAAGCGGAGTCGCCGTACCAGGCCAGCGGGTCACCGCCGCCGCCGTTGTCAGCTGCCGCTGCTGGTACCGGGGGGTGCGCCGGCGCCGTCACCGGCGGCCAGGAACTCCTCCGCCACCGCCGGGTCGGAGTTCTCGGCCCCGGCGGCCCTGGTTAACTTCTCATCGGTGATGATCCCGGTCTCCGGGTCGGCGGCCAGATGCGCCCGGTAGCCGTCCCTGCGGGCCTCGGGGGACTTGCGGGTGTGACGGGCCTCAGGGTCCACGGTGGAGATGGTCCGGTCTTCGGCGACCTTGCGGGCGATCCGCCACCGCCCGTCAGTCCGGTCACTGCCCTCGGCGGGCTCGACGTCCTGCCCGGCGACCAGGGCCAGCAGCGCCAGCCGCGGATGCGGCCCGCTCATCCAGGTCGTCGGCCCTCCAGCGCGGCCACTACCGCGTTCGCGTCGTTGACCAGCGCGGACACCAGTGCCTCCTTCGCCCGGGGATCATCCCAGTCGATCTTCGGCTTGCCGGGCTCAGAGTAGTCGTGGCCCGTGCACACCCGCGCGATCTGCTCCGCCGCGCCGGGCACCTCCCGGGCCACCTTGCGGATCGCCGACACCAGCTGGGTGACGGTGTCCTGGGTGGCCACCGCATCGGCCAGGATCGTGGAGTCCACCGCCCGGCGGCGCCGGCCCCGCAGCACCCCCGTCTCCTCGATCACCTTCCTGACCGCGTTGTTCACCCGGTGCGGGCGCTTCGACTTCGCGATCCGGTTCCGCCAGTACACCAGCGACGACGGGTCAAACCCCGCATCGTCCAGCGACACCCCGATCGCCACCTTCCACCGCACATCGAACCGGACCGCCTCGGCGGTCTCCCGGTCCGAGAAATCATGCAGCACCTGCAGGGTCATCACCGCCGCCATCCGGGTGGCCGGGATCGACGGCCGGCCTACCCCCGGCGCGGCGAACAAGTCCGCATAATCGGCGTCCGGGAACATCTCGGCCCGGTGCGCGGCCAGGAACGCAAACATGCTGCCCGCCGGGATCAGGTGCCCGGCCAGCGCCGCAGCGTCCAGTAACTCCCCACCTGCCCGCTCGAAGCCCTGCATGACTAAATCATCCCAGATACTGGAACAACCAGCCAAGCACGCCAATGAGCGGCCCCGGGCTTTTCAGCAGGCTCCTAGTAGTACTTTGTTAGGTCGGGGTGAGGGCGGCGGCGAGGCGGTCGGGGGTTAAGGGCTGGTGGCAGAGGGGGCAGGCGCCGAGGATGAGGGCGAGCACGATCTGCAGTTCGTGCAGGACCTGGTACAGGCTCATTCCGGCGCAGGGACTTTTGGGTCGGTGCGGATCATGGTGCAGAACGCCTGGGCGAGGACGGCGAGGGTGACGTGGCGGTGCCAGCCGGTAAGGAGCGGCCCTCGAAATGGCCCAGG
Source organism: uncultured Alphaproteobacteria bacterium (assembly GCA_963707175.1). Lineage (GTDB taxonomy): Bacteria > Pseudomonadota > Alphaproteobacteria > Rhizobiales > Xanthobacteraceae > BOG-931. Next base: position 7,367 of record CAVPQA010000032.1, read on the forward strand.
CCCAGGCCGGTCTTGAGCTCGCGGTAATCGTGCTCGATCCGCCAGCGGATCTTGGCCAGCCGGACCAGCTCGGCGATGGGGGTGTCTGGCGGGAGGGTGGACAGCCAGTAATCGGTGGGCTCATCGGCTTCGGGTGGCCATTCGGCCAGCAGCCAGCAGTCCGGCAGGGTGCCGTCGGGCGCGCGGGGGATGTCGCGGTTGGCGGGGCGGACCCGGATGGCCAGGAACCAGCTGGTCATGGCGGCGTCGGGGTTGCCCCTGGTGGCCCTGGTGCCCTGCCGCCAGGTCACCGGCTGGGCCTTGTCCGCGTGCGCGGTCGCGAGCTGGCGCAAGCTGACCGGGGCGGTGCGGTAGCGGGGGACGCTGGGCCGCCCCATGCCGCCGTAGGTCACCGTGGCGGGAACGGCCTCGTGCGCATACGCGCTGGTGGTGCCCTTGACCGCGACCACGTACCGCCAGCCGCGGGCGGTCAGCCCCAGCCGGAAGGCAGTGCTGTCCCCGTAGCCGGCATCGGCGGCCACTACCGGCCGCTCGCCTGCGGCGGCGGTGACCTGCCCCAGGACGCCCCACCCGCCGGGCCCGGTCATCTCATCGATCATCTCCAGCGCCAGCCGCCACTTCTCCGTGTGCCGCACCTCATCAGGGATGCCCGCCCGCGCACGGCGCTGCGGGCCGGGCTGCCGCAACCGGGTCACGCCTGAGGCCGAAAAGGTTGCGGCTGAGTAACGCTCGCCGGCCGGCGTTGTGTGAGCCGTGACGGCGTCAGCGCCGCCACGGCAGCCCGGTTGCGTCTTCGACGAAAAACCACGCACCCTCACCCAGCTCGAGAGGGAAAGCCGCGGTTATCCCATCTTCGAACGTGTGCCAGTCGAGATCGGCGCGTTCAACGGCAGTTTCGGCGGCGGCGAGCGACCGCACGCGCAAGGCATAGCCGACCATGAACGGCAGCTTGGTTATCGGCACCTCCGGCACCCGCTCCGTTATTCGATCATAGTTGACAAGATAGACGCCACCGCGGTCGAGATGCAGGACCGCGCCGCCCGATGTCTGCGTCGCCGCCCGGGCGGTGAAGCGCGCGAAGCGTGCCGAGGCCTCGTCCACATCGGCCACCGCGATCACGACGTCGATCAAACCCACGGCACTGTTCGGATGATCAAGCCAGCGCGTCTGCCACACCGTCTGTTCGGTGTGATGGGTCAGCATCTGAATTCGGCCTTCCGGCATGACGCCGGGTTTAACCCGCGCAATCGTGAATGCGGCGGTCGCTGCCCCGGCTTCAGTGTCGACCGCCCGTGACATGCGGACCAGGTCGCGCACGGCAAAGCCGCTTTCGGCAAGCCGCCGGTGCGCGGCTTCCGCATTGGCAACAGCGAATGCGGCAAGGTGCAATCCGGAATGCCGTTCGAGCATTTCGTCGAACTCGCGCGCCAACGGCGTATCGGCGGTCTTGAAAAGCATTTCGGCGTAGCCGCGCTCGAACATCGCTGTGATATTGCCGGTTCCGGTTGGCCGCGTACCGCCGGCGGGATCGGGGTTGACTTGAATCGAGATCGGCGTCGGCGCGAAGCCGCAACGGATCATCGCGCGCTGAGCAGCGGCAGCATCCGGCACAAAATGGGCGACGTGATCGAGGAAAATCTCGTCCCCGAAGGGAAGCTGCCGGTCAACCTCATTCAGCGCGGCGGACGACACCCAGGTCCCCTCAGCGTCATTGGGATTTGGCAAGCCCGGCGCTTTCCACGACCTTGCCCCAGCGGCCGAATTCAGCCTTCAAAAATGACGCGAGCTCGTCCGGGCTGCCGGTGCCAATCGGAATCATGCCGAGGTCGCCGATGCGGACTGTCACGTCCTGCAGCTGCACGGCGGCGTTCAGCCGCGTATTGAGGTTGGAGACGATAACGTCGGGCGTCTTGGCCGGCGCGACCACTCCTTGCCATGCCGCGATGTCGTAACCCGGTACGCCGAGGTCGGCGAGCGGTGGAACGTCAGGCAGCGCCGCCAGGCGCTTCGTCGTTGTCACCGCCAAGGGGCGAAGCTTTCCATCGGCGATCAGCGCCCGGGCCGGGCCGTAGTCGGTAAACATGACCTGGATATATCCACCCACCAGATCATGCAGCGCCGGCACGGTGCCGCGATACGGAACGTGGGTCATCTTAATGCCGGTCATCTTGGCAAACAGCGCACCGGCCAGATGGTGAAACGCACCGATCCCCCCGGAGCCGTAGCTCAGCGGCCGTTCCTTCGCGAGCTTAATGAGATCGTCGACACTGTAGACGGGAAGGTTTGCACTGACGACCAGCACGAAAGGAACTGAGGCGATCAGCGCGAGCAGGACGAAATCCTTGGCAGGATCGTATGGCAGCTTCCGATACAAGGTCGCGTCGATCGCCAGCGTCGAGACCGCCATCATGATCGTGTAACCGTCAGGCGGCGATTTCGCGACAAAATTGGTCGCAATCACGGTCCCTTCGCCCGGCCGGTTCAAAACCGCAAACGGCTTGCTGAATTGCTGCTGCAGAATTCCGGCGAGCAGGTGGGCCAGCGTATCGGTGCCCCCGCCCGGCGCGTACGGAACGACGAACGTCACCTGATGGGTCGGATATTCAGCGGGTCCCTCGGCGCGCGCCTTTGCGGCCGTAAACGATGACAGGACTGGCAGGGTACCCGCGAGAATCGCGCGGCGGGACAGTGTTCTCATTGCGGTTTTCTCCGTCCCACCCGCCCCTGGCACGCCGGTACCGAGCCTTGGTCGTCCTATCCGCTACGCAAGTTCGCGGAATCCGCGAGAGGTGCCAAGATAATAGCGGCAAGCCGACGGCGGCACGTCGCCGCAATGGCGGTAACACTAACCGGCGCCGTTTTATTGCCTGGCGGGTGCCGCCGTGAGCGGCCTCGCTTTGCCTTTTCTTGACAGTGACTTACCGGCCCGCCATAAGAAGCGCCACTATGGCGCACCCTGGGCGCTGCCAAATGGCAGACCGCGTGCGCCGATGACAACCCATAGCATCGACTGGAAAAAGCCGGTCCGGACACGATCCGCACGCCGGGTTCGAACACGGAGAAAAAGATGTTCGCGGTCTTCAAAACGGGCGGTAAGCAATATCGCGTCACCGCCGAAGAAGTGCTCAAGGTCGACAAGATCAAGGGCGAACCGGGTGAAATCGTCGAATTCGGCGAAGTCCTGGTTGTCGGCGGAGAGACCGTAACGCTGGGCACGCCCACGGTAACGGGCGCAACCGTGGCGGCCGAAGTGGTCGAACACGCGCGCGGCGCCAAGGTTATTGCGTTCAAGAAGCGGCGTCGGAAAAATTCCCGTCGCAAGCGCGGTTTTCGCCAGGAATTCACGATGCTGCGCATTACCGAGATTTTGACCGACGGCAAAAAGCCGAGCAAAACGGCGAAATCGCAGGAAGCGACGCCGGCGGCCGCCGGCTGAACGGTGTGCGGCCAGGATTATGACCGGTTCCAGTGATGCTTTCGTCACGAATCCGGTATAAGTTGCACTCAAGAGTTCGGAGCAGAGCGAATGGCTCACAAGAAGGCAGGTGGATCCTCGCGCAACGGCCGTGATTCGGCCGGCCAGCGCCTGGGGATCAAGATATTCGGTGGCGAGGCGGTCACTGCCGGCAACATTATCGCGCGTCAGCGCGGCACTAAGTGGCATCCGGGCCGTAACGTCGGCATTGGCCGCGACCATACGCTGTTCGCCCTGATCAACGGCAAGATCGAGTTCCGTACCAAGACCAAGGGCCGCGTATTCGTCTCGGTACTTCCGATGACGGAGGCCGCGGCCCAGTAACACGGTGGATCATATGAGGTCCGCCGGCATCCAGTCGAACCGGCGGACCCGAATGGGCTCCGACAAAGGGGGAGACCGGGATGCCGGCTCCCCCTTTCGGTTTTTCGGCAGGAGCTCGTCCGATGACCCTCTCGGAGCAGACTGTTGATGATACGCGGCGAGATTTCGGCAGTCCCGTGCTCGCCACCGAGCGGCTGGTTTTGCGTGCGCCGCGTCGCGACGACGCTTCCGCCATCGCAAGCCTCGCCAATGACAGGCGCATCGCGGTCAATACCGCCCGCATTCCGCATCCTTACGGTCTCGGCGACGCAGAGCAGTTCATCGCCGCCGCGAACCGGCGAGATGGTGCAGCCGCCTTCGTGATCAGGCGAGAAGGCGAACTGATCGGCGGCTGCGGCGTCGATCAACGCGATGACGGCCCGGAGATCGGCTACTGGCTGGGCGTGCCTTTTTGGGGCTGCGGCTATGCCACCGAGGCGGTGCGGGCGCTGATCGACCATGCGTTCGATGATTTGCAGCTTGAGGCGCTGCAGGCCATGGCGCGGGTCAGCAACCCGGCGTCGCGGCGCGTGCTGGAAAAGTGCGGATTTCAGTGGACCGGCGTACGGCTCACACGGGTGCGCGCGATCAACTCGGCGGCGCCGGCGGATTGCTTTCGGCTCGATCGCGGCCTGTGGGCTTCGCTAAAAGCCTGGAGGCCGGTTAGGCGCGTGGCGTAAGTGGCCGAGTTTCGCACCCGGCGGCTGCTGTTGCGCCCTTTGCGGACGGGCGATGCCGAGAGCATTTTCGTCGCCTTCAATAATTGGGAGGTCGTGAGGCGGCTGGCCGCCCCGCCCTGGCCTTACACGATCGAAGACACCCGTGCGTTTGTTGCAAGGCGAATTACGTTTCGCTCGGAACCGTCCGAGGCGTTGTATGTCATCCAGCTGGCGAAGGCTCCGATCGGCGGCATCGAGTGCACGCCGCGCTCACGGCTGCGGCCCGGCGGGATCCCCATATTGGGTTATTGGCTCGCAGAGCCGTTTTGGGGGCGCGGCTACATGACCGAAGCCGCACGGGCATTTATCGAGCGACTATTCGCATCGGGCATCGGGGACAGAATCCGCTCCGGGGCGTTCGCCGATAATGCCGCCTCGCTGCGCGTCCAGGAAAAGCTCGGCTTCGTTCGCGTCGGCGAGTCGTCGTTGTTTTGCACGCCGCGCGGGGCGGAATTCCAGCATATCGATACGTTGCTGACTCGCGACAGGTTTCTGGCAAGCGCCGCGTAAAGCAATCGTGCTATTGGCCGGCCGCCTGCGCCGATCGAAAGAACGGCGCAAGTTTGGCGACCAGAGCCGGCCCGAAAAATCCTTGCGGATTTGACGGCTTGGCGCGGTCCATCAGCTCCCAGCCCTCGATCAAAATCCGCGCATGGCGAAATGCGCCTTGGAAATCCGTTCCGGGCTGCAGCGCCTGCCGGAAAAACGCATCGCCGAAATACGTCCAGTCCCGTTCCGGCGCACAGCCGAACGAGGTGTGCGCGGCGTCTGCAGCAGTGAGCACGATGGTATTGGCATTCTGCAGCGGCGGCACGAAGAATTCCGGAAAAGCACGCAGAAACGATCACCACCCGATTTTTGATGCCTTCGCGCCTGAAGGAAGCAGCGACATCTTGAGGCGTGAGATCGACGACCTGATTCGGCAGCTGCAGGGCGACGCCTTTGCGATCGCCGTGCGACGTCATGAAGAGAACGAGCACGTCGCTCTCCTTGTCCATCACTTTGCCGACGTCGTGCACGGCAGCCTGGAAATTGCGCAGCGTCGCCAGCGGCACGTAAGCGACCGTCGCCGGATGATTTATCAGACGAATCGTCCGGTCCTTGATCGGCAATACCCTGCCGATGGCCGTCAGCCCGCCGTAGACTTCCTTGGCGAAGACATCGAGCGTGGCCCAGCCGGCCATACCGATGGCGTAGATGTCGGTCTCGCCCTTGCGATGCGGCGCCAGTGCCGCAGCCTCGGATTGCAACAGCGCGGGCTGTCGCTGCTCCAGCCTGGCAAGCTCGCCGTTGCGGGCGGCGGGGGCGCGCGGCGCCTGCGCCTTTACGGCAAGAACTCCCGCAAGACCGAGCGCACCAGCCAGCGCGGCGGTTCTGCCGATCCCGGAAACCAAGTTGAGCAATGACCTCCCGCCTGAACCCATCCGTTCGAGGTTTCCTGCTCCACCGACCAATTCCGTCACTATATCAGGCGCACGCCGGCGCTTGTCGCTCCCATTTTGCGGTTGCCGGTCCGGGTGATCGGCCCTACGGAAGAAACATGAAATTTCTCGACGAAGCCAAGGTCTATATCCGCTCCGGCGACGGTGGAAACGGCTGCGTGTCGTTCCGCCGCGAGAAATTCATCGAGTTCGGCGGCCCCAACGGCGGCGACGGCGGCAAGGGCGGCGACGTTATCGCGATCGCGGTCGAGGGTCTCAACACGCTGATTGACTACCGCTACCAGCAGCATTTCTTCGCCAAGAACGGCCAAGCCGGCATGGGCAAGGACCGTCACGGCGCAGACGGCGCCGACGCCGTGCTCAAGGTGCCGGCCGGGACGCAAATCTACGATGAAGACGGCATGGCGCTGATCGCGGATCTTACCGAGCCGGGCCAGCAGACCGTGCTGCTGCGAGGCGGCAATGGTGGCTTCGGCAACGCGCATTTCAAGTCCTCGACCAACCGGGCGCCACGCCGCGCCAATCCCGGCCAGTCCGGCGAGGAGCAGACCATCCGGCTGCGGCTCAAGCTGATCGCCGACGCCGGCGTCGTCGGCTTCCCCAATGCGGGCAAATCGACCTTTCTCGCCGCGGTCAGCGCCGCCAAGCCAAAAATCGCCGATTATCCCTTCACGACGCTCAATCCGCAGCTTGGCGTGGTCAGCGTCGACGGCCGCGAATTCGTGCTCGCGGACATTCCGGGCTTGATCGAAGGCGCTCATGAAGGCACCGGCCTGGGTGACCGCTTCCTCGGCCACATCGAGCGTTGCCGGGTCTTGCTGCATCTCGTCGATGGCACCGCAGGAGATGCCGGCGACGCCTACAGGACCGTGCGCAGCGAACTCGTCGCCTACGGGCATGAACTGGCTGAGAAGCCGGAGATCGTGGCGCTGAACAAAGCCGATGCTATGACGCCCGACCAGATCAAACAGCAGCTGGCGCGGCTCAAGCGTGCGGCCAAGAAAACGCCATTCGTTATCTCCGCAGTGAGCCGCGACGGCGTACGCGACGTGTTGCGCGCCTTGCTCAAGGTCGTCGACGAAGCGCGCGAAGGCGGCAGCAAACTCCCCGCGGAGAGCGCGGCTTGGCAGCCCTGACCGAGAGTCGGACGGCCTGCGCGATCAGCCGCGATAGCTGGAAAAGCTCACTGAGCCGTCGCGCTCAATACGCGGCAACAGATCGATTTCCCACGCCAAGTATTCCTTCATCGCCGCGGTGACGTCGCCGGAGCGCTCATACGGTTTGCGCCATTGGTCGGCGGCCTCATCGGCCATCAAAGGTTCGGCCGAAAGCTCGTAGCCCACCTCCTTCCAGGCGGCGTTGCCGCCAACAAGGAACCGCACCGGAGCGCCGGTCAGCGCCGCGGCTTCGGCAACCGCCAAGCGCGCCAAAACGCCATCTTCAGACGTCAGCACGAGCGTTCCACGCACCGGAATTTTCTCAATCGCACGGTCAAGCCGGGCGCGGATTGCAAACCAGGCGCCCGGAATGTGCTCTTTGAGGTATTCCCGACTAAGCGACAAATCGACGACCGTGGCGCCGTTGCGGGCGTAGAGTGCGCCAAATTCGGCCAGATCGAGCGCCGCATCGGCGGGCGTCTCGGTGTCGAGCACCGGCCCCGCGGGCCATCCTGTCTCGGTCCCGGCCGCCGCCAACACGAAAACATCGCGCCAGCCCATCTGGCGTAGCCACGACGCTGTCATGAGCGCGCGCACTTCGGCGTCGTCTACCAACACGAGGCACGCGCCCAGTGTGCCGGCATACTGATCCGTCGCTTGCACCAATTGACCTCCGGGTGCCGATATGGCGCCCGGCACATGGCCGGCCTGGTATTCGGACGGATCGCGCACATCGAACAGATAGACGGTGCGCTCCGCGTCCGCTCGAAGCGCATCAAATTTGGCGCGATCTATCACGGCAACGCCGCAACTGTTGGCGACGCGCTGCGCCGCTTGCCGCGCCCATTCCAGAGTCTTTTCGGAGACTGGCGGCGCGCGCCGGTTCTTGCCGCTTTCACAGGTAAAGCCGGCGAGGCTCCAGCCCATCGTGCCATTGCGCAAAGCCATGACCTTGTTAGGCAGTCCGGCGTTGATCAGCGACTGCGCGCCGATGATGCTACGGGTGCGCCCGGCGCAATTGACGACGACTGTCGTTTGCGGCGACGGCGCAATCTCGCGGGCGCGCAAAACCAATTCCGCGCCCGGCACATTGACGGCGGTCGGGATCGATACCCGCGAGTATTCATCGAACGGCCGGCTGTCGAGAATCGCAATATCGGCGCCCTCGCGAATGAGCTGCTCCAATTCGCCTGCGGAGACGTTTGGCGTATGGTTGGCATGCTCGATGAACTCGCCAAAGGCTTTGCTCGGAACATTGACACCCGAGAACAGTTCAAAGCCTGCCGCGGCCCACGCCGCCACGCCGCCGTCCAGCACCGCAACATCGGTGTACTCGTTGCGCGAAAGGATCGCGGATGCGCGCGCCGCAAGGCCGTCACCGTCATCGCACAGTACGATACGGGTCCCGCGCCGCGGCACAAGCTGAGCAAACTTCAATTCAAGCCGGCTCAGCGGAAGCGAGCGCGCCAGCAAAAGATGATTCTTGGAGAAGGTCAGTTCCTCCCGCACGTCAACCAGCGCAAGTTCCCCGCCATCGGCAAGCATCTCACGAAGTACACGTGCGCTCACCGGCCGTGGTGATGCCACAGCCGGTGCACGAGTATCTCTGGCGGTGGGATTGGTGGTTACCGAACTCACGTCGCTTGCTGAGGCGTCATCTGGTGCACTTCGCCGGTCTTCAAGTCGAAGCGCACGCGGTTGATACGGTCGAGATTTGTCCCGGTCACGCGAACGAAGCGGGCGTAATCGGGATAATCGATCGAATGAATCTTGCCGTCCTGATAGATGCCGGCGTGACCGGGCGTGAGGCGGTATTTCTTCGCGGGCTTGAGCTGGGCGTGTTTGGGGTCGGCGCCGTTATCTTCGCGATCCCATTCGGTCATTTCGGTGTAGTGGGTGGCCTGACCGTAGATGGCCCATGAGGCACCGTGATCGTGCGGCGGAGACACGCGTGCCTTGTCGTTGATATGCGCAAGGACCTGAAAGCCCAGTTCGGGGTCGTCGTGCAAGACATGCAGACCGCGCGGGGTGCTCTCGCCGCAATGTTCGCGAATGAAGTCGGGATTGGCGAGCAGGGACTCCAATTTGACGCGGACTTCTTCGCGGCCAGTGGGACTGGGATCGCGCTTGAGGATTGAACGGCAGTCGGCGATGAACTGATCGAGCTGGTAGGCCATTGCGGTGGCTCCCGAATGGGTTGGTCGTCCGGCGCCTAATGTGCCTCATTTGCGCGACCGGCGCCAGCGGCATCCAGCCCTCTTCGATTAAGCGAGCTCCGACGGTACATTAGCGGGCATGTTTGGCCTGCCCCGCAGCTACGATCGGTCCCGCAACGTGAGGCTGGATACGCTGGTGCGTCTGCGCTGGCTCGCGGTGTTCGGCCAGTTGGCCGCGCTGCTGGTGGTGCATTTCGGCCTCGACTACGTCGTGGTCCCGATCTGGTCCTGCCTTGCGGTCATCGCGGTGGCCGCGCTGCTCAACGTGGCGTTGCGGTTAGGCTTTCCAAAGACCCAGTGGCTCGATCCAGACCGCGCGGCGTGGCTTCTGGGCTTCGACATCGCCGAACTTGCGGCGCTGCTCTACCTCACCGGCGGTCTGGAGAACCCGTTTTCGTTCCTACTGCTCGGGCCGGTCCTGATCTCGGCTACCGCGCTGCCGCCGCGCATGACCTTGCTGATCGGTACATTCGCCATGCTATGCGCGACCGTGCTGGTCTTCTTTCATTACGACCTGCCGTGGGAGACGCCGCACGGGCTCGAACTTCCTGAAATCTATATGGTGGGAGTCTGGTTATCGATCCTGCTCGCGATCGGCTATATCGGCGTCTATACGTGGCAGGTTGCCGAAGAGGCGCGGCAATTGTCGGACGCGCTTGCCGCGACTGAGCTGGTTCTGGCGCGCGAACAACATCTGTCTCAGCTTGACGGCCTGGCGGCGGCAGCCGCTCACGAACTGGGCACGCCGCTCGCCACCATCACGCTTGTGGTTCGCGAGATCCAGCGGGCACTCGATCCGAAGTCGCCGCACGCCGACGACGTAAAGTTGCTCCGCGAGGCGGCGCAGCGTTGCCGAGAGATTCTGGCAAAAATCACCGAACTGCCGACCGGCGAGCCTTTCGACCGCTTGCCGCTGTCGGCGCTGATCGAAGAGGCGGTGGCGCCACATCGCAATTTTGGTGTTGCGATCGGGGTCACTTATCCGCCGGATCGCTCCGGCGAACCGCTCGGCGCTCGAAATCCGGCAATCCGCTACGGCCTGGGCAATCTGATTGAAAACGCCGTCGACTTCGCTCACAGCCGAGTCGAGGTCTTCGTACAATGGGACGATAACGAGATCGGTATTGCCATCAGCGACGATGGCCCCGGCTTCGCGCCCGAGGTCCTTGTTCGCCTGGGGCAGCCCTACGTGAGCCAGCGGCGCCCGGCGCGTGGCCCGGGCGGCGAGGACGAGGCCATGTTCGGGCTTGGCCTCGGCTTTTTCATTGCCAAAACGCTGCTGGAGCGGTCGGGCGCCCGGCTTTCGCTCATTAACCAAGCGCCACCGATGCATGGCGCAACTATTCAGATCACCTGGAACCGCGCCGATTTTCAGCGGCAGCTGACATCGCCGACTTCGGGCACCCTTGAGGCTGCGGTCCCAACGGCTTAACCTAACCTCCGGGTCAGCTCGCGTGCCATAGTGTTGTAGCTTGACAACCGGGGGCAATTGCCGGCGTTGCCATTGCGACCGGTTGTAATCGCAGCGATACTGGAAGTAGGTTCTTTGCGAAGGCTTCTGGGCGGCGCCGCACAACGCGGGAAAAGCCTAATGTGCGTGTTGACGGAGAAATTGCCATGCCCAACGTTTCGGTTGCCTCCATCCCTCATGAGCGCTCGCTGCTGATCGTCGAGGACGACAAATCGTTCTTGCAGCGACTGGCGCGCGCCATGGAGGGCCGCGGGTTTACGGTGTCGATCGCCGAGACGGTTGCCGACGGCCTTCTGCAGGTCGAAAGGGCAGCGCCCGCTTTCGCGGTCGTCGACATGCGGCTGGCGGACGGCAATGGTCTCGACGTCATTTCGGCGATGAAAAAGCGCCGGCCGGAGGCGCGCGCGATTATCCTGACGGGCTACGGCAACATCGCGACGGCAGTCACCGCGGTCAAGCTCGGTGCCGTGGACTATCTGGCCAAGCCTGTCGACGCCGACGACGTGGCGGCGGCATTGCTCGCCGTCGACAACAAGAAAATCGAGCCGCCGGAAAATCCGATGTCGGCCGATCGCGTGCGGTGGGAGCACATCCAGCGGATTTACGAGCTCTGCGGCCGCAATGTTTCAGAAACCGCGCGCCGGCTCAACATGCACCGCCGCACGCTGCAGCGCATCCTGGCGAAGCGCGCACCGAAGTGACTGGCGATTTGAGCCTGTGCGACGACGTCGCCTGACGCTGGAACATCGCTATTTTGGCCAGGGCTCGGCGGTGACGGATGCGGCGTCAGCGCCGACATAGTCCCGAAGGTCATCCATCCGATCGCGATCAAGAGCGGCAATGAGGGCCTTCTTTATCTCGGCCAAAAGTCCAAGACCGCGGAACACCAAGCCGGAATAAACCTGAACGAGCGTTGCGCCGGCGCGGACTTTCGCAAGCGCGGTTGCGCCGCTATGAATTCCGCCGACGCCCACCAACGGAAAAACGCCCTCCACCCGCACATAAGTTTCCGCCAGCATTCGGTTGGCGAGCTCCAATAATGGCCGTCCTGATAGTCCGCCCGTCTCTTTCGCGGTCGCTGTCTCATGCAAGGTCGCGGGCCGCGTGACCGTCGTATTGCCGACGATCATGCCATCGACCCGCCGCGAACGGGCAATGCCGACGACATCGTCCAGATCGGGCAGCGACAAGTCCGGCGCTATCTTTAAAAGCACCGGGGTCGGACCCGAGCGCTGAGCGACGCGCTCGCGCGCATCGATCACCTGTGCCAGGAGGTCATCGAGCACGGCAGCCTGCTGCATATTCCGCAGACCAGGCGTGTTGGGCGAGGAAATATTGATGGTGATGTAGCTCGCGACCGGCGCAAAACGCTCGATCAGACCGACATAATCGCGGATGCGATCAGGCAAATCTTTGTTGGCGCCGATATTGAGTCCGACGATGCCGCCACCGCTGCTCCGCGCCGCGAGGCGGGCAAGGACGGCAGCGGCACCTTCCGAATTAAACCCAAGCCGATTGATGACGCCGCTATCGGCATCGAGCCGGAACAGCCGCGGCCGCGGATTGCCCGGCTGCGGCAGCGGCGTGACGGTGCCCACTTCGACGAAGCCGAAGCCGAGACGCAGCAGAGCATCAGGCACTTCGCCGTGCTTGTCGAAGCCAGCGCCGACACCGATCGGATTTTTGAAATTAAGTCCGAACGCCCGCGTCGCGAGGCGCCGATCGTCGGGCGCGCCGCGTGGCAGAGGCGTAAATTGTAACATTCTGATTGCAAGCCTGTGGGCATCCTCCGGATCGAGCGCATGCAGCAACGGCAGCGCCAAGCGGTCGAGCAGTCCGATCACGAGGCAAGCTCCGGCAGAGAACGGTGGCCATCGGTCTTGTCGGGCAATGGCCGCGACCAGCGCACAGCGGAGAGTGGCAGTGGCCCATAGAGATGCGGGAAGAGATCGCCGCCCCGGGAAGGCTCCCACTTCAACTCGCCGCCCAGCGCGTCACCGTCGACGGCCACCAAGATCAAATCGGTTTGCCCGGCGAAGTGCTTTGCGGCCGTCTCGGCGACCTGCTCTGCAGTAGAGAAATGAATGAAACCATCGCGCTCATCGACCGCAGACCCGCGATACTCGCCGGCGGCCATGGCGGCGTGCCACGATGCTTGATCACAGATTTTGTAAATGATCGTCACGCGAGCGCGCCCGAGATTTTGTGTTGAGCCTATATCGGCGCGGCAACGCTCCTACAAGCCGGACGTGTTCTTGGCTGAAAAAGTCTCAGTACGAACGACCAGCGCCATAGAGGTCAAATCCGGGTCGCCTTTGCCGAACATGACAAAGTGCCGGCGATAGGCGGGAGACCGAACACAGGGCTTGAGTGAACAGGTAATTTATTCCTATCATAGGTGGGCGCTTTGCAAGGGTCGGCTGGCACATCAGCCGCAGGGTAGAGAGTCATGCTTACTCATGCGCAGGTTTGGTCGGCGGTCGATCGGTTGGCGGAACGCTCAGGCCTGTCGGCGTCGGGGCTCGCACGGCGGGCGGGGCTCGATCCGACCACCTTCAATAAGTCGAAACGCATCACGCCGGCCGGCCGCGCGCGCTGGCCGTCGACGGAATCGATCGCCAAGGCGCTGACCGCGACCGGTACGCCGTTCGACGTCTTCGTCGGCCTGGTCGAACAGAGCGGCGGCGGGACGATGGCACGCCCCGTCCCGCTGATCGGTTTTGCCGAGGCTGGCGCCGGCGGCTATTTCGACGACGGCGGATTTCCGGCCGGCGAAGGCTGGGACGGGATTGCCTTTCCGTCTCTCAACGACGAGCACGCCTATGCGCTGGAAATTTCCGGCCAGTCGATGGAGCCGGCCTATCGCGACGGCGACATCATCGTGGTGTCGCCGTCGTCGCCGATCCGCCGCGGCGACCGTGTCGTGGTGCGAACCCGGTCCGGCGAGGTCATGGCCAAGGAGCTCAAACGCCGAACGGCCAAATCGATCGAATTGAAATCGCTCAACGCCCAGCATCCCGACCGCACGCTGGCCGCCTCCGACGTGCTCTCGATCGCACGGATTTTATGGGCGAGTCAGTAAGCGGCGATAGATTTGGTCGCATTTGCTTCGGAAAAACCGGCGGCCACTTTTCCGGAAAATACTCTACGCCGACCGCGCCAGCGCGCCGTCGATCATGTCGATCGTATTCTGGATGCCGTAGGCCGAGACGAAAGAGCCGAAGCGCGGGCCTTTCTCCTGGCCGAGCAGCACTTGATAGAGCATGTCGAACCAGGCCAGCGAAACGCCGGGCTTGCCATCCTTGGCTTTTTTCTTTTCGTCCAGAAACGGCTCGCGGCGGCCAATCTCATAGACGACTTCCTGGATTTTTTCCGCCGGCGCCTCGACGGCGAGCTGAGACAACGCATCGCGCAGGTCGATGAGCGCAGTGCGCTCGGCGGCGCCCGGTTCGCGAAATTTCTTCGCCGGCAGCACGAAGTCGTGAAAGTAATGGATCGCATAGTTGACGAGCGCGTCGAGCTGCGGATGCGTCTGCCGCGTCACGCCCGGCCGATAGCGGCCGATAAAGCCCCACAGCGTGTCGGCATTTTCGGCATTCGACGCGATGACAAGCGACAACAGCATGGCGAATGTAATGGGATTGTCCGCCTTCGGCGGATTTCCGCCGTGAATGTGCCACACCGGATTCATCAGGCGGTCGCGCGCGCCCTGCCGTTCGTAGCCATCGAGGAATTGCTGATACTCGTCGACGTGACGTGGAATCACGTCGAAATAAAGCCGCTTGGCGGCCTTCGGCTCGCGATACATAAACAGCGACAGGCTTTCGGGGCTGGCGTAGCGCAGCCATTCGTCGATGGTCAGGCCGTTGCCCTTCGATTTTGAAATCTTCTGGCCGTTCTCGTCGAGAAACAGCTCGTAATTAAATCCTTCCGGCGGATTGCCGCCGAGCGTGCGGCAAATCTTTCCCGACAACTTGACCGAGTCGATCAAGTCCTTTCCAGCCATCTCGTAATCGACGCCGAGCGCGAGCCAGCGCATCGCCCAATCCGGCTTCCATTGCAGCTTGCAGCGTCCGCCGGTGACCGGGGTCACGACTGGTTTGCCGCTATCGGGATCGTCGTAGGTGATCGTGCCGGCTTTGGCGTCGTGGGCGGTGACAGCTACCTGCAAAACGATGCCAGTCGACGGCGAAATCGGCAGGAACGGCGAGTAGGTCTGCGCCCGCTCCTCGCGCAGCGACGGCAGCATCACCGCCATCACCTCGTCGAACCGCTCCAGGACTTTCAGCAGCGCTTTGTCGAACCGGCCGGATTTGTAGCAAGCCGTTGCCGACATGAATTCGTAGTCGAAGCCGAACTGGTCGAGGAAGGCGCGCAGCCGCGCGTTGTTGTGCTCGGCAAAGCTCGGATAGGCGCCGAATGGATCCGGCACCTGGGTCAGCGGCTTGCCGAGATGCTGCGCCACTAGCTCCTTGTTCGGAATGTTGTCGGGAACCTTGCGCAACCCGTCCATGTCGTCGGAGAAGGCGATCAGCCGCGTCCTGATCTTGTCGTCGGTGAGAACGCGAAAGGCGTGGCGCACCATCGTGGTGCGCGCGACTTCGCCGAACGTGCCGATATGCGGCAGGCCGGACGGCCCATAGCCGGTTTCGAAGATCACTTCGTCTTTCGGCGTCTTTTTCAACCGCGCCACGATCTTGCGCGCCTCTTCGAACGGCCAGGCGTGCGAGGCCTCCGCGAGTTCGCGAAGATCTGCCGAAGTGTCGTTTGCGGAGGATGGCATCGTGCAACCGTTCGTCAGAAAGGGCTGATCGGGAAATAGCGCAGCCAAAGGTCGGTGAAACTGCCCTTTTCCCAAATCTGGAACAGCGCCCAGTTCAGCGCCAGCCGGAGCACGTTATTGCCGGGTTTTACGGCAATGCCAACGCCATCTCCGAAATAACGGCTGTCGAGGAAGGGCCCGCCGCGAAACGCGCAACAGCCGCCCGAATCCGAGCCATTGAGCCAGAACGACAGCGCAATGCCGTCGCCAAACAGGAGGTCAACCTGCTTGTCCTTGAGCGCTGCGCGCGCCGCCGCGTCGTTCGGATAGGAATGGATTTCAGCCTGGGTGAACATCTGCTTGACATAGGCTTCGTGCGCCGTGCCTGCGACCACAGCGATTTTCTTGCCGGCGACCAGCTCGGGCAGAACATCGCCGATCGGACTGTCGCTACGCGCCACGAACCGCGCCGGCGTACGATAATACGGATCGCTGAAATCGGCGTGCTTGCGCGTCTCCGGCGTCGCGGCGATCGAGGCGATCGCGGCGTCACCCCGATTGGCGGCAAGCGCATCAAGCAAAGCCGCAAAGGGGCGAGCCTGGATCGTGCATGCGGCCTTTAATTCGGCGCAGATCAGCCGCGCCAAATCGACGTTGAAGCCCGCGGGATTGCCATCGGGGCCGGCGTAATCGAATGGCGGATAGTCAAGGTCGGTCAGAAACCTGACGGCCTGGAGATGGGATAGATCAGGTCGTTCAGGACGCCGCCGCGGGTCCCAAAAGCCCGGAACCACTACGGCGTGCGACGGCGCCGCAGCCATCTCCGCCTGCTTGACTGGCTGGGCAGCAAGGTTTGCCGGCCCCACCAGCGCGCCGATCGTGCAGGCAACGGCTACTACACCCCGGGCGGGCAAATCGCGATAGTTGAAAAATATTGTCTTTCGCCAATTCATGGGTACGATCCGCAGCGAACCAGGGGGTGCCAGAACTTTGAGCCCGCTTAGCGGCGGCGCGGCAAAAAGTCGAGGTTGGGGCGGCGCGTTTCGTTGCGTCGAGCGTAACGGTGGCGTTTGGTGACGTTATTGATGCCAGAGTGGGCCGCCTCGGCGCTAAACTATGGCCGGGCGACCGCAGACGGCATCTGCGCATCCGCTCCGACATCAATAGCCGTCCTCATGCGGCGCATTCCGGTCGCTACCCGGAACTTGATTGCGTGCGCGGGATACTCCCCCGCCAGATGATCGAAGCGGCGGAACGGCGGGCTCAAGCAATCGGCATCGGTGCCGATCGCGTCCTGATCTGCGCCGATGCCATCACCGAGGACGCCTACCTTCACGCGCTGGCTGCATCACTGGGTACTTCCTACGACCGGCTGGATACACTGAGCCGGGGCGACGTTCCGCTCAGTGACACCGGGCTCATTCGCGCCGCAGCGGCCGGACTGCTGCCGATACGCGAAGCGGGGCGGATCGCCTGGATTATCGCCCCAAGCTGCCTGGCCGCGCATCGGCTCACCGACCCACACCACCCGGTGCGGCGATGGATTGGTTCGTTTCGCCTGACCTCATCCGACCGGCTTTGGCGTTTTGTTGCGCGACACGCGCAGCAGACACTCGGTCGGCGCGCAGCCTATATTTGCGACGCAAACAGCCGATTTTTTCCAACACGGCGCAGCTCCACCTCGGAAAGAGCGTCGCGATCGCGTCAATTTCGATCCTGGCCGTTACGGCCCTCGCCCTTATTCCGGCCGTGACTGTTGGTGCGTTTGCGGCGTTGCTGTGCGTGATTTTTCTGGCGGCCGCCGCTTTGCGGCTGTCGAGCGCCCTGCACAAGCAAACCCTGCCGAAACCTCCGCCGCGCGACAACGATCAAGGACTCCCGATCTACACGATCATCTGCGCGCTATATCGCGAACAGGAAGTCGCCGGCAAACTGGTGGCCGCAATCCGCACGCTTGAAAAAGTTGGACGTGAAATTCGTCCTGGAGGCAGACGACCACGCCACCAAGCGCGCGCTCGAACGGCTCGACCTCGGGCCGCCTTTCGAAATCATTGTCGCACCACCGATCGGCCCGCGGACGAAACCGAAAGCGCTTAATGTGGCGTTGCCGCTGGCGCGCGGGCCCTACACGGCCGTGTACGATGCCGAAGACATTCCGGAGCCTGATCAACTCCGGCACGCAGTCGCCGCATTCAGAGCCGCCGACGAAACGTTGGCTTGTTTGCAAGCGTCACTAAGCATCTACAACACGGACGACGGCTGGCTGGCGCGAATGTTCACAGCGAATTATGCGGGCCAGTTTGATGTCTTGCTGCCGGGGCTTTCAACGCTGCATCTGCCGTTCCCGCTTGGCGGTTCGTCAAATCATTTCCGCACCGCTGCACTCCGGCACGCCGGGGGCTGGGATCCGTACAACGTCACCGAAGATGCCGACCTGGGGATTTGCTGCAACAGGCTGGGTTACCGCACCGCAGTACTGTCCTCGACAACTTACGAGGAAGCGCCCGCACGCTTCCTCCCGTGGCTGAGGCAACGCACGCGCTGGTACAAGGGCTGGATGCAGACTTGGCTGGTGCATATGCGCCGCCCCGTACGGCTGCTTGGCGAACTCTCGCCGGCCGGATTTGTGGCTTTCCAGCTGTTCCTTGCCTGCAACGTCCTCGCGGCGTTGATTTACCCGTTGTTCATGGCGGCGCTGTGTTATTGCCTTCTGGCCCATCCGCCGCTCGCAGCGGTTGCCGCGATGGGGCACGAGGCAACGGTGTTCATTGCGACCTTGCTGGCCGGTTATGCCTCAACAGTCGCGTTGGATGTGGTTGGATTGCAGCGGCGCGGGCTTTTGGCACATGCCTGGGTGTTGCTGCTCACGCCTCTGTACTGGTTTCTACTTTCGCTCGCAGCATGGCGCGCGCTCTTTCAGCTGTTGCTTGCCCCTCAACTTTTGGAAAAGACCGACCACGGATTGGCGAAGAGTTCACGGCTCGCCAAGGGGTTCATCGAAGCCAAGCGCCGCGACAGGCAGCGGAGCGGTCCAGCCGCCATCATCTCGCGTGAGACCATGACGCTCTTAACAGCGCAGTCATTGATCGGCGGAGAGCGGCCCAGGACCAGAACCTTACGCAGGTTCCGTCCCGAGCCGCCCGGCCAGGGTGTCGCCCCCGCTGGCCAGTGTGAACCTACAATAGGCGCTGAGATTCCGCATTGATGAAAATCAAGTCACCGAAGGCCTAAGCATAAGCAGTCGCCGCAAAGGCGGCAGCTTCTGGATCGGCACTGCGTTGCGCTGCACGCTGAGGAGCGCGTCAAAACGCCCTTGTCCATCGGAGGTTGACAGGTCCTACGCCTGTCAGCCGAAGCACGCCACAAAGCCGGCGCGAATGGTTTCAAAGAAGACGGTCGCCCCGTAGTGCGCCCAAAGCGCGACCGTGCAACCAAGGACGACGGCAGTTATAGCCACGGCCATCAGTAGCGGCCGCAGCCCAGGGCGCGATGCAACCGTCTCAGGCATGAGCCGTACATAGGCCGGAACTCTGGGGCTGACAACTCATGCGAGCCAGATTCGCTCACACAGGTCGAGGCCGAAGCGACACTCTAACGGCACGTTTGATAGAGTGATTTCAACTCACGCCCGCGCAACTGGATAATATGCGGCGTCAGCCCGCCGTGGCGCTCGATCCAGCGGCGGATTTCCGGTGGATACAAGCGCATCACCAGCCGGCTACCGGACCGCGTCGGCACCAACTCCCGTGACGAATCATCATAGTAGGACGCGGCATGGAAGCCGAGCATCGCCCGACGGGTCACGCAGACCCGGTTCCTCGGAATAATGCCTGTCAGCAAAGTACAGACGGAAAGGCACGGCCCGTCGATGACCACGCGCTGACCCGAATCGCGGATTTCTTCGTATTTGTGCAGATAGGCGGCGACTTCACCGCCGGGATCCCCAGTGATGCGCACTTCGGCGAATGCAAAGGATGGCGTGAGCACGCCAAAGACGGCCGATGCCAGCGCACCGGCTACGACGCTCCTCCAGTTCATGACCGCAACCCTCTCCCTCGTCGCACGCGACGGTGGTGGCGCATTGTGGCGAGAGTTCGGCTGATCCGGGTTCCGCTCCATTAAATCGCTCCGGCTCGCGTTGCCAATGGAACTTCGTCTGCCATAGAAGGGAGTTCGCGAGCGCCACGGCGCATGAGCTTCAGGCGCTGAACATTACGGGGGAGCTGTGTCCAACGTCGAAACTAAAAACATCCATTGCGCCGGAGGAATGCCGGCTTTCCTCGCGATGCCCGCCGGCGCCGGGAAGCAGAAAACTCCGGCGATTGTGCTCATGCACGAGCGGTATGGGCTGGTGAGGCATACCTGCGATCTGGCCGAGCGTTTCGCGCGCGACGGCTTTGTCTGTCTGGCGCCGGATTTCTTCTACAAGCATCCCGACCAGGACGCGCTGCACCGTGGCGACGCCGGCTACCCGTTCAAGGACAGCGAGGCGATCGAATACCTCGATAGCGCGGTCGCGGAACTCACCGCGCTGCCGCAGGTCGATGCCAGAAAAATCGCCGTCAAGGGCGTCTGCCAGACCGGCCGTCATCCCTTGGTGTTCGCCGCCCAACGCAAGAACATTGCTGCGGCACTCGTCTGGTACGGCGCAGCGAACGCACGCGAATGGGAACCGAACGACCGCTACATTAAGCCGCTCGATGACATGCTGGCAGCCATCGCATGCCCCGTTCTCGGCATTTTCGGCGAGGCCGATCACCTCATTTCACTCGACGATGTGCGCCGGTTCCGCAACAGCCTCGACCGCCATGACAAGAGCTACACCATTAAAGTCTATGCCGGCGCACCGCACGGCTGGCTCAACGACACCATGCCGGGCCGCTACCGCCGCGAAGCCGCCGAGGCCGCTTGGGCGCTCCAGCTCGCATTTCTGCGGCGGACTTTCGATCCCGGCTTCGATCAGATGCGGCGCGTTCAGAGCTACGAATGCGAGCATGCCGGGGATTACGATTTTTCGAAGAACGTGCGGATGGAGTGACGGGCGCTAGGCTGCGCCTGACGAGCCCAACGCCGCTTTTCAGCAGAAGCAATCCAGCGATTGGAGAAATTCTTGAGCGAATATGAACGGTGGGAAACCCGCTACGCGACATCCGAATATGCCTTTGGCAAGAGCCCGAATTATTTTCTGCAGTCATGCAAGCGATTTCTTCCGCCCACCGGCCGCGCGCTTGCCGTCGCCGATGGCGAGGGCCGCAATGGAGTTTGGCTCGCCGAACAAGGGCTCGATGTCCTCTCGATCGATTTTTCGCCGACCGCGCAGCGCAAGGCCAAGGCATTGGCCGCAGAACGCGATGTCAAGGTCTCCTTCCAGTTGGTCGATGTGCATGGCTGGATTTATCCGAGCGCCACGTTCGATGTGGTGGCCGAAATTTTCACTCAGTTCAGCACGCCGGCCGAGAGAGCTCTCAAGTGGGCTGGAATGCAGAAAGCGCTCAGACCCGGTGGTCTATTGATCATTCAAGGCTACACGCCAAAGCAGTTGGAATACAGCACCGGCGGGCCCAAGGAGATTGAAAATCTCTATACGCGCGGAATGCTCGAACAGGCGTTTGGCAGCTTTCGCGAGTTGTCCATCGCCGAGGAGGAACGCGAGATCTCGCGAAGGAACATCGCACGGGGGAATGTCCGCGGTTATCAATCTGACGGCGAGGAAGCCCTGAGCATAGCTGCGCCAGGACACGGCGCGCCGCCTTAAGCTCCGGAGGCCATATCCGCATGGCGGAAGCGAGCATCGGCGCCCTGCGCGAAGCCCGCTTCGCGGCGGCACGAACAGCGGCTATAAAGGCTCAAAGACCCAACGGGAGCCCACCATGGCGCGCGACTTCGAGGACCATTGCTGGAAAGACCTGATCGACGCCGACACGATCGAGATCTATCGGGCCTATCGGCGCAAGACCTTCGTGGGCGACAATCCCGCAGTACTCGCCATCGACCTCTACAACAAGGCTTACCAGGGCGGCAGCCAGCCGGTCCGCGAGGTTGACCGCGAGTTTTCCGGCTCCTGCGGCGAGAATGCCTGGAAGGCGCTGCCGCCGACGCAGAAGCTGTTTGCGGCGGCGCGCCGCGCCGGCATTCCGGTGATCTACACCACCCGCCATGCCGACACGGCCGGCGTCCACTCGACCAACCGCAACATGGCGAAGGAACGCGACGACATCTACGATATCAAGGCCGAGCTGGCGCCACAGCCGGGCGAACTCGTGATCTACAAGGAGCGCGCGTCTGGATTCTTCGGCACCCCGCTCATTGCGCATCTGCAAAAACAGCGCATCAACTCGCTTATCATCTGCGGCGAGAGTACTTCGGGCTGCGTGCGCGCCTCGACGGTCGATGCCTATTCGTACGGCTTCCACAACGTCCTGGTCGAGGAATGCACCTATGACCGCTCGATGATCAGCCACAAGGTCAATCTGTTCGACCTGCATCACAAATACGCCGACGTGATGCACATCGATGAAGTCCTCGCGCATCTCGACGGCCTGGCCGTGCAGCGCAAGGTTGCCTAAACGCCATTACGGGTGCAGCGAAGCTAAGATTGCTTCACCGTTTCGCTCCTCGCCATGACGCAAGCGACGATACCCTCCTCAGCAAACTGAAAGCGAGTAACCCGGCCATGTCCACATCCGTCGCCCGCAAGACCAATGCCCCCGAATTCGCCACCGCCTATTATTTCCTCGAAGGCCTGACCGAGCTTGGCGTCGAATATCTGTTCTGCAATTTCGGCACCGATCACGCGCCGATCATCGAGGAGATGGCGCACCGCAAGAAGCTCGGCGAGCCGATGCCCGGGGTGCTGCACTGCCCGCACGAGAATACGGCGGCGCACATGGCCCAGGGCTACGCGTTCGTCACCGGGCGCGGTCAGGGCGTGCTGGTGCATGTCGATGTCGGCACGGCCAACACCGCCAACGCCATGCACAACGCCTACAGGAGCCGCCTGCCGGTGCTGCTGATGGCCGGCAAGGCGCCCTACACCGCCAACGACGAACTGGTCGGCTCGCGCGACACTTACGTGCATTTCGTGCAGGAGCCGTTCGACCAGGCGAGCCTCGTGCGCCCTTACCTGAAGTGGGAATGGACGCTGCCGTCCGGCGTTGTCGTCAAGGAAGCGCTGCGGCGCGCCTATTCGATCGCGCAGAGCGAACCGCGCGGACCGGTCTATCTGATGATGCAGCGGGAAACGCTGACCCAGCCGTGGAGTACGGACGAGATCCGCCGCTACTCGGCCGATCAGTTTGCCGCGACGTCCGGCGGTGGCGCCGATCCTAAGCTCGTCGCCGCCCTGGCTGACAGGCTGCTCACAGCCGAAAGCCCGGTGCTGGTCACGGGCTACGCCGGCCGCAACGAGCATGCGTCAAAGGCGATCGATGAGCTGTCGCAATTTGCCGGCATCGCCGTCTACGAAGCCAACATGACCAACAACATTTCGCACGCGGCGCCCTGTTTCGTCGGCTTCGCCGCCGACAAGGCCGTGCCCGATGCCGACGTCGGCATTCTGGTCGATGTCGACGTGCCTTGGTTCCCGAGCGACGTGCAGACGCACGAAAAATCCTTCTGGGCGCATATCGATATCGACACGCTCAAACCCGGTTCGCCGATGTGGACGTTCCCCGGCAACCTGCGCATGCAGGGCGATTCCGGACGCATTCTCGAGCAGGTGCTTGAAGACCTGAAGGCCAAGGCGACGCCGCGCTTCAAGGCAGCCGCGGCGGCGCGAATGGATCGAATCAAGGCCTTGCGCGAGGAGCGCATCGCCCGCGCCGCCAAACTGGCCGCCGACAAGGGCAAGCCCGGCGCCATCAATCCGCATTATCTGATGTCCGAGCTTGGCAAAGTTCTCGACGACGATGCCATCATCTTCAACGAGGGCGTCACCAACGCAGGCGCGGTGCTGCTGCAAATCCCGCGTAAGCGGCCCAACACCACGATGCGCTCGGGCGGCGGCGGGCTGGGCTGGTCCGGCGCCTTCGCGCTCGGCGCCAAGCTCGCTGCGCCGGACCGGCTGATGGTGCAAATCTCCGGCGACGGCGGTTTCTATTTCGGCAACCCGAGTTCGGTTTTTGCCGTGTCGCAACAGTACAAGCTGCCGTTCTTCTCGATCGTCATGGACAACACCGGCTGGAACGCGGTGAAGGGATCGACCTTGCGCGTCTACCCCGAAGGCGAGGCCAAACAAACCGGCGAGTTCGAGGCCAAGCTCGCGCCGAAAGTGGCGTTCACCAAAGTCGCCGAGGCATTCGGCGCCTATGGGGAGGAAGTCAGCGATCCCGCCGATGTCGCCGTGGCCATCGCTCGCTGCCTCAAGGAAGTCCGCGGCGGCCGAGCGGCGCTGCTGCACGCGCGTGTGACGAAAATGTAGAAGCGGCGGACGAGATTTTGGATCTATCTCAGTGCTATGGCCGGGCTTGCCCCGGCCATTCACGTTTTTCGATCAGTCCAGCAACCCGTTCTGCGCGGCGAGGTCTTTGAGCGAGGTTTCCGGCCGCGCGCCGAGATGCTGGATCACCTCGGCGGCCGCCATGGCGCCGAGCCGGCCGCAGGTGCGGTCGTCGGCGCCCCGCGCCAAGCCCGACAAGAAGCCCGCGGCAAACAGATCACCGGCTCCGGTCGTGTCGACCACGCGCTCGACCAGGAAAGCCGGCACCGCCTCGATGTCTTCGGGGTTGACCACGATGCAGCCCTTCTCGCTGCGTGTCACGACCGCTATGTCGATATCGGCACGCAACGCCTTCACGGCGGCATCAAAGTCCGAGGTCTGATAAAGGCTGTGCAGCTCCGCCTCGTTGGCAAAAATGAGATCGACGGTACCTGACCGCATCAGCTGCAGGAACTCGTCGCGCCAACGGTCGACACAGAACGCGTCCGACAACGTCAGCGCCACCTTCCGTTCGGCTTCATGGGCGATCTTTGCCGCCTTGAGAAACGCATCCTTGGCGTGTTTTGGGTCCCACAAATAGCCTTCCAGATAAGTGACGGCGCTCGCCGTAATCGCCGCTTCGTCGATGTCGGCCGGGTGCAGGTCCTGCGCCGCGCCCAGAAACGTATTCATGGTGCGCTCCCCGTCGGGCGTGACCAGAACGTAGCAGCGCCCGGTCGAGGGACCCGCAGCGGCCGGCGGGGTGTCGAACGCGACACCGGCGGCGCGGATGTCGTGGGCAAATGCGCGCCCGAGCCCATCGTTCTTGACCTTGCCGACGAAGGCGGCGCGCGCCCCGAGCGAGGCGAGACCGACAATGGTGTTGGCCGCCGAACCGCCGGACATTTCCACCGCAGGACCCATCGCATCGTAAATGGCCTGGGCGCGCGGTTCGTCGATCAGTGCCATCATGCCCTTGCGCATGCCTTGCTTGAGCAAAAAATCCTCCTCGGCGCGGGCGATCACGTCGACGATCGCATTACCGATGCCGAGAACGTCGTAGCGGGCTGAGGGCATGAGAAATCCGGTCCTGTATATGAAAGTCGCGCACTATAGCGGGCGGCCCTTGCGGGGCAAGCCGCCGCCATGGCATGGGACGCTCGCGTGAGGCCGCCTTGCCGCGCGGAGTTATCAGAGAGCTACTAGATATGGCCTTCAGGGAATTGGTGTTTTCCGGCGTGCAGCCGACCGGCAACCTGCATCTTGGTAATTATCTCGGCGCCATCAGGCGCTTCGTCGAGCTGCAGGACCGCTACGACTGCATCTACTGCGTCGTCGATCTGCACGCCATCACCACATGGCAGGACCCTGCCGAACTGCCGCGCGCGATCCGTGAAGTGACCGCGGCGTTCATCGCGTGTGGGATCGATTCCAAGAAGCACATCGTATTCAACCAGAGCCAAGTGGCCGAGCATGCCGAACTTGCCTGGATATTCAATTGCGTGGCGCGGCTCGGCTGGCTCAACCGCATGACACAGTTCAAGGAGAAGGCCGGCAAGGATCGCGAGAACGCATCGGTCGGCCTCTATGCCTATCCGACTCTGATGGCCTCCGACATTCTGGTCTATCGCGCCACCCACGTGCCGGTGGGCGAGGATCAGAAGCAGCACCTCGAACTGTCGCGCGACATTGCGCAGAAGTTCAACAATGACTTCTCCGCGTCGATTCACGCCCACGGGTTC
Source organism: uncultured Alphaproteobacteria bacterium (assembly GCA_963707175.1). Taxonomy (GTDB): domain Bacteria; phylum Pseudomonadota; class Alphaproteobacteria; order Rhizobiales; family Xanthobacteraceae; genus BOG-931. The sequence goes on from CAVPQA010000032.1 coordinate 33,130, forward strand.
GGCGAGGTGTTCTTCCCGCAGCCCGAGCCGTTGATCACCGGCGAAGCCACGCGCGTGATGTCGCTGCGCGACGGCTCGAAGAAAATGTCAAAGTCGGATCCGTCCGATCAGTCGCGCATCAATCTCACCGACGATGCCGACGCGATTGCATTGAAAGTCCGCCGCGCCAAAACCGACCCACACCCTCTGCCAAGCGAAGAGAAAGGCCTCGAAGGCCGGCCCGAGGCCGACAACCTTGTCGGCATCTACGCCGCGCTTGCCGATACAACGCGCGCAGCCGTGCTCTCGCAATACGGCAATGCGCAGTTCTCCACCTTCAAGTCGGCGCTGGTCGACCTCGCGGTGGCGAAGCTCGGACCGATCGGCACCGAAATGAAGCGGCTTGTCGCCGACCCGTTGTCCATCGACGCAATTCTGGCCGAGGGTTCGGGGCGCGCGCAGAAGATCGCCGGCGAGACCATGAAGGCGGTGAAGGATATCGTCGGCTTTGTGCGGTCTTAGCGGTGCTGTTTTGGCCGCTATCTGACGATGTATCGGTAGGTCTGCCGAGAATCCCTATTGCGTCCCCAGGCGTACGAATATCGTTCGCCGTGAACGAAATCCGACTCGTCGAAAATGGCAGCGAGCTCTCTGGCCCGGTCGTACGCCGCTTCCCAACCCTCTCTTGCGTCTTTGATGCGGGCCCGCCGGACGGGCTTCGGATCGAAGCCGGTCGTCCACACTTCTTCGAAAATCGGGTGCAGCATTCGTTCAAAGTTTAGCGGCTAGGATGAATCTTTGGTTAACACGGCTCCCGCCTGCCCTCACGACCCCGACGCCCCCTTGAAATTCCAGTGGAATTTGCCACGTATTAGCATATTTTCCGTAAAGCGACGCAAACGCCGGAGAAGAGCTATGTTCATTCAGACCGAAGCGACGCCGAACCCCGCGACCTTAAAGTTCCTGCCGGGGTGTCCGGTATTGGAAAACGGCACGCTCGATTTGCGCGAGCCGGCTGACGGGGCAAAGTCGCCGCTGGCCGAACGGCTGTTCGGCATATCGGGCGTCACCGGAGTGTTCTTCGGCTCCGATTTCATCACCGTGACCAAGAACGCCGGCGAATGGCCGCAGCTCAAGCCGATGATTCTCGGCGCCATCATGGAGCACTTCATGTCGGGCGAGCCGCTCGTCAACGGCGGCGCGGCTGAAGAGGATGGCGGCGACGAGTTTTTCGATGCTGCCGATGCCGAAACCGTCGCGACCATCAAAGACTTGATTGAAACGCGGGTGCGGCCTGCCGTTGCCAATGATGGCGGCGACATCACATTCAAGGGTTTCAAGGACGGTATTGTCTTCCTGAGCATGAAGGGTGCGTGCTCCGGCTGTCCGTCATCGACGGCGACTTTGCAGCACGGCATTCAGAACTTGCTCCGGCATTTCGTACCGGAGGTCACCGAGGTGCGGCCAGTCTGACCGCACCGTCCGGCGTCCCATCTTCCTTGACGTTCGCGCCTGACTGCATCCGCAGCCCGATGGCCCTGGCTTGCGGGGCTTTTTGAATGACGTATGACTGCCTGCCATGCGTGTGCTCGCCATTGATACGGCGCTGGCGGCCTGCTCTTCGGCCGTGCTTGACACAATCTTTGGCGGCGTCGTCGCCAGTGAGAGCCTGCCCATGGTGCGCGGCCACGCCGAGGCGCTCATTCCCCTGATCGCACGCGTGATGGCGCGGGCGGAGCTTGGGTTTTTCGACATCGACCGCGTGACGGTGACGATCGGACCCGGCAGCTTCACCGGCCTGCGCGTCGGCATCTCCGCCGCCCGCGGCATTGCGCTGGCGGCCGAAAAGCCGGCATTCGGCGTCTCGACGCTGTCCGCCTATGCGGCACCGCACCTCGCCGCAGATAGGACCGTTCCGGTGATCGCCGCAATCGATGCGCGACACAGCCACGTTTACCTGCAGATCTTCGGTCCCAGCGGTCGCACCGCCTTGCCGCCCCGACTCGCGCCGTTAAGCGAGGCCGTCCGTGCGGCATCTGAAGCGCCTTGCCGGCTCGTCGGCTCCGCAGCGCGCGCCATTGCCGAACAAATCCCTGCCGCTGCGCCCGCGCCACTATACGTTGATGCGCGCGATGCTCCCGATATCGATTGGGTCGCGCGTATGGGGGCCGTCCTGCGGGAAGGTCAATCGCCGGCCAATCCGCTATACCTGCGAGCGCCTGATGCGCAGCCACAAAACGCCGCCCAGTCGCCACGCCGATGATGAACATTGTCTCTCGGCTGCTACCCGGCGCGACGCCGCAAATCACCGAAGCGGACCCGCGCGACGCAGCGGCAATCGCTGCGTTACACGCGGCTTCCTTCCGCCGTGGGTGGGCCGAGGACGAGGTTTACCGGCTCTTGGTGGACGGCGCCGTTGTCACGCACCGCGCCATGATCCGGCGTACGCTGGTTGGTTTCATCATGTCGCGCCTCGCCGCCGACGAAGCGGAGATTCTATCGGTCGCTATTGCCCCAGCCCGCCGCGGTCGCGGAATGTCGCGGCCATTGCTTGACCTCCATCTCCGCACATTGGCGGGGCGCGGCGTCCGCGCGGTATTTCTCGAAGTCGACGAGCACAATTCCCCGGCCCGCCGGCTCTATGCCCGAGCTGGGTTCCGCGACGTCGGCCGTCGCCAGGGTTACTACGAGAGCGGTGCGGCGGCCCTGGTGCTTCGCCGCGATCTCGGCTGAGCTTTCAAGGCCATTTGACAGTCGCTCCTGGCTGGAACTCACGGCTGGGTGGGCAGCGTCTGTCAAATCCACTCCACGAGTATCAAAATTGTCGTGTAATCCCCATATCAAGGCGCGGCATCGCATGGCATTCCTTTTAGCCCGGAAATCCGCTAATGGAACGGCCGGTGCGGACACCCTGCGTGAGCAAATTTTCTAGCGAGCATAAAGGCTTAAATAGTCTCGGCCGATCGGCATGAACGAATCCCGCAAGCTGTTTGTTAAATCGTTCGGCTGCCAGATGAACGTCTACGACTCGCGGCGCATGGCCGATACGCTGGCGTCTCGGGGCTATGTCGAAACGCCCACCGCCGACGGCGCCGATCTGGTCATCCTCAACACCTGCCACATCCGCGAAAAAGCAGCCGAGAAGGTCTATTCCGAGCTCGGCCGCGTGCGCCGGTTGAAAGACGCGGCCGCCGCCGAGGGCCGGCGGGTCCTCATCGCCGTCGCCGGCTGCGTGGCGCAGGCCGAAGGCGAGGAAATCATCCGCCGCGCACCGGCGGTCGATCTGGTGTTCGGGCCGCAGAGCTATCACCGTTTGCCGCAACTCTTGGCGCGCGCCGAACGCGGCGACAGACCGGTCGACACCGAATTTCCGCTCGACGACAAGTTCGATCATCTGGCGGCGCCGAGCGCCGCCGCGATCCGCGCCCGCGGCGTCAGCGCATTCGTCACCGTCCAGGAAGGCTGCGACAAGTTCTGCACGTTCTGCGTCGTGCCCTATACGCGCGGTACGGAAGTCTCCCGGGCGGTCGCCAAAATCGTCGCCGAGGTCGAACGGCTTGCCGCCGCCGGGGTGCGCGAAATCACGCTGATCGGGCAGAACGTCAACGCCTATCACGGCGATGGACCGAACGGGCGGCCGTGGTCTTTGGCACAGCTGCTCGAACGCGTTTCCGCGATCGACGGAGTCGGGCGGCTGCGCTACACGACCAGTCACCCGCACGACATGGACGCCGATCTGATCGCCGCACACGGTGATTTGCCGAAACTGATGCCGCAACTGCATCTGCCGGTGCAATCGGGCGCGGATCGCATACTTGCCGCGATGAACCGCCGGCACACGCGCGCCGATTATCTCGCCGTCATTTCGCGGCTGCGCGCGGCACGGCCCGATCTCGCACTTACGTCGGATTTCATCGTCGGCTTTCCGGGCGAAACTGAAGCAGACTTCGCTGAGACGCTGAGTCTTGTCGAGCAGGTCGGCTTCTCCGGGGCGTTCTCGTTCAAATACTCCCCCCGTCCCGGCACGCGGGGCGAGGAGCTGCCGGATCAGGTCGATGAGGAGACCAAATCCGAACGGCTGCACCGGCTGCAAGCCGCGATCGATCGGAGCCAGGCAGAATTCAATCGAAACTGTCTCGGCCGGACTTTCGAAGTTCTCTTTGAAAAGCCCGGCCGCTACAGCGGCCAGCTTGTCGGCCGTTCGCCTTACTTGCAGCCGGTTCAGGTGACGGCGCCGGCCGCAATGATCGGTGAGATCGCCGCCGTGACCATCACCGAAGTCGCGAGCAACTCACTGTTTGGCACACTGGCGCGCGCCCCCGCGCGTGAACCAAGCCTTGTCGGCGCAGGAGCCTGAATTGGCAGCACGCGGTCCCGCTGGAACTGACGAATCGGTGTTCGTCGCACCTAACAACACGACGCAGATAGCGCTCACCTTCGACGACAATCGTCTTGCCTCAATGCTGTTCGGCCAGTACGGACAGAATCTGGCGCTGATCGAACGGCGGCTCGGCGTCGTCGCCAACTCGCGGGGCAACCACGTCACGCTGGATGGCTCGCGTGAGGCCTGCGAACAGGCGCGTCGCGTGCTGGAAAGTCTCTACGAACGGCTCAAGAACGGCGACGAACTAATGCAGGGCGATGTCGAGGGCAATATCCGCCTCGCCATGGCGCAAGGCTCGCTGTTCGATTTCGACCCCGCCACGGCGCGCGACAGCTTCGAGGAGATCAATTTGCGCAAACGTCGCGTGCGCGCACGCACGTCCGCGCAGGACGCCTATATCCGCGCGCTGAAGCGTCATTCGCTGGTATTTGCCACCGGTCCAGCCGGCACCGGCAAGACCTGGCTCGCAGTCGCCCATGCGGTCCAATTGTTCGAGCGCAAGGAGGTCGATCGCATCATCCTATCGCGCCCCGCGGTGGAAGCCGGGGAGCGGCTGGGTTTTCTGCCGGGCGACATGCGTGAGAAGATCGATCCCTACCTGCGGCCGATCTACGATGCGCTCTACGATCTGATGGACGCCCGGATCGTCGAACGCGCGCTGCAGACAACCGAAATCGAAATTGCTCCACTCGCCTTCATGCGCGGCCGTACCCTGTCCAACGCCGCCATCATTATCGACGAAGCGCAAAATACCACCGCGATGCAGATGAAGATGCTGCTGACGCGGCTCGGCGAGAACAGCCGCATGATTGTCACCGGCGACCCGAGCCAGGTCGACCTGCCGCCAGGCCAGACCTCCGGACTCGCCGACGCGGTGCGGCTGCTGGAAAATGTGGAAGGCATCGGCCACGTTGCATTCACGGCCGTGGACGTGATCCGTCACGAGCTGGTAGGCCGCATCGTCGAGGCCTACGATCGAGCGGCGGCGGCGCGCAAGCGCGAACGCCCGTAAGCGAGATGAATGCCACGGCACGCAATGCGGCCAAGCTCGACGTGCTGGTCGAGTCCGGGCTGTGGAACGAGCCCGGCAAGGTCAAAACCCTACTGCGGCATGCGATCGGACAGGCCGCTGCAACGCTGTCAACAGGGGGCGTGGAGATTGCTATCGTCCTCACCAATGATTCGGCCATCCGCCTACTCAACCGGCAATGGCGTGGCATCGATGCGGCCACAAACGTGCTGTCGTTCCCCATCGAAAGTCCGGGCGGCAACGGTCGATTCCTCGGTGACATCGTCTTCGCTCACCAGACGGTCGCACGGGAGGCCAGTGCCGAGCACAAGCCTTTCGCCCATCACCTCGCCCACCTTGCGGTGCACGGCTTTCTTCACCTTCTCGGCTACGACCACCAAAACGACAAGGATGCCGCCGCAATGGAACGGCTCGAACGCGAAATTTTGCGGCGGCTCGCGATTCCCGACCCATACCGGCCTGCCCCGGCAGACCGCGGTGCATGGCGTACCAAATTGCGCCGAAATCTAATGCATTAGAGCGCGACAGCCGATGGCACAGCACCCGACACGCAGCGAAACGGCCGATAGCGAGCTTCGCGGGCTCCCAGCTCTGGTGTCGGATGCCGATCCGGCTCAGCCCGAACGGTGGCTTGCGCGCGTCGCGCGCATCCTGTTCGGCTGGAAGGCGGCAGCGACGCGCGCCGATCTCGAACTCGTACTGACCGCCGAACAGCCGGCGGCCGGCTTCTCGCCCGAAGAAGCCGCGATGCTCAAGAATATCCTGACGCTGCGCGAATGCCGGATCGAGCGCGTCATGGTGCCGCGCGCCGACATCGTCGCCGTGCAGCAGGATATCGCGCTCGGGGCGCTCGTCGACATCTTCGCTGGCGGCGGGCATTCGCGCCTCGTCGTCTTTAACGACACGCTCGATGATCCGGCCGGAATGGTTCACATCCGCGACCTGGTCGCCTTCATGGCGGCGCGCGCCGCAGCCGGTCCGCCAAATCCGGACGCTAGTCAAACGGCGCATCCCGGCCTCAATTTCGCGGCTATCGACCTCGCGATGCCGCTCCGACAGGCGAAAATCGTCCGCGAAATTCTTTACGCGCCACCGTCAATGCCGGCGCTCGATCTGTTGGCCAAAATGCAGGCAACCCGCATCCACCTCGCGCTCGTGATCGACGAATACGGCGGCACCGACGGCCTCGTCTCGATGGAGGATCTGGTCGAGCTTATCGTCGGTGACATTGCCGATGAGCACGATGTCGCCGAGACGCCGGCCGTCACACGGCAAGGCGACGGCTCCTTCCTGGCCGGCGGGCGCGCCAGCCTCGACGATGTCCGCGCGGTTGTTGGCGATGAGTTCGACGTCGGCGAAGCCGGCAGCGAAGTCGATACGCTTGGCGGTTATCTGGTCATGCGTGCGGGGCATGTGCCGGTTCGCGGCGAATTGGTGCCGGGTCCGGATTCCTTCGAGGCCGAAGTGCTTGATGCCGACCCACGCCGTATCAAGCGGGTGAAGATCTACCGGCGCAAGGACCGTCGCGCCGCGGTGGCACGCGAGATACCCACCGTGGTCAAACCACCGCAAACGCGCGCGGCCCCGACGCCCGACGAGTCAGATCGGCTAAACCAAAACTCGTCACGCCGGCCGTGAAGTTAAAGGGGCCGATCAATACCATTGTCCTGGCATGGGGCTGGCAACGGCGGCTGATCGCGTTTGCCGCTGGCGCCCTGTCTGCCCTGGCGATGGCACCGTTCGATGCCTGGCCGATCCTGTTTCTGACCTTCCCGACTCTGGTCTGGCTGATCGACGGTGCAACGAGCGGCCGTTGGGGCGGCATCCTGGTCGCCGCGACGACCGGCTGGTGGTTCGGCTTCGGTTATTTCGTTGCGGGCCTGTACTGGATGGGCTTCGCGTTCCTGGTCGATGCGCGAACATTCGGCTGGATGTTGCCGTTCGCGGTCATCGGTCTGCCGGCGGTACTCGCCATCTACACCGCCTGCGGTGCCGCGCTTGCCCGCATGCTGTGGACGCGCGGCGCCGCCCGCATCCTGGCTCTTGGCGTGACGCTTACCGTCACCGAGTGGCTGCGGGGCCACCTGTTCACGGGTTTTCCCTGGAACGCGTTCGGTTACGCACTCACTGCTCCGCTGGCGCTGGCGCAGAGCGCCTCAGTGGTGGGCATCTGGGGGCTGACGTTCATTGCCATCGTTGTATTTGCGAGCCCCGCTACGCTTGCCGATGATCGCAGCGAAACCCACCGGCCATGGCTGCCGCTCGTGCTCAGCCTTTCGGTTCTGATCGGGCTTGGCGGATGGGGCGCGTTGCGGCTGTATCGGACACCGACGGGCTATGTGGATAAAGTGAAAATACGCATCATGCAGCCGGATCTGCAGCAGGGTGAGCGTTTCAACTACGCGGCGCGGCAACAAATCATGGACCGCTATATCGCGCTGTCCAATCGCGTGACGGGCCCGCAATCGCACGGGGTGCACGACGCGACGCATCTCATCTGGCCGGAATCGCCGTTTCCGTTTATTCTTACGCGCAATCCCGAAGCCTTGGCTCAGATCGCGCGGCTGCTGTCCCCAAGCACGGTGCTGATAACCGGCGCAACTCGGCTGCCCGAGCATTTCAATCCGGCCGATCCACATGCTTACAATTCAATTTACGTCATCGACCATGATGGCTCGATCCTGGCGCTGTACGACAAGGTCCACCTCGTTCCGTTTGGCGAGTATCTGCCGTTCGAACATCTGCTCGAGCGTCTCGGGCTGCAGGAACTGACAAAGCAGCAAGGGGGCTTCCTGTCGGGCGACCCGCGGCGATTGCTTCATGTCCCAGGCGCCCCGCCGGCGCTTCCACTCATCTGTTACGAGATCGTCTTTCCGGGAGATGTAGCGCCGCCTGGCGAGCGCGCTGGTTGGATCGTCAACGTTACCAACGACGGCTGGTTTGGCATCAGCACCGGGCCCTACCAGCACTTTCAACAAGCGCGTGTACGCGCCATCGAAGAGGGCCTGCCGCTTGCGCGCGCCGCCAACACCGGCATATCCGCGATGGTAGACGGTCTTGGGAGAATAATTGCTTCGCTGCCATTAGGAAGCGAAGGCGTTCTCGATGCTCGCCTGCCGCGTGCCATTTCCGAGCCGCTTTATGCGCGACTGGGCGACGGTCCGGTCGCCGTGCTGGTTGCCTTGGTACTCCTTGTGGTTATGCGCCGGCGATTTGTCTGAATATGATTAACGGGCCAGGCGGGGCGGTGTGACTAGAAGTTGATTGTACGAACGGCTGAGCGAATCCGCGCGAACTTTGGCATATTGTTATGTAATTCCATCAACTCTACCGTGCATTCGATTTAGGCGACCAGGCCGGCTTTCGCTCATATAATGCGCCGCACACGGGCAAGGGACCGATTGCCATGCAGATTATTCAAGTAAGTTGCTTCCCTCAAGGTTGCACTAATAAGTCATTACTGCAAATATGGGTCCTATAGGAGTTCATTATATGATGATCATGGCAAAGAAAGCCCCCAATCCCATTGACAAGCACGTCGGTGCGCGGGTGCGCATGCGCCGCATGATGCTATCCATGAGCCAGGAAAAACTCGGGGACGCACTAGGGCTCACCTTCCAACAAGTGCAGAAATACGAGAAAGGCACCAATCGCATCGGTGCCAGCCGGCTGCAGCAAATTTCCAACATCTTGCAAGTGCCGGTCTCGTTCTTTTTTGACGGCGCGCCGCATGTGCCTGGGACAGGGCGCAATGAGGGCATGGGCGAGGCGCCATCGCCGGCTTACGTTTCAGACTTTCTCGCGACCTCCGACGGACTGGCGCTCACCAAGTCATTCATGCGCATCCACGATTCCAAATTGAGGCGGCGCATCGTCGATCTCGTTGAGCAAATTGCCGCGGGTGAGAAGCGGTAATCCGGCCGGTCTTCTGCGGGACGAGCCGCGACAGGCGCCCACTTTTCGCCCACATCTTGACCGCGGCGGTCCAACGCGGCAACAACTTCGCGAAGAACCAGCGCCCGGCAATGCCGGGCGCTGATCGCGGTCGCGGCCTCTGCCAGGGCTGCCGTGGCGCTTAGTCGAGGAGGGAGTGTTCGTGGCACGCACAAATTACCTTTTCACCAGCGAATCCGTTTCGGAAGGACACCCCGATAAAGTCTGCGACCAGATTTCGGACGCGATCCTCGACGCCTTCATTGAGCGGGACGTCAAGCTCGGCATTGCCGATGACAGCTTGGTCAATACCCGGCTCGGCTGCGAAACACTGTGCACCACCAACAAGATCGTCATCGCCGGCGAAGGCCGTGGTCAATTGTTCCGCAAGATAAACGGCTCGGCGGTGGTCGATCGCGAGCTGATCACTGAGATCGCACGTGGGGTGGTCAAGGACATCGGCTACGATCAGAGCGGCTTTTCGTATCATGGCGCCGACGTCGAGGTGCTGCTGCACGGCCAATCTCCCGACATTGCCATGGGTGTCGATGCCAAGAAGAAAAGGGGTGAGGAGAACGAAGGCGCCGGCGACCAGGGCATGATGTTCGGCTATGCCTGCACCGAGAGCGAGGTCTATGAGAAAAACTCGTTCATGCCGGCGCCGATCTATTTCGCGCACAAGATCCTCAAGGTGCTGTCGGAAAAGCGCCGCGCCAAGCAGCTGTTCGATCTGCAGCCGGACTCCAAGAGCCAGGTAACGGTGCAGTACGTCGACGGCAAGCCGATCGGCTGTACCAAGGTCGTGGTCTCGACACAGCACAACGCGGCAAACCGCAACGGCAAGAAATATGCGCCGAGCATGGTCAAGGATTTGATCGGCGATGCCGTCACGTCCGCGCTGCCCAAAGGCTGGATGCCGAAGAAAACTCCGATTTTCTGGTCAACCCCACGGGTAGCTTCGTCGTCGGCGGCCCCGACGGTGATTGCGGCCTGACCGGGCGCAAAATCATCGTCGACACTTACGGCGGCTACGCCCCGCACGGCGGCGGCGCATTTTCCGGGAAGGATCCGACCAAGGTAGACCGCTCGGCTGCTTATGCGGCGCGCTATCTCGCCAAAAACGTGGTCGCGGCGGGCCTCGCCGAGCAGTGTACCATCCAGGTGGCGTACGCCATCGGCATCGCTGATCCGATGTCGCTCTACGTTGACACCCACGGCACCGGCACAGCGGACGAGAAAAAGCTGGCGAAAACCTTGCAGGAGATTTTCCCGCTGCGGCCGACGGCCATCCGCCGTGCGCTCAAGCTCAACCGGCCGATCTACAAGCGGACCGCTGCTTATGGACATTTCGGCCGCGCGCCGGACAAAGACGGCGGGTTCTCCTGGGAACGCACCGATCTCGCCGACGCGCTCAAGCGCGCCGTACGCTGAGCCCAACCTTACCGTTCCTTCTCCGCGGTGGCGGGTGATCCAGTAAACACCGGCTCGAAAGACATTCGCAGCGGGTGTTTACTAGCGCTCCGCATTTGCGGAGTGTGACCGTGCGTGAAATTTCGCAAAACCGTGCGTTCTTCGGGCGCCGCAAGGGTCACAAATTGCGCCCGCGGCAAGCGCAGCTGATTGAAACGCTGTTGCCACGACTGGCTGTCGACCTTTCGTATGCGGCTCCGGCCGATCTTCGTTTCCTGTTCCCGGTGTCCGTGACCGACGTTGCGCTCGAGATCGGCTTCGGTGGCGGCGAGTCGATGATCGCACAGGCGAAAGCGCAGTCGGACATCGGCATCATCGGCATCGAACCCTTCATCAACGGCATGGCCAAGGCCCTGGCCGCCATCCAGAACGGCAACCTGGAAAACATTCGCCTGCATTTCGACGACGCGGCGGCCTTGATCGAGTGGCTTCCGGACGCGTCAGTGGCACGCATTGACCTTGTTCATCCCGATCCGTGGCCGAAACGCCGCCACTGGAAGCGGCGCTTTGTACAGGATGACATGGTGACGAAGCTCGCCCGCATCCTGCGGCCCGGCGGCCAACTCCGCTTTGTTACCGACGTGGCCGACTACGCCGCGTGGACCCTGCAGCGCCTGTTGCGATCGGTCGAATTCGATTGGACGGCGCAAGGCGCCGATGACTGGCGCCGGGCGTGGCCCGACTTCACGCCGACGCGCTATCACCTCAAAGCAACGCGCGAAGGCCGCACCTCGTGCTTCCTGATTTTTCGCCGGCGCTAAATTAGCGTCGGCCTCAACTCGCCTGCTTGAGCTGCCAGAACCGACTAACGCGCCGCGCAGTCGCAGCAGAGAGCCTGGCATAATTGGCGAACGCCACTTCGAGGCCCTGGCCGGCCGCGGCTTTTCCGTCTGGATGCAGGACGAAAATGGACTGCACGGTTGGCCATCCGAGACCCGCCGCCTTGCACAAGATCAAGACCGGATCGCGGCGCTCGCCGGCCATCAGCCGATCGACCACATTGATCGGCACTTTGGCGAGTGCGGCGAGTGCAACCACGCTCTCCTCGTATTTGCCGTCGCCGCAGAACGCTGCCAAAGCCGCCTCGTCCATGCGGCCGGCCCGGTTGAGGCCGAGCACGATGCGCTGTGCGGCGCGATAATCGCGCGGGGCGATGCGCGCACCGACGTCCTTGGCTACCTTGCTGAGCACACTTTCTATTTCGGCTTTCCGCTGCGGCGGCGACGAGGCCAGCAAGCGCTCGTGCACGACCGTAGTCGCCCGGATCAACAGATCGCGAAACATCGGCGCCGGAATATCGGGCCGCAGTCCCACCGTCTCTGCCAGTACACAATCGTCCGCGGCGCGCTTGACCAGGCACGAAAAGCCCGCCGCGGAAATCCGGGCGTTACGGTTTTCGGCGACGCGACGCACCACGACGTGATCGCCGCGTCCGACCAGCACATCGGTCACCGCTTCGCCGAGCACCCGGCGCGCCGAAATTGCGTGCAGATGCGACTGGCCCTTATTCTTCGCCACCTCGACCAGATCGGCTTCGGCCAAACGCGGCGCCAATTTAAGGACCGGGCCGGCAACCGCAATGTCGTCATCATAGGCGAGGGTCCGCAGCACTTTGGCCGGCGCATTGCTGACCGGCGCCAGATGGATCGAGAGCTCGGCCCGCGCCTTTGTCTCGATTTCCTCGATGAGCAGGCCGATAACCCGGTCGAACAGGTCGACGTGTTCGTCCTTGTAGGTGCTGGCGCCGTCAAGAAAGAGCGTAGTGACGCGCTGCAGGGTTTCGACGCGCTTGTGACGCGACCCGTGCTGCACAATCTGCTCGAGTTCGGGGATCAGCGGGAAGAAAAGGCTCATCTTGGAGGGTGGTCGGCGATCCGACGGCTTTCAGCGCCAACTGACTATCGCGGAGTGATTACCGATCCCTGAAAGCCACGATCGCCGCCTGCCGCTCTCCGGCCGGGCCTTGCGTTCGGCCTGCGCAACGCTATATTGCGCCGATCCGTCATGGATACCTCATAACGGTCGGTCGATCCGAACGGTTTTGAGAGTGGGTTCCCCCGGGACCCGCTCTTTTTTATTACGTGAAAGCCGACCTCGCCGTGGCGGACGGATTTGCAGGATTATTGGCGCGTAAGAATGAACGGGCCCGCGAACTTCGCCGACGAGAAACGGCTCATTATCGAGCCAGGCCGCGCAGCGCGCGTAGCCGCGCTTGCCGAGCCGGTTCTGGCCGGCCTCGGCTATCGTCTGGTGCGGGTGCGCATTTCGGGTCTGGCCGGCTGCACGGTGCAGATCATGGCAGAGCGGCCAGACGGCACCATGGCCATCGAGGACTGCGAAGCCGCGTCGCGGGCGCTTTCGCCGGTGCTCGACGCCGCTGACCCGATCGAAAGTTCCTACCAGCTCGAGATTTCCTCTCCAGGCATCGACCGGCCGCTCGTGCGGCGATCGGATTTCGACCGCTACGCCGGCCATATCGCCCAGGTGGAAATGACGGTTCCGATCGATGGACGCCGCCGGTTTCGCGGCGAGCTGGGCGGCACCGACGGCGAGTGCGTGCGGCTGCGCCGTAATGATGGGGCGGCTCCGTCTGCCGAAATTTTGCTGCGGATCGACGACATGATGGAAGCGAGACTTGTCCTCACCGATGCGTTGGTCGCTCAAGCGCTGCGGCGGAGCAAGCACGGCGAGCGAAAGGATAGCGCGCGTGGCGTCCACGAACGGAGATCGCCGCGCTGGCACCAGCACGACAAGGCTGCGTTGGAGCAAAACCAACGCGCGGCCCAACCCGATGGAGAGTGACGATGGCGACCGTAAGCGCCAATAAACTCGAACTGTTGCAGATCGCCGACGCGGTCGCGCGCGAGAAAGCGATCGATCGCAAGATTGTGCTCGCCGCCATGGAGGACGCGATCGCCAAAGCGGCTCGCTCGCGTTACGGCAGCGAAACCGAGGTCCGCGCCGAGATCGATGCGAAGAGCGGCGAGCTCCACCTGTCGCGCCACATGCTAGTGGTCGAAACCGTCGAGAATCCCGCCACCCAGATCAGTCTGGAAGACGCCCGCCGGCGCCATCCTGCCGCGCAGATCGGCGACACCATCGCCGACCCGCTGCCGCCGTTGCCGTTCGGCCGCATCGCCGCGCAATCCGCCAAGCAGGTGATCGTTCAGAAAGTGCGCGAGGCCGAGCGCGACCGCCAATACGACGAGTTCAAGGACCGCATCGGCGATATCGTCAACGGCATCGTCAAGCGGGTTGAGTATGGCAACGTAGTGGTCGATCTCGGCCGCGGCGAAGCAATCGTGAGGCGCGACGAATTGTTGCCGCGCGAAGTGTTCCGCAACGGCGACCGCATCCGCGCCTACATCTATGATGTCCGCCGCGAGCAGCGCGGCCCGCAGATCTTCTTGTCGCGCACGCACCCGGAGTTCATGGCCAAGCTGTTTGCGCAGGAAGTGCCCGAAATCTACGACGAGATCGTCGAAGTCAAGGCGGTCGCCCGCGATCCCGGCTCGCGCGCCAAGATCGCGGTGGTGTCGCGCGATTCATCGGTCGACCCAGTCGGCGCCTGCGTCGGGATGCGTGGCTCGCGCGTACAGGCAGTCGTCAATGAACTGCAGGGCGAGAAAATCGACATCATCCCGTGGTCGCCGGAGATCGCCACCTTCGTCGTCAACGCGCTGGCGCCGGCCGAAGTCAGCAAGGTGGTGATCGATGAGGAACGCGACCGCATCGAGGTCGTGGTGCCCGACCAGCAGCTTTCCCTGGCCATCGGACGGCGCGGCCAGAACGTGCGGCTGGCGTCGCAGCTGACCGGCAAGGACATCGATATCCTCACCGAGCAGGAGGAATCGGAACGCCGCCAGGCCGAGTTCGAAAACCGCACCCGCATTTTCATCGATGCCCTCAACGTCGACGAAGTGATCGGGCAATTGCTGGCGTCGGAGGGCTTCAACTCGGTGGAAGATCTGGCGCTCGTCGATTTGAAGGATATCGCCAGCATCGAAGGCTTCGACGAGGACACGGCGCTCGAACTGCAAACCCGCGCGCGCGATCATCTGGCCAAAATCGAGGCCGAGCTGGATGCAAAACGCCAGGAGCTCGGGGTCGAAGATGCCCTCAAGGAACTGCCGGGAGTCACCACCGCAATGCTGGTCAAGCTTGGCGAGAATGGCATCAAGACTGTCGAAGACCTCGCTGGCTGCGCCACCGACGATCTGTCGGGCTGGACGGAGCGCAAAGACGGCGAGGCGGTGCGCCAGGCCGGCATTCTCGACGGCTTCGATCTGACGCGCGAGGAGGCCGAAGCGATGATCATGCAAGCACGGCTTAAGGCCGGCTGGATCACCGAGGCGGACTTGGCACCGCCGCCTGTCGAAGAGGCCGCGGCAGCTGAGGCGCAGGCTTAGGGAAGCAGCGAACGAAGCCCCATGACCGCTCAAGTCCAGCATCGCGACGGTGACGGCGCACTCGACCGCGGCCCGCACAGCCGCCGACGCGAGCGTCTGTGTATTGCGACGCGCACGGTACGGCCGGTCACAGACCTGATCCGCTTCGTTGTTGGACCCGATGGCGAGGCGGTTCCGGATCTCAAATGTCGGCTGCCGGGCCGCGGCGTGTGGGTAACGGCAACGCAAGACGCGTTGGCGGACGCCATTGCGCGCAAAGCCTTTGCCCGCGGGTTCAAGCGCGATGTTCGGTTGCCCGCGGACCTCGCCGTACGGACCGAACGGCTGCTCGTCCAGGCCGTCATCGATGCGCTGGCCATGGCGGGCAAGTCAGGCCTGGTCGCAGCCGGCTTCGCCAAAGCCGCGGCGGCGCTGGAGCGCGAGCGCGTAATCGCACTGCTGCATGCGGTGGAGGCGTCCGCCGACGGCCTGCGAAAACTAGATGCATTGGCCCGTCGCCGGGGCGCGGAACAAGGCACCGAAGCGCCCTCTGTGATTGAATTCCTGACCTCGGCGCAATTGGATTTGGCATTGAGCCGGTCAAATGTGATACACGCTGCCTTGCTCGCCGGACCCGAGAGCGACACATTTTTATCGCGTTCGCGGCGCCTTCAGCGATATCGGACCGGCGGCGCGGGCGATCGTGGTAATCTGGCCGGCAAAGGTGCGGTGCACTGAGCCAGCCGACTCTATGGATGCGTATGACCGAAACGACGAAAAATACCGGTGAAAAGCTGAGCGTGACCTCGACGAAGACGCTGACGCTGAAGCGCGGCGGCGTCGAGCAGGGCGTCGTGCGCCAAAGTTTCAGTCATGGCCGCAGCAAGGCGGTGGTTGTCGAGAAGGTCAAACGGCGTGTCGCCGCCCCAGGCGAGACCAAGCCGGACGCTGCCGCAATCCAGGAGCGCGCGGCGGCGCTGAAGCGGCTCACGCCGGCGGCGAGGGGCCCGGCGCCGGCGCCGGAGTCTGCACCGTCAGTCGTTCCCTCGCAGCCCAAGCCCGGCGTCGTACTGCGCCCGCTCACGCAGGCTGAAATTAACGCCCGCGCTAGCGCGCTGGGTAAAGCCGAACTGGTCGAGGTTGAAGAGCGCAAACGCGCCGAGGCGGAGGCCGAGACTCTTCGCGTCAAAAGAGCGGCCGAGGAAAAAGAACGGCGCGAGGCGGAAGCGCGCAAATTGCATGAAGCGGAACGGCGCGCCCACGAAGACAAGACCAAGCAGAAGGCAACCGAGGTCGCCAACAAGCGCTTCGGCGCCGAGGCGACATTGGCAAAGCCGAGTGCCACACGCGTCAATCTCGAAGAGGAAGAGGAGGCGCCGCGCCCGCGCCGTGGCGCCGGCGGCGCCATCGTGCGACCGGCCCCCGCACCGAAACCGCAGCGGACGGGCGGCGAAAAGCGCCGCGGCCGGTTAACGGTCGTCACGGCATTTTCCGCCGACGAAGTGCGCGAACGCTCCGACGCCGCCTTCCGGCGCCGCGAGCGGCGCCGCAGCGGCCTGCGTGACGCCGAACCAAAGGAAAAAATCGCTCGTGAAGTAACGATCCCAGAAACGATCACCATCCAGGAATTGGCCAATCGCATGTCCGAGCGCGCGGTCGATGTCGTGCGCATGCTGATGAAACAAGGCCATATGGTCACAAGCACGGATACAATCGACGCCGATACGGCACAGCTCATCGCCGAAGAGCTCGGTCATACCGTCCGGCGGGTTTCCGAGGCTGACGTCGAGGAAGGCATGTTCGACGTGGCGGACGATCCTGAGAAGCTGCTACCGCGCGCGCCGGTCGTCACCATCATGGGCCATGTCGATCACGGCAAGACGTCGCTACTTGACGCCATCCGTTCGACCGAGGTCGCCGCGGGTGAAGCCGGCGGCATCACGCAACATATCGGCGCCTATCAGGTCACCTCGCCTTCGGGCGGCCGCATCACCTTCATCGATACACCCGGCCATGCCGCGTTCACGGCCATGCGCGCGCGCGGCGCCAAGATCACCGACATCGTCGTGCTGGTGGTCGCCGCCGACGACGGCGTCATGCCGCAAACCGTGGAGGCAATTCAGCACGCCAAGGCGGCGAACGTGCCGATCATTGTCGCCATCAACAAGATCGACCGGCCGGACGCGAAGCCGGAACGCGTCCGCACCGAGCTGCTGCAACACGAGATCCAGGTCGAATCGCTCGGCGGTGAGGTGCTTGAAGTCGACGTTTCGGCCAAGGAAAGGACCAACCTCGACAAGCTGCTTGACGCCATTGCGCTGCAGGCGGAAGTCCTCCAGCTCAAGGCCAATCCAAATCGTGCCGCCGAGGGCACCGTGATCGAAGCGCGGCTCGACCGCGGCCGCGGTCCGGTTGCGACTGTGCTGGTTCAGCGCGGCACGCTTAAGCCCGGCGACATCGTTGTCGCCGGCGCCGAATGGGGCCGGGTGCGCGCATTGATGTCGGATACCGGCCATTCCGTGGTTGCAGCCGGACCTTCGATGCCGGTCGAGGTTCTGGGCTTCAACGGCACGCCGGAAGCCGGCGACCGCTTGGCCGTGGTCGACAGCGAGGCACGGGCGCGTGAGATTACCGCCTACCGCGAACGCCAAAAACGCGAAAAGATGGCGGCGCGGCAGACCGGCATGCGCGGCTCGCTCGAGCAGATGATGAATCAGCTCAAGACTGCCGGGCGTAAGGAATTCCCGCTCGTGATCAAAGCCGACGTGCAAGGCTCGGTCGAGGCAATTGTCGGCGCGCTGGAAAAGCTCTCCACCGACGAGGTGGCGGCACGCGTGCTGTTCTCGGGCGTTGGCGCGATCACTAAATCCGATGTGACGCTGGCGGAAGCGTCGAGCGCCGTCATCATCGGCTTCAACGTCCGCGCCCACAAGGAGGCGCGCGAAGCCGCCGAGCAGGCCGGCATCGAGATTCGCTACTACGACATCATCTACGGCCTGGTCGACGACGTGAAGAAGGCCATGTCGGGCATGCTGGCGCCGACGCTGCGCGAAACCATGCTTGGCAATGCAACAATTCTGGAGATTTTCAAGGTCTCCAAGGTTGGCAACGTCGCCGGCTGCCGCGTCACCGACGGCACGGTGGAACGCGGCGCGAATGTGCGGCTCATTCGCGACAATGTCGTCGTGCATCAGGGCAAGCTGTCGCAGCTCAAGCGTTTCAAGGATGACGCACGCGAAGTCCTCGCCGGACAGGAATGCGGTATGGCATTCGAGAACTATCAGGACATGAGGGCCGGCGACGTCATCGAGTGCTATCGCGTGGAGAGCGTGCAGCGGACGCTGTAAGCGTCATTGCCGGGCATGGCCGTTCGAAGAACGGCGTCGCTTCGGTCGCCTGTGACCCGGCAATCCATGCAGCCAAACCGATCGTCACGAGAAGGATGGATGCCCGGGTCAGGCCCGGGCATGACAAATATAAAAATGCCACGTCATCAACATCATCGCGATCACGATGCGGGCGGCTCGCAGCGCCAGCTCCGGGTCGGCGAACTGATCCGCCACGAACTGGCCGACATGCTATCGCGCGGCGACATTCACGATCCGGTCGTAGCGGCGCACATGATCACGGTGCCGGAGGTGCGCATGAGCCCGGATCTGCGGCTTGCCACGATCTACGTTATGCCGCTCGGGGGCCGTGACGAAAAGCAAGTGCTCGATGCGCTCGACCGCAACAAACGATACGTGCGCGGCGAAATCGCCCGCCGCGTTAACTTAAAATTTGCTCCCGAGATTCGATTCCGCCTCGACGAGCAATTCGACGAGGCGGAACGGATCGAGAAGCTTTTGCGAACACCTGTAGTCCGGCGCGATCTCGCCCCTGATGAAAACGCACGTGAGAACGATGATGACTAACGTGACGCCTCTTGCAGACGTCGACGCCGCTCAATCCGATTCTCAGCCGCGCGATAACGAGATGGCCGGCAAACCGATCGCGGGCAAGCGGAAGAAGCGCGACGTTCACGGCTGGATCGTTCTCGACAAGCCAATCGGCATGACCTCGACCTACGCCGTGTCGGTCATCAAGCGGCTGTTCGAGGCCAAGCGCGTCGGGCATGCCGGTACGCTGGATCCGCTGGCATCGGGTTCGCTGCCGATCGCGCTCGGCGAGGCGACCAAAACCGTTCCTTTCGTGGTCGACGGCCGCAAAAACTACCTATTTACCATTCGGTGGGGCGAGGAGCGCGATACGGACGATGCCGAGGGCCGCGTTGCGGCGACCAGCGCCTTGCGTCCCGATGCGGACGCGATTCGCGCCCTGTTGCCCAGCTTTACCGGCACCATCGAGCAGATTCCGCCGCGTTTTTCGGCCATTAAGATCGGCGGCGAGCGGGCGTACGATCTCGCTCGCAACGGCGAAGCTGTTGAGCTTAAGCCCCGTGCGGTCGAGATTTACCGGCTCGAACTTGTCGAAACGCCCGATCCGGACCACGCGGTGTTGGCAGCCGAATGCGGCAAGGGCACCTATGTGCGCTCGCTTGCCCGGGATCTCGGCCGGGCGCTCGGTGCGCTAGGCCACGTCTCAGCACTGCGCCGCAGCCGGGTCGGTCCGTTCGGCGAGGCCGACATGATTTCGCTGGAACGCCTGGAGGCTTTGTGCCATAGAGCCGCCGACGGCGAGTGGAACCAGAACCTCGCCGACGTGCTCCTGCCGATCGAGACCGCGCTGGACGACATCCCGGCGCTGGCCGTCAGCCCGGCAGATGCGGCGAGGCTCCATAGGGGCCAAGCCGTTTTATTGCGCGGACGGGACGCTTCCATCTTCCGCGGCGTGGTTCAGGTGGCGTGCGGTGGCGAAATCGTAGCCATCGCCGAAATAGACCATGGCGAAATTGTCCCCAGACGCGTGTTCAATTTGACCGGCATCGTTGGTCGAGCCGGCAGAAAGGTAAAATGACGATGTCGATTACGACCGCGCGTAAGGCGGATCTTATCAAGTCGTATGCCGTGAAGTCCGGCGACACCGGTTCGCCCGAAGTTCAGGTGGCGCTCCTTTCAGAGCGGATAAGCAATCTCACCGAGCACTTCAAAAGCCACGTCAAGGACAACCACTCGCGCCGCGGGCTGCTCAAGCTCGTGTCGCAGCGTCGCCAGATACTCGACTATCTCAATCGCACCAATGAGGGGCGATACAAGGAACTGATCGAACGGCTGGGTATCCGCCGTTGACAGGTTTGCGCGCGGGATGTCCCGCGCGTTTTTGCGGCGGAACGCACGGTGCATCCGCCGTTTGTACGGCAGCAAAGGCTGCCTGTTAGAGCGACGGGCAGGTGCCCGCGCACATCACCGGAAGGCCCGATGGCCATGGCAGGATCGCTGGACGCTGTTCGGATTCGCAAGCTTCTTGCGAACGGCAGCTTCTCGCCGTCTTGCTCATGGCTTTCGCGCTGGTCCGGAAACCATGAGAGAAAATCGATATGTTCGCTATACACAAAGTGCAACTTGACTGGGGTGGCCGGCCGCTCACGCTAGAGACTGGGAAAATCGCTCGTCAGGCCGATGGCGCGGTCCTCGCCACCTACGGCGAGACAACCGTACTCGCGGCTGTCGTGGCTGCTAAGCAACCGAAGGAAGGGATCGACTTCCTTCCGCTCACTGTCAATTACACCGAGAAATATTACGCGGCTGGCCGAATTCCCGGTGGCTATTTCAAGCGCGAGCGTGGCCCAACCGAAAAAGACACGCTGACTTCGCGCCTGATCGACCGACCGATCCGCCCATTGTTCGCCGATGGCTGGCGCTGCGACACCCAGGTCACCGTGACCGTGCTGTCGCACGATCAGGAGAACGACCCGGATATCGTCGCCATGGTAGCGTCGTCCGCGGCGCTGACGCTATCCGGCGCGCCATTCATGGGCCCGATCGGCGCCGCGCGCGTCGGCTTCATTAACAACGAATACGTGCTCAACCCGCAGATCGACGAGATGACCGAGAGTCAGCTCGATCTTGTCATCGCTGGCACGCAAGACGCCGTGATGATGGTGGAATCGGAGGCCAAGGAGCTGTCCGAAGAGATCATGCTCGGCGCCGTCATGTTCGGTCACCGGCATTTCCAGCCGGTGATCCGGGCGATCATCCAGCTCGCCGAGAAGGCCGCCAAGGAGCCGCGCGAACTCGTCGTCCCCGACAACAAGGCGCTGGAGCAAGAAATCCTCGGACTGGCCGAGCACGACCTGCGCACGGCCTACGCGATCGTCAAGAAACAGGATCGCCAGGACGCCGTCGCCGCAGTGAAGCAGAAGGTGATGGCGCATTTCTTCCCGGAAGGCGCTGAGCCGAAACACGACAAGCTTCAGGTCGCGGCAGTGTTCAAGGAGCTTGAAGCCAAGATTGTGCGCTGGAATATCCTCGACACCGGCAAACGCATCGACGGCCGCGACGTCAGGACCGTCCGCCAGATCGTGGCCGAAGTCGGCGTGCTGCCGCGCACGCATGGCTCGGCATTATTCACTCGCGGCGAGACCCAGGCTCTGGTGGTCGCCACGCTCGGCACCGCCGAGGACGAGCAGTTCATCGACGCGCTGCAAGGAACGTATAAAGAGACGTTCCTGCTGCACTACAACTTCCCGCCTTATTCGGTTGGCGAGACCGGCCGCATGGGCGCGCCGGGCCGCCGCGAGATCGGCCACGGCAAGCTCGCCTGGCGAGCGATCCACCCGATGCTGCCGTCGAAAGACGAATTCCCCTACACCATACGGGTCGTCTCCGAGATCACGGAGTCGAACGGCTCGTCATCGATGGCGACAGTGTGCGGCTCTTCGCTGGCGCTGATGGATGCTGGCGTGCCGCTCAAGCGGCCGACGGCCGGCATCGCCATGGGATTGATCCTTGAAGACAAGCGCTACGCCGTGCTGTCCGACATTCTCGGCGACGAGGATCATCTCGGCGATATGGACTTCAAGGTGGCGGGCACCGAAAATGGCGTCACTTCGCTGCAAATGGACATCAAGATCGCCGGTATCACCGAGGAGATCATGAAGGTCGCCCTGGCCCAGGCCAAGGACGGCCGCATGCACATCCTTGGAGAGATGGGCAAGGCGATCACGCAGCATCGCGCCGAGCTCGGCGAGCACGCGCCGCGGATCGAATCGTTCAAGATCCCCGTCGACAAGATCCGCGAGGTGATCGGCTCCGGTGGCAAGGTGATCCGCGAGATCGTCGAAAAGACCGGCGCCAAGATCAACATCGAGGACGACGGCTCGGTGAAAGTCGCCTCGGCAAGCGGTGAGTTCGATCAAGGCGGCGATCAACTGGATCAAGTCGATCGCTTCGGAACCCGAAGTCGGCCACATCTACGAGGGTACGGTCGTCAAGGTGATGGACTTCGGCGCCTTCGTGAACTTCTTCGGCGCCAAGGACGGCCTTGTGCACATCAGCCAGCTTGCGTCGCGGCGCGTGCAGAAGACCTCCGATGTCGTCAAGGAAGGCGACAAGGTTAGGGTCAAACTCCTGGGCTTCGACGAGCGCGGCAAGGTGCGCCTGTCGATGAAGGCCGTCGATCAGCAGACTGGCGAAGACCTCGAAGCCAAGCAGAAGGCCGAAGGCGAACCGCCGCACGAAGTGGCGGCGGGCGGCGCGGCGGAGTAGCGTTGTAGTGGCCGCGCGCGATAGCGCCACCTGTTTCTGCTAAAGCGCGGCTCCAAAAAGGGCCGCCTCGGGATCCGGGGCGGGTTCCTGAAAAGGCCTCACTTGCGACGCAGGTCGTTCGCTGAATTCAGTCGTTGCTATGGGACATCGAAAAGCTAAGCAGCGCGAAGAAGTGGGAAGGCCAAGTGCTATGGGAGATCGCTACGTCAAGCGCGGGCTCGATAGGAGCCGCTTCACTACCCGACGGTCGTCTCACCGCGGGATTATTGTCCGCGAACGAATAAATGATAGTGACGCTATTCGCCAATGATTTTTCGCGACGCCTTACTAAACAATGCGCTGCATCAATGGGCAAGCGACCTCGATGTTCACATAAGGTCTTCTGCGCATAACCTACTCTTTGATGAACGGCTCTCGGGCACGCGCGGCGACTTCTTTGAGTCGATGGCAAGCCATTCACCAGTTTCGCCAGACGAGCTACGGCGGAGGGCAATCGATTACTATCGAGATCATGTGCGCGTGATGCGCGGTGTTCCGCACAGCTTTCAGGACCTGAATGCGGTCGCTGGCATAAAGATCATCGCACGCGAACTAAAATTTATTCGGATAGAAGTCTTAGAGAACCACTTGAGAAAACGGGAAAGACCATTGACGACTTAAATCAAGCAATGTCGAAATCTGACAGATTTTCGAACGCTTTGCTTGAAACCTTTGTCGATGAATGGAACAATCGAACTGATATTCTCCGGAATCCGTGCTCATTTGCGGCCAACAAGGACCAATGCCTCACTGAGATCGCTAGCGCGGATTGGCCCAACCTGCTGCGCAATAAAATGGGACTTTCGCACTATGACGGGACCCGCCATGGGCCAATTCCCGTTGCCCTCATGGAATATGAGGCTGGCGACATTTTAGATCAGGCGATTTCAGTCCCCAGCTTAACGTATCCCTTTTCCATACCGACCGCGCTCGATTGCGAACCAAATCCACAGTTCTTTCCAACTCCTACCTTGCTTGGGCACCGACCCGGCCCACTCGATTTCGGCTGCCCGATGGGCCTGTTAGTGATATTGTCTTCAGACGAACTCATTGCCGAAGTCCTCCATCCTAGATTAACCTATAGGAGGGAGCATATCGCAAAAATTGGAGCTATCTCCGCCGGATTACCGAATACCGCCTTCAAGGAGTTGCGGAACGCGCACCTCTGGGCGCTGCGGATCGAAGCAGATCGAGACGACTACGGGGTGGAGTTGTAGGCCGATGACTGTCGCGCGGGAAAACACGTTGCCTGCTCGCCATCCATGGATCGATGCGTTTTTGGCCAACCCTGACACGGAATTCGCCGATTTCGTCGCCGGCTATGCGCGTATCGACCCATACTCGCGAGCTGAGACGCCTGATGCGGCGCGCATGCTCTTCGGCACTCTTCCTCCGGAGGATGCTGCGCGGCGGACTCTCGACAGGACGCTATCCAAATGGCTCGAGGACCGTCGTCGAGAAGGAGTACCGCCAGCTGAGGGACCGCGTCTTGATCGCAAGCTCCGTGAGATTATGGACGTGATCCGGGTCGTGAGCGTGCTGGTGCTGCCGCAGACAGCAGCCGATCTTCGCGATCGCTTCTTACTGTGGAACTCATGGGTGGAGCGTCTCGCTGACATTAACGGCCCCGATGTTCGCGCCGAATATCTAAAGCACGATGGCGTTGACCCAGCGCCTAGTCCACAAGATCGCATCGAATATCAATCCGTTCGGATTGGAGCCGCTCTGGCTAAGGATTTGCGAGCAGGCCGGAAACCAATATCCGGAAAGCTACTTATCGATCGGACTACTCGGTCTTCGGCTGCTTCCAGATCGGAAAGGAATGCCCAGTGAAAGGCCTTGGTTAGCGGGCCTCGCACGCTGGGCGACAGCGCAAAGGCCACAACGTGACGAGTTTTCTCGCCAATGGTGGTCACTTAGGGCTCTTTATCCGAGCACTCCCAGCCACTGGCGAGAAGCGGTAGCTAGAACGCTAGAACAGAAGGCGGTTGAAAATATTCCCGCCGACGTGCGCGAATTTTGGGAGAAAGATGTCGGCCTCGGAAAACAAAATGTAGAAAGGGAAAGTGCCGACCACGGCAAACATCCATTAGTGTCTCTCCCCCAGCTAACGTACGAAATTCGCTTCTCGACCGAATGGGAGATCCAATTCACAACATCGTTACAGATGTGAGAAGTCTTATCGCCCAATACGAGCGCTATGCGGAAACCACAGGTGATAGCTACTATCTCGTCAGGTCAGCCACCCATATTGGCATGCGGCTGATCGAATTCGGGCCCATCGATGAGTTGGTTGAGCGTGCTCGCTTGGCAATTGACCTTGCTCGCAAAGGTCTAGCTTGGTTGCCGACACACGTTCATGGATGGGCGCTTTGGCGGGACGCACTTGAGGCTCAAGGCCACTATGAGGCGGCCGAGTTAGTTGGCTGGGAAGCAGTACACCGATTTCCGGAAGACCCCCAGCTACGAAATCAGCTCGCCGGGCTGCTCGCTACGACTTCCTGATCGCATGAACGATGCTGAACTTGTCTTGAGCGAGACCATGAACCGTTTCCCAGGCAACATCGTGGCGAGCGGTCAACTTGCATATCTTCTTGTCAAGCGTCCGGATCGCAAGGATCAGGAGGAAGCCGAAACGCTGCTGCGTGATGTGCTGCGCCGCTCTCCCGGCGAAATCGTGGCGAGCGGTCAACTTGCATATCTTCTTGTCAAGCGTCCGGATCGCAAGGATCAGGAGGAAGCCGAAACGCCGCTGCGTGATGTGCTGCGCCGCTCTCCCGGCAACATCGTGGCGAGCGGTCAACTTGCATATCTTCTTGCCAAGCGTCCGGATCGCAAGGATCAGGAGGAAGCCGAAACGCCGCTGCGTGATGTGCTGCGCCGCTCTCCCGGCGAAATCGTGGCGAGCGGTCAACTTGCATATCTTCTTGCCAAGCGTCCGGATCGCAAGGACGAGCGGGTTCCCAGCGCAGGGCCGATTGATTTTACGGCCGACATTGCCAGAACGGATTCGCAGTCAACGCTGCCCCTTCCGGAACAACTTGTGATTGAGCACGAAATAAGTCGCGCGTTAGAAGATTCAATCGCGGGTTCTCTTACTGACGATATCGAGTCGTTGAACCGGATGGAACGGCGCGAAGAAGATATACGTGCGCCTCTAAAATCTGCTGATTTTCCGATTGAAATCGCTGCGGAAAGTTCGCAGCCGTCACAGTCCGCAGCTGGATCAACAATGCCGGCAATCGGCACCATCGCGGTAACGGCGAAGGCTTCTGAGTTTTCCAAAACCCCTGCGATCGTCACGACGAAGGTCAGAAGGCAACAAGCTGAAGCCGATTTGGGCATGGCGGTCGTACTACGGGGTGGCCGGCTACGTCGACTGGCGGCCGATTTGAAACGTAAGTTAGATGACGATTACTGGCGCCGTGCAGCACTTGCAGAAGTAGAGCGTGCACTCGCTGAGGATAAAAATTATGCCTACACGCAGTATCTCAAAAATGAACTACGGGAAGATGCCACAATTGAGACTAGACCGCCGTCTGGAATTTTTGCCGTCGCATTTATAGATGCGATAAAAAAGAAAGACCCCGCGTATTTCGAAGAGTTGGAAGCTAGCCATTCTACACAATCGCGACTAATCGATGTTGCGCGCAGCTTCCTCTTTGAGGATCGAGCGGCAGCGGGCCGTGTCGTCCAATGGCTGAACACACCAACTGATATTGAGCCAAGATCCACTGCAGCTTTACGCGGATTCTTCCTCCAACGCTTCGGCGTCAAAATCAGCGAATACAGGTACAGCTTGTTCGTCGCCGATGCAGAAGCGTTGCTCAAACTTGTGGGCGCGAACGACAATATTCGTCTCGATCTCATCGAATCCGCCCTCGTTCCCGAGGAACTTGCTCTTGCCGCCTAAGACCCCCCGATCACGGATCGCGCTCCTACGCCTGGGCGCGTTGGTTTACAATGACGCCAATTTGAAACCCGATTAATCGGCAACCGCCACGTGGCCTGTTGGCTTCGGACCAGATTGCGTGAATATGATCAGCAGCGGCAAGACCGAGAGAGTCGCGATCATCAACAGCTTGTAATCGTCGATATAAGCGATGATCTGCGCCTGCCGGGTAATCATGGCGTCGAGCGCGGCGCGCCCCGCCGCTGTGAACGGGCTCCAAAAATGGGCAATGGTCGGGTTGTCCAGGGCGCGGTTCACCGCGGTGACGTTCGCCCCGATGTCGGCGTGATTGACCTGCGTGTTGCGCACCAAGAGCGCACTGACGACTGAAATTCCGATGCTGGATCCGATATTGCGGAACAGACTGTAGAGGCCGGCGCCTTCGGTTCGCTCGGCGAGCGGCAGGGTCGACAACGTCGCCGCGCTCAGCGGCACGAACAGGAAGCCGAGGCCGAAGCCCTGAACCATAGTGACCCCGATGATCGAAGCCTGCGAAACATCCGGCGTCCACCCGGTCATCGCGTAGTACGCCCAGGCAGTGAACAGGAGCCCGATGGCGAGCAGCACGCGGGTATCGGCGCGGCCAACCAGGCGGCCGACGATCAGCATCGACACCATGGTGCCGACGCCGCGCGGGCCCATGATGATGCCGGCGGAAACGACCGGATAGTTCATCAGCTGCTGCAAATAGGGCGGCTGCAGCGCCATCGAGGCGTAATAGGTGAGGCCGACGATGACGATGAAGATCATTCCGGTGGCAAAGTTGCGGTCGCGAAACATCGACGGCCGCACGAACGGCCGTTCAGCCGTGAAGGTGTGAACGATGAATAGATAGAACGCGGAAGCCGCAATGACGGCCTCGATGATGATCTCGCCCGATGAGAACCAATCCTTTTCCTGGCCGCGATCGAGCATGATCTGCAGCGCTGCGAGCATGATGCTCAAGGTGCCGAAGCCGAACCAATCGAGTTTGCCGACCGGATCGCGCCGTGGCTCCGGCAGAAACAAGAGGATGCCGAGAAAATCGAGAACGCCGATCGGCAGGTTGATGTAGAACACGTAGCGCCACGAATAGTTTTCGGTCAGCCAGCCGCCAAGCACAGGACCGAGCACCGGGCCGATCATGACCCCGATGCCGAACATCGCCATGGCAAAGCCCTGGCGTTCGCGCGGATAGATCGCGAACAGCAAAGATTGCGAAATCGGCACCAGCGCCGCACCGAAGGCGCCCTGCATGACGCGGAAAAGCACGATCTGCGTGAGCGACTGTGCCATTCCGCACAGCACCGAGGCCACGGTAAAACCGCCGACCGAGACGAGGAACAGCCGCTTGATGCCGAATTTTCCTGCCAGGAACCCGGTCGGCGGTGTCATGATCGCCGCGGCGACAATGTAGGAGGTGAGGACCCACTCGATCTCCTCGTAGCTCGCCGACATGTTGCCCTGCATGTAAGGCAATGAGACATTGGCGATCGTGGTATCGAGCGCCTGCATCAGCGTGGCAAGGGTGAGACAGAGACTGATCGCTCCGCGATGACCGCCGATCTCGGATGTGTGCTCTGAAGCCATGCGACGGACGCGAAGTCAGTGATCACCAGAAATGCGGGAAGCCGCGCGCGTGGCCGGTGTCGACGTCGATCTCGACGCTCATACCGGCAGCGAGCGGCGGCAGCGATTTGTCGCTGGTGTCGACGCGAATCCGCATCGGCACACGCTGCACGACCTTGACCCAGTTGCCGCTGGTGTTCTGCGCCGGCAGCAACGAAAACTCCTGGGCCGCCGCCGGACTCACGCTCTCGACGGTGCCGTGCCATACGCGATCGGGATACATGTCAACGGTTACGGTGACCGCCTGGCCGGGGCGCACATGGGTCAGCTCGGTTTCCTTCGGCTGAGCCTCGATCCAGACATGTTCGGTATCGACGAGATAGAATGCCGTCGTCGAGGCCGCGAGATATTTTCCTGGTGCGATCGCCGACACATCGGTGACGATCCCCGCAAACGGCGCCTTGACCACCGTATCGTTGAGCTGCCGTTGCGCCTCGTCGACCTTGGTCTTGGCTTCGCGATATTGCGGATGCCGGGTAACGTCGATGTCGGGGTTGCCGCCCAGCTTTGCGAGTTGCACCTGCGCCTGCTGCCGCAACAATTCAAGCTTGTTCTTGTCGTTGCCGAGCGTGGCCTGCACTTGGAGGAAAGCAGCCTGTGAAATGGTGTGGCTGCGCAACAGCATCGTGTCGCTGTCGAAAGTCGTTTGATCGAAATCGACCACGGCCTGCTGGGCGGCGATATCGCTCAACATGCGCTGATAGTCCTTTTTCATCGACTCGATCATCAGCGCGGTTTGCGCCATGTTGGCCTTCGCGTTATCGAGCGCGATCTGGAATTGCTGAGGATCCAAGTGATAAAGAACCTGTCCGGCCGCCACGTGCTGGTTCTCGGTCACGTCGACGTCTTTGACGATCCCCGCAACGTCGGTCGAGATACCGACTTTCTCCGCTTCCACGTAGGCATCGTCGGTCGACATGAAGCGACCGCCGGTGACATACCAATAGCCGCCGACCAGCAGCGCCAGCGGCAGCAGCGCGAACAGGCCCCACCGGGTCCAATTGCGGCGCTTAAGGCGCCGCACCTCTTGGCCGCGCGGCGGCCTCTTTGCGCGACGGCTTCTCGGCCGGCGGCGCGAGCGGGACCGGCCGCGGCGCTTCAGCCGCCTCGGCAGTCTCCACTCTTTCCGGCGGCAGCGTTTTGCGGAGCGGTTCAGCCATAATGCTGCTCTTCCGAGTGCCGCCGTTCCGCCGCATTCTCCGCAGTTCGATGCTGGATCGCGTCGCGCAGATTTTCTTTCACCACCCCGAACTGCTCAACCATCTGTTCGACGCTTTCGGACGTCACGCCCCGTAGCGCTGTCGCCATCAGGTCTTCGCCCAGGTCACCGAGCTTTTCGAGAAGCGGATGGGCGGCGGGCGTGAGAAACAGCCGCTTGGCGCGGCGGTCGGCTGGATCGGCCCGGCGCTCGATCAGGCCGCATTCGGAAAGCTTGTCGAGCAGGCGCGTCAGCGAGATCGGCTGGAGGTCGAGAATTTCGGCTAGTTCCGATTGCTTGAGTCCTTCGGAGCGGTCGAGGCGGACGAGCACCGCCCACTGGGCTCTGGTAATTCTGAACAGCGCCGCCTTGTGATCTGCGTAGGTCCGCAGCATTCGGGCTACATCATTGAGTAGAAAGGCGAATTCTCGATTGATCGTGCGCGGCAGCACAGCTCTCTCCCGCAGTATGCCTGCTCAAATGAGCGGCACATAATATAAGCAAGCTTACGGTATTTGTCATGCTATTATCGCAATGCGGAATTGACAGCGACGACGGGCTCAGGCGTTAAGCCAGACCAAGGTCGGCAAATGCGCTGACGTGATGATCTGCCGCGTCTTGTGCAAAGCAGCAAAATACCACCCGCACGATGCCACGCGGCGCCAGCGCAAGCTCCGACGCCACCGTCCCCACCGCGATACGCGATGCGCGGTCCGGCGGAAAACCGTAGACGCCGGTCGAAATCGCCGGGAATGCGAGAGACCCAAGGCCGCGGACCGCAGCAAGGTCGAGCGCCGAGCGATAGCACGATGCCAGCAACTCGTCTTCGCGCTGGCCGCCGCCGCTCCATACGGGGCCGACGGCGTGGATCACGTATTGCGCCGCCAGCCGGTAGCCGCGCGAGATCTTCGCCGAGCCCGTGTCGCAGCCACCTAGCCGCTCGCATTCAGCCAACAGTTCCGGGCCTGCCGCGCGATGGATCGCGCCGTCAACCCCGCCGCCGCCCAGCAGCGAGCGGTTGGCGGCGTTGACGATGGCGTCAAGCGTAAGCGTCGTGATATCGGCGACGCAGATTTCGATCCGGGCTGTGCCGACTTCGGCCACGACGAGGGGACCAGGGTCGCTCATTGGCGCAAGCGTATCACGCCCACTCGGCCTGCGCTTCCGCCCGCAGATCGACCGTGCTCTTCACGCCGATATCGTCGAAATGCTCGTCAAGAAAGCGCCGCGCCGCGCGCCTGCCGCTGACGCGCAGCATTTCGAAAAAATCGTACTCGGTCGAAAGCTTGCTGAACGCATCAAAATGGGTGCCGAAGCGGTCGAGCACGATGCGGTGGATGTTGATGCGCCGATATTCCCCGGGTCCAACGCCGCGCGGCAACTTGCCCTGGTCGATCAGGCGCGCGACGAAATCGATGGCGCGGTACTCGTCGATCAGCGAGGAATTGAAAGTAATCTCATTGATGCGGTTTATGATCTCGCTGGACGACATCGGCGTGGCCTGCCGCACCAACGGATTGATCTGGACGACAAGAACGTCCTCGGTGGTGGTGGTGCGAAAGAACGGGAAGATCACCGGATTGCCCAGATAGCCGCCGTCCCAATAGGGCACGCC
This sequence comes from uncultured Alphaproteobacteria bacterium, assembly GCA_963707175.1. Taxonomy (GTDB): domain Bacteria; phylum Pseudomonadota; class Alphaproteobacteria; order Rhizobiales; family Xanthobacteraceae; genus BOG-931. The sequence goes on from CAVPQA010000032.1 coordinate 64,372, forward strand.
GTCGATCTCGACAGCGCGGAAAATCGTCGGCAGGCACGCCGAGGCCATGACGGCCTCTGCGGTAATCTTTTCGCGCGAAAAGATGCGAACCCGGCCGGTCTGCACGTTGGTCGCCGAGACGAAAAGTTGCAGGTGATCGGCGCTGCGCAGTTTGTCGAAGTCGACGAAGCGTTCGATCAAATCCTTCAGCGGATTGATGTTGAGCGGATTGACATCGTAGGGCGAAAAATAACGCGAGAGTGCGTCGAGCCAAGCCTGCACCGGAGTGCCTTCGAGCGGTGTGAACGACAGCAGGCGTTGCAGCACCTCGCGCTGCAAAGCGGGCAGATTGCCGGTGCTCGAGGCGGCGCGCCAGAAATCGGCAAGCCGTTTTTGCGCCTCTTCCCGCCCGCCGCGCATCAAGCCGTCGGCCAGCATCACGGCGTTGACCGCGCCCGCCGAGGTCCCGGAAATACCCTCGATGGCGATGCGTTCATCGCTCAGGAACTGATCGAGCACGCCCCAGGTGAACGCGCCGTGTGCGCCGCCGCCTTGCAGCGCGAGGTTGATGCGCTTCGCCGGTACCGAAGCTTTTTGATCGGTCGCGCGGCCGGCCAGCAACGAGGTGAAAGGATTTTTCATGCGGCTGAGGCGCGCCGATCACTCCGCCGTCCAGCCGCCGTCAATCGAGAGGTTGGCGCCGGTGATCGCTTTCGCGGCATCGGAACAGAGATAGACCGCCAGGCTCGCAACTTCATCGACAGTCACGAACTCCTTCGTCGGCTGCGCGGCGAGCAGGACATCACGCTTGACCTGCTCCTCGGTCAGGCCGCGCGCCTTCATGGTGTCGGGAATCTGCTTCTCGACCAGCGGCGTCCACACGTAACCTGGACTGATGCAATTGCAGGTGATGCCGAAGGTGGCGACCTCAAGCGCAACCGTCTTGGTAAGCCCGGCAATCCCGTGCTTCGCCGAGACGTAAGCCACCTTGAACGGCGAGGCCACCAGCGAATGCGCCGACGCCGTGCTGATGATGCGGCCCCATTTGCGCGCTTTCATACCCGGCACGGCAGCGCGCACCGCATGAAATGCCGCCGAGAGGTTGATGGCGATGATCTGATTCCATTTCTCGATCGGGAAGTCTTCGATCGGCGATACGAACTGGATGCCGGCGTTGTTCACGAGGACATCCAGCGAGCCAAAGGTCTTTTCGGCCGTGTGCACCATGTCGGCAATCTCGTTCGGCTTGGTCATGTCGGCGGCCGAGTAGACCGCCTTGACACCGAATTCCTTCTCAATGCCGCTGCGCTCCTTCTCGATCGCCGCCTGGTCGCCGAATCCATTGATGGTGACGTTGGCGCCCTGGGCGGCGAACGCGCGGGCAATCGCAAGCCCGATCCCCGACGTCGAGCCGGTGACCAGGGCGGACTTTCCTTTGAGCATGGCAAACCCCAATTGGTGACTAGGCATTTGGCAAAATGCGCTGCCGGACGGTGCTTGGACGTTGGGTGGGCGGCCGGAATTTGCGGCGGCTTTTGCTGCAACGCAACATAAAAGTAGATGACTGCGTCACGTTTTCGCGATCCGATGCAAACCGCTACACTGCCGCGCAGCCGTCATGCGGCGGCACGAAGGTCACCCGAAGGAAACGTATGCCGCGCGCGATCTTCCCGGCGCCTGACCACGACCACCAACGCTGCACCAGCGACGCGCTGACCTACGCGGAGGCGCAGTGCGCAGCGCGATCGCAGCGGCTGACGCCAATCCGCCGGCAGGTGCTGGAGGTTCTGCTGACGAGCCATAACCCGCTCGGCGCCTACGAGATCGTCGAACGGATGAGCGGCAAAAACGGCCGCCCGGCACCGATCACCGTCTATCGGGCGCTCGATTTTCTGCGCGACAATGGACTGGTTCACCGCATCGAGAGCCGCAATGCCTTCGTGGCCTGCGGTCACAATCATTCCGGCGGCGATCTCGTGGTGTTTCTGATCTGCGAGCGCTGTGGCGCCGTCGGCGAGGGTCCGGGCGGCGCCGTTGCGGAAGCGCTGAAATCGGCGTCACGCGCCGCCGGCTTTGCGCCCAAAAATCCATTGATCGAGATCCTCGGCATTTGCTCGCATTGCCGGGAACGCCGATAGTCCGGTCGCCTCAAAGCTCGACATGGCGCCAAAGAAATTGCCGGGTAATGCCCTCCCCTTCGTCTCGCCCACTCGATGCCGTCGCCATTGCCGTCACAGTCGGGCTTTGCGTGAGTTGGGGCTCAATAACGTCGCCATCAAGGTCGCGATCCACGACATCCCGCCCTTGATTCAATCGTCGACGCGTTCGCTGTTTGCCGCGCTTTTGGTCGGCGCGTGGTGCCGCATCCGCGGCATCGCATTGTTTGAGCGCGATGGAACACTCGGCGCCGGTGTTTTTGCCGGCATCCTGTTCGCGGTCGAGTTTTTGCTGATCTATCGCGGCCTCGCTTGGACGACGGTGACGCGCGGCACGTTGTTTCTCTATTTGGCGCCGTTCTTTGTCGTCATCGGGTCGCGCTGGCTCATACCCGGCGATCGCTTTCATCTGTGGCAGTGGATCGGCCTGTTGCTGTCATTCGCGGGAATCGTCATTGCGTTCGGCATTCCGGGACCGGCCAGCAATCAGCGCCAGATCTTCGGTGACCTGATGCTGGTCGGCGCCGCGCTCGCCTGGGCGGCGACGACGCTCCTTATCAAGGCGAGCCCGCTCGGCCACATCAGCCCGGAGAAGACGCTGCTTTATCAGCTCGTGATCTCGGTGCCGCTGCTCGGCGCCGGCGCACTGGTGTTCGACGAGCGCATCCACGCAATCCCGTCCGCACTGGCGCTCGCCGCGTTCGCCTACCAGACGATCTGGGTCGTCAGCGTCACCTTTGTGGTGTGGTTTTGGCTGATCCTGCGCTATTCGGCGGCGCGTCTATCGGTATTCACCTTTTTGGCGCCGCTCTGCGGCGTGACCGCCGGTCATTTCGTCTTGAATGAGCCGCTGGCGCCGCCGTTCATCCTGGCCGTCATGCTGGTGGCGGCTGGCCTGATCCTGGTCAATCGGCCGGCATGAATGGCGCCGGCATGGAACGTATGGCGCGGGTTAGCCATCCTGCGCGCTATGGCGGGTCAAAGCGCCATGCTGCGCCTCGTCAAACCGTCACGGCGGGGCTATATCGTGGACCACAGGACCGTTCGCTGCATTCTGGCCGGTGTCCGATGCTCCGGCTAAGGGATTGAAGACATGATGGAATTCTCCGGCCCGGCGGCAAGGCACCAGACCGTCGGGGTGCGCGTCGGTAACGTGACCGTCGGCGGCGGGGCGCCGATCGTCGTGCAGTCGATGACCAATACCGACACCGCCGATGTCGATGCCACCGCCAAGCAGGTCGCGGCGCTTGCCCGCGCGGGTTCCGAGATCGTCCGCATCACCGTCGATCGCGACGAGGCCGCTGCCGCGGTGCCGCACATCAAGGAGCGGCTGCTGAAGCAGAAGGTCGACGTGCCGATCGTCGGCGACTTCCATTACATCGGCCACAAGCTCCTGGCCGATCATCCCGCCTGCGCCGAAGCGCTCGACAAGTATCGCATCAATCCGGGCAACGTCGGTTTTAAAGAGAAGAAGGATCGCCAGTTCGGCGCCATTGTCGAAACCGCGATCAAGCACAACAAGCCGGTGCGCATCGGCGCCAATTGGGGCTCGCTCGATCAGGAACTGCTCACGCACCTGATGGACGAGAACGCCAAGTCAAATCACCCGGTCGATGCCCGCGATGTCACGCGCGAAGCCATGGTGCAGTCGGCGCTGCTCTCGGCGCAACGCGCCGAGGAGATCGGCCTGCCGAAGAACCGCATCATCCTGTCGGCCAAGGTTTCCGCCGTGCAGGACCTGATCGGCGTTTACGGCGAGCTGGCGCGGCGCTCGGATTACGCGCTGCATCTCGGCCTTACCGAGGCCGGCATGGGTTCGAAGGGTATTGTCGCCTCTTCGGCCGCGATGGGCGTGCTGCTGCAGCAGGGCATTGGCGACACCATCCGCATCTCGCTCACGCCGGAGCCGAACGGCGACCGTACGCTGGAAGTCAAAGTCGCGCAGGAATTGCTGCAGACCATCGGCCTGCGCACCTTCGTGCCGCTGGTCGCCGCCTGCCCGGGCTGCGGCCGCACCACCTCGACGACGTTCCAGGAACTGGCGGCCAGCATCCAAAGTTTCATTCGCGACTCGATGCCGGAATGGAAGAAGCGCTATCCGGGCGTCGAAGGCCTCAACGTCGCGGTGATGGGCTGCATCGTCAATGGACCGGGCGAGAGCAAGCACGCCGACATCGGCATTTCACTCCCGGGCACCGGTGAGCAGCCGACCGCGCCGGTCTTTATCGACGGCAAGAAGGCAGCGACCCTGCGTGGGCCGACGGTCTCCGTGGATTTCCAGAAGATGGTGATCGATTACATCGAACGCCGCTACGGCCACGGGGCGCGGACGGCGGCGGAATAGCGATTGACCCGCAGCGCTCTGACGCCGCTACGCCAGATTTGGCCAGTGCAGTTGCCCGAGCGACACGGCCATTCCGCCGAAATTCGGGAAGGCGTGCAGGAAATAGAACGTCAGCCATAATCCGACCGCGCAAAACAGCGCGATGACTCCGAACTCCGGATTCGTTACCGTTGCGACCAGCCAACTCCAGACGTCGTCGATAACCGGTCGACGGTAGTTCAGGTGCGCGGCCGATATCTGCAATTCGCCCCTCATGGGCATGATACGCCTCCGGTTTCACGGCATCCTCGAGTCGGGACGATTCTAAGCAGTGCATTTTCGTCTCGCTTCCTCCGAACGGTTGATGTTGCGCGATGGGCTCATATGCACTGCGTGCGTTCGTGGAACCCTCAGAGTGCATTGACCAATTCCTCAGCCCGGCTAGGCTGGCATGCTGAAAATAACGGGGAGGCTGAGTATGGCAGCGTCAGCCGCGGCGGCCGAGACAGGCGCGCGCGAGCTTCACGGCGGGGGCATCATCGGCGCCATCAAGGCCAGCGGGATCGAGTATGTGCTCGCCGTACCCGATATCGTCACCAGCAGGGGCCTGCTGGCGCCGATCGCGAACGACAGGGACCTCAAGCTCATTCGCGTCTGCAAGGAGGACGAATGCATCGGCATCGCCTCCGGCTTGTTTTATGCCGACAAACGGGCGCTGATTCTGATCCAGTACACCGGCTTTCTCGATTCACTCAACGCCATCCGCGGCATCGCGGTCGAGTACAAGCAGCCGATCTGCATGATGGTGGGGCTGCTTGGCCACGATCCGGAGGTGGCGCCGCGGGCGTCGCCGCGCTATGGCGTCCGCATCATCGAGCCGATCTGCGATGACATCGGCATCGCCCATCATCTCATCAGCCTCGATGCCGATATCGGCAAAATTCAGCCGGCCATCGAGACGGCCTATCGTACATCGGAGCCGGTTGCGCTGCTGATCGGGCGGCGCCCCCAAACGGCAGACGGGCAGGGCAGCAATGATGAAGAGGGATGAGTGTTTTCGTATTCTGGCGCGCCACATCGGCAAGGAAGCGGTGGTGGCGACCTATAGTTCGGCGGTCGATTGGGTCGAGATCGCGCCGCGCCCGCTCAACTATCTGTCGATCGGCGCCATGGGCCTCGATTCATCGCATGGCCTCGGACTGGCGCTCGGCCGGCCGGACAAGCGCGTCGTCGTCCTGCAGGGCGACGGCAGCCTGTTGATGAATCTCGGCAGCCTCGTCACCATCGCCGCGGTGGCACCGAAGAATCTGGTGCATCTGGTCGCGCAGAACGACACCTATGAGGCCAACGGCAGCCAGCCGATCCCGAATCCGAAAGTGGATTTCGCCGGCATTGCGCGCAGCTCCGGCTATGCGGCCTGCTATGACTTTTCGGATCTGAAAAACTTCGAACAGCAAATCGGCCACGTGCTCGAGCAACAAGGCCCGGTCTTCGCCACGCTGCACGTCGAGCCGTCGAAGCAGCTCAAATACAATTATCCGAGCATGTACGATCCGAAGAAGCGCGAGGCGTTCAAGGTGCAGTGGCGGAGCTGAGCCACTCTGACTCCTCATCCTGAGGTGCTCGCAGCGAAGCTGCGAGCCTCGAAGGATGCTGCTCAAGCGCCCGGGCCTCGCCCTTCGAGGGCCGCGCTTCGCGCGGCCACCTCAGGGTGAGGTGTGAAGTCAGTGCCGCCGTTCCAACCGCCGCACGACCTCGTCAAGCTGATCCAGGCTGCGGTAACGAATAGTGAGCGTGCCGCCGCGCTCGCGATCATCGATATTGACCGCAAGCCCAAGCGCGTCGGCGAGGCGTTTTTCCAGCGCGAGCGTGTTGGTATTTTTTGCTGCGCGCGCTTTCCCTTTACCGCCATTTGTTTGTTCCTTGCCGCCGCGCTTGGAAGTTTCGCGCGCCATCTCCTCGACCTGGCGCACATTGAGACCGCGCGCGACGATTTCGTCCGCCAACCGCTCCGCGTCGTGATGGCCGATCAGAGCGCGAGCGGCGCCGGCGCTCAGCCGGCCGGCATGAATATGCTCCCTGACCTGATCGGGCAGCGTCTGCAGCCGCAGCATGTTGGCAACATGGCTGCGGCTCTTGCCGACCATGCGGGCGACATCATCCTGGCTGTGGCTGAAATCGCGGATCAGCGACCGATAGCCTTCCGCCTCTTCGAGCGGATTGAGATCGGTGCGCTGCACGTTCTCGATGATCGCAAGCTGCAGCGCTTCGGCGTCGGTGGCCTCGACGATAACGACCGGCACCTCGTGCAGCCCGGCGCGCTGCGCGGCACGCCAGCGGCGCTCGCCGGCGATGATCTCGTAAGTATCGGGAACGCCACGCAGCGGACGGGCAACGATCGGCTGAATGATGCCGCGTTCGCGCAGCGAACTTGCCAGCTCGTCAAGTTCGGTGTCGGAAAACATTCGCCGTGGATTGCGCGCGTTCGGCCGCAATGCCTCGGTCGGCACGCGGCGCGGCGCGCGCCGGTGGTCGCTTGAACTCTCCGTGCCGACATCGCCGATCAGCGCGGCGAGCCCGCGCCCCAACCGCGATCGTGCCGCTTCTTCCGCCACCGCAGATTTTCCAGAACTTTCGCTCACGCGCACGAACTCGTCATCCAGCGCATAACTCTTTTTCACGTTGGATGATCTCAGTCGCGAGCCGCAGGTAGGCTTCGCTGCCGCTGCATTTCAGATCGTAGACCAGCACCGGCTTGCCGTAGGACGGCGCTTCCGAGACGCGCACGTTGCGCGGAATGATGGTGTCGTAGACCTTCTCTTTCATGAATTGGCGAACGTCGGCGACGACCTGGGCGGAAAGGTTGTTGCGGGAGTCATACATGGTCAGCACGACGCCATGGATGGTCAGGCCGGGATTGAGCGTTTCGCGCACCTGGTCGACGGTCTTAAGCAATTGCGACAGGCCTTCGAGCGCGAAGAACTCGCATTGCAGCGGCACCAGAATGGCGTGCGCCGCCGCCATGGCATTCACCGTGAGCAGATTGAGCGACGGCGGACAGTCGACCAGCACGTAATTGAAATTAGTCGCGCCGGGCACCGGCGTGTTCAGCGGCGCCAGCGCGTTGCGCAAACGATAGGCGCGGTCGCGCGCCTGGCCGATCTCCAGCTCGAGCCCCGATAGGTCGAGCGTCGAAGGCGCGATGTGGAGCCGCGGCACGGCAGTCGCGACGATGGAATTGCGCAGCGTCGCTTCGCCGGTCAGGACGTCATAAGTGGAATGAAGCCTGCTGCGCCGATCGATGCCGAGTCCGGTCGATGCATTACCTTGCGGATCAAGGTCGATGATCAGAACCTCGTCGCCGATCGCCGCAAGCGCGGTGCCGAGATTGATAGCAGTTGTGGTCTTGCCGACACCGCCTTTTTGATTAGCGACGGCGAGCACACGCGGCGGCCTGATCGGACCAGTCAACAGTTTCTGATCCGGCGCCGGGACCGGGATCACATCGGATGATTGCTCCGCAAGTGGCGCGTCGCTCATCGCAGCAACCTATCTCTGCACGCTCATCGTTTTGTCGCGTTCCTTCGCGCGTTCGGCCCTGTCACCGGCTCGACGCCGCGCACCACCACAACGCGCGCTTTGGGATCGGTTCGACTCGGCACCAGAGTCGCCCCAACCCTCCAATATTTAGCGGCTTCGGTCAATTCAGCATCTACCCCTTGGCCCTTGGGGAAAAGGCCGACCGCACCGCTTTTCAACAGCGGATACGCCTCGGCCAGGAGTTTGCAAAGCGGAGCGACCGCACGGGCGGTCACGACCTCCAGGTTCGGCGGCGGGGCTTTGACGAAATCCGCGATGCGCATCGCGTGGACCGCAATCGGCGCTCCCGTGGCATGAGCTGCCTCGCGTAGAAATGCAGCCTTCTTGCCGCTGCTCTCCACCAAGTGCACACAGGCCCCCTGCGTCTCGGCCAGGGCGCAAGCGATAGGTAGCCCAGGCAGGCCCGCCCCAGACCCCAAATCCGCCCAAATGCGCGCCGCCGGCGCAAGTACCAAGAGCTGGAGCGAATCGGCGATATGGCGCGACCAGAGCACGGGCTCGGTCGAAGGCGCGATGAGATTCACGCGGCGCTGCCAGTGGAGCAGAAGTGCGACGTAGCGATCGAGGCGCTCCAATGTTTCACGTGAAACAGAAACCAACCCCAGCGCCCGGGCGCGATCTTGTGCGAGTTCGAGCTCTGAGGTTGTGGGCGATCGCGACAGGGCCGGGCGCACAGCGGGAGGCTTCTGCTCCGCCTCCCCGCTCATGCCGCCCCACTGACCGGCTTGCGGCTCTTGTCGCGCCGCAAATGCGCGACCAGCAGCGCCAACGCGGCCGGTGTTATGCCATCGATCCGTCCCGCGTGCCCGACGGTGCGCGGCCGACTTGCCTGCAACTTGTATCGAACCTCGTTGGAAAGGCCCGGAAGTGCCGCATAGTCGATGTCGTCTGGCAGGATCAGGTTCTCATCGCGCCGATAGGACTCGACGTCGGCCGCCTGGCGGCTGAGATAGACCGCGTATTTGGCGTCAGTCTCGATCTGCGCCGCGATCTTGCCGTCGAGCGCCGCCAGCACGGGCCAAATCCGCGCCACATCGGCAAAGCCGATGTCCGGGTACGACAGCAGATCGAAGGCGGTGCGGCGCTGGCCGTCCTTGCGCAGCGCCAGTCCATGCCGATCGGCCTCACTCGGCGTCAGGCTGAGTTCGCGCGCCATCGTCCGCGCCGCGTTCAGCGCCGCCATCTTGGTCCGATGCAGCCGCGCCCGCTCGCCGCCAACGCAGCCGAGCGCAATGCCTCTGTCGGTGAGCCGCTGATCGGCATTATCGGCGCGCAGCGTGAGCCGATATTCGGCCCGCGAGGTGAACATGCGGTACGGCTCAGTGACGCCGCGCGTCACCAGATCGTCGATCATCACGCCGAGATAGCCTTCGGCGCGATCGAACATGATCGGACCGCTGTCCCCTGCCCGTGCCGCAGCGTTAAGGCCAGCCACTAATCCCTGCGCCGCGGCCTCTTCATAGCCCGTGGTGCCGTTAATCTGGCCGGCCAGAAACAATCCGCCAAGCCGCTTGGTCTCCAGCGACGGCAGCAACTCACGTGGATCGACGTGATCGTATTCGATGGCGTAACCCGGCCGGATCATCCGCGCCCGTTCCAGGCCCGGGATCGACGCCACCAGAGCGAATTGAACATCCTCCGGGAGCGAGGTTGAAATCCCGTTGGGATAGACCGTGCTGTCGTCGAGGCCTTCGGGCTCGAGAAAAATCTGATGCCCATCGCGCTCGCCGAAGCGCACGATTTTGTCTTCGATCGACGGACAGTAGCGCGGACCGCGACTCTTGATCTGGCCGGAATATATCGGCGAGCGGTGCACATTGGCGCGAATGATTTCGTGGGTCGCCGGGGTGGTGCGGGTAATCGCGCACTCAATCTGCGGATTGACGAGCCGCTCGGTCAGGACCGAAAACGGCTCCGGCGGATCGTCGCCGGGCTGCGTTTCCAACGCCGCCCAGTCAATGGTGGTGCGGTCGAGCCGCGGCGGCGTTCCGGTCTTCAGGCGGCCGAGCGCGAACCCAAGCTGCTCCAAGGACCGTGAAAGGCCCATTGCGGGCGCTTCGCCGACCCGCCCCGCAGGGATCTGCCGCTCGCCGATATGGATGAGGCCGCGCAGAAAAGTTCCGGTGGTGAGGACAACCGCCGCGGCGCTCAACTCATGGCCATCGGCAAGCCGTACCCCGGTGACGCATCCGTCAATCACCAGGTCGTCCACCTCGCCTTCGATGACCGACAAATTCGCGGTCTCGCGGATTGCCTGCTGCATCGCCGCCGCGTAGAGCTTGCGATCCGCCTGGGCGCGTGGCCCGCGCACCGCCGGTCCCTTGCGCCGGTTGAGAACGCGGAACTGGATACCGCCCGCATCCGCTACGCGGCCCATCAGGCCGTCGAGGGCATCGACCTCGCGGACCAGATGCCCCTTGCCGAGCCCGCCAATGGATGGATTGCACGACATGGTACCGACTGTTGCGAAGCGATGCGTCACCAGCGCCGTATGCGCGCCCATGCGCGCGGCCGCGGCCGCGGCCTCGCAGCCGGCATGGCCACCGCCGACTACGATCACATCGAACTTGGTGTCCATCGAAGCCGTCATCTTGGGTCATTCTGCACGTTATCGGAGAGCCCACCGCATATAGACCCGATCAAAGCCGTTCTCCATCGCCCATTTGGGATGAATGTTTCACGTGAAACAGACCCGAAGGTCGCATTCGTTATTTCTTAACCATGTTTCTTAACCATTCACTTACCGATGCAGAAATCGCGGAAGATCACGTCCAGAATATCCTCGACATCGACGCGTCCGGTCAGGCGGCAAAGCGTCGTCGCGGCGGAGCGCAAGTCCTCGGCAATCAGTTCTTCCTGCCCGCTGCGCCGGTGGCCCAATGCGCGATCAAGCGCCGCGATGGTATCCTCGAACGCTTGCCGGTGACGGGCGCGCGTGACGATCGCCGATTCGGTGGCGCTGAAATAGTTCGCGGCGAATTCCGCCAGCGCCGCAAGAAGTGAATCCGCTCCCGAGCCGGACCGAGCCGAGATGACGAATGAACGGTTAATCCTCTCCTTCGCCGAAGGCGATTCAGTTTTTGCAGTACCCTCCGCAACAAGGTCGATCTTGTTTCTGAGCAACCAACATTCGGCACCGACCGGCTTTTGGCCGAGTTCGCCGGCCGCTCCGCCAGCGACCGATGCGTCAGTGACCCACAGGACCAAGTCAGCCTCGGCAGCGCGCTCATGGGCGCGCCGAACGCCCTCCTGCTCCACTGGATCACTGCTCTCGCGAATACCGGCGGTGTCGAGAAGCGTTACCGGATAGCCCTCCAGATCGAGATGAACCTCGATGACATCGCGCGTGGTGCCGGGATAAGGCGATACCATCGCCGCTTCGCGCTTCGCCAATCGATTGAGCAATGTCGATTTACCGGCATTCGGCGGTCCCGCAATCGCGACCACGAGGCCTTCCCGCATCCGCTCGCCGCGTCCAGCATCGGCCAGGCAGGCTGCAATTTTGCTGCGCAATTCCTGCGCAGCAAAAAGCGCCGGTTCGACCAGATTTTCCGGCACATCGGCTTCGTCGGAAAAGTCGATGCGCGCCTCGATCAAAGCCAGCGCCTCGATCAATTCGCGGCGCCACTCCTCCGCGCGGTCGCCGATCAAACCTTTAAGCTGGCGGAAGGCCTGGCGCCGCTGGGCCTGCGTCTCCGCGGCGATCAGGTCCGCGAGACCCTCGACTTCGGTCAGATCGAGCTTGCCATTTTGGAAGGCGCGGCGCGTGAACTCGCCCGCTTCCGCAGGCCGGCAGCCCTCGATCTTGCCCAGCGCATTGAGCACGCCGCCAATGACTGCCTGACCGCCGTGCAATTGCAGCTCGGCAACATCTTCGCCGGTCTCGCTGTGCGGGCCCGGAAACCAAAGCGCGAGCGCCTCGTCGATCACCTCGCCGCTTGCCGGGTCGCGCACACGCACCAGCGCCGCCTTGCGCGGCTGCGGCACCCGGCCGATCAAGGCGTTGAGCGCAGCGCCGGCTTGCGGGCCGCTGACGCGCACCACCGCAATCGCCGCCGGCGGCCGGCCGGAGGAAAGGGCGAAAATGGTGGGGCGAGGGGAGGTCATGTTCCTTCCAACCCTATGACGCCCGGCAGGTAAAGATCGCTGCGGCGAGCATGGCCACGCCGGCCGCCCAAGGCCTTGTGTATTGCAGCCATGCCACACGCGTAATACGCTGAAAGGCATGAAAACACTGACGGTGCGATTGCCGCAGGCCCTTGTCGGACAGATCGAAGCGGAATCCCGTGAGCGCGGACTATCGAAGTCCGACGTCGTGCGCGAGCGATTGACTTAAGGACCGCGGGGCGACCGCCATCGCGCCGCATCGTATGACCGCATCGCCGACCTGATCGGGGCGGTCGACGGCCTGCCGCCGGATCTGGCAGCTCGCAAAAAGCATTATCTCAAGGCGACGGGCTATGGTCGCAAGCGTCATCGTTGACGCCAGTTTCCTCGTCACGCTTCTCAGCCGGCGCGACAGCGATCATGACTGGGCGGATGCCCAGGCGCGCCGGCACCCGCCGCCTTGGCAGACTTACGAAGCCGTCATTTCAGAGACGTTTCACCTGCTCCGCGCCCGGGGAGCGCCCGTCTTCAGCGCCCTGCTGCGCCGCGGAGAAATCGGCATTACCTTTCATCTCGACGAGTCGCTGGCAGCGGTCCTGGCGCTCATGCACAAATACGCCGGCGTACCGATGAGCTTCGCCGATGCCTGTCTGGTGCGCATGACCGAAACGCTGGCCGACCCGCTCTTGCTGACAACCGATGGCGATTTCCGGATTTATCGGCTGCACAGCCGGCGGATCGTTCCCTGCATGATGCCGCGCTGACGCCCACCCGAGCGGCGGGGCATCCGGTCTCGCTGCGCGGCACCCGGAACTATTCACGCCGGCAACGACTGCCTGCCCGCCATGAAGCTGCAGCTCCGCCACGTCCTCACCAGTCTCGCTAGGCCCGAAAACCACAGGGCAAGCGCATCATCGATGACCTCGCCGCTTGCCGGATCGCGCACCAGCGCCGCTCCGGCACGCAGCCGATCAGCGCCTTAAACGCCGCGCCGGCCTGCGGCCCCGACTACGCGCACCACCGCAATCGCCGCCGGCAGACGACCGGAGGACCGGGCGAAGATGGTGGGACGAGCACTCATTGCACTTCGCGTACGCGTTGCAGTCCGGTAAGTTGCGTTTCACTGAACAAGAGAGCCCGAGATGGCCAATAGCGCGCGCCGCGTCGAGACACCAGCCGCCGTACCAATTAGGAAGCGGTCCAACAGTATCGAGCCTAGTGACCCTAACACGATAGCCAGGCGCAGGATCAGCGATGCCCGCCGGAGGCCCAAACAACGAGCGCTCAATCTATCCGGCCTTGGCTTGACCGGCCTGCCGCCCGAGATCGCGCAGCTGACCACGCTGCAAAGCCTCGATCTCAGCAACAACCAACTCACCGGCCTGCCGCCCGAGATCGCGCAGCTGACCACGCTGCAAAGCCTCGATCTCAGCAACAACCAACTCACCGGCCTGCCGCCCGAGATCGCGCAGCTGACCGCGCTGCAAAGCTCGATCTCAGCAACAACCAACTCACCGGCCTGCCGCCCGAGATCGCGCAGCTGACCACGCTGCAAAGCCTCGATCTCAGCAACAACCAACTCACCGGCCTGCCGCCCGAGATCGCACCGCTGACCGCGCTGCAAAGCCTCGATCTCAGCAACAACCAACTCACCGGCCTGCCGCCCGATATCGCGCCGCTGACCGCGCTGCAACGCCTCTATCTCAGCAACAACCAACTCACCGGCCTGCCGCCCGAGATCGCGCAGCTGACCGCGCTGCAACGCCTCTATCTCAGCAACAACCAACTCACCGGCCTGCCGCCCGAGATCGCGCAGCTGACCGCGCTGCAAAGCCTCTATCTCAGCAACAACCAACTCACCGGCCTGCCGCCCGAGATCGCGCCGCTGACCGCGCTGCAACGCCTCTATCTCAGCAACAACCAACTCACCGGCCTGCCGCCCGAGATCGCGCAGCTGACCGCGCTGCAACGCCTCTATCTCAGCAACAACCAACTCACCAGCCTGCCGCCCGAGATCGCGTAGCTTCGATCCCTCCAAGAGGCGGCGAAAAATGATTCCGAGCCGTACACTGATGGCCTTCAGCTCGAAGGTAATCGGCTTCCCCACCCGTATCCGAGGTTGATCGCCACCGGCCAACCGGACGCAACTCTCAACGTATTTGCTTGGCTGCGCGGCGAACTCGACCCCGAAACCGTCGAAGACGAGTCTTCACGATCCGAACAAGTCAACGGCCGCGATACGATTGATGCCGACGACAACTCGCTCGACCGAGTTCTCATGCAGCGGCCAGCGGCATTCAGGTTCGGCGAGCGCAACGGTAAAATCGACGCTCTGCCCGACCGCTCGCCCGTCGCCGATGCCGAGACGGCAAGCGACCTCCGTGCCGAGTTGCTGGCCAAGGCAGAAGCATTGCGCCAGCGCCTTGCGAAAACGAATTCCGACAGACGAGTGCTGGATTCGGTCAGCCGGCTGCTCAACACGCTCGGCAGCGCGATCGCCGACGTCCGGCCGGGCCTGTTGCTGTCGCGCGTGCGCAGCATCGAAGCCGACCGCGATGCTTTTAACACTAAGAAGGCGCGCCGGGAACTGTTTCCCGAAGCCATAGCGATGATGGACGACGTGCTGCTGAGCGCGCGCGACCTCATGGCAGTCTATCCAATTATCCGCGAGATCGAGGCCGAGCAAACAGCGCTCAGGGTCCAGCGCGACCCAAATGCCGTCCGAGCCCTCCGACGCGACACCGACGCGATCAAGCGCGCTGCGGCCGATTCGAAAGCGGTGACCGGAAACGCCGTGGCAGCGCTGAAAGAACAGGACGCCGACATCGAACACGCACGCAACAACGTGGTGCGCGCACGCCTCGTGGCCGATCAGTTGCTCGTCGTCAGGAACTTCGTAAGTGAAGCATTGCGCGCCGGCCGTGCAAGCGGCAAAGCCGTTGCCGCGGCCGTTACCCCCGGACTACGACGGGCCGGGTCCGAACTGCGAGACCTCGGCGGAAAGAGCTGGGACAAATTCAAGGAGAACTTCCCGGAAGGAGTCGGCGCCGCCGCGAGGCTGCTTCCGATCGGCGCGCTCGCCGCACTTTTGGCCGGGATCGCCGGACCGGTTGGCGGTCTCGCCGCGCTGTCGGGGAGCTTTAAGGAAATCTCCAAGGCGATAAAACAATTTGCCGGGCGCGCCAAGAACTCACGGAAACCGAAACAAGCGAAACGGAACGAAAAACCAGGGCAAAAGCATAAGCCCAAAGCCTAGCCAGGGCCTGAGGAGAGGCCGAAAATAGTGGGGCGGGAATACGGCATGGGGTTGAGTTTGTCTTCAGTGTCGGTTGCGCGCAAACGGCCGATGCAATAGGTTACATGTAACCAAAGGGTACCCGATCATGCAGCGAAAGACCAAGCGCCCCGCCGCCCAAATGCGAGCGAAGACAGCGGCGCGCAAGACAAACCCGAAGGCATCCGCTGCGCCGAAGCGCGCGCACGCCAAGTCTTCACGCGACAAGGTGCGCGCTTATCGAAAGCGCATGCGGGCTAAAGGGCTGCGGCTCGTCCAGATGTGGTTGCCGGACACGCGGACGCCGGAATTTGCTCAATTGGCGCACCGCGCTTCAGTCGCGATCGCGAACAGTCCGACGGAACAAGAGGACCAAGCCTTTATCGATTCAGTTCAATGGATCACTTCCAAGGAAGAGGAGGCTCTGTCCCGCATCGAGCCGGAGCGGTGGTGGAAGGAGCCGACGGATTGAAACGGGGCGAGATATGGACTGTCGCCGGCGGCGCCGAATACACCGGCAAGCCACGGCCTGCGATCATTGTTCAAAGCGATAAATTCGACGCGACGTCATCGATTACGATTTGTCCGCTGACAGGCACGTTCGTGCCGGCGGCACCGGCCCGCTTCCCCATCGACCCATCGATGGGAAATGGATTGCGAGCCGTTTCACATGCCATGGCTGATAAAATCTCCACGCTCCCAAAATCAAAGATCGGCCGGCGACTTGGCGCGCTCAATTCCGCGGAAGTTGCATTGCTCAATCAAACGCTGGCAGTGTTTCTTGGCCTCGCCGACGAACCGAGTATGTAGACGAGCGCTCGATACTCCGGTGGCATCCATTTGCCGCCAGCATCGTTATCCTCTTAGAGATACCGGATTCCGTTTTACCAGGCTGTGCCGATGACTCTGCCGCAAGACAACGTCCCCCACCAGAACCGCCTCGCCCGCGAGACGAGTCCGTACCTCCTGCAACACAAGGACAATCCGGTTGAGTGGTGGGCGTGGGGGCCGGAGGCGCTGGCGGAGGCGAAGCGCACCAACAAACCCATCCTGCTCTCGGTCGGCTACGCGGCCTGTCACTGGTGCCACGTCATGGCGCACGAGAGTTTCGAAGACGCCGGCACCGCGGCGGTGATGAACGAGCTGTTCGTCAACATCAAAGTCGACCGCGAAGAGCGCCCCGATATCGACCAGATCTACATGGCGGCGCTGCATCATCTCGGCGAGCATGGCGGCTGGCCGCTCACGATGTTTCTCACGCCCGCCGGCGAGCCGATCTGGGGCGGCACGTATTTCCCCAACACATCGCGTTACGGCAAGCCGGCCTTCGTCGACGTGCTGCGCGAGATCGCGCGCATTTTTCGCGACGAGCCCGACAAGATCGAACGCAACCGCACGGCGCTGATGCAGCGGCTGGAAGCCGCGGCCCGGCCGGCCGGCAGTGTCACGCTCGGCCAGGCCGAACTCGACAACGCCGCCCGCCAGCTTGCCGGCCTGATCGACCCGGTCAATGGCGGCACGCGCGGCGCGCCGAAATTCCCGCAAGCCGCGCTATTCGAATTGCTGTGGCGCGCCGGAACCCGCACTGTGGAAACACGCTATTTCGCCGCCGTCGAAATCACACTCGACCACATCTGCGAGGGCGGCATCTACGATCATCTCGGCGGCGGTTTCTCGCGCTATTCGGTCGACGAGCGCTGGCTGGTGCCGCATTTCGAGAAGATGCTGTACGACAACGCGCAGCTGCTCGAGCTTTTGGCAGTCGCGCACAAACGCACGGGCAAGGCACTCTATCGGCAGCGCGCGCATGAAACGGTCGAGTGGCTCAAGCGCGAGATGACGACGGCGGAGGGTGCCTTTTCCGCCTCGCTCGACGCCAACTCGGAAGGCGAGGAGGGCAAGTTTTATGTCTGGTCGCTTGCCGAAGTGCTGCAAATACTCGGCACAGAGGACGGCGACTTTTTTGCCCGACATTACGATGTGACTCTCGCCGGCAATTTCGAAGGCCACAACATTCTCAATCGGCTCAAGCGCCCCCTCCCTAACCCTCCCCCGCTTGCGGGGGAGGGAAGGGAGGGGGACGCAGCCGATGAAGCAAGACTGACAACGCTCCGCGCCAAGCTTCTCGCCGTCCGCGATCGGCGCGTGCGCCCCGGCCTCGATGACAAGGTCCTGGCCGACTGGAACGGGCTGATGATTGCGGCGCTCACCAATGCGGCTTTGATGTTCGAGGAGCCGGCGTGGATCGAGATGGCGGCGCGGGCATTCGGCTTCATCGCCAACACGATGACCCGCGGCGACCGGCTTGGCCATTCCTGGCGGCAGGCGCAGCTCAAGTTCCCCGGCCTCGCCTCCGATTTCGCCGCGATGATCCGCGCCGCGCTCGCACTCTATGAGGCGACCGGCCGACAGAATTACCTCGATCAGGCGCTCACCTGGCAACGGGCGCTCGACCGCGACTACGCCAATGCGGCAA
Organism: uncultured Alphaproteobacteria bacterium; assembly: GCA_963707175.1. GTDB lineage: Bacteria > Pseudomonadota > Alphaproteobacteria > Rhizobiales > Xanthobacteraceae > BOG-931. The sequence continues at coordinate 82,287 of CAVPQA010000032.1, forward strand.
CTGGCATCTACTATCTTACTGCCGCCGACGCCGAGGGACTTGTGGTGCGGCCGGCCGCGACCAGCGACGAGGCAACCCCCAATCACAACGCCGTCGCGGCGCAAAACCTTATCCGGCTCGCGGTGCTTTCTGGCGATGATGTGTGGCGCGACAAGGCGGATCGCATTATCGCGGCGATCGCGCCGCAGGCGGTCGAAAATCTTTACATGCACATGGCGCTGCTCAACGCCGTTGACCTGCGGCTGCGCGCCGCAGAAATCGTGGTGACCGGGGAGGGGGAACGTGCCGAGGCCTTGCTCGCCGCCGCGCGGAAAATACCGCCGCTCGATCGTATCGTGCTGCACGCGACCTCAGCCGCCGCCTTGAACTCCACTCACCCGGCGCGCATCAAAGTCAGTGCGGCCAGCGGACCGCAGGCCTTTGTCTGCGCCGGCGAGACCTGCTCGCTGCCGGTGACAGACCCGGCCGGCCTCATTGGCGCCATGGATGCGATTATGGATGCGATGCGACATACTTGACGCAGCCCTTCATCCGGCGCCGATTCGCGGCTAATGAAGCCTGCCAACGACAGCCACGGAGATTATACGATGCGGTGCTGGATCATGGTTTTTGCCGCCGCCGTCACGGCCATGCCCCTGGCAGCCGCCTCGGCGACCGGCGCGCAGGCCCAGGAATATTGCGGTTTTCTCCCGCATCTGGGCGCCGTGGTGCAGTGCGGCTATTCGGACCGCGCGAGCTGCGAGAACGCCATCGGCAAAGGCGCGATGTGCTTCATCAATCCGTACGTGGTGTTCAACACTAGGCGGCCGACGCCGGAGTGGACCGAACAGCCGGCAATCGCGCGCGGCTGAAAGTTTTTAACTGAAGCGGGCTTACGTTCCTACGTATTCATCGAGTCAAAGAACTCGCTGTTGCTCTTGGTGCTGCGCAGCTTGTCGAGTAGGAAGTCGATGGCATCCATGGTGCCCATCGGATTGAGGATGCGGCGCAGCACGTACATCTTCTTGAGCTGGTCGGGCGGCACCAGGAGTTCTTCCTTGCGGGTGCCGGACCGCGTGATGTCCATCGCCGGGAAAGTGCGCTTGTCGGCCACCTTGCGGTCGAGAATCAGTTCCGAATTGCCGGTGCCCTTGAATTCTTCAAAGATCACCTCGTCCATGCGGCTGCCGGTATCGATCAGCGCGGTGGCGATGATGGTAAGCGAGCCACCCTCTTCGATATTGCGCGCGGCGCCGAAGAACCGCTTCGGCCGCTGCAGCGCGTTGGCGTCGACACCGCCGGTGAGCACCTTGCCTGACGACGGCACGACCGTGTTGTAGGCGCGGCCGAGCCGCGTGATCGAATCGAGCAGGATCACGACGTCACGGCCATGTTCGACCAGGCGCTTCGCCTTCTCGATCACCATCTCGGCGACCTGGACGTGCCGTACCGCCGGCTCGTCGAAGGTCGAGGAGACGACCTCGCCCTTCACCGAGCGCTGCATGTCGGTGACTTCTTCCGGCCGCTCGTCGATCAACAGCACGATCAAATAGCATTCCGGATGATTGTGGGTGATCGAATGGGCGATGTTCTGCAACAGCACGGTCTTGCCGGTGCGCGGCGGCGACACGATCAGCGCGCGCTGGCCCTTGCCGACGGGAGCCACGATGTCGATGACGCGCGCCGAGAGATCCTTCTTGGTTGGATCCTCGTATTCCATCTTCAGCCACTCGTCCGGATAGAGCGGCGTCAGGTTGTCGAAATTGACCTTGTGGCGCGCTTTCTCAGGGTCCTCGAAATTGAGCGTGTTGACCTTGAGCAGCGCAAAGTACCGTTCGCCCTCCTTGGGGCTGCGGATATGGCCGTCGATGGTATCGCCGGTGCGCAGGCCGAAACGGCGGATCTGCGAGGGCGAGACGTAGATGTCGTCAGGCCCGGGCAGGTAGTTCGCCTCCGGCGAGCGCAGGAAGCCGAAGCCGTCCGGCAGCACTTCGACGACGCCTTCGCCGACGATGTCGGTTTCGCGTGCCGAGAGCTGCTTGAGGATGCCAAACATCAGCTCCTGCTTGCGCATGGTCGAGGCGTTCTCGACGTCGAGCTCCTCGGCAAACGAGACAAGCTCGGCCGGAGTCTTGACCTTTAGTTCTTGGAGTTTCATTTCCCGCATAAAGAGACCTATGGAAATTGCGCCAGCGGCGGTGTTGGGTCGCGGCGTCGCTGACGGGAAGGGTCGCAGGTCGTGGATTCCGGGGAGCTTGGCCCCGTACCCCGATGCATCAATCGGCTCCAGTCCGTAAGGAGCCAGGACTTAAACTGCATCCGCCTACGTTCGGTGGGATGACGCAAAGATAGGAAAAGACTGCCCTACAGGCAAGAGCCGAGATGGATTTTGCACTGGCAACGCGCGGCGTTCAGAACGGTTTCACCACCGCGAGGATCACAATCGCGATCATGAGAATGGTCGGCACCTCATTGATTATCCTATAAAATTTCGGCGAATGGCGGTTGAAATCGGCGGCAAAAGCCTTAACCCAACGCGCAAATAAACCGTGCATGGCTGACAGCAGCAGAACCAGGGCCAGCTTGGCTTGCAGCCAGCCGGAAGCGAACCAACCGTAGCGAGAATCAGGCCCGTCCCAGGCGAGCATCAAGCCAAGGATCCAGGTCGCGATCATCGCCGGATTGATGATGGCGCGCAGCAGCCGGCGCTCCATCACCTTGAACGTTTCCGACTGAACCGAGCCTTTTTGCGCCGCACAGTGATAGACGAACAGGCGCGGCAGGTAGAGCATCCCGGCCATCCAGGCGATCACGGCGATGATATGGAAGGCTTTGAGCCAGGGATAAACCGCAGCCATTAGGGGGAGCGCTCCTTCCGTCGCGCGGCGCCTTAGCCGCGGCCTGGCCTACTGCGAACACGCCTAACGAGCCGCTCGACATGCCCGACCGGCGTGTCGGGCAGCACGCCGTGACCAAGGTTGAAAATGAAAGGACCTTCGGCGAACGCATCCAGAATTGCATCCACCGCGTGATCCAAGGTGTCACCCCCGGCGAGCAGCGCCAGCGGATCGAGATTGCCCTGAATTGTACGCCGTTTCTGGAGATGGTCGCGCGCAAAGGACAGATCGACCATCCAATCCAACCCGATGGCATCGACCGGAACGGCTGCCAGATATCGCCCAAGTCTCGTTCCGGCGCCTCGAGGAAAACCAATGATTCTTGCCGCCGGAATTCGGTCGCGTACCGTGGCGACAATCCGGGCTGCCGGCTCGCTGCACCATTTCCGAAACTCGTCGTCAGGCAGGATTCCGGCCCAGGTATCGAAAATCTGCACCGCATCGGCGCCAGCCTCGAATTGGCGGACAAGGTAATCCGACGATGCCTCGACGAGCCGATCAATAAGCCCTGCAAATGCCTGAGGGTGACGGTAGGCAAACAGCCGCGCTGGAAGCTGATCGGGCGTTCCTCGACCGGCAATCATGTAAGTCGCCAACGTCCATGGTGCGCCACAAAAACCAAGCAATGCTACTGCCGCCGGCAATTGCGATTTCACTCGCGCGATCGTCTCATAGACCGGGGAAAGCACAGCATGGTCGACGGCCGACCGCAACCGCAGCAGCGCGTCAGGCTCGGATAAGGCATCGAGCCGCGGCCCCTCTCCAGTTTCGAATCCGACACGTTGACCGAGCGCATGCGGCACCACCAGAATATCGGAAAATACAATTGCGGCGTCAAAACCAAAGCGCCGAATCGGTTGCAACGTCACTTCAGCCGCGAGCGTCGGATTAAAGCATAGACTGAGGAAACTTTCGGCCTTTTCGCGAATTCTCCGATACTCGGGCAAGTACCGGCCAGCCTGCCGCATCAGCCAGATTGGCGGAACGGGAAGGACTTCGCCCGCCAGGGCACGCAGCAGTAGTTTGTCGGCGAGACCATCCGGCACTTGGCTATCCTAAACTAAATCATATCTAAAGAGAGTTCTGTTGTAGTGATTTGACAGTTGATTAGACTCATACTTTTCAATTCACATCTAGCTCGCGGCTACTCCACATATTCCCGTAAATCACAAGGGATGAATTTGCGGGATGTGGAACATTTTTCACAATCGTTATCGGCATTTCTTCCATGCGGGGATACGGCGATTCACATTTCACCCATTATGGACAGATCGCCCCGCTAGCAGTCCCGCCTGGTGTCGATGTGGATGAATACCGCACGTTGAAGCCTGAGGTGCTTGCCTAACCGGGCAAGCCATGGCCTTCTCCCATGTTATCGACAGCTTGTAAGACCAGCTCATGGCGCAAACGGCGGGCTATTTCCATCTGCACCTGATCTCCGATGCGACCGGTGAAACGTTGATCACGGTGGCTCGGGCGGCGGCCGCTCAATACGCCAAGGTCATGCCGGTCGAGCATATGCATCCGTTGGTGCGCACACAGAAGCAGCTCGACCGCGTGCTGGGCGAGATCGAGGAAGCGCCGGGGATAGTGCTTTACACCCTGCTCGAGGAAGATCTCGTGAAGCGGCTGGAAGGCAAGTGCCGCGTCCTTGGGCTGCCTTGCCTGTCGATACTCGGACCGGTGCTGCACCTGTTCAAGGCGTATCTTGGGGCGGAAACGACACACAAGGTCGGGGCGCAGCACACGCTGAATGCCGAATATTTTCGCCGTATCGACGCCCTCAATTACACGATGCTGCACGATGACGGTCAGCAGACCGACGACCTGGAAGAAGCGGACGTGATTCTTGTCGGGGTATCGCGGACCTCAAAGACCCCGACTTCGATCTATCTCGCCAATCGGGGGGTGAAGACCGCAAATGTTCCGCTGGTGCCAGGCGTGCCGTTGCCAACGGAGGTCGAGCGGTTGCAGCATCCCCTGATTGTCGGTCTTTTCGCCACACCTGAACGAATCGTGCAGATCCGGCAAAATCGGTTGCTAGGGCTTAAGGCGCACCGCGACGACGATCAATACATCGACCGAGCCGCGGTAGCGGAAGAAATCGCGTCGTCGCGGCGGCTGTGCGCTAAGCATAATTGGCCGTTGATCGACGTCACTCGACGTTCCATCGAGGAAACCGCGGCGGCGGTGCTGGCGCATCTCGGTGAGCGGCGCCGGCGCAAGGCTTCGTGAGCGATGGCACTTTGGCGCGCGGCCGCTCCGCTTGTGCTTGCCTCAAGGAGCAGCATTCGCCGCACGTTGCTCGATGCTGCAGGAATTGCGGTTGAGATTATGCCGTCAGATGTCGACGAGCGCGCAGTCGAATCTGCAGCGCCGGCGTGTTCGCCTGCCGAGATGGCGCTGCTATTGGCGCGTACCAAAGCCTCGTCGGTGGCGCGGCTCCGTCCCGGACGACTCGTACTCGGCGCCGATCAAGTCCTGGCTCTCGACAATAGGCACTTTACCAAACCGGTCGATCGGGCTGCCGCTCGCGCTCAGCTGCGCGCGCTTGCAGGACGCAGTCACGAACTGCATTCAGCCATTGCCTTCGTTGAAGATGCAACGGTCCTGTTCGAACACGTCAGTACCGCGCGGTTGACGATGCGGGCCGTCTCGGATGAGTTTCTCGAACTGTACCTGGATGCCGCCGGCGCCGCCGCCCTTGAGAGCGTCGGCGCCTACCAGCTTGAAGGCCTTGGTGTTCAACTCTTCCAGTCCGTGGATGGCGATTATTTCACCGTTCTAGGCTTGCCGCTGCTCGCGGCGATCGATTTTCTGCGCCGTCACGGATGCCTGCTGTCATGAGCGAGGCTAGGGGCGGCACGCGGCCTTTTGTGCTCGGCCTGACCGGCTCATTGGGCATGGGTAAGTCAACAGCCGCGCGGTATTTTGCCGAAGCTGGCGTGCCGGTGCACGATTCCGACGCGGTAGTGCACGCGCTCTATGAGGGCAAAGCGGTGCCCGCCATCGAGCGCGCCTTCCCCGGTTCGACCTCGGGCGGCAAGGTGGATCGCGCCAAGCTTGGCGCGATGGTGCTCAACGACCCTGCGGCGCTCGCTCGTCTTGAGGCAATCGTGCACCCGCTGGTCAGCGAATCGACCGATGAGTTTCTCGCGGACGCGGAGGCCAAGAGCATGCCGGTCGTTGTTCTCGATGTGCCGCTTCTGTTCGAGACGGAAACGCATCGGCGCTGCGACGCCGTTGTCGTGGTGTCGGCGCCGCCCGAAGTCCAGCGCCAGCGCGTGTTGGAGCGGCCGGGCATGACCGAGGAAAAATTTGCAGCGATCCTCGCCAAGCAGTTGCCGGACGCGGAAAAGCGCCGGCGCGCGGATTTCATCGTGGATAGTTCGAAGGATCTCGATTACGCGCGGGCGCAGGTTCGCGACATTTTGCGCGCAGTCGCTAAAATGACGGGGCGCTGATTCGCAACGCCGCCCGTCCGGATGGCGGCAGCGGGATTGACTGCTACGGAGCCAGAAGTGCGCGAGATAGTGCTCGACACGGAAACGACGGGTCTCGACCCTCTCAACGGCGATCGCTTGGTGGAAATCGGCTGTATCGAGCTGGTCAACCGCATTCCGTCCGGTCAGACCTTTCACGCCTATCTCAATCCCGAGCGCGGCATGCCGGCCGAGGCATTTGCGATTCACGGGCTCAGCGAGGAATTCCTCAAGGATAAGCCGCTCTTTGCGGCGGTTGCCGACCAATTCCTTGGATTCCTGGGCGACGCTCCCCTCGTCATCCACAATGCCGGGTTCGACATTGGCTTCCTGAATGCCGAGCTGGAGCGCGCCGGCCGGCCGCCGATCGGGCGCGAGCGGCTGATCGACACGCTTCTCATCGCGCGTCGCAAGCACGCAGGTGCATCGAACCGGCTCGATGATCTGTGTGTCCGCTACGCGATAGACCATTCCCACCGCACCAAGCATGGCGCACTGCTTGACGCCGAATTGCTGGCGGAGGTTTACGTCGAATTGATTGGAGCGCGGCAAGCGCAGCTTGTCTTGTCGCAAGCGACGACGCCGTTACTTGTGCCCGGCGCACCAATCCGGATTCGCGAGCGGCCGGAGCCGCTTGCCCCTCGCATCTTGTCGGCGGAGCGCGAAGCGCACCGCCAATTCATCGCCACCCTCGGCGAAGCCGCAATCTGGCGGGACTATATCAGCTTGGATTGATCGGCTCGGACGGCGGCGGGTTCTGCTCAGCCGCGACGCGCTGCCGATACAGTCCGACAAAATCGATCGGATTGAGCAGCAGCTGGAACCCGCCGTTGCGCACCGTGTTGGCGATGATCTCGCGTGCAAACGGAAATAGCAGCCTCGGGCATTCGATCATCACGAACGGCTGCAAGGTGTCCGCAGGCACGTTCATGATGCGGAACACACCGGCAAATACCAGCTCGAAGCCGTAGAGCAGCAACCCTTGCGATTCCGATTTTCCCTCCAGCCCCAACGTCACCTCAAAATCGGTTTCGCCCATCGGCGCGGCATCGACGTTGACCTGGACGTTGACAGTCGGCTGCTGGGTGCTCGGGGCGAGCGAGCGCGGAGCATTCGGATTTTCGAACGAAAAATCCTTCACATATTGGGCGAGCACAAAAAGCTGCGGCATTGCCGCCTGGGGCTGTGGCCCGCCATTTGTCATGGACATGAGCGTCTCCGGCCCGCGACCTGCGGGCGTCGCGGTTTTCGCTAACACAGCGGAAAGCAGCGAACAATGGAGCCGGTCGGGCTTGGTTGGCGGCCCGTTTGGGCCGGATCACCGCTTTTGAACGGCCGCGACCCTGCAAAAAGCATCGCCATAGCGTGGTATGCTTGGCAAAGGCCGCGGCGATCGCGCGAATTCGACCATTATTGGTAAGAATGCTGTGGCTGGAATATTGGACTGACGGGCTCAATCGTTTAGAGTCGGCTCGGCAGTACATATTCCGCACCAGCGGCCCCTGGAGGGTTTCCCGGGCGTGCCTACATTGACCAGGGACTCTGGTTCCTGTTCCGGTTCACTTGCCCGGACTGGCTTGGGAAGCCGTGCAGCTTCACCCACTACGCCGAAAGATTTTGAAACGTGTTCGAAGATAACATCTACACCATCATCTTTCTGGCGCTCGCGGTGTTCATTTTCCTGCGGCTGCGCAGCGTTTTAGGCCGGCGCACCGGGCGGGAGCGACCGCCCTACGATCCCTACGCGGCCCGTGACGCGGTTCGCACTCCGGCAAGCGACAAGGTGGTGACGCTTCCGGCGCGCACACCGGAAATCGCTCCACGCCCGCCGGAAGTTCCGCAGACCCCCGCAGAGCGCTGGAAAGATGTCGCCGAGAGCGGCTCTGCGGTGGCATCCGGGCTTGACGCGATCGCGGCTGCCGATTCCGAGTTCGATGCCAAGCATTTCGTTACGGGTGCGCGTACCGCTTACGAGATGGTTGTCACCGCCTTCGCGGCCGGCGATCGCCGGCAGTTGCGCGGCCTGTTGTCGCGCGAGGTCTATGATGGTTTCGACGCCCATATCGGCGAGCGCGAGTCGCGCGGCGAGGCCCTTGAGACCAAGTTCATTTCGGTCAATTCCTCGACCATCACCGCCGCCGAATTGCGCAACCGGACGGCCCAAATTACCGTGCGTTTCATCTCCAAACTTGTCTCGGCCACGCGCGACCGATCCGGTGCTGTCATCGATGGCAATGCCGAGAAGGTTACCGACGTTACCGATGTGTGGACTTTTGCGCGCGATGTATCGTCGCGCGATCCCAACTGGAAAGTGGTCGCGACCGAAACCGGGCAATGACATTGATGCCGCTGCGTCGTTGGATCGTCGGCGCTTTAATTCTCTGTGGGGGAGCCGTCGCCACCGCCGGCACCGCGACCGCTCAGGCGACTGCACCGCTGGTATTTCCGGGCACGCAGTATGAGCCGGTGCAATGGAGCGATCTCGACGGCTGGGCCGCCGACGATCACGCCGCCGCATTCGCCACTTTTCTCGACAGCTGCACGGCGCTGACCGGCAAGCGCCAATCGCCAAGCGGGCTGATGGAAATCACCGCAGCGTTGCGGGACGTGTGCGAGCGTGCCGAGGCGGCTATTCCTCTTGACGACGAGGTTGCGCGAAGGTTCTTCGAGGAAAATTTCAGGCCGCTGCAGATCTCGAAGCTCAGCAAATCCGGCGGATTTCTCACCGGCTACTACGAGCCCATCATCGACGGCTCGCGCGTGCCGATCGGCGAGTTCCATGCGCCGCTGTACCGCCGGCCGCCCAATCTGGTGGCTTCCGGCTGGCGCAAGCTCGGCGATGCTTTTCCTTCGAAGGGCGTCAAGGTCGGCCGCCGCGTCGGGCGCCGTAAAATCGCGCCGTATTACACGCGCGGAGAGATCGAAGACGGCGCGCTCGACGGCTGGCATTTGGCGATCTGTTATTTGCGCAGCGAACTCGACGTGCTGTACGCGCAAATCCAAGGTTCGGCTCGTATCAGGCTGGAAGACGGGTCCGTTCTGCGCGTGAACTACGATTCGTATAACGGCTGGCCCTATACGCCGATCGGCCGGGTGCTTATCGAGCGCGGTCAGCTGACCAAGGGCCAGGTCTCGATGCAAAGTATCCGTCGATGGATGGAAGCGCATCCTGACGAGGCCAAGGACGTTCTGCGCCAGAACAAGTCCTATGTCTTCTTCCGAGTCACCGGCCTGTCGAACGAGGACGAAGCCGTCGGTGCTGAGGGCGTACCGCTGGTGCCTGGCCGCTCCATCGCCGTCGATCGGGCACTGCACACCTATGGCACGCCGTTCTTTATCGACGCGAACTTGCCGATTGCGAACGACAAGGCGACAACGGAGTTTCGCCGCCTGGTCGTTGCCCAGGATACCGGCTCGGCTATCGTTGGGCCGGCGCGCGCCGATCTCTATTTCGGCGCAGGTAATGAGGCGGCGCGCATGGCGGGCCGTATCAAGAATTCAGGCCGTTTCTACATGCTGCTGCCCCGGGCGCTCGATCCGGTCGAGGCTGGCCGCGATATGCCGCTGCCGCTCGAGCCCGCGAAGGCGACGGGTCTTGCGGGACTTGGCTTTGCGAGCCCGGAAGCCTCGCCCGCCGCGGAAGATCCGCCGCCGGAAGAGAGGCCGGGGCCGGTTGCCGAACCTGTCGCTGCGCCTGTTTCAAGACCGACGAAGCGGCGCAGTCCATAGGGCTTAGATGAGCCGACGCCGGCCATTGAGCGACGAGGAGCAGGCGCTGTGGAGCAGCTTCGTCCGCTCCATAGCGCCGCTGCAACGCGCGAAGAATTCCGATAACACGGCGAGCGACATCCGGCCGGTACCCAAGCCTGCTAAAGTTTCCGATGTCAGGCCTCAAGCGCGGCCGGTGAAAACGCCGCCGCTCGCACCGCTGGGGCGGCGGCTTAAACAGCGTGTTGCCCGCGGGCGTGAGCCGATTGATGCGCGAATCGATTTGCACGGTATGACGCAGGCGCAGGCGCACGCGGCTCTACTGGTTTTCCTGCAACGCTCGCAGGCCGACGGAGCGAGAATGGTGCTGATCGTGACCGGCAAGGGCTCGCGCGGAGGGGAGGGCGATCCTTCGGCCACGCGTGGCGTGCTCAAGCGTCAGGTGCCGATCTGGCTTTCCTTGCCCGAGTTCCGTGCATTTATTGTCGGATTCGAGGATGCACATATCGGGCACGGCGGCGAGGGTGCACTTTACGTGCGTCTGCGCCGGGCCGGTTAACGTTAATCCTCAGAACTTCACACGATTTCCACGCAATCGCCCGCCTCATCTGCGACAAAGCCGTACCGATTGGCATGTCGCGGGAGGGAAGGACGATTATGTCGGATACGGTCAGTACGCCGCCGAAAGTCGAGCCGCGCCACAGCCGTTCCGCCGACCGCGATCCGCTCGCAGAGGTCGAAAAGTGGCTGGCCATTATTCGCGAACTCAGCAGCGAGCAGGCCAAAAGACCTAGTCGAGTTTGAGCCCTATAGACTTGACGACTTGAGCCCATTTCGCGGTGTCGTCCGCGAGATATTTTTTCAGCGCCTCAGGTGTAGAACCGATGGTCTCGTAGGCGCCATGGGAGAATTTCTCCTTCAGCGCCGCTTCACCGAGGGCTTTGACCACCGCGCCATGCAGCTTCGCGATGATTTCCGGCGGCGTCTTAGCCGGGGCAAACACGCCTTGCCATGACAGCACGTCGTAGCTGGGCACGGTTTCCTGTATAGTCGGCACTTCCGGCGCCGCCGCGGACCTTTTCTTGCCGGTAGAGGCCAGAACACGCACTTTTCCGGCACGTGAAAAGTTCAAAAGCTCGCCGCTGCCGAAATAGCACTGGATGCGGTCCGGGATCAGGTCGATGAAGGCCGGCGCGGCGCCATGGTAAGGCGCATGTGTCATCTTTATATCGGCCGACTGCAGGAAATACATTTCGGCAAGGTATGGTCCGCTGCCGGTGCCGGGAGAGCCCATGATGAGCTTGCCGGGCTGCGCCTTTGCGTCGGCGATGAAATCCTTGACCGTCTTGGCCGGAAACGAATTCGATACAAACATGAAGAATGGGAATTCGGAAACCAGCGAAACCGGCGCCAGACTTTCGGTCGGGCTGTAATCGAGCGCCCGGTAAAGCGCTCCGTTCGATGCCAGCGAGGACGTGCCATAGAGAATCGTGTAGCCGTCGGCATCGGCGTGGGCGACATAGCCATTGCCGAGATTGGTGCCGGCGCCGCCCTTGTTCTCGACGACGACTTTCTGGCCCAGAGCCTTCGACATTCCCTCGGCGACGAGCCGGCCGTTGGTGTCGGTGGGTCCTCCGGCGGCGACCGGCACGATCATGTGAATCGGCCGTTCCGGCCAAGTCGCGGCACGTGCGGTCGCGGTAAGAATTGCCGGCGCCGCAACTGACGCTGTGGAGAACGCAACAAAATGGCGACGAGTGATCATGGCGGCACCTCCCTCAATTTATTTTTGAGAGTTTAGCTGTTTGGCCGCACGGCCGCTACACGGCGAAGTGCGTCATGCTGCCCGGGGGCGGCTATGACCGCGGCGCACGTTAGGTGCAATGGGCTGATTACAGGATAAACCGGCTCAGATCGGCATTCTTGGCGAGATCGCCGATGTGCTTCTGCACGTACGCGGCGTCGATCCTTACCGTCTCGCCATGGCGATCAGGGGCGGCGAACGACACCTCGTCCAGAACCCGTTCCATCACCGTCTGCAGCCGCCGCGCGCCGATATTTTCCACGCTCGAATTGACCGCCACCGCGATATCGGCGACGGCATCGATGGCGTCTTCGGAGAACTCGAGCGTAACGCCTTCGGTTGCCATGAGCGCGATGTATTGTTTGATCAGCGAGGCTTCCGGCTCGGTCAGAATGCGGCGGAAATCGTCGCGCGTGAGCGGCTTGAGCTCAACGCGGATCGGCAGCCGGCCCTGCAGCTCCGGCAGCAGGTCCGACGGCTTGGAAATGTGGAACGCGCCGGAAGCGATGAACAGGATGTGATCGGTCTTTACCGAGCCGTGTTTGGTGGAGACGGTTGTTCCCTCGATCAGCGGCAACAAGTCGCGCTGAACGCCTTCGCGCGAGACGTCGGCGCCGATGCGGCCGTCGCGCGCACAAATCTTGTCGATTTCGTCGAGGAAGACGATGCCATTCTGCTCCACAACCTTGATGGCTTCCTGCGTCAGCTGATCGGTATCGAGCAGCTTGTCGGATTCCTCGTTGACCAGGATATCGTGGGAATCGTGCACCGTGACCCGCCGGGTCTTGGTGCGGCCGCCGCCGAGCTTGCCGAAGATGTCGCCGATCGAGATCGCGCCCATCTGCGCGCCGGGCATCCCGGGAATATCGAATAACGGCATCCCGCCGCCGCCGCTCTGCACGTCGATTTCGATTTCCTTGTCGTTGAGCTCGCCGGCGCGCAATTTCTTACGGAACGCCTCCTTGGTCGCCGGGCTGGCGCCGGGCCCGACGAGCGCATCGAGCACGCGGGCTTCGGCCGCCTGCTCGGCTTTGGCCTGAACGTCCTTGCGCTTGCGCTCCCGTGTTTGCGCGATCGCGATCTCGACAAGGTCGCGCACGATCTGCTCGACGTCGCGGCCGACATAGCCAACTTCGGTGAATTTCGTGGCTTCAATCTTGAGGAACGGCGCGCTCGCGAGCTTGGCAAGGCGCCGAGAAATTTCGGTCTTGCCCACTCCGGTCGGGCCGATCATCAAGATATTCTTCGGCTGCACTTCGTCGCGCAGCCGCTCGTCGAGCTGCAGGCGCCGCCAGCGATTGCGAAGCGCAATCGCCACCGCGCGCTTGGCGTCGCTCTGACCGACGATGAATCGATCAAGTTCGGAAACGATTTCGCGGGGAGAGAACTCGCTCATGCGTCACGTACCATAAAGAAGTAATCGCGGATCATCGGCAGGTCGTCAGCCGTCATCGTTTTGAACGCATAAGCACGCGGCGCCATGTTCAGGCGCTCTGCAATGTTTCAATCGTGACGTTGCGATTGGTGTAGACGCAGATGTCGGCCGCGATATCGAGCGCCCGGCGCACGATCGCTTCGGCGTCGAGCGCTCCGTCGAGCAGCGCTCGCGCGGCGGCCAGCGCGTAATTGCCGCCGGAGCCGATGCCGGCGATGCCGGCTTCCGGCTCCAACACGTCGCCGGTGCCGGTGAGGACGAGCGAAACCTCCTTGTCGGCGACGATCATCATCGCCTCGAGCCGGCGCAGGTAGCGATCGGTGCGCCAGTCCTTGGCGAGTTCGACGGCAGCGCGGGTGAGCTGTCCGGGATACTGCTCAAGCTTTGCTTCAAGCCGCTCGAACAGCGTAAACGCGTCGGCCGTGGCGCCGGCAAAGCCGCCGATCACGTCAGCTTTGCCGAGCCGGCGGACCTTTTTGGCATTGGCCTTGACGATCGTTTGGCCAATGGAAACCTGGCCATCGCCGCCTACCGCCACGATGCCGGCCTTGCGGACCGTCAGAATGGTGGTGCCGTGCCAGAGCGAGTTTGTCGGGTTCGAATTGGCCGATTGCATGCGCCGGATGGCCCTGATCAAAGCCATCATTTAGGATTTGGCCGCCGGCAATGCAAATGTGCAGCGGCGTTAAGCGCAGCATCGGGCCGCAATGGCGCGTCGGGAAAACCCCTGATAAAACCCGCGCAGCTTTGAGCCCCGGAGCACGATATGCGCAAGGCCTCCATCAAGCGCGCCACCAAGGAAACCGACGTCGAGGTTGCAGTCGATCTCGATGGCACCGGTGCCGCGTCGATTTCGACCGGTATCGGATTTCTCGACCATATGCTTGATCTTCTGGCGCGGCACGCGCGGATCGACCTTAACGTCAAGGCCAAGGGTGACCTGCACGTCGACCACCACCACACGACCGAGGACGTCGGGATTGCCCTGGGTCAGGCGGTCAAGCAGGCGCTCGGCGACATGAAAGGCATCACGCGTTACGCCGACGTCCACCTGCCCATGGATGAGACGCTGACGCGTGTGGCGATGGATATTTCGGGTCGGCCGTTTCTGGTCTTCAAGGTCGAGTTTGTG
>CAVPQA010000033.1:0-182031 GCA_963707175.1 uncultured Alphaproteobacteria bacterium
CGGGGCCGGTGTCGAGGCCTTCTTCCATCTGCATCACCGACACGCCGGTCTTGGCGTCGCCCGCCATCACGGCACGGTGGATGGGCGCCGCGCCGCGCCAGCGCGGCAGCAACGAAGCGTGGACGTTAAAGCAGCCAAGGGGAAAGACTTCCAAGATCGCCTTCGGCAGGATCAAACCATAAGCGACAACCACGGCGGCATCGGCGCCTCGCACCTCCATGGCTGCGGCCGCCTCGGGCTCGCGCAGCGTCTTTGGTGTCAGAACCGGAATGCCAAGCCGTCTGGCTTCGTGCGCAACCGGGCTCGGTGTCAGCTCCAGGCCGCGCCGGCCGGCCGGCTTCGGCGCGCGCGTATAGACCGCTACGACCTCATGTCCGCCGCCGACCAGTTCGACCAAAGTGGGCACGGCAAAATCCGGCGTGCCCATGAAGATGAGGCGGAGGCTCAAGCCTCCACCTTCTTGGCCGCCTTGATGAATTTCTTAAGAATGCGGTCGCGTTTGAGCTTGGAAATATAGTCGATGAACAGCACGCCGTTGGTATGGTCGATCTCGTGCTGCAGGCATGTCGCCAACAGGCCCGAAGCCTCGATCTCCTGCTCATTGCCGTCGATGTCGAGATACTTGACCTTGACCTGCGCCGGCCGCTCGACCTCTTCGTAGAATTCCGGAATCGACAGGCAGCCTTCCTCGTATTTGGATGTCTGCTCCGACTTCCAGATCACTTCCGGATTAATGAAGACCTGCGGCTTGTGATCGTCCTCTTTCTTCGACAGATCCATGGTCACGACGCGCTTGGGGATGCCGATCTGGATCGCCGCAAGCCCAATGCCGGGTGCGTCATACATGGTTTCGAACAGGTCATCGACCAGTTTGCGGATGCTGGTGTCGACGCGCTTGACCGGTTCGGACTTAAGCCGCAGCCGCTTGTCCGGCAGTTTGATGATCTCGCGCAGCGCCATGTTCGGCGATGTAAGGCGTGCGTAAACGGCGGTCAATCCGCGGCGGGGATCGGCGCCGCGGCCGTCCCCTGCCGAACGTCGTTCTCCATTTGTTCAAAGCGCACGAATCGCATAACATTGACGAATGTCCGAGTCCCAGTCGCTGTTCGAGCAGCTGCAGATCCCCGTCATCGCCGGTCTGTCGCCGGCCGCGCTGCTGATTGGCATGGCCGCAGCAGCTTTTGTTGCCGTTATAGCCATAGTTGCCATCATGGCGTGGCGGTCGCGCGCTCTGGCGCACACCCACGCCGCCGCCATGAGCGAGTTGGCCGACGCCCAGGCCGATACCGCGGCGCGGATGGAGGCGATGATCGGCCTGTTGTCGCAAGGCCAGTCGCAACTGCAGCACGTTGTTAACGAACGGCTCGATTCGGTTTCGCACCGGCTTGGCGATTCGCTGCACCAGACCACCCGGCACACCGCCGAGAATCTGCAGAAGCTGCATGAGCGGCTCGCCGTCATCGACGGCGCGCAAAAGAACATCACGGCGCTCGCCGGCCAGGTGACGGCGCTGCAAAACGTGCTGACCAACAAGCAGGAGCGCGGCGCCTACGGGCAGGGCCGCATGGAGATCATCATCCGCGATAGCCTGCCGAAGGATTGCTACGAGTTTCAGTACACACTGGGCAACCGCATGCGGCCGGATTGCGTGGTGTTCCTGCCGGATCAGCGGCCGCTGGTGATCGACGCCAAGTTTCCGCTCGAAGCCATCGCCGCCTATCGGGCGGCCGCGAGCGACGACGAGCGCAGGCAAGCCGCCACGCGCGTGCGCCAGGACATGAGCAAGCACATCGGCGACATCGCGGCAAAATATCTCATTCCCGGCGAGACGCAGGAACTGGCGCTGATGTTCGTGCCGTCGGAGTCGGTCTATGCCGACCTGCACGACAGCTTCGACGACATCGTGCAAAAGGCGTTCCGCGCCAAGATCGTCATCGTCTCGCCGTCGCTATTGATGATCGCCGTGCACGTGATCCAGCAGATCCAGCGCGACGCGCGCATGCGTGAAGCGGCCGGCCAGATTCAGACCGAGGTGGCCAAATTGATCGACGATGTCACGCGCATGCACGAGCGCGTGCTCAAGCTGCAACAGCATTTCGGCCAGGCCAATGAGGATGTCCGCCAGATCCTGATCTCGGCCGAGAAGGTGGAAAAACGCGGCGCCCGCATCGTCGATGTCGAGTTCGAGGCCGAAAAGGGTCCGGCCGAGGTCATTCCCGCTCCGGTGATGCGAAAGCTCGAAGCCGGCGAATAGCCTTAACGTTGGCAGACTTCGTCAAATCAGCTAGGTCGTGACCATGGCTGCGGCTCGCGACGACGCTGGGGAGTTGGCCGAGAAGCGGCCGTCGCTGCGGGACACGCTCGCCGTTTACGGCGAACGGCCCGTGGTGGTCGTGTTCCTGCTCGGTTTTTCCAGCGGACTCCCCCTCGTACTGGTCGGCTCGACGCTGCAGGCGTGGATGACGCAGAGCGGCGTCGATGTGCGGACCATCGGTTTGTTCGCGGCCGTCGGCATTCCCTACAGCATCAAATTCCTCTGGGCGCCGTTCGCCGATGCCCTCGACATCCCCGTGCTCTCGCCGCTCCTGGGCCGGCGCCGCGGCTGGCTCTTGTTCACGCAGCTTTGGTTGATGGTTGCAATCGTGCTGCTCGGGCTGACCAATCCCTCGGTGTCTGCCGGCGTGGTAGCACTCGGTGCCCTGTTCGTCGCCACGGCATCGGCGACGCAGGACATCGTGATCGATGCATTTCGGGTGGAGAGCCTTGAAAAAAGCGAGCAGGCCGCCGGGCTTGCCGCTTACATCGCCGCCTACCGGATCGGCGCGCTGACTTCGGGCGCCGGCGCGCTGCTGCTGGTGACCTGGCTGCGCAATAGCCTAGGCGCACCTGTCGCATGGAGCGCGTGCTATGGTGCGATGGCCGATCCTCATTCTGGTCGGCATTTTGGCGACGCCTATTGGCGCGCGAGCCGGCACACCCTAAATCGTTCGGAGCCGGGAGCGGGCCGAAAGCAGGACAGGCCAATTGGCTGACGCGAACCTTTGACGCGGCGGTCGCCAGCTTTCGCGACTTTCTGTCGCGCGATCTCGCCTTCGCCATCCTGGCTTTCGTGATCCTGTTCAAGACCGCGGATGCGCTCGCCTTCTCGCTGTCGACCAATTTCATCCTTGGCCTCGGCTTTTCACTCCCTCAGATCGCCACTATCCGTAACGGCATCGGCTTCGTCGCCACGCTGCTGGGCGGCTTCACCGGCGGGTTCATCGCGCGGGCGCTGCCATTGTCGAAGAGTCTGTGGATCGGCGGCCTTCTACAGACGCTGATGATCCTGTGCTTTTCCTGGCAGGCCCACGTCGGCATGAATACGGCGCTGCTGACGCTGACCACGACGATCGAATTCTTCACCGATGCCGTCGGCACGGTGATTTTCGTCGCGTATCTGTCCGTGCTGTGCAAGAACCCGCTCTACACGGCGACGCAGTTTGCCCTGTTGAATGCGCTTGCCGCGCTCGGGCGCACCTTCTTCTCGCTCGGCAGCGGCTTCGTCGAGCATAATACCGGCTGGGTATGGTTCTTTATTCTTTGCGCGCTCGCCGGCGTGCCGGGCCTGTGCATGCTCGCCTGGCTGCAAAAGCGCCGCCATTTCGACGGATTATCGCCGGCAAAGCCCTGATTTATGACAAATACCGAGGGGCTCTGCCGCGCATTCGTGCACCAGTCGCGCAAACCGTTCGGACAGCCCCAAAAAAAGTCTTTTTGTAAGGATCGGATCACTATAATTCCCGTTCACTGTAGATAGGTCGTCGCCCCGAAACCGGTTTCCGCCGCCCCCGCCGAGCCCCGATGGACCCTATTCTCGTAAAGATTTTTGCGACGGCGCTGGCGCTCAGCGAAGTCATGACCCAGCCGCAGGCAGTCAAGACCAAGTTCGATCCGGCGACCGACCAGGCGCAAGTGGTGCAGATCCTGCGCGACGGCTGCGCTCATATGCGCCACGCCTTCGACATCGAATCGATCAATCTCGACGAATTGATCACCACCGCACTCGATGACCCCAAGGCGGTCGGCGCCAACGCCGAGGTGTTTCACGGCATCAATTTCGCCGACCTCAACACCGCCTATCATCAATTCTGCAAGAACGAGCCGATCGACAAGCCGGTGGTTGATCTCGGCCAGGTGATGGACTTCTATAACAACGCCGCCGCGGAGCTGCCCGACCAGGCTCAGCTCGTCGCTCTTAAGACCAAAAAGCTGCCGAGCATGAGCACTGTGCTTGACAGCAAAGGCGCCAAATTTGCCGATGTATATCTGCCGAGCAACCGCCGCATCTGGGAGCCGCTGTCGGCCGTTCCCGATTTCGTCCAGAAGGCATTCATTGCGGCCGAGGACCAGCGCTTCTACCAGCATCACGGCATCGACGAACGCGGCATCATCCGCGCCTTCATCGGCAACCTTGCCAATCCGGGGCGGCCGGAAGGCGGCTCGACCATCACCCAGCAGGTCGTGAAGAACCTTCTGGTCGGCGCCGACGTCACCTATCAGCGCAAAATCCGCGAAATGATCGTGGCCTCGCGGCTCGAAAGCACACTGAGCAAGAACGAAATTCTGCAGCTCTATCTCAACTCCGTCTATATGGGCCGCGGCGCGTGGGGCATCGAGATGGCCGCGCGCGCTTATTTCGGCAAATCGGCGAA
Organism: uncultured Alphaproteobacteria bacterium; assembly: GCA_963707175.1. Lineage (GTDB taxonomy): Bacteria > Pseudomonadota > Alphaproteobacteria > Rhizobiales > Xanthobacteraceae > BOG-931. Next base: position 4,692 of record CAVPQA010000033.1, read on the forward strand.
GGATCTGACGCTCTCGGAAGCCGCGATGCTGGCCGGTCTGCTCAAGGGTCCGAGCTACTACAATCCCGATCGCCATCCGCAGCGCGCCAAGGATCGTCTCGCTTACGTCATCGGCCGCATGAAGGACGATGGCTTCATCACGGCCGAACAGAAGGATCAGGCGCTTGCAGCGCCCCCAAAGCTCGTCGCTTTCGCGCCAGAGCATCGCGACAGCGGCTTCGGCTTCGTCGACTTTCTCGGCCGTGAGGTGAAGACCGATGGCGTCGAAAGCCTCACGGCGTATTCCTATACTGTCCATTCCACGATCAACGCCGAGCTGCAGCGCCAGGCCGAAGGCGCGCTGCAAGAGGGACTTGCGCGCTACGAGATTGCTAACGGCCGGATGCAGTTCCACGGACCGGAAGCCAATATCGCGGCGGCCGTGACGAAACTTGCCTCGGCCAAGCCAAGCAGCGCGCCCAACGCGACGCCGAGCCCGATGCCGGCTTGGCAGCAGGCGCTGCAGGCCGTGCATTTGCCGCTTTATGACGTGCACTGGACGCCCGCCGTTGTGCTCGACAAGGGCGGCAAGCGGGGCGATGGCACGATCCATGTCGGGTTGTCGGACGGGCGCATCGTGCCGTTGACGACTTACACATATGCCATCCGCCGTGCCTTGAGCCTCTACGACGTGGTCTACGTCAATGTGGTCGAGGGCAGGGCGCCGCCGGCGAATAGCCGGGCGCGCAGCGGGCCCGTCCCGGCGCGCGCCGAAATCCGTGTCCGCCCGTCGGTGCAGGGCGCGGTTCTGGTGCTGGACAACAAGACCGGCCGCATCCTCGCGATGGTCGGCGGTTTCTCCTATCCGCTCAGCCAGCTCAACCGCACTTGGCAGACCGAGCGCCAGCCCGGTTCGGCGATCAAGCCGATCACCTATTTGACCGCACTGCAAAAGGGGCTGCAGCCCAATACGCTCTTGCTCAACGATCCGATCACGCTGCCGCCGATCGGCGGCGGTCGAGGCGGCGCTCCCCTCATTGCGTATGACGATTCCGGGCAGGAGAAGGACTATTGGACGCCGCGCAATGCCGACGGCAGCAGCAGCGGCGTCTACACGATGCGCTTCGGCCTGGAGCATTCGGTCAACATGATCACCGCGCATCTGCTCGATGGCGGCATCGATGCCGATCCCGAACAGAGCCTCGACGACGTGTGCGCGACAGCGGTTGCGGCGAAAATCTACACCGACTGCGTGCGTTACTATCCGTTCGTGCTCGGCGCGCAGCCGGTACACATGGTCGATCTCGCCGCCTTCTACGCCGCGATCGCTGACGGCGGCATTCGTCCGCAGCCCCACGCCATCGATTCGATCGAGAAGGACGGCAAGACGATCTACGCCTATCCGAAGGAGCCGGTGTTCCCAGAATCGGCGCTGCCGACCCCGCGAGTTTTTATCAGCTCAAGACCATGCTGCAAGGCGTGGTCGCGCGCGGCACGGCACGCGCCATCGGCGCACTGTCGCCTTACCTCGCCGGCAAGACCGGGACGACGGAGGATGCGGTCGACGGCTGGTTTGTCGGCTTCACCAACGACGTCACGATTGCGGTGTGGGTCGGCTACGACAACGGCCACGGCAAGCGCCGCTCGCTCGGCGGCGTCGACGGCGCGAGGGTGGCGCTGCCGATCTTTAAGCCGATCATCGAGGACATCTGGTCGGACGGCATTGCGCCCAAGGCGCCCTTGAGCGGACCTTCGCCCGAAGCGAAGCGCGAGCTTGTCGATCTGCCGATCGACTATATGACGGGCACCGTCATGCGCGGCGCCGGTGCGCGCGGCGATTTTGTCGAACATTTCCGGATCGGGCCGGACGGACAGGTGGCGGATACGCAGAATCAGCTCGTTTCCGCCGAAGCCGCCGCCGAGCAGCGCCAGGAGCAGGCCTATGGTGCCTACCCGGGCGACGACCGCGGCTTCGGCGCCTATGGGGGCGCGGCGGAAGGCTACGGCGGCCGCTATTATTCCAACGATGGCGGCTGGCAGCAGCAACCGCCACCGCCATCGCGAGGCCTGTTCAGCGGATGGACTTTTCCCGGCCTCCACCAGCCGCCCCCGCCGCCGCCGCCGAGCGGGCGCGGTTTCTTTACTCCGAATCGCAATAATCCGACCTACGGGGCGCAGCGCCCGCCGCCGCGTTATTACGGGGGCGGCGGTTACGACTGAATCCAGGGGAATTGCAGATGGGCTTTAGGCACCCGATCGTGCTTGTCGCGCTGATCGGCTCGGTGACGGCCGCGAGCGCCGGAGCGTTCAGTATTGATGAGGTCGCCTCCGCGCAAAACATGGGCGTGGCGCAGCTCAAACCGGCAACGATCGCGTTCAGCGACAAGCCGGCCGATGCCGCCGACGCCAATCTGAACATGGTCCGCTTCGACTATTGGGCGCACGTCCATCCCGACGAGAAAAAGTTTCTGGCGCTTTATCCGTCCTATAGCGAACCGACCGTGCGCAAGGTGGAGCACGACGGCAAGCCTCAGATCGAGAAGCTCTACATGTACGTGGCGCAGGCGCGCTTCCTGCTCGACCGCGCGCCGGGCTCGATCGATCTTGCGCATTACGTGACGCCCGATTTCCTCGGCCGCATCGATCCGGCCATCAAGCACAAGGCGCTGGCCGCGGCCGACGTGGTGCCGTTCACCGATGCGGCTGGAATGGGCAACCAGAACCCCGACCGCAAATGGTGCACCGGCCGCACCGCTTCGATCTGCGTGCAGTCGACCTACAAGCTCGAGGGCAAGATCCCGCTCGGCATCCTTCTGGTCAACAAGCTGCGCGAAAGCGTCAAAAAGATTTCCGATGAGATCGACTTCCAGAGCGAATTCTCGGCGCTGGCGCCCGCCGACGTCGATCAGCCCGGCTTGCAGCAACTGACCGCGCTCGATACGCCGGTTACCGGCGTGCTCGAGCAGAACATTTTCTACGTCAATCAGATCATGAAATTCGGCAAGTTCCTTGCCGTGTTTCAGGGCCATCCGACCGATCCAAGCCGCACCGTGGTGACCGCTTTCATGGGGCTCGCAATCAAGGCCGACGTACTCGACGAAAAGCGCGGCTACGAGCGCGTACCGGTGCTGCGCAATCTCGTGCCCGCCGACGTGCTAATGGGCCGCTCGTCGTTCAATTCCGGCAGCTCGATCAGCGCGGGCCTCCCGCAATACGCGCGCAACGAAATCAAGACCGTGGCCGGCATTCTGGAAACGGACGTGGCGGCGAAGTAGCGCGGCGCATCGCTCCCACAGCGTTGCGCCCAGGGCAATGCTTGGCAGCACGACCCAACGCAGAAGCAGCACGATCTGTCTTTCGATAACCGGCATCAGCCTCGCGCCAAGCTTTGCCAGAATGGCACTGGTTGCCATGCGGATAGCCTGGAATTTTTCCGTCGCGCTGGGGATGCGTTTCTTCCAGTCGAAGCTTCTGACTTTCGTGGCCAGGCGGTTCGCTGCGTCGTGGATATGCTGTGCGGCGAGCTGCCCGTCGCCGGTTCCGATCCACAGTGTCATCGGCACAATAAATACGCCGAGGAGTATGAGTTCCAGCGCAAGCGCGAACGCCGCGGTCTGCTCGACCGGCCAGCGCCAAAGTTCTCTGAGATGGTTCGGAGCCGGCAGAACCTTGTTCACGAGACTGATTTTGAGGCATTCGGTCTTGAGCGCCTGCTTTTCGTCCTTGGGAAATCCGCCGAGCCCCAGCGTAGCCATTACTTGGCTGTCGAAACCGTTTGTTGCGGCGGGCATTGCGGTATTTCGCCCGGAGTTGAAAGCTCTTGCGGGCGGATTTGCTCAGCGTCAGCCGCTGATCAGTGACGCCGGTCAAGCGCTGCTGCCATCGGCTTGCGTCGATCTCAAGCTTGAAGACGTTGGCATACCATTCGGCATACTGAACGTGTAACAACGCGGCATATTCCCCATCCAGATCGTTATTGTCCGGTTGGTTTTTGACGAGCCGATACCAGCTTCTGGGCGCGGTGGGCTGCGGGATATTAGACGACCGGTTCAGTCGTGCCAGGACCGCCGCGGGGGCCAGATCGTAATAGGCCTTCAGCTTGGCTTTCGATCGTAGCGCAGCTCTAATGAAGTACGGCCGCACGCAGCGCGCTGAAACTTGCCAGATTTCCGCCGTATCAAATGCAGGAGCGTTCGACGCTGCGGCGTCGACCCATATGTACTGATGCCCCGCGGCGTGCAGCGCTTGCACCCAATTAAACAACGATGCGCCGAGGACGACGAAGCCCAATGCACACAAAGCAAAGCGAACGCGCGAGACGGTACTGTGTAACATACTATTCAGAGATTTGCCGCGCATCGACGATCGCTCGTCGAAGCCGCGCGGAGCTTCGTGGGCCTGAGGTTGGCTCAGACGAAGCTTAAGTGGCAGGAATTGGAAACTGGATATTGCCGTCAGCGTAACTGGCAGACGGCCGTAGCACCGGTATCTACAATCGCGCTTGGTACTTGCGCATGATGGAACTCCCCCTCGTTGACCGCCACCGACGCGTCCACAGTCAGGCCGCTTTAAGCCAGAATTAAGACAATCGAACTCGCTTCGTGTCCTGAATTAATTCCCGCTGACGCCTGGCAGCGGCACGAACAGTTCCTCGACCGGTATCGCTTTTGGAATAAAGTGCTGCTCGACCATATAGCGCACCAGCGCCTCCAAGGTCGGCCGGTTCGGCTCGACGCCGTAGGGGAACGGATCGCCGCCGGGAAACACCTGGTCGATTTCCTCGATCTCGTCCTGCAGCCACGGCAACATGGCGGCGAGCGAGCCGGCGTAGCGCAGCCGGGCGCGTGCAATGCGCTTGGATTCGACGAACGCCGTGTAGAGGCCGTTGCCGATCCACGGATGCCGCTCGTAGAGCGCGCGGCGGATCGCGACGAGATGCATAATCGGGAAAATCTTTTCGCGCGCGAACGGCTCGCGCTCGAGCGCGTGGCGGTTGGGCAGTAGCCGCGCCACGTCCGGATGCGTGCCATCTAACAAGCGCAATGAAATTAACCCGGAAGCAATCTCATCCCATTTTGATGCCTGCCGCTCGGATGATCTTGGCCCATTTTGCGCTTTCAATCTTGATTCTCTCCGCGCAATCCTCGGGCGTACTCACAAGCGGCTGGAAACCGAGCGAGGTTAACCGGCCTTGCATTGCCGGCAGCGCATCGATTTCGTTTATTTGTTCGTTCAACAGCTTCACTATTTCAATTGGTGTCCGCCTCGGAACGAGGGGCCCCACCCAAATCTCGCACTCCACTTCCGGAAAGCCGGCCTCCGCCATGGTCGGAACGTGCGAGAGCGCCGGTTGGCGAATTTTGCTTGCCACCGCCAATGCGAACAGAGTGCCCTTCGCGACCTGCGGGACAACCCCGGCCATCCCGCCGAATGTTATCGGTGTATGGCCGGCGACCGTCGATATGATCGCCGGGCCAGCACCCTCAAATGGTACGTGTACAAGGTCGAGACCTGCCGAAAGCCGAAACAGTTCGCCGGCCAGATGTCCCGGCGTCCCAATTCCCGGTGAAGCATAGCTGTATTTGCCAGGATTGGATTTGACGAGAGCCACGAGGTCCGCCACCGTCCGAACAGGCAGCGAAGGGTTTACGGTGAGAACCTCAGTCGTGGTGACGGTAAGCGCCACCGGTGCAAAATCTTTGAACGGATCATAGGGTACTGTGTCGTATAGCCTCGGATTTACAACAAAGGACAATCCATCCGTCACCAGCACCGTGTACCCATCGGGGGCCGCGCGTGCCGCGCGACCGACGCCGATAATGCCGCCTGATCCTGGAAAGTTTTCTACATAGAACTGTTTGCCGAGACGCTCAGATAATTGCAGTGCGAGTAAGCGTCCAATCACGTCTGTCTGGCCGCCGGGCGCGTACGGAACGATGATTCGTACCGCCCCTCCGGGATAGGCTTGTGCACAAGCGGTGCGCGAAACGGCTGGCAGCGTTGCCATGCCCGCGGCAAGATGCAGAAAATTCCTCCGGGTGGGCGTCATTTCAATCTCCTTGAACCGATGTGGCTGCGTTGCAGAGGTTGCCCGCAACCGACTCGATCGTGCCCGATTGCTCGCACCCGTCGAAAGGCGGCGCCACTAGAGACAAAAGACCCAGGCGCGACTTTCTACGCGGCTCTGCCTGCAGCTGTTGCGCAGATAGCATTTTCCAGCATGATCACCTATGCTATGATTGAATCAGTTTGCATACTTTATGGGTATGGCAATGGAACTGCGGCACCTTCGCTATATGATCGCTGTTGCCGAGGAAGGTCACATTAGCCGGGCTGCTGAGCGGCTCGGCATGCAGCAACCGCCGCTCAGCCGACAAATCAAGACGATCGAGCAGGAGATCGGAGTTCAGCTGTTTCGCCGCAAGCCTCGCGGCGTCGAGCTGACAGATGCTGGCCAGACGTTTCTCGAAGGTGCCCGCTCAATGCTCGCGATTCTGGACTCCACGATTGATTCGACGCGACGCACAGCGCGCGGAGAGCAAGGACGAATTTCCGTGGGCTGCACGAGTGGAGCTGTAACGAATTCCTTCGTGCCGCGCGTTATTCGTGAGTTCCGTGAGGTCTTCCCCCTTGTTGCCGTCACCTTGGCGGAGGGCTACTCCAACGACCACATCGAGCGCGTGCGAAATAGCCAAATTGACGTCGCCTTCGTCAGAACGGAAATCGCCAATCCGGAGGGATTGGCCGTTGATCTCTTGCAGAACGATCCGGACATCGTGGCATTACCAAGCGGTCACGTCCTCGCCGGTCGCAAGACGGACCGCGACAAGGCGATGCCGCTCAAAGACCTTGCTGGCGAAACTTTCATTGCCTTCGCCGATGCGCACGGCGCTTTAAATATGCAGGGCAATACGCTCGTCGCGGCATGTCGGAAAGCAGGCTTCAACCCCCGCGTCAGCGCCGTGCACTCTAACAGCTTGTCGAGGCTTAACCTCGTTGCCGCGGGGCTCGGCATTGCCGTCGTTCCGGGCTCGATGCAGAGAGTGAATATCGAAGGAATTGCCTTTCGTCGCCTCAAGAGCGCCATACCATTGAGGTCGCCGTTCAGTCTTGTATCGCGCCGCGGCGACACTTCGGCCGCAGTTCGACAATTCCTAAGATTGACGAAGCAAATGATTCGCGGAACGAAACGTCAAGAACTCTCACTATCGCTGGAGAATATTCCGTGACGTCCGGTTGTGCCCCTTCGTGACAGCGACAAAATGTCTGTCTTGGGGCGACTCCTGCGGCGAATGAATCACGTCCCGCTCGCGCCCGGCAGCGGTACGAACAACTCCTCGACCGGCAGCGCTTTCGGAATGAAGTGCTGCTCGACCATGTAGCGCACCAGCGCCTCCAAGGTCGGCCGGTTCGGCTCCACGCCATACGGGAACGGATCGCCGCCGGGGAACACCCGGTCGATTTCCTCGATCTCGTCCTGCAGCCACGGCAGCATGGCGGCGAGCGAGCCGGCGTAGCGCAGCCGGGCGCGCGCGATGCGTTTGGATTCGACGAACGCCGCGTAAAGGCTGTTGGCAATCCACGGATGCCGCTCGTAGAGCGCGCGGCGGATGGCGACGAGATGCATGATCGGAAAAATCCGCTCGCGCTCGAACAGTTCGCGTTCGAGCGCATGCGCATTGGGCAGGAGCCGCGCCACGTCCGGATGCCTGCCGAACGACGGCGGCTTGCGCGAGCCGAGATAGGCGTCGATCTCTCCCGCGGCAAGCAGTTCGCCGAGCGGCCGCCCGGTCCGGTTCTGCTCGATGGCGACGGGTTTAAGGAGCGGCAGCGCGTGGGGATGGCCGTGGCTGCCACCGGTTTCGACTGCGCCCTGCACCCAGCGGATCTTGTCGATGTCGACGCCGAACTGATGCATCAGGTGGCCGCGCAACCAGATCGATGCGGTCTGCGTGTAGAGCGGCAAGCCGACGCGCTTGCCCTCAAGGTCCTTCGGCGTGCGGATGCCTGAGCGCGTGTTGACGAAGATGTAGCCGTGGCGGAACACGCGCGACGGAAACACCGGGATGGCGACGAATTTGCTCTTGCCGTTGCCGGTCAGGCTGATGAACTCGGAAGCCGACAGCTCCGAGGCGTCGAACTCTTCGCCGCCGACCATGCGGTCGAAAATCTGCCGGCCCGAGGGGAAGATGATGACATTGAGATCGATGCCTTCGACCGGCACTTCGCCGGCGCGCAGCGGCTCGACCCGGTCGTAGCGGCAACTCGCGTAAGTGAGGGGCAGGGGCGGCATTTCTGCTCAGGCGTTGTCGCTTAATGGCCATGCGCGGCGCCGATTGGCGCACCCGTCCATTGTGTGCCATTGGATGACGCGGCGGCGCAACCCTGCCCGTTTCGGCGCGAACCATGCACGAGACCGATTTCCTCCACGAACACGCGATGACCGATGCGGAGCGCGCCGAACTCGCGCGCGCGATCTGGAGTCAGGAGAACGTCGAGTTCAAGACGGTCGGCATCGACATCGGCAGCTCGACCTCGCATCTGTTGTTCGCCAAGGTCGCCCTGCAGCGGCAGTCGCAAGGGCTTTCCAGCCGGTTCGTCGTCATCGGCCGCGAGATCGTCTGGCGCTCCCCGATCCTGCTGACGCCGTTTCTGTCCGACGGCACCATCGATGCGCACGCGCTCGGCGACTTCATCGGCCGCTGCTACCGCGACGCCGGCGTGGCGGTCAGCGACATCGACAGCGGCGCGGTGATCCTCACCGGCGAGGCGATCAAACGCAAGAATGCGCGCGCCATCGACGAACTGTTCGCCGGCGAGGCCGGCAAATTCGTCTGCGCCACCGCCGGACATCTGCTGGAATGCCGGCTGGCCGCGCATGGCTCCGGCGCGGTGGCGCTGTCGAAGGCGCGCGACGCCTGCATCCTACATGCCGATGTCGGCGGCGGCACCACCAAGCTGGCGCTGATCGACCGCGGCACGATCATCGGGCTGTCGGCCTTCGCCGTCGGCGGCCGGCTATGCGCCACCGACGACAGCGGCGCCTGGACCCGGATCGATCATTCGGCCGAGCTGGTCGGCGCCGATCTCGGCCTAGCCCTGTCGCCAGAGACTCTGGCCGATCCCGCGGTCCGGCAGAAAATCGCACGGAGACTGGCGGCGGTGGCGGCGGATTACATTCTGGGCACGCCACTCGACGCCTTGGGCGAGTCGCTCCTGCTCACCGAGCAGCTGCCAAAAGGGCCAAAGCCTACCGCCATCAGCTTCTCCGGCGGCGTTGCCGAATATCTGTTCGGCCATGAACCGCAAGAGTTCGGCGACCTCGCCAAACTGCTGGCCGGCGAATTGGCGCGAGAACTGAGCCGGCGCGGCACCTTGCCGCTGGTCGATCCCGGCCAGCGCATCCGCGCCACCGTGATCGGCGCCTCCCAATTCACCGTTCAGGTCAGCGGCAAGACCATCTACCTGCCCGATCCTTACGTCCTGCCGGTGCATAACGTTCCGGTCGTGCACGTGGATGTTAAATCCGGCGGCGTGATCGAGCAGGCGCGGCTTGTGGCCGCAATCCGTGCCGGCCTGGCCGAACTCGATCTCGATCGCAATCCGCGCGTCGCGATTGCGTTTTCGTGGCACGGCGATCCGGAACACGGGCATCTGAAGGCCGCCGGAGAAGGCATTCTAAGCGCGCTTGCGCCCTTCAGGGAGCGCATCGCACTGCTTCTGCTGGCGATCGAAGGCGACGTCGGCAAGACATTCGGCCGGATACTGCATCGCGAACTGCATTGGCCGGGCAAGATCGTGTCGATCGATGGCATGGAGTTGCAGGAGCTCGACTATGTCGACGTCGGCGAACTGATCGCCCCGCCCGGCGTGGTGCCGGTTGTGATCAAGTCGTTGCTGTTCGCGTAATGTCATTCCGGGGCCGCGCGAAGCGCGGAGCCCGGAATCCATAGTCACAGGCCATGCAGAATCGCTGATGAGCTCATGCCTATGACGCAGGGGTTATGGATTCCGGGCTCGCGCCCGCGGCGCGCCGGAATGACGAATGGCGACGCGTCGGCTATAACATCCACTAAAGCCGCCCCCGGAGGAACACATGAACATTCGCGAAGTCCCGCAACCCGCCGTTCCCGTGCCCGTCAGCGCCGCAGGGAAGGGGGGCGGTCAATTCGGCATCGACCCGTATCTCGATTGGCTCAACGCCGAGGGCATTCCGCTCACCGAGGACTATGGTGTCTACCTGTTCGACGTGCCGACCGCGCCGTGGCCACGTTACGGCGTCAATGGCGCGGCCGTGCACCTGAAAGGCCGCGGCGACTTCGCCAACATGTTCGTGTTTGAGATCGGGCCGGGCAAATCGACCCGCCCGCAGCGCCATCTCTACGAAGACGTCATCTATGTGCTGGAGGGCCACGGCTCGACCCAGCTGGAATTTCCCGACGGCACCCGCCGCAGCTTCGAGTGGGGCGAGAAGAGCCTGTTCGCTATCCCGCTCAACGCCAAGCACCGGCATTTCAACGCCAGCGGCACCGAGCGCGCGCTTCTGGTCAGCACCACCAATCTGCCGATGGTGATGAACGTCTTCCATAATGAGGCTTTCGTGTTCGGCTCGGATTTCGATTTCTCCGAGCGCGCCGGCAAGAAAGAGTATTTCTCCGGCGACGGCGATCTCATCACCGTGCGCCAGGGCAATCACATGTGGGAGACGAATTTCGTCCCCGATCTCACCGCCATCGAGCTGAAAAGCTGGGGCGATCGCGGCGGCGGCGGCACCAACATCATGTTCGTGCTCGCCGACGGCACCATGCACGCGCACATTTCCGAAATGCCGGTCGGCACCTACAAGAAGGGCCACCGGCACGGGCCGAGCTTCCACGTCATGTGCGTGGTCGGCCTCGGCTATTCACTGATGTGGTTCGAGGGCGACAAGGATTTCCGCCGTATCGACTGGAAGCACGGCATGGTGCTGGTGCCGTCCGACCGGCAATTCCATCAGCATTTCAACAGCGGGCCGCAGCCGGCGCGTTATCTCGCCACCGCGGTGGGCGGCTTGCGTTATCCGACCACGTTGGCAAACCGCATTTCGCTCCTTGGCGCCGGTGGCGACGACAAGCCGGCGGTGTCGAAGAGCGTCAAGGAGGGCGGCGACCAGATCGAATACGAGGATCAGGACCCGCGCATCCATCGCGTCTGGCTCGAGGAAATGCGCAAGAACGGCGCGCCGGCGAAGATGGAGAAATCGATTCCGACGCCGGCCGACATGAAAGCGCCGGCATGACAATGTTCGCATTGCGCCGCGCGGGCCGGGACTGGTTTGTCGTTTCGCTCCTCGCATTCACGATCTGGGCAAACACCGCGCCGGGCGCGCGTGCGCAGGACGCCGCGCTGATCGATGCGGCAAAGAAAGAGGGGCAGGTCGTCTGGTACACGACGCTGATCGTCAACCAGATCGTCCGCCCGCTCAAAGCTGCGTTCGAACAGAAATACCCCGGCGTGACGCTGCAATTTACCCGCGCCGACGACGTCCCGACGGCGGAAAAGATTCTTGCCGAGGGCCGGGCTGGGCGCGTTCAGGCCGATATTTTCGACGGTATCGCCAACATGCTGCCGCTGGAGGAAGCCGGTCTGCTTTCGCCGTTCAGCGCGCCCAATGAAGCCGATTATCCGGCGCAACTGAAGGCCAAGGACGGCTACTGGACCGCGGTGATTATGTATGTGTTCACGCCGGGCTTTAACACCACGCTGCTGCCGAAAGGCGAAGTGCCGAAGACGTTCCAGGATCTGCTCAATCCGAAACTGAAGGGCAAGATGGCGTGGAACGGCAGTTCCATGGCCGGCGCCTACGGCTTCGTCGCCAACATCCTGACCACGATGGGCGAGCAGAACGGCATGACGTATCTCAAGGCGCTCGCCGCCCAGCATGTCGTAAATGTCGAGGCCTCTTCGCGCGCCGTGCTCGATCAGGTGATTGCCGGCGAGTACACGATGAATCTCATGGCGTTCAATCACCACGTCATGATCAGTGCGCGCAAAGGGGCGCCGTGCGACTGGATCAAGCTCGAACCGGCGCCGGTGATGCTCGATGCGCTCGGCCTGCTCAAACAAGCGCCGCATCCGCACGCGGCGCGACTCCTGCTGGATTTCCTGCTCTCGCCTGACGGGCAGAAGGTGTTCCAGCAGAACAACTATCTGCCGGCCTTGCCGAGCGTGCCGCCCATTGTCGCCGGGCTGCGGCCAAGCGAAGGCGGCTTCAAGGCCAATTTTCTGCAGCCCGAACAGATCCATCGCGATTTGCCCAAGTGGCAGAAGGTGACGCAGGATCTGTTCCGGTAGGCGCGAGCGCGAGCGAAGGTGCGGCGAGGGGAGGCCAGCGGTTCATTATGGCGGAAGCGCTCAAAGTCGAACAATCGCCGCGCGGCGTTGCGACCATCTTTCTCAATCGACCCGAACGCTCCAACGCGTTCGATCAGCTCATGCTGGACGAATTGGCGCGCGAGTTTTTCATCAGAGGCAGTGATGATCGCACGCGCATCGTGGTGCTGCGCGGCCTGGGCAAGAACTTTTGCGCCGGAGCGGATCTGTCGGCTCGCGGCAACGCCAATCGGGATGAGGCGGCGGCTCATGCCTCGCTCGCGGATGTACTGAGAGCGCTCGATCGGCTACCGAAGCCGACGATTGCGGTAGTGCACGGGGCGGCTGTCGGCGGCGGCGCCGCAGTCGTCGCCTGTTGCGATATTGCGATCGCCACCGAGGCGGCGTTTTTCTCGATCCCGGAGGTCCGCGCCGGCATGGCGCCGCTCGGCGTGGCGCCGTTTCTGTCACGGGCCCTGGGAGAGCGCAGCTTCGTCCGCTACGGCCTCACCGGCGAGCGCTTTTCCGCCGCCGATGCACTCCGCCTGGGGCTGGTGCATGAAGTGGTCGACGCTGAAAGGCTGGAAGACCGGCTCGCGGCGATCGCCGACGCGCTGCTGCATGGCGCCCCCGGCGCGCAGCGCGATTTCAAGAACGAGATGCGCAACGCCATCACGCCACTGGTTATCAAACGCTCGAACGCCGACATCCATCACTCGCCCGAAGCGCTCGAAGGCATCGCGAGCTTCAAGGAAAAGCGCAAACCGAACTGGTATCCGCAATGATGAGAACCCGTCTTTCCAGGCCAACCGCCGCGTTCGCCCTCGGCTTTGTCGCCGCTGCCTTGCTTGTTCCGTGCGCGCATGCGGCCGACAGCGCGCTCTACGGCGCGGCCAAGAAGGAGGGCTCGGTCGTCTGGTACACCTCGCTGATCGTGAATCAGGCGGTGCGCCCGCTGGTCGAGGCATTCCAGAAAAAGTATCCCGGTGTCACCGTCAAATATGCTCGCGCCGATTCCGGGCCGAACGCCATCAAGGTGATCGACGAGGCGCGCGCCGGCAAGGTCGTGGGCGACGTGTTCGATGGCATCGCCACGGCGCCGCCGCTGCTCAAGGCCGGATTGGTCGCGCCATTCACCCCTTCGGACGCCGGCAAGTATCCGCCCCAGATGCGCGATCCCGAGGGGCGCTGGAATGCACTAGTGGTCTATTTCCTCACCCCCGGAATCAACACCCAACTGGTGGGTAAGGACGAGATCAAGACCGCGCAGGATCTGCTCAATCCGAAATGGAAGGGCAAGATCGCCTGGAGCGCCGACCCGTGGTCGGGATCCGCGGTCTATGTCGGGTCGGTCTTGCAGACCATGGGCGAAGACAAGGGGATGGCGTTCCTGCGGGCACTTGCCAAGCAGGACATCATCAATGTCGAAGCGACGGATCGCGCCATCCTCGACCAGGTAATTTTGGGCCAGTACCCGATTGCGCTCAGCATCTTCAATCACCATGCGGAGATCAGCGCCCACAAGGGTGCGCCGGTGTCATGGCTCAAGGTCGAGCCTATCTCGGCGCCGTTTCACTCCATCGGACTCGTGAAAAACGCGCCGCATCCCAATGCGGGCAAGCTGCTGATCGACTTTCTGTTGTCGGAGGAGGGCCAGAAGACCTTCGCCTCGGTCGGCTATCTGCCGGCGATGCCGTCGGTGCCCGCCAAAGTGCCCGGGCTTAAACCCGAGGCCGGCGGCTTCAAAGCCAACTTCATCTCGCCGGCGACGATGAGCGCCAACATCGACCGCTGGATCAAAATCAAGAAGGATTTGTTTCAGTAATGCGGATTGGCCGCGCGCCATACGACCGCGCCATCACGCCTGACGAGCCAAAATAGGCGCGTTCGATGCAGCAGGCGCGTTTCAGCAGGGTTGCCTCGGCCCGCGCCGCGCATGACCCGACGCGACTCCTCGTCGCGGTGCTGGCCGCTATCCTGCTGCTGCTTGTGGTTCCGCCGCTGTGGTTCCTGCTCGAGGGCAGCCTGCACACCACGACCGTGACGGGCGGTCTCGGCGATTTCACCCTCGCATATTACCGGCGGCTGCTCGCCGACCGGCAATTCTTCGGCAGCCTCGCCAATTCGCTGACCTTCAGCCTCGGCGCCACCGCGATTGCGCTCTGTTTCGGCGGCCTCGTCGCCTGGCTGGTCGAGCGCACCAATGCACCGCTCAAGGCGTTCGCCTATCTCACCGCAATCATTTCGCTCGGCACGCCGTTCGTGCTCTACGTCATCGCCTGGTTGTTTCTGCTTGGCCGCGTCGGGCCGCTGAACGACTTCTTCGTCTTTCTCGGGCTGCCGCGCTTTAACGTCTATTCGATGCCGGGCATGATCCTGGTCGAGGGCTTCCTGTGGTCGCCGCTCGCCTTTCTGCTGTTGTCCTCGGTGTTCCAGCAGGCCAACGCCGAATACGAGGAAGCGGCGCGCATGTGCGGAGCCGGAATCTTTCAGACCGTGACGCGCATCTCGATGCGGCTGGCGCTACCCGCCTTCGCGGCGGTCGCGTTGCTCATGATCGTGCGCTCGATCGAAGCCTTCGAAGTGCCGGCGCTGGTCGGCCTGCCCGGCAAGGTCAAGGTTTTGACCACCGATATCTATCTCGACATGACGCAGAGTGTGCCGCCCGACCTCGGCTATTCGAGCGCCTTTTCGCTGGTGCTGCTGGTACTGGCCGGCGGCCTGATCTGGCTCTATTCGCGCATTTCGCGGCAGGCTTCGCGCTATCACAGCCTGACCGGGCGCGGCTTCCGCTCGCGGTTGTTCGATCTCGGCCGCATGCGCTATCTCGGCGGCGGCGTCATTCTGCTGAACTCCTTCCTGATCCTCGGGGCGCCGGCAATCGGCCTGCTCTGGCTGGCGCTGATGCCGTTCACCCAAGGATTCAGCGCGCGCGGCCTTAAGCTCATGACGCTCGATAATTTCCGCACTGTGTTTCATTCGACCGTGTACGTCGATCTGGTGTGGCAGACACTCTTGATGAGCGCCGGCGCGGCGACCTGCATCATGGCCATTACGTTCCTGTGCGGCTGGCTCGCCGTGCGCCGCCGGCCGGGCGGCTGGCTGCTCGATCAACTTGCCACGGCGCCGCTGATCTTTCCCGGCATCGTGCTCGGCGTCGCCATGATCCAGATTTTTCTCGCGGTGCCATTTGCGCTCTATGGCACGCTTTGGGCCTTCGTGATCGCCTTCACCATCCGCTACCTGCCCTATGGCATGCGTTATTCGGCCGCCGGTGTGCTGCAAATCCATCCCGAACTGGAAGAAGCCGCATCGGTGTCAGGCTCGCCGCTTCGTACCGTGCTGCGGCGGATCATCGTGCCGCTGGCGGCGCCGGCTTTGCTCGCCGGCTGGCTGTTCATTTTTCTCATCGCGGCGCGGGATCTGTCGCTTGCGGTCATTCTCGCTTCGCCGTCGGCGCAGCCGGTGTCGGCGGCGATGTTCGATCTGTGGGCCAACGGCCAGGGGACCGAACTCGCAGCGTTCGGCCTGGTATGGACCGCGATCATGACGGTGATCGCGGCGGCATTTTATCTGGTCGGGCGGCGTACCGTTGCATCGGCCGTACGGGCGTGAAGGAGGAAGGACGCGTGGATCTCGAAGCATCCAAAAAGAAAGTCGCGGCGCTGACCGAACCGCGCAACGCGGTGGTGATCGGCGTCAGCGACCGGCCGGGAAGCTGGGCGACGCGAGTCTGGCGCAATCTGAAGCGTTACGAATTCCCCGGCCCGGTCTATCTGATCCATCCGCGGCGCAAGGAGATTTTCGACACGCCCTGCTATCCGGATTTCGCCTCGTTGCCCGAGCCGCCCGATCATCTCGTCGTCGTCGTACCGGCGCCGGGCGTGCCCGAACTCTTACGCAGCGGCGCTGCCGCCGGCGCGCGCAGCGCTACGGTATTTTCGTCGGGCTTCGGCGAGGCGTTCGATAAGGAGGCCGCCGCTTTGGGCGGCGAACTGAGAGCCGTCATCGCCGAGACCGGCCTCGCCGTCTCCGGCCCGAATTGCATGGGTAACATTTGCGCCAAGAGCCGCATGGTCACCATGACGGAAGACCGGCAGTTGACGCTGCGGCCCGGCCCGGTGGCGCTGGTCGGGCAGAGCGGCGGCATGCTGCTTTATTTGAATGTCGCGCTCGAGGAACGCGGCATCGCTGCCGAATATTTGATCACCAGCGGCAACGAAGCCGGCCTTGGCATTCCCGACTATGTCGCCTTCTTCGCCGACCAGCCGGAGTTGAAGGTGATCATGCTTTATATCGAGGCGATCTCCGATCTGGAAAAGTTCAGGGCGGCTTGCCGCATCGCCCGCAAGGCCGGCAAGTCGATCGTCGCGGTCAAGCTCGGCCAATCGGAAGAAGGCCGCGCGGCAGCGATGGCGCATACCGGATCGCTCGCCGGCGCCATGGAGGCGTTCGACGCGGTTGCCGCCGATCTCGGCGTGATCCGTGCCGGCACACTCGACGATGCCGTCGAATTCGCCGAGTTTCTCATCCATACCGACGTGCCGAAGGGCCGCCGGCTCGGTGCGGTGACGCATTCCGGGGCGTTTCGCGGCGTGCTGATCGAGGCGGCAGAGCGCAACGGCCTGTCGTTCCAGCCGCTCGCCGCCGAAACCACCGCAAAGCTCAAGACCATTCTCGGCGTCGGCTCGATGGTCAGCAATCCGATCGACGGCGGCTTCGCTGTGCTTTCGAGCCACGGCAATTTCAGGGCGACCATCGACGCCCTCGAAGGCGACCCCAACGTCGACATGGTCCTGTTTCAGGAAAAGCTGCCGCTTGAAGTCGGCGGCTCGGACCGCGCCCAGATCCACTTCGCCATGATCGAGGAGATACTGGCGAAAGGCGCGCCGAAACCGATCGCCTGCATCACGCTGACCTCGCACGGCCAGACCGATTACAGCCGCGCGCTGAGCGCGCAGTCGCCGCATTTGTCATTCCTGCAGGAGGCCAACAAGGGTTTGCGCGCCATCGAAGCCGCGGTGCGGCGCGATGAACTCGAACGCCTGGCGGCATCGTCGGAAGCGGCGCGTGCGCCGTCGCCTACCGAACAAGCCGCTGCCGGCAAAGTGTGTGCCCGCGCTGCATCCGGTGCTGCGGCGCTCGACGAGGTGCGGTCGAAGGATCTGCTGCGCGCCTATGGCATCGCTACACCAAAGGAGGCCGCCGTTCATTCGGCGGACGACGCCGTCAAGGCGGCAAGCGACGTCGGCTACCCGGTCGTGCTCAAGGCCGTTTCTGAAAAGCTCCTGCATAAGTCCGACGCTGGTGCGGTGGTGCTGCATCTTGCCGACGAAGCGGCGGTGCGCGCCGCCTACGCGCAGATCAGCGCCAATGTGCTTCGGGCTGGCGGTGAAAAGGTCGAGACGATGCTGGTCGGCCAGCACATCGGCGGCGGCCTTGAACTGGTGCTTGGATTGAACCGCGATCCCGAAATGGGCCTGATCGTGATGGCCGGCAGCGGCGGCGTGCTGCTCGAATTGACCAAGGACGTGGCGTTCGCGGCGCCGCCGATCAGCCGCGACAAGGCGCGCGCCATGTTGGCCCGCACGCATGCGGCGCGGCTGCTGCGCGGCTATCGCGGCTCGGCGGCGCTCGATGCCGAGGCCGTGGTCGATGCGTTGGTTGCGCTCGGCCGCATGGCCGAGCATTTGGCCGACACCGTGCAGTCGATCGACATCAACCCGTTCATCGTCCTGCCGCGCGGCGGGCTTGCGCTCGATGCGCTGGTCGTGCCGCACGTTGCGGGTGCATCCAATCAACAATAAGGAGACCGGAATGGCCGACAAATGGCGTACCCTCAAACAATGGCCCGAGCTTATTCTGGAGCACCTCGAAGACGCGGGAGTTGCGCGGGTCGTTCTTAATCGACCGGACAAGCGCAACTGCCTCAACGAGCCGCTGGTCGAGGCCTGGTTCGAGGCGCTCGACATGGTCCGTGCCGACCGCGACACCAAGGTGGTGATCACCAAGGGGGCGGGCATCTGCTTTTCCTCGGGCCTCGATCTGCATTTTCTGCGCAAGATGAGCGAGGAGCCGCGCGACTGGGACCGGCCGACGCCGACGGTGCAGATCGCCGAAGCGCTGCGCGTGTTTCCGCGCGTCGTCATCGCGCAGGTGCACGGCTATTGTCTGGGCGGGGCGCTGGGCGTCATGAACTGCCACGATCTGGTGTTCGCGGCGGAGGACGCACAACTCGGCATGCCGGAAATCCTGCGCGGCAGCTTCGGTCAGCTCGTCACCTCGACGCTGGTGCACGGCGGCATCCCAATCAAGAAGGTCGCGCTGATGCAACTCGTCGGCCGTAACATTTCCGGCGCCGAAGCCGACCGCTGGGGCGTGATCTCGCAGGCGCTGCCGGCTGGCGAGCTTGAAGCGATCGTGACCGGCATCGCCCGCGAAATCGCGGCGCGGCATCTGGCGCCGCTCGAACACGCCAAGATCACCGTGCAGATGGGCCGCGACCTCTCGGTGTCGCAGGCGATCCAGCTCGATCAGCTGGTCGGGGCGCGGATGCGTCGCGCCATGGATCCGACCCAGCACGTGGAATCGTATCTGAAATCGCAGAAGGGTGGACCGAATTTGGACTACAAAAGGCCGGATGTGTAAGAGCCGTTGCGGACGCGTGCGCGGTCCGGCGGCTCCGACCGCTTGGTGCGCGCGTGTTAGAATGATTTGATTCGGGACCTCCGCCGAGCAACCACCCAGGCCGTTTTCGATGGCGCAGCCGGCGACCGTCAGTTCTGCGCAGCAGACCGGGAAGACGGTGGCGGCGCTGATGAACGAGGCTATCGCCCTGCATCGGGCGGGCCGACTGCCGGATGCCGAGAAAATCTATCGGCAAATTCTCGCGACAGAACCCGATCATTTCGACTGCTTGCACCTGCTCGGCGTCGTTTTCGCCCAGAGCGGCAAGTATCCGGAGGCGATCGAACAAATCGACGCCGCTCTTGCGCTTGATCCGAATCATTTCGATGCCCTGTCCAATCGCGGCAACGCCCAGCTGGCGCTTCGCCGGTTCGGCGATACCTTGGCGAGTTACGATCGCGCGCTCGCACAGCAGCCGGACGCCGTCGAGGTCCACTTCAACCGCGGCAATGTACTCCATGTCCTCAACCGACATGGCGAGGCGCTGGCGAGCTACGACCGGGCCCTGACGCTGCAGCCACGGCATAGCGAGGCGCTGGTCAATCGCGGCGTCACCCTGTTGGCGCTGGAGCGGTTCGAGGAAGCGCTGGAGAGCTGCGATCGCGCGCTGGCGTTACGCGCCGGCTTTGCCGAAGCGCTGTTCAATCGCGGCCTCGTGCTGCATCGCATGAAACGGTTTGAGGACGCGCTGACGAGCTACGACCGTGCGCTTGCCATGCAGCCGGATTACCAGCAGGCGTGCTACTGCCGAGCCAACACGTTGCTTGCGATGGACCGTTTCGAAGCCGCGCTGGCGACCTATGATCGTGCGATTGCGCTGGGGACGGATCATGCCGAGGCGCACTTAAATCGAGGCGTCGCCCTCGAAAAGCTGATGCGGTTCGACGTAGCGCTGGCGAGCTATCAGCGTGCAATCGTGCTGCGGCCCGATTACGCGGATGTCCATTATAACGAGGCGCTGTGCCGGTTGCTGATCGGCGACATGTGCCGCGGCTGGGAAAAGCACGAATGGCGATGGGAAACCTCGCAGTTCAAACGCGAGAAGCGGAGTTTTCCGCAGCCGCTCTGGCTTGGATCCGGCGAGATTGCCGGCAGGACCATCCTGCTCCACGCTGAGCAGGGCTTCGGCGATACGATCCAGTTCTGCCGCTACGCGCCGCTCGTTGCCGAACGCGCGGCGCATGTGATCCTGGAGGTTCAGAAGCCGTTGCGGGAAGTGATGTCCGCGCTTCCGCATGCGCTGCGGATTGCCGTGCAGGGCGAGCCGCTGCCCGACTTCGATCTGCATTGTCCGCTACTCAGTTTGCCCTTGGCCTTCGGCACCGAGCTTGCGACAATTCCATCCGGAACGCCGTATCTCCGGGCGCCGGCGGATGCGGCGACGCATTGGGGCGCCAAACTGCCTTTGAAAATCCGTCCCAGAATAGGTCTCACCTGGTCGGGCCGCCCGACGCACTTGAACGATCGCAACCGGTCGATACCGATCGACGTTTTTCTATCGGCGCTATCCGACATCGACGCGACCTGGGTGGGCCTGCAGCGCGAGTTTGGCGCCGGCGATCTGGCGCACTTAAGGGAACGCGGCGATTTCGTTTATTTCGGCGAGGAATTGCAGAATTTTTCCGATACCGCGGCGTTGATCGAGAATCTCGACCTCGTGATCTCGGTGGATACGAGCGTCGCGCATCTCGCTGGCGCGCTGGCAAAACCGGTCTGGATATTGCTGCCTTACAATCCTGACTGGCGCTGGCTGCTCGATCGCGACGACAGCCCCTGGTATCCGACCGCGCGGCTGTTTCGGCAGGACCGCTCGCGCGCGTGGGACGGTGTCATAAGACGAGTCCGCGCCGAACTGCAGAACTGCGTGTGCGGCTTGTGAAGACCAGCCGCCCGGAATTACGCCGCAGCCTTCTTCCGATCGCCGCGGGCGAGCAATTCGAAAACCTCGTCGGTGGTCTGCACGTCGCCGAACTGGCCGTAAAAATTCGACAAGGTGGCGTTGTGCTCTTCGTCGGTATGAGTGGCAAGTCCGTCGGCCACCATGACGACCTTGAAATTGAGCATCATGGCGTCGCGCGCCGTGCTCTCGCAGCACACATTGGTGGCGGTACCGGTGATCAATAGCGTGTCGATGCCGCGCTCGCGCAGGTGTTGATCAAGATCGGACGAGCCCTGGATGAAGGCGCTGTAGCGCTTCTTGGTGATCAGTGCGTCCTCTGGCCGGATATCGTTGAGGTGCCAGTATTCGTAACCGTCTTCGCCGATTTCCATCGATTTGAGCCGGCGCTCGGCGCGGTTTCGGTTCTGCAGAAAATTGTGATAATTCGACCAGCTCTCGCGGGTGTCGTTGGTGCCGTTGCGCACCCAGACGACGTGCCCGCCGCGGCGGCGCAACTCGGCGGCCAGCCGATTGATGTTGGGAACGATCTCGCGCGCCAGCGGTACCTCGCTCTGGTGGCCCTGCTTGACGAAATAGTTCTGCATGTCGACCACGACCAGCGCGGTCTTGCGCGGATCCATGACGTCGAACGGGTGCAGCTTGCCCAAACGCATCTGCAGACGGTCGCTCTGGGCCTTGGCAATCGCGATCTTGTGCATGTTGGATTCCTGAATTAGTCGTCTGGCTGGAAGACGCGGGGCTCGGTTCGGGCCAATCTGACACAAAAACAAGTTGGCACAAAACAGCGGCGGGATCGAGCGCATGGCCGGCATGTCTGGCGGCACATCTGTCGGGACTTCAGGCGGTACTTGGGAGTTCTGGATCGATCGCGGCGGCACCTTCACGGACGTGATCGGCCGGCGGCCGGACGGCACGCTGCACACGCACAAGCTGCTGTCGGAGAATCCCGAGGCTTATCGCGACGCCGCGGTCGAGGGCATCCGCCGCCTGCTCGGCGTGGCGTCCGGCGCGCCTACACCGAGCGCGCGGATCGGCGCAGTGAAAATGGGCACCACGGTCGCCACCAACGCGCTCCTGGAACGCAAGGGCGAGCGCACGATCCTGCTCATCACCAAAGGATTTCGCGACGCGTTGCGCATCGGCTACCAGGCGCGGCCGAAGATTTTCGCCAAGCACATCGTCAAGCCGGACATGCTGTACGAGCGCGTCGTCGAGGTCGACGAGCGCGTTCGGGCCGACGGCACGGTGGCGCAGGCGCTCGATCTCGAAGGCGTGCGCGCGGAGCTTGAGCGCGCCAAGGCCGACGGCATCCGCGCCGTCGCCGTCGTTCTGATGCACGCCTATCGGTACAGCGATCACGAACAGCGCGTGGCGGCGCTGGCGCGCGAACTCGGCTTCGATCAGGTGTCGGCCAGCCACGAAGTCTCGCCGCTGATCAAGCTCGTCGGCCGCGGCGATACCACGGTGGTTGATTCCTATCTGTCGCCGATCCTGCGCCGCTACGTGGAGCAGGTCGCAGGGGATTTGCATGAACATCACCTTGCTCCGCAAGCGGGGCGAGGGGCGAAGCTCATGTTCATGATGTCGTCCGGAGGGCTAACCGCGGCTGAGCTGTTTCGTGGCAAGGACGCGATCCTGTCCGGACCGGCGGCCGGGGTCGTCGGTATGGCGGAGACCGGCCGTTCCGCGGGCTTTTCGCGCCTGATCGGCTTCGACATGGGCGGCACTTCGACCGACGTGTCGCATTACGCCGGCGAATACGAGCGTGCGTTCGAGACCGAAGTCGCCGGAGTGCGCATGCGCGCGCCGATGATGCTCATTCATACGGTGGCGGCCGGCGGCGGCTCGATTCTGCATTTCGACGGCGCGCGCTTCCGTGTCGGGCCGGACTCCGCGGGCGCCAATCCAGGGCCGAAATGCTATCGCCGCGGCGGCCCGCTGGCGGTGACCGACGCCAACGTCATGGTCGGCAAGCTTCTCCCCGATTTCTTTCCGAAAATCTTCGGCCCGCAGCAGAACCAGCCGCTCGACGCCGAGGCGGTTCGCGGCGCGTTCGCCGCGATGGCAAAGCAAATCGGCGGCGGCCGGGCCGCCGAACAGGTCGCCGACGGCTTCATCAAGATCGCGGTCGAGAACATGGCGAACGCGATCAAAAAGATTTCGGTGCAGCGCGGCTACGACGTGACCCGCTATGCGCTCAACTGCTTCGGCGGCGCCGGCGGCCAGCACGCCTGTCTGGTCGCCGATGCGCTCGGCATGACCAGCGTGCTGATCCATCCGCTGTCGTCCTTGCTGTCCGCTTACGGTATGGGCCTCGCCGATATTCGCAGCGTGCGCCAGCAGGCGATCGAGGAGCCGTTCGGCGACAAGGCGCGCGCAACGCTGCAGCGCGCGGTCAACAAGCTTGCCGGCGAGGTGATCGCGGAAGTCAAAGGGCAGGGCGTTCCGCCCGGGAAGATCAAGCTGCACGTGCGCGCGCATATTCGCTACGCCGGCACCGATACGCCGCTGATTGTCGAGGCAGGCACCTTTCGCCCGCCGCTGCGCGGAGCCGTGAAACTGGCGCCCCTTGCGAGAATGAAATCGGCCTTCGAGCGCGGCCACAAGGCGCAGTTTAGCTTCATCGATCGCAGCAAGGCGCTGGTAATCGAGGCGGTTTCAGTCGAGGCGGTCGGCGGCGGCGCGGCGTTTAAGGAGCAGGTCCGCAAAGTCACGCGTGCGAAGCTGCCGTTACCCGCGCGCCGGACGCGGTTCTTCTCCGGCGGCAAATGGCATCGCGCCGCCGTCTATGCGCGTGAGACGCTCTTGCCCGGACACAAGGTCAAGGGCCCGGCCATCATCATCGAGCCGCATCAGACGGTCGTGGTGGAGCACGGCTGGCAAGCCGAATTAACGGCGAAGGATCACCTGGTGCTGCGCCGCGTGCAGAAGCTCAACCGCGCGCGGGCAATCGGCACCCAGGCCGACCCGGTGATGCTCGAAGTGTTCAACAACCTGTTCATGTCGATCGCCGAGCAGATGGGCGTCTCGCTCCAGAACACCGCCTATTCGGTGAACATCAAGGAACGGCTCGATTTCTCCTGCGCCATATTCGACGGCAACGGCTCGCTGGTGGCCAACGCGCAGCATATTCCGGTCCATCTCGGCTCGATGGATCGCGCCGTGGAAACCATCATCCGCGAGAACAAGGGCAGGATCAAACCGGGCGACGCCTACCTGATCAACGCGCCGTACAATGGCGGGACCCACATTCCCGATCTCACGGTCTGTACGCCGGTGTTCGAACCCCCGTCCCGTTCCCTCCCCCGCAAGCGGGGGAGGGTGGGGAGGGGGAAAATCCTGTTCTGGGTCGCCTCGCGCGGCCATCACGCCGACATCGGCGGCATCGCGCCGGGCTCGATGTCGCCGATCGCCACCACGATCGACGAGGAAGGCATCTATATCGACAATTTCAAGCTGGTCGACCGCGGCAAATTCCGCGAAGCCGCGCTGTACGATCTCCTGACCAACGCCAAATATCCGGCGCGCAATCCGGTGCAAAACATCAACGACCTGAAAGCGCAGATCGCCGCCAACGAAAAAGGCGCGCACGAGATGCGCAAGATGATCGTCGAGTTTGGCCTCAACGTCGTGCACGCTTACATGCACCACGTACAGGACAATGCCGCCGAAAGCGTCCGCCGGGTGATCGGCAGGCTCCACGACAGCGCGTTCAGCTACGAGGCGGATCAGGGTAATGTGGTCGCCGTGCGCATTACGGTTGACAAGAAAAAGCGCGAGGCGACGGTGGATTTCACCGGCACCTCTCCGCAGCAAGGCACCAATTTCAACGCACCCGAGCCGGTGACCCGCGCCGCCGTGCTCTACGTGTTCCGCGTCATGGTCGACGACGATATCCCGATAAACGCCGGCTGCCTGCGGCCGATCCACATCGTGATTCCGGAGAATTCCATGCTGGCGCCGCGTTATCCGGCAGCGGTCGTCGCCGGTAACGTCGAAGTGTCGCAGATGGTCACCGACACGCTGTTCGGCGCGCTCGGCGCCATGGCGGCGGCGCAGGGCACCATGAACAATCTGAACTTCGGCAACGACAAGTATCAGTATTACGAGACCATCTGCTCCGGCTCGCCGGCCGGCCCCGGCTTTCCCGGCACCGACGCCGTGCACACGCACATGACCAACACGCGGCTGACCGATCCGGAGATTCTGGAATTCCGCTATCCGGTGCTGCTGGAGGATTTTCACATCCGCAAAGGTTCCGGCGGCCGCGGCCGGTGGAACGCCGGCGACGGCGTCATTCGCACCATCCGGTTTCTGGAAAAGATGGAATGCACGATCCTGTCCGGCCATCGCCGCGTGCCGCCATTCGGGCTCGCGGGCGGGCGGAACGGTCAGATCGGCAAAAACAGCGTGCGCCGCAACGACGGCAGCGTCGAGCAACTCAAGGGCTGCGACGCCACGGTCATCGACGCCGGCGAGGCGATCATCATTCAGACGCCGACGGCGGGCGGTTATGGCGACGCTGCCGCAGATTCGGGTTCGCGACGCTGAAGCGTGCCGCGATCATGCCGCGGTTAGCGCGACTGCCGTCCGATCCAGGCTGTCAGTCCCGCCTAATGCGCAGCCGGCGGCGCACTCTTCTTGTCCGACCGCGTCATGATGCAGCCAGCCGGTATCAGCACGATCAGTCCGATGACTATGAGCCACAGCACGGCATTTAACAGCATCACACGTCTCCCCCTTGAAATCGATCGTGCCGCGGCGGCACATGTCGCGCCGCGCGCGATTGACGCCGTCAGTTCGGCGTCCGCTCAAGAACGATAGTTTGTTTGGATGTGTATGCTGCCCGCCGAGGGCACGTTCGCTGCCTTTGATTTACGGAACGCCGGCAGGCTCCGAGGGCAGCTCTGACAACCATATTACCACGGCCCGCCGCGCCGAAACAGGCGATATTGTCGCTGGCCTTGCCTTAATGACCGCCAGCAGCGCCAGCATCCGCCGCCGGCCGCCGCAGCATGACCGCGAGCGGCGCGAACACTGCAAACAGCAGTGCCAGCAACAGGAATACATCGGCGAAAGCCATCACCACACCCTGCTGGTGCACCATCATGAACAGCTGCTTGAGCGCCATGGTCTGCGCATCCGAGCCGGGCATGCGCGCCGTCAGGCCTTGCAGGGTTTCCATCACCGGCTGCCGCGACCAGGTGATGGCGTCGTGCAGGCGGGCGAAGTGCAGGTCCATGCGATCGTCGAGCACCGTATTCAATCCCGCGAGCCCGACCGCGCCGCCGAGATTGCGCGTCAGGTTGTACAGGCCCGAAGCGTTCTTCAGCCGCTCGGGCGGCAGCGTGCCGAGCGCCAGATTGGTGATCGGCACGATCGCGAACATCAGGCCGATGCCGCGCAACACCTGCGGGACGAACACCTGGGCATAGTCCCAATCCGTCGTGAGGCCGGTCAGTTGCCAGTTGCTGAGTGCAAAGATCAAAAAGCCGATGGCGAGGAGCAGGCGAGGATCGACCTTGTCGACCATGCGGCCGACGAAAGGCGCCGAGACAAACGTGGCGATGCCGGATACGAACATGACCTTGCCGATCATCAGCGCGTCGTAGCCGCGGATCTGGCCGAGATAGACCGGATAGAGGTATGTCAGGCCGTACAGGCCGATGCCGAGCACGAACGAAAACACGCTGCCGACCGCAAAATTGCGGTCCAGGAACGCGCGCAGGTCGACGATCGGGTCGCGTGCCGTCAGCACGCGGATGAGAAAGAACACTGCCGATGCGGCGGAAATCAGCGCCATCAGCGCAATCGTGGAGTCGTCGAACCAGTCGTAGCGGGGCCCGTCTTCGAGCACATATTCGAGTGCGCCGAGGAACAGCGCCATCAATATGAGGCCGATCCAGTCGAACGTCTCGAACAGCTTGAAGTCCGGCCGGTCGAAATCGATCAGCGTCAGCGCGGCAATCGTTACGATGATGCCGGGCACGACGTTGATGAAGAACAGCCAGTGCCAGGACAGCGCGTCGGTGAGATAGCCGCCGACCGTCGGGCCGATGGTCGGCGCAAGCGTCGCGACGAGGCCGATAAGCGGCACTACCACGTTCATGCGCGAGCGCGGAAAGATGATGTAGGCGGAGGCGAATACCGTCGGCACCATGCCGCCGCCGATAAAGCCTTGGATGGCGCGCCACACGATCATTCCGTTCATCGACGAGGTGAACCCGCACATCAGGCTGGCAAAGGTGAAGCCGGCGGCGGCGGCGGCGAACATGATGCGCGTACCGAGCGCGCGCGACAGGAAGCCGGAAAGCGGGATGGCGACCACCTCGGCCATCAGATAGGACGTCTGCACCCAGGTAATTTCGTCACTCGACGCCGCTAGCCCGGCCTGAATTTCCGCGAGCGACGCCGACACCACCTGGATGTCGAGGAACGCCATGAACATACCGAAGCACATCGCCAGGAACGCGACCAGCCGCGCCGGATCGATGCGGTCGGCATCGGCCGGCGCGGGCAGCTGTGGGCTCGTGGCGGCAATCGTGGCGGAGGCCATGGCCTACGTTCCAATCGCGGCTCAGCGCGCGGCTTCATGCAGCGGCAAGAAGGCACCGGCCGCGGCATCCTGTTTGGTGTTCACGCTCACGACGACCGACATCCCGGGACGCAGCAGGCCCTTGCCGGCGACGGATTCCGGCACCCGGATGCGCACCGGCAGCCGCTGCACGATCTTGGTAAAATTGCCGGTCGCATTGTCGGGCGGCAGCAGCGAGAACACCGCGCCTGAGGCTGGTGAAAGGCTTTCGATCGAGCCTGTGATGTCGTGCTGTGGCAGCGCATCGACGGAAATCGACACTGTCTGTCCGGGGCGTAGCCGCGCCAGCTGCGTCTCCTTGAAATTGGCGTCGACATAAACGTTGTCGAGCGGCACCAAACTCGCAATCCGCTGCCCGGGCTGCAGATAGTCGCCGACCTGAACGGCACGGTTGCCGATCACGCCGTCGATCGGCGCACGGATCACGGTGAACGACAGGTCGCGTTCGGCCTTGGCGAGGGCGGTCTTCAGTTCGGCAAGCGTGTCGATCGCCTCCCGCTGCTGGCCCTTGAGCACGGCGACGTTGGCCTTTGCCGACTCGAGCCCGGCTTGCGCGCTCTGCACACCGGCGACCGCCTGATCGCGGCTCGCCTGCGTCTGCTCCAGCGTTTGGCGGCTGGCATAGTCCTTTGTCGCCAGGAAGTTCTGCCGCGCCATTTCGAGGTCCCAGCGTTTGGCCGAGGCCTGTGCGGATGCAAGTTGTGCCTGGGCCTGCGCAACGGCGGCTTGCTGGGCGTCGATCTGCCGGCCGATCCGGGCGATGGTCGCCTGCTGGGTCGCGACCTTCTCGCGCGCCGAATCGGCGGCGAGCCGGTAGTCGCCGTCGTCGATCGTGGCGATGACGTCGCCTTTGTGAACCGCGCTGTTGTCGGTGACCGGGACGCGCGCCACGTAGCCCGGTACTTTGGCGGCCAGCGTCGTGTTGTAGGCTTCGACATAGGCGTCGTCGGTCGACACCGTGAAGCGGCCGACCGTCCACCAGTCATAGCCGAACCATGCGGCGCCGCCCGCCGCCACGGCCGCCAGCGCGCCGAGCGCGAGCTTGCGGCGGCTCAATCGCCGTGGCGGGTCCTTGCCGGGTGCTGCGGACAGGGCCGGCACATCCGCCGCGGGGGACGGCGGCGTCGGGGAGGGGGCGCGGGCCTCTGCC
This sequence comes from uncultured Alphaproteobacteria bacterium, assembly GCA_963707175.1. Classification (GTDB taxonomy): domain Bacteria; phylum Pseudomonadota; class Alphaproteobacteria; order Rhizobiales; family Xanthobacteraceae; genus BOG-931. The sequence continues at coordinate 33,354 of CAVPQA010000033.1, forward strand.
GCAGCCCCCGGCAAGGATTCCTGGAAAGCTTCCTGGGTCGCGCCTGGAGTCGTATCCTGCGCGGTTTCAATTTCGCTCTCTGGCTTGCGGGGAGGAACGACCTTGAGACGGTCCGAGCCGCCATCCCAATCCTGAGCCCATTCCTGCTTGCGAAACATTCGTCGTCTCCCGTCAAACTCCCCGCTCGGCCAGAGCGTCGTTGACCGAACGGTTCGGTCATTAATAATGGGGGGTGGTGGCGGTGTCAATATTGACCGAACGGTTCGGTCAAACTATATTCATGTGCGGAGGAATTCCGTTAGATCTCAGCCGTTTGGCGGCATGGAACCGGCGGGAAGCGCCAAAAGGACGATCAAAATGATCGAGCAAGCCACTTTGTCGCGGTCAGGTTCTACCGAAAACGACGAGGCCAGTGCCAAGCGGCGCCAGATTATCGAAGGCGCGCGGGCGGTGTTTCTGGCGCAGGGCTTTGACGCCGCCAGCATGAATGACATCGCGCGTGCCGCGGGCGTCTCGAAGGGCACCCTCTATGTCTATTTCGAAAACAAGGAGGAGCTGTTCGAGGCCATCGTCGAGGAGGAGTGCGATGCGCAGGCCGAGGGCATTTTCGACCTCGATCCGAACGACCATGACGTGGGCGCGGTGCTGACGCGGCTCGGTATTGCCTATGTCAAATTCCTGTGCCGGCCCGAAAAGGCATCGGCGATCCGTACCGTAATCGCGATTGCCGACCGCATGCCGGAAATCGGGCGGCGATTCTATCAATCTGGACCGGAAGCCGGTATCGCGCAGCTCGCGGCTTATCTCGCCGCGCAGATCGAGGCCGGCGTGCTCGCGATCGAAGACTGCGAGATCGCGGCGGCGCAATTCATGGAATCGACTCATGCCATGCTGTTCAAGCCGATCGTGTTCAACTTCGCGCCGGCGCCAAGCCAGGAGCAGGTCGAACGCAGCGTAGGCATCGCGGTGAAGGTGTTCCTGGCCGCTTATTGTGTGGCCAAGGCCTTGTAATCATTCGGCGTCAATCCGAGCCGAGAAGGCAATCCAAGCGCCCGGCCGATGTTCAGATTGCTTCGCTGCTGCTCCGCACAGTGACGACACCGAACGTACGCTGCTGCGCTAATCTAAAACCCACCGACGCCGAACTCGCAGCCCGGCCGCGTATAATGGTAGCGGGGCACGCCGTAGCGGTCCGGGTGAATGGTGGGTCGGCAGCGCTCGACCCAGCGCCGGTCTTGCTCGGTGGCGCGCGCGCGTTCTGCCGCATCGCGGGGTTGCGGCACTTTTCTGATATAGGGATTGCCGAGCGGCGCCGACAGCATTGCACAGTCGCCTCCGGACCCCGAGCCGACGCAGCTGCCGAGCCAGACCCCTTCGGCCAGAGCCGGACGCATGCTTGCAAATGTGATGAGCGCCAGCGCGAGCACGGCGCTCGCAGGGGCAGTCAGTCGCGAAGCGCGTCGCGCTCCGGCACAGGCGAAGGTTAACACGGCACTCTCCCTCAACCAGCGCTTCGATCTGCTTCGGTCGCTGGCGCGGCATGATTGGCGACGATTTGCGCGATCGCGTGACGCCGGTCCGGCGTGCGGCACGATGCGGCGAGCGTCAGCCAGGGAGCAAGGCCGATGCCAGCTTATCTGCCCTGTTATGGTACAGCGGCAGTTCAGCGTGTTAAGCTTGATGGGCGGCGCTGTCGGATGTTTCAGCGCTGGATGACGACCGATGCCGGCAGCCGCCGACACTCCCAGCCGCTTTGTTCCAGTTCGGGAACGCTGTCGTCGGTCTGCGGATAGCCGAGACAGAAATAGCCGATGAATTTCCAATGCGGCGGTATTGCGAGAATGTCGGCGACGCCTTGCGGATCCAGGATCGACACCCAGCCCATGCCGATGCCGTGTGCGCGCGCCGCTAGCCAGATCGTATGCACGGCGGTGACCGCCGAATACTCGATCATCTCCGGCATGGTGTGGCGCCCGAGGCCGTGGCCCTGCGCCGTTGCGCGGTCGGCGAACACGGCGAGATGACAGGGTGCTTCCCGGAGGCCGGCGAGTTTGAGCTGCGCGTAGAGGTTCGCGCGCTCGCGTTCTTGCGCGGCGAGCGCCGCCGCGTTGCAGATTTCGAAATTGCGTTGGATTGCCGCGCGCCGCGCCGCGTCCTCGACAATGACAAAACGCCAAGGCTGGCTCAGGCCGACCGAGGGCGCAAGACAGGCAAGCTCAATCAGCGCCTCCAATGTGCCGCTCGGCAGCGGATCGGATCGGAAGCGCCGGACGTCGCGCCGCCAGAGCAAAAGGTCGCGCAGCCGGCCGCGGAAAGCTTGATCAAATCCGGCCGACGCATTTGCCGCTGCGCGATTGCTTGCGCTCCGCGGCTGTGACGGTGCGCTCATGCCGCGAAGCTTAGGACGAATTCGCTTGAGATACAGCCGGGCGATGTTGAGCGCGGCCTCACGGCCATCGTCGGGCGTGAGCGAGCTGCCAACGAAATACACGGCGTCGCCAATCGCGTCGCCGCCGAAGCCGTGCCGCCCATATGGCCAGCGCAACAAGAGCAGCCGCGGTTCTGTGCTCCGCCCGGATCGAAGCTGCCATCTTCGTAAATCGCCCCATAATTTTTTTAATGCCTGTGCCGGAATGCGGCCAATGCATTTTGCAGCCGGCGCCACGCTGTCTCGTTCGCCGGCAGCCCGAGGCGGATCCAATCGGGATGCTCGGGGAACACGCGCACCAGAATGCCGGCGCGGCCGAGATGGTGAAACAACTTGTCTGCTTCCCGAACGCGCGCAAGACGGAACAGGTTCGTGCCTCCCAGGGCCGTGAATCCGGATTCGGCCAGCATGGCATCGAGCCGCATAGCCGATTTGGCGAGACGGCGGCGCGTTCGCTCGGTCCAAGCTGCATCGGACAATGCCTTGGCGCCCGCAGCAAGGGCAGGACCTGACACCGCCCATGGTCCGAGCATCGCGGCGATGCGTGCCGCGATCTGAGGCGCGGCGAGTGCGAAGCCAAGCCGGAGGCCGGCCAGCCCAAAAAATTTGCCGAAGGAGCGCAGCACGATGATGTTGCCGCCATTGAGCTGCGGCGCGAGGCTTGCGGCGGGCGGCCCGACCTCCATGAATGCCTCATCGACGATCAGCATTCCACCACGCGCGCGCAGATTTTTGGCCAGAGCGATCAGATCGGCTGCGGCAAATAGCCGGCCGTCGGGATTGTTTGGATTGCCGACGAGGACAAGCCGGGCGCTGCCTGCCGCGACAAGGTCGTGGACGGCGGCGACCTCATGTCCGGCGAGCGTGGCGGCGCGGGCCAGTTCGCCATAGGTGGGTGATATCACCGCAGCGCGGGTGGGAGGCACGATACCGGCAACCAGCGGCAGCAGGATTTGCGTGCCGGGCGCCGGCACGACATAAGCCGACGACGGCGCGCCATAGGTCCGCGCGGCAATGGCTGCGAGTTCCGCGGTCGCGGCCGAACTCGGCAAGCGCTCGAATAAATACGCCGGCAACCGCGGCACCCGATAGGGATGAGGATTGATCCCGGTCGACAGGTCGATGAAAGGTTGCGGCGCGCCGGGAAACAGGCGCCGGGCGGCGGGAACGTCGCCGCCATGGAGGAGCGGCGCGGTGTCGCCGTTGAACTGAAACATGCCGATCGCGTTTACGCTCGTTCTCGCCTTTTTGGCCATGCTGATCGAGCTCGCGGTCGGTTATCCGCAGGCGCTCGTATGCGCCATCGGCCATCCGATCACCTGGATGGGAACGTTCATCGAGGCGCTCGACCGGTCGTTCAATCGCGAAACGGATAGGCCCGAGCGCCGCCGCGGCGCCGGCGTTTTTGCAGTTTTGATCGTCTGTGCGGTCGTCGGCGCGATTGCGCTCGTCCTGCAGAGCGCACTTTTCCGTCTGCCGTTCGGATTGTTGTTCGCCGCGCTCGCCGCCTCGACGCTGATCGCGCAACGCAGTTTGCACCGCCATGTCGCCGACGTCGCCTGTGCGCTGGAGAAGGACGGCCTCGATGCGGGCCGCCGCGCCGTGGCCCATATCGTCGGCCGGGATACCGCCATCCTCGACCAAGCCGGCGTGGCGCGCGCGGCTATCGAAAGTCTCGCCGAGAATTTCTCCGACGGCGTGGTCGCGCCGGTGCTGTGGATGGTCATTGGCGGGCTTCCCGGCGCGGCACTCTACAAGGCGATCAATACCGCGGACAGTATGATCGGGCATCGTACGTTGCGGCACGAGGCGTTCGGCTGGGCGGCGGCACGCCTCGACGATCTGGTCAACTTGCCGGCGTCCCGGCTGACCGCCCTCCTCGTCGTCGCCGCGGCGGCGCTGCACGGCAATGCGGCGGCGGGGCCGGCCTGGCGCGCGGTGATGCGCGACGCGCCAAAACACCGCTCGGCCAATGCCGGCTATCCGGAAGCCGCGATGGCCGGCGCGCTCGGCTTGTCGCTGGCGGGGCCGCGTGTTTATGGCGGCGTGCGCGTCGATGATGCCACGATGGGGCAGGGGCGCCGCGACGCCACGGCGGCCGACATTCACCGCGCGCTTGCGCTCTATCGCAGCGCCGATGCCATCCTGCTGGCGCTGATCGCCGCGCTTGCCGCCGCCATGTTCATCGCGCCAGCGTGAGGAGCCGGTCGATGTCGAGATGCGCGGCCAGGTGCGCCGCTAAGCCATCGAGCGTGCGTTCGATCAGGTTGTCGTAGGCAACGCGCGACGGCCCCGCGGACAGGCGCGCCAACCATGCGGCGCGCTGCCGGTCGTCGGTGAACAGGCCGTGCACATAGGTCCCGGCGACGCGCCCGCTGGGCGCGGTCGCGCCCTCGGGCGTTCCATCGGCGAGGTGCGCGAATGGCCGCGCGCGGTCCGGCCCCTCGGTCACGCCGATGTGCATTTCATAGCCGGCAAACGGCGCACCGTCGCTGGTCGTGCCGCGCACCGGTTCGAGGCTTTTGCCGGTCGCCAGGACGGTGTCGACATCGAGCAAGCCGAGGCCTTCGGCCTTGCCGGGCGGACCTTCGATGCCTTGAGGGTCAGCAATCGTGCGCCCCAGCATCTGATAGCCGCCGCACAGACCGAGCACGAAGCCGCCGCGGCGCGCATGCGCCGCAATGTCGATGTCGAAGCCGGCGGCGCGCAGCGCCTCAAGATCGGCGATCGTCGCCTTGGCGCCGGGGAGCACGATGAGATCGGCGTCGCCCGGCAGCGCGGCGCCGGGTTTGACGCGGACGAGGTCGACCGCGGGTTCGGCATCGAGCGGATCGAGATCGTCGAAATTGGAAATGTGCGGCAGAATCGGCACAGCAATGCGCACGCGCGCTTGCGGCTTTGCGGGCCGGTTTTGCTCCAGCGCCAGTGCGTCCTCGGCCGGCAACAGGCGCGCATCGGTAAAGTACGGCACGAGGCCGAGCGCCTGCCAGCCGGTGAGTTGCGCGATGCGCGCCGTGGCCGACGCAAACAGCGCCGGATCGCCGCGAAACTTGTTGACGATGAAGCCGCACACCTGCGCAGCGTCCTCAGGCGAGATCACCGTCTTGGTGCCGACCAGGCTGGCGATGACGCCGCCGCGGTCGATATCGCCGATCAGTACGACCGGCACGTCGGCGGCGCGGGCGAAACCCATATTGGCGATATCATTGTCGCGTAGATTGATCTCGGAGGCGCTGCCGGCGCCTTCGACCAGCACGATATCGGCTTCGGCGGAGAGCCGCGCGAAGCTGTCGCGCACGAACGGCAGCAGCTCCTTTTTCATCTGCTGATAGGCGGCGGCGTTCGCACCGTGCGCATAAACGCGGCCCTGCACCACGACTTGCGCGCCGACGTCGCTCTGCGGCTTGAGCAGCACCGGATTCATGTGCACGCTTGGCGGCGTGCGCGCGGCGCGCGCCTGCAGCGCCTGCGCGCGACCGATCTCGCCGCCGTCGTCCGTCACGGCTGCGTTGTTCGACATGTTCTGCGGTTTGAACGGCCGGACTTTCAGGCCGCGCAGCGTCAGCGCGCGGGCGAGGCCCGCGACGATGAGCGACTTGCCCACGTCCGAGCCCGTGCCCTGGAACATCAGCGCGCGTGCCGGCATGTTTTAGAACTCAATGCCGGGCTGCGCCTTCACGCCGGCGGCGAAATGATGCTTGACCAACGTCATTTCGGTGACGAGGTCCGCGGCCGCGATCAGCTCCGGCTTGGCGTTGCGTCCGGTGACGACAACGTGCAGGTTTGGCCGCCGCGCGGTCAGCGCCGCGACGATCGCGGCGAGGTCGAGATAGTCGTAGCGCAGCGCGATGTTGAGCTCGTCGAGAACGACAAGCGCAAACTGCGGATCGTCCATCAGTTCGCGCGCCTGCGCCCAGGCGCGCTCGGCCGCTGCGACATCACGGGCACGGTCCTGCGTGTCCCAGGTAAAACCTTCGCCCATCGTGTGCCAGGAGACCTGATCGCCGAATTTTTGCAGCGCATCGCGCTCCGCCGAATGCCAGGCTCCCTTGATGAACTGCACCACGCCGACCCTGTGACCGCGCCCGAGCATGCGCAAAGCGAGCCCGAACGCGGCCGTGGATTTGCCCTTGCCGGTGCCGGTGTGCACGATCAGCAGGCCTTTTTCGATGGTCTTGCCGGCGACCTCGGCGTCCTGTACCGCCTTGCGCTTCGCCATCTTGGCGCGATGCCGTTCGGCTTCGCTCTGATCGGTCTTTTCGTTCATAGCGTACCCTTCACCGCGAGCGGCAAGCCTGCCACCATAAGCACGACGCGATCGGCGCGCGCCGCCATGCGCTGATTGAGTACGCCGTGCGCGTCGCGGAACTTACGCCCGAGCGGATATTCCGGCACGATTCCTGAGCCGACTTCGTTGCTGACCAGGACGACGGGCGCCGACGCCGCATCGAGCGCACGCTCGAGCCGGGCGATCTCCGCGTCGATCGCCGCCTCCCCCAGCATCAGATTTGATAGCCACAGCGTCAGGCAATCGACCAGCACCGGCATCGGCTGCGCCAGCAGCACCGCCTCGGCGAGTTCGTGCGCTGCCTCGACGGTCTGCCACGACGGTCCGCGCCGGGCCCGATGCGCGGCGATGCGGGCTCGCATTTCCTCGTCGCCGGGCTCCGCCGTTGCCACAAAAACCCAAGGCGGATTCCAAGCCGGCGGCAGGGCTGCGATCAAGCTTTCCGCATAACGGCTCTTGCCCGAGCGGGCGCCGCCAAGAACGAGGGTTATCGGAGCTGTGGCCAATTTCCAGTCGTCCGAAATTTTTGGCACGGAAATCTAGAGCCTGTCTTCAGTTGAGCAAGATGATAGCGGACGCGAGCTGCAGTCCGGCGAGAAAATTTCTGGCAAGTTTGTCGTAGCGTGTGGCGATAGCGCGAAAGTTCTTGAGTTTGTTGAAGAAACGCTCAACGAGATTGCGTTCGGCATAGAGTGCCAAGTCGCATTCGCGCTTGATCTTGCGATTGGCCTTGGGCGGAATCACCGGGATAATGTCACGTGCAGCGAGCTTGTCGATCAGCGGATCGGCATCGTAGGCCTTATCGCCAATTAAAGCCTTTGGCGCGACACCGTCAGTCAATGGCTCTGCGCAAGCCAGATCGTGGGCTTGCCCCGGCGTGAGCATCAAATCGACGGGATTGCCCAAGGCGTCGACGAGGGCGTGAATTTTGGTGGTCAGTCCGCCGCGGGATCGACCGATCGCTTGTTCGCCGTTTTTTTCGCGCGCCGGCGCTGTGCTGATGCGCCCGCACGATGGTGGCATCGATCATCATGTATTCGTTGTCGTGGTCACTGGCCAACTGCTTGAAGATGCGATCGAAAACGCCACTCTTCGTCCATCGACCAAAGCGCTGGTGGACGATCTTCCAGTCGCCAAAACGCTCGGGCAGATCACGCCAAGGAATGCCGGCTAGATACCTGTAGAGAACAGCTTCAACGAACAGCCGATTATCGGCCGCGGTGCCGCCGACGTGGCCTTCGCGGCCAGGCAGAAAATCCTTGATCCGATCCCACTGGTCGTCGCGTAATGCGTAGCGCCGCATCGGTCAGCCCCTCCTTTAGGCCGACCGCCCATGAATCACTCAATTGCTGATTTGGGAATCCCCTAACTGAACACAGGCCCTAGTCCGCGACATTTCAACTATGACAAAAGAGCAGGCAAAGGAAATCTTCGTTCAGCCGCCGACGAGGCAACGGGAGAGTGAAGTGCAGCTCACCGACGAACAAATCGCAGAAATACGTCCCCGGCGCCGGAAGAAAGGCCGGTTTACGTTTCGCTGATTGATGCCCAAAGTCGCCTCGGCGCGGGACGAAAATAATCCGGCGTTGACAAATCTGTCCGCGCCGCCGTTAACTGTTGCCATCGACGGTCCCTCGTCAGAGGGCGAAAAGGGAATGCGGTGCGGGACTCCTGTTCCTAATCCGCAGCTGCCCCCGCAACTGTGAGCGGGAAGTCTCGTCCACATGCGCCACTGGCGGCTGTTTCGCCGCCGGGAAGGCAGGGCGAGGCGCCGATCCGCGAGCCAGGAGACCTGCCGTCGATCCGAGGTCGACGCGACAAACATCGGTCGGGGTGTACCGGTGGATGATCCAAAAGACCCCGACTCTACCTTCCCGCACGCGGGGAAGGGTAGGGTGGGTGCTCTTGGTCCTCGCTCGCGCCGGCTGCAGACGGCAGGTCACGCGAGGACCCATCGTGCTCAGAATCCTGCGTATTGCGGCCGATGACACGTCGGCCAATCGGCGCGCCAAGATTTTCGCCATCTACGGGCTTTTGCTCGCCGCCAATGCGGTGATCTGGACGTGGGCGGTGATCGTACTCGCCGACCAGCCGGCGCTCCTCGGCACCGCGGTGCTCGCCTATGTGCTCGGGCTGCGGCACGCCGTCGACGCCGATCACATCGCCTCGATCGACAATGTCGTGCGCAAGCTGATGCAGGAGGGCAAGCATCCGTTCTCCGTCGGCCTGTTCTTCTCGCTTGGCCATTCGCTCGCCATCACGCTCGCGGTCGCCGGTATCGCGGCCGCGGCGTTCGCGCTGGCCGGACGTTTCAGCGAGCTGCAGGCGATCGGCAGCGTCATCGGCACCGGCGCGTCGGCATTTTTTCTGCTCGCCATCGCGGTGATCAATCTCGTCATTCTGCGCGGCGTGTGGCGCAGTTTTCGCGCTGCGCGGCGCGGCGAACCGGTCGCCGAGCACGAACTCGACGCGCTTTTGTCGGGCCGCGGCTTTCTCGCCCGCATCTTCCGCCCGCTGTTCCGCATGGTGTCGCATAGCTGGCAAATGTTTCCGGTCGGCTTTCTGTTCGGACTGGGTTTCGATACCGCGACCGAGATTACGCTGTTCACCGTCTCGGCAAGCCAGGCCACCGGTGGCATGAACTTCGGCACGGTGATGATTTTCCCGGCTTTGTTCACCGCCGGGATGACACTGGTCGATACCACCGACAGCGTGCTGATGGTCGGCGCCTATGGCTGGGCATTCCTCAATCCGATCCGGAAGATCTGGTACAACCTCACCATCACGGCGATTTCGGTCGTCGTCGCGCTCGTGATCGGCGGTGTCGAGGCACTCGGCCTGATCGCCGGTAAACTCGGTCTCGAAGGCGCGTTCTGGGATTTCATCGGCGCGCTCAACAGCGGGCTCGCCAATTTCGGCTATCTGGTCGTCGGCATTTTCATCGCCAGCTGGGCGATCTCGTATCTGCTCTACCGGTGGCAGGGCCTCGACCGCCCGCTCGCCGACCGCGCCCCGGTGTCGCCATGACGACTTTGACCGAGAACAATGCCGACTCTGCCGCCAAACGCACCGCGGCGCCGGTCATCTACGTCTGCATCACCTGCCGCCAGGCCGGCGCGCCTGACCGCGAACCGCGTCCCGGCGCGCTGCTTGCCGACGCGACCGAGCGCGCGGCCGCCGGCACGGAAATCGAAGTCCGCCGCCTGCGGTGTTTTGCCAATTGCTCGCGCGGCCCAAGCGCGGCGCTGCGCGCCAACGGCTCATGGACCTACGTGTTCGGCGGGCTGGACGAGACATGCGCCGAAGCGCTGGTCGTCGCTGCCCGGATGATGGCGAGCGCCGCCGACGGCATTCTGCCGTGGCGCGGCCGGTCCGGAACGATTGAAGCGCGGCTTGATCGCGCGCGTGCCTCCTATCGGCTTCACAGAGATTGACCCATGAATGATCGATCAATGAACGGTTCGCTCGCGCGCGTTCCCTGCACGATCGTCACCGGCTTTCTCGGCGCCGGCAAAACGACGCTGATCCGCCACGTGCTTGCGAACGCGAAGGGCCGCCGGCTCGCCGTCATCGTCAACGAGTTCGGCGACGTCGGCATCGACGGCGAAATTCTCAAAGGCTGCGGTAACGAAGCCTGCCCGGAGGGAAACATCGTCGAACTCGCCAACGGCTGTCTATGCTGCACGGTGGCCGACGAATTCGTGCCCGCGCTCGATGCCATTCTGGCGCGCGAGGGTGTCGAGCACATCGTGATCGAAACATCCGGCTTGGCGTTGCCGAAGCCGCTGGTGCAGGCGTTTCATTGGCCGGCGATCAAGAGCCGCGTCACGGTCGACGGCGTCGTGGTCGTGGTCGACGGCGCCGCGCTTGCGGACGGGCGCGTGTCGGCGGATCTCGACGCGCTGGCGCAGCAGCGCGCCGCCGATGCGGCGCTCACCCATGACGACCCGGTCGAGGAAGTGTTTGAGGACCAGATCGCTTGCGCCGATCTCGTCGTGCTCAACAAGCGCGACTTGCTCGATGAAGCGGGCATCGCCAAGGCGCAGGCGGCGATCTCCAGCGCGCTGCCGCGCAGCGTGAAAACGATCGCGGTCGCCGACGGCAAGGTCGATGCGGCGCTGCTGCTCGGGCTTGGCGTCGGCACCGAGGACGATATTGACAACCGCCGCACGCACCATGACGATGAGGCGGAGCATGACCATGACGATTTCGATTCGTTCGTCGTGCCGGTCGGCGAGATTGCCGATCCGGCGGCGCTGGCCGCGCGCATCGGCGCGTTGGCGGAAAAATTCGACGTACTGCGGGTCAAGGGTTTTGTTCCGGTCGCCGGCAAGCCAATGCGCCTGCTGCTGCAGGCGGTTGGCGCCCGCGTCACGCATCATTTCGACCGGCCGTGGAATGCGGGCGAGGCGCGTGAAGGCCGGCTTGTTGTGATCGGACTGAAAGGCATCGACCGCGCCGCGGTGACGCGAGCGCTTTTGGGCTGAGCGAGCGATGCATCTGCTCACGACCAGTTCGGCGACGCTCGACGAGATCGTCGAAGCGGTCGATCTCGGCCAGCCGCCGGGCGACATCGCGGTGCTGTCGTTCGTCGACAGCGATCTCGCGGGGCTTGCGGCGGCGTGGGAAGCGGAACGCGAGGGTTTGCCCAGCGTGCGGCTCGCGCATTTGCGCGAATTGCGTCATCCGATATCGGTCGACCTGTGGATCGATCGCGTCGGCGCGCACGCCAAGGTCGTTCTGGTTCGTCTGCTCGGGGGCCTTGATTGGTGGGCATACGGCATCGAGCGGCTGTCGGTCCTGGCGCGCGAGCGCGGCATCGCGCTCGCCGTGTTGCCCGGCGAAGACCGCGACGATGCGCGCCTTGCCGCGGCCTCGACGCTGCCAGCCAAAGAACTTGATGTGCTGCTGGGTTATTTCCGTGAGGGCGGACGGGAAAATCTGCGCGCGATGCTACGCTGCCTCGCCCGCTATGCCGGATGCGATCTGGAAGTCGCCGCACCGCAGGCCGTGCCGCGATGTGCCGGCTATCTGCCGGGCGAAGGCGCGATCGATCTGGAGCGGCTTGTTGAAAGGAAGAAAGAAGGGAAAGTCGTTCCCATCATTTTCTACCGCGCCATGCTGTTGGCGGCCGATACCGCGCCTGTCGACGCGCTGTGCGAAGCGCTGACGGAGCGCGGTCTTACGCCCGCCCCGCTTGTCGTCACGAGTTTGAAAGACGAGACGGCGGCGGAATTCTTGCGCGGCGCACTGGCGCGGCTCGATCCGGCGCTCATCGTCACCATGACGGCGTTTGCGGCCGGCAATGCCGGCGGCGAAACCGCGCTCGACGGGCCGGGCGTGCCGATCTTGCAGGTCATCAGTGCCACCACGCGGCGCGCGGCATGGCGCTCGTCGCCGCGCGGCCTCGGCGCCGCCGATCTGGCCATTCATGTGGTGCTGCCGGAACTCGACGGCCGCATCCTTGCCGGTGCGGTTGCCTTCAAGGACGCGCTGCCGGCACACGACGCGCTCGCCTTCGCCGCCGTGGCGAGCCGGCCCGAGGCCGATCGCGTTGCCATGATCGCTGACCGCATCGCGGCGCTGGTACGGTTACGCGCGCTGCCGCGCAGCGAACGCTGCGTCGCGCTGCTGATGCCGGAATATCCCGGCGCGCCGGGACGCAGTGGCTATGCGGTCGGGCTCGACGTGCCGGAGAGCGTGCAGGTCTTGCTCGGCGATCTGGGAGCCGCCGGCTACGCCGTTGCCGATGCACCAAACAGTTCGCGTGCATTGCTTGACGCACTGGGAGACGGCACTGCGGCGCTGACGTTTGCGCAATACGAAAACCTTTTGACGCGCGTACCGGAAGCCGCAATGGCACGCGTGCGTGAGGCGTGGGGCGATCCCGCTGCCGATCCCGACTGCCGCGACGGAGCGTTTTTCTTTCGTGCCAAACAATTCGGCAAGCTCTGGGTGGCGCTGCCGCCCGACCGCGGCCGCAGCTTGGAGCGCCGTGCCGATTATCACGACCCGTCGCTGCCGCCGCGGCATGCACTGGTCGCCTTCGGGCTTTGGCTGCAGCACGTAGCTAAAGCGGATGCGCTCATTCACATGGGTGCACACGGCACACTGGAATGGCTGCCCGGTAAGGCGGTGGCGCTTACGGCGGAGTGCTTTCCGGAAATCGTCACCGGGCCGCTGCCGGTGGTCTATCCCTTCATCGTCAGCAATCCGGGCGAAGCCGCCCAGGCCAAGCATCGTGTCGCCGCGGTGACGATCGGGCATCTGCCGCCGCCGCTGGCGAGCGCCGGGCTCTGCGGCGACGCCCGCGAGCTTGAACGCCTGATCGACGAATATGCACAAGCCGACGGACTCGATCGCCGCCGCCGCGAACGGCTGGCAAAGCTCATCGTTGAAACGGCGGAGCGCACCGGACTCGCGCGAGAAGCGGGTATTCCTTCCAACCCTCCCCCGTTTGCGGGGGACGGCAGGGAGGGGGTCGACGATGCCTTGCGCCGCATCGATGCCTGGCTGTGCGATCTGAAAGACCTCGCGGTGAAGGACGGCTTGCACGTTTATGGCCGTGAGCCGAAGGGCGTTGACGATCCGGCGTGGCATGCCAGCGCCGCTGCCGAGCGCGCGGCCGTGCTGGCGGCGCTCGACGCACGCCGCGTAAATCCCGGCCCGGCCGGTGCCCCGGCGCGCGGCCGCCGCGACGTGCTGCCGACCGGCCGCAACATGTTTACCGCCGATCCGCGCACGCTGCCGACACCGACGGCGATGGATCTGGGCCTACTCGCCGCCGGCGAAGTGGTGCGCGCGCACCTGCAGACGCACGGCGAGATGCCGCGGGCTATCGTCATCGATCTGTGGGGCAGCGCGACCTTGCGCACCGGCGGTGAGGAGATCGCGCAAGGATTTGCGCTGCTCGGTTGCCGGCCGATCTGGGAGCCTGCAACCGGTCGGGTCACCGGGGTCGAAGTACTGCCGACGGCCACGATGGGCCGCCCGCGTGTCGACGTGACGTGGCGCATATCCGGATTGTTTCGCGATCTCTTCCCGGCGCAGATTGCCCTGATCGACGCCGCCGTTCAGGCGGTAGCGGCGCGCGATGAAGATGACAGCGAAAATCCGCTGGCTGCGGCGCGGCGCGAGGCGGGCGGTGCGCGTCTTCATCGCATCTTCGGCAACGCACCCGGAACGTACGGCGCGGGCGTCGAGGATTTGCTCGTCCGCGATACGGATCGAGACGCGATCGGCGGTGCGTATCTCGCCGCCGCCTCGCACAGTTATGGCGGCGCAGCCGGTGAAGGCGCGGCGGCGCCTGGCGCATTCGCAGAGCGTGTCGCCGGCGCCGATCTGCTCGTTCACATCAGCGACGACCCCGGACGCGATCTGCTCGAAGGCGCCGAAGACGCGGCGTTCGTCGGTGGTTTTGCGTCGGCGGCGAAGCTCGCCGGCCGCGCCGTCGATCTGGTGATGCTCGACGTTACCGACCCGCAGCGGCCGCGCGCTCGCACGCTGTCGGCGGCGCTCGCCCGCATCGTGCGTGCGCGCGCGATCAATTCATGCTTCATTGCCGGTCAGATGCGTCACGGCCCGCGCGGCGCCGCCGAATTTGCCGAGACGGTTGACCGGCTCGTCAACTTTGCCGAAACGACCGACGCGGTCGCCGGCGTGTTGTTTGATCTGTTGTATGAGGCGTATGTGGCGGACGCGGACGTGCGCGACTTTCTGCTGCGCGAAAATCCGCTAGCCGCCGCCGCGATTGCGGCGCGGTTAGACAGCGTTCGGCGGCGCGGCTTCTGGCATCCTCGCCGCAACGATGTGGATGCCGGGTTGGCGATGTTGCGTGCGGAGGCTGTGCCATGAACGCTCCGCTCCGCCGCGGCGCATGTCCGGGCCTGTCGGCGCCGATGCAGACCGGCGATGGATTGTTGGTGCGCATGCTGCCGCTCGGCACAATGTCGCTTGACGCATTCGGGTCGCTGTGTGCGGCGGTGCGCGAGCATGGCAACGGTGTCATCGAGGTTACTGCGCGCGGCAGTATTCAGGTGCGCGGATTAAGCCAGGCATCGGCGCCGCGCTTCGCCGCCGCGGTTGCGGCGCTCGGCATCGCGGCGGGCGACATTGCGGTTCATGTCAGTCCGCTCGCCGGTCTCGAAGCCAACGAAATTCTCGATGCTGAAAAAATTGCCGCTGATCTGCGACGTGCGCTGGCCGAGCACGCGTTGGTGGCGAGGCTTGCGCCAAAGATATCCGTCGCCATCGATGGCGGCGGTCCACTGGGTCTCGATGGGCTTTCAGCCGACGTGCGGCTGCGCGCCGAACCTAAAGATGGTCGAGCTGTGCTGGCAGTGAGCGTCGGCGGCGATCGGCGCCAGCGCGACGCAGCTCGGTTTTGTTGCCCCGATAGACGCCGTGGCGACGGTCATGCGTATTCTCGAAACGATTGCACAACGTGGTCACGATGTTCGCGCGCGCGATGTTCTTGCGGCTGGGCGAGGCAGCCAATTCGCGTCGGCAATCGGTAGGGTGCTGCTCGGCGGGAAGCCAGAACTGCGATTCCCGCTTGCGCGGGAATGAGCGTCAGCCGCCGATTGCCGTGCACCGGCTGCGCGGCGGCTCGTTAGCGTGTGGTGTCGGTCTCGCCTTCGGGCATGCCGAGGCAACGATACTTGAAAGTTTGATCGAAGCTGCCTCTGCAAGAGGAGCAAGCGGACTGCGGGCGGCGCCGGATCGGGCGTTGATCTTCAACGGATTCTCGCCCGACGCGCTCAGCGCGTTCGCCGCTGATGCCGAGCGGCTCGGACTTATTGTGCGCCCTGACGATCCGCGCCGTTTCGTTGTCGCGTGTGCTGGTGCGCCGATCTGTGCGTCCGCGCACATTGCCGCGCGCGCATTGGCACCGCGCATCGCGGCCGACTGTGCCGCCGCGCTGAGCGACAGGTTTACGATCCATGTGTCCGGCTGCGCCAAAGGCTGTGCGCATCCGTCACCGGCCGCATTGACCGTGGTCGGCATGCCAGGTGGCTGTTGCCTTGTCAGCAACGGTGCTGCGCGTGATGCGCCGTTCGTAATGGTCGCGGCGGACCAACTGCCCGCTGCGCTTGCGCAGCATGCCTGTGCGACAACCCGCGAGGCGCATCATGTCTGATCGCCAGGCTTATTTGCGCGACGGCGCCGCGATTTATGAGCGCTCATTTGCCATCATCCGCGCCGAAGCCGATCTATCGCGATTTTCCGCCGAAGAAGCCGAAATCGTCGTGCGTATGATCCACGCCTGCGGCGTCGTCGAGGCGGCGTCCAACATCGTGTTCGGCGGCGATCTCGTGGCCGCCGCGCGCCGTGCGCTTGTCGTCGGCGCGCCCATCCTGTGCGACGCCGAAATGGTCGCGCACGGCATCACCCGCGCGCGGCTACCGGCAAACAACGACGTGATCTGCGCGCTCAACGATCCGCGCGTAGCCGCACTGGCAAAGCAGCGCGGCACGACACGTTCGGCCATGGCGATCGACCTGTGGGGCGATCGGCTTGCCGGGGCCGTCGTTGCCGTCGGCAATGCGCCGACCGCTTTGTTTCGTTTGCTCGAACTCATGGACAGCGGCGCGCCGAAGCCGGCCGCGATTCTCGGGATTCCGGTCGGTTTCGTCGGCGCGGCTGAATCAAAGGAAGCGCTCGCCGCCAATTCATGCGGCGTGCCGTTTCTCACGGTGCGCGGGCGCATGGGCGGCAGCGCCATGGCGGCCGCCGCCGTCAACGCGCTCGCGAGGGCCGGGTTGTGACGGCCGCGCCCGGAAGGCTGATCGGCATCGGCGTCGGGCCGGGCGATCCCGATCTCGTGACGCTCCGGGCGATGCGGGCGCTAGGCGCCGCCGACGTGGTGGCGTTTTTTGCCAAAGCGGGGAATTCCAGTCACGCGCGCACCATTGCGACGCCTCATCTGCGCACCGGCATCGTCGAGATGCCGCTCAGCTATCCGGTCACCACCGAACTGCCGAGCTGCAGCGATGCTTATCGCAATGCGCTTGCCGCGTTCTACGACGCTGCAGCCGCGATGATTGAAGCGCATCTGAAGGACGGCCGCGCCGTAGCCGTACTGTGCGAGGGCGATCCGCTGTTCTATGGGTCGTACATGCACCTTCATGCGCGCTTGGCGGGGCGCTATCCGGCCGAGATCGTTGCCGGTGTCACCGGCATGTCGGGCTGCTGGTCGGCGGCCGGCCTGCCGATTGCGCAGGGCGACGACGTCTTCACCGTTCTGCCGGCGACGTTGCCGGAAGCCGAATTGGCGCGTTGGCTCGCCGATGCCGATGCGGCCGTGGTGATGAAAATCGGCCGCCACCTGCCCAAGCTGCGCCGGGCGCTGGCCTGCAGCGGCAGGCTCGACCGCGCCATCTATGTCGAGCGCGGCACCATGGCGGATGCGAAAATGCTGCCGCTTGCCGCCAAGCTCGACGACGAGGCGCCGTATTTCGCTGTTGTCCTGGTTCCGGGCTGGGAGCGGCGGCCATGACCGGGCAGCTCGCCGTTGTCGGTCTCGGGCCCGGCGATGCCCGCTATCTGACGCCGGAAGCCAGCGCCGCGCTCGTTGAGGCGCAGGCGCTCTACGGCTACGCGCCATATCTGGATCGCGTGCCGGTGCGTGCCGGCCAGCGCCGGCATGCGTCCGACAATCGCGAGGAGCGGGCGCGGGCGGCGGCGGCGCTGGCCGACACTGCGGCCGGCGCACGCGTCGTGCTGGTGTCCGGCGGCGATCCCGGCGTGTTCGCCATGGCGGCGGCGGTGTGCGGGGAGATCGAACGCGGCCCCGACGAGTGGCGGACGCTCGACATTGAGGTTGTTCCGGGGATCACCGCGATGCTTGCCGTCGCGGCAAAAATCGGTGCGCCGCTCGGCCATGATTTCTGTGCGCTGTCGCTCTCCGACAATCTGAAACCCTGGGAACTGATCGAACGGCGGCTCGACGCGGCGGCCGGCGCGGGCTTTGTTATCGCGCTCTACAATCCGGTGTCGCGAACGCGGCCGTGGCAGTTCGGCAAGGCGATCGAACGGCTGCGCCGATATCTGCCGCCGGCGACGCCCGTGGTGTTCGGCCGTGCCGTGGGCCGCCTGGACGAGAGCATCAACGTCGTCACGCTTGCAGCAGCCGACAAGACGGCCGCCGACATGGCGACATTGATCATCGTCGGCTCACGCGACACGCGCGTCATTACGCGCCCCGGCAAGGCACCGCTGGTCTATACGCCGCGCGCCGTCGTTGAGGTCAGCGCATGATCGAGCCAGGCGACGGCATCGTCGATTGTGCTCACGGTGAAGTCCGCATCGGGCGGCGGCGGCCGGCGCACCATGATGACTTCGATGCCGAGGGCGCGCGCGGCGGCGATCTTGCCATAGGCGGCGCTGCCGCCGCTGTTTTTCGAAATGACGACGCCGATCGCGTGCGCAGACATCAAGGCGCGATCGTCGGCTTCGCGAAACGGGCCGCGCGCGGTGACGTAAGTCACGCGCGGCAACGGCAGCGGCGGATCGACAGGATCGACGCTGCGGATCAGATAATTGTGCTGCGGGGCGTCGGCGAACGTTGCGATGTCGTTGCGGCCGAGGGTCACAAAGACGTTGCGGCTCTGTCGGCCGATGGCGCGCACCGCGGCGCTGGTATCATCGACTTCGGTCCAGCGGTCGCCGGCGACGGCGTGCCACGCCAGCCGGTGCAGCACGAGAAATGGCACGCCGATGCTGCGCGCGGCTTCTGCGGCATTGGCGGAAATCGCGATCGCATAGGGGTGCGTGGCGTCGATCAGAGCGTCAACGCGCTCTGCGCCAAGATGTTGCGCCAAGCCCTCGGCGCCGCCAAAGCCGCCGATCCGAACCGGCAGCGCATGGGGCATGGGAGAAGCGGTGCGGCCGGCGAGCGACAAGGTCACATCGAGGTCGCCGCGCCGGGCGAGGCGTTCGCCAAGCAGGCGCGCTTCCGTGGTGCCGCCCAAAATAAAGACGCGTGGCATGCCTAACGTGCCGCTCTCCGATACGCCGCACCGCGACACTGCCGCATCGCCGCGCTGGCTGTCCATCGTCGGCATCGGCGAAGACGGCGCCGAGGGCTTAAGCGCCACGGCGCGCGCGCTGATCGGCGCGGCCGAGATCGTGTTCGCCGGCCGGCGCCATCTGGCGCTTGCGGCGCCGCTCATTCGCGGTGCGGCGCGGCCGTGGCCGAGCCCGTTTGACGGCGCCGTAGACGAGGTGCTGGCGCATCGCGGGCGGCAGGTCTGCGTGCTCGCCTCCGGGGATCCGTTCCATTACGGCATCGGCGCAGTGCTGGCGCAGAAGATCGACGCACGCGAGATGACCGTGCTGCCGGCGCCGTCGGCATTCAGCCTGGCAGCGGCCCGGCTCGGCTGGTCGTTGCCGGCGACCGTGCTGCTTTCGGTGCACGGCCGTTCCCCCGATTTGGTGCGCCCGCACCTGCAGCCCGGCGCCCGCATCCTGGCACTCACCTCAGACGGCAGCGGCCCCGCCGCGCTGGCGAAACTAGTCACGGATCGCGGCTTCGGCCCGTCGCGGCTTACGGTGCTGGAAGCGCTCGGCGGCCCACGCGAAAACATCCGCACCACCACAGCGGTTGCGTATGATCTGGGCCCGGCCGCAGCGCTGAATACGGTGGCAATCGAAGTCGAGGCCGCGCCAGGCGCGCGCGTGCTGGCGCGCACGGCCGGTCTCGCCGATGATTGGTTCGAGCATGATGGCCAGATCACGAAGCGGGAAATCCGCGCTGTGACGCTGTCGGCGCTGGCGCCGCTGCGCGGCGAATTGCTGTGGGATATCGGCGCGGGCTCAGGCTCGGTCGCGATCGAATGGCTGCTGGCCGATCCGGCGATGCGCGCGATCGCGGTCGAACGGCGCGCCGACCGCGCCGCGCGGATTGCGCGCAACGCCGCCACCTTTGGCGTGCCGGGACTTGAAGTGGTCGAAGGCGCGGCGCCCGAGGCGCTCGCTGCGCTCGCTGCACCCGATGCGGTGTTCGTCGGCGGTGGCGCCAGTGATGGCTGCGTGCTCGACGCGGCATCGCGCGCGCTGCGGTCTGGAGGACGCCTTGTCGTCAACGCGGTCACGCTCGAAACCGAGGCGCTGCTGCTCGCCCGCCATGCTGCGTTGGGCGGCGAACTCACTCGGATCGCGATCTCGCGCGTCGAGGCGCTCGGCAAAATGAAGGCATGGCGGCCGGCGCTGCCCGTCACGCAGTGGGTCTGGACCAAACCATGACGGTGCATTTCATCGGTGCCGGGCCGGGAGCCGCGGACCTCATCACGGTGCGCGGCCGCGATCTGATCGCGCGCTGTCCGGTCTGCCTCTATGCAGGATCGATCGTGCCGCGCGCGCTGCTTGATTTCTGTCCGCCCGGTGCGCGGATCGTTGACACCGCACCGCTGTCGCTCGACGAGATCGAGATGGAGTTTGTCGCCGCGCATGCCGCGGGCCGCGACGTGGCGCGGCTGCAATCCGGCGACCTTTCGATCTATTCGGCGCTCGCCGAGCAGCTTCGCCGTCTCACGCGCCGTCACATTCCCTATACGCTCACGCCCGGCGTGCCGGCTTTCGCCGCTGCTGCGGCGTCGCTGCAATGCGAACTGACCGTGCCGGAAATCGCGCAGAGCGTGGTGTTGACGCGCGTTCCCGGCCGCGCCTCGCGGATGCCGGAGAAGGAACAGCTCGAAACCTTTGCGGCAAGCGGCGCGACGCTGGTGCTGCATCTGGCGATTCATGCCATCGATCATGTCGTGAAAGAGCTGGTGCCGTTCTACGGCGCCGATTGCCCGGCCGCCGTCGTCTATGCGGCCAGCACGTCCGGTGAGCGCGTGTTGCGCGGCACGCTCAACGACATCACCGGGCAGGTTGCGGCGTCGCACATCGAGCGGACTGCGCTCATCCTGGTCGGCCGCGCGCTCGCCGCCGAAGAATTTCGCGACAGCGCGCTCTACGACGCCGGTTACCGCCGCCGCTTCCGTGGAGGTGTGGCATGAGCGGAGACTGCGCATGACCGCGTGGGACTCTGCTTGCGGCGCGCCGCAGCGGCGTGCCGGTTTTCATGCCCGGCCATGTCTGGCTCGCGGGCGCCGGGCCGGGCAATCCCGGCCTGCTGACGCTCGATGCGCTTGCCGGCCTGGCGCAGGCGGACGTGATCGTGCACGACGCGCTGGTCGACTCGCGTGTGCTGGCGCTCGCCGGCCAACAGGCCCGGCTCGAATTCGCCGGCAAGCGCGGCGGCAAGCCGTCGGCTACCCAGGCCGATATCTGTGAGCGCCTGATCGCGCTCGCCCGCTCAGGCGAGCGCGTGCTGCGGCTCAAGGGTGGCGACCCGTTCGTGTTCGGCCGCGGCGGCGAGGAAGCCGCGGCGCTCACCGCGGCCGGCGTGCCGTATCGCGTGATTCCGGGCGTGACCGCAGGGCTTGCGGCGCTGGCGGAAGCCGGCATTCCGGCAACATTGCGTGGCACCAATCGCGCCGTGATTTTCGCTGCCGGGCACGGCGCTGATGACGATTTCGATTGGGTGCCGCTGGTCCGCAGCGGCCAGCCGATCGTGCTCTATATGGTGATGCACAATCTGGAGCGGATCGCCGGCGCCCTGCGGGAGGCCGGCATGCCGCGTGACACGCCGGCTGCCGTGATCGCGTCGGCGACGACGCCGCGACAGCGCATCGTTGTTGCGACCCTCGAAAATCTTGCCGCCGCCGTGCGTGCCCAAGACATCGAGCCGCCGGCGATCGTGGTGATCGGCGATATCGTCAACGCGCGTGCGCAGGTGGCGGGGGACAATGCGGCGGCGAAAAAGGAATTGTCATGACCGCGTGCGGGTTCATCGTCGCGGCACCGCATTCGGGCGCGGGCAAGACCACGGTGACCCTGGCCCTGCTTGCGGCATTTGCGCGCCGCGGCCTGCGCGTGCACGCCGCGAAGGCAGGGCCCGATTACATCGACCCGGCATTTCACGAAGCGGTGACCGGCAGCGCCAGCGTCAATCTCGATTCGTGGGCGATGTCCGGACATCAGATCGATGCACTGGCGGGGCAAGCGGCTGCCGGCGCCGACCTGCTGGTCATCGAAGGGGTGATGGGCCTGTTCGACGGCGCGCCCGGCGCGCCGGGGCGGCGCGGTGCGACCGCCGACCTCGCGGCGCATTTCCGCCTACCGGTCATCCTCGTGCTCGATGTCTCGCGGCAGGCGCAGTCGGCGGCAGCGCTGTTGCGCGGCTTTGCGGCGCATGATCCCGCCGTTCGGATTGCCGGAGTGATCTTGAACCGGGTGGCGAGCGAACGGCATCGCGCCTTGGTGGCCGGCGCCATCGCTCCGCTCGGCATCCCGGTACTCGGCGCCGCGCCGCGCGACCAGACATTCACATTGCCGGAACGTCACCTCGGTCTGGTGCAGGCGAGTGAGCACGCCGACCTGCATGACCTTATCGCGCGTCTCGCTGCGGTGGCCGAGCAGCATTTCGATCTCGATGCGATTGCCGCCAGTGCAGCACCACCGACGATCGAAGCCGCGTCGCATACACTGCCGCTGCCGCCGCCCGGCCAGCGCCTCGCGCTGGCGCGCGATCGCGCGTTCAGCTTCGTCTATCCCCACGTAATCGAGGGCTGGCGGCGCGCCGGTGCTGAAATCCTCACGTTTTCGCCGCTGGCCGATGAGCCGCCGCCGGACCATGCCGACAGTTGCTGGCTGCCCGGCGGCTATCCGGAGCTGCACGCCGGCACGCTCGCCGCGGCGCGGCGTTTTTCGGACGGGCTGCGGCGCTTTGCGCAGACGCGGCCGGTGCACGGCGAGTGCGGCGGCTACATGGTGTTGGGTCAAAGCCTGGAAGCGGCGGAGGGAAGCACTCACCCCATGGTGGGTTTGCTCGGTCATTCCACGAGCTTTGCCAAACGGAAACTGCATCTCGGCTATCGTAGCGCGCGGCTGACCGGCGATTGCGTTCTTGGCCGCGCCGGATCGACCCTGCGCGGCCACGAATTCCACTATGCGTTGCTCACGGCCGGCGGCGGCGACGACGCTGTTGCCGAATGTCGGGATGCCGAGGGGAAGTCGCTTGGCAATACCGGCGGCCGCCGCGGCCGCGTCAGCGGCACGTTTTTTCACGCCATCGCGCAGGAGGAGAAGTTGGAGGGTAGCATAGGACTTGGATATCCGGTGCAATAAGAATTCGATAACGACCAACGACCAAAAACTCCGAGCATGACCACGCTCTCCAAAATCGACAGATGCTGGCACGTGGCCGAGGTCGCTGCGCAGGTGGTCAGGTCGCCATGTTTGCCCGCAACAATCCCGCCTGTTGAAAGCGGCGCCGTGGCGCCGTGGTTCAACGGCCGCACGGTGTCCGACTGAAATTTAGGGGAGGCGCTATGTTCGAATTGAGTCGATGCTGGATCCGTCTTTGTCTGATTTCCTTGGTGTTCTCGGCTTCCGCCGATTGCGGATTTGCCCAGGACGGCGGAGCGGCCAGCCATCCGCTCGATCCGCTGACGGCCAGTGAACTCGTCACCGTGCGGCATGTTCTGGCAAACAGCGGTCGGTTCTCTCCCGATACGAATTATGTGTGGATCGCTCTTGAAGAGCCCCCCAAGGATTTGGTCAAGAATTTCAGACCGGGTTCGGAGTTCCCGCGCCGGGCCAGCGTTACCGCCGTGGACTATGCCAAAAGAAAAACGTTTGCAGTGACTGTGGATGTTAAGGCAGCGCGAATCGCAGCGATCAAAGATCTTGGAGGGTTGCAGCCAGGGATTACCGATCGCGATATCGCCATCGCACGTTCCGTAGTCAATTCCGACGCCCGGATCAGAGCGGCTCTGCTAAAGCGGGGCCTGAAGATTTCCGGAAACGTCACCGATGCAGTTCAGACCATCTATTATTCGCCCGGACACGACGAAACACTGGACGCAAATCGCGACCGTCTGTTGCGCGTGGTTTTTGCCTCGGACCAGACCGCGGTCAATGCGGGAAGCCCGTTATTGGACGGGGTCATGGCCATCATCGACCTCTATTCAAAAAAGGTCGTCGAGCTGGACGACCGCGTCGGCGTGCCAAGCGTGCCTGTTCCTCACGACATCTTCAATCCCAAGCTCGGCGCGGCGCTCGATCGCCGCGGGCCCACGCCCGTTCGACAGCGGCCGAATGATCTGGCCATCACCGGTAATGTCGTTGTCTGGCAGAACTGGAGGTTCCGTTACGGTTTCAATCTCCGCGAAGGGTTGGTGCTTTATCAGATCGATGTCAAGGATGGCGCCAAGTGGAGGCCCGTGCTTTACCGCGCATCCGTCTCGGAGGTGGTGACCGCCTACATGGACCCGGATCGTTTCTGGTCATGGCTGGAAGTCATCGACGAGGGCGGCGGCGGACTTGGCGATAATTCGCTTGCGGTTCAGCCGGGCCGAGAAGTGCCGGCCGGGGCCACGACCTTGGACGTTTTGCTGCCCGATGCGGCGCCGCCGAATTACGCAAGGCTGTTCGACAACAGGATCTATATCTACGAACGCGACGGCGGCAATCTCATGTATTACCGCCAGGGCGATCGTATCGCTTATCGGAAATCCACAGAACTTGTTGTCGGCTTTTATTCCACGCTCGGCAATTACGACTACGGCTTCAACTGGATATTCAAGCAGGACGGTTCGTTCGCCTTCGAGGTCGAACTGGCGGGCGAAGTCCTGACAAGGTTCGTACCGGCGACGACTTGCCAAGTATGCGCGGAGATTGCGCGTGGACCCGGTGCCGAGACCCGCACGATCCAACCGTCTGGTGACGACCGTTATGGCACTCTCGTTTATCGAAATGTCGTGGCTGGAAACCATCAGCATTGGTTCAATCTGCGGCTCGACTTCGATATCGACGGCGCCAACAACGCAGTCATGGAAAACAACGTTCAGCGTATAAGTCATAATGCGCGTCCCGGCGGCGGGCAGAATGCCGGCGACCGCGTTGCCGTCCAAACGCACACGATCTTCGCTCGCGCCGTCGACGCCAAGCGCGATGCCAATCACGACTCATCACGGAGCTGGACGATCTACAATCCATCGTCGGTCGGCAGACTCGGACGCGCTGCCGGCTACACGATCATGCCGGGCGAAAATGCAATGCCCGTATTTCCCGCGCGGCGAGTGGCGGGTCCGGTCGGCTTCACGCTTCATCATTTTTGGGTGACGCCGCTGCGTTCGCGCGAACTCTTTGCCGCAGGCGCCTATCCCGATCAGGCGAAACCGGATTACATCGATACCCTCTATCATTACGCGAATGGCGATTTGATTTACGACAGAGACATCGTGATCTGGTATTCGCTGGGTATGATTTATATCCCGCGAGTTGAGGATTTCCCGCTCATGCCGGTGGAGAAGCTGGGAGTTAGCTTCGTGCCTGACGGTTTCTTCACCCGCAATCCGGCGCTCGGCCCGCCGCCCGACAAATGAATGCAGGCTCGCATAGAGTGCAACGCGCGCCAGCGGCGGACGACCGGTCAGCAATGCCGCAGATCCGGGAATCGTGTGGCTATTCGTTCGCTTGTCGCCGCGCGCGGCACGCAGCAGGCGGCCGTTGCCTTGTTTCCCAGTGGAAAACATGGTACTCGGCTGGCTTTGGAGATGGTGCACCACGCTGGAGGGAGCTTATGAAGAAGTTTTTTTTCTTGGTGTTGATCGGCCTTGCCCTGATTGGTGGAATGACCGCGGGCTTCGCGCCTGCCGCGGATGCTGGGCAGCACCGCTGCAAGAGTGGCGATAGCTGCTAGGGGCGGCGCTTTCGTCTTTAGCCCCGTATCTCCGTAGCCGCGTATCTCCGTCAAGCGTTGCTTTTGCCGGCAGCTATCGGGCGATTTGGTCCGCGCGCAGCCGGCAATCGCCATGCAGATCGCGCGGTGTCTCCGTCTGTGCATCGATCGCGGAGTTGCTGACGGGTATCGCCAGGCACGCCTTGAATTCCGCGAGCGCGCCGGCGGCATCGTTCTTGACTGCGAGCGCCTTGCCGATGCGCTGATGCGTCAATGCAAGGCTGCGTTGCCAGCTTGCCCGAAATTTATCGCGGCTTGTGAGCATGACGTAGATCTGCCTCGCCTCGTCGAAATCCTTGAGTGCATCATCGGGCTTGCCTTCGGCCAATAGCACGTCGCCTAGGCCGACATGGCCATTGGCCAGAAAGCGCTGCCATTGTCCCTGCTCCGTGTTTCTGATTGCTATCTCGGCCGTTCCGTTCACATAGGTGGTGTAGTTCTTGAAGGCATCGGCGATGTCGCCGCGCGCCAGTTGCACGCCGCCGATCCGCTCGTAACTGATCAGCAGGTCGAGGCGCCACGTATAGTTGGGAGAGGTCGGAGTTCTCCTTCGCGAGCAGCGCCTTCGCCGCATCCTGGTATGCGACATAGTTGCGGTAAGCTTCGTTCGGCTGATTCATGTGGCGTAACACGTCCCCCATTCTCTCCTGCGCCAGAGCCAACCGCCTGATCCATTCCGGCTTTGCATCAATCCGGCGTGACAGATCCTGGGCAATGTTGAGAGAGTTCGAGTAATAAGCGAGGGCGCCGTTGAAATCCTGCTTGGCGTAAAGATCGTCGCCCATTCTCTCGTAGATGTAGAGCAAATCCCGGCGCAAATCGAGATTTGCCGGATCGGCTTTGCTCAACCGATCCATGGCGGTGACGGCTGCACGATAGGACTTCATCGCCGCGTCGAAGTCGCCTTTCGCCTCGTACGCATCGCCAATCCTCACATCGCTGCTGATCAGGTCCCTGCGGTACGCCTCGGTCTTGGGCTCGCTCGACGTCAGCTTGCCGGCGATTTCCTCCATCTTGTTTGCCATGTTGAGGGCGGTTTGACCGCCGCCCGGAACATCGAGGTAGGCGGAACTCAACGTCTCGAGCAGTTGCCATTCGGCGGCGAGGGTGGCCGCATCCGTGCGTTCCTTTTCCAGGGCATTGACAATGTTGGTCGGCGAATCGAGCAGACTCTGCGCGACGTCGCTCGACAGAAGGCCTTCCGAAAGCAGTCTTTCCACGAGGCTGGCGGTAGTCTGCACGCTTTGCAGAGCGCGGTTGCGCTCCTGCTCTGCGCGATTGCGCTCTTGTTGAGCGAGGTATCCGAGAATCGAGGCCGCGATTGTCGTGACGGCGAATACGGCTGCCGCCGCCATGATGAGCCGTTGCAGCAAGCGCGCGCGGCGGCGTGAGGTCCGAACGAATTCCAGGGTTTCGCTATCGAGTTCGTCACCCCATCGGTCTGCCAGATCGACCGCATTGGCGAGATATGGGTCGCGCAGCAGGTGGCTGTGCTTGTGCCGTGTGTCGGCCTTGCGCCATTCCGCCTCCGCCTCTTCGACGATGGTGCGCGTGCGCAAGTCGTCGCTGTCCCGTGCGATTTGCCGCTGCGCCCGCTCCCAGTGACTTATCAAAGCCTCATGGGCGACCCGAATGTGGGCGCCGGTGCCCTCATCCCAGGCGACGAGAAGGCGGACCTGCGGGTCGAGAAACGCATCAACCACCAGACGGGCCGGCGTACTGTCCGCAAAGCGCGTCATCGGCACAGACCGGGCGGTCGGTTCGGCGCCCGATCTGGTCACGCTCACCAGCATGCGCAACACTTTCGGCGAAGCCGCCTGCGCATCGTCCGGCAACGCCGCGAACGCCGCTTCGGCTCTGGTTGCAATTGCGCCCTTCAGGCCGCCGAGGGCGCGCATGGATGCGTAGCGCAGTGTCGAGTCGTGGCGAGCCACGACGTCCCTGGCGTAAAGCGCATCGAGCAGAAACGACAACAGCGGCAGCGCGCCCGGCTCCAGTGACGCCTCCTCGGCAAGCGCAGCATCTAGCCTGATTTCGGTGCGTGGGTCGGTCTCGAACGACAGGCCGGCGGCTTCGGCCGGGCGCCGGATCATCTCGGTGATTTCAGCTTGTGTCGCCGGCAGTAGGTCAAGCCTACCTTTGCCTTCCGCGAGTTCGACCAACAGCGGCGTTTCCGCCGCCCGATGCCAGTGATCGCTGCGCATCGTCGCAACAACCAGGACCCTTCCGCTGTTCATCAGGCCCTTCAAGCAAAGAATGAAGGCCTCGCGCCGAGCGGCTGTCGAATTGCCGTGCGTGAACAGCTCCTCCAACTGGTCGACGACGAGAATGAGCCGTACCTGCTCGAATGCGAGAAGATCGCCATCCCGTTGCGCCGATTGTTCGCGCGCTGTGAGTGCCGAAACAATCGGAAAGCCGGGATTGGCGGCTGCAGACTCAAGATGTGCCGCGAGCGCCGCGAGCCCCTGCCCGGTCAACAGTTCCGGCAAGCCATCGACATCCGTCAGTCCCTTGGCCAGAGCCGCGAAGGGACCCTCCGGGTGGCCGGCAGGCCGGACCACGGCGCGGCACCATCGTCCGACACCCGGCACGACGCCGCGTACCGTCAGGGCCGGCACGATGCCGGCTTGCGCCAGAGACGATTTGCCCGCGCCGCTGGCGCCGAGCACCAGAAGGAACGGCCGCCCGGATTCGGCGTTTTCGACGAGATGTTCGACCGCGGTTTTCGTAGCTTCGCTGCGGCCGAAAAAAATCGGCGCGTGCTCAAAGCGGAACGCCTCAAGGCCGCGAAACGGGTTGCCCGTGAGCCAGATCGCCGCCGGCGCTTGGGGCGCCGTTTTGATGTCGGCGACCCGTCGTTCGATCAGGCCGCGCAGGTCTCCTTCAAGCTTAGCTTCAAAACTGTCGACGTCCTCGAAGCTGGAATATGCAGCACGAATTTCGCCGCGATCGACGAAATAGCGACTCCAGAAAGCGTCCAGCTTTTGCAACTGCTGTCCCAGCTCCAGAATGTCGGACTGCGTCTTGTACTCCGCCTTCGGCGCGACAATTTTGCGGTACGCCAGAAGGTCGGGCGCTCCACGGCGCTGCTTGGCCGAGAGCGCGGTTTCAAATTCCCACTCGGTCCCGGTGACGGGCGCGCGCCCGTCAATGCCGCGATATTTTTCACCGGGGAGTGAGGTGCCCAGTCGCGACCACAGGATCAGCACCACGATGTCGGCTTCGTCGGGCGGCACGATGGCGTCCTGGAAAGTCCCGGACGCCAGCATCGGCTCTGTTTCCCAGAGATAAGGCTTGATATCGAAATAACGGACGTAATCCTTGGCCAGTTTTTCGATGACGAGCGCAGCGCGCCGCCGCTCGGCAGCAACGTCGCCCGGAGAAGAAATAAAAATTCGAAACGCCCCTGCCATGGGCCGAGAGCTTATCCTGCGGTAACCGCAGGTTCAAAGTCTAATGGGTCAGTCAAGCGTTTCTACATCCTTGGATTTATTGTGGGATTTACCCGGCGGCCTTCGGCCGCTGCGCTGCGTCCTCGCCTTCCTTGTCGGACACGCCCGCCTGCGCGAACGTCGCCATGCCGGTGTGGCAGGCGAGTGCGGCGCGCAGGATGTTGAGCGCGAGCGCCGCGCCCGAGGCTTCGCCGAGCCGCATGTCGAGATCGAGCAGCGGTTTGAGTTTAAGCTCGTCGAGCAGCATGCGGTGGCCGGCTTCGGCCGAGACATGGGCGGCGAGCGCATGCGCCAGTGCGTCGGCGCGCAGCCTGACGAGCGGCGCCACGGCCGCGGTGCAGACAAAACCGTCGAGCAGTACGGGCACACGCAAACGCCGCGCCGCGAGCACCGCGCCCAGAATGGCGGCAAGTTCGCGGCCGCCAAGCGCGGCGGCGATCTGCAGCGGCTCATGCAGCGCGCCGCGATGACGGACGAGCCCGCGATCGATGACGTCGCGCTTGCGTGTAAGCCCCGCCTCATCGACGCCGGTGCCGCGGCCGACCCAGCGCGCCCCGCCGCCGCCGAACAGCGCCGCCGCCAGCGCCGCTGCCGCCGTGGTGTTGCCGATACCCATCTCGCCGACGCAAATCAGATCGCAACCGGGCGAGACCGCACTGCCGCCGGCCGATACGGCAGCGACGAACTCACTCTCGCTCATCGCCGGCCGCTCGGTGAAATCCGCCGTCGGCGCATCGAGCGCGAGCGGAATGACGCGAAGCGCTGCGCCGGCGGTGCGCGCCAGCTGATTGATGGCGGCGCCGCCTGCGGAAAAGTTCGCCACCATTTGCGCGGTGACCTCGGCCGGATAGGCCGACACGCCCTGTTTGGTCACGCCGTGATTGCCGGCGAACACGAGGATTTCGACGCGATCGAGCCGCGGCGGCGCAGAACCCTGCCAGAGCGCGAGCCATGCGACCATATCCTCCAAGCGGCCGAGGCTTTTCGGCGGCTTGGTCAGGGCGGCTTCGCGCGCCGCCACGCTGGAGCTTGCGGCATGATTGCCGTGCGGCAGGTCGAGACAGGCCCCGCGCAGCTCCAAAAAAGAGGTAAAATCGGTCATTAGCTTTTCACTCTTTGTATAGGCGGCCCGGCAGCCACGTTTTAGCAAACTGGAGTTGCGGCCGCTATCAAAGCGGGGTGCGAGGATGAAGCCATGATGACGATCGACCAACCCTGGCTGGCCGAGCGCGGCCGGGAGGTTAAAGCCGGCATTCTGTTCCTGACGCGGCTGCGCTACGGCGCGGCCGAACCGGTCGACGGCGGCGGGATCGCCAGGGCCGCGTGGGCATTTCCGCTGGCCGGTCTGCTGGTCGGCATCATCGGCGCCTTGGTCTATTGGTTGGCGTATCATCTCGGCTTGCCCGGCTGGCCCGCCGCTGCGCTCTCCATCGCCGCCACCATGGTGCTCACGGGCTGTCTGCACGAGGACGGGCTTGCCGATACGATCGACGGGCTCGGCGGTGGCGCGACGCGTGAGCAGAAACTCGCCATCATGCGCGACAGCCGCATCGGTACTTACGGCGTCTGCGCGCTTGTGATTGCGATCATTCTTCGCGTCGGCGCGCTGGCCCTGCTTGGCGCACCGGGCCCGGTTGCGGCGGCGCTGCTTGCCGCGCACGGGGCAGGGCGCGCGGTGATGCCGGTCTTCATGGCGCTCTTGCCGCCGGCACGCAGCGACGGTCTTTCCGCCGGCGCCGGCCGGCCGCCATCCGGCGGTGTTGCCGCCGCGGCGGTGCTCGGCATTCTGATCCTGGTGCTGTGTCTTGGTCTCGGGCACGGCTTGGCGGCGCTGATCGTGCTCGCGATCGCCACGGCGCTGCTGGCGTGGCTGTCGCTTGTAGAGATCGGCGGCCAGACCGGCGACGTTCTCGGCGCGGCCGAGCAGGTCAGCGAGATCGTCATTCTGCTCGTCGCGTTGTGGTGACGCATCGGCGTCGTTACGGGGCGGGATCAGCCTTCGCGCGCAGAGCGCCAGTTATTTGAGGTTGCACGCAACGCTTTATTCGCCATTCTGGCGGGTGTTTCTCGATGATTGGGCAACTCTTTCCATGATTTAAGTAAGTACTAATACTGATTGGTCTTCCATCCGGGCGAGTACGGCGGGATGGAAGTCATGTTTGGTAGTTTGAGGCTGTTTCTGGCCTTTTTTGTTGTCTTTTCACATCTGGTGGGCACCCACTACCTTCAGCACTTCGGCTTCTACGCCGTCCGGGGATTCTACGTTCTCTCCGGATTTCTGATGACTGCCGGGTTGAACGACCTCTATGCCTTCGATGCGCGCCGGTATTTCACCAATCGTTTGCTGCGGCTGATGCCGCTTTACTTCGTGGTTTGCCTGCTGACGCTAATCGCCGTGGTTTGTCTGCCAGCCGAGGCCGCAGCATTCATCGGTCAGTGGCAACCGGATTTGTTGTGGCGCGACGCCATCACCAACCTGCTGGTGCTGCCCCTGCACCATGTCGAGCCGCATTACAGATTGATACCGACCGCCTGGTCGCTGGCGGTCGAGTTGGAAATGTACATCGTGCTGTTCCTGTTCATTTCCCGGAGCGAACGGCATGCGATGATCGCTCTGTTTTTCGGGCTGCTTTATCACGCCGGCTGCAGCTTTTATGACCTGCCGTTCGGCTACCGCTTTTTTGGAGCGCCCTCCGCGGTGCTTGCATTTTCGCTCGGGGCGCTGATCTATTTCTATCGAAAACGAGGCCTGTTGCTCGACGTGACACCGGCGATGGGTGTCGCAGCTCTCGGCATATGGGTGGTCGGTGCGCTGGCGCCGCGAATGTCGTACATCAACAATGCGGGCTATTACACCGATACAATCCTGTTCGCCGTCGTCGTCACCGGTCTCGCCAACGCCGAAGGCAATGCGCTGGCAAGATCCGTTGACCGCGCTCTTGGGGAGATTGCCTATCCGGTTTTTCTCGTGCAGTGGCTGACCGGCTTTATAACCGCTCTTGTAATCGTGCCGGGCATCTGGAGGGGTTGGTCGCTGGCGCTCGCCAGTATTCCGGTTACGCTCATGACCGCCGCCATGCTTGCCGTGATCAATCAGAGGATTATCGAGCCGCTGCGCGAGCGCATACGCCGTACGCCGGTCGATCGACCTATGGCCATCGATGTGCAGCCCCAGCAGGACTGTGGCGCGCCCACAGCCGTCATGCTTAATGTGCGCGGACGGTAAGACGCGGCCGCGCTTCCGGGCGTTCGCGCTCAGTAAGGTGCGATCGGCGCGCGAATAGGCGCGCTCAGTGACTCGCGAGCGCGGCGCGGACTCGCGCGACCACGTCGGGCGGCGTGTGCGCCACCTCGCCGACCAGCTTCTGTACGTCTTCGCCGGTCAGCGCATCGATCTCCAGCTTCTCCTTCGCGGCATCGGCCAGGAAGCCTTTGTCCTTCATCGTCGCATCGAAGGCGCGGCGCAACGCCGCAACCCGGTCGGCGGGCACCCCGGGCGGCAGAAAGAACGGCCGGCCGAATTCGAGCCGCGCCACCATCAGCTTGACGGCGGCACGATCGGCGTCGCTGTGCAGAAACTCGAAGATGTTCGGCACGTCGCCGATCTCCGGCAGCTTCTTGATGCCCCACTGCACCAGAAGCCGGACCTTCTTCTCGGCAAGCCAATTTGAATTGAGCGCACGCAATGTTGACCAGTTGGCGATGGTGCCCTGCACTTCGCCGCTTTCCAGCGCCAGGTGAATCTTCGGCGTGCTCGGGTAGCCGGTGATGACTTTGAATTTGTAGCCGAGCAGGCGGTCGAGCAGGATCGGGTAGTCGTATTGGGTCGAGCCGGGCGCCTGCGCGCCCATCGTCAGTTCCCTGGTCTTGACGTCGTCGAGCCTCTGGATCGGTACCGTGTGCCAGACATACATCACCTGAGTCTCGCGGTTGGTGCTGCCGAGATAGATGAGCTTGTCGGCGTCGAAGCGTGCGCTCTGCGGCTGCAACAGCGGCATGGTCGGCGTGCCATTAAACGGTGCGCCGATCACGGTTCCGTCGAACGGGCCAGTGGCATTGAGCGAATTGGTCATGCTCATGCCGCCGGCGCCCGGCTGGTTCTGCACGATCATGAGCGGATGGCCCGGGATGTAGGCCGGCATGTGGCGCGCGAGCGTGCGCGCGGTAATGTCGTAGCCGGAGCCGACGCCGGAGCCGACCAGGATGCGCAGCGTCTTGCCTTTATAGAACGCGGCGACGTCGTCCTGCGCATGAGCGGGTGCGGCAAAAAGCAGGACAGCGATGAACAACAAAACTCTGCGCATGTGAATTTTCCCCCATTGTCGTTGCCGGGCTTGACCCGGTAATCCAGGCCGCGCGTTGGCTTGCTTCATGGCAGCATGATGAAGTCATGCAGCGCTCCGCTCCTCATCGGGATCGAGCGGCAGCTTGACCGGCTGCTTGCGCCTGGCCGAGAGATCGAGCGCCTTGGTCAGCATCAGCCGGTTATGCGCCTCGGCGGCGGTGGCGGCCTGCGTCGGCAGACCGAGCGAGACGCGGTTGAGCCACGACACGGTTTCCTCCGCCATCGGGCCGCGCAATTCGCCGAGCGCCATATCGCCCGGCGGATATGAGCCCATGAAATCGACCAGGCGGCTATTGTCCGGGGCGTAGCCTTCGCCCTGCGGCGATGACACTGCGAGCACGATGTCGCGATGGGTATCGTCGATGGTCAGCACGCCGTGGGTGCCGTTGATGCCGACTTCGAGGCTGTAAACGGCGCCCGGCCAGGTTACCGGCAGCGCCCAGGAGATCGAGAGCGTGTGCACCGACCCGTCCGAGAACATGATCATGCCGGCGGTGGCGTCGATGCCGTGGTAGAGCGGCCCCAGGACCTTGTCGACCGAGCGCGCATAGCATTCCACCGGCGTCTTGGCTTCCAGATACCACATGACGATGTCGAGCGCGTGCGTGCCCGAGATCACCATCGGCGAGATGGTCGCCGGATCGTTGGTGCGCTTGTAATTGTCGATGGCGACCAGCCGGTTCATGAACGCGCGCGAGGAGACGAGCGTCACGTCGCCCAGCGCGCCGGTGCGCACCTTCTCCTTGGCGCCAAGCCATTTCCGCCGGAAACGCTGGGTGTAGCCGACCACGGCGTCGAGCTTCGCGTCGGTGATCGCTTTGAGCACACGCGCCGATTGGGCGAGGTCGGTGGCGAGCGGCTTTTCGATCAGCATAGGCACGCCGCGCTCGACCGCCGCCAGCACCGGCTCGACGTGCAGATGCTCGTCGGTGGCGATGATGGCGCAGGTCACTTCCGGCCGCGCCAGCAGTTCGCGATGGCTGGTGGTGATGAAATCGGCGCCGATGCGCGCGCCGACATCGCCGCCGCGATTGTGATTGAGCTCGGCGATGCCGATCCATTCCACCGCCGGATGGCGCGCCGCGACTTCGCCGCGGAACAGCCCGACCCGGCCGGCGCCGATGATGGCGAGGCCGATGCCCTTGGCGGATTGTTTCATGGGAGGCTCCGCGCATAATGCACCTCTCCCCGCGTGCGGGGAGAGGTCGTCCGCGCGAAGCGCGGCGGGTGAGGGGGCCTCACCGCGATTCTGAGCGGCACAGATAGTCGGCAGCGCTGGAGATAAACCCTCGAAGCCAAGCCCGGCGGCGAGGCCCCCTCACCCCAACCCTCACCCCGCAAGCGGGGAGAGCGAGCACGCCGCGTGCAATTCATCCTCATACGTTCAGCCCTGCGCGGTTCTTGGCCTTCAGTTCGGCGATGCCGGAAATGGTCTCGTTCGACAGCGGCAGGTCGACCGGCTCGTTGCGGTCGGCCGACAGGTCGGCGGCGCTGTAGGTTTCCATGACGCGCCGCGCGCTTTCCGGCGTCACCATCACGGCGGTGTCGCGGATGCAGGCTTCGAGGAAATGGATGGTCTCGGGCCCGATGCCGCCGGCGAACACGTGATCGACCCATTCGCCCGGCATGGTCGACATCGGAAATTCCTGGCCGCGTTTCTCCGTGTTGAGCCAGTTGTCGCGCTGGGTGTCGTCGAGAAACAGCGAGCCGTCGGTGCCGGTGACCTCGATCCAGGTGGCGCAATAATTCGGATAGCTCGGCGGCAGATTCCAGCCGCCGCCGATCATCACCACGACGCCGTTATCCATCGTCACGGTGGTGAACATCACGTCGTGCGAGCCGTTGATCGACTGCATGTAGCCATAGGCGCCCTGGCTGTAGACGCGCACCGGCTTGGCCGGCTCCAGCAGCCAGAACACGAAATCGAGATCGTGGGTCGATTCCATTACCACGGGGGAGAGCCGGACCCGGCTTGCGATCTTCTTGCCAAGCTCGCGCGACAGATGGCGGCTCACCAGCACCGACACGACGTTGCCGAGCGTGCCGTCATTGATCTTCTTCTTGGCGAAAGCGATTTTCGGATTGAAGCGCTGCGAATAGCCAATGGTGAATTTCAGATTGTTGCGCCTGGCCAGCTGGATCAGCTCGTCGGCCTCCCACAGTTCGAGCGCGATCGGCTTCTCCAGCATCACGTTCTTGCCGGCCCGCAGGCAGTCGCGCGCGATCGGATAATGGTTGGCTTCCGGCGTGGTCGACACATAGACGACGCGGATAGCGTCGTTCTTGATGATGTCCTGATAGTCGAGCGTCGAGCTTGCCGGCTTGTAGAGCCGCGTCACCTCGGCGAGCCGGTCGGGCTTGATGTCGCACAGGTGCAGTTTCTCGACCAAAGCCGTGCGCGACAACGTGTCGGCGCGCAAGCCCCCGATCCAGCCGACGCCGATGACTGCTGCTTCTACGGTGCGCACCGCGCGGTTCCCCCCGGTTTATGTCGGGCGCATAACAACCATGGCGCGGCGGGGTGTGCAACGCTTTATCCGTCGCCCTGAGGTGCGAGCGCAGCGAGCCTCGAAGGGCGACGGCCCGTGATTCCTCGGCCGCATCCTTCGAGGCTCGCCCTGCGGGCGAGCACCTCAGGATGAAGGAATTGGCGCGGCGCCAAACACCCTCCGGGCAAACTCCGGATAGACCTCGGCCAGCATTGGGGCGACGACGGTGCGCATGAGCTGCAGCGTCTCGGCCGACGGGGGTAGCGTCACCGGCACCTCGGCGGGCCGGTCGAACTCAAAGCCGGTATTCTCCATCACCTCGTCGACGCTGTGGCCGGGATGGACGCTGGCGAGGCGAAAGCGCGCGCGGACGCGGTCGAAATCGAACAGGCAGCGGTTGGTGACGAGCCCCACCGGGCCGCCTGAGCGAGACACGTTGCCGGGACTGCCGCCGGGCGCGCTGATGAAGTCGACCTTGGGCACCAAGGTGCGGCGCGAGTGTTCGGTGCGGAACAGGATCACCTTCGGTACGACATAATAAAGGTAGGCGGAGCCGAATGAGCCGGGGAAGCGC
Source organism: uncultured Alphaproteobacteria bacterium (assembly GCA_963707175.1). Classification (GTDB taxonomy): domain Bacteria; phylum Pseudomonadota; class Alphaproteobacteria; order Rhizobiales; family Xanthobacteraceae; genus BOG-931. Next base: position 69,723 of record CAVPQA010000033.1, read on the forward strand.
GCCTTGGGATGCTCGTAGTCGCCGACCGTCACGAGATTGATGTTGCCTTGGCCGTCGATCTGGCCACCGGAGAGAAAGAACACGTCGACGCGGCCTTGGCCGGCGCAATCGAACAGTTCGCGCGCGCCGTCGGTGAAGAAGGTATGGTCGCGGCTGCCAAGGAGCGATACATAGGGCCGGCTCGCGCTGTTGTTCAGATTGGCGCGCTCGCGCGCCAGCAGCGCCGCCGTCGCCGGGATCGGCGACTGCGCGCCGACCGCGATGTGGCGCACGTCGCCGATCAGCCGGCAGATCGTATCGGCGAGCAGCTCTTCGTCGCGGAAGGTCGTTTCAGAGGACATTGAGCGGGAATGACGATTTACGCCGCGACTTTTTCATAGACATACCGATCGAGATATTGCGCGAAACCTTCAGGCGTGGCCGCGAGCCGGGCGTATTCCGTCATGTGAGCGGCGTCGCTGCCGTAATAGTCCGGCAGCGGCAGCGGCCAGGCGCCGCGCGGTTCGACCGCGACCGCCTCGACATAGAAGCCGGGCAGCGTCCCGGCCGCGAGCAGCGGATCGCGAATGAGATCGCCGTCGTGGATTTTCTCCACGGTGACGACGGTCTTGCGCGCGGCATGCGCCATGACAACCAGTTCGCGCTGCGTGCCGATGAAAACATTGCCGGCGCGATCGGCTATCGGTGCATGAAACAATGCCACGTCGGGCCTGAGCGCCGGCAGCAGCACGATCGGATCGGCACCGCTGGAGGAGCCACCACTGGAAGAGTTTTGGCCGAACGGATTGTCGATCGTCTTCCAGTCGGGACGATGCGCCAGGACATCGGAGCCAATCAGGCCGCGCAGCGGCATGAACGGTACGCCCTTCTCGGCCGCCTGAAACTGCGCGTGCAGCGCCGGGCAGGTAGCGTCGCGTATCCGGACTGCGCCCGCGAGCATCGCGGCGGTAAAGCGCGGCGCCGGACCGAATTCGCCGAGACTGACCGCGGATGTTTCCAGGATTTCGATTGCGCCGGCGCCGATCAACAAATCCGCCTGCAGGCTCGATGTCGGCAGCGTGACGAGATGCAGCCGCTTGACGCCGCGGCGGATCAGCGCCCGTGTCGCCGCCATTGCCGCCCCCGAAGACTCGCGCGGCACCGCCAGCATGGCGCCGTCGCGGATCGGCGCGAGTGCTTCGTCGAGCGAACGGGCGATAACGGACATAATGGGATGTTACCCCCTCTCCGCGCGCGTGGGGAGAGGGGGCGCGACTGCGATGCTCAAAGAGTTCACGCACCCGAGCCGAGCAAACCGGGCGGTCTCTTCCCGCGCGCAGTCGCGCGAAGGAAGAGGCGATGGGCTACGGCAGGTTTTTCAGGATTGCCGCTCCGTCGGGCGTTCCGAGACCCGTACAGGCGTCCCATCCCGGACCGGCGCTGTAGCCTTTGACCGTCGGCCCGATCGCGTTCGTTCCCGACGTGACGTCGTGCATCACCCTGCCGGCGTTGGCGTAGAGGAACGGGTTGATGAAACCGACGCTCTTCTTTTTCGCCTGATTGAGACGCGCGATCAGAGCAGCCATCAACGGTGCCACCGCGCTGGTGCCGCCGGAAGCGCCTTCCGAGTTGTCGACACGAGTGAAATAATCCGTGGCGCTCATGGCGATATCGGGCACGCCGCGGCCCGGCTTGCCGTTGTCGATCGACACCGGCAGGTGCGCGCCTTTCTGGTAGGGCGGCACCGCGAAGAACTCGCTGATTCCGCCGCCGCTCGCCCAACCGCCGCCGCCCGGCACGTTGGGGTCGAACGGTGTGCCGTCGTTCCACACCACGTCCTCGCCGTTGTCGATTTGCGTGCCGCCGCAGCCGAGAACGAGGTCATCGCTGGCCGGATAATCGACGTGAATATTACCGTCCCAGGCGGCGGCGTCTTCATCGGCCGTGCCATGATCGCCCGACGCGATGCACACCGTGATGCCGAGCGCGCCTGCCGCGGCAAACAGCTCGTGATAGGCGGTGATGCTCTGCTGGTCGGACGCCATTTCGGGGCCGCCCCAGCTGATTGAGATCACGCTCGGTGTGCGCTGCGCGTCATGCACTGCCGCGCTGATGGCGTCGATGAAGCCCTTGTCGCCGTTGTTCGGCGCAAAGTAGACGGCGAATTTCGCCTTCGGGGCGACGGCCCCGGCAACTTCGATGTCGAGCATCACCTCGCCGTCGGCCGAATCCGGCGTCGTCGGATTGTTACCCGCATGGTCGACCGATATGGACGATACCTGCGGCGCCGGAACGCCGATCTCGTGGAAGAACACCTGCAGGTCGCTGTTGCGATAGCCGCCGCCGAGTTCAATGATGGCGATGGTCTGGCCGGTGCCGTCGAGAGTTGGTGGGAAAATTGTAGTGCTTGGCGAATTCGGTCGCGGCGACGCCGTTCTGGCCGCCCGGTCCGCTGCGCGCCGCGCGCTTGCGGCTGCCGGCGCTGGTACCGCCGTTGCGGTCGGCTTTCCTGGGCGCCGCGAAGCGGGAGCGGTGCCGATGCTTCGGCCGCGTATCGAAACCGAACACGCCGGTGACGATTCCTGCGAGCTCCTGCGGCACGGTGATTTCGCCGCGCCTGCCGCGGTACGTTCCGGTCGCATGCTGATATATCTGCACATCCGCCGGAAATGCCGCAAGCAGATCGCCGAGCTTGCCTTTGAGCACGATCGACCGCTCCGCCGCGCTGCGGTGGACGACAGTGAGGTCGTGCTGCTGCGCAAAATGCTCGATTTTGTCGAGGTCTTCCTGCGCCGCGCCGTGATGTTCTTCCAGCTCCGCATGCGTCAGATATTTCCGTTTGGCGAGCGGCGTGCTGGCCAGTTCATAGGCCTTCTCGACCAGCGACTGGGGATCGCCCGCCGAACGGACGCGCACCGTCACGCTGGTAATTTCCACCGGATTGATTGCACCCGCTGGGTGCGAGTTGGGCATCAATGATCGCTTGCTTCCTGGTAGGGGCACGTGGGTTGCCATGACGACTCTCCTGCGTGAGGACCAAAGGGGTTGAAGCTGAAAAGTCCGCGGTTCGTCGGGCCGGACCTCGACGACGCGGCTTCCCGCGTCGTCAATGCGCAAACCTTGGTTGCGCACAGGCGTCGGCACGATGGGACAAGAGTAGGCAGCCGCGGACGCGTGTCAGTGACGCGCGTCACAGCAAACATGGATGGCTGCGCCGCGCGACGCGCCAGCAACAAAACCGTGATGTCAACGTTGTTGAGGCCGGTTGGTTTTTTGGATGAGTCTTGTCAAAACAAAAACACCAGCGCCGGCAGAGGCCGGCGCTGAGGGGCGGGAAAATCGCGCAAGATGTAAGCCGTCTCCCTCGGCGGAAGACGGCGATCTCGTTACGTCAGCGCCGCCTTCACATAACTCGGCGTGAGCGGAGCGCGGCGGATGCGCACGCCGGTAGCGTCGAACACCGCGTTGGCGATGGCGGCTGGCACCGGCCGGCTCGATGCTTCGCCTGCTCCGCTTGGCGCGATCTCCGGATGATTGATCAGCACGATGTCGACCTCGGCGGGCGCCTCGGTCATGTCGAGGATCGGGTAGGTGCGCCAGTCGACGCTGGTAACATTGCGGGTGTCGAACTTGACCTCTTCCCACAGCGTGCGGCTGGTGGCCTGCACGATGTTGTTCTCGATGGCATGATGCAGTCCGTCCGGGTTGATGATCTGGCCGCAATCGTGAGCGACGGTGAACTTGCGCGCCCAGATTTTGCCGGTCGAACGGTCGACATCCACTTCGGCGACGACGGCGACGCGCGTCGGCCCGCGCTGCACATAGGCGATGCCGCGGCCCGAGACCTTGTCGCCGCGCTGGTCGTTGCGCGGTGACGGCCGCGATTGCCAGCCGGATTTTCCCGCCGCCGTCTTGATGACGGCGATGTCGCGCGGATCGCGCACGTAGCGCAGCCGGAATTCGACCGGGTCCACCTTCAGCGCCGCTGCAAGCTCGTCGATGAACGACTCGCTGGCGAAGTGAATCTGCGGCCCGACCGGATCGCGCATGTGCGCGGTGCGCAGCGGCGAGGCGCGATCGAGCAGCGGTGCAATCGTCTCCCACGCCGTGCGCTTGTTGGCGAAGCCGTAGGAATTGCCGGGGAAACCGAAGCCGTCGCCCGACTTGAGGGCAACGCCGAGGTCCTGGCCGGCAAGAGTATCCTTTGGCTCGCTGCCATTGGTGTTAACGTCGATGCGGGAAAAACCCTTGCTCAGATAGTCATAGGCGACGACGTTCCCCGCGGCATCGATCGCGGCGCGCGCCTTGTGGATTGAGGCGGGCGCCTTTGGGTCCCAGGCGGTGCCCTGGTCGCGCATGTATTGTACCCGCACCGGTTTGCCGACCGCCTTGGCCAGCACCGCGGCATCCGCCGCGGCATCGTCGGCATCGCTGCGTCCGTAGGAACCGGGCCCCGTGGTCCAGATGATGTGCACATTTTCCTTCGGGATGCCGAGGATGGCGGCGACGCCCATTTGCACGAAGTGCGACTTTTGCGTGCCGCTCCAACAGGTGACGTGACTGTCCTTGATGTCGACCAGCGCACAGCCCGGACCCATGCGGGCGTGCGACTGGAACGGCCACTCGTATTCGGCCTCGATCACCTTCGCGGCGGTCTTGAACGCGGCGTCGACGTCGCCCGTGTGCTTGCCGACTTCGCGCTTGCGCGTCGGCGCCTTGCGGATGTGATCGTACAGCCCCGGCTGATCCGGGAATGCCGGAGCCGGGTTGGACCACTCGACCTTGAGCGCACGCGCCGCCTTGATGGCGTCCCATTCGCGATCGGCGACAACACCGAGAAAGCCCTTGTCCCAAACGACCTTGGCGCCCGGAATGTCCTTGATCGAGCTGTCGTCGACCTTTGTCGGCACCGCGCCGGCGACGGCCGGCCGGATCATGCGGCCGTGCACCATGCCGGGGACTTTGACGTCCATGGCGAAGTCGGTCTGTGCAAACACCTTGCCGGCGATGTCGTCGCGCGGGATCGGCTTGCCGACGATGGTGTAGTCCTTCGGATTTTTCGGCTTGGCTTTGCCCGGCGCGTAGAGCGGGTTGCCATACTTGCCGTTCCAGTCGAGATGCACGTTGAAGAACTTGCCGCCGATGAGATCGGCGTAGCTCACCTTTTTGCTGGCATCGACGGTGCTGCTGACGACACCGTCCTTCACCGTCAGTTGGTTGGCTGGAACGCCAAGCTTCTCGGCGGCCATGCCGACCAGTACGCGCCGCGCCTCGGCGGCGGCCATGCGCATCTGCTTGCCGCCGTTCTGGACGCCGGTGGAGCCTGAGGCGCCGCCCTGATTGACGCTGGTATCGCTGTCGCCGATGAAGATCTTCATGCTGGCGTACGGAACGTCGAGCTCCTCCGCGATCATCTGTTTGATGGCGACCGAAAGCCCCTGGCCCATGTCCATCTTGCCGAAATAGGCAGAGACAGTGCCGTCGGCGTTGACCGCGATGTAGGACGACAACTGGTCGGGAGTGAGCGGCGGTTTGGCCGCGGCCGCGGTGGCGCCCTCAGCCGCACGCGCGGCCTCGAACGTCGCCGGAGCGCCGACCGAAACGACCAGCGCGCCGCCGGCCTTGAGCAACGCGCGGCGCGAGAAATTCTTCGCTTGTTCGTGTTTGGTCATGACTGCCTCCCTTAGCCCATCATCGCGGCGGCGCGCTTGACGGCGCGCAGGATGGCCATGTGGGTGCCGCAGCGGCACTTGATGTGGGTGAGCGCGCCGCGAATTTGTTCGTCGGTCGGCTTCTTGTGGTCGCGCAAAAACGCGGCGGCGGTCATGATCCAGCCGTTGATGCAATAGGCGCACTGCGGCACCTGTTCCTGCACATACGCGGTCTGCAGCGGATGCGGATGCTCGGGCGTGCCGAGGCCGGCGAGCGTCACAACCTTCTGGTCGCCCACGGCGGCGATCGGACGCCGGCAGGAATGGGTCGGCTTGCCGTCGAGATGCACGGTACAGGCGCCGCACTGGCCGAGCCCGCAGCCGAAATGCGGGTTGTTGAGGCCGAGATCGTCGCGCAGCACGTAGAGCAGCGGCGTATCCGGATCGGCCTCGACGGTGCGGTCGACGCCGTTGACGTTGAGGGTGAATTTTTTGCTCATGAAAACTGGACCTCCCTGGTGGGGGCGTGCAGCCGCCCGATCGCGAGTCCTTGCGGTGTTGTACGACGCCGCAGAAGGCAGGAACACTATGCCGAAACGTGCCGCAAGGGAATGCGGTCGGCGGGCGGTTCCGCTATGCTGCGATCACAAAGGCACGATGGCAGCGCCACCATGTTTGTATCGATCGTGCTGATGGGGATCGCGTGACGAGACCCGAATTATCTCCGTCCGCTTCCGTGACCTGTCCGGCGAACAGGAGAAATTAACGTAATATCTACCCCGATCCGGTCAACTGCAGCGCAGGGGACCGCGCTGCCAGCTTCCGGGGGGTGCTTTGCGCGAAAAGGAACTCCGCATCGCGCTGGTCTGCTTCGGCGGTGTTTCGCTCGCGGTCTATATCCATGGCGTCTGCAAGGAAATCCTGAAGCTGGTGCGCGCGTCGAGCGCGCTGCACCGCATCACCGATCGTTCGCAACGCACCAACGCCGCATTTTTCGATTTCGCCGACCCCAAAGATCCGGAATACGACACCGAAGCCGATTATTTCGAACTACTGCGCGAGATTGGCCGCAAGCTCGAGCTGCGGGTCATCGTCGATACGCTGGCCGGTGCTTCGGCCGGCGGCATCAATGCCAGCATGCTGGCGCGGGCGCTAAGCCACGATTTGTCGACCGCAAAGTTGCGTGACCTGTGGCTCGAGAATGCCGACGTCACGGTTCTGCTGGCGCCTGAGGCGCGCGCCGGGATGTGGAGCAAATGGATCTTGCGGCCGGTGATCCGGGCGGTCGCGGCGACCGGCGCATTTCAATTGGTCAAGGACAGGGAGGTGCGCCAGAAACTTTCGCTGTTCCTGCGCTCGCGCTGGTTCAAGCCGCCGTTCTCCGGGCCGGTCATGGCCGGCCTGATGTACGACGCCGCCACCGCGATGGGCGAACCGAAAACGCCTGCGGCTTCGCTGTTGCCGTCGGGGCAGGGCCTCGATCTGTTCGTGACGCTGACGGATTATCACGGTTACCGGCAGGTTCTCCAAATTCACGATCCGCCGCTTATTGACGAACTCGAACACCGCCACGTCCTGCATTTCAAATATCGCCGGCGTGCCGATGGCGAGGTTGAGAGCGACTTCGACGCGGATAACGCGCCGGGGCTTGCGTTCGCCGCGCGTGCGACCTCGTGTTTCCCGGGCGCGTTTCCGCCGGCGCAGATCGTCGAGATGGACGAACTAGTCGCCAGCCGGGGCGCGCACTGGCCCTGCCGCGAGGAGTTCATCTTGAAGAATTTCGAGCGGCACCTGCGCGCCGATGTCGATCCGGCCACGGCATCTTTCATCGACGGCTCGGTTCTCAACAACCGGCCTTTCCGCGAAGCGATTGCGGCGATCCACAACCGCTCCGCCTATCGCGATGTCGACCGGCGGCTCATCTTTATCGATGCCAAACCGGAATCGGTGCGGTCCGGCCACCACGCCGACGTGCCGAATTTCTTTTCGACGATAAAAGGCGCATTGTCGGATCTGCCCTCCGAGCAGCCGATCGCCAATGAGTTGGCCTGGGTAGTCAATCTCAACGCTCAGGCCCGCAGCATCAAATCGATCATCGCGGATGCCCGTCCGCACGTGAGCGAACTGGTCGGCGATATCATCGATAAGCCGCTCGACGGCCCGTTCACGACGGAAGACATCCGCGGCTGGCGCGAAAGTGTCAATGACCGCGTCGCGCGTGAAGCCGGCTTTGCTCACGAGGGCTATGTGCGGCTGAAGCTCGCTTCGGTTCGCGGTTTCGTCGCCCGCATGATTGCGATGATCGGCGGTGCGCCGCCGAACTCGCCAGCCGCGCGGGCCATGGAAGAGATCATCGGCGCTTGGGCCGTTCAGCGTGGCATCGTCTACAGCAAAGCCGGGAGCGAGGCGCTCACGCAGGAAGTTGCCGCCACGACGCGACTCCCGGCCTGGATCGAATTTTTCCTCACGTTCGATGTCGAGTATCGCAGGCGCCGGCTGCATTTTTTGATCGAGGGACAGAACCAGCTGTACCGGCTGCTTGACGAAGGCCGCTTTCCGGGACTGGAGCCGGTCGTCGTCGACCGTCTGAAGCGGGAATTGTACCTGCGGCTCGACGTATTGCAGCAGTGTGAGGAGCCGCGGTTTTTCAGCCCCGGCGTCCATGCGCTGGCCGAAAAGCTGTTCCAACAACCGCCCACCGCAGCGGAGGCCAGAGACCTGCCGGCCTATGCCCGCAGCATCGTCGCGAGCGACAGCATCAAAATCATCGATCGGCTGGTGGACACGCTGGGCAAGGAAATCGATCTCAATGCCACGACGCGCGATCTCGATGCGTTGCTGGCCTCGCTCGATCCCGCGGCGTGGCATCCCGAAGCGCGCCGCGACGTTCTGGTCAATTATCTCGGCTTTCCGTTCTGGGACGTGCTTACTTTCTCGGTCAGCACCGGGCGCGGTACCGGCGAACTGCGCGAAATTCTCGTCGATCGCATCAGCCCGGAAGAGATGCATACGCTCAAGGCCTTTGCGGGAGCGAAAAGCCTCAAAGGGATTGCGCTGAACAATTTCGCCGGGTTCTTTTCGCGCCGCTACCGCGAGAACGACTATCTGCTCGGCCGCCTCCACGCCGTGGAGCGCCTCATTGACATCGTCTGCGATGCGGCCGGCATCGACCCGCAAAAGGGCGGCATCGACGTGCTTGCGCTCAAGCGGCGGGCCTTCGAGCGGATTCTCGCCGCCGAGGAAAGCCACCTCGTGCACAGCGCGGATTTGATCGCCGCCCTGCGGCGCGCCGTCGCTGAGATCGGGGCGGTCTGATCAAAGATGGCGGCGCAGCCCCCGCCGGTGCGTACCGGCGGGCCGTGCAACCCAAACGTGCTCGCCGGCGCGTGGCAGGTCATCGTTCCCGTCGGTTGTTTCGGGCACGCTCGGGACGTTAAGCTGAAGCACTGGGTGCCGCATCATCGGGGCGATGAAGAGCGCAAGCCCGCCAGGGAGGGTGAATGTCCGATGCATCTGTATTGGCGCGCGAGACGATCACGCTCGCCGGGATCGAGATCGAACTGCACGAGGGCGGCAACGGGCCGCCGCTGTTATTTCTGCACGGTGCATCGGGATTTGTCCCCGGACCGCCGTATGTCGGATTGCTGGCGGCGAAACGCCGCCTGATCGCGCCGTCGCATCCTGGGTTCGGCGGGTCCACACTGCCGCTCTGGCTCGATAGTATCGACGACATCGCGCATCTCTATCTCGAGCTCATGGACCGCCGCGGCCTCGGCCGCGTCGATGTCGTCGGCACCTCGCTCGGCGGCTGGCTCGCCGCCGAAATCGCGACCAAGGTCCCCGAGCGCATCGGCAAGCTGGCGCTGGTAGGCCCGGTCGGCGTCAAGCTCGGCCCGCCCGACAAGCTCGACATTCCCGATATCTTCGCGATGGCGCAGGACAAAGCGATGCGGCTCATCTATCACGACGTCGACAAGGGAAAAATCGACTTCGCGAAGATGACCGACGAGCAGCTGACGACGCTGGCGCGCAACCGCGAAACCACGGCGCTGCTCACCTGGGAGCCGTGGATGCACAATCCAAAGCTCCGCCATCGCCTGCATCGCATCGCATCGCCGACGCTGTTCATCCGCGGCGCCAGCGACGGCCTGGTCAGCGAGTTTTACGTCGACGGTTACGCCAAGCTCATTCCTGGCGCGAAGGTGACGACGATCGCGGCGGCCGGACATGCGCCGCAAATGGAGCAGCCGGAAGAGTTTGCGCGCGTGCTGCTTGGCTTTCTGGACGGCGGAGCGCACACCGGAGGGATGCGATGAAAGCGTGGCATTTCAGCGAGACAGCCTATCCTTATCTGCCGCCGGTCGAGGAATACGAATTCGATCCGCGTCAGCTTGCCGAACCGAATCTACGATCCGAAGAAGGGCGCCGCGCTTTACGACCGCTATATCGAAGAATGGCAGATCGCCGAGGAGGAAGGCGTCGAGATCATGCTCAACGAGCATCATCAGACGGCGACCTGCGTCGACCCGGCGGCGCCGCTCCTGCTGGCGGCGCTGGCGCGCGTCACCAAAAAGGCGCGGCTCCTGATCCTCGGCAATCCGATCGCCAACCGGCGGCAGCCGGTGCGCGTCGCCGAGGAGATGGCGATGGTCGACATGCTGTCGCACGGGCGGCTGGAGGCAGGCTTCGTGCGCGGCGTGCCCTATGAGATTTCCGCCGGCAACAGCAATCCGGTGCGCACCAACGAACGCTTCGCCGAGGCGCTCGATCTCATCGTCAAGGCCTGGACCAGCCATGACGGCCCGTTCAGCCATGAGGGGCGGTTCTTTCATCATCGCCAGATCAACATCTGGCCGCGGCCCTATCAGCAGCCGCATCCTCCGGTGTGGGTCTCGACGACAACACCGGCCGGCGCGCAGCGCGTCGGCGCCAAGGGCTTCGTGCAGGCGACCTTCCTCACCGGTTATGACGGCACGCGCCGCGTCTACGACTCCTACCGCCAGGGCTGGCGCGACGCCGGGCGCAGTCACGACGTGCCGATCGACCGGCTCGCCTATGCGGCGCTGGTCTATGTCGGCGACAACGAGGCGGATGCCCGCGCCGGCGCCGAGAAAATCCTGTGGTACATCCGCGCCAACAAGGTGCCGCCGCAATTCGCCTTCCCGCCCGGCTATGCGCCGCCGGCGGCTTTCGCCAAAATCATGCGCGGCGATGTCGGCGATCAGCACAAGAATTTTTCGGCGCAGGCCACGGTCGAGGGCACGATCAATGCGGGGCTGATGATGGCCGGCACGCCGGATCAGGTCTATGCGCAGATCCGCAAGATGTACGACCACGTCGGCGGCTTCGGCCACCTGCTGATCATGGGGCAGGCGGGCTTTCTCGATCACGACGAGACGGTGCGCAGCATCCGCAATTTCGCCCGCCATGTTTATCCGCGGCTCAAGGCGGAGATGCCGGATAGCACCGTATCGGGATTTGCCGCAGCGGCCGCCGCCGAATAGGGGCAACGATGCTGTTCCTTGTTGTGTCGACGCCGCGGCCGGAACGGCCTTCGGAGCTGGCGAAGACGCGGCAATCGTTCTGGCCGTGGATCGCCGGCTACGAAGCGCGCGGCATCTGCCGGCACATCTATGCGCGCGCCGGCCGCGGCGCCGTTGCGGTGCTCGACGTCGAGAGCAACGATCAGCTGCATCGGATATTGAACGAATGGGCGGACATCATCCCCGCTCATTTCGACACCTATCCGCTGATCGACGCACAGGCGGCGCAGCGGATGCTGGCGGCGCAGACCGCGGCGAAAGGCTGAAGGTTCATCCGTCAACGTGCGTGAAGTCGCGGCTTCGGCCCGCCTGCCTTGCTGGCGACAAGGCTTGCATCAGCCGGACACCATTCACCGGGAAGAGAATCAGATGCAGCTCGAGAACCGGATAGACGTGCGCCAGCGCTCCGAAGATCGCGAACAGGACGTTGCTGAGAATCGCGACGGTGCGGAGCGGCACCATTGTGCTCATGCAGAATGTGGCTAGAACGCTTGCGGATGCGATGTAGCCAACAAGGTCAATCCAACTCATTGTCATGACCCACATGCTCGGCGGCGCGCCGCCGGCCATGGCTAGCGCGCGCCCGATGCCAAATCAGTGACGATGATCACAGCATCAGCTTTTGAGAGATTGGAAACGCGGAACGGGCGGGGAACTATTTTGGAGGTTCAGTCGGCGGGCGCCGTTGAGGCGAAGCGCGCGAGCCGCTGTGAGCTTCGTAGGAAGTCATGGCACAACCCCATCTTGGACGCCGTGCATGTAGGGCGCCAAAACGGCGCCCGCCTGGGGTCGGAAGCACCATGGATAAAATTTAATCTGTAGATAAAACGGATCGTTTTGGCGGCCAACGTGCATTCGGTGGCGTGTGCTGCGCGTCCCGTGGACATTCCGAATGCGCGGGCTGTCCCGCTGGCGATGGCTATGGCGAAGTTGCCAGCGCCTGCACGGCGGCGAACAAATCGCGGATCTGCCGCTCCGGCACGCCGCGCGTGATGAACACCACGCGGCCCACGCGATTCGTGTCCGGCCAAGTTTCAAGCTCGACCGGCGGGTGAGCGAGATGCTGCACGTATTGAATGACAACCGGCCCGCGGCAGCCCTTGATGTTGAGCAGGCCTTTCACGCGAAGGAGATCGGCGCCGCGCAGCGCGGTCAATGTTTCCATCGCGCGCGAAAACGTCAGCCATTCGATCGGCTCAGACATATCAATCACGAAGCTTTCGATGCCGTCGGAATGTTCGGCCTCGGCGACGAAACCCGAGCGTTCGGCGTTGACCGGAGCGATGACGCGATCCGGGTCGAGCGCGCCCTCGACCGCGATGTCGATCGCGGCGCGCGGATTGAGCTGTTGCAGCCGGCGCGTCAGACGTTCGACCGACGCCGCGTCGGCGAGATCGGATTTCGAGATCACCAGCCGGTCGGCGAGAATCACTTGCTTGCGCGCTTCGGCGGCGGCATCGAGATTGGCTTCGCCGGTCACGGCGTCGACCACAGTGAGCACCACGTCGATGTGAAACTCGCCGCCGAGCGCGCGGTCAGTCGAGAATGTCTGCAGGATCGGCGCCGGATCGGCGAGGCCTGACGTTTCAATGACGACGCGCGAAAACGGCGGCACAGTGCCGTGCTCGCGATCGAACACCAGACGGCGCAACGCAAGCTGCAAGTCGCTGCGGGTGATGCAGCAGACGCAGCCGTTGCCGAGCAGCACGGTTTCGTCGGCGCTGGAGCGCAGCAGCGCGTCGTCGATGCCGACGGCGCCGAACTCGTTGACGATCACCGCGGTGCCGGCGCCTTCGGGAGAGCTGAGAAAACGGCGCAACAGCGTTGTCTTGCCGGCGCCCAAAAAACCGGTGACAACGGTGACCGGAATGCGCGCGCCGCGCTCGCGCTTGAGCCTGCGCCCGAACGGGCCGGCGTCGCGCGAGGGGAACAGGTCGAGCATGGGCACTAACCGTGAGCCGTCACCCTGAGGCGCTCGTCGCGTAGCGACGAGCCTCGAAGGGCGACGGGCGAGGCGCCGGGGCCGGCATCCTTCGAGGCGCGCTTCGCGCGCGCCTCAGGATGACGGGACAAGATCAAAAATCCATCTCCAGGATATAGAGCCCGCCGATGTGCCGATCGACGGTGTAGACGATGCCGCGTTCGTCGACGAACACGTCGTTCATCTGGATCGTGCCGGTCGGCGCGCCGGCAGGCGCCGGCGGCATGAACACGCCGACTTCCTTGGGCTGATAGGGGTTGGAAATGTCGTAGGCGCGAAGCCCGCCGTTGAAGAAGGTGCCGAGCACGATCTGATCGTTCTGCCAGGCGGTCGGCAGCGGCACGTTCTCGTGGATGTTGTGTGCGCCGAACCGGCCGGCCTTGGCATACACCGTGTGATCGGGCAGCGGACAGGTCGAGATCGGCACCAGATTGGTTTCGTCGCGAGCGTCCAGCACCCAGATCAGTTTCGGCCAATCCTTGGCGTTGTTCTCCGTCGACTCGTCGGTCACCAGCATCAGGCCGCGGTCGAACAGCGGCACGATGGTGTGCATGAAACCGGTATAAGGTGGCGAGTTGGTCCACGATGAGATTTTCTTCGGGTTCGCCTTGTCGGAAATGTCGAGCACGAACATTCCGCCGTCGATATAGGCGAGATAGCAGCGGTCCGGGCGCTGCGGATAGACGTTGGTGTTGTGGGCGCGATAGCCCTTGTCGAGCTGATGCCGCGTCGGCGGCATCACGTTGTCGCCACGGCGCGTGCCGGGCATCCACCAGCGGCCGACCTCGACCGGCTTTGACGGATTGCGCACGTCGACGCAGCGATAGAACTGATCGTCCGACGGATGGGTCGGCTCGAAATCGCGCGAGCCCGAGGCGCAATGCACGTACTCGCCGTCGCAGAACCAGAGCTGGTGCACGCCGCGTGAATGCGGGCCGGAGCAATCGAAAAACGAAATGGATTTCGGATTTTCCGGCTTGGAAATGTCGAACAGCTCGAAGCCTGCGGGCTGCACGTCCTTCTTCTGCGTCTGATAGGCCACCGCCATCATGTTGCCGCAGGTTTCGAGCGAGTTCGAGCGCATGTTGGCGTGCGGCAGGTCGGTCTGGCACACCACCTTGGGTTTGCGCGGATCGGTGACGTCGACCGCGGTGAAATTCTTCGGCGCACTCTCGTGCGCCAGCCAGATGATGCGCCGGCCGTCGGGCGCGATCTGCACCGACATGCCTTCGCCCATGCCGCCGAAGCCCGCGAGCATGTCGTGCGCTAAGAGCTTGAAATTCCAGACGACGGGCTGATAGCTCGTCGTCACCGGGCTAGATCCTGTAGCGGCCATTTCGGGAAGTCTCCTGTTCAGGCAATCACACTTAACGTAGCGAATATCCAAGACGTGGATGGCCGGGACAAGCCCGGCCATGACGATCGCACGAATTGTAGCCGATAGCGGCGCGTTTGAATATTACGCTCCGGACTTGGCTTTTTCCATGAAATCCGGGCGCAGCGCCTTGCTCCAATCCGGGACGGACTTGATGGTCTTGTTCTTGAGCAGGATTTCGGCCTGCTGCTGCATGTAGGACTTGAGGTCGGGGAATCCGGGATCGACCTCGACGCGCGACAGCGCAGTCGCGAACGTGTCTGCCGACATCTTGTAACCCTTGCTGGCGTAGAATGCGTAGATCGTGTCGTTGACCTTTTTCTTGTCGTTCTTGAAGTCCTTCGCGGCATCGAGCCACGCCTTGAGATAGGCGACGATAACATCCGGCCGCTTCTCCACCATCTCGGAGGTGGCGGCCATGAACACCGGCATCTTGTCGAATTGCGAGAAGTCCAACAGATCGCTGCCGATCCCGTCGGCGACCGCGATGACGTTGTAGGGCTCGACATTGACCATGGCATCGACGGTCTTGGCGGCGAGCGCCGACACCATGTCGTTCACGTTCATGCGGATCTCCTGGTAATCGCCCTTGTGCAAGCCGTAATGCGGCAGCACCACGTCGACCAGGTCGTTGCCGACCGACGAACCGGTCAGATTGGCGATGCGCTTGCCGCGCAATTGCTCGGGTTTGGTGATGTTGAGATCCTTGCGCGTGGTGATGCGCGCGGTCTGGCCGACATTCTCGATCACCGCGATGGCGACGATGCCGCCTTTGACGTTGCCGATGATGAACGACGGCCCCGCATAGGTGCCGAGATCGACCTGGCCGGCGACCATCTGCTGCATGGTGATGTTGCCGGACGGCACGGCGAAATCCTGGGCGGTAATGCCGTGCTTTGCCAGATAGCCGGACTTCATCAGGTAATAAGTCGGCATGCCCCAGATGTTGGTCTGGTAGCCCTGCCGGACTGTCTCGGCTGCGGCGGCGTGGCGGGACGCGCCGAGGCCGAGTAGCACAGCGCCGGCGCCGGCCGCGCCGAGATATTGCCGCCGGGTCAAGGTCGATTGCTGTTTCATCTTGGGTCCTCCGGATTGTCGTATTGTTGGTCGCTTATTGCTGTTGCAGGCCGAATTCCTTCACCGCCGGCACGACATCGGCAAACGTCTTTTGCATGATGGCGCCGAGCCCCTCGGGCGTCGACGATTCGGCGATCGAGCCGGCGTTCTCGATCAGCGCGCGGTAGGGCGGCGAGGCGACGATGGCGGCGATGTCTTTGTTGAGCGTTTCGATAACCGGCTGCGGCGTGCCGGCGCGCGCGCAGACGCCAAGCCAGCCGAAGCGGACGAAATCGAAGCCGGTCTCCTTAAGCGTCGGCACGTCCGGCAGGGTGGCGAGCCGTTCCGGGCTGGTCGTGGCGATGATCTTCAGCTGCTTGGCCTTGTAGTACGGCATGATCGCCAGGGTCGGCGACGGATAGAGATCGACGCGCCCGGCGATCAGCTCTTGAACAACCACGAGGCCGCCGCGGAACGGCACGCGAGTCATGGTGACGCCGCTCAGCTTGCCGAGCTGACGCGCCATGATCTCCTGCGCCGAGGCGGCGCCGACCGTCGCGTAGGTCACCTCGCCGGGATGCGCCTTGGCGTAGCCGACGAACGATTTGAAATCCTGCACCGGGATGGTGTTGGCCAGCGCCAGGCCGTAATAATACTTGGCGATCAGCGACACCGGAGCGAAGTCGGAGAGCGCGTAGCCGGCGTCGCGATACACCGCGACGTTGGTCGCGTCGAAATGCGTGCACAGCAAAAGCGTGTAACCGTCGGGCGGCTGCGCCAGCACATCGCGCGTCGCCACGATGCCGCCGGCGCCAAGCCTGTTCTCGACCACAACCGATTGCTTGAGCGCCTTGCCGAGCTTGTCGGCGATGAAGCGCGCCGGGATGTCGGTCGGGCCGCCGGCGCCGAATCCGACCACGAGCCGGATCGGCCGGCTCGGATAGGCATCGGCCGCCGATGCGGGCAGGGCGCGCGCGCAGGCCGCAACCGCCAGCGCTGCAAGTGCGCTGCGAAGCAACGGCAAACGCATCGATGAGACCGGACGCATGTTTCGCTCCCGTTATCGTTATCAGGCGTGGTTGCCTGTTTCGCGCCCGGTGTTCTGGCCGAGCAGCCGCAGCAGCTCCTTCTGATAGTCGAGAAAATCGATGCTGAGCGGGTCGCGCGGACGCGGTAGACGGATTTTCACCTCGGTCTTCACCGTGCCGGGATGCGGCGTCATCACCACGACGCGGTCGGCGAGATATACGGCTTCGGCGACATTGTGAGTCACGTAGATCACCGTCTTGCGCGTCTCCCGCCACACATCGGCAAGGAGCCGTTGCATGTCGTCGCGGGTGAGCGCATCGAGCGCCGCGAATGGCTCATCCATCAACAGCACCGCCGGATTGTAGGCCAGCGCGCGTGCGATCGCGACCCGCTGCTGCATGCCGCCGGACAGGTGATGCGGGAATGACTTGGCGAAATTTTCGAGCTTGACCAGGCGCAATTGCTCGAGCGCGATCTTCTCGCGCTCGGTCTTGGGCAACCCTTTCATTTCCAGGCCGAATGCCACGTTGCCAAGCGCGGTGCGCCACGGAAACAGCTGAGCGAAGTCCTGAAACACCACGCCACGATCCATGCCGCAGCCGCGCACTGGCTGTCCGGCGACCCGGATTTCGCCCGCGGTCGGAGGCAGGAACCCGGCGATGATGTTGAGCAGCGTTGATTTGCCGCAGCCGCTCGGGCCGACAATGCAGAGGAATTCGGAGGCCTCCATCGCGAAATTGACGCCGCGAACGCCCGCGACCGCGCCCGCGGGCGTGTCGTAGTTAAGCGTGATATCGCGGGCCTCGATATGGGGCATGACCGCTTCCTGTAACGCTTCCTCTCAAATAAATTGCCCGTCCAGGTCGGTGCCGACAGCCGACGGGAAAACGGGGGAACGCCGTGCGGATCATTAGCAGCGTTATTGCGGCTGGGACAATTGCGGCAGGATTCGCCGCGGTGACGCAGCCGGTATGGGCGCAAGCCTATCCGAGCCGTCCGATCCACCTGATCGTCAATTTCGCGCCGGGCGGCGCCGGCGACATTCTGGGCCGGATCATCGGCAACCAGCTCGGCGTCGAACTGCACCAGTCGGTGATCGTCGAGAACCGCGCCGGCGCCGGCGGCACCATCGGGGCGCGCGACGCCGTCAACGCGGCGCCCGACGGCTACACGCTGACGGTCGGGCAGACGCCCGAGATCGCCATCAACCCGTATTTCATGAAGAACGTCGGCTACGATCCGTTGAAGGACCTGCAGCCGGTGGCGCTCGCCGGCGTCATGCCGCTGGTGCTGGCGGTGCCGGCGAAATCGCCCTACGCGACGGCGGCGCAATGGGCGGCCGCCCTGCGCGCCGGCAAGGCGATGACGTTCGCGTCCGCCGGTGTCGGCACGCCAGGCCATCTCGCCGGTGAGTTGTTGAAGCTCAAGCTCGACGGCAAGCTGGTGCACGTACCGTATAAGGGCGCAGGCCCGGCGCTGAATGACGTCGCCGCCGGGCAGGTCGATTTTTATTTCCCCGCCTATCCGAGCGCCGTGCCGTTGGCGCAGGGCGGCAAGATCAAGCTCCTGGCAGTCTCGACCGTCAAGCGCGCGGCGGCCAACTCCGATTTGCCGACTGTCGCCGAAGTCACCGGTATCTCGAATTTCGATTTTCCGCTGTGGGTCGGCTTCTTCGGTCCGCACGGCATGCCGATGGACGTCACGCAAAAGCTCAATACGGCGATCAACAAGATCATTCTTGAGCCGGCGATCAATGCCAAGCTAAAGGCGATCGGCCCGGAAGTGCGGGCCCTGTCGATCGACCAGTTCGGCGCCTTCGTGCGCGCCGATATCGCCAAGTACCAGGCGATCATCAAGGATGGGAATTTGAAACCGGAGTGAATCGGTAAGCCGGGACGCGGTGCGTTGCGGCGGCTGCCGTCACCGTGCCGAACGGCCGGGCGCGCCCAATGCGCTAGTCGTTAGGCCATATTGACGATCAAAAAATGCTTTCACCGCGGGCACGTAGCGTCCGCCCATCAGCGGGTCGTTCTTCGGCAATCCTTCGCGCTCAAACGATGGAACGAGACTGCTCCACACCGCCGCGCGTGCGCGCCCCAGCAAGGCCACGCCAAGCTCGGCGTCAGTGGCGAACAACGGCAAATCGGCGAATGTCAATCCTGGTCGCCGTTTCTTTGGCGGCAGGTTCGGGCCGCCGGCACCAGCAAAATATTCCATCGCAACGCTCCACGCCAACCCAACAAAAGTCAGTGCGGCCGGCCCTCGTAGGAGAACCGGCCGCTGCGCACTAACCCGGTCGGGGTGTCGGGGATGGGGGATCGGGCTAGAGTGCCGGTGTCGGGGTGACACCGCGCAAACACTCCGCGCATCTGCGCATGAACTCAAGCCGCCGCTCATTACGTGGTTAAACAACGCGGTAAACAAACAAGCCCTGCCGTTTGGGCGTCCGGGCTGAGGGCAAGAGGCGCCCGGGAGCAGACATCCGCGCTGTTGAGAGACGTTCAGCAATTGGCAGCAGTTCTTCGCGGAACAGGACCATTAACCGCGAATGACCGGTGCGGCCTTGGTGGCAAAAAGCTCGATGGCGCGGGCCACATTGGCGAACGGCATGCCGCCGATATCGATCTGCGCGAGAAAGCGCTGGTGGCCGAACAACTCGCGCTCGTACATGATCTTGTCGACGATCTGTTGCGGACTGCCGACGAAGATCGGGCCGTGCTGGCTCGCGCGCGCGTCATAATCGGCCCGCGTGACGTGTTGCGCGCGATATTGCGAGGAAGCGTGAGTTGCGAAATAGGCCGCATAGTACGGATAGAATTCGTCGAGCGCCGCCTGCGAGTTTTCCTGAATGTACATGTGGGTCGCCACGCTGACTTTCAGATCCGACGCGCTGTGTCCGGCCTGCAGCCCCGCACGACGGTAAAGATCGACCATAGGCGCCAGCTTCGCGGGCGGTAGACTGATATTGGCCAGCGCCAACGGCAATCCGAGTGCGCCGGCGCGTTCGGCACTGCTCGGCGTGCCGCCGGTCCCGATCCAGATCGGCAGGCGGTTTTGCGCAGGACGCGGCGGGATCGGGGCATCGTGCAGGGCAGGGCGAAAGCGCCCCTTCCAGGTGACACGTTCCGCGCTGTTGAGCTTCAGCAAGAGCTCGAGCTTTTCGTTGAACAATTCGTCGTAGTCGGCGAGATCGTAGCCGAACAGCGGAAAGGATTCGGTGAAGATGCCGCGCCCGGCGATGATCTCGGCGCGTCCGCCGGAGATCAGGTCCACGGTGGCAAAGTCCTCGAAAACCGTCACCGGATCGGCAGTGCTCAGGATGGTGACCGCGCTGGCCAGTCGCAGCCGTTGCGTTGTCGCCGCGATGGCGGCCAGCACGACGGCCGTGGCGGCGATCGCCATATCCAGCCGGTGATGTTCGCCGGCCGCAAACACGTCGAGGCCTGGCTGCGTCGGCAAGCTTGGCCGCCGCGAGGATTTCCGACATTCGCTGCTCGGCGCCGATCGCGTTGCCGGTCTGTGCGTCCGGCGTGAGATCGCCGAAGGTGTAAAGCCCCAACTCAAACGTTTCGGCCATCGGGCCGTTCTCCCGGTTGCATTATTGCGCTAAGACATTGCGGAAAGACGATCTGCCGTTCGGATCGTACCACGCTTCAATCGCGGCCCGTCGCGATGCGCTTGCGCACAGGCGACGGACAGCGAACAGAGACGGGAGGTCAGACCATGAAGCTCTATATGCATCCGGTTTCCACTGCGTGCCGTCCCGTGCGGCTGCTGATCGCCGAGAACGGCATCACGTGCGATGAAGAAACGGTCGATATCCTCACGGGCGCCCATTATCAGGAGCCCTACGCTTCGCTCAATCCCAACCGCATGGTGCCGATGCTCGAGGACGGCGATTTCCGTCTGACCGAAGGCTCGGCCATCCTGAAATATCTGGCGGACAAATACGATCTGCCGTCCTATCCGAAAGACTTGAAGAAGCGCGCCAAGATCAACGAGGTGATGGATTGGCTCAATACCCAATTCTATCGCGATTTTGGCTATGGGCTGGTCTACCCGCAGCTTTTTCCTCATCACAAGCGCCGCAGCGATGAGGCGCACGCCGGCGCCGTCGCCTGGGGACAGCAGGGCGCCAGGAATTGGCTGCAGATTCTCAACGACTACTGGATCGGGCCGGACAATCAGTATCTCTGCGGCGACGAACTTACGATCGCCGACTATTTCGGCGCCGCCCTGGTGTCGATCGGCGAACTGATCGGCTGCGACTTCTCGGCCTATCCCAACGTGAAACGCTGGCTCGGCAACGTGAAAAAACTCAAGACCTGGAACGAGGTCAATGAGGTGTTCAGCGGCTTTGCCGCGGCCAACAAGGGCAAGGACTTTGTGCGCGTATAGCTCCGCCGCGCGGGCTGATGCGGGATTTTTCCGCACACGCCGTTGTTGACGAACTACCCCTTCGCCATGCGGGCCATGCCCCAGCGGTAGATGGTGGCGCGTTCGATCGAGCCGAACACCAGCCGCTCGGCGGCAAAGCCGATCAGGCCTATCACCAGGATCGACGCCATCATCACGTCGGCGTTGAGAAACTGCTGGGCGTCGAAGATGACCCAGCCCAGGCCCCAGTTCGAGGCCGCCAGCATCTCGGCGCCGATCACGGCGATCCATGAGCGCAGGAACGACTGCCGCAGGCCGGCAATGATGAACGGCGACGCGCCCGGAATGATCACCTTCCAGAACAGCCGGCGCTCGTCGGCGCCCATGGCGCCGGCGGCGCGCAGCCAGATCGGGTTGACGGCGCGCACGCCCGACCAGGTGTTGAGCAGCATCGGGAACAGCGCGGCATAGAACACGATCAGCACCGTGACGGTGTCGCCGAGGCCGAACCACAGAATGAATATCGGAACCCAGGCGAGCGACGGGATCGGCATCAGCGCGCTGGCAAGCGGCAGCACGAAATGCTCGACCGGACGGAAGCGCGCCATCAGCACGCCGAGCGGCAGCCCGGCCGCGACCGCAAAGCCAAAGCCGATCAGCACCCGGGCGAGCGTGGCGCCAGCATGGCCGAACATGCTGCCGTCGGCCAGCATGCCGGCGAGCGTGTCGGCAATGGTGCCGAGCGCCGGCATCAGCGCCGGCTTGACGAAGCCCGAATGCGCGACCGCCTCATAGAACGCTGCGAGCACGACGAAGCTTGTGGCTCCGCGCCGCAGCGAACGCGCCCGTTCCGGCGTCATGTCACCATTCCCCAGCGCACTACGGTGAAATTTTCCAGCGGCTGAAACGCCAGCTTTTCCAAGCCGACGCCGATCAGCGCGATGACCGCGATGCCGGCGAGCATGACATCCGTATTGAGAAATTCCTGCGCGCCGAAAATCATCCAGCCCAATCCCCACGGCACCGCGGCGAGCATTTCGACCGCGACCAGGATGCGCCAGGCCTGCGCCAGGCCGAGCCGCAAGCCGGTGAGAATGTAGGGCAGCGCGCCCGGCAAGATGACGTGGCGGAACAGCCTGCGGTCGTCCGCCCCCATGGCGTGCGCGGCGCGCACCCAGATATCCTTGACGGCCTTCACGCCGGTCCACGCGTTATAGATGATCGGAAACGTCGAGACGAACGCGACCAGCAGAACTGACGGCACGTTCCCGGGTCCGAACCACAACAGAAACAGCGGCGTGTAGGCGAGACCGGGGATCGGCGCCGCGACGCTGATCAGCGGCAGGAGATAATCCTCGGCGCGGCGCGAGCGCCCCATCAGCACGCCGATGCTGACGCCGACAATCGCCGCGAGCGCAAAACCGGCGATCAGGCGCAGCAGCGTATCGAGCGCGTGATGGGGCAGCACGCCGTTCGCCGTCAGCCGCACGAACGTCGCGGCGACCGTTTCCAGCGGTGGAAAGAATTTTGCCGGAAACAGCCCGAGATGGGCGGCCATTTCCCATGCAGCGCCGACGACGGCGAACGGCAAGATGTTGCGCAGCGCGCGCCACAGCGGGCTGGCTGCGCCGGTCGCAGGCTGCGCGACGATGCCGGAGATTTCCGCGACTTGCTGCATTGCGCGAAACTACAAACCCGCCGCCCGCCCGGCAAGCCGGTAGGGCGTGCTGCAGGAGGCGTTGCAGTAACCGCGCCCTGTGATAGGAAACTCAGCCTTGGACGCAGTTCGCCAAGGAGTTCGCGATGGCCACCAAGAATGCGCAGAAGATCGGCTGGATCGGCATGGGCCGCATGGGCCTGCCCATGGCCGAGCGGCTGATCAAGGCCGGCCATGACGTTTCGATCTGGAATCGCACCCGCGCCAAGGCCGAGCCGCTGGCCAAGATCGGCGGCAAGGTGGTCGACCATCTTTACGAACTGAAAGACGTCGACGTTCTGTTCTCCATCCTCGACACCGGCAAGAGCGTGCAGGACGTGCTGTACGGCAAGAACGGCGTGTGTAGCCAGGCCGGCAAGATGCCGCCGATCGTGGTCGACTGCTCCACCATCGCGGTCGAGGAATCGGCGGCGATCCGCGACAAGCTCCGGCAGCTCGGCTCCGACTTCGTCGCCGCGCCGGTGAGCGGCAATGCCAAGGTCATCAAGGCCGGAAAACTCTCGGCGGTGGTGTCGGGGCCGGAGGCCGCGTGCAAGACGGCGACGCCGCTCATTGAGATTTTCGCCCCGCAGGGCGTCTCCTATGTGGGCGAGGGCGAATTGGCGCGCGTCTGCAAGATTGCCCACAACGTCATGCTCGGCGTGGTGATCGAGAATCTGATCGAGATCACGCTGCTCACCAACAAAATGGGTGTGCCGCGGCATGCATTCCTGGCGTTTCTCAATAATGGCGTGATGGGTTCGATGTTCACGCGCTACAAATCGCCGGCTTTGGTCAATCTCGACTGGACCACGACGTTCACGCCGGAACTGCTGCGCAAGGACCTCGATCTCGGCCTCGAACTCGGCCGCGAGATGGACGTGCCGATGCCGGTGACGGCAGCGACACGCGAAGTGCTGCAGGGCCATTTCGGCGCCGCTATGCTGCAGAAAAACCCGGCAGAATATCTGCAGAAAGATTTCGCCGCGCTGGCCGAGACGATGGCGCTTGCCGCCGGCATGAAGCTTTCCAGCGAGAACAAGAACGTGCCGTCGGGGCTGGAAACCTGACTGTCGCGGCGGTTCTTCACCGACCAAGTAAAAACCTAGGGGGCTAAAGTGAAATCGCAATTCCGTTTGCTGCTGGCCGTCATATTCGGCTTTGCTGCCATCATGACTGCCGCGACCGGCGCTTCGGCGCAGGCCAAGTGGCCGGTGCGGCCGGTCAGATTCATCGTGCCGCTTGGCGTCGGCAGCGGCGCCGATATCGGCGCGCGGCTGTTGGCCGATCGTCTCAGCAGGCGCTGGGGTCAGCCGGTGATCGTCGACAATCGGCCCGGGGGCGATGCGCTGGTCGCCATCGGCGCTTTTGTCAACGCGCACGACGACCACGTGCTGTGGTACGGGCCGTCCGGATCGTTCATCTCGCATCCGTACCTGCACGATACACTGCCCTACAAACCGAGCGACCTGGTGCCGATCGCGCAAGTCTCCAATACGATCATTGTGCTTGCGGTCCCGACGGCGCTTCACGTTGACACCATGGCTGCGCTCGTCGCTCGCGCCAAAGCCGAACCGGGCAAGCTCAATTGGGCGGGCGTCACCGGCACCAACGACTTCATGTTCAGCGGCTGGCTGACGCTGCAGCACCTCGAGATGACCAAGGTGCCGTACAAGAATCCGGTCGATGCCGCGAAGGATCTCGGCGAGAATCGCGTCCAGGTCTATATTCCGGCGCTCGCGATCGTGCGGCCGCAGCTCGATTCCGGCAAGATCAAGCTGCTTGCGGTGACCAATACCGTGCGCGCGCCGACGCGTCCGGACCTGCCGACCGTGAAGGAGGCCGGTTATCCGGCTTTGACGCTTGACGGCTTGGTCGGTCTGTTCGGGCCGCCGAACATGCCGAGCGATCTGCGCCAGCGGATCGCGGCCGATGTAAGCGCCGCAGCCGACGCGATCGTCAAAGAACGCCTGAATCAGACCGGCCAGACTCCCAACGTCGGTGGACCGGCCAAATTCGCCAAGTCGATCGAACAGCAGCGGGCCACGGTCGCCGCCATGGCCAAGGTGCTGGGCGTCAAGCCGATGCAGCCCAAGCCATAAACGGCGGGTCGCATCGCGCGCGAAATCGGGAGGACACCATGCGCCACAGGCTTCACGCTGTGCTTGCCCTGGTGTTGGGCCTGCTGACCGCCGCAGTCCTGGCGAGCGGCGCGCGCGCCGCATCGGCCTGGCCGACGCGTCCGGTGAAATTCATCCTGACACTCGGCGCCGGCAGCGGTTCGGATATCGGCGCCCGGCTGTTCGCCGACCGGCTCAGCCGGAAATGGGGCCAGCCGGTTATCGTCGAAAACCGTCCCGGCGGCGACGGCCTCGTCGCCATCAACGCCTTTGTCTCCGCGCATGACGATCACGTGCTGCTGTTTGCGCCGTCGTCGTCGTTCACCGCGCATCCGTTCCTGCACGACAAGCTGCCCTACAAGCCGAGCGATTTGGCGCCGATCGTGCGGGTGTCGAACACCTTCATCGTCATCGCGGTGCCCAAGTCTCTGAAGGTCGATACGCTTGCCGATCTGGTCAAGCTGGCGCGCGCGGAGCCAGGCAAGCTCAATTGGGCGGGCGTCACCGGCGCGCTCGATTTCCTGTTCGCCGGCTGGCTCAAGAGCGCCGGGCTGCAGATGACCAAGGTGCCGTATCGCAATCCGGTCGATGCCGCCAAGGACCTCGGCGAGAGCCGGGTGCAGGTCTATGAGGCGGCGCTGGCGATCGTCCAGCCGCAGCTCGACGCCGGCAAGATCAAGCTCCTCGCCGTCACCAACACGCAGCGCACTCCGGCTCAGCCGAACCTGCCGACCGTGGCCGAGGCAGGCTTCCCGGCGCTGACGATCGACGGCCTCGTCGGCCTGTTCGGCCCGCCCGGCATGCCGCTCGATCTGCGCCAACGCATCACCGCCGATTTCACCGCCGCGGTCGACGCGACCATCAAGGATCGCCTCGCGCTGACCGGCCAGATTCTCAACATCGGCGGACCTGAGGAGTTCGCCAAGTCGATCGACGATCAGCGCGCCAAGGTCGCCAAATTCGCCGAATCGCTTGGCATCAAGCCAATGCAATAGGCGGGCCGTTTGTTCAGTGGCCGCGCTTGTGCCGCACGTGATGGACGTAACGAACGTGGCGACGATGAAAGGCGACCCGCTTGCGGCGCCGGTGTCCCTCGGCGCGCATGGCGGCGCGGCAGGGTGCGCTGATCTGCGAGCGCTTGCTCATCATGCAGCGCGTGATCTTCGCCCGGTCGGGAATGAATTGCTGACACAGACGCATCGCGTCCGGCGTGCAGGCCTGCTGGAGGGCCTGGCTTTGCGCAGTGGCCGCATCAATGCCGCCAATGATGATGCAACCAGGAATGATCAGCCAGCAAATGAAACGCAACGCCCGCAAATACGTCCCCAGCGAAAAAGTCCACATGTGTGTCGCCTCGTTGTTCCTCCCGCACTCCGGCGATGCCGGAAGCGAGCGGGCGACCCGCCATGCGAATAAGGTTATTAAAGGGCGAACGAACAGGTTCCGGCGGCCCGCAGCCGCCAGGCTTCGGATCGTTGCGAATTGACGATCAGTGCGTGCCCCACTTGAAACCGGTTCCACGGTCGGCGGACGCGCCGCCGAGGCTCGGGTCGCAACGATCGATCCCGCCCGGGCTAATCTGTCCGGTCGAGTTGTCGAACATCATGCGCTGACAGAACGTGCCGTCGGGCATGGTGTAGACGATAAAGCCGCGATTGTTGATGCTGCCGCCGCCCACCGCAGGGGAGCGCAACAGCGGGGTGATGATGGCGTGACCGCCGACCAAGAGGGCGGACGCGAACAGCACGAACAGGAGCGATGTGGTGATAATCAGCGCCAGCGAATTGGCGCGCCTGTCGTTAAGGCCGGCGTGCGTCGCATGCATGCCGCGACCGTAACGCCGGACGTGGTCCGCCTGGACGTACCATTGGCCGCTGTCCGTCGCTGCGGGCTTGCCGACACTCATGAACGGAATCAAACGACAGAAAGCTTGCCGTCGCGATAAAGAAATTCTTTCGAATTGATTTGAAACCAGTGGTCCGGTTCTAACATTCGCATCCCGTTTCGGTACCTCTCATGCGAATGTTAGAACCGAAGGACCACTGTAACTATAAGTTCTTGTGGAGCTTTTGGATTTGACATTCGTTTCGGAGGTTCCGGCTCGCAGTTAGCGAATGTCAAATCCGCTCCACTAGGCCATAATCGTCATTCGGCGCCGCCGGAACGCGCGCGCCGGGCCCCTCGCGGTCTGCCGCGAGACATGGAATGATCCGCCGCCACGAACGGCGTATCGCAGGGAGGTAGAACGTGCTCACCGCTGCACGCAACGACATGTTGACCCGGGTCGGTCCGGGCACGCCGATGGGCGCGCTGTTGCGCCGCTACTGGCAGCCGATCGGCGGCGCCAGCGAGCTTGACGCCGGCAATCCGATCAAGCCGGTGCGGCTCCTCGGCGAGGACCTCGTACTCTACCGTGATCGCGCCGGCCGTTACGGCTTGATCGACCGCCATTGCCCGCATCGCCGCGCCGACATGTCCTATGGCTGGGTCGAGGATCGCGGCATCCGCTGCTCGTATCATGGCTGGTTCTTCGACGAGACCGGCCGCTGCCTCGAACAGCCCTATGAAGATACGACCAACCCGAAGCCGTCAAAGTCCGGCTGCGAGGTCAAGGCCTATCCGGTCAAGGAATGCGCCGGGCTGTTGTTTGCCTATATGGGCCCGCTGCCGGCCCCGGAACTGCCGGTATGGGAGCCGCTCACCTGGAGCAACGGTTTCCGCGAAATCGTGCTCGCCGACATCCCGTGCAACTGGTTCCAGTGTCAGGAGAACTCGTGCGATCCGGTGCATTTCGAATGGATGCACGACAATTGGGGCGCGCGACTGCGCGGCGGCGATCAGAACGCCGCGCCCAAGCATCTGAAACTCAAGTTCGAGGAATTCGAGCACGGCCTGATCTATAAGCGCGTGCGCGAAGGCCAGAGCGAGGAGGATCGCTACTGGACGGTCGGCCGGGTCGCGCTGTGGCCGAACGGCTTTTATCTCGGCAGCCATTTCGAGTGGCGCGTGCCGGTCGACGACGAGAACACGCTGTCGGTGGCGTGGTTCTTCATGCGCGTCCCGAAAGGCCGCGAGCCTTATACGCAGGAGCGCGTGCCGGTGTGGAAGAGCCCCATCCAGCGCGAAGATGGCCGCTGGATCACCAGCCATGTCATCAATCAGGATATCGTCGCCTGGGTCGGCCAGGGCCGCATCGCCGACCGCACCAAGGAAAACCTGCGTTCGAGCGACATCGGCATCTCGCTGATGCGCGCGCGCTTCTTCAAGGAGCTCGAGGCGCTGGCGGAAGGCAAGGAGCCGGGGGGCATCATCCGCAGCGCCAACGAGGCCGCCTGCATCTCGCTGCCCAACATGGCACGCGAGCAGAATACCGAAGGCCTTGCGCTCGCCGATTTTCAAAAAGACCCGATCCTGCGCCAGCGGCTGAAGGAATTCCGTCACCATTTCGGCCAGCCATCCGAAGTGCGCCGCGAATTTATCGACGCCATGGGGATCGGCAGTCCTTAGAAGGCGTGTGGAATGAGGGGCCCATCCGCCCGCTCAGATTTGCGGACAGGCCCCTCACCCTCACTCCCTCGATTGGGTCGAGGGAAGCGCACTCAGAGCGGTTTTGGTGGATTTGGCCGCGACGCTAAGCGTTCACGGCCTTGGCGAAGTGCGACTCGAACAGCGCCATGACTTCGCTGGCCGGACGGGCCCGGCTGAACAGATAGCCCTGCATTTCGGTGCAGCCGACGGCCTGCAGCGTGTCCAGTTGCTGCTGCGTTTCGACGCCTTCGGCGGTCGAGATCATGTTGAGGCATTTGGCCAGCCCCGCGACCGCGTGCACGATGGCGCGCGGCTCGGCGCCGTTCGACAGATCCTGGATGAACGAGCGGTCGATCTTGATCTTGTCGAACGGGAAACTGCGCAGATAGCTCAGCGATGAATAGCCGGTGCCGAAATCGTCCATCGCGATCTGCACGCCGAGCTTGCGCAGCTGATGCAGCGTGCCGAGCGTCGCGAAGGTATTCTGCATCAGCATCGTCTCGGTGATTTCGAGCTGCAGCCGCTCCGGCCGCATGCCGCTGTCGTCGAGCGCGCTCATCACGATCGTCATCAGATTCTTGCTCTTGAGCTGCGCCGGCGAAAGGTTGACCGCAACCTTGACATGCTGCGGCCAGTTGGCGGTTTCCTTGCACGCCATGCGCAGCACCCATTCGCCGATCGAGACGATCAGGCCGGTCTCCTCGGCGATCGGCACGAAATCGGCCGGCGAGATCAAGCCCTTGCTCGGGTGATGCCAGCGCAACAGAGCTTCAAAGGCGGTGATCTCATTGGTTTGAAGATTAACGAGCGGCTGATAGTACAGCTCGAATTCGCCGTTATTGAGCGCCTGGCGCAGATCCATTTCCAATCCGCGCCGTTCCTTCATGCGCTTGTCCATCTCGGCCTCGAAAAACCGGTACATGCCGCGGCCGTCGCCCTTGGCGCCGTACAGCGCCATGTCGGCGTTCTTCAGAAGCTGATCCGGCTCGACGCCGTCGATGGGCGCGATCGAAATGCCGATGCTGATGTCGGTGATGATCTGGTGGCCGTCGACCTGATACGGCTTGATGATCGACTCACGGATGCGCCGCGACAACGCCGAGGCGTCGCCCGGCTGGTGCATCTGCGTCATGATGATGGCGAACTCGTCGCCGCCGAGCCGGGCGATGGTGTCGGGCTCGCGGGTGCAGCCGCGCAGCCGGTCGGCGACAAGCTTCAGGAGCTCGTCGCCGATCGGATGACCGAGCGTATCGTTGACACTCTTGAAATGATCGAGATCGAGGCACAGCACCGCCAGATTCTCGCCGCGCTTGACGCGTTTGAGTTCGTGATCGAGACGCTCGCGCAGCAGCATGCGGTTGGGCAGGTCGGTCAGCGTATCGTGCCGCGCCATATGGGCGATGCGCTCCTCGGCGCGGCGGCGATCGGTGACGTCTTCGTGCGTGGCAAGCCAGC
Organism: uncultured Alphaproteobacteria bacterium; assembly: GCA_963707175.1. Lineage (GTDB taxonomy): Bacteria > Pseudomonadota > Alphaproteobacteria > Rhizobiales > Xanthobacteraceae > BOG-931. Next base: position 99,513 of record CAVPQA010000033.1, read on the forward strand.
CGCCGCCGGCGAGCGGCTTGTTGAGAATCGAAATGGCGCGGCCGTCGCCCGCGGTGACGACGCTGTGGAAGGTCTTGCCTTCGGCGATCTTCTCCAGCAGTTCGGCAATATACTCGTCAGGATCGCCCGAAAAAGTTCGCGCCGCCAGCCGATGCTTGAGCAGGTCGAGCAGCGAGCAGCCCGGCTTGGCAGCCTCGGCCGGCAATCCGTACATTTCGATGTAGCGCCGGTTGCAAAATACCAGACGGGCGCCAGCGTCGAACATGAGCACGCCCTGCGACATGCTTTCAAGCACGGTGTGCAGAAGCCGCTGATCCTGTTGCATCGGCCACCCCGGCGTGCGGCCGTGCAAAGTACAGGGAAACGGCAGAATGCCGGTATTCGCCAGCGGCGATTCTTCCAGCCCCATAATGGCTCACCTTAAAAGTATGAGTTTATACCTAGCCCGGAACTCATCCGTAGAGGCCATTCATTTTGAAGGTTTCAATGCGGTCGCTCCGCTTTTAATTAAAGCGCGCGGCGATCTGCTTGTCTTTTGCGGTAATTAGAATGCGGCGCGAAATCGCCGCAGGCCGGTGGATGAAAAATTAGCCAAGCCCGGCCCCGCTCTCGACACAAGGCGAGATTGCGCAATTGTTCAGATCGAGAATCCGTCGGGCGGTAAGAACCGTTCGCTCTCTCTGCTTCGCCAAGCTACGCAGCAGAACGTTTGACCTTGCCGATGTCGAGCAATTTCATCACCACCTTCTCGTAATAAGGCTCGGTCGTGCCGCTGCGCACTTTGTGCAGGAAGTATTTTTCGAAAGCCACCTTGGCGACGTGGACCCAGCGTCCGCTTGATGCCCAATTGACGTTGCGCGGGGGATTTTGCGGCATGGCCACGAACGCCACGCCGGAATCGCCGAAATCGGCGAGGCAGATCGCATTCCAGGTCGCTTCATGCTTCGGCTGCGCGCCGCGAACGAGCTCGCCGATGTTGAGCGCGGTTGCGGTCACCATCAACTCGATCATAAACCCGGTTTTCGGCACGCCAACCGGCACCGGCGTCGGCTCGGCCGGAGCTATCGCGATGCAGACACCGACGCCGAACACATTGGCAAACTTTGTGTTGCGTTGATGCTTGTCGACGATGACGAAGCCCCGCGGATTGACCAGACCGTCGATTCCGCGCAGCGCCGCGATGCCGCGAAACGCCGGCAGCATCATGGAGAATTTGAATGGCAGCTCGTGCGTCTTCTTCGGCTTGCCGTCCTCGTCGACCTCGGTCACGAACGCCTTGCCGGGCTCGACCTTGTCGACTTTGGCGTTGGTGATCCACTTGATGTGATGCTGCCGAAATTCCAACTCAAGCAGGCCCTTGGTGTCGCCGACGCCGCCGACGCCGAGATGTCCGATATAGGGCTCGGCAGTCACGAAAGTCATCGGCACCTTGTCGCGAATGCGCCGCTTGCGCAGGTCGGTATCCATGATCATGGCGAACTCGTAGGCGGGGCCGTAGCACGAGGCGCCCTGAACCGCGCCGACGACGATCGGACCGGGATCCTTGCAGAACTCATCCCAGCGCCGGCTGGCCGCCGCCGCATGGTCGACATCGCAGACCGAGCTGGTGTTGTGGTCCGGTCCGAGGCCTTCGATTTCGTCGAAGGCAAGTTCGGGGCCGGTGGCGATGACCAGATAGTCGTAAGTTAGAGAAGATCCGTCGCCAAGTTCGACGCGGTTCTGTTCCGGATGAACGCGTTTGGCGCCCAGCGGCGCTGAATTCCACCCCATGCCTTGGCAGCACGGATGCCAAGTCAATGGTAATATCGTCCTTCGATCGCCATTTCACTGCGACCCACGGGTTAGACGGCGTGAATTGGAAGAAAGCCTTGTTCGACACAAGCGTGACGCGATCCTCCCTGTGGACCGCCTGCTTGACCTCGTAGGCGGATGAAATTCCGCCGATGCCACCGCCGAGAACGACAATGTGCGCCATGTATTCCTCCTCTAACCTTGGAGTCCTTGCAAACCGGCGGACAGGGCTCTGTCCATCCTGCGCCGCGCCGTTGGGCTAACAGGACCAAACCGCGTGAGCGCCCGCATTGATCCATCTCAAGCCGGCCGAACCGGAGGCCGGCGGCGACATCAGGCCTTGCCGGCTGGGGATTCGAATGCCGCGCCTGTTTTCAAGCCGAGCTTGCGGAAGATGATGGCGGCCGGACAGAATCCCGTAAATGCTGACTGCAGCAGGTTGGCGCCGACAAAGAGCGTGAGAATGAGCCAGTAGGGGCTGACCAGCCATGCCAGCGCAAGGCTGATGAGCAAGAGGCTGCCGGCCAGAGTGAACACGGCGCGATCGACGTTCATGGCGAATCTCCTTTGACTGTTCGGCTACCGCCCTGCGGGCGGTTGCGGCTCCGACCATTGCCAGCCTTGGCGGTCGTGCGCGTCCGCCCTGGCATTGACTATATATTCGAACATTCGTATATTCGCAACTATGAAAATAAAGATTGCTGACCTGCTCACCGCGGCTGATGAGGCTACCGGCCTGTTGAAGGCGCTCGCCAACCGCCACCGCTTGATCATTCTTTGCCAGCTGATCGAACAAGAACGGTCGGTGGGCGAACTCGCCGCGCTGTTGAAAATCCGCGACTCGACTGTCTCCCAGCATCTGGCGCTGCTGCGACGGGACGGTCTCGTGACCGCGCGGCGTGACGGACAAACGATCTGGTATTCGATCGGCAGCCCACAGGCGCGGGAAATCGTGCGCACCCTCTATCGGGTCTATTGCGCGCCGGCCGCGGCTTGCCTTCCGAAGACCCGGCGCAGGCCGGCTCAGCCGGCGCGGCGCCGGACTGTTGCGGCAAATCAATGACGCCGCCCGCTCGCCGCGCTTAACGTAAATCAAAATCGCATCGAATAACGTCAGGAACACTGCTTATGCGTCCCGGTATTGCCGTAGCAGCCGTGCTGGCGCTGTTCGCACAGCACGCGCTTGCTGAAGAGTCTTTTACCGTCGCCTCCCAACGGGTCGCCGACGAAAAGGCCGTCTTCGCGACGGTGCAGGCCGCCAACATCGAACCGGCGCGGGCCCGCATCGGCGGCACCGTCGAGCAGCTTGCCGTGCGGCAGGGCGATCATGTCGAGCGCGGCCAGGTCGTCGCGACAGTCGTCGACGACAAGCTCGCCTTGCAGCTGAAATCACTCGATGCACAGATTTCCGGACTCCAGGCGCAGCTCGACAAAGCCAAGACCGATCTCGACCGGCAAAAGGAGCTGTTTGCCCATGGGACGGCCGCCAAGGTGGCTCTTGATGCGGCACAGACGGCGTTTGACGTCGCCGCCAACGCGTTGAAGGCCCGCATTGCCGAGCGCTCGGTGATCGAGCAGCAGGTCGCCGAGGGCAAGGTGCTGGCGCCGACCGCCGGTCGGGTGCTGACCGTGCCGGTAACCACCGGCACTGTCATTCTGGCGGGAGAGGCTGTCGCGACTATCGCCGAACAGAATTTTGTACTGAGGTTGCGCGTACCCGAACGGCACGCCCGGTTTCTCAAGGCCGGCGATCCAGTCCGGATCGACGGCGAAGATATCGGCAAGAGCGGCGTCCAGTTCGGAACGATCAGGTTGGTCTATCCGACGATCGAGGACGGCCGGGTTGTCGCTGACGCCGCGGTCGCGGGTCTCGGCGACTATTTCGTCGACCAGCGCATCCGGGTATGGGTTTCGGCCGGCGAGCGCGACAGCATCATCGTGCCCGCTTCATTCATCACGACCCGGTTCGGCATCGATTACGCGCGCGTGCGCCAGGACGCCCACACCGTGATCGATGTCCCGGTGCAGCGCGGCCGCGAACTGCCGCGGCCGGATATGCCGGATGCGCTTGAAATCCTCTCCGGCTTGCGGCCCGGCGACGTGCTGGTGCGACCGTGAAACTCGGACTGTCGGGACGGCTGACACAGGCGACGATCCGTTCGCCGCTGACCCCGCTGTTTCTTTTGGCGGCGCTTGCGGTCGGCTTGATCGCGCTCCTCACCATTCCGCGCGAGGAGGAGCCGCAGATCAGCGTCCCGATGGTGGATGTCTGGGTCAACGCCGACGGGCTCAAGGCGCCGGATGCGGTCGAACTGGTGACCAAGCCCCTTGAGGAGATCATCAAGGGCATCGACGGTGTCGAACACGTCTACAGCCAGACGGTCGACGATCGCGTGATGGTGACCGCGCGGTTCCTCGTCGGCACCAATGCCGACGACGCCATCCTGCGCGTCCATGAAAAGATTCGCGCCAATCTCAATCGCATTCCGATTGGCATTCCGGAGCCGCTGATCGTCGGCCGCGGCATCAACGACGTCGCCGTCGTCGTGCTGACATTGTCGCCGAAGCCGGAGGCTGCGGCGCGCTGGACCGACAAGGACCTCAACGAGCTGGCCGAAAAGCTGCAGGCCGAGCTGGTCAAGACCGACAATGTCGGTCTGACCTACATTTCCGGCGGCAGCGCCCAGCAGATCCGCGTCGAGCCCGATCCGGAGAAGCTCTCGCTCTACGGCGTGACGCTGCAGCAGCTTGTCGACAAGGTGCGGGGCGCCAATCGCTCGTTCCAGTCCGGCAGCGTTCGCGACAACGATACCATGCGCAACGTCACCGCCGGACAGACGCTGACCGGCATTCCCGATATCGGCCTTCTGCTGGTGACAACGCGCGACAACCGTCCGGTCTATGTGCGCGATGTGGCCTCGGTGGTTGTCGGCCCGAGCCCGCAGGAACACCGTGTCTGGATGGAGATGCCGGGAGCGCAAGGCCAGTGGCATCGCGTGCCCGCGGTCAGTGTCGCTTTTGCCAAACGCGCCGGCGCCAATGCGGTGGTAGTCGCCGAGGATCTGCTGACCCGGCTCAAGAGCGTCGAGGGCCGCCTGGTGCCGGCCGACGTCAACGTCACGGTAACGCGCGATTACGGCGAAACCGCCAATGAAAAAGCCAACGAGCTTCTGTTTCATCTGGCGCTCGCCACGGTGTCGATCGTCGTGCTGATCGCTTTTGCGATCGGCTGGCGCGAAGCCCTGGTAACCCTCGTCGTCATTCCCACGACGATCCTGCTCACGCTGTTTGCCGCGAAGACGATGGGCTACACCATCAACAGGGTCAGCCTGTTCGCATTGATCTTCGCCATCGGCATTCTGGTCGACGACGCCATTGTGGTGGTCGAGAACATTGCCCGCCATTGGGCGATGAAAGATGGCCGCACGCGGATAACGGGTGCGGTCGAAGCGGTGGCGGAGGTCGGTAACCCGACTATCGTTGCCACGCTGACCGTGGTGGCGGCGCTGTTGCCGATGCTGTTCGTGTCGGGGCTGATGGGGCCGTACATGGCGCCGATCCCGGCCAATGCCTCGGCGGCCATGCTGTTTTCGTTCTTCGTCGCCATGGTGATCGCGCCTTGGCTGATGCTCAAACTGCATCCGCAAGGCGCCGGGCTGCACGAACACGAGACCGCCCACGGCGAAGGTTTTCTCGGCCGCCTGTACCGCCGCTTGGCATCGCCCGTGGTGCGCAGCCGCCGCAACGCCTGGTTTTTTCTCATCGGCGTCGGTGTGGCGACGCTTCTGGTCTGCATGCTGTTCGTGACCAAGAGCGTCACCGTGAAGCTCCTGCCGTTCGACAACAAATCGGAAATGTCGGTGGTGATCGACCTGCCCGAGGGCGGCACGCTGGAAGACACCGAACGAACCCTGTTTGCCATTGCCGACGCGGCCCGGCAGCTGCCGGAAATCCGTTCCATAGAAACCTATGCGGGGACGCCGGCGCCCTTCAACTTCAACGGTTTGGTGCGCCATTATTATGTTCGCGAAGCGCCCGAACTCGGCGAACTGCATCTTAATCTGGCGCCGATCGCCGAGCGCAGGCGCGCCAGCCACGCTATCGCGCTCGATCTGCGCGCGCGGCTGAAGACGGTGCGCGTGCCGCCCGATACGGTCGTGCGCGTCGTCGAGGTGCCGCCCGGTCCGCCGGTGCTGGCAACGCTTCTCGCCGAAGTCTACGGCCCGGATTCGGCGACGCGCCGCGCCGTGGCCGCCGAGGTGAAGAAAGTCTTTGCCTCCGTTCCCTATATCGTCGACATCGACAATTCGATCGGCAAGCCGCAGCCGCGTCTGCGGCTCTCGATCGACCAGGATCGCCTGGAATTCTTCGGCGTCGAACAGCGCGACGTCTACGACACGATCCACGCGCTGTTTGGCGGCACCACGGTCGGCTATTCCTACCGCGGCGAGGGCCGCGATCCGATTGCGATCGTTATCGGCCTGCCCAAGCGCGATCTGTCCTGGAGCGAGCTGCTGGCGTCGACGCCGGTACCGGCCAACAGCGTGCCCGGCAACAAGACTGTCGTCGAACTGGGCGACGTCGTGCACGTGACCGGCGAAATGGGCTCGCCCACCATCTTCCGCCGCGATGGGCGTTTCACCGATATGGTGATGGCGGAGCTTGCCGGCGCCTACGAGGCGCCGATCTACGGCATTCTCGATGTCGATAAGCGGATTGCGGCGCACGATTGGGGCGCGCTCGGAACACCGACGATCCGCTTTCACGGCCAGCCCGAGGATGAAAGCAGGCCCGCCGTCTTGTGGGACGGCGAATGGGAGATCACTTACGTGACGTTCCGCGACATGGGCGCTGCCTTCATGGTGGCGATGCTCGGCATCTACTTTCTGGTCGTGGCGCAATTCGGCAGCTTCAAGCTGCCGCTCGTCATCCTCACGCCGATTCCGCTGACGCTGATCGGCATCATGCTCGGGCACTGGCTGTTTGACGCGCCCTTTACCGCCACCTCGATGATCGGCTTTATTGCGCTCGCCGGTATCATCGTGCGCAATTCCATTCTGCTGGTCGACTTCATCCGTCACGGCGCCGGCGAAGGCAAGACCTTGCGCGAAACACTGCTCGAAGCCGGTGCGGTCCGTTTCAAGCCCATTCTGCTCACCGCGCTGGCCGCCATGATCGGCGCAGCGACAATTCTGCTCGACCCGATCTTCCAGGGATTGGCGATTTCACTGCTGTTCGGGCTGGCGTCGTCAACCTTGCTGACCGTTCTGGTGATCCCGGCAATTTACGTTGCGCTGCGCGATCCGGACCGGATTGTCGGCGAACGAGAATTGCGGCCCCCGAGCCCGTAAATTTCTGATCGTCGGCAGTAGCGAGATGAGTCCGGAATTTTGGAAGTGGCGAAGTTTTGGATTGGCAAGTTTTGAATTGGAATGAATTAAAACTGCTGCCGTCTAGTTTTAACCCGTTCTAATGTTTCGCGAATTTGTTGTTTGACGTTGACTCGGGAGGCGCGGCTCCGTAATCGAAATGATAATCAAATTCGTGACGAGGAGCCAAAGATGACGCGCACTGCATTCTCGATCGGGGCGGTGATGCTGGCCGCCGCGTTGTCGGCGGCTCAAGCCAAGGAATATCCGATCGGCAAGCCGAAGAGTGTCGCCGGGATGGAAGTCGCCGCCGTCTATCTGCAGCCGGTCGAGATGGAGCCCGCGGGCATGATGCGACCCGCCAAGGACTCCGACGTCCACCTCGAAGCGGACATCAAGGCCGCCAAGGGAAACCCGAACGGCTATGCCGAAGGCGATTGGGTCGGCTATCTCGGCGTCTCTTACGAACTCAACAAGGATGGCGATGGTCATTCGCTCAAAGGCAAGTTGATGCCGATGGTCGCCAATGACGGCCCGCACTATGGCGATAACGTCAAGCTGATGGGCCCGGGCAAGTACCAGCTCAAGCTGACGGTCTCTCCGCCCGGACCCGATTTCGGCCGGCACGTGGACAAGGAAACGGGCGTCGGACCGTGGTTCAAAACATTCACGGTCGAATACGATTTCACCTTTGCCGGCATCGGCAAGAAGGGCGCTTATTGATCCGGATGCTTTGCGCGCAACCAAGCGCGCGGCGCATTTATCCACTGCGGAAGGGCAAATCGGTGTCACGCTGTTTGGTCAGCCTCCTGACTGCTGGAATGCTTGCATTCGCAACCGCGCAAGCTGCGGTCGCCGACAACGAGCCCGTCTTCCGGATCGATTTCAAGGACGGCACGATGGCGCCAAGCCGGCTCGAAGTCCCGGCCCATACGCGGTTTGTCCTCGACCTGCACAATCTCGGCAAGACGCCCGCCGAGTTCGAAAGCCGCGAACTGCACGAGGAGAAGGTGCTCGCTCCCGGCACGAATTCTCGCCTCGTCATCAGGACGCTTGACCCCGGTGAGTACGATTTTTTCGACGATTTCCACCCGACCGCGCCGCCAGCGGTTCTGGTCGCGAAATGATCGGGAGATTTTGAATTGGGTTCGCAGCTCGGCACGGTCGTCTTCGTCATCTGGCGCGAGAGCGTCGAAGCGCTGCTGGTCGTCGGCATCCTGAACGCGTGGCTGTCGCGGCAAGGCGGTATCGACCGCCGCGGCAAGCTGTATCTCTGGGCCGGCGTGGCGGCGGGGCTCCTGGTCGCCGTCGCACTGGGCCTTCTGTTCGTGCTGTTTGGCGAGAGCCTGCCGGACAACGCCCAGCAGGCCTATCAGACGGCGGCGGTATTCGTGGCCGCAGCGCTGATCATCCAGATGGTGTTCTGGATGCGCCGCCACGGCCGCACGCTTAAGCGCGAACTGGAGAGCGCGCTCGAAGCCGCCGCAGCACGGGCGAGGTGGTGGAGCGTCTTCGTGCTGGCGATGATTGCGGTCGCGCGCGAGGGCAGCGAGACGGTGATTTTCCTGTTCGGAACGCTGTCGGCGCTGCAAGGCGCCTCCGCCGTCCAGGCCGGCATCGCGGCCGGAGCCGGGTTCGTTGCCGCCCTGGCGACATACTACCTGCTTCAGGTCGGCAGCCGCATCCTGTCCTGGCAGGCCTTCTTCCGGCTGACGGAATTGATGCTCCTCTTTCTCGCCTGCTCGCTGTTGATGACGGGCGTCGAGAATCTCGTCGGCCTCGGCATTCTGCCGTCGCTGTCGGGCCGGCTTTGGGACAGCTCGGCGATCATGCCCGATGTCGGCCCAATCGGCGGGCTCCTTGGCGCGCTGACCGGCTATCGCGCCCGGCCGCACCTGATCGAGGTTCTCGTCTATCTCCTATACTGGGGCGCGATCATCGCCTTGCTGTTCCACCCGGCGCCGCGACCAAAAACGGCATAGAGCGATGCGTGTCGAGCGGCTCAACGCAGCGGATCTCTTGCTGGCCCGGACCGGCGACTGGATGCTGCGGCATCAGCGGACGATCCGGATCATGCAGTGGCTCGTCGTCGGCTGCTACGTCATGCTCCTGGTGCTGCCGGCCTTGCTTCCGCTGCCGACCCGCACGCAGCACCTGTGGACCAATCTGACGCTGTTCGCACAATTCGTATTCTGGGGCCTCTGGTGGCCATTCGTGCTGCTCAGCATGATTCTGGTCGGACGGCTGTGGTGCGGCGTTCTCTGCCCCGAAGGCACGCTGTCCGAGGCGGTCAGCACGCACGGTAAAGGATGGGCCGTGCCGCGCTGGCTGAGCTGGCGGGGCTGGCCGTTCGTCGCCTTTGCCTGCACCACCATCTACGGGCAGATGGTGAGCGTGTATCAATATCCGAAACCGGCGCTCGTCATCCTCGGCGGATCGACCCTTGCGGCGATCGCAGTCGGTTATTTCTATGGCCGCGGCAAGCGGGTGTGGTGCCGGTATCTCTGTCCCGTCACCGGCGTCTTTGCCCTGTTGTCGAAGCTCGCACCCGTCCACTTCCGCGTCGACCGCGCCGCCTGGCAGGCCTGGCGCAAACAGCCGGGCCGGCACGTGCATTTGAACTGCGCGCCGCTCGTTCCGATCCGCACGATGCGCGGCGCCAGCGCCTGTCACATGTGCGGCCGCTGCAGCGGCTTTCGCGGCGCCGTCGTTCTGGCCCGGCGTTCTCCCAACGAGGAGATCGTGCATGTGGCGGGCAGCGAACCGAAAACGGTCGAAACTCTTCTCATCGTATTCGGACTGCTCGGCATAGCGCCGGGGGCGTTTCTATGGACGTCGAGCGACCTGTTCGTCACGATCAAGCAGACGATCGCTGAATGGCTGGTTGACCGCGGCATGACCTGGCCGCTCGAACCGTACGCCCCGTGGTGGATTCTTACCAACTATCCGGCCCAGAACGATACCCTCAATCTCCTCGATGGAGTGGTGCTCGTCGTCTACATTGCCGGCATGGGCATTGCGCTGGGCGTCGCGATCTTGCTGTCGCTGGCGGCAAGCACCCGGGTGCTGGGCGCATGGTCGCCGGCGCGATTTCATCATTTGGCGCAGGCGCTGATTCCGCTCGCCGGTTGTGGCGTGTTTCTCGGCCTCTCGTCGCTGACGGTAACGATGCTGCGGGCGGAGGGTTTTGCGCTCGATTTCGTCGGCCTGCTCCGCGCTGCGCTGCTTTGTGGGGCGGCGCTCTGGTCTCTGATGCTCGCGTGGCAGATCGCCGGCCTGTATACGCGCTCGGCAGTTGTTCGCTGCGCCACTCTCGGCGTGTTCGGCGCCGCGGTTGCGGTGAGCGCGGCGAGCTGGGCAACGTTGTTCTGGTCGATTTGAGGTGGGGCTGACAATGATATTTGCTCCGGCATCCTCAAGGTTGGCAGGCGCGGTCCTGTCCTGCACCTTGGCGATGGGCGTGGCGACGTTGCCGGCGCACGCGGACGACATCTGGAAGCAGGACAAGCTGACGGGCGACTGGGACGGCGCGCGCACCGCGCTCGAAAAGCGCGGCGTCGATCTCAGCCTGGTTTACATAGGCGAGAGCATGGCCGTGCTCTCCGGCGGATTGAGCCGCGGTCCGACCTACGAAGGCCGCTTCGATTTCACCGTCACCACCGATTGGGAGAAACTGTTCGGCTGGGCGGGCGCCAAGGCGCAGGCGCGGGTCTTTCAAATTCATCAGGCCGGTCACCTGGACGTCGAGGATCGCGTCGGCAGCATTGCCGATCCGAGCAACATCGACGCGTTCCCGACGACGCGCCTATTCACCCTCTGGTTCCAGCAGGACTTCGAAAAGTGGGGGTCGCTGCGCGTCGGGCAGCTTCACGCCGATGACGAGTTCATCACCAGCGCAACGGCGAGCAATCTCATCAACAGCACTTTCGGCTGGCCCGGCTGGACGGCCTCCGATCTGCCAAGCGGCGGACCGGTTTATCCGCTCGCCACGCCGGGCGTGCGGCTGCAGGTCAATCCCGCGGAGAATGTCTCGCTGGTTGGCGCGGTGTTCAGCGGCGATCCCGCGGGCCGCGATTGCAACGACATTCCGCAGAAGTGCGACCTTTACGGAACGACCTTCAGCCTCAGCGGCGGCGCATTCTGGATCGGCGAAGCGCAGTACCAGGTCAATCAGGACAAGAATGCGAAGGGCTTGGCGGCCGCCTATAAGATCGGCAGCTGGTATCACTCGGGAAACTTTGCCGATCAGCGCTACGGGATCGATGCTGCCGGTGTCATCGTTCCGCTCGCGACCGTGCCGGGCAATCCGCTCTTTCACACCGGCAATTGGGGCGTCTACGGCGTCATCGATCAAATGATCGCACGCGGCTCGGAAAGCTCCGCCAGTTTCTTCGTGCGCGCGGCCATGAGTCCTTCCGACAGGAATCTCATGTCATGGTACCTCGATGGCGGCGTTGGCTTCAAAGGCCTGGTGCCCAAGCGTCCGGACGACGTGCTCACGTTCGGCTTTGCCTATGCGTCGATCAGCGACGACGCCGTCGCGGCCGACCAGGACATTCTGGCGCTGAACGGCCCGCCTTACCCGATCCGCAGCGCCGAGACTGTGTTCGAGGCCAGCTATCTTGCCCAGATCGCGCCGTGGTGGAGCGTCCAGCCGGACCTGCAGTACATCGTCCGGCCCGCCGGCGGCGTGCCCGATCCGAACGACCCGAGCCGTACCGTCGGCAATGCATTCATCGCGGGCCTGCGCACGACCGTCACGTTCTGAGAGTTGTCGGCCGGATTTGCTCGAACCGCGAATATCCATTCGGGCAGATCGGCCGGGCCGTGGTTTCAGTATGTGCGGAGGCGGCGGCCGCAGCCGCCAGAGGTCCGGTTCCAACATTCGCATCTGGATTCGGCATGCTCGCGTGCGAATGCTCGAACCTAAGGACCGCTAGCGCCCGGCAGCGGCAACTGTGCGAAGCAGAAGGCCGCAACGTCAGTTAAATTTCGCCGGCACCGAGAATGGCTTGGTGGCATCCACAACGAACATGATGAGGGCGGTCAGATCGGTGGTGCCGGCGTTGAAGACTTCCATCGGCATTCCGGCCATATGGCCGTTCATGCTGTGGCCGGCCTCGACGTAGCTGATGCCGTGCGGCGTTCTCTGGCCCAATTTCCCGGCGACGACGTAGAAGGCCTCGGAGCCCGAATGCGAATGGACCGGCGTCTTGGCCCCCGGCGGTCCGCTGCCGTAGTTGACGCGCAGGAGGTACTCGGGCGCGGTTATGGGCGGCACGGGTCCGATTTCGGCCACCTTCGTTCCGCCGGGCGTCGCCGCGCCTTGCGGCCCAAGCGTGAACAGCCATGCTTTGCCGGCGACTTCGGCCGTCAGCGACGGCCATCCGTCGTAGCTCACCGTGTCCGGGTTCCAGCGGTATTCGCTCGCGGCGGCCTTCGCCTGATCCAGCGTCGGAAAATTCTCGACCCGCCAGTACAGCGGGCCTTTCGGAAGTTGCTTGACCTTCATCTCGGCGATCGGGCTTGACGACGTATTGCACGTCCGCCGCCCAAACCGATGGCGGCAGCAACAGGCCCACAACACAGATGACAGGGACCGCAACCCGGGCAGCAGATAGGAGCAGATTCATGTCCTCCTCCTGGCGCTGTTCAGCTGCCGTCGTCATGTCAGAGATGGCGCGGTGTGTCTTTCAGGGCCTCTCAATTTTGGCTTAGCGATCCCTCCGTTTTTCCTTTGCGGGGCCTGTGCTAGGATCGCTGCGGGCGCGGCGCGACGAACGGGAAGAAATCTTGCGCTATCTGTTCGAGGAATGTGCGCTCGACACGGATCGCCGCGAGCTGCGGCGGGGTACGAACGCCTGTGGCCATCGAGCCCCAGGTCTTCGATCTTCTTGTCCACTTGATCCGGCACCGTGACCGTGTGGTCAGCAAGGATGAGCTGCTGGCGTCGGTCTGGCATGGGCGCGCTATTTCGGAGTCGGCGTTGTTCAACCGGATCAACGCGGCCCGGAGCGCAATCGGCGATACCGGCGCGCAGCAGAAGCTGATCAAGACGCTGCCGCGCCGGGGCCTGCGGTTTGTCGGCGCTCGTTCGCGAGGAGGAGTGCGGGCTTGCCGAAGCCGGTCCGGACGAGACCTTCGCTCGGAATTGCCGACAAGCCGTCAATCGCGGTCTTGCCTTTCCTGAACCTCAGCGGCGATCCGGAACAGGATTATTTCATCGATGGCATTGTCGAGGACATCATCACGGCGCTGTCGCGCAACCGCGCGTTTCTTCGTCATCGCCCGCAACTCGTCGTTCACCTACAAGGGCAAACCGGTCGACCCCAAGCAGGTCGCCCGGAACTCGGCGTGCGTTACGTATTGGAAGGCAGCGTACGCAAGTCGGGCAACCGTGTACGTGTGACCGGGCAGTTGATCGAGGCCGAGTCGGGCCGCCATTTGTGGGCGGACCGGTTTGACGGTGACTTGGTCGACATCTTCGACCTTCAAGATCAGCTCGTTACGAGAGTCGTCGGCGCGATAGCACCTCAACTTGAAAAGGCTGAAATCGAGCGCGCGAAACGGGAGCTGACCAGCAATCCTGCGGCTTACGATTTTTATCTTCGCGGACTCGCCAGCTGGAATCGCTGGTCCAGGGCTGACAATGCGGAAGCATTGAAGCTTTTCTATGCGGCCATCGACAAAGATCCTGAATTTGCAACGCCCTATGGTTTGGCCGCCTCGTGCTACCAGTTCGCCAAGGCAAACGGTTGGCAATCGGAGTTTGACGAGGCGGAAATATCGCGTCTGACGGAACGCGCAGTAGAAGTAGGAAACGACGATGCCGTGGCGCTGTGCTGGGCAGGGCATGTCCGCGCCTTCTTCTTCAAGGAAGTGGATCGTGCACTTCTGCTGATCAATCGCGCGCTTGAGCTGGACGTGAATCTGGCTGTCGCCTGGCAGCGAAGCGGCTGGGTCCGCGGCTACGCTGGCGATTCCGACGGCGCGATCGAAAGCCTCAACAAAGCGATGCGGCTCGATCCCCTCGATACGCGCGTATTCCTCACGCAGAGCGCCATGGCATTTGCACATTTCATCGCCGGGCGAGATCAAGAGGCGGCGGAATGGGCAGCTATGGCTCTGAGGACGAAACCGAACTGGATGCCCGCTCTTCGAGTAGCGATTGCCTCTAACGCTATGCAGGGGCGCGCTGCCGAAGCAAAGACTGCTCTGCAGTCGTATGAGCAGGTCGATCCAAACGTGAGCATTCGCAAGATATGTGAGCACTATCCTTTTCGACGACAGAAGGACAAGCAGCGGCTGATGAAGGCCTTACGCAAGGCCGGAGTTCGCGAAGCATAGCCTCAACCTCCGTTGGACGACTGGAGGTCTCGTGCGCCGATATTTCCGGCAGAGCCTCGGCATCGCTCCCCTCGTCCCGCAGCCCGCGCGCCGCTTGCCGCGGGGTTGCGCGCCGCGCCGCCGTTGCGGCATCATTTGCGCAAGAGCCCACCGCAAAAGCTCGTGGAGGCGCCCATGGCTGAAGCGCTCGAACGCGCACCCGATCTCGACATCGATCCCTACGATGACGCCTTCATCGCCGATCCGTATCCGGGATACGCGGCGATGCGCAGCGCAGGGCCGGTCTTCTACATGCCGAAATACGCGTGCTGGGGCATGGCGCGCTACAACGAGGTGCGGCCGGCGCTGCTCGACTGGAAGACCTACTGCTCTGGCATGGGCGTCGGCTACACGCATTTCGGCAAGGAAAAGCCGTGGCGGCCGCCCAGCCTGCTGCTGGAGACCGATCCTCCGCAGCACGATCGCGCGCGGCGCATCGTCGACCGGGTGGTGTTTCCACCGGCGCTGCAGCGCCTGCGCGAGCCGTTCGCCAGGGAGGCCGCGGCGGCGGTCGAACGCGCCCTCGCGCGCGGCCGGTTCGACGGCGTGAAGGAGTTGGCGGAGGCGTTCCCGCTCAAGGTGTTTCCCGATGCGGTCGGGCTTGACGCCGACGGGCGCGAGAACCTGCTGCCCTATGGGGACATGGTGTTTAACGGCTTCGGGCCGCTGAACGAGCGGTTCAAGGCGTCGACCGCGGGCGCCGGCACGGTGGTGCCGTGGATCATGGCGAAATGTTCGCGCGCGGCGCTCGCGCCCGACGGGCTCGCCGCTCAGATCTACAGCGCGGTCGAGGCCGGCGAAGCGACCGAGGAGGAGGCGGCGTTGCTGGTGCGCTCGTTCCTCTCCGCCGGCCTCGATACGACAGTCGCCGCAGTCGGCAGCGCGCTCTATCTGCTCGCGGTCAATCCCGGCGAGTGGCGGAAGTTGCGCGCCGATCCGTCGCTTGCCAGGAACGTGTTCGAGGAAACGTTGCGGATCGAATCGCCGATCCAAAATCTCTTCCGCACCACGACGCGTGAGGTCGAGGTTGACGGTCTGCGCATTCCGGCGAGCGAAAAGGTGCTGTTGCTGCTCGCCTCGGCCAACCGCGATCCGGAGCACTGGCAGGAGCCGGACCGGTTCGACATCACGCGCCGGGTGCAGGGCCACGTCGGCTTTGGCGTCGGCTTTCACGTCTGCATCGGCCAGGTGATCGCGCGGATGGAAGGCGAACTCCTGCTGTCGGCGCTGGCGCAACGCGTCGCCTCGATCGAACTTGCCGGCCCGCCGCTACGCCGCTTCAACAACGCCGTCCGCAGTTTTGCGAGCTTGCCGCTCGAGCTGCGGGCGGCATGAGAAGACCGGGCCGCGGCGCCCCATCGGCGCGTTCAGGTTTCGCAATCAGGAAGCTGCATTTCACTGCCACAATTCGAAAATGTTTGTATTCTCCGCAAGTTAGCTGAGTGATGCGAATCATGGCAGCGTTGTCACAATTGCCGCGCCCAGGAATCAAACAAACAGCAAAGTAAAATACTGTCAGATCAGAGAGATGGCGCCGGCCATCGGAATTTCTTGAAATCGCGCCGCGCAACGAGCTAAAAGAAGCCATCTCGCTCGACCAAGGGACGTCAACCGGTGACGGCCGATTGATGCGAGCGGGAGCGGTGCCCGGGACGGGGCTCGTAACTCCATCTGCGGGCGGTTCGGAAACTCGCCCGGCTGGCGAAAGTCGGCCTGCCAGGAGCTGGCTGCCCGGGGCGCGGATCGGTTGTCCGCGACCATGAAGCGCGGGACCGGACTGAGCTAAGGCCGAAAGGCTTTGGCGAGAGCCGCGGTAGAGCGCCGGAAGGCGAGCGCGTCCGCCAAAAGCGGCGCGCGCCGCGAACCCGCTCGGGCGGCAACGCTCGGATTGCGCGGAGCGGCCTCTGTATGCGCCTTTCGGCGCTCCGCCTCCCCCTTTATTTCCTGGGAGGCCCTTTTACTTGCCGTGCAACAAAACTCGGGCGCAAAGCCGCGCCGCGAGAACGGGAGCGCTTTGCCTTCCTCCCCCAGGGGGTGGTGGAGATGTGGTTGGCTTAGGCTAGACTTCCAGGCGGGCGGACATAGTGGGGAAAAATGGCGGGCAAACTCATTCTGACCGGTGACGTCAACCTGATGAACGTCACTGACCCGGCGGTTCCGTTCCGGCGGGTGACGGCCGAATTGCACGCGGCCGACGTGGTATTCGGCAATCTGGAATGCTGCCTGCATCTGCCAGAGCGGCGCTCCCACGACACCGAGGGTTTTTTTGCCGATCCGCAGATCGGCGGCGAGGTGTTGCGGCTTGCCGGGTTTCACGCCGTCGGCGTCGCCAACAATGTCAATTACGGCGCCGACAATATCGCCGCCTCGCTCGGCGTGCTGGACCGTCACGGCATTCTCCACATCGGCGCCGGCGCCAATCTTGCGACGGCGCGCGCGCCCGCGATCGTCGTCCGCAATGGGCTGCGGGTCGGCGTCGTGCAGCGCAGCTCGGTGTATTGGCCGACCGACCACGAAGCCTTGGCAGACTCGCCCGGCATCGCCGTGATCCGCGGCCACACCGCCTATCAGGTGCCGACCGGCCGGCTCGCCCCCGGCATGCCGCCGCCGAACCGGCCGGGCGTGCCACCGCTGGTGGTGACCTGGGCGGACGCCGGTTATATCGCCGAATTTCAGAAGGACATCGCGGCGTTGCGGCTGCAAGCCGACATCGTCGTCGCCTCCTGCCATTGGGGACTCGGCCGCGAGCCCCTGCAATACATGACGGACATCGCGCACGCCGCCATCGATGCCGGCGCCGATGTGGTGATGGGCCATGGGCCGCATTATCTGTTGCCGATCGAGATCTATAAGGGCCGGCCGATCTTCTACGGCCTGTGCAATTTCACGTTCTCGACCGGCCACCTCGGCCGCAAGCATTCGGGCTGGGTCGGCCTGCTGATCGACGTGACGCTCGACCGCGGCGCGGTTGCGGCATACGACTTTCGCTTCGTGCGCAGCAACGACGATAACGAAACCTATCTGTGCCGCCTGGCCGACGAAGCCGAAACGCTTGCCGATCTTACGGCGAAAAGCAGCAAGCTCGGCGCCAAGCTCACGCCTGAGGGCGATCGCGTGCGCGTCGCAGCGAGCTGAAGCAAAGGGGTGAGTACGTACTTTTGCTCGTGCGCTCATGGCGCGCCGCTTGTACGTTCTTGGGAATGGCTTGCAAAAAACCAGCGCGCCAGGCCGCGCGCAGACACGGCCACATCAAGATCCGGCCGCACGCAGCAAAAAGCATTTGCCAACCGCGAGAAGCGAATGAATAAGAAGGCTTCATGCGCACCCAAGTCGCCATCATCGGCGCCGGACCGGCAGGCCTGCTGCTGTCTCACATCCTTCACCGCAACGGCATCGATATGGTCGTGCTGGAACGGCAGACCCGCGCCCATGTGCTCGAGCGGATACGCGCCGGCGTGCTCGAAGCCGGCACGATCGCACTGTTGCGCGAGGTCGGGCTCGGCGCGCGGATGGACCGGGAGGGACATCTGCACGACGGCTCATGGATCGCCTGGGAGAACCGGCCGCGCTTTCTGATCGACACCAGGAAATATACCGGCAAGCCGATGATGGCCTATGGGCAGACCGCCATCACCGAGGATCTGTTCGCCGCGCGCGACGCCGCCCGCGGCGTCATCGTCGACGAGGCCGCCAATGTGCAATTGCACGAGCTGACATCGGCGCGGCCCTACGTCACCTACGAGAAGAACGGCGTCCGGGTGCGCGTCGACTGCGACTACATTGCAGGCTGCGACGGCTATCACGGCGTCAGCCGCGCTTCGATCCCGGTCGATGTGCTCAAGACCTACGAGAAGGGCTATCCGTTCGGCTGGCTCGGCATCATGTCGGAGACGCCGCCCTATCCCGACATCTGCTATTGCTATCACAGCCGCGGCTTCGCGCTCGCCTCGCAGCGCAGTCCGATGCTCAGCCGCTACTACGTACAGTGCGATCTCGACGACAAGATCGAGGAGTGGCCGGACGACCGCTTCTGGGAGGAATTCAAGGCGCGCTGCCCGAAGGACATGGCCGACAGCATCGTCACCGGACCGTCGATCGAAAAATCCATCGCGCCGCTGCGCAGTTTCGTCGCCGAGCCGATGCGCTACGGCGCGCTGTTCCTCGCTGGCGACGCCGCCCATATCGTGCCGCCGACCGGGGCGAAGGGCCTCAATCTCGCGGTATCGGATGTGTATTACCTGTCGCGCGCGCTGATCGAAGCCTGTCGCAACGGCAACGACGCGTATCTCGGCTCCTATTCCGACACGGCGCTGCGCCGGGTATGGGGCGCCGCGCGCATGTCGTGGTGGCTGACCATGCTGCTGCACCGTTTCGCCGGCGAAACGCCGTTCGAGGAAAAGATGCGGCTCGATCAGTTCGATTATCTGCACGCGTCCGAACACGCCGCAGCGTCGTTGGCGGAACAATATGTCGGGTTGCCGTATTAGACCATGATTCCGAAAAGGCGGATGCCGGTTGGGAAAAAAATTTCATCGTTCTTCAGACAGACTTCTTCTTTCGCGCCTTCGCTTGCTCGGCCAAAAAGCGCGACAGCCGCGCCCGCACCGCGTCGGCTTCGCCCGGCGCCCATTGGCGCAGGCCTTCGCCGGTCTTCATGCCGAGCTCGCCGGCTTTGACCTTGTCGCGCAGGATTTGTGGCGCCGCCGCCGTGCGGTCGAGATGCTCGTACAGGACCTCGGCGATATCGAGCGCGAGATCGAGTTCGACGAGGTCCGACTGCTCCATCGGCCCGAGCACTGCGGTACGCGCGCCGAAGCCTTCCTTGACCACGGTGTCGATGGTCTCGGCGTCGCAAACGCCGGCAGCGACCAGCGCGAAGGCTTCGCGCTTCATGGCGTGCTGCAGGCGGTTACCGACGAAGCCCGGCACGTCGCGGCGCACGTGCACCGGCGTCTTGCCCGCCTCGCGCAGCAAGTCCATCGTGGCGCGCACCACAGCCTCGCTGGTTTTCTCGTTCTGGATCACTTCGACCAGCGGCACCAGATGCGGCGGATTCCAGAAATGCGTGCCGACGACGCGATCGCGGTGTTTGAGGTCGCGGCCGATTTCGGTCGTCGGAATAGCCGAGCTGTTGCTTGCCAGAATTGTATCGGCTGCGACCGCGCTCTCGAGCTCGGCGAAGATACGCTGCTTGAGCGGCAGTTTTTCCGGCGCGGCCTCGAACACGAAGCGTGTATCCCGCACTGCCGGAGCCATGTGCTCGTGCGGAGAGATGCGCTTGAGCAGTGCCGCATCGTCGCCGAGCAGATCGAGGATCGCGGCAAGCCGCCGCGGCATCGATGCGCGAATTTCCGCGTCGGGCTCGAACACGCCGACCTCGTGGCCCGCCGCGGCCAGCAGATAGGCGATGCCGTGGCCCATCAACCCGCCGCCGATCACGCCGATTTTGTGCTTCTGCATGCTTGCCTCGGAAGAAACTTGTCGGAACTGCGATTATCTTCAAGCGTTAATCTGGCGGCGCGAATTCATCAGCGGATGTCACCAGGAGATCGGTTATGCCAGCTCTTATGTGGGTCACGTTTTGGTCTTGTCTGATGGGCGGTGCCGCCTGCTGGGGCGAGCCGTCCAGATTGCAGAAAGCCGAGCAACCCCGGTCTCAATTGAAAACGCCGTCAAACCATCGCGATCATCCGGCGGTGTAGCCGCCATCGACATACATCACCTGACCGGTACAGAAATCCGAGGCCGGCGACAGCAGATAGATTGCCATACCGACCAGATCCTCGACCTCGCCGAGCCGGCCCAGCGGAATGCGCGCCAACGACCGTGCGCGCGTCTGTTGGCCGAGCTCGTTGTCGCCGTACATCCAGGCCGTCAGTTTGGAGCGGAACACGGTGGGCGCGATCGCATTCACCGTGGTGCCGTATTTGGCCCATTCGGTCGCCAGCACGCGGGTCAGCGAATCCGTCGCGCCTTTCGACGCGCAATAACCGGTGTAGCCGGAAATGTTGCCGTGTCGCCCGCGCACCGATGACATCAGCAGCACCTTGCCGCGGACTTTTTTCTCGATCCAGTAGGTGCCGACCGCCTTGGCCATGAACCAGATGCCGCGCACGTTGGCGTCCATCACCGCTTGCCAGTCCTCGTAGGCAAGTTCGTGAATGAAGCCAGGCTTATTGTAGCCCGACGCGACAACGAGCTGATCGACGCGTCCGAACTTTTCCAGCGCTGCGTCGAGCATCGCCTGCGCGTCGGCCTGGCTGTCGGGCCGTCGCAGCACGGTCGCCGGTTCGCCGCCGAGTTCGCGCACCTCGCTGGCCACTTCTTCGAGCTCGGCCTTGCTGCCGGAGGCGAGCAGCACCTTGCCGCCAAGCGAGGTCAACGCCAGCGCGGTGGCGCGGCCGAACGTGCCGGACGCGCCGGTAATGATCGCGACCTTGTCCTTGACGTCGAACAGCGACAGCGGATGGCGCAGCGGTTCGGAGATCATGTGAATTCCTTTGCAATCAACCCGTCAGGGTGACGGGACGCACATTCATCGCCCCGTCTCGAAGCGAAATGTTTGCTTCGGATCGAGCACCGCGACCACGCGCAACGCGCAGCCTTCGCCTTCGGGCCAGCGCCACGGAAACGCGAAGAAGGTGCAGCGCTGGCCGGTGATCTTGTCGATCTCGCCGCCGATATTTTCGATGCCCGGAATGCCGTTGGTCATCATGATCTTGTGCGCCGGCTCCCAGTACGGAAAATCCTCGATGATGTGGCGGCCGGTCTCAGCCTTATATTCAGCGTCGAGGTGCGGCTGCGCCGGTCCCGGTCCGTGCGGGCCGAGGAATGTGCCGAGCGGATGGTCGAGCGCCTGGACGTCGATGCCGACAAGCTTGACGCCGCGCTCGACCAGCCATTCGGCCGCGTCTTTGTAGAGGCCGGGCGAATAGGCGAAATAATCCGGGTTGTCGCCGTAGTTGAGGTGACTGCCGGTATTGATCATCACGATGTCGTTCTTCTGAATCTTCGGCTCGGCCTTTTCCAGATCTTTCGGCATGATGACGCCCCACTTGCCTTTGGGGATCGACACTACGACGCCGGTGCCGAAGAAGCGCCATAGCGGGTAGCCCGTGATCGACGGCTGGTTCTCGGCGACGTGAATTGGCGCATCCATGTGCGTGCCGCGGTGCATGATGCCTTCGAACTGCTGCACCAGGAGACCGTCCTTGGAATGAAATTCGACGACGCGGACGTTGAGATTGGCCCGCGACGGCCATTGCGGCATACCGTAGCCCCACGGATGGCTCAGCTCGAAGAACTGCAGGTCGTCGTTGTGTTTGCCCGCTGCGCGTGGCGCTTTGCCTGTCGCTTGCGATTTGTGCACCCCGCCGCTTTCCAGGCGAACGCTGCCCCCCGGATCGAGCATGGCGACGAGGCGGATGACGCAAGCGTCGCCTTCGTGCCATTTCCATGGGAAGCCCTGAAACGTGCAGCGTTTGCCGGCAAGTTCGTCGAGATCGCCGCCGACGTTTTCGATGGTCGGAATACCGGCTTCCAGCAGCGTGCGGTGCGCCGGATTCCATTCCGGAAAGTCGCGGATCGCTTCGCGGCCGGTTGCCTCCTTGTATTCCGGCAGCAGATATTTGATCTGCGGCCCGTTGCGGTGCGGACCGAGCGAGGTCGCCAGCGGATGGTCGACGCACGCGGTGTCGACGCCGACTATTTTGACGCGCTTCTTAGTAAGCCACTCGGCGGCGCGCTGGCTCAGGCCGGGCGCATAGCCGAAATATTCCTTGCTGTCGGAATATCGCCGGTGCCAGCCGGTGTTGATCAGGACAATGTCGCCGCTCCTGATCGCCGGCTTGGCGCGCTCCAGATCGGACGGCTCGATCAGCTGCCATTTCTTTTTCGGAATCGACAGCACGACGCCGGTGCCGAAAAACGTTGGCAGCGGCAGATCGCCGACCGCCGGCGCGCCGGGAATGAGATGGATCGGCGCGTTGATGTGCGTCGAGGTGTGAAAAATCGTGGTGATCTTGTGGGTCATCACGCCTTGCTTGGCGTGGTGCGTGATGCGCTCGAGCTTGATCTCCTCGTAGCCCGGGAAGATCGGCGTATACATGCCCCAGCGATGGCTGAGCTCGTAAAGCTCAAGCCCGCTCACTGGATCGACAATGGCCGGCATTTTTTACCTCACCCGACGCGACGGGCAGCCTGGATCGCCCCATCGCAAGCTATTGTATTGCAATTCGGAACTGGTGTGTCACGATCCGCTCGCGCTTTTCAAGTACTCCGCACGGATGCCGCAAAGGCAGTGCAGCGCGATACCGGCGTACCGGTGCATCAAGTCCCGCGGCCAGTCTGCGAAATCCCCACGCTGCGGATAACAGATCATGGTGCGGCTGCGGCAGGGGCATGTAGTTGCAGCGACAGGACCCCACCGTTATCTATACGCGCCCTTGCTGCGCCGGCACGCCCATGGCCGGCGCGCCGATTTTGAAGGCTGATACCGACCGCAAAGTACGAATCGACTTATGGCTCGTCTTGTCATGAAATTCGGCGGAACCTCGGTCGCCGATATCGACCGCATCCGCAATGCCGCGCGCCACGTCAAGCGCGAGGTCGATGCCGGCCATGAGGTCGCGGTCGTCGTCTCGGCCATGGCGGGCGTCACCAATCAGCTCGTGGCCTGGTGTGAAGCGGCGCTCAAGGAGCGGCACATTTTCGATGCCCGCGAATATGACGCCGTCGTCGCCACGGGTGAGCAGGTGACGGCCGGCCTGATGGCGATCGCGCTGCAGGATTTCGACATCAACGCGCGATCCTGGCAGGGCTGGCAGCTGCCGATCGCGACGTCGGACGCGCACGGCTCGGCGCGCATTCTCGATATCGACGGCGACGAATTGGTGCGGCGGTTTAAGGAACGCAAGGAGGTTGCGGTCATCGCCGGCTTCCAGGGCGTGCATACTGAGACCAATCGCGTCACGACTTTAGGACGCGGCGGATCGGATACGTCGGCGGTGGCGATCGCCGCCGCGATCCGTGCCGACCGCTGCGACATCTACACAGATGTCGACGGCGTTTATACCAGCGATCCGCGCGTCGTGCCGCGCGCGAAACGGCTCGACAAGGTCGCGTTCGAGGAGATGCTGGAGCTCGCCTCGCTTGGCGCCAAGGTTTTGCAAGTGCGCTCGGTCGAGCTTGGCATGCTCCACAATGTCCGCATCTTTGTGCGATCGAGCTTCGATAAGCCAGAGAGCATCGATCCGCACGGCAATCCGCCCGGCACCCTGATTTGCGACGAGGGGGAGATCATGGAACAGCAAACCGTCACCGGTATCGCCTTCTCGCGCGACGAAGCCCAGATATCGGTCCGCCAGGTGCAGGACAAGCCCGGCGTGGCCGCGGCCATTTTCGGTCCGCTCGCCGAAGCCAGCATCAATGTCGACATGATCGTGCAGAACGTTTCGGCCGACGGCAAAACCACAGACCTCACCTTCACGGTGCCGGCTGCGGATTATCAGCGCTCGATCGATACCATCGCCAAGGCCAAGGATGCGATCGGCTATGCGCGGCTCGACGGCGCCACCGACGTCGCCAAGATTTCAGTGATCGGCATTGGCATGCGCAGCCACGCCGGCGTCGCCGCGGAGGCGTTTCGTGCGCTTGCCGGCCGCGCCATCAACATCCGCGCCATCACCACCTCGGAAATCAAGTTTTCGCTGCTGATCGATGCGGCATTCACCGAGCTTGCGGTGCGCACTCTGCATTCACTGTACGGGCTCGATCGGACGACGCCCTAGCTCCGTTGCGTTGCACTGCAGCAAAATTCGGCGCGCTCCAGGAAGGCCATTTTTAGATGGTGTTCGGGTGCCGCCGGTAAAACGCCCCAAAGTCGGCGCTGTTTTTCGTTGCGATGCACAATAGGCGCCGCGCGTCATCGTTTTGTCTTTGGCTTGCGGTTTGCATGGCGCATTCGATATAGGCTTGGGATGGTCGCTGTGGGCTCAAGGCTCCGGCGGATTCCACTTCGATCCGGCCGGCGCGAAGCGGGTGGCGCTCCGGTCAAAGTTTGTGCCCGAGGGACCTTACGCCATGCGTGGCGCACTCGGCGGTCCGCGCGTGCTGTTGCGCCGGCTTCGCGAAGTGATGGCGGAGCCGGTCAGCGCGCAGGAACGCCTTGACAAGATCGTGGTGCTGATCGCCGCCAACATGGTTGCGGAGGTCTGCTCCATCTATGTGCTTCGCGGCGACTCGACGCTCGAACTCTACGCGACCGAGGGCCTCAAAAGCGAAGCCGTGCACCAGACGGTTCTGGGCGCTGACGAAGGCCTGGTCGGCCTGGTCGCGAGCCAGGCGACCGCCATCAATCTCTCGAATGCGCAAGCCCATCCAGCGTTTTCCTACCGGCCGGAAACCGGCGAAGAGATCTATCACTCCTTTCTCGGCGTGCCGGTGCTGCGCGCCGGGAATACGCTCGGTGTCCTGGTGGTGCAGAACCGGGCGCGTCGCACCTATTCGGAAGAAGAAGTCGAGGCGCTGCAAACCACCGCCATGGTGCTCGCCGAGATCGTCGCCTCCGGCGAATTGTCGCGGCCGGGCGACGAACTGGCGGGGCGGCGGTCGGTGCATCTCAAGGGCGCCGCGCTCAGCGACGGCATCGCGCTCGGCCATGTGGTGTTGCACGAGCCGCGCGTTATCGTCACCAACTACATTGCCGACGACGTGCAGGGTGAATTGAAACATCTGCGCGCGGCGATCGAAACGTTGCAGGCCAATCTCGATCAGTTGCTCGAACACGGCGACGTGGTCGAAGGCGGCGAACATCGCGAGGTACTCGAAGCCTATCGCATGTTCGCCTACGACCGCGGCTGGGTGCACAAGCTCGAAGAAGCGGTGATCACCGGGCTGACCGCCGAGGCCGCGGTCGAGCGCGTGCAGTCCGACACGCGCGCGCGCATGCTGCGCCAGACCGATCCGTTCCTGCGTGAGCGCCTGCACGATCTCGACGATCTCGCCAATCGCCTGATGCGCCAGCTCACCGGCCGCGACCACGCGCCGTCGCGTGACAACCTGCCGGAAAACGCCATCGTGGTGGCTCGTTCGATGGGCCCTGCGGCGCTGCTCGACTACGATCGCAAGCGTTTGCGCGGCCTTGTGCTCGAGGAAGGCGGCGCACATTCGCACGTCGCCATCGTGGCGCGTGCGCTCGGCATTCCGACGGTCGGCGAGATCGATAACGCCGCCGGCATTGCCGATCCGGGCGATGCGATCATCGTCGACGGCTCGACCGGCGATCTGCACATCCGGCCGCTGCCCGACATGGCGGCGGCCTACGCCGAGCGCGTCCGCCTGCGCGCCCGGCGCCAGCAGCAATACCAGGCGCTGCGCGATCGTCCCTGCATCACCAAAGACGGCGAGGCAGTCAGCCTGATGCTCAACGCCGGCCTGATCGTCGACCTGCCGCATATCGCCGACACGGGCGCCGCCGGCATCGGGCTGTTCCGCACCGAACTGCAGTTCATGGTCGCGCCCAACTTCCCGCGCACCAGCGAGCAATACGCGCTTTACCGTGCGGTCATGGATGCGGCCGGGGACAAGCCGGTGATCTTCCGCACGCTCGATATCGGCGGCGACAAGCTGCTGCCCTACATGCACAATGTCGAGGAGGAGAATCCGGCGCTCGGTTGGCGCGCCATCCGGCTCGGCCTCGATCGGCCCGGACTGTTGCGCACGCAGTTGCGCGCACTGTTGCGCGCTGCCGGCAATCGCCCGCTGCGCATCATGTTCCCCATGGTCTCCACCGTCGCGGAGTTCGAGCTGGCGCGCGAACTGGTCGAGCGCGAGCTGACGCATCTGCGCCGTCACGGGCATAAGCTGCCCGACGAGGTGCAGGTCGGCAGCATGGTGGAAGTGCCGTCGCTGCTCTATCAACTCGACGAGTTGCTGGAGCGTGCCGATTTTCTTTCCGTCGGCTCCAACGATCTGGTGCAGTTTCTTTACGCGGTCGATCGCGGCAATCCGCGGGTTGCGACCCGGTTCGACGCGCTGTCGGCGCCGGTGCTGCGCGCCTTGAAAGAGATCGCTGACAAAGGCCGCGCGCACAACAAGCCGGTCACTCTGTGCGGCGAACTCGCCTCGCAGCCGATCGGCGCCATCGCCCTGGTCGCCATCGGCTACCGCGGCCTGTCGCTGACCGCGTCGGCGATGGGCCCGGTCAAGGCCGCCTTGCTCGACCTCGATAGCCGCGAGGCGGCCGAATTTCTCTGCCCGCTGATCGAGAAGCCCGGCAAAGGCAAGCCAATCCGCGTGCAGCTCGAAGAGTTCGCCGCCAAGCAAGGCTTGCAGATTTGACGTGTTTTTCTTATGTCCCTGCGCGCCAGCAAAACGATGATGTCATCGCCCGCGGGAGCGGTCGATTCAGTAAGCTCCGCGCCGACGTAGCGACGATTAGAGCGATGATCGCCACGATGACTGGATGCCTGCCTGCGCGGGCATGACCATGGATACTGCGATGCTTCCCGACCAGAAACTCAACGCTCTCGTTGTGCGTCACGCGTCGCTGGAACGCGATCTTGCCGGTGTGCTGCCCCCCGAAACCTACGTGAAGCTGTCGCGCGAATTTGCCGAGCTGGCGCCTGTCGTCGAAGCGGTCAATTCCTACCGCGCCGCGCAGCGGGAACTCGACGGGCTCACCAGCCTCATGGCCGATCCGTCGACGGACGCGGAGATGCGCGCCATCGCCGAGCAGGAAAGGCCCGATCTCGAGGCGCGGCGCGCGGTGCTTGAACATCGGCTACGGCTGGCGCTCATTCCGAAGGATGCGATGGATGAGCGCAACGTCATTCTGGAAATCCGCGCCGGCACCGGCGGCGACGAGGCGGCGTTGTTTGCCGGCGATTTGTTCCGCATGTACGAGCGGTTTGCGGCGAAACAGGGCTGGAAGGTCGAGATCATCAGCATGTCCGAAGGCGCGAAGGGCGGGTTCAAGGAAATCATCGCCGAGATCCACGGCCGCGGGGCCTTCGCCAAGCTCAAATTCGAGTCGGGCGTGCATCGTGTGCAGCGCGTGCCCGATACCGAGGCCTCCGGGCGCATTCATACCTCGGCCGCGACCGTCGCGGTGCTGCCCGAGGCGCAGGATGTCGACGTCGCCATCAACGAAGCCGATCTGCGCATCGACACGCTGCGCTCCGGCGGCGCCGGCGGCCAGCACGTCAACAAGACCGAATCGGCGGTGCGGGTAACGCACATTCCCACGGGCATCGTGGTGATGATGCAGGAGGATCGGTCGCAGCATAGGAACCGCGCCAAGGCAATGGCGGTGCTGCGCACGCGGCTCTACGATTTCGAACGGCAGAAGCAGGATGCCGCGCGCGCCGCCGAACGTCGCGGCCAGGTCGGCACCGGCGACCGCTCGGAACGCATCCGCACCTACAATTTTCCGCAAGGCCGCGTGTCGGATCACCGCATCAATCTCACGCTCTACAAGCTGCCCCAGGTGATGGAAGGCGAGGCGCTCGGCGAAATCGTCGATGCGCTGGTCGCCGAACATCAGGCGGCGCTGCTTGCGGCCGAGGAGGTTGCTTGATGCCGGTCGCTGCCGAGGCGGGTGCTCGCGCTGATCCGAGCCCGCGCACGGTTGGTATCGCGCGTCGCGAATGGGCCAACAGGTTCCGCGCCTGCGGCATCGACTCGGCCGAACTCGACGCGCGCATCCTTATCGGCAGCGCGCTCGGCCTCGACCGCGCTCGGCTTGCCGCTGCCGACAGCCGCTCACTTGGCCGCGATGAGGAGGCCGCTATCGCCGCGCTGGCGGAGCGCCGGCTCGCCCGCGAGCCCGTTGCCCGCATTCTCGGCTGGAAGGAGTTTTGGAGCCTGCCGTTGCGTGTCGATGCCAATACGCTGGTGCCGCGCCCTGAAACTGAAATTGTCGTCGAGGCCGCGCTGGCTGCGATCGATGCTCTGGGTCCGCGGGCACTGCCGCTGCGCATCGCCGATCTGGGCACCGGCAGCGGCGCGATATTGTTAGCGCTGCTGAGCGAGTTGCCGAATGCAGTGGGTGTGGGCACCGACATCAGCATCGCCGTGTTGGCAGTCGCCCGCGAGAACGCCCGTCGCCTCGGACCGAACCGCGCGCGGTTCCTGGCCTGCGACATGGCCGCGGCGTTGCGCGGCCCGTTCGATGTCGTCGTCTCGAACCCGCCCTATATAGCCTCTCGCGAAATCGCCACACTCGCTCCGGATGTGCGCGATTTCGATCCGCGCCTTGCGCTTGATGGCGGGCCCGATGGACTCAAATTTTATCGTTCGATTGCCGCGGCGGCGCCGGCGCTGCTCTCGCCCGAAGGCGTCCTGATCGTCGAACTGGGTGCCGATCAATCACAGGCTGTGGCTGCATTATTTGCCACGCAGGGGCTTGCGCCGCTGCTGCCGCGGCCCGATCTTAATGGCATCCCGCGGGCCCTTGCGGCGAAAAGGGCATGAGCTGGTGGCATTGGCCCCCCGGCAAAAAAGCACTCCGGTGAATAAAAAAGCACTTGGAATGTCGCGCGGAACGGAATAGCTTGCGGCCACGGAATCGCCCCGAGATGAGGGCCGCCGCGTTGCATCGAACACCCGGAGCATTGCTCTTTAGAGGTTGGCAGCGCAGGCCGGATAGATAGCTCGATAGCGGAAGCCGAAAATCGGACGGCAGACGGGATCGCCAGATTCAGACCGACACGTTTCATCGGTGAGGCGCGCATGGTTACCGACCGGGCGCGCATATGACGGGGGTGCTCAACACCTTGGCAGTAGTGCCGGTGGGAGCGGGATGAGGAATTTGTTCAGGTCCGCGTCAGGCCCGGACGGGAACGATTGTGAGCAAAACGCAGTGATCAATGCCGCTAATGCGAATGAAGCGCCTGCGCCGGCGCGCGCTTATGGCGGAGCTTTTTCGTGACTGAGTATTTGGTGAGAGACGGCGGCATCCGCGCCGCTGCAAATAACGGGGGTTGGCAGAAAAGCAAATCATGAGAAACGGTCAGAACAAGCGCATGCGGGGTCGCAACCGCAAGGGTGGGCACCATCAGAATCCATTGTCGCGCATGTATGAGTCCAATGGACCGGACGTGAAAATTCGGGGGACCGCGTCCCACGTCGCGGAGAAATACCTGCAGCTCGCCCGCGATGCGCAGAGCTCCGGCGATCCGATCGCGGCCGAAAATTATTACCAGCACGCCGAGCATTATTTCCGCGTCATCGCGGCCGCCCAGGAACAGTATCGCCAGAGCCAGCCCTACTATCAGCAGCAGCAAGGCGACATGCGCGGCAATATGCCGGACGATTCATTCGACGACGGCGAGGACGAGCAGCCGTCGATGGGCGGTGAGCCGTTTGCACCGCGCGAACCGCAGCCGTTCTATCCGCGCGAGCAGCAGCATCAGCCGCAAGCTCAGCCGCAGCATTTCCAGCCGCGCCCGCAGCAGCACATGCCGCCACCGACCAGCGACGCGGATGTTGACCGGTTGCCGTCGTTCATCACCGGCGGCCAGCCCGCGCCCCAGGCGCCGCAGCAGGCTCAGGCGCCAATCAGTACCAACGGCAACGGTTATGACGGCGGCGGACAGGCCGATCGGTTCCCGCTGCATCGCCGCCGGCGCCGCCATCGCGGCGGACCGCGCGATCATGGGGCGTCGGGCGACAACGAGTCACCGGCATCATCCGGACCGGCCCTCGACGATTGATTACCAGAAACTCCCGGCTCGCAGCTTTCCCGCTACGGGCCCCGGAATGACAGCTACCCTCAACGGCCGCGCGGCGCCTTGGCGAGGCGCACGAGGATCCAGATCGGTACGACGATCACGGCCCCAAGCAGGAAATAGCGCCACAGCCATCGCAGCGTATCAAAGCCCATGGTCCAGATGTGCTCGATCAAGTGGCGCACCGACTGGATGATATTCCACGGATCGAGCCCGATCGCGGCCAGGATGACGCCGACCAGAATCGACAGCAAAATCAATCTGCCGATCACCGCCAAAGGCGGCCCGCCGAAGAAGCGGTTGACATGTTGCTGAGCGGACTCGCGATCGTATTGGCGTTCGTATTCTTGGGCCATCAAAGCCTCCCGCCTCACGGTTGGGTCAATTAGGTGCTGGCGCGGCGATACGCAAGCCGATGCGCCCGGATCACGCGGTTTTGCGTCGGGTATTCGGCTTGCTGCCAGTGCCGCTCGACCGATGCAGACGGCGTTGCCTCGGCTTTGAAAGTGGCGCTAAGTTGCGGCGCATAACACGCCCTAATTTGCGCCGATTGCGGGGCTCCCAAGAGGATCATCATGGCCAAGGTCGAAGACCGCGCGCTCGCCCCGGCGGCGACCCTCAATGACGATATCGGCGAAGAAACGCGCCTGCGCCTGTATCGCATCCAGGTCGAGATTCGCGAGGCGGAGCAGCGCGCCTTCGACCTGTTTCTGCAAAATCTGGTCAAAGGTACGAGCCATCTCTCGCTTGGTCAGGAGGCGGTCGCGGCCGGCTTTGCCGCTGCCATGAAGCCCGGCGATCTGTCGTTCTGCACGTATCGCGGCCATGCCCATACGCTCGCCCGCGGCGTGCCGATCGAAAAAGTTCTGGGCGAGCTGATGCAGCGCGACAACGGCCTGATGCGCGGCAAGGGCGGCTCGATGCATCTCACTTCGGCTGAGCACGGCGTCATGGGCTCCTATGCGATTATCGGCGCGCATCTGCCGATAGCCTGCGGCGCTGCCTGGCGGGCGCAGTACAAGGGCCAGAAGGATGTGACGGTCTGTTTCTTCGGCGACGGCACCACCAACATCGGCGCTTTCCACGAAGCGCTCAATTTCGCTGCGGTGTGGAAGCTGCCGGTGATCTTCGTCTGCGAGAACAATCTCTACATGGAATACACGCCGATCGGCGATGTCACGGCCGTGCAGCATCCGGCCGCCGACCGCGCCGCGTCTTACGGGCTGCCGCGCATCGTGGTCGACGGCAACGACGCCGACGCGGTGTATCGCGCGGCGGGCGCCGCCTACGCCAGGGCGCGCGACGGCGGCGGGCCGTCGTTGATCGAGTGCATGACCTACCGCCACAGCGGCCACTCGCGCGCCGATCCGGCCAAGTACCGGCCGGAGGGCGAACTGGAAAAGTGGAAGGAGCACGATCCGATCAAGCTCTATCGCGAACGGCTCAAGCAGTTCGGTGTCGCCGAGACCGTCATCGCCGGGATCGATGCCGACGTCCGCCGCCGGGTCGATGACGCGACGGAGAAATGCAAGGCCGCGCCGATGCCGCCGCTCGATATTCTCACCACCGACGTCTACGCCGACGGGGGCTTCGCATGGCGGAATTGACCTATCGCGACGCCGTGGCGCGTGGCATCGCCCAGGAGATGACGCGCGATCCCGACGTGGTATTTCTCGGCGAGGACGTTGCCAAGGCGGGCGGCGTGTTCAAGGCGACGGTCGGCCTCTACGAGCAGTTCGGCCCGTTGCGCGTGCGCGACACGCCGATCTCCGAGCAGGCCATTCTCGGCGCCGCCATGGGCGCGGCGATGACCGGATTAAAGCCGATCGCCGAAATCATGTTCTCGGATTTCTTCGCGGTGTGCTTCGACCACATCGCCAACGAAATCGCCAAGAGCCGCTACATGTCGAACGGCCAGCTCAAATGCCCGCTAGTGATTCGCACCGGCAACGGCGCCGGCTCGCGCTTCGGCGCGCAGCATTCGCAGAGCGTTGAGAACTGGTGCATGATGATTCCGGGACTGAAGGTCGTGGCGCCGTCGACTCCGCGGGACGTGATCGGGCTCCTCGCCGCCGCGGTACGCGACCCAGACCCGGTGATCTTCTTCGAGCACAAGTCGCTCTACCCGACCAAGGGCGAGGTACCGGACGGCGAGATACTCGACACGCTGGGCAGCGCCAAGATCGTCCGCCCCGGTAAAGATGGGACGATTCTGGCGCTGGCGCTGATGGTGCCGCGCGCGCTTGCGGCAGCCGAGAAGCTGAAAAGCGAACACGGCATCGATTGCGAAGTGGTCGACGTGCGTTCGCTGGTGCCGCTCGACACGCAGACGATTCTCGGCTCAGTCGCGCGCACGCACAGGCTCTTCACCGTCGAGGAAAATCCTCGGCTGTGTGGCTGGGGCGCCGAGATCGTTTCCATCGTCGCCGACGAGGCGTTCTACGATCTCGACGGTCCGCCGGTGCGCATCACCACGCCGCACATTCCGCTGCCCGCCGCCGACATTCTGGAAGACATCGCGCTGCCGACGGTGGACCGGATTGCGGACAGGGTGCGGAAGTCGCTTCAATCATGATCGTCATGCCCGGGCTTGGGCATCCATAAGGCTTCGTCGCCGCATGGATTGCCGGGTTAAGCCGCGGCAATGACGAGGGAGGAAGGTGGAAGATGGCCATGTACGACAATCTCCTCGCCAACGTGCCAACCGACCTGTGGATCGGCGGTCAGTGGAAGAAATCGTCCGACGGCGGGCGGTTCGATGTGATCGATCCGGCGACCGAGAACAAGGTCGCCTCCGTCGCGAGCGCCACCGTCGACGACGCGATCGCAGCGCTCGACGCCGCGCAGGCTGCGTTTCCCGGCTGGGCGGCAAAGAAGCCGCGCGAGCGCGCGGAAATCCTGCGCAAGTCCTATGAGCTGATCATGCGCGACGCCGAGCGGCTGGCGAAGCTGATCACCATCGAGAACGGCAAGGCGCTGTCGGATTCGCGCGGCGAGGTCGCCTATGCGGCCGAGTTCTTCCGCTGGTACGCCGAAGAGGCGGTGCGCAACATCGGCTCCAACACGATGGGTCCGTCCACGGGCGCGCGCATCTTTGTGCAGCATAAGCCGGCCGGCATCGCCGTGCTGGTGACGCCATGGAATTTTCCCGCCGCCATGGCGACGCGGAAAATCGGTCCGGCGCTCGCCGCCGGCTGTCCGGTCGTGCTGAAGCCCGCATCCGACACGCCGCTCACCATGCTGGCGCTGATGCCGATCTTGGCGGAAGCCGGGGTCCCGGCCGGCGTCGTCAATGTGATCCCCTCACGCGCGTCCGGCAAAGTCGTAAGCGCGATGCTGCACGATCCGCGCGTTCGTGTGGTGTCGTTCACCGGCTCGACCGAGGTTGGCCGCAAGCTCCTGCACGAAGCCGCCGATTCGATCGTCAAGCCCGCGATGGAGCTTGGCGGCAACGCGCCGTTCATCGTCTTTGATGACGCCGATATCGACGCGGCGATCGACGGCGCGATGATCGCCAAGATGCGCAACATGGGCGAAGCCTGCACGGCGGCAAACCGGTTCTACGTGCACGAAAAGGTGCACGATGAATTCGCCAAGAAACTCACCGCCAAAATGTCCGGCTTGAAGATGGGCAACGGGCTCGACGACGGCGTCGCGCTCGGACCGCTGGTCAACAAGGACGGTCTCGATAAGGTCATCGAGCTGGTCGATGACGCAGTGCAGAAGGGCGCCAAGGTGCTGACCGGCGGTCAGAAGACTGTCGGTCCGGGCTTCTTCTACCCGGCGACGGTGCTCGACAACGTCTCGAACGACGCCAAGATGCTCAACGAGGAAATCTTCGGTCCGGTCGCCTCGATCCAGACCTTTAAATCCGAGGACGAGGTGATCACCCGGGCCAACGATACCGAATACGGTCTTGTCGCCTACCTCTACACCAAGGATTTGAGCCGCGGCATGCGCGTCTCCGAGAAGCTCGATTTCGGCATGATCGGTTTGAACCGCGGGCTGGTGTCCGATCCGGCGGCGCCGTTCGGCGGCACCAAGCAGTCCGGTCTTGGCCGCGAAGGCGCGCATGAGGGTCTGCTGGAATTCATGGAGACGCAATACATCTCGGTGACGTGGTGAGCGGCGAAACGCAAAAGCTGCAATCCGCGCGAGACCGGCTGCTCGGCGCGTGGCGCTACGTCGGCACCCGCATCAACGGCGGCAACTGGGATCGTGGTCTGAACCCGAAGGGCATGATCTATTACGGCCCGCACGGCGAGATGGCGGTGCAGATCGCGCCCGACGTCAAACGCACGCGCGCCGGCGCGGTGATGACGCCCGAAGAGGCTTTCGTCGCGCTCAAGGACTACATCGCCTATTTCGGCACCTATACGGTTGACGAAGCTGCGGGCATCGTGACGCATCACCGTGCCGACAATTTGCAGCCGGGCGAGGGCGGCGACCTCGTCCGCGGGTACGAGTTCGTCGGCGACCGCCTGATCCTGCGTCCGCCCAATTCGACCATGGAAGTGACGTGGCAACGCATCAAGTAAATGGGCGGATAAGTGAGCGAACAAAAACAATCGGATGCGCAGCGCCTGATCGGCTCGTGGCGGCATGTCGGTTCGACCGTGAACGGTCAGCCGCGTTCGGGGCAGGGCGCGCATCCGCGCGGCATCATCATCTACGACGCTCACGGCCACATGGCGTGCCAAGTCGAGCCGGACCGGATCGTAACCAAGGCCGGCGATAAGCCGACGGGCGAGGAAGCGATCGCCGCGCTCGACGGCCACATCGCCTATTTCGGCACCTATTCGGTCGACGAGAAGGCGCACACCGTGACGCATCACCGCCAGGGCAGCGTGCAACCCGGCGACAAGGGTGACCTCGTGCGCGGCTACGAATTCGTCGGCGATCGACTGATCCTGCGGCCCGCGGGTACCAAGGCGGAGGTCGTATGGGAGCGGATCAAGTGATGCGGCAGCAGAGAATGCAACCATGGACGTGCTGATGCCGCAGCTCGGCGAAACCGTCGCCGAGGGCAAAATCACCAAATGGTTCAAGTCGGCCGGCGAAACCGTAAGGCCGGGCGACAACCTGTTCGAGATCGAGACCGACAAGGTGTCGATGGAAGTGCCATCCACCACGGCCGGCACGCTGTCGGAAATTCGCGTGGCTGCCGGCGATATAGCGCCAGTCGGTACGGTCGTCGCGGTGATTGCGGACGGGGCGGGAGCGACGGCCAATCGCCAGCCTCAAACCAAGTCTCAACCGCTCGTCCCCGCGAAAGCGGGGACCCAGAGCCCCGCCTCGTTAGTCGAGGAGAACTCTCTACCGGATTCCCGCTTGCGCGGGAATGAGCGGTCTAAAATACCGCTCGACCCATTCTTCGAAGTGCGTACGCCGGAACGCAATTTCGGTCCGGCGCGGCTGCAGGGCGGAATTACCGTGACGCCGCTGGCGCGGCGCCTCGCCGCCGAGCGCGGCATCGATCTGTCTCGCGTGCGCGGCTCCGGTCCGCATGGCCGCATCGTCGCGGACGATATTGGGGAGACGCCGCAGACATCATCCGCGCCGTCCGCTGCGCGCATCGAAGGTGTATCAGCCGTGGACATCAAAGCGCAGTATGCGCCCGGCAGCTACGAGGAGATCCCGCTTGACGGCATGCGCCGCACCATCGCGGCGCGGCTGACGCAGGCCAAGACCGTCCCGCACTTTTACCTCACCGCGGATGTGGACATTGGACGCCTGATCGCCTTGCGCGAGGAAGCGAACGCCGGCGCGCCCAAGGAGGCAAACGGCAATACGTTATTCAAGCTGTCCCTCAACGACTTCATCATTCGGGCATTGGCGCTGGCGTTACAGCGCGTGCCGGCGGCAAACGCCGTGTGGGCGGGCGACCGCATCCTGCGCTTCAGGCGCGCCGATATCGGCGTCGCAGTCGCGCTCGACGACGGTCTGGTGGCGCCGGTTCTTCGCGCCGCCGATACCAAATCGC
Source organism: uncultured Alphaproteobacteria bacterium (assembly GCA_963707175.1). Classification (GTDB taxonomy): domain Bacteria; phylum Pseudomonadota; class Alphaproteobacteria; order Rhizobiales; family Xanthobacteraceae; genus BOG-931. The sequence goes on from CAVPQA010000033.1 coordinate 135,770, forward strand.
TGAGCGCGATCTCAGCGGAGATGAAAGACATCGCGACGCGCGCCCGGGACAAGAAGCTTGCGCCGGCCGATTATCAGGGCGGCTCGTCGGCGATCTCCAATCTCGGCATGTACGGCGTGCGCGAATTTTCCGCCATCATCAATCCGCCGCACGCGACCGTTCTGGCGGTCGGTGCCGCGCGCCGCCAGGCGGTCGAGAAAGCGGACGGCGGCATCGCTTTCGCCAGTATGCTGAGCGTGACGCTATCGTGCGACCATCGCGTGGTCGATGGCGCACTCGGCGCAAAGCTGCTCGCCGCGTTCAGGGAGCTCGTCGAGATGCCCGTGAGCATGCTCGTCTGATCGGGAGCCGCCATGGACGCGAGCGAAAAAGAGGTCCTTCTCGTCGGCCCGCTGAAGCCGGTCATGGTCCGCGGCCTCGATGCGGCCTGCAGGCTGCATAAACTCGCCGCCGCCAACGATCCCGACGCGTTCATTGCCGCGCATTCAGACGTTCGCGCCATCGCCTGCAGCGCGACGACCGAACGGATTCCCGGCGCTTTCCTGGAACGGTTTCCTAGGTTGCAAATCGTCTCCAGCTTCGGCGTCGGCTACGACCACATGGATGTGAAATGGGCGGCGGCGCACAACGTCATTCTCACCAACACGCCGGGTGTGCTCACCGAGGAAGTCGCCGACACGGCGCTCGGGCTATTGCTTTGCACCGTGCGGGAATTTCCGCAGGCGAATCGGTATGTGCGTGCCGGCAAATGGCGCGAGGGGGATTTTCCGCTGACCAAGGCGTCGCTGCGCGACCGCACAGTCGGACTTGTCGGCATGGGCGCCATCGGCCAGGCCATCGCGCGGCGGCTCGACGCCATGAAGGTGCCAGTGGTTTATCACACCCGGAAGAAGCGCGATGCACTGCCGTATCGCCACTATCCGAAGCTCAGCGACATGGCGCGCGACGTCGACATTCTGCTGGCGATCGTGCCCGGCGGGGCCGGCACCGCAAACATGATCAACGCCGAGGTGCTCGACGCACTGGGGCCGCAAGGCATTCTCATCAACATGGCGCGCGGCTCCGTGGTCGATGAGCCGGCGCTAATCAAGGCACTGCAGGATAAGCGCATCATGTCGGCCGGGCTCGATGTCTTTGCCCGGGAACCTGAAGTTCCGCCCGAGTTGCGCGCAATGGAAAATGTCGTGCTGTTTCCGCATCTTGGCTCGGCATCCGTGGTCACGCGCGAGCGCATGGATCAGCTTATGGTCGACAATATTCTGGCCTGGGCGGCGGGCCAGCCGCCGCTCACCCCAATTCCCGAAACGCCATGGCGATCGTGGCAATAGGTAGAGGTAGATGATGATCATGAACGTGCTTCGCAGCCGACAATTCGGTAGCATGTCAGGGCAGCCGTCAGCGTGCGCGCTTTTATTAATCGGTCTCGGCGTCGCCGCATCCTTCTTTCCGGCTCACGCTGATTCGATCTCCGACTTTTACAGCCACAAGACGTTAACGCTGATCGCTGGATTTCCGCCTGGGGGCGGCTACGACACCTACGTGCGCGTCCTGGCGCGCCATTACGGCTCCTTCATTCCGGGCAAGCCGGCGGTCGTGCCCGCGAACATGCCGGGGGCGGGCTCGATGACGGCGGCCAACCACATCTACAACGACCAGCCGAAGGACGGCACGGTGCTCGGCGAGTTCGCGTCCTCCGTGGTGATGGAGCCTCTGCTCGGCAACAAGGCGGCTCGCTTCGACCCGACCAAGTTCAGCTGGATCGGCAGCATGTCGCAGGACGTGGCCTATTGCGGCGTGTGGCAGACGCCCGGCGCGGCCGCTTCCTTCAATGACATGATGCGCCAGGGCGGCAAGGAGACGATTTTCGGCGGCGGTGCGCCGGCCGCGATCACCTATCAGCATCCGATGATCCTCAAGAATGTGCTTGGCGCCCATATCCGGGTCATTCCGGGTTACGCAGGCACCCGCGATATCGATCTCGCCATGCATCGCGGCGAGGTAAACGGCGAATGCGGCCTCTACGCCTCGTCGATCAAGGCACAGTTTTCCGATGACTTTAAATCGGGCCGGCTTAAGCTCGTAATCCAGATGGGGCCGCATAAGTCGAATGAGTTCGGCGACATACCAAGCGTGTTCGACTACGCCAAGAGCGACGAGCAGCGCGCAGTGCTGGAGCTTTTCTTCAACCAGCTTGTGCTCGGCCGTCCACTGGCTGGCCCGCCCAATATCCCGGCCGACCGGCTGGCGGCGTTGCGGCAGGCCTTCATGGCGACCATGAAGGACAAGGATTTCCTTGCCGAGGCCAACAAGGTCGGTCTCGACATCACCCCCGCAACCGCGACCGAGGTGGACGGCCTGCTGCACCATTTTGCTGGCTTTCCGCCTGCGGTCTTTGCGAAAGCAAGAGAAGCCATCGGGCGCTAGGCGTCTGCGCCCGGCGGTTGCAGGAAAATGGTGTCCCGTCAGGTGCTTGAGGATTAGAAGCAGCGGCAAGGCAAGCCGGACACCGCGCGCCTTGATCTTATCGACTTTTGTTCTTTAAGTGACACGGCCCGCGGCTGGGCGGCGACGGATTGGCACGATGGGTATCGTCTCGGGCTTCAAGCATGACCTGTTCATCAGCTATGCGCATTTTGACAACGAAGCCGATTCGCAGGGCGTACACTGGGTCAGTCAATTCCAGCTCGACCTGAAGAACGCGCTGCGTCAGCGGGTCGGCAACGATCCGGAGATTTTCTTCGACACCAGGAATTTCGAGGCCGGCGACCACGTCGATTTTCTAATCGACAACGTTCGTGGTTCGGCGATCTTTATCGCCATGTTGTCGCCGAGTTATGTGGCACGCGAGTTCACCATCCGTGAATTGCAGGCATACTGCGATCGGGCGGCCGAGGTTCGCGCCGTTGTCACTGTTGAGTTGCTTCCGGTGGACGACGGGAGCGATCACGAGCTGCTGCGCGGCCGTAAGCGAACGCCGTTCTGGTGGAAGGACCAGATGGCGCAAGACATCCCGCTGCGGCTGACCCCGAAATTCAATGCGGAGCTTTACAACGAACGCCTGCAGGTGCTCGCGCACCAGGTCAAGAAACTGTTGTTGGATCAGCGCGACCACGGCGCGCATCGCGTTGCCGTCGAGGCCGCTCGCCCGCAAGCGAAACCGGCTGCGGCGGTCGCGCCAGCAGCCCCGCCGGCCGCCGAAATAAAGGCCGTGCTGCTAGCGCAGACGACCGACGATCTCTATGACGAGCGCGAACGGGTGCGTGCCTGCCTCGACCAATACGGCGTCAGGGTGTTGCCTGAGAACGATTATCCGCAGGGCGGGCAGGACTTCGCCGCAGCCTTCGAAGCTGACCTCGCGCGCAGCTGCCTGTTTGTGCAGCTGTTGGGCAATTTCGGCTCGCGCAAGCCGCCGGATCTTTCGCAGACCTATGCGCAATACCAATACGAAACCGCGAAAGGCTCAGGCCTCAAGATTTTGCAGTGGCGTCGTCCCGACCTCGACCTTGCCGCCGTCACTCATCGCGACAAGCCCATGCTCGAAGGGCCGGAAGTTCTTGCTGTCGGGCTCGAGGAACTCAAGGGAGAGATACTGCGCTGCCATGCGCAATTAGCGAAGCCCGTACCGGCGCCAGTAACGTTCGATGGCGGTTGTCATGTCTTCATCAATGCGGACAGCAGCGACAAGGAACTGGCGGACGCGCTCTTGAAGATTTTCGATGACCGCAAGAATGTCACGGCAGCCCGGCCGCTGTTCGAAGGCTCCGCCAAAGAGATTCTGGACGATCTCGAAGCCAACCTGATGAATTGCGAGGCGCTGGTGATGCTGTACGGCCGCGCGCCGCCAGCCTGGGTGCGCGCGCAGCTGTTGCGCTACAGCAAGCTCGAACGGCTGCGCGAAGCGCCGCCCCGGTTCAAGACCATCCTGCTCGGTCCTCCGGCGCCAAAGCCCGACCTCGCCTGGGCCGGGGGGTTTGAAAAGATGGACTGTCAGGACGGCAATCTGGCGCAGCGCATCCTCGGCGTTCTCGGCGGATTGCAGCCCTGATGTCTGACGCCGCCACGCGTTTGCCCTATCCCGGTCTGCGCGCGTTTCGCCGCGACGAAAGCGACCTGTTTTTCGGCCGCGAGGACTGCATCAATGGCATGGTGGATCGCCTCGCGGCGTCGCGCTTTCTGGCGGTGCTCGGCTCGTCCGGCACCGGCAAGTCGTCGGTGGTCAAGACCGGGCTGCTCGATGGACTCGATCTCGGCCTGATGGCGTCCGCCGGCTCGGCTTGGCGTGTCATCGAGTTCAAGCCCGGCGGCGCGCCGCTGAAAAATCTGGCGCTTGGGCTGCTGCAAACCAAGGCGGAGGGGACTGAGGCAGCGAAGCCCGTCACCGATGCCGACGCGGCCCTGTTCCGCGCCTTTTTGCTGCGCGGTCCGCTGTCCGTCGCCGAATGGTGCGCTGATGGACACTTGCCGGCGGGCACCAGTCTCCTTCTGTTGGTCGATCAGTTTGAGGAGCTGTTTCGCTATCAGGATTACGCCGGCCGCGAGGAAGCCGAGGCCTTCGTCACGCTGCTGCTGGAAAGCGCGCGGCAAAGCAAAGTGCCGATCTTTGTGACCCTGACGATGCGCTCCGAATATCTCGGCGCCTGCGCGCTTATCGACGGCCTGGCCGAGGCGATCAGCGCCGGCCTCGTGCTCATCCCGCGCATGACGCGCGAGCAATGCCGCAGCGCAATCGTCGGACCGGCCGCGGTCTGCGGTTTCAAGATCGCCGACGATCTGACCAACCGGCTGCTCAACGATCTTGCCGCATTCGCGCCCTGGGACGACCGCAGCACGCGCGACCAGCTCGATCGGCTTGCGCGCCGCGCCGACCAGCTGCCGCTGCTGCAATACTGCCTCAACCGCATGTGGACGCGGGCCCGGGAGGAGGTATTCGACGCTCCGATCACGCTTACCCTCGCCGATTACGAGCGTATCGGTGGGCTCAGTGGCGCGCTCAACGCTCATGCCGACGAGGTACTGCGCGGCCTCGGCGAGGACTGCCGCCCGGTCGTCGAGGCGGTATTCCGGGCGCTCACCGAAGGATCGGTGGCGAGCGATGCGGTGCGGCGGCCGACGCGTTTCGACAAACTGGTAGCAATCTGCGGCGGCGATGAGGCCCGTGCGCGCAAGGTCGTCGATGCCTTCCGCGCGCCGGGATGCAATTTTCTGGCGCCGGGTTTCGATCCGGCCAGTCCGCGACTGCTGACGGCGGACACCATCGTCGATATCAGCCATGAAAGCCTGATCCGGCAATGGAGACAATTATCAGAGTGGGTCGAAGCGGAAGGGCGCTCTCGCCGGCAATGGCAACGCCTGCGGGATCGCTTCGACGATAGACAACCGCTGCAAGGGCCTGAATTGACCGCTATGGAAACTTGGCGCCGCGAGCAGCAGCCGAGCGCCGCCTGGGCGCGCCGTTACGGCGGCGACTTTGCCACGCTGATGAAGTTCATGGATGACAGCGAGTGGCGGCGCCGCCGATTTGCCCCGTTGGTCTTGCCGCTTTTCAGCTTCGCAGCGTTCGTTGGTAGCGGGTTGCTCGCCGCCGGGATTTTGCTGATATTTTATCACACCAACGTGTTCCCGCCGTGGACGATCCATTATGTGACGTCGGCGTATATGGCGATCTCCTGCAGCTTTGGACTATGGCGGTATGCCTCCGTCGGGTTTTCCCGGGCACTGTTGGCCGGCGCAATAATACTGGTAGTGTCATTTATCGGCGGCGGAATCTTTGTCCACACGCTCATGGCGCACGGCCACGCCAACGCGGAGTATCTTTGGAGGATTACATTTGACGCGCCCGTCATCGTAACCGCGATGGCCGTCTTCAAGCGATCCTTCCGAGGCGTTTACTTGTGGACCCTGCTGGTCGGTACGAACATCCTTGCAGCCGTTGTCTCCAATTCATTCACCAATAATGCTGCAACTCAGGGCTATTACATTCTGGCCGGTTGGACCCTGTGGTTTGCGCTTCTCGGGTACCAATTGGCGCGCGCCGATCGGGCGATCGAGAGCGCCGACCAGGGCCGCTTGGCTGCAGCCGGCCGCTTGGCGCTCGTGGCGTTTCTGTGGGTCTGCATATTTGGAACGTACTCTGACGTTACGCTCCTGATTGCATTCAAGTCGGCGCGACCCGCCTGGTGGTGGCTGGTCGATCAGGGCGCCGTCGCGGCCGTGATGGGGATAACGCTTGGCTTCGGCCTGCAACACTACCGCGCGCTCGATGCGACGCGGGTGTTGCTGGCTGGACTGACAATCTTCATTATTCAATTTGCGTTCGGCTCGGCGTTCCTGGCTGCCCTGTTGTCGCATGGCTTACCGTTGATCGAGGCGAACCACTGGACCGGCACGATAGTTTTCGCTCCCTGCACCCTTGCCGCATTGGCGCTGTTTGACCGAACTTTCCGCACAATTGCGATCAGTCTGTCGTTCGCCGTGCTGTTCATGGCTCCCTACGCGGCCTTGGTCTGGCTCGCCGATAGCGGCCGCATCGCCGTCAGCACCCAGTGGCGGGATCTATTGATCTTGATCATCGCCACGCTGTGGATCGGCGCCATCGGCTACTGGCTGCAGCGTGCGTCCCTTGCGGAGGCGGCGTCGAACAGCGAAAACACACAGCGTAGCGAAACGCCGCCTGCACCCGGGGCGGCCGCCTCCGCGGCGCCGGCCTGACAACGCCAATCGCAAATCCCAAAGGTGAAAGTCGCGTGCAATGAATAAGCACTATCAAGTCGTCATCGTCGGCGGCGGGCCGGTCGGCGCCGCACTCGCCGTCGAACTCGGATTGCGCGGCGTGACCTGCGCCTTGGTCGAGCGGCGCCTCGAGCCGCAGCGCATTCCCAAGGGACAGAATCTGACGCAGCGCGCGATGGAGCATCTTCATTCGTGGGGCATTGCCGATGCCGTGCGCGCCTCGCGCATGCTGCCGCCCGAATATCCGATGAGCGGCATCGTCGCCTATCGCGATCTCAGCACTGAATACTGGTATGCGCCGCCGCTGCGCGAAATCGTCAACTCGTATTATTTCGAGCAGAACGAGCGGCTGCCGCAATACCTGGTCGAATACGTCCTGCGTAACAAGCTCGCGAAGATTGCCAACGTCGAGTGCCGCTTCGGCTGGGTCGCCGAAAACATCGAGCAGGATGCGGCCGGTGCGCGTGTTGCGATCGCCAGGGAGGGCGGCAGCGCCAAGGAGGTTCTGGAGGCCGAGTACATCGTCGGCTGTGACGGCGGCCATTCGATGGTGCGGCGGCAGATCGGCATTCAGCGCTCAGGCTCCGATTTCGATCAGCTTATGGTGTTGGCGCTGTTCCGTTCCAAGGAACTGCACGAAAAGCTCAAGCGCTTCCCGCCGCGCTCTACCTACCGGGTGCTGCATCCGGACCTCAAAGGTTACTGGCAGTTCTTCGGCAGGGTCGACGTCGGCGAAAGCTGGTTCTTTCATTCACCGGTGCCGGCGAGCACGACGCGCGACAACTACGATTTCCACGGCCTCTTGCGCCGCTCTGCCGGGTTCGATTTCGCCTGCGAATTCGATTATGTGGGCTTCTGGGACCTGCGCATCGAGGTCGCCGAAAGCTATCAGGTCGGCCGTGTCTTCATTGCCGGCGACGCCGCCCATTCGCATCCGCCCTACGGCGGCTACGGCCTCAACAACGGCCTCGACGACGTCGCCAATCTGGGCTGGAAGCTCGCCGCCAGACTGCAGGGCTGGGGCAGCGACGCGCTGTTGAAGAGCTACAGCGAAGAGCGTCAGCCGATCTTTCTGGAGACCGGCCGGGATTTCATCGAGGCCGGGATCGAGAAGGACGCCGTCTTTCTTGCCCGTTACAGCCCCGACAAGGACCGTACCGAATTCGAGCGCGCCTGGAAGGATCACCAGGGCGCGGCCGCCCCGCGCGTGCTGACCTACGAGCCGCACTACGAAGGCTCCCCGATCGTGTTCGGCCCGCCGGGCGGCCGCTCGAGCGCCCGCGGCACGCACACCTTCCAGGCCCGCGCCGGCCATCACCTGCCACCGCAGCTTTTATGCTCCGGCCGCAACGTGTTCGAAGAACTGGGGCCGTATTTCACGCTGCTGGCGTTCGATGCGGATGACAGGGCCGTTGCGGCGTTCACTGCGGCGGGCAAGGCGGTGGGTATGCCGCTGAAGGCCGTGCGCGACAGCTATCAGGACGGCCGCAAGGCTTACGAGGCGAAGCTTATTCTGGTGCGGCCGGATCGGTATGTGGCGTGGGCCTCCCCTACCTCGCCCGCCGACGCGGCAGAGATCGTCGCCAGAGCAATCGGACGCGCCTAAGGTCGCGGCTAAAGTCTTGTCGTCAACGTGTTTTGAGTTTATGTTGCAACGTAGAACATGGTGACGACCCATGCGTGAGATGACGGTCCGCGAGGCCAATCAGAACTTTTCCCAGGTGATCGCTGCCGCAGAACGCGGCGAAACGATCATCGTAACGAAAAACGGCAGACCCGTAGCCAGGATTGCGCCGCAGAGCGGCGACCGCTCGCGCGATCCCGAGTGGCGGACGGCGTTCGCGGCACTTAAGAAGAGCCTGCGCTCAAAACGTGCGACGGGCTATCGCGTCGGCGAGTGTCAATCGGCGTTCAAATTTGACCCTCGATCGGCGTCCAATTTTGACCCTTTCTGGCGACGTGTTTTGGCGGTAGCGCTCGCGCCGTCGGAGCTGGCCGGGGTTGCGGAGACGGCGCGAGCGCGGGTTGTCGGTTGATCGTCAGCCCGGCTCTTGAAGCGCCAACTGTCGTTGCCGGTCTCGATGATGTCGCAGTGGTGGGTGAGACGATCGAGCAGCGCGGTCGTCATCTTGGGATCACTGAAGACGCTCGGCCACTCGCCGAAGGCAAGGTTGGTGGTGACGATGATTGAGGTGCGCTCGTAGAGGCGACTGACGAGGTGGAACAGGAGCTGTCCTCCGGATTGAGCGAAGGGCAGATAGCCGAGCTCGTCGAGAATGATGAAGTCCATCCGCGTGAGTTGATCAGCGATCCGACCCTGCCTTCCGTTACGGGTCTCGATCTCGAGCCGATTGACGAGATCGACCACGTTGTAGAACCGGCCGCGGGATCCGGAGCGGATGCAGCTTCTGGCGATAGCGATGGCTAAATGGGTCTTGCCGGTACCGGTGCCGCCGACCAGCACGGCGTTGCGCTGCTGGGCGATGAAGCCCCCGCCGGCGAGATCGTTCACGAGCGTCTCATTGATCGGCGTACCCTCGAACTGGAAGTCGTCTAGGTCCTTGGCGAGTGGCAGCTTGGCGATGGTGAGCTGGTACTTGATCGAACGCGCCTGCTTCTCGTTGATCTCGGCACTAAGCAGATCACCGACGATGCGCTGGGGTTCATGCTGGCGTTTGACGGCTGTGGCCATGATCTCGTCGAAGGCGGCCTTCATGCCGTAGAGCTTGAGCTCGCTCATGAGATCGAAGAGTTGGGATCGTTCCATCAGTTGGTCCTCCTAAGGTTGTCGTAACGGGCGCAATCGGCGACGGGAGCGTGGCGCAATGTCAGCGCCGCTGGCGTGAGGATGGTGGCCGGTGGGCCAGGATCACGGCGGCGCGCTAGGATGTTGAGCACGACATCGGCGGAGTGGACGCTGTGGGCGATCGCTTCGGCGCACGCGGCCTCGACCGCAGGCAACCCGTCGGTCAGCACCGCGGTGAGGATGTCGACCATCTGCCGATTGCCGTCGTCGGCGCCCGCGAGTTTGCGCCTCACGCGCTCCATCGACACCGGCAGCACCCAGTCCTTGAAGGGTGCGCCGTTGCGCAGGGCGCCCGGCTTGCGAGCGAGCACGGGCACGTAATGCCAAGGATCGTAGATCGTCTCGCCACGGCCGAATGAGCGGGGATGTTCCGCGACCACACGCCCGTCCTGGCGGATCACGATGCGGTCGGCATAGGCGTGGACCTCGACCGGACGCCCGACAGCGCTCGCGGTCACCGAGTATTTGTTGTTGTCGAAGCGCACCAGGCAGGTCTTCGAGACTGACGCCGGCACCGCATGGAAGCCGTCGAACCGGCCCGCATATGGGACGAGCTTCGGCCGTTCTGCCTCGAACACCTCCCAGATCGTCTGCTCGGTCAGCTCCGGATGGGGATGCCCCTTGGCGTAGGCAATGCATTTATCGAGCAGCCAGGCGTTCAGTTCGTCGAGATTCTTGAACCGCAGACGCGGCGTGAAGAACCGCTGACGGACGAGCCCGACCTGGTTCTCGACTTGGCCCTTCTCCCAGCCCGATGCCGGCGTGCAGGCGACCGGATCAACGAGATAGTGGCTGCACATCTGCAGGAAGCGGCGATTGTAGAGGCGTCCCTTGCCGACGAAGATCGTCTCTACCGCCGTCTTCATGTTGTCGTAGATGCCGCGCCCGCAAGCGCCCTTGAACAGGGCGAAGGCCCGGTCGTGGGCGTCGAACACCATCTCCTGCGTCTCGCGCGGATACGCGCGCACGAACAGCATCCGGCTGTGACAGAGCCGGACATGGGCGGCCTTCACGATTACCGTCACGCCGCTCAGCAGAACGACTTCGTGGCTCCAGTCGAACTGATAGGCTTCCCCCGGCGCAAAGCTCAGCGGGACGTAGGCAGCCGCCGTCGATTGTCCGCGCTCCTTGGCCCATCGCCTGGCGTAGCGCCGCACGGCATCGTAGCCACCGTCGTAGCCGCGCCCGCGTAGTTCCTCAAAGATGCGGATCAGCGTCAACTGCTCGCGGAACGGCTTGGTCGTATTGCCTTCCAACAGACTGGTTTTTAGGCGGACATGACAAAACGAGAAATGCGTTGCGCCTTAAAGCAGCGCGTTGAATTCTTCCACGGTGAGACCCGCTTGTCGGATGATAGCGCGGAGCGCGCCCGGTTTGAGGTCGCGCGAGGAATGGCAGGGGACAATGACTACCCAAGCCGCATTGTTCCGGATGTGCCAAGTCGTGGTGGCTGTTCTCGAATACGAATGACGCGGACCCTCGAATAGGGCTAGCGCCAGGGCGATGCCGGGCGCATACCCCCACTATGAGGACATTCGACAGGACCGACTACACGGTAGTGGTGAAACACAGGGATAGCCCACCAAACTCGTGGAGGTGGGAGATTCACCGCGCCGGAAGATCGGGCCCGATAAAGCACTCAGTGATCCCTTTTCACACCATGGTGATGGCGAATAGGGCGGGAAAAGAAGCCCTCAAGGAGCTATTGGACAAGCTCTATAGCTAACCGCTGTAGAAACGGAGACGATGAAATGACACAGGGTATCGATTATCGAGGGTATCGTTTTCTGGTCAGCCCGGTCGGAAAAGGGTGGAGAGCGCTGATTTACGCTCAAGGTGAGGTGGTCCCGGTTATCTGAACAGATTTTCCGCCTCGATAAGTGGAGCCTCTGCCAGGGTTAGGCTGCCAAGCGGATAGGCAGCGGTGGGAAGTAGGCTTGATCGGGTGTGGCGCCGTCAAGGCTCGAATGCGGTCTACGGCTGTTGTAGAAGTCCAGGTAGCGGCCGATCGAACTGCGGGCCTCGCTGACGCTGTCGTAGGCCTTCAGATATACCTCCTCGTATTTGACGCTGCGCCACAGCCGCTCGACGAAGACATTGTCCCGCCAAGCCCCTTTGCCGTCCATGCTGATGGCAATGCCATTGTCGGCGAGCAGGCCGGTGAAGGCTTGGCCGGTGAACTGCGAACCCTGGTCGGTGTTGAAGATGTCCGGCTTGCCGTGACGAGCCAAGGCATCCTGCAGCGCCTCGACGCAGAACGCCGCCTCCATCGTGATCGATAGCCGCCAAGACAGCACGCGACGGCTAAACCAGTCGAGCACCACCGCCAGATAGACGAAGCCGCGCGCCATCGGGATGTAGGTGATGTCCATCGCCCACACCTGGTTCGGCCGCTCGATCGAAAGCCCCCGCAGCAGGTACGGATAGACCTTGTGGCCAGGCTCGGGCTTGGTGGTGCGCGGACGGCGATAAAGCGCCTCGATCCCCATCCGCTGCATCAGCGTCTTGACGTGACGGCGGCCGATCTTGCACCCGTCGGCGACCAACAGGCCGCGCAACATGCGCGAGCCGGCGAAGGGAAACTCCAGATGCAGCCGGTCGAGACGGCGCATGATCGCAAGGTCGGCGTCCGGCACCGGCCGCGGCAGGTAATAAACGCTGCCGCGGCTGATGCTCAGAACCTCGGCCTGCCTGGTGATCGGCAGATCGTGCTTACGGTCGATCATCGCTTTGCGCTCAGCAATCCCGCCTTGGTGAGCGCGCCTTCTAAAAAATCGTTCTCCAGTGTCAGTTCGCCGATCTTGGCGTGCAACGACTTCACGTCGATGGCGGGCTGTGACGCTCCGTTGCTGCTGCCCGGGCCAAACACATCGGCAGCACCGCCCTCAAGCTGCGCCTTCCACGATGTGATCTGATTGGGGTGAACGTCAAACTGCTCGGCAAGCTGGGCCAACGTCCGATCGCCTTTGATGGCGGCAAGCGCAACTCTCGCCTTGAAAGCCGGTGTGTGGTTCCGGCGTGCTCGTCTCTGCATGGTCGCTCCTGATTCGCAGGCCATAGCGTGCCTGCCATCAGGCAGAAATTCCACTTATCCTCCTGTGCAGATTTCCGGGGCCGGCTCTGCGCGCAGAAGGAAGCGCGAAACAGAGCGTACACAGGCGGAGCAAATAACGGGATGGATGGAATTCTTACCAGTGCAAGAAGCCGTCGCAGCCGATGAAGAGTATGTCCGGCTGGTGCTCCAAAATAGCTCCATTCAGCTGGTATACAATCTAATTGCAAGCGTCGTCACCGCACATGGCGATCAAGTCGGTGGCGATCTTACGTATCGTAATTTTATGGGGCGGGTGCCACCCGGCAGAACAGAACATAAGATAAAATATCCTGGAGCAGGCATGCATAAGAGATTTTCGATTGAGCTGGCGTTTCAGGATGCGGCTGGTCGAACATGGAGGAGGCGTGGACGCGGCCATTTGGAGCGAGTGCACCGCAAGGACCCGCTCGCCATTTATGGCATTGACCCACCTGTAGGCTGGTGGATGCCATAGTTGGAATCATCCCGCGTGGCCGGGCGGTCGGGATTTTAGAGGTGCCAATCGTTCTAAAAAACCGATAGTCGATCAGGGCAGAGAGTTATGAGGGTCGAAGACTGGGTTCGGGAAGCGGTGGCGTTTATCGGGTATCCTTCGGACCAAGAAGGGAAGGGCGGGATTGATTGTATTGGAACCGCCTTTTTTTACGCCACGGGGGTTTTCCTTATCTTGTGACCGCTCGACACGTGGCCGAACTGGTCGGGGGCGAACCCTTCTTGCTCCGTGTCAATCGAATCTCCGGAGGAGCGGACAACTTACCGATTGATGGGGCGACTTGGTACTACGACCCCGACCCAACAATTGATGCTGCCGTGCTTCCAATACAGGGGCTCGTTCGGGAAAGCGAACACCGTGTACGATTCATCGATGATGAGAGGGAAAGTTGGTGGGCAAATAAGGCGTGGAAATATGGCGTCGGAATAGGAGATTTTTGTTATACAGTCGGGCTTTTCCGCGTTCTTTCGGGGAGCAATCAAAACTTGCCTGTAGTCCATTTTGGAACGATCGCGCGTCCGATCTATGGTCGAGACGAAGAACCGATTCCCATTAAGGACTGGCGCGACCCTGACGGAATGAGAGTATTGCTGTCGAGTGCATACCTGGTACAGAGTCAAAGCTTGTCCGGTCTTAGCGGCGCGCCGGTCTTTGTGCGGGCAAGTGGTCAGCATATAACTGACGAGCTCGTTGAGCACAATCCTAACGTGGCCGCACACAGGCTCGGAAACGCGGTAGCGATGTGGAATCTTCATCTCATAGGAATTTGGCAGGGTGCATGGGATGCGCCGCCCGGCGAAATTCTCGCTGCCGAGCGCGGTCAAAATATCCGCGTTCCGGTCGGAATGGGTGTGGTAGTTCCTATCGATTATATTCACAGCATTTTGGCGAATGAAGAGCTGATTGACATGAGGAGGAGGCTCCTCGATCAGTAGCCGCTGTCGCGCAGTTGGGGACACAATGCACGTTGAATGGGTGACAGCTTACGCGGAAATTGGCAGCGCAGTGGGAACAGTTGGGGCCGTCGTCGTTGCTCTCTGGCTTGCTGGGGCTGAGGGGCGGCGAAGGAGGAAAGAAGAGCGACGCCAACAAGCGGACCAGATTTCTGCATGGCTTCTCATTGAAGATGTGATCACGGCTACCGATGCTGGAGAGACAGACTGCGTTGTGTTTAATGGCTCGTCACAGCTGATCTATAACCCCATTGTAACGATCGTGAGTGCGACCGGAGCGTTCAGAAGAACGGCGCTCGGTATGAAGCCGGACGATCCACTCCCGCCGTTCCAGACAAGAATAGGCGGTGCATTTCCCCCAGGACAAAGAGTTGTCCGTATCAAATACCCTGGCGGAGTGTTACAAGCACGGTATAGCGTAGAATTGGCTTTCCGCGATCTGCGAGGCCGTTTTTGGATTCGCGAAGGGAATGGTTTACTGAAAGAAGTATACGTCGACCCATTGATATTGTACGGATCAGGTCCACCGGGACCAGGGCCCGGCGAAGTGGAGTTGCGTTAAGGAACACAGTGCGTCCCTAAGCGGTGACGCCGACGCCGAGGCTAGAGCGCCCTTTCATTTGTGCAGCGACGAAGGCGTTCCACTGCTCCACCCCCGGCGCGTTTTTCGGGCAGGTAGGTCCAGCGGTCGTAGCTCTTGGAGTTCACGTCCTGGAGCGCGTGGTTCTGGATGCGGTCGCGGATGTCCTTGGGCACTCCCGCCTTTCCGGCCAGCGTCTTCCACGTGCGTCGCAGGTCGCGGTCGGACAGGAAGATCCCAGTCCTCTGGCACCCGTGGCGGCGCTTCCATCCTACGAACCCGCCTGGCTTATCCCCGTAGTTTTCCCTAGGCCAACGTAGTTCTTGCGCCGCGGGAACTCGTGAGGTGGCCGATTAGAAATCGATTGGCAGCCCTTTTACAGACCGATTGGCGGAGCGATATAGTGGTGGTCTGTTTGCGCCGATGGCGGTCGGGCGCTAATACTGACGGCCCATGGGGTGCCCGGCCGGGTATCCCCGATTTTCCGTCCTCGCCCTCCAAAAAGGGCTTTGAACGAAGCACGAACTATGGCACAGCGAGTCAAATTGACTCGGAATGAGTCGCGCGACCGCCGACTGGCCGGTGAGCCGACCATGAGCGACCGAAGAGCTGCGAGCCCGAGGAGAAAGGGGGCGACGGTGCCAAAGCGCCGCACCGCGAACCTGACGCCGGAGCTTGAGGAGCGACTTAAGGACCTTTCAAGGAAAACGGACCTGACCGTGCCGGCGCTACTGCGGCGAGCAGTGAAGGACCTTCTGGCTCGCTATGACAAAGACGGGCACCTCTGAGAAGCACAATGCATTGCTTCACTATAAATCCATACCATAATGGAACATCAGGAACATGACGGCCAAGATCGCGGACGTGGTAGCAATCTCAACGTTTGATATAGTGGGGAAGGCGGAGGCCGCTCCGAAAGACATGCGTAGAGAAGCATACAAACAAACTGGCGTTGACACCGCTGAGGCTGACGCGGGGCTCGAACACATAGTTTCGCGCGTGCGGAATACGTGGCCTAAATCCGGACCGGGGCGGGTCGTCCTTGATATTGGCTATTTTGCCAACGTTGTGGACGTTGGCGGTATTGGAATCGCAATTTGCACAGATGGTGTCGGCTCAAAAACCATCATTGCCGACATGATGCATAAGTACGATACGATTGGAATCGACTGCATTGCTATGAATGTCAATGACATGATTTGTGTAGGTGCGAAACCTGTCTCACTCGTAGACTACATCGCGGTCGAACACGTAGATGCTTCGATGCTGGACGCAATTGGCGCTGGGCTGTGCAAGGGCGCCGAAATGGCCCAGATTTCCATTTCTGGCGGAGAGACGGCTCAGCTAAAAGACGTGGTGAAAGGCTTCGACCTTGTCGGAATGGCGATAGGGCGAGTTGATTTGGATAAGGTCATCGATGGGAGGAATGTTCGGGAAGGTGATATCGTCATTGGTGTAAAGAGCAACGGAGTTCACAGCAATGGTCTCTCGCTTGCTCGTAAGGCCTTTTTTGACAACGACCGCTTTGCAATCGACCACAAATTTCCAGAGCTCAACGGGTCCATTGGCGAAGAGCTGCTGCGGCCGACTGACATTTACGTGCGCGAAGCCATTGAAATCCTAGAGAAGGTTCGAGGCATCAAAGCCTTGGTCAACATCACGAGTGATGGATTGCTTAATTTAGCGCGAGTAAATTCGAGTGTTGGTTTTGTGATAGATCGGCTTATTCGGCCTCAACCGATATTCGATCTAATTCAGCGGCTTGCTGATGTCCCTGATGGCGAGATGTTCGAAGTCTTTAATATGGGTATTGGGTTCTGCTACGTGGTCGCTCCTGCCGATGTGGAACTCACAACGTCTATCTTGAAGAAATATGGTCGCGAGACCCAACAAATTGGACATGTCATAAACGATCCGGACAAGCGAGTTCATATCCCCGAACGAGAACTAGTTGGACAGCACAAGACCTTTTGGAAAGAGAAACTAGCGGCGCGCAAGGTCATGTGATTGACCGATAGAAGTTTAAAATTGACAGTCTCTCCCTTTGCATCAAAGGGAGCAGAAATAACGGCCTTGATCGAGGCGTTAAACGTTTCGGAAACTGTCTTGGAGCTGCAGGCCCCCCGACACAGTGGTCGTATCGGGACCTCGTCATCAGCATCTGGGATCGGGAACATTCAAACGCCAACTTGCCTGGACGGTGGCACACATCCAAGAAGGTGAAAGGGTCTCAGTGCAGATCATAGTTTCTGCCGGCACGCTATTTCAGGCTGGGTTGTGCATAGTTGGATGACGGCGAGCGCCGCAGGGCAAACGGGCGAGACAATCCGCCAGCCTCTCGATCGGTTAGCAGGGCAGCCGGAGGAGCGTCAGCATAGCGGCCGCCACGGGCGGGACGCGGGGTCGATTGCCCCGGCGCGGGGTTCAACAACCGGTGCACCTCCATTCTCGCGCCGGTTATGCCCAAGCTAATTTGCGACTTTATGAACAAATCAAATGTCGCTACAAAGTGGACTCATGAAGCTCTCCGAGTACGTGAAGCCCGCCCTTCTTCGGCCACTATCAAAACTGGGTCGTGATGCGTGTGACGCATACGAAGCGCTGCCGAACGAACTGAACTTTCGTCCGAGCACTCCAGGCGAGGCTCTTAGTCGCGTTTTGTCGTACGGCGTGCCCCTAGCTATAGTTGGCAAGAATGTATCGTTTGAAAAGATGATAAAGCGTTCAATTCCGGCTATTCTTCAGACCGGAAACATGGAGCGGCACGTCTGGGGAGTAATGTATGCAGGAGCGCTTCTGCGACAGCTAGGTGGCGAAATCGAATTCCCCAAAGAAAATAACGACAGCCGAACTCCAGACATCCGAGCCCGGTGGAAGAATTCCCCAGTAGATTGCGAAGTCACCACAGTCGAGGTGAAAGCGCAGCAAGAGCGCCTGCAGACGATCTTAGACATCCTGAGCAGTGCGATTGGAATGGATGGAAGGGATTGGCACACGCTAATACATCTGGGAGAGATTCCCGGCGAGGCGACACAAGAACAAATAGTCGATGCGGTTTTAGAGCTGACGCCGGGCCAAACCGCCGGTGTGGAACACGCTTGGCATGTTCAAGCTGTGCCTCCCGGTCAAGGCGACGCACTGACGGGTGGCGCTGGACTTGAGGAGTTGAGGCCAGAATGGTGGATAGACGACGGCCCGACGCTCTTTGTGTCTGGGTTAACGCTTAGCAGCAACCCAGAAAATACCCGTCGACTTCGCATATGTGCAAAATTGTCCTTTGTCTCGTACTACAATTCCATTGAGAGAAAGGTTCAGAGCCAACAGCGCGATCCATCTAATCCCTACGTTATTGTTGTGAATCAGGGCGCAGGGCGCGCGATGCCCATGCGGCACAATCGGTTAGTTCAGGAACTAGCAGGATATCTCCCGCTGTGGGATCACGTTTCAGCAATTCTATTGTTCGATTGGCGTGCATATCCGCTAGGACCGTTTTGCTGGAAGCTTTCTTTGCACATAAATGCCGATGCGAGGATTCCCGCCCCCGAGGCGCTGTCGACTTTGCTTCCAAGCGATCAACAGGTTTGTGTCAGCGTATATGAGTAATCACTCAGTCGCGACGAGTGGTTTCTTCAAGCGGCGATGGTGAGGCCAGGCTTTTGGAGCAGGGACGTGACGAAGGCGTTCCACCGCTCCATACCGGCGCGTTTTTCGGGCAAGTAGGTCCAGCGGTCGTAGCTCTTGGAGCTTACGTCCTGCAGCGCGTGGTTTTGGATGCGGTCGCGGATTTCCTTCGGCACGCCCGCCTTGCCGCTAAGCGCTGTTTACAAACTCCGGAATGGTGCGGGAGGCGGGGAAAATTCGTTTGATGGATCAATAGGGCATTTTCGCCCGCACCTTTGGATAACGCATTGATTGTGGCTGGTTATTCGACATCTTGTGCGCCCACCACCCGCCCCGTCGTCCGGCCCGGAGACGCTGCCCTGCCGCGGCGATTTCTGACGATCCACCAATGGCCATGGCCGGGCGACCCCCTTTCGAATTGTCGTTTCAGTGCCGCCCGCCAAGCGCGGCCGCTGGCCGCGCTGTGCCGATCGCGCGGTTCACGCGCGGCATGACTTCGGTCGCCATCAATTCCATGGAGCGCCTCGCCAGCGTCGGATCGAGCCAATCCATCCCGGCATAGACCAGTTCGCCGAAATCGCCGATCTGGTCGCGCAGCGAAAGGATATGATCGACGATGCGATCGACGCTGCCGTGCCAGATCAGCCGCTCGGCAACGTAATCGAGCGTGATGGCGTGGTCGGCCTGCGCTTGATCTTCCTTGAAAATAGCGGTGCGGCCGGTTTTGAAGAACTTCGCCATCAACTGCCGGAAATAAAACATGTAGGGGCTGTTGCGGTCCTCGCGCGCGTAGCGCGCCGCCACGGCGTCGTCGTCGGCGACGAAGATCGAGCGCGCCACGCGCCAGTCCGAAGGCTCGGCGACGGCGCCCACTGCGGCCTTGCCCTCCTGATAATTCGCCCAGTGCGACGGCAGCCATTGCGGCATCAGAAAGTTGGCCGACAGCGGATGAAAGTCGCGGCGCCCCATGGCGATGACGCCCTTGGAAAACGGCGCCACGACGGTGCCGACGATTTCCGGGCGGGGCCGCTGATAGGGTTGAGCGAGGTAGCCGAGCCCAAGCTTCAGATCGGCGGAGCGCGCCGTGGACACTTTGAATCGGTTGCCCGGCAGGTCGATCGCGTAGGGCGGCTCGCGGCTCCAGATTTCCAGAATCACATCGATGCACTCGGCGAACAGCTTGCTGCGGTCCTCGTCAAAGGTACCGAGAGCTTCCGCATCGGTGCGCAGGTTGCCCGGGCTGATGCCCAGGATGAAGCGGCCTTTCGCCAGATGATCGAACAGCGCCGCGTGCGAGGCGATCAGGACCGGGTGCATCTGCGACAGGTTGGTGGTGCCGGTCGCGAGCTTGATAGTGTGGGTGCCGTGGATCAGCGTCGCCAGGAACAACAGGCTGTTGGTAATGTTCTCGACCTTGTCGGTGAGATGCTCGCCGATGAACGCGTCATGAAATCCGAGCCGGTCGGCGAGGATGACCGCCTCGCGGTCTTCGTCCAGCGTATCGGTCCAGCTGCGATGCAGCGGATGCATCGGCATGGTGAAATAGCCAAGCCTCATGTCGTGAGTGCTCACTCCGCCACGGCCTGCGCCGTGTGGATTGCCTGCCAGATGCGGTCGGGGCTGTAGGGCATTTCGAGCTGCCGCACGCCCGCAGCCTTGAGCGCGTCCAGCACCGCGTTGGCGAGCGCCGGCACCGAGCCGGTAGCGCCGGCTTCGCCCGCGCCCTTGGCGCCGAGCACGTTGGCGGGCGAGGGCACCGCGCAGTCGATCAGCGTGATCGGCGGCAGGTTGTCGGCGCGCGGCATGGCATAATCCATGAAGCTGCCGGACAGGAGCTGGCCGGTGTCGCGATCGTAGGCGATATGCTCGCCGATGACCTGGCCGAGGCCCTGCATCAGGCCGCCATGCAGCTGGCCCTCGACCAGCGTGTGATTGTAGATCGTGCCGCAATCGTCGGCGGCGATGTAATTGACGACGGCGAGTTCGCCGGTGTCGGGATCGATCTCGACCTCGGCGACGTGCGCGCCTGATGGAAACGCGCTGGCGAGATCGATGGTGGTGTTGGTTTCGAGTTCGCTCCCCTTGCGCTCGAGCAGCGTCTGCAGCGCGACCGAAAGATCGGTGCCGGCCACCTTGTAGGTGCCGGCGTCGAACACGACATCGCCCGGCGCGACTTCGAGTTCGCTCGCCGCGAGCTTCTTGCCCTTCTCGACGATCTCTTTGGCGGCCGTCTGCAGCGCGGCGCCGTGGCTGATCAGCGAGCGCGAGCCGAACGAACCGGTGCCGAGCATCTTCGGCGCCGCGGCGTCGTTGTAGCGCAGCTCGATCCGCTCGGCCGGGATGCCGAGCACGTCGGCGACGATCGCCGGAAACACCGTCTCGTGGCCCTGGCCTGATGGCCCGGCATTGGAATACATCGCCAGCTTGCCGCCGGACTCGATGCGGATTTCGACCTGCTCCTTGCCCATGCCGCCGGACGGCTCGAGAAACAGCGCAAGGCCGATGCCGCGCAGCTTGCCGTGGCGCTTCGATTCGCGCTGCCGCTTGCCGAAACCTTTCCAGTCCGCCGCCTGCAGCGCGGTCGTTGAGCAGGCGCGGCGGATCGGCGCTGTCGTAATTGGAATTGGTCGGCGTCTTCATCGGGAACATGTCTTTGCGCAGCACGTTGCGGCGGCGCAGCTCAATGTGATCGATGCCGGTGGCGATCGCGGCTTCTTCGACCAGGCGCTCCCACAGATAGGCGACATTCGGCCGCCCGGCGCCGCGATAGGCCGTGGTCGGCGTCGTGTTGGTGAAGATCAGCTTGATGCCGGCCGTGAACTGCGGCGACATTATAGAGGCTGATCGCCGAACTGGTCGGCGCCGCGACCGTGTTGATCAGCGGTCCGGCATTGCTGCAGAACGCGCCGAGATTGACTAGCCACTCGACCCGCAGCGCGACGAAGCGGCCGTCGCTATCGAGGCCGAGTTCGCCGGAGAGATCGGCGGCGCGCGCGTGATGATCGCCGGACAGCGTTTCGCCGCGCGTGCCGGTCCATTTGACGGCGCGTCCGCTGCGCTTTGCCGCCAGCAGCAGCGCCAGAAATTCCGGATAGACTTCGTTCCTGATGCCGAAGCCGCCGCCGACATCGGCGGAGCGGACGCGAAAGCGCTTCCACCGGCAGCCCGGTGATCGACGCCAGCGTGTTTTTGATGTCGCTGATGCCCTGCGTCGGCGCCGCAAGTTCAAACGCGTCGCTTGCCGCGTCGTAGGACGCGACGGCGGATTTCGGCTCCATCGGATTGCCGGCGATGCGTTGCGCGCGCACTTTGACGCGCACCACATGTGCCGCGCCGGCCATCGCCCGATCGGCAGCTTCGCGATTGCCGTACTCGTATTCGAACGCCAGGTTGCCCGGCACCTCGTCATGGATGCGCACCGCGCCGGCGGCGCTGGCGTCGGCGGCTTCGACCAGAACCGGCAGATCCTCGTAATCGACTTCGATCAGTTCGGCGGCATCCGCCGCCATGTGCTCGGTTTCGGCGACGATCACCGCGACCGGCTCGCCGACGAAGCGGACGCGCTCGTGCGCGAGCCCGAAGCGCGGCGGCACGTTGAGCGACGAGCCGCCGACGCCCTTGAAGAACGCCATGGCGGGCAAGCCCTTCCAGCCGGCCGCCGCCATGTCGGCGCCGGTGACGATATCGATCACGCCCGGGGCGCTGCGCGCCTTGGCGGTGTCGATGCCGCGGATCCTGGCGTGCGCGCGGTCGCTGCGCAGGAAATAGGCCGCCGCCTGCCTGTCCATGGTGACGTCGGCGGTGTAGCGGCCGTGCCCGGTGACGAGGCGAACATCTTCGCGGCGGCCGGTGAATTTCTGATCGGACAAGTCTCGCTCCGTTGCGTGCTGTAAAGTGCCCAGCGGCGGACGACAGGGAAGCAAGCTTGGCCCGCCCGCGCAAGCCGTCCGGCGTCACCCCCTCCGCCGACGGATTTCCTCGATGACGATGGAATTGTCGCGCTCGGCCTCGCCGTGGTCGACGCAGGCCTGCAGGACCTGCGCGTGAATCTCCAGAAGCGGCAGCTTCTGGCCGGCCTTGCGCGCCTGGTCGAGCATCAGATGCGCGTCCTTGAGCGATTGCCGCACGCGGCCCTCCGGCGAGAATTCGCCGGCGATCATTTTCGGCCCCTTGGTGTCCATCACCTGCGAGGCCGCCGCCGATTCGCGCGCCACCTTGAGGAAGGCCGCCGGATCGAGGCCGAGGCGGGAGGCGAACACCAGGCCTTCGGCGAGCGCCAGCCGGTTGAGCGCCAGAATGTGGTTGACCGCGAGCTTGGCGCGGCCGCCATCGCCGGCCTTGCCGATGTGGAAGCGTTTGGGAAACAGCGCATCGAGCGCGGCGGCGGCGGCCCGCGCGATCTCGGCGTCGCCGCCGATCAGGCCGACGCCGTCGCCGGCGCGGACCTGCTCGCTCGTGCCCGACACCGGCGTTTCCACAAAGCGCAAGCGAGAGCCGACGCGCGCCGCGAGCGCGGCGATGCGGTCGGGGTCGCAAGTCGAGGTGCAGAGCACGATCTTGCCGGCCGCCGCCGGTAACAGCGCGCGCTCGACCACGTCCTCGACCTGATCGGTGTTGAATACGGCGAGCACGATCGGCTCGCAGTGCTGCGCGATCTGCGCGATCGTGTCGGCGCGGCCGCCGATCGCCGCGAGGCGTTCGCCCTTGGCGGGATCGACGTCGAAGCCGATCACGGCAAATCCCGCGGCGATCAGCCGGCGCGCATAGACTTCGCCCATCAGGCCGATGCCGATCAGGCCGACGGGGGCGGGGGAGGGCATGTGTGGTCCTTTCGAAGGCGAGTGCGGCGATTAATTACTCCCTTTCCCCGCATGGCGGCGAGAGGTGAACAAGCGCTCCCGTTCTCGCGGCGCGGTTTTTGCGCCCGAGTTTTGCTGCACGGCACGAAAAAGGGCCTCCCAAGCAAATAAAGGGGGAGGCGGAGCGCCGAAAGGCGCGTACAGAGGCCGCTCCGCGCATCCGAGCGTTGCCGCCCGTGCGGGTTCGCGGCGCGCGCCGCTTTTGGCGGACGCGCTCGCCTTCCGGCGCTCTACCGCGGCTCTCGCCAGAGGGCTTTCACCCTAAGGCTCAGTCCGGTCCCGCGCTTCATGGTCGCGGACAACCGATCCGCGCCCCGGGCAGCCAGCTCCTGGCAGGCCGACTTTCGCCAGCCGGGCGAGTTTCCGAACCGCCCGCGGATGGAGTTACGAGCCCCATCCCGGGCACCGCTCCCGCTCCATCAATCGGCCGTCACCGGTTGACGTCCCTTAGAACGAGCGAGATGATTTCTTTTAGTTTGCCGCGCGGCGGGATCAATAAAATTCCGCCGGCCGGCGCCATCTCTTTGATCCGACAGCGAATCATTTCACACCCTTGGTTTGATTTGCGGTGCGGCAATTGTGGCTGGACTGTCATGATTCGTATTTTTGCGCCAAGGCGCAGAGAGTGCAGAGGTTTTTTGATTCGTGTCGGCGGCGTTCTCCGTGGAGGTGAGCACATGACGCTCACAGGTGTGGAGTCAAGGCCTCCGCCACGATGCCAAGCCAGGCGGACATCCGCCGGCCGTGCATAATTTCCATCGATTGCCGAATTTGGATAGGGAGCCCGCCCAGACTTCGAATTTGACTTGGGAATCCCGATTGAGGACACTCCCGTCCAACTCAGGGAGGACGCACCATGGCCGCTCGCATCCGTCACATCGCGCTTTGCGTCAAGGACATCAAGGAAACCGCCGACTTCTATGAGAAGGCGTTCGGCCTGAAGCGGACCGAAATCAAGGAAGGCAAGACCGCCTTCAATTGCTACATGAGCGACGGCGAGATCAATCTGGCGCTGCTGCAGTACAAGGGCGAAGAAGGCTCCGGCGTGCCGAAAGGCTGGACCGGAATTCATCATTTCGGCTTCCAGTGCGATGATCTGCCGGAGCAGCAGGAGATGATCGAGCAGGCGGGCGGGACGTTTTTCTACGATCTGGGCGATCCGCAGGATGAGGGTTTCGAGCGAAAGTTTCGCGATCCCAACGGCATCGTCTTCGACATCAACTGGAAAGGCTGGCAGCTCACGCGCAGCAAGATCAAGTATGCCAAGGGCGGTCTGACGCCGGAAAAGCCGGCCGCGGTCGGCGCATCGCGCCGCAAGAAGCCGGCCAAGAAATCGGCGAAACTGACGAAGCGGGCGGCTCGCGCGCAAGCAAAGCGGAGGAAGGCGGCCTAAATCCGTGTTTTTGAGCTTACACGAGCGTCTCGGCGGCCACCAAAATCCGCGCTGTCTGTGACGCGCGTCGCACCTCGCCAGCCGCGCATTGGGATATTCTTCGTTGCGCGGCAGCCAGCGGGGGCTGGATGGTATCCGAATGAAGCGAGAGGAAACGCGCCGGCAGGCGCTTGAACGAATCTGCACAGCGGCTTCCGAATTGAAGATCATGGCGTCTGCAAACGACGCCGGGACGTTGGCCTATCTGCTCGATATGGCAGCCCTGGAAGCGAGGGCTGCGCTCAACCGCAGCCGCCTGAGCGAGGCTGTTTGGCAGACGCCAAACTCTAGCCGCCTTGTCGCGGCCAATTCCAACGAGCGTCCCGCCACGCGCCTGTAGCCGCAATACGCGAATGACGATACGCCATGGCCTTGGCTGGAGCCTGTTTGCTTGCGCCATAATACCAGGCCGTCGGCCGTTATCTGCCACTGCAGGCCCAGCGGCTCGACCGGCATTCCGGCGCCCATACGATGGTGCTGCCCGTCGATTTCAGTCTCCGATCGGAAACGGTCTGCTTTCCCGGTTGAGGCGGTGTCAAAAAACTGTAACATCGTTTTCGGCCGCACTGTTTGGGGGAGCCCATGAAAGTCGATGTTCATGACGCGGGATCGGCGGCAACGGTCACGTTGACCGGGCGCCTCGACATCTCAGGCGCAGAAGTCGTCGCACTTCCGCTCGCCACCCTCTCGGGCAGCAAACACGATCTTTCGGTGGATATGGCGGGCGTGACCTTCATTGCCTCGATGGGCTTGCGCCATTTGGTGTCCGCGTCCAAAGCAATCCGGCGGCGGGGCGGGCACTTTGTCCTGCTCAATCCGATTGACGCGGTGGCCGAAGTCATCGACGCGGCCGGACTGGCGGACTTTCTGAAAATCGAGCGCGGCAGCGCCGTCCCGGGCTGAACGCCGGGGACGCGGGCTCGTTGGCGCCTCGCATTGCATGATCGATGCAAGCTGGATGGTACGATGTAAGAAAGTCGGCCATCAACGGACTTGAGTGGTATCGCTGAAAACGGCGCAATGAACCCAACAGCGACATTAGCTGATCCATTCCCTAACGGAAAAATATGGAATATCGGCCGCGGGCGGAGCGACTTACAATGGCTTGATGCCCGCAAACTTGATCACCTTGGCCCACTTCTCGGTTTCGTCGGCGATGAATTTTCCGAATTCAACAGGCGTCATCGACATCGGCTCAACACCGATTTCTGCAAAGCGCGCCTTCACCTTGGGATCGGTAACAGCGGCGTTGATCTCTTTGTTGAGCCTGTCGATAATTTCAGCGGGAGTATTCTTCGGCGCGCCGATACCCTGCCAGCCGCTCGCCTCATAGCCTGGCAAAAATTCCCCCAATGGAGGGATGTCCGGCAGCGCCTCCTGACGCGTCACAGTCGTGATCGCCAACGCCCGCAGCTTGCCGGCCCTGATGAATTTGATTGTTGAAGACACTGGATTAAACGCGACCTGCACCCGTCCACCAAGCAGATCGGCCATGTAATCGCCGCGATACGGCACGTGAACCAGATTGACGCCGGCCATCATCTTGAACAGTTCGCCGAAGATGTGGGGCGCGGTCCCGTTGCCCGGCGAGGCCATGTTGAGCTTGCCGGGATTGGCTTTCGCATAGGCGATGAACTCGGGAACGGTTTTGGCGGGGACCGCTGGATTGACGACCATGACAAAGAGGGTGCGCGCAGCAGGTGCGACCGGCGCAATGTCGCGAATGAAATTGAAATTGAGGTCCGGGTAGAGCGTGGCGTTGATGGCGTTTGCCGCCGCGGTCCAAAGCAGCGTGTAGCCATCCGGCGGCGCCTTCACAACGATTTCGGTGCCGATATTGCTGCCGGCGCCGGGCCGGTTCTCAATGACGAACTGTTGGCCGAACCGCTCCGCCAATCGTTGACCGACCAGGCGCGCGATAATGTCAGGCCCGATGCCCGGAGGAAATCCGACGACGATGTGGACCGGCCGCGCCGGATAGGCTTGCGCCCGCGCCACGCGGGAAACGGCTGGAAGCGCGACTGCGCCTGCTGCCAGATGCAGAAATCGCCGACGGGGAAGTTTCAGCATGGTGTCCTCCCGGCATCGCCGCGCAATGGGCGCGAGGACGCTCGATGATGAAAGCGGGACGTTTCCCGGCAGCAGCCATACTGCGCGTTGTACTCTAGCAGTCTGCGGAAAAACTCCTCGCCACAGCAAGAGTTTGCTGATTCAGTTTTCTATCACGAATCAGTGGAGGCGAGGATGCGGGGCGGATTTGTGGATCAGGGCCGGTTGTTTTCATACATCTCATCCGAGGCACGAGTTCCGGCGAACCATCCGCTGAGGGCGATCCGAACACTGGTGCGCGAGGTGCTGGCGGAGCTCAATCGCAGCTTTTCGCGACTTTACGCCAGCGAAGGCCGGCCTTCGATCCCTCCGGAGCAATTGCTCAGCGCCTTGCTGTTGCAAGTGTTCTACGGCATCCGGTCGGAACGCCAGTTGATGGAGCAATTGGACTATAATCTTCTGTATCGCTGGTTTGTGGGACTCTCGCCCGACGATCCGGTGTGGGATCCGACCGTGTTCACGAAGAACCGCGATCGGCTGCAGAACGGCGAGGTGTTCGCCAAGTTCATGAGCAAGCTTCTCAACCATCCGCAGGTCAAACCGCTGTTGTCCGACGAGCATTTTTCGGTCGATGGGACGCTGATCGAAGCCTGGGCCTCACAGAAGAGCTTCCGTCCCAAGGACGGCAGCGGCGATGACGATGGCGGGGCCAACTTCCATGGGCAAAAGCGCAAGAATGACACGCATGCGAGCACGACCGATCCCGACTGCCGGCTTTACCGCAAGGCCGCCGGCCGGGAGGCGAAGCTCTGCTATATGGGTCACGCCATCATGGAGAACCGACATGGGCTGGCGGTGGCTGGCATGGTCACGCTTGCCAGCGGTACCGCCGAGCGCCGTGCTTCGGAGCGGATGCTCAAGACCACAGCCAAAGCGGCTGGCCGGCGCATCACGGTGGGCGAAGACAAGGCCTATGACAGCGCCGATCATGTCGCCAATCTGCGTGCCATCAACGTGACGCCGCATGTGACGCAGAACGAGGCCGTCACCTCAACCGGCAAGCGCCGCCGCAGCGCTATCGACCGACGCACCACGCGGCACGACGGCTACGGCATGTCGCAATCGCGCCGGGCCATGACCGAATGCATCTTCGGCTGGGGCAAGCAGCACGGCACCATGCGCAAGACCAAGCACCGCGGCATCGCCGCCGTCGCTGCCGATTTCCTGCTCAACCTGATCGCCTACAACCTGATCCGCATCCCAAAACTGGCCGCTGCTTAAGTCTGCGGCCGATCAAGCATCGAAGCGACACCAACTATCAAATACGTCGCCAGAACCACCGGCCCTCATGTGAGAGGACAATGGCTCAACTTCCCGGTTTTTCCGCAAACTGCTAGAGGCACTTCGTATAAGTAAAACTGTGAATTCTATTATAGCTCCATAGGAAAATCTGATGCCCCGAGCGGAGCGCGATTGGGAACGCCGGATCGGCAGCCGCCTTAAGCTGCGCGATCTCCACATCCTGTCCACGGTGGTCCAATGGGGCAGCATGGCCAAGGCGGCGACGCACCTCGCCATGTCTCAGCCGGCGGTGTCCGAGGCGATCGCCAACCTCGAAGCAGCGCTCAAGGTCCGTCTCCTCGACCGCAATGTGCGTGGCGTCGAGCCGACGATCTACGCCACGGCGCTGCTCAAGCGCGAGCGCGCCGTGTTCGATGAATTACAGCAAGGCATCAAGGAGATCGCGTTTCTCGCCAATCCCACTGCAGGCGAAGTACGCCTGGCAACAACCGAAGTCCTGGTTTGCGGACTGGTGCCGCACGTCATCGAGCGGCTGTCGCGGCGCTATCCGCAGATTTTAATCCACGCCGTCGTGTCTGATACGACGACGCTGGAATTTCGCGAATTGCGCGAACGCCGCGTCGACATTTTGTTGGCACGTGTGCCGGAGGCCATCGTCGACGAGGACATCGATCTCGACATCTTTCACGAGGATGCGCACTTCGTGGTCGCCGGCGCGCAAAGCCCTTGGGCGCGCCGCCGCAACGTCACTTTGGCGGAGTTGGTGGACGAGCCTTGGGTGTTTCCGTACGCACAGGTGGTCCGCGAACTTATTACGGCAGCGTTCCGCGCCCATGGTCTCCCGCTGCCGCGGGAACGGGTCACCTCGGGCACGCTGCATCTGCAAAAACATTTGTTGGCAACAGGGCGCTTTCTGACGATCACATCCAGTTCCGTCCTGCAATACAACGCCGAACAATGGAAGGTGAAAGCGCTGCCGATCGACTTGCGGATAAAGCCGCGGCCGCACGCAATTTTGCGGCTGAAGAAACGCACCCTCAGTCCGGTGGTCCAACTTTTCATCGACGAACTGAAAGCCGTGGCTGGCACCGCGCATAAGTCGGTGCGGAAAGCCGCGACGTGCTCGTCCTAGAGCATTTTCCGGAAAAGTGGACACCGGTTTTCCGAAGAAAATGCGACCAAATCAACAAAAACCAGAGCGCTTACCAATTCAACGTAATCGGGAAGCGCTCTAGTCGCTCACGTCGCTGCCAGCGCCGAACGGCACCATCCCGAGCATGAATGGGGTGGCGACAAACTCCTTGACCCGGTGCACGCTGTCCTGTCGGGTCTTCGGCGCCAACGTCCGGAGCGTCATGTCTTCGATCATGCGCCGACGCAACGGACTGACAACATGCTCGGTCATGGAAATGTTCTGTCTTGAGTGAGGTTGCAGAACCCCTCGATCTCAAGACAGGGCGTTCCATCACGCCAGATAATTAGCCGTTGCCCGCAACAACCCTGCCACCGCTCTACCGCGCGAGCGGTTTGGTCCTGTGACCCTGATCCGCCCTCGCGCGTTTCCGCCATCCGTCCCTTATCGGCGTGCCTTGCCGACCAGGCGGTGCGATGGATAGACGCCCGCGCTGGGCGGCGTTGCCGGCGCGACGCCGCTTCGCGCAGCCTCGGCTTTGACGAATGTGATGAAAGCCTGCAATGCCGCCGTGACCTGTCGCCGGCTGGAATGATACAGAAAAAAACCGGACAGCTTCGGCGACCAGTCCTCAAGCAGCGGTACAAGCCGGCCCGATTTGAGATCGGCCGCAATGTAGTCGTACAACAGATACGCCAGACCGAGACCATCCCGGACCGCACGGATGGAAAGCTCTATGTCATTGACGATCAAACGGCCTTCGACCGCTGCATGCAGGGCTCTGCCGTTCTTTTCGAAGTCCCAGCCAAAGATCGCCCCGTTCGGCAGACGATTGCGGATACAGTCATGATAACGCAAGTCGTGAGGCGTTTTGGGCCGTGGATGATGCGCCAAATAATCGGGTGAGGCGACGACCAGGAACCGGACTTCGCGCATGACCCGGATTGCAATCATGTCGCGGTCGATCTGCTCGCCCAGGCGAATACCTGCGTCGAAGCCTTCGGCGATGATGTCCGCCGGCATCTTGATGACGGCGATATCCAATTGGATGCCGGGATATTCCCGCAAGAAGCGCGCGAGCATGGGCTCGATGAGCAAGGTCGCGACCGGCGGCTGCACCGCAATCCGCAGCAGTCCTGACGGGCCCTGCCGGTAATCGGCAAGCTCGGACACGGCCGCATTCAATTCAACAAGCGAAGGCCGCACACGCGCCAGCAGGCGCGCACCGGCCTCGGTGAGCGAAACGCTGCGGGTCGTGCGATTGAGCAGCCGCACGCCCAGCCTTTCCTCCAGCGCGCGAAGATTTTGGCTCAGGGTGGAGCGGCCGATCCCGAGCCGTGTGGCGGCTTTGGCAAAGCTTTGGCGCTCCGCAACCGCCACAAAGGCCGTCATTTCGGCAAATTCAGTGCCTCGCATTGTTCGGCCCCAGCGAACAGCCCGTTCTGATAATGGAGAATTATCACATAAGGAGGCCGCCGGTAAAAGCGGCACCGGATGGATTCTGGAGGTTCACACCATGTCTCGAAAGCCATTGATCGTCGCCATGATGTGCTTGATGTCATCGCTCTTTGCGAGCGGTGCGGCCATGTCCGAGCCTGCAACCAAACAATTCGTCGGCACCTGGACGCTCGTCTCGATACACTACGTGCGCCCGGATGGCGCCGTTATCGAGCCCTTCGGCCCGAACGCCGAGGGCTTGTTGGTATTCGATGGAACCCGTTTCGCCACGCAAGTCATGGCGGCCAATCTGCCAAAATTCGCCTCCGACAACAGGATGGTCGGTACCCCGCAGGAATACGAGGCGATATCGCACGGCGTTGTTGCGTATTTCGGCACCTACACCGTGAAGGAGGCCGATCATATCGTCACCCTCCATATCGAGCGCAGCTCGTTTCCGAACTGGGAACGAACCGATCAACAAAGGAAATTCGAATTTGTGGGCGACGAACTGCGATATACGGCAGCCAGCTCGACCGCCAATCCGGCGGAGTCCGCGCAGCTTGTATGGAAACGGGTTCGCTAGCCGAGAGCCGTGTATCGGTCATTCGCAATACGGGGCCGGGGGCAAGGCATGAATAGGGTCCAAGCGGCAGGCTGGAATTCAAACGACGTTTCCCAGCGTGAAACCTTTCCCCTTGTCTTGCGCTGTGGGGATTTGAGCGCCGCCGGAGAGGCGGCAGCGCGTGGGCGCGGCGGCCGAGGCGAGCAGGCGCCGGCCACGGAATAATTCCAACTTATGGACGAGGCTCCGCAGACCAGCACTCGGCGGTGCTGACAAAAAACCCGGTATTTAGCGGGCCGCCGGTTGTCGTCCCAAACAGCTCCAGCGCCGAGGCATCATAGCGGATCAACCGGGTCACAGCGCCTTCCATCCTTGGTAACGCACGCTCGCACGCCAATACGTTATTCCATGGCTGTGGGTGACTTAAAAATGTCACCTGCGGGGCGGTGAGCGAGGACAGTGTCAACACCATGTAGAACGTTTCCATCGTACCCTCAGATAGCGGCAACGACCCGTCTGTCGCTCTCGCGTGAGAGCATTGGATCGATGCTCAGGCCGTGAGTTCTCATGAGTTCGTCGGCTTGTTCGACCATCGAACGTATGATCTCCGCTGCGGTGCGCAGATCGTAAATCAACCCGGCGCACTCGCCGGCGATTACTGCCGCGATATCGAAGTCGCCTCGATCTTTGGCGGCTAGATAGCGTTGGCTCTCGGCGCCGATTTGGTCGATCAGTTCATTCTCGCGGCCCACCCAGTTGCGCGTGTGCTCGTTTGCGAGGCATCGGCCGGTATACGGCACGGGCCAAACCTTGTTTCTCAAGATATCGAAGACAGTGCTGCGCACCGTGTCGTCGCCAGATGCCGCGACGATGCGCGCCTTGGCATTCGGGTGCCCGGCAGCCTCTGCGCTGGCGTGGAAGCGTGTGCCCAACGTCACCCCTTGGGCACCGAGCATGAGGGCCGCAGCCAAGCCGCGTCCGTCCGCGACGCCGCCCGCCAGCGCGACCGGCACCTTGTGTCCCACCGCGTCAACGATGGCGGGGACAAGCGTGAACGCACCACGCGACATGCCATGGCCGCCAGCCTCCGTTCCTTGAGCGACGATAACGTCGGCTCCCTTTGAAACCGCGTCCCGCGCCTGCCCCTCCGTCTGCACTTGGCAAATCAGCAAGGCGCCGGCCGCTTTTATCTTTCCGACGAATGGCGCCGGATCGCCGAACGATAGCCATACGGCATCGGGGTTGGCTGCGAGTGCCTGATCGAGAAGCTCGGGCTGATTGCGAAGGCTCCAAGTGATAAAGCCGACACCGAAGGGAATTTTCCGATTACCGCGCAACTTTGCGAGCAGCGAGAGCTCCCTTTCAAGCCAAACCGCATCACCATAACCGGCGCCCAGAATGCCGAAGCCGCCAGCTTCAGAGACCGCGACCGTCAACCTCGCGTCGGCAACCAGATCCATCGCAGCAAGCAGAATCGGAAAGCGAATGCGCAGGAGTTTTGTCAGCGGAGTATCCATCGACATGATCGGAACGCCTGGTTGATCTGGACAATCAGCGTAAGGCGAGCTACCGTTTTTGAGAATTGATTTGTTATGAACGCTTCCATCGTTTTTTCAGAACGGGTGCGCGCGATGGAGTTTTCCGACCTTATGACGTTCTCGGCTGTTGTTCGCTGCGGCGGGATCACGCGTGCGGCGAGCGAACTAAGAACTGTGCAATCGAATGTTACGAACCGTATCAAAGCGCTCGAGCGAGAAATCGGCGTTCCGTTATTCGAACGCCATAGCCGAGGGATGACCCTCACTGGAGCCGGACGGCGACTGTTGCCTTACGTCGATCGCCTGACGGCTTTGTCGCGCGAGGCCATTGTTGCAAGCCGCGATGACGGAGTGCCGAGGGGGCCGCTGGCCATCGGTTCGATGGAAACGACCGCGGCCGTCCGCCTGCCGCCCGTGCTCGCCCAGTTCCATCGGACGTGCCCGGCTGTAGAATTGACGTTGCGGACCGGCCCTACGGCCGCGCTCGTCGACGGTGTGCTCGATGGCACGTTCGATGCGGCTTTTGTTTGCGGTCCGATCGACCACCCCGACCTCGTCGCGAGCTCCGCGTTCAAGGAGGAACTGGTACTTGTCACGGCCACGCAGTGGTCGAGCCTGACGGCCCTGCGCAAAGCAATCACCGCCCCGGGCCCTACCGCACTCGTGTTTCGCACCGGCTGTTCCTACCGGCAGCGGCTCGAGCAAATATTCGCGGAATTCGGCTGGCCTTCCGCGGCGCGGTTGGAATTCGGAACGCTCGACGGCATTATCGGATGTGTGGCGGCGAATATGGGCGTTACGCTCCTGCCGCGTGCCGTCGTCGAACGTGCCGGATTAAACGGCAGCATCAGGGCGCATTCCCTGACCACTCCTTCGAAATGGGCAGAAACGCTTTTTATCCGCCGCCGTTCAACTCACGAAGACAGCGCACTCAAAAGCTTTGTCGGCTGCTTAAAATCTGACGCCGCGGAGCCACGGCGGATAAGACCGGCTCCGATCGCGGTCTCGGAATTAACTTAGCCAGATCCATGTCGGTGATTGGCAGCCGGAACGCCGGCGGAATTTCCTTGGGATACTCGGGTGGGGCGGCCGCCGCATACGTGAAACGCCTAAACCATGATTGGACAGCCCGTGCTTGCTACTCTATCCATTCGGCCAGCCTATCGAGCGACAAACGCGAGCCCAACATGACTGACACAGCTGAATACACGCCGCCGGACGTCTGGGTCTGGGAGAAGAACGACAGTCCCAACTGGCGCTATAGCAACACCAATCGCCCCATCGCGGGGGCGACGCACGAGAAGGCGTTGCCGCGCGGCAAGCATCCGCTGCAGCTCTATTCGCTGGCGACGCCCAACGGCGTCAAGGTCACAATCATGCTGGAGGAATTGCTGGCCGCCGGTCACAGCGGGGCGGAGTATGACGCCTGGCTGATCCGGATCGGCGAGGGCAACCAGTTTGGCAGCGGATTTGTCGGGGTGAATCCCAATTCCAAAATCCCGGCGCTGATGGACTATAGCGAGCAGCCGCCGCAACGCGTGTTCGAATCCGGCGCGATCCTGCTCTACCTGGCGGATAAATTCGGCGCCTTTCTGCCGAAGGATCGCGGCAAGCGCACCGAGGCGCTGAACTGGCTGTTCTGGCAGATGGGCTCGACGCCCTATGTGGGAGGCGGCTTCGGGCATTTCTATGCCTATGCACCGGTGAAGATCAAATACGCCATCGACCGTTTTGCGATGGAGGTGAAGCGCCAGCTCGACGTGCTCGACCGGCAGCTTGCGAACAATCGGTTCATCGCCGGCGACGACTACACGATCGCCGACATGGCGATCTGG
Organism: uncultured Alphaproteobacteria bacterium; assembly: GCA_963707175.1. GTDB lineage: Bacteria > Pseudomonadota > Alphaproteobacteria > Rhizobiales > Xanthobacteraceae > BOG-931. The sequence goes on from CAVPQA010000033.1 coordinate 170,195, forward strand.
CCGTGGTACGGCAACGGCATGTTGAACGGCGCCTCATACAATGACCCGCGCAAGTTCCTGCAGACGCACGACTATAAAAACCTGACGCGGTGGACGAAAGAAATCGGCGAGCGCCCGGCCGTCAAGCGCGGCCGAATGGTCAATCGCGTCAGCGGGTCGCGTGAAGAACAATTGCACGAACGGCATGACGCCGGTGATTTCGCGACCAGAACGCAGGACAAGGTCGGCGCGCGCGCGTAACCCCACCGCTACGTTTTGGATCAGTCGCATTCCAAAACCGATCCCGCTGGTCCGCGACCTGCCTTTGCCGGCTGAGATGGGTGGTTGGCTGCGGCAGCATAGAGGAATGGCAAAAGAGTAGCGCGCATCTTCATCGGTCGTGGCGCGCCATGCTCCGCCAAACGCCGCGACAGCGCCTCAGTGTGTTCCGCATTCATGCCGATGGGCTCGAGATCCAGACGCCCTTGGCGGGCCATGTCCCCTCGATGACGTCGGAGACGACGTAGGTCGTTGCGTCGAGCATATCGATGCCCGCGGTGCCGCGCAGGACGAGGCCATCGGGCTTGACGATGAGCACCGGCCCCTCCTTGGCGACCATGCGCGATGTGACAATGAGAACGCCGTTCGGCATGGCAACCACCGGCCCGGCGCCCCAATCCGGCGTGTCCTGCGCGTTGCAGGCGACCCGCGCGGCCGTGGCCTTCTCGAAAGGCGACATCGCGGCCTGCGCGTTCAAGTTGTCGATCAGCGGGCCCAGGATGCCCGCGCCGCTCACACCCTCTTCCCTAAGGCGAGCCACGAAAGCCTTGCCGTAGGCCACACCCGGCCCTAAGTCGGGTGTCAGCATCGAGGCCGGCGCGCTCGTCGCGCCGGGCGATGAGGTCTGGGACTCGGGCGGCAGCATATCGGGATCATCTTAGCACGGACGCACATGTCCGAACGGCAAGGCGACGGTCGAGCCCGCGGCCAGGCTAGGAACTTCGACGACGGCAAAGGCTCACAGCTACTCTCCGCGAGACACCCTCAGTGCCGCGCAGTAATTCGGCTACTATCTGTGCGAAGCAGACGTCAGCCGAACCTATGAGTACGCGCCCTGGGCGTGAAGGCCGGCGACAGCGTGCTTACGAACAAACGACCGCCACGCAGGTGATGTCGTCGGACTGTACGGCGCCTGTGGCGAACGCGGTGACACGCTTGATCACGTGCTCGACTAAATCGCGCGCCGGCTTGCCGCGCATTTCGAGAACCGCCTCCTCGAGCCGCTTGGCACCGAACTGGGCTTTCTGCGTGTCTTCGGCTTCGGTGACGCCGTCGGTATAGAGCACCAGCACGTCGCCGGGCGCCAATGCGATCGATCGCGGCACATAATTGCTGTCTTCGAGTATCCCCAGTGGAGGACCGCAGGTGCGCAAGGATTCGAATGTGCTGGCGTCTTTGCGGAGAACAAGCGGGGCATTGTGGCCGCAATTGCAATAGGTCATCGTGCCGGAGGCCACGTCGAACAGGCCGCAAAACAGCGTCGTAAACATTTCTTCCCTGTTGTCGGCAACCATCAGGTTGTTGGCTTCGTTGATTTCGGTCTGCAGGTCCTGATCGAAGCGGACCACCAGCCGCATGATGGTTTGCGTGATCGCCATGAACAGCGCGGCCGGAACGCCCTTGCCGCAGACGTCGCCGATCGAAACCATGACCCGGCCGCCGTCGAGCTTGACGATGTCGTAGAGATCGCCGCCGACTTCGCGCGCGGGTATCATGTGCGCGAAGATGTCGAGCTTGCCTGCGGCGAAATCGCTTTGTCCGGCGCCGGGCAGCATGGCGCGCTGAATGGCCGCGGCGCTTGCCATCTCGGCCTCGTGCGCGCGCCTTTGCGCCGCCTGCGCAGCCACGATGCGATCGGTGACGACGAGACGATAGCCGATGGTGGTGGCGAGCGAGACGAGGCCGGTCAGCAAAGGCTCGACCAGCGGCACCACCAGCGCGTAGCGGAACGCTACCGTCGCGCCCGCGGTCCAGGCTGCCGCAAGACCAAGAAAGCTCAAGGCGGCCGCCGTCGGCCCGAGCGCCAATGCGGCGGCGACCGCAAGCGCCGCCAATACCAGTGAAGCGATGCCCGTGCCGGCGCGGCCGAATTCAGTCAGCACGTCGCCGCGAATGAGATTGTTCACCGCGGTCGCCTGGACATACACGCCGGATATCGAATTGCGGATAAAGGTTTGCCGCGCCGCCGGCACCGTCGGCGCGCAACGCTCTCCGCGCGCGCCTTCACGCGCCGCGGTGAAGCGCGTCGAGGTGATCTTGCGATCCTCGACGTCGAGGACTGTGCCGAGCACGACGACCTGGCCGTCGAAATGACGGCGGAAGAAGTCCTGGTCGTTCTTGTCGGCACAGTTGTCGAGGTCGGCGAACGAATAAGTGGGAATGTCATCGGCCCCGGCCGCGAAATTCAGCGTGATCGTTTGGGCGACCGCGCCGGCGCCGGCGATTTTCGCCGATGGCGATGCACCGCTGGCCCGCGCGGCGAGTTCGGCCGCCATCGAGGGGACCGGCTTGCCGTCGACCGTGAACGCCAGCGGCAGGCGGCGGATGATGCCATCGGGATCGCTGTAGACGTTGAGCGGGCGGATGTTGGCGCCGAATCCGACCGCCGCGCGCTGGCCGGGTGATGGCACGATCGGGCTGTCCTGATGCTGCACCTCGCCGAGCACGATCTTGCCGGCACGCGCGCCGAGCGCCAGGGCGCGGAGGTAGTCGCGGTCGAAGCCATGCAGCCGGCCGCCCAGGGTTTCGTTGCCGAACGGCACCGCCGACTGTTCGATCGAAGTCGGAAACACGATGTCGAAGCCGATCACCTTGGCGCCGCCGGCAATGATCGCGCCCAGCACGCGGGCAATCTCCGGCGTCCAGGTGACGCTCGGACTGCCGGCGAACGGCGGGGTCCTGAAGGTTTCCTCGTCGAGCGCGACCACGACTGTTGGTGACGAGGCCGGCGAATGCAAATCGCCGAAGCTGCGCCAGCGCAACATGGTGAGGATATCGATCGACCAGCCGCGCAATCCGTCGAGTGCCGGGGAGGCGGCCAAAAGACCGGCGCACAATGCAATGAGAGCGCCGACCGCTGCCGCTTGGCGGCGGACCGGGTCCATGAATGTCCGGATGCGCGGCGCCGTTATTGGAAACGCAACAGGCGGCTAACGATTGGCGCCCGTCCGGGTGTGGCTTCAGCGGCAATGCGGAACGGCACGGTCTGGCCGCCAAGGCTCGCCGTGTAGATGCCGCCGCGGGTCAGGTTGAGGTTGATCTTGGCAAGATCGTAGAAGCCGGCCGCCGCGATCGCGTCGTCGATCTTGATCGTGTGGCGCTCGCCGGGGCGATCGACTCGTCTGATCACCAGCGTGCGATCCTGGCTCGGCAGCATCTTCGGAAACTGCACCGCCGGCGCCCGCGCGTAGAGCGTTATCTCCGTCTCGGCACTCTGCAGCCGGAAGGCGCTGGCCGCGCTGTTGCTCGCTTCGGCCTCGCTCAGCCGGATCTTGCCGCCGTCACAGGGGCTCTTGGAGCGGACGATCTGGCCGCCTTGGACGGCGCTTCGCTCCGTGCCCACAGTTACGCTGCCGCCGGTGATCGTCTCCTGTTCGCAGGATTGCAGATAGCTCAGCACGAGCGTGTCGTGCGGCGCGAGCTTGATGATCTGGCCGCTACCCACGTAATCCATGAATTCCACGCCGGCGGTGGCGCTCTTGACGTCCTCGACCAGCGCTGTCGGCACCTGGGGCGCCGCGTCGCGCGCCGAAGCCGGCAGCACGCCGGCCAATAAGGCAGCAGCGGCCAGGATTAATGTTCTGTGGGCCATTGAGCGGTCTCCGCGACCTTAAAAAGAACTGCCCGGAAAAGCGTGTCGCATGCATGTAGCAGCCATCCCACGCGGGCACCAGCATGGAATGGCAACCGGACCGTGCAAGCTGGCGGCCGGGGAGTGTCCCATCTCCCTTCGTCGCCCGATCTGTCATGTGGGTTCACGCTGCCATTCGCTTTTTGCGGGCCGCGCGCTTGGCGGTGCGGGCCCTGGCTGCTGTATGGTCATAGCCACGCCTCGGGCAAGTGGGGCTGCGGCCGGATACACTGTGCCGCCGGAAAGCTGTAGCAGCGCGGGTCTAACGTCCGGCGCCGGGAGGAAGCAGAATGAACATCATCGGTGGGAAAACGGCACATGCGATCGCGCTTGCCTGCGCCGCTGTCGCTCTTGTGTGGCTTGGCGCCGCGCGCGCCGACAATTATCCGTCGCGGCCGGTGACCATCGTGGTGCCGTTCACGCCGGGCGGCTCGACCGACATCCTGGCGCGCTACGAGGCCGATGTGCTGCAGCGGCAGATGCACGGCACCTTCGTGGTTGAGAACAAGCCCGGCGCCGGCGGCGAGATCGGAATAACCTACGCGGCGCGTGCCGTGCCCGACGGCTATACGCTGCTGCACGCGCCGAGCGTCATCACCCTGTTGCCGTTTCTGAAGAAGCACGTGACTTATGACCTGACCAAGGATTTCGATCCGATCACGGTCGTCGGGCTGACGCAGTTCGGCCTGGTGGTGAATCCGGCGCTGCACATCAGCACCGTCGCTGAGCTGGTCGCGCGCGCCAAAGCCGATCCTAATGCGCTGACCTTTGCATCAGCCGGCGTCGGCACGCCGCACCAGATTTTCGGCGAGCTGTTCAAGACCATGACGGGCGTCAATATCCGCCACATTCCCTACAAGGGGTCGATCCCCGGCCTGACCGACGTGGCGAGCGGTGTGGTGTCGATGGAGTTTACCGACCTAGCGCCGGCGATGCCGCTGATCCACGCGGGCAAGCTGAAACTGATCGCGCTGCTCGGCGCCAAGCGCGATCCGGACATGCCGAACGTGCCGACGGTGAGCGAGACCGTGCCCGGCTACGTGGCGCAATCCTGGCAAGGCCTGTTCGCGCGCGCCGGCACGCCGAAGCCGATCATCGACGACATCGCCCGCTATCTCGCCGCCGATCTCAAGCGGCCGGAAACGGTGGCAAAGTTCAAGGCCATCGGCATCGTGGCGCAGTCCGACACGCCGTCGGAGTTCCGCGCCTTCATCGCGTCGGAGAGCGCCAAGTGGGGCAAGGTGATCAAACAGGCGAAGATCGAGCCGCAGTGAGCGAGATACTTCTCCTCGCAAGCGCGCGTGGAGAGCAACTCAATCGCTGCAGCCCTGAATGCGCTCCTGGGTGACGATCTCGGCGATGCGCCTGCGGACCGCCGACGACAGCGGCACGGAGTTCTCGTTGTCGTAGCGGCAGCCGGCATTGCCGAAATAGCGGATGGCGCGCGCGGTCTTGAAGCAATAGCCGCCGCCTTTGTAGTAGGTATTGCGTTCCACCCACAGCGCCTGGCAGGTCGCCGCATAAGACGGCGCGATCGCGGCTCCGAGCGTGAGGGCGGTTAGCCCGGCAGTGACCAGTAAACGCATCCTGTTACCTCCTGATTTTGTTCGCCGTCAGTGTAGAATAAAATCCGTTCGGCGGCTTTGAAAGAGGATTTGCATGCTGACGAGAATTTGCACCGCTGTTGCGCTGATCGTGCTGGCGGGCGCGGCTGCGGCGCAGGGCGATCAACTCGGCCGCGCGCTCGATACCTTGGTGGCTGCGTATCCGGCTGCGCTGGCCGGCCATGACGCCAAGACGCTGCGCTGGCGCGACGGCACGACGATGCCGGTATCCGACGGCAACGACCACAAGACCCTTGCCGAACTGTTGCGCCATGCCAGCATCGCCGACCAGTTCCGCATTTCCTATCCGCGCGGTGCGCTCAAGGAGCCGCCGGCGGTCGATTCCGATCCAGGCCGGTTCCGCAACACCGCATTCTTCACCAAGATGTACGGCGACTGCAAAAAGGGTGAGGTGGCGCGGCACCTGGTGCGCGTCGCCTGGCTGCCGAAGACGTGGGGCAAGGCACTCGAGTTTACTTCGGTGAACGGCGCCGATGCGCAGCTGCGCGCCGTCTCAGCCGAGCTGGACGCGCTGCCGGCCGCCATCAAGCGCGCGGCGTATCCGAGCGCCGGCACCTACAATTGCCGCGCCGTGGCCGATACCGGCGAGCCGAGCCCGCACAGCTACGGTATCGCCATCGACCTCAATCTCAAATTCTCGGATTACTGGTTCTGGCATCCGCATGCCGGCAAGATCGCCTACCACAACCGCATGCCGGAGCAGATCGTGGCGATCTTCGAGAAGCACGGCTTCATCTGGGGCGGCAAGTGGTATCACTACGACACCATGCATTTCGAGTATCGGCCGGAGCTTCTCGCCGCGGGGCAGTGAGGCCAGGGACAACATCAGACCGATGATCTGAACGCATACCGCTCGTCAAACGGCAGTTGAGCGCGCCCCGGACCGCGCCTAATATTCCGGCCGTCAGGAAGGAAGCCCGCCATGCAGCAGAAAAAATATGACCGTGCCGCCGAGGACCAAGGCAACATCGTCGGCATCGGCCACGTCAACGTGTGCATTACCGACCAGCATCACGGCACCGATTTTTACGTCACCGGGCTGGGCTATACACGTGACCCGTTTCTCAACACCACCTCGCGCAACATGTGGATCAATGTCGGCATGAGCCAGTTTCACCTGCCGATGGGTGCGCCCGATGTGCTGCGCGGCGTCATCGGACTGGTGTCGCCGGATCGCACTGCCTTGCTCGACCGGCTCACCCGCGTGCGCAAGAGCAAGCAGCTCGACGGCACCAAGTTCGTTTTCCGCGAGAGCAACGATTGCGTCGAGACCGTCTGCCCGTGGGGCAACCGCATCCACGTCCATACGCCGGATCCCGCGCAATTCGGCCGCATCCAGCTCGGCATGCCCTATATCCGCTTCGACGTGCGGCCCGGCACCGCCGAGCGCATCGCGCGCTTCTATCGCGAGATACTCGACGCGCCGTCGCGGGTGCACAAGAACGGCGCCGGGCCCGAGGCGCGGGTCCAGGTCGGCGAGCAGCAGTATTTCCATTTCCGCGAAACCGACGGGCCGGAAAAGCCCTACGACAAGCACCACGTGCAGATCTACCTGTCCGATTTCTCCGGTCCCTACCGCAAGCTGCTCGACCTCGGCCTGATCACGGCAGAGAGCAACCAGTACGAATACCGCTTCAAGGACGTGATCGATCTCGACACCAAGGAAGTGCCGTTCACGGTCGAGCACGAGACGCGCAGCCAGACCAACCCGATGTATGCCCGCCCGCTGATCAATCGCAATCCGTCGGCGACCAACATGGATTACAAGCCCGGCCACGACAGCATGTCCTGGGCGCTGCCGTGAAATCTGGCGAGGCGCGCGTCTCCCTCCGCCGTTGTGGGGGAGGGGGGTCCCGAGGTTGCGTACATGCGCTGACGCGTGTCCGTTTGTTTGCCGACGCGGTTGTCGCCGTCCGGAGAAATCCTCACGACCCCCACCCCAACCCCTCCCCACAAGGGGGAGGGGAATAGATGCGCGCTCTGGTCATCGGCGGGTCGCTCGGCGGGCTGATCGTGGCGCATCTGCTGCGCGCGACCGGCTGGGATGCCGTCGTGTTCGAGCGCAATGAGGAGGAATTAGCGAGCCGCGGCGTCGGGCTTGGCACGCACCCGCAGCTCATCGGCATTCTCAAGCGCGCCGGCATCGACTTTGACGACACCATGGGCATCACGCCGACGCGGGCGGTGTGCCTCGACGGCAGCGGCAAGATCGTCATCGAGCGCCCCACGGCACGGACTCTGAGCGGCTGGTCGCGGCTGTACCGCGCGCTCTTGGATCCGCTGCCTGGGGCAAGTTACCGACTCGGCAAGCGGCTCGTTCGCGTTGCGCAGGATGCGGATGGCGTGACCGCCTTCTTTGCCGACGGCAGCAGCGAAGGCGGCGATCTTCTGGTGGGCGCCGACGGCATCCGCTCGGCGGTGCGCGCGCAATTCCTGCCCGATGTCGAGCCGCACTATGCCGGCTATGTGGCGTGGCGCGCCTCGATCGACGAAGCCGACGTGCCGTCCGAACTGTGGGACGAAATGGTCGGGCTCTATGCCTTCTGCCTGCCCGAGGGCGAACAGGTGATCAGTTATGCGGTGCCCGGCCGCGACAATGACACGGCGGTCGGGCGGCGCGGCTACAATATCGTCTGGTATCGTCCCGCCGATCGCGCCGCGCTGGCCGATATGTGCACCGACGCGCAAGGGCGGCACCACGCCGCCGGCATTCCGCCGCCGCTGATCCGACCGGACGTGATCGCCCGCGCCAAAGCCGATGCGAGGCGGCTTCTTGCGCCCCAGGTCGCCCAGATCTTCGCGCGGAGCGCGCCGTTCTTCCAGCCGATCTACGACCTCGCCTCGCCGCAGATCGTGTTCGGCAGGGTGGCGCTGGCCGGCGATGCGGCGTTCGTGGCGCGGCCGCATGCCGGCGCCGGCACCACCAAGGCGGCGCTCGACGCGGCCTGCCTTGCCGACAGCCTGCGCGAGGCCGGCGGCGATCTCGCGCGCGGCTTGGCGCGCTACCAGCGCATGCAACTGCCGTTCGGCCGGGCGCTGGTCGAGGTCAACAGCGCCGAGGGCGCCTACCTGAGCGCCCAGGTCAAGCCGAAGGCTGAGCGCACGGCTGACGAATTGCATCGCGATATCGGCACAGTCGTGAACGCCCATATCGGCCGCAGCGAGCAGGTCGGCGCCATGGTGGCCGCTTACGGCCTTGACGTTCACGTCAACGTCCCGGTTTAAAAGACCTGGACAGGAGCGGGCGATGCAGTTCGGAGTGCAGTTTTTTCCCAATTTCCAGCCGCGGGACAAGAGCCCCGCGGATTATTACGCGGAGAGCCTCGATATTGCCGAGGAGGGCGAGGAACTCGGTTACTCGCATGCGCGCTCAGTCGAGCATTATTTCGAGCGTTACGGCGGCTATAGCCCCAATCCGATCCTGTTCTTGGCCGCCGCGGCGGCGCGTACGAGGAAGATGCGGCTCGTCACCGGCGCGGTGGTGCCGGCGTTCAATAATCCGCTGAAACTCGCCGGCGAGATCGGCATGCTCGACGCTATTTCGGGCGGCCGCTTCGATGTCGGCTTCGCGCGCGCCTTCCTGCCGCACGAATTCCGCCGCTTCCGCATTTCGCCCGACGAATCGGTGGCGCGCTTCCGCGAAGGCCTGGAGCAGATCGAACTGCTGCTCACCAAGGAGAATGTCAGCCACCACGGCCAGTTTCATTCGTTCGACAACGTCACCTCGCTGCCGCGGCCGACGCAGAAGCCGCGGCCGAAATTTTATATCGCTTCGACCCGCACCGAGGACTCGTTCGAATTTGCCGGCCGGGAAGGCCACGCGCTGATGTCGATCCCGATCGGGCCGTTGAAGGATCTGATCCCGATCTACCGCAACGCCTGGCGCAAGGCTGGCCATCCGGGCGACGGCGAGGTGATGATCGCGTTCCATATGTTCTGCCACGAGGACAAAAAGCTTGCCCGCGAAATCCCGCGCCCGCAATTCGAGGATTATTTCAAGGCGCTGTTCGAGTCCGCCGGCGAGTGGACGCAAGGCACCGCGTCGAAGGACTACAAGGGCTACGGCGACTCGATCGGTCGGATGAAGAATTTCACCCTGGAGAACCAGATCGAGGCGCGCGGCGCGCTGGTCGGCACGCCCGACGAGATCAAGGACATCATCCGCAGTTTTCGCGACAGGGTCGGCGGGTTCGAGCACGCCTCGCTGCAGATCAATTTCGGCACGCTGCCGCTCGCCGTGGCGCAGAAGTCGATGCGGCTGTTCGCGCGCGAAGTGATGCCGGCGTTCGCGGGGCATTGAACTGCGTGTCCCGCCGCAGTACGTGGCTATCTATGTTGCTAATCTAGCTTGGCGACTTCTCGCGTCGCGGATCGTTGCTTTCATACTTTGTTTTGTCTCTGCCCATAAGATTGGCACGTTCCTTGTTCTGGGAGGGGGCTGTGGACGCGCGCCAGGTTGAATTGGTTCAGAAAAGCTTCGAAAAGGCAGCGAAGCTGGGCGACAAGGTCGCGGAGATTTTTTATGCCGAGCTGTTTGCGATCGATCCGTCATTGCGGAAGATGTTCAAGGGCGACATGCAGGCGCAGCGGCAAAAGCTTTTGGCGGCGCTAATCCTCGTCGTGCGGTCGCTGCACAATCCGGAAAAGATCTTGAATCCCGTTAAACAGCTCGCGGTCAAGCATCTCGACTACGGGGTCGAGCCGGTGCATTACACTTACGTCGGCAACGCGTTGCTGCGCACGCTCAGAAAAGGACTCGGCGCCGAGTTCACTCCCGAACTCTGTGACGCCTGGACAGCGGCGTTCCGCCTGCTCGCCACGGTCATGAAGGAGGCGGCCTACGGCGATGCGGCTGGCCGCCTGAAGGGCGCGGCCTGATCTGCGTCCGGTCCGCTTGAGCTGAAATCCCTCCGGCGTCGAACGTGAATCCGGGCGTCTGATCCGGCTTGTCACCGGCCTCTGCCCGGCGTCGGCGCGCGGGGGCGATGGCGCTTGCGCACAATTCGCAAAGCCGTCCATGATGGCGTCAGGCGTCGAAGGTCCGGTGCGACGTGGTGCCGGGTTTCGATCGATGGTGGCGTTCTTGACGGTTGGACCTCTGGCGGGCGTTCGCATTCTCGATCTGACCTCGGTGGTGGCCGGGCCGCTGGCGACGCAGAGCCTCGCCGACATGGGCGCCGACGTCATCAAGATCGAGGCGCCGGAGGGCGATGCGCCGCGCCATACCGGGCCGGCGCGCTCGCCCGGCATGGCGGCCTTGTTCATGGGGCTCAACCGCGGCAAGCGCTCGCTGGTGCTCGATCTCAAGCAGAAGCCGGCGCAGGACGCGCTGTGGCGGCTCCTTGCCACCGCCGACGTGCTGGTGCATTCGATGCGGCCGCAAGCGATCGGTCGGCTCGGCTTCGGTCACGCCGCGGTGCGGGAAAAGCATCCGCGCCTCGTCTATGCGGCGTTGCATGGCTACCGCGACGGCGGGCCCTATAGCGGCCAGCCGGCCTATGACGACGTGATCCAGGGCCAGTCCGGCATCGCCGCCCTGATGGCGCAGATGGCGGGCGAGCCGCGTTACGCGCCGATGATTCTGGCCGACAAGACCTGCGCACTCGCCATCGCCGGCGCGGTGTGTGCGGCTTTGTTCGAGCGCGAGCGCACCGGCCGCGGCTGCTTCGTCGAAATCCCGATGTTCGAGCAGATGGTGGGATTCGTGCTCGGCGAGCATCTGTTCGGCCACAATTTCGTGCCGCCGCTCGGCCCGCTCGGCTACACGCGCGTGACCGCGCCGTGGCGCCGGCCGTACCAGACCCAGGATGGCTATCTGTGCATGATGGCCTATACGCAGACGCACTGGCGCAAGTTCTGGACTGCGGTCGGCACGCCCGAGATGATGAGCGATCCGCGGTTCGATTCGATCGCGTCGCGCGCGCAGAACATCGTCGCACTCTATGAGTTGGCCGGCGCCTGCATTGCCGGCAAGACCACGGATGCGTGGCTCAAAATCCTGCGCGAGCTGGAAATCCCGGCGGCGCGGATGTCGAACCTCAGCGACTTGTTCTCCGACCCGCAGCTTGCCGCGACCGGCTTCTTCAAGCACGCCACGCATCCCAGCGAGGGCGAGATCCAGTTCACCGAACTGCCGGTGCGGTTCGACGGCGAAAGCCTGACGGCGGAGCGTCTGCAGCCGCGGCTCGGCGAGCACAGCTTTGAGGTGTTGCGCGAAGCGGGCTTCAGCGATGCCGAGATCGATGCGATGGCCGCCTTGGGCGCCACGGTAGGCGGCCGGAAGGCGGAGGCGGCGGAGTGACAAATCATCCTTCCCCGCGATA
>CAVPQA010000034.1:0-24727 GCA_963707175.1 uncultured Alphaproteobacteria bacterium
CGGCACGACTTCTTTCACGGCACCGCGCCAGCCGTTGTGCGTCAGATCGAAGATAACGCCGTTCGGATCCCTGTATTTGACCTCATAGAAGGCATGCGGATTGTTCTGCGGCGCGCCGCTGAAATAGCTGGCGCCGGCGGCCATCGCCTTCTTGGAGCTTTCCTCAAGGTCGTCGACCCACATGCCGAAATGCACAAGGCCGTGATAACCCTTGTGGAAGCCCGGAACCTCGTCGTCGTATTTCAGCAAGGCAACATTGATGGTGCCATCGGAGACGTAGCAACCGATGCCGGCCTTGCCGACCACCTTCATACCGAAGGCTTCCTCGAAGAACTTGGCGGCCTTTTCCGGATCGGGGACCGACAATGCGATGTGACGGAGCCGTGCAGCCATGGAAGCCTCCGTTAAATGGCGGCCGGACGCAGCCTGCGCCTGCGCTTACACAACAGCATCTGCCGCGGTCCGCGAGGCGTCAAGCGCCGACAGCTCTAATGAACCTTGATGCCAGCGCTGACGATGACGTCGTGCCATTTCTTGATGTCGGCGGTGATGCGATCCGCGAGCTGTTGCGGCGTGCTCGGCTCGGCGTCGACGCCGATTCTCTTCAAAGCGTCCGTGGTTTTCGCCTCATGCAGCAGGGCGTCGGTTTCAGTCGCGAGCCGGGCCAGAATCGGCGCCGGCGTGCCCGCAGGTGCGTTGAGCGCCTGCCAGAGCACGGCCTCGTAGCCGGACAGGCCGGCCTCCGCGATTGCCGGCACATTCGGCAGCGCCGGACTGCGCTTCGCTCCAGTCACCGCAATCGCACGAACCTTGCCCTGCTGAATGAGCGGCAAGGTCGGCGGAATGGTCACGTAGGCCATGTCGACGCGGCCGGCGATCAAGTCCGGCACTTCCTGCTCGGTGCCGCGATAAGATACCGGCGTGATCTGCACACCGGCCATCTTGTTGAACAGGATGCCCGCCAGATTGGCGAGAGTCGCGGGCCCGGCTTCGGCGAAGGTGTGCTTTCCCGGCGCCGCCTTTGCGAGCTTGATGACGTCTTGCACGGTGTGCACGGGAACGCCCGGATAGCTGGCAAGAACGAAAGGTGAGGCGCCCAGCATCGAAATCGGCGCGAAGCTTTTTACCGGATCGAATTTGAGTGAGGCGGCCAGGCTCGGCAGCAGCGTGAAGCTCGTATTGATCATACCGAGGGTGTAGCCGTCCGGAGTTGCATGCGCGACGTATTCGGCGGCGATCTCGCCGCTGGCGCCCGGCCGGTTTTCGACGACAACGGTTTGAGCGAGTTTGCCGCCCAACGCCTGGGCGACGATGCGCGCCACGATGTCGGAACTGCTGCCGGCCGGGAACGGCACGATCAGATGAATCGGCCGTTCCGGCCAACCCGCAGCGCGGGCATTGGACGGCATGCCGGCGAGCATGATTGCGGCGGCCGCAACGACAAACATCAGTACTTTGCATCGCATTGTGGAATCTCCAGTCGTCAAGCGATCGCCTCGGCTTCGCGCAGGCTTTCGAATAACGCCGTGCGCAACAGAAATTTTCTTGCCAGCTCAGGATTCTCCGATATCCGCCGCAGCTCATCGCGATTGCGCTGGCGGACCGCCGGATCCTGTTCGGCGAGCAGGCGCTTGTTGCGAATGGTCTGCGCCTGCGTGTGCGCAATGGCGACGTGCCGGCGCTGCCGCTCATAACGATCGAGCACGCCGTCATCTGCCTCGCCGCGCGAGATGGCGATGAGCTTGTCGGCGAGATTGATGGCGTCGTGCACGCCGGAGTTCATCCCCATGGCGCCGATCGGGCTGTTCACGTGTGCGGAATCGCCGGCCAGGATCGCCCGCCCGATGCGAAACTTATCCGCCACCCGTTGATGCACGACATAAAGATTGCTGCCGACAATGTCGAAAAGCTTTCCCGTTGGCAGGAAGCGCTGCAGCCGCTCCTGCAAGGCCTCCGGCCGCATCAAAGTTTCTTCATCGGCCTTTGGATCGGTCGGGAAGTGCACGCGCCAGCGGTCCGGCGGGCCTTTCCAATGGAACAGATTCGACCACTCGGCCGGGTCGGAGATGTAATTACGGTGCGCGTAGCCGTGCTGCGTGAAGTCGTAGGCGACTTCGATATTGAGCGTCCGGTCGTCGTAGGTGAAGCCCTCGAACGCGATGCCGAGGTCCTTGCGCACGATGCTGCGCGCACCCTCGGCGCTGACCAGATAGCGGCCCGCGATCGATTCGTCTTCACCCGCGACATTGCGGACTCGCGCCGTGACGCCGTCGGCATCCTGCGCGAAGGCGATGAACTCGGTGTTCAGGCGCAGGTCTATATTAGGCTGCGCCTTCGCCATCTTGAGCGCCTCTTCGACAATCTTGATGCGCTCACATTGCAGCACGTAGGGAAAGCGCGTGTCGTTTTTCAGATCGGCGTGATCGAAGGCGGCGATCAGCTCGTTCTCATGCCGGTCCCAGTAATGAAATACGGGGGCGATGATGCCGCGCGGTTCGAGTTTTTGATAGAGTCCGAGGCGATCGAACATTTCCAGTGTGGCTGGATGGTTCGTTCCGGCCCGCGGCACCTGTTCGAGGAAATTGTCGTCACCCAACGCCTCGACGAGGCAAACTTTCTGATCGGCCTGGGCGAGCGCCAGCGACAGACAGAGGCCAACCGGCCCGGCGCCGATGACAACGATGCGATTTGGATAGGTTGGCATTTGCGGCTGCGACTTGATCGTCATGCCCGGGCGTGACCCGGGCATCCATGCCGCTCATTGCCGCATGGATTGCCGGACCGAGTGCGGCAATGGCAATTACGTCTTCGCGACGACTTCCTTTGTAGCGCCGGCCCAGCCGTTGTGCGTCAGATCGAACACGACCCCGTCAGGGTTGCGATACTTCGCCTCGTAGAACGAATTCGGCGAAGTCGGCCGCCCGGCCAGGTAGGTGCCGCCGGCCTCCGTGACCTTCTTTTCCGCCTCGTCGAGGTCGTCGACCCACATGCCGAAATGATAAAGGCCGGTCTTTTCGTTGCCCTCGGTCTTGAGCAGGGCCACGTTCATGGTGCCGTCGCTCATGTAGATGCCGCGGCGGGCGGTGCCGGCGCGCGTCATGCCGAAGGCGTCCTCGAAGAATTTTGCCGCCTTTTCCGGATCGGGAACGATGATGGCGATGTGGCGAAGTCTTGTTGCCATGCTACTTCTCCGTTTCTGCTTCTTGGCTTGAGCCCGGCACAATAATAACCGGGCCGCTATTTGCAAAGGCCGCACATTCGCGGATGATAGTGCCGATCTCAGCAAAGGCGAACATCCGTCATGCCGGCCGCGAATGCCAACGAATACGATTTCATCATCGTGGGTGCCGGCTCAGCCGGCTGTACCCTGGCGAACAGGCTGTCGGAAGACGCGCGTGTCCTGGTGCTCGAGGTGGGCGGCTGGGACCGCGATCCCTGGATTCATATCCCGCTGGCCTGGGGCCGCGTGATGGCGCGGCGCATGCACGATTGGATGTATTCGACCGAGCCCGAGCCGGGCATGAACGGCCGGCGGATCGAAATCCCGCGCGGCAAGGTCATCGGTGGCTCGTCTTCGATCAACGCCATGGCCTATGTGCGCGGCCATCGCGGCGACTACGATCGTTGGGCGGCTAACGGTCTGGCGCATTGGTCCTATGCGCATGCGCTGCCCTATTTCCGGCGTCAGGAATCCTGGGCGGGTGGCACGGATCAATATCGCGGCGGCGACGGTCCGCTGTCGACGCGGCACACCAGTTTTTCCGACCCGATTGTCGAGGCTTTCGCGGCCGCCGGGGCGTCGGCCGGCTACGGTTGGACAGACGATTTCAACGGCCGCCAGCAGGAAGGTTTCGCGCGACGGCAGGTGACAATTCGCAACGGCCGCCGCTGCAGCGCCGCGGTCGCGTATCTGAGACCGGCGTTGGCGCGCCCCAATTTGCGCGTCCACGTCGGTGCGCGCGTCAACCGCATTGTGCTCGATGGTCATCGCGCCGTCGGCGTCGAATATGTCTCTGCGGCCGGGGAAACATCGCGGGCCTATGCGGGCCGTGAAGTCATCCTGGCCGGTGGCGCAATCAACTCGCCGCAGCTGTTGATGCTGTCCGGTATCGGCGATCCCGAGGAGCTGGGCGCCCATGGCATCGCCACCAAAGTGCCGCTGCCAAATGTCGGTAAGAATTTGCAGGATCATCTGTCGGCCGATGTCGGCTACCTGCGCAAGACGCCGGGGCAATTCCATCGTGAGATGCGGCTCGACCGCATCGTGATCGACTTGGCCAAGGCCTATTTGTTCGGCAAAGGCTTTGCGAGCGATGTTCCGGGCGGAATCACCGCCTTTCTCAAGACGGGGTTGGATCCGAAGCTGCCCGACGTCCAATTTCTGTTTCGCGCCGGATCGCTGGCGGCGCAGCCGTATCTGCCGCCGTTTTTGCCAAGCTTTGCCGATACATTCGGCTGCCGGGTCGCGCTGCTGCGGCCGAAAAGCCGCGGCCGCATTTCGCTGGCCTCGGCCGATCCGCGCGCAGCGGCCCGCATCAGCTTGAATTTCCTCGGCGACGAGGACGATCTGAAAGTGCTGCGCGCCGGGATGCGCATGGCAGTGGATGTCGGCCGGCAGCAGCCGCTCGCCCCGTTCGTCGGCGCCGAGATGACGCCGCTCAAGACCGATGCCGAAATCGATGCCCATGTCCGTTCGACCGGCATCACCGTCTATCATCCGATCGGCACCTGCCGCATGGGCAGCGACGCCGCTTCCGTGGTCGATCCCGAATGCCGTGTCCGCGGTGTCGAAGCATTGCGCGTGGTCGATGCCTCCGTCATGCCGGACCTGATTGGCGGCAACATCAACGCGGTGGTGATCATGATCGCTGAGAAAGCCGCCGATATGATCTGCGGCCGCGCCCCGCTTGCGCCGAGTAACGCCTGATGCCAGCCGCCAACGCCGAATACGATTACGTCATTGTCGGAGCGGGCTCGTCAGGTTGCACGCTGGCGAACCGGCTCTCGGAAGATGCCCGGGTGCTGGTGCTCGAAGCCGGCGGGTGGGACCGTGATCCCTGGATCCACATTCCGCTCGGCTGGGGACGTATCCTCAATCGCCGCATGCACGACTGGATGTACTTCTCCGAGCCCGAATCGGAGCTGAACGGACGGCGTATCGAATGCGCGCGCGGCAAGGTGATCGGCGGCTCGTCGTCGATCAATGCCATGGCCTACGTGCGCGGCCATCGCGGCGACTATGACCGTTGGGCTGCGGCCGGCCTGACGCAATGGTCGTATGCGCACGTGCTGCCGTATTTCCAGCGCCAGGAATCCTGGGAAGGCGGGACTAACCAATATCGCGGCGGCGCTGGACCGCTGACCACGCAGCTCACGCGTTTCGCCGATCCGCTGGTCGAGGCCTACGCCGAGGCCGGCGCGCTCGCCGGCCATCCCTGGACCGGCGACTACAACGGCCGCAGCCAGGAAGGGTTCAGCCGCTGGCAGTCGACCATTCGCAACGGCCGCCGCTGCAGCGCGGCGCTCGCCTATCTGAAGCCGGTGATGGGCCGGCAAAATCTGCGCGTCGAAGTCGACGTGCTGGTCAGCTGTGTCCTCATCGAGCGCGGTCGCGCCGTTGGCGTTGAATATTTTTCGCGCAGCGGTGAGAGCGTTCGCGTTTATGCCGAACGCGAGGTGCTGCTCGCCGGAGGCGTGATCAACTCGCCGCAGCTTTTGATGCTCTCGGGCATTGGCGATCCAGCCGGATTGCGCGCCCATGGTATCGAGGTGAAAGCGCCGCTTTCCGGCGTTGGCAAGAATCTTCAGGATCACATTTCCGCGGGCCTGACCTATGCCCGCAAGCAGCCCGGTAATTTCCACCGTGCAATGCGGCTTGACCGCATCGCCCGCGAACTCGTCAGAGCGTATTTCTTCGGATCGGGCTTTGCCAGCGATCTGCCGGGCGGGCTATTCGCTTTTCTGCGCACCGACGCCGAGGCGAAGCTGCCTAACGTGCAGTTCCTGCTCAACGCCGGCTCGATGCTGGCAAAGCCCTATCTGCCGCCTTTGCTGCCGAGCTTTCCCGATGCGTTCGGCTGCCGCGTGGCGCTGCTGCGGCCGCAGAGCCGCGGCCGTATCGAGCTTGCATCGGCCGATCCGCGCGCACAGCCCCGGATCTTCCAGAATTTTCTTAGCGCCGGCGACGATCTGAAAATCCTGCGCGACGGCCTGCGCATGGCACGCGAAGTCGGCCGGCAGAAGCCGCTGGAACCTTTCGTTGCCGCCGAACTGCCGCCGTTGAACACAGACGCCGAAATCGACGCTCATATTCGGGCGACGGCGATCACCGTCCATCATCCGGCCGGCACCTGCCAGATGGGCGTGGATGAAGGCGCGGTGGTCGATGCGGCGCTGCGGGTGCGCGGCGTCGACGCATTGCGCGTGGTGGATGCGTCGGTGTTTCCTGATCTTGTCGGCGGCAACATCAATGCGCCGGTGATTATGATCGCCGAAAAGGCCGCCGACATGATCCGCGGCCTGCCCCCGCTGCCGCCAAGCAATGCGTGACGACGAGCCCCCCTTGCACACGCCTTCGCAACCCGAAACCACTTGGCCAGACGCCATCTACGGGCAGTTTCGGCGCGTCGGCATCCGTCAGGTCGGTTACGTACCCGACGCCGGCCATAGCCGTCTCATCTCGCTATGCCAGGAAGATCCAAACATCGCCGATGTGGTGCTGACCACGGAGGAGGAGGGTGTGGGACTGGTCGCCGGCGCGGCGCTCGGCGGGCAGCGCGCGGCGTTGCTGATGCAGTCGAGCGGGGTCGGCAACTGCGTCAACATGTTTTCGCTGCTGCGCAATTGCGGCTTCGGCTGTGTGGTGCTGGTGACCATGCGCGGCGAGTTCGGCGAATTCAATCAATGGCAGGTGCCGATGGGCTCGATCACCGAGGAGGTGCTGCGGCTTTCGGGCTTTCTCACCTATCGGGTCGAACATGCCGAGGATGTTGATGATATTGTCGGCGCCGGGTGTGACATGGCGTTCGACGGCAATCTGCAGATCGCGATCCTGCTGACGCAGCGGCTGATCGGCCGCAAGCAATGGGTGCGCTGATGCTGGACCGGCGCGAATTCGTGCGTCAGCTTCTGATCGACCGCGGCGATCTGCTCGTTGTCAGCGGGCTCGGGTCGGCGACCTATGACGTTGCCGCGGCCGGCGATCATCCGCTGAACTTTTATCTGTGGGGCGCCATGGGCGGCACAGCCATGATCGGACTCGGCCTCGCGCTGGCGCGGCCGGATCGGCGCGTCGCCGTGCTCACCGGCGACGGCGACATGCTGATGGGCATCGGCAGCCTCGCCACCATCGGCGTCAAGCAGCCGAACAATCTCAGCATAATCGTGCTCGATAATGCCCATTACGGCGAGACCGGCATGCAGGCGAGCGCCACGCAGTCGGGCATCGATCTCGTCGCTACAGCGCTCGCGTGCCGGTTCAGGCAAGCGCGCAGTGTCTCGCGCATCGACGAGACCGCAAACGTCCGCGGCTTGCTGCATTCCGGCGAGGGGCCAATCCTGGTCAGCGCCCATATCAGCGCCGAAGACACCCCGCGCGTTCTGCCGTTGCGCGACGGGCACGCAATCAAGCAGCGATTTATCGCCGCGCTGGACGCAACCGTTTAGGCCGGCTGCTTCGCGGCCGCCTTCACGGCTTCGATTACTTCCGGATAAGTTCCGCAGCGGCACAAATTGCCCGACAGATAGTGCCGGATGTCGTCGTCGCTCGGGTTCGGGTTTTCTTTCAGCAATTGCTGCGACATCAGGATAAAGCCGGGCGTGCAGTAGCCGCACTGGAAGGCACCAGCATCGATGAACGCCTGCTGCATCGGCGCAAGCTTGCCGTCGGCGTCAAGCGCTTCGATGGTGGTGATGCTCTTGCCGTCAGCCCACACCGCAAAATAGAGGCAGCCGGACACCGCCTTGCCGTCCACCAGCACCGTGCAGCAGCCGCATAGGCCCTGGCCGCAGCTTTCCCGCGCGCCGAACAGATCGAAACGCTGCAACAGCTCGACCAGATTGCGATGCGGCTCGATCGCCGTTGAGACCGGTTGGCCGTTGAGCGTGAAATTCAACAGACGCGTGCTCATCGCTTGTCCTCTAATGTACGTTTTCGTCGAGGGCCTGACGGACAGCGCGGCGCAGATAGACACGCAGCAATTCGCGTTTGTAAGGCGCGGAGCCGTGTGCGTCGGACAACGTTTCCACTTCATCGACCGCCGCATCGCCTGCGCGCCGCAATGCGGCGTCGTCCGGGGCGGCGCCTTGCAACGTCTTCTCGGCCGCGCTCATGCGGGTAACCTTCTCGGTGGCGGCGCTAACGATGACGATCGGATCGCGGATGCGGCCGTCCGCGAGGGCGAACGTGATCGCCACGCCGAGCGACGGCCAATCGTCGGCCGTGCGTGAGGTGACTTTCATGTAAGCGGCCTTGCGGCCGTCGAGCGCCGGCACCGTTACGGCGGTAATCAGCTCGTTCTTCTCCAGCACGGTCTCATAGTAGCCGGTGTACAGCTTTTCGAGCGGCAGCTCGCGATTGCCGTTGGGGCCCGCGATCGAGATGCGGGCGCCAAGCGCACTCAAGACCGGCGGCAGATCCATGTGCGGATCGCCGTGGGCGAGCGCGCCGCCGACACGCGCGACATTGCGCACGCGTACGCTCGACAGCGTGCGCATCGCGCGCGCCAGCACGGGCAGGCGCGAGGCGACGGTGGCATCCTTCTCCAGTTCGCGCAGCGTTGCCATGGCGCCGATGCGCAGCTCGCCCTTGTCTGTCAGCGCAATGCGCGAAAAATCCCGCTCGATGCGGTGCAGGCAAACAAGGCGCGTCGGCGTAAAGACTCCCGCCTTCATCATCAGCATCAGCGCAGTGCCGCCCGCGACCGGGCGGATCGTCGGGTCCTGCGGATCGAGCAGCGACAGCGCTTCCTTGAGCGAACTCGGTTCCACCATTTCGAACGGAATCACGTCACTCTTCTCCCGGTACCTTTTTCAAACTCAGGCCTTCGCCATGCTTAGCATATGATCGGCAATTTGGGCGCGCGTGCCGACCCAGATGTCGGACGCCGCCATCGCCTGCTCGACGATCTTCTCATAAAAATGCGCGCCGCGATGGTGGCCGAAGATATGCGCATGGCCGGTGACGTCGACAATGCGCAGCTCGTCGTCGCGGGCGCGCGCGATGTCGATCACTTCGTTGAACGCATCGAGCATCATGCGCGGCGGATGGCCGTATTTCATCGACGGCATGTCGTTGACATCGTAGGACAGCGGAATAGCGACGATTTGTTTGTTGCCGTGGCTCGTCACATAGGGCAGGTCGGTATGAAACACATCACCATACCAGCGGTA
Source organism: uncultured Alphaproteobacteria bacterium (assembly GCA_963707175.1). GTDB lineage: Bacteria > Pseudomonadota > Alphaproteobacteria > Rhizobiales > Xanthobacteraceae > BOG-931. The sequence goes on from CAVPQA010000034.1 coordinate 9,391, forward strand.
ACCGGCCTCGGCGAGCAGCTTAGGCGTCGTTGGCTTCGACGTGCCGCGCGGTGAGAGCCAGCCGACGATTTTCCGGCCTGACGCCTTTTGCAGCAGCGCGGTGCACCGCTCGATATTTTGCTTTTCGTCCTCGTCGGATAGCAGCGCCGGGATAACGTCCATGGCGTAGGAATGCGACAGCACTTCGTGGCCATTGTCGGCGATTGCCTTGACGGTTGCGGGCGCGCGCTCGGCGATAACCGCGTTGGTCATCACGCTCGCCTTGGCGCCGTGGCGCGCGAAGGCCTGCATCAGCCGGTGGATGCCGACGTCCACCCCATAGGCGGCCCACGAAATCGCCATCGTGTCGAGCACGCCCGAGGGCAGCGGATTGCCCATCGGACTGATGCCGGGCGCCTTGCCGTCCGACCAGGCCTCGAGACAGACGTTGAACACGACGGCAATGCGCTTGCCGGTCGGCCACGTCCAATCTGGCTGTTTCTTCATTCGCGGCTCCGGCCGGCGTTTGGAGCCAACGTTTAATCATCTTGAACCGGCCGCGTCGAGACGGTCGCGGTCACCACGCGTGATGGGCCCGCGGGCTCAGCAAGTAGGCGCCGCCGAGGACCAGAAGCGCCATCGCCACCGGCGCAATGGCGAGCCAAAGGCTGGCCGAGGCGACCGCGGCGGTGGCGGCCCATCCGATGGAAGAAAACGCCTCCGCAAAGGTGGCGAGCCGCGAGGACACCTGCCGGCGGCGGAACTGACTGCGTTTGGCTTGGCTGCGAAACCAGAACTGCACGGCCGTCGATGCCGCGGCTGCGATGCCAATCCCGGCCGCTGCGACCAGGGCGTGCCAAGGCGAGGCGATGGCGATCGCCGCCACCAGCGGTGCAAAGACGATGACAACGGCGCCGAGCACTGCCTCGATTTTGGCGCGCAGAATGAAACGGGCGGGCACCGGTGCGGTGGCGACGAGGTCGGGCGCATCCTCGCCCGAGATCGCGAGCCAGGCGAGGCCGCCGGCAAGCTGTCCGGCCGCCATGACCAGCACCGGCACGACAAGCTGGAGCGCGCTGTTGCCCTGATCGAAGCCGCGCCACAGCATCAAGGCCGGAGGCACCAGATACAGCATCTGCATCAGCGTCTGCGACATCAGCCACGGATCGCGCCGCAGCAGGATCCATTCCTTGCGGCGCAGTGCGCCGCGCGGCGAGAGCCTTTTGCGAATGGCATTCCGCCGCGAACGGACGACGCTCGCATTGCCGACCCCGGCGGCCATGATGGCATAGTTGGCGAAGCGCGGGGCGACGAAGGCCACAGCGGCAGCAAGAAGAGCGAAGCTCGTGGCGAGCACGGCCATGAGCGGAAATATCTGGCCCAATGCGGCCCGCGCTGGCCACCACAACGCACTGTCGAGGCCGGGCGTCAGCGCCAGCAGCGTTTTCGATTGCAACAGCGCCGTGCGCGAGATCGTGCCATAGGTCAGGATCGCGATGACTTGCAGACCGATGATAAACGCCGCGCCGATGATGGCAGCAACAACCTGTGCAACAAAGCGGGTCCGTTTTGCGCCGAGCACGCGGAACAGCGCGACGGTGAGACCCACGGCCAGCGCCGTCGCCGCGGCCCCCATCGCCACAATCAGCCCGTAGGCGCCGAGCCAGCGCCAGCCGCCGCGCGCGACCAGCACATCGATGAACGGCGCCGCCAGCGGCAAGGCCATCAGCGTGGTCCCAAGCGCAATCGTGGCGATGCGCACGCCGAATAGCTTGTTGCTGTCAACCGGCGAAGCGAGGATCAGATCGAGATCGGAACGAGCGTAGAAGGCGCGCGTGATCAATTCCATCGCCTGCGAGATCATCAGCATCCACGACAGCAGCGCACTCGTGGTGATGGTGAGCAGCGTTTGCTTGTTGATCGCGGCGCCGGCGTGGGGGCCGACGACCCAGTAGGCGACGAAGTGCATGGACAGAATGAAAGCGACGACTCCGATGGCCACTGCGCGCAGTCGCTCGCGCCGGCCGGCCGTGATCATTGAAATCCAGTCGCGCCAGACGAGCCGTGATTCGTGCTGAGCAAACCAGACGGCGGTGCCGGCCGGAGCGTTCATGCTGCTTGCGCCGGCTCGGCGACCAGGGCGAGGAATGTTTCTTCGAGGCTGCCGCTGTCGGGCGCGCCGCTGTCCGCTTGCGTGCCAGCCTGTTGGCGCAGTTCTTCGAGCGTGCCTTCGGCGATGAGCTTGCCGTGGGCGATGATGCCGATGCGGTCGGCCATGCGCTCGGCCACTTCGAGAATGTGGGTAGTCATGACGATGGTGCCGCCGGCACGCGTGCGCTCGCGCAGCACATTCTTGACCTGGCGCGCCGAACCGGCGTCGAGGCCGGTCAACGGTTCATCCAGAATGATGACGCGCGGCTCGTGCACCAGCGCGCCGGCCAACGCCACCTTCTGCCGCATGCCTTTGGAGAAACTCTCGCAGCGCTCGTCGCCGTGCGGCGCGAGATCGAGCCAATCCAACAGCGTCTCGGTGCGTGTGGCGGCGAGCATCGGCTCGACGCCCCACAGTCCGGCGACGAATTCCAGATATTCGCGCGGCGTCAGCTTATCGTAGATCATCGGCTCGTCGGAGACCCAGGCGACGATCTGTTTCGCCGCGACCGGGTCGGCGAGTGCATCGATGCCGCCGACGCGGATCGTGCCGGCGTCCGGGCGCAGGAGGCCCGCGATCATCCGCAGCGTCGTTGTCTTGCCGGCGCCGTTGGGACCAACCAGCGCGTAAAATTCGCCGGTGCGCACCGTGAGTTCCAGGCCGTCGACCGCGGGGCGGTCGAAGCATTTGACAAGACCCTGAATTTCAAGGGCAAACGGCGTGGGCGTTACGACGTGCTGCATGCACCGCAACCTATCGAGGAGAGGTTTCGGCCCCGTGAATCGGACGGCGGCGAATTAACGAGGGCGGTTAAAGGGTGATGCGGTCAATCTCGGCCAAGTCTTCGGCCGAAAGCGACCAGCCTACGGCGGCAACATTCTGCTCGACCTGCCGGGGCTTGGTGGCGCCGGCGATGATGCTGGGAATGAACGGCCGGCTCGCGAGCCAGCTCATCGCCAGCTCAAGCAGGGTGTGCCCGCGCGCCGCCGCGAAGGCGGACAATTTCTCGACAAGGCGCAAATTTCGATCGTTGAGCACCTCTCCGCCACGGGGCGGGTCGTTGGCCAGGCGCGATCCGCGCGGCAGCGGCGCGCCTTGCTTGTACTTGCCGGTGAGCAGCCCGCTCGCGAGCGGAAAGTAAGGCAGTAGGCTAAGTCGCTGCTTTCGCATGGCGCCGAGCAGGTCCTTTTCCAGATCGCGCTCAAGCAGGCTGTACTCGTCCTGACAACAGATGAATGAGACCAGGTGTATGCGCTCGCTGACGCTCTGCGCTTGCTCGAGCTGTGCGGCGGAGAGATTGGAGCAGCCGATGAAGCGGATTTTCCCGGCCTGTTTCAAATCGTCGAGGGCCCGCAGGGTCTCTTCGATCGGCGTCTGCGGATCGGGACGGTGGAGCTGATAGAGATCGATCCAATCCGTTTTGAGGCGCCGCAAACTCGCTTCGGCCGCCTGCATGACGTAGCGCCGCGAGGCGCCGCGGAGCTTGCCGGCGCCGTCCATCGGCAAACCGAACTTGGTCGCGAGCACCACATCCTTGCGCCGCGGCCCGAGGATTTGCCCCAGACATTCCTCCGAGCCGCCCTTGTTGCCGTAGATATCGGCCGTGTCGATCAGCGTGACGCCGAGATCGAGGGCCTTGTCGACTACGAGGCGCGAGGCAGCGAGGTCGATGCGGGCACCGAAATTATTGGCGCCGAGCCCGACCAGTGAAACCTCGGGACCTGAGATTCCGATCCTGCGCCGTTGCATGGAGTTTCAGGCAGACGCGGTTTAGCCGCTGACGTTATAGGCGGCGATCGCCGCCATGTTGACGAGCTGGGCGTCGTTGGCGGACAGCGGCACGATCTGCACCGAGCGGTCGAGCCCGACCAGCATCGGGCCAATCACCGTGGCACCGCCAAGCTCCATCAGCATCTTGGTAGAAATGGAGGCCGAGTGGAACGCCGGCATGATCAACACGTTCGCCGGCCCAGAGAGGCGACAGAACGGATAGGCTTCGCGCAATTCCATGTTCAGCGCCACGTCGGCTGCCATGTCGCCGTCATACTCGAAATTCACCCGCTGGCGATCGAGAATGCGCACCGCTTCCTGCACGCGTTGGGAGCGTTCGCCCGGCGGATGGCCAAAGGTCGAGAACGCAAGCAGGGCGAGCCGCGGTTCATAGCCTAGCGAGCGCGCGACGCCGGCCGCCTCGATCGCGATCTCGGCGAGCTCCTGTGCGGTGGGCATTTCGGTCACGGCGGTATCGGCGACCAGCACGGTGCGGCCGCGCGCCAGCACCAACGAAGCGCCCATCACGCGATGGCCGGGCTTGGCGTCGATGCAGCGGCGCACGTCGTCGAGCGCTACGGAGAAGTTACGCGTGACTCCGGTTACCATCGCATCGGCGTCGCCGAGCGCCACCATGCAGGCCGCGAAGTGGTTGCGGTCCTGATTGACCAGGCGTTGGCAATCGCGTTGCAGATAACCGCGGCGCTGCAGCCGCTCGTAAAGATACGCGGCATAAGCGGCGTTACGCTTCGACAGCGCCGCATTGATGATCTCGATGCCGCTGCCCAACTCGACGCCGAGCGCCAGGGCGGTTTCGCGCACCCGGTTTTCGCGGCCGCAGAGCAGCGCGGTGCCGAGCCCCTGGTGCACGAAACTCGCCGCCGCGCGGATCACCTGCTCCTCTTCGCCCTCGGCGAAGACGACACGCCGCGGCCGTCGCCGCAGCCGTTCATAAACGCCGGTCAACACGCCGGCGATCGGATCGAGGCGGCTGCGCAATTGCTGCCGGTAGGTTTCCATATCGGCGATCGGCCGCCGCGCCACGTTCGAGTCCATCGCCGCCTTGGCCACCGCCGGCGGAATGTCGGAAATCAGCCGCGGATCGAACGGCACCGGGATAATATAATCGGGCCCGTATTTCGGCCGCGCTCCGTAGGCCGCGGCGACTTGGTCGGGAACGTCCTCGCGCGCCAGCGCGGCGAGCGCATGCGCAGCCGCAATCTTCATTTCCATGTTGATGGCGCGCGCCCGCACGTCGAGCGCGCCGCGGAAGATATAGGGAAAGCCGAGCACGTTGTTGATCTGGTTGGGATAATCGGAGCGGCCGGTGGCCATGATGGCATCCGTGCGCACCTCCGCCACATCCTCCACGGTGATTTCGGGATCGGGATTGGCCATGGCGAAGATGATCGGCTTGTCGGCCATGGATTTCACCATGGCCTTGGTCACCGCACCCTTCACCGAAAGTCCGAAGAACACGTCGGCGCCGGCCAATGCTTCGGCCAGAGTGCGCGCCTTGGTCTTGACCGCAAAGCCTGACTTCCACTGGTTCATGCCGTCAGTGCGGCCTTCGTAGATCACGCCCTTGGTGTCGCAGAGGATGAGATTCTCAGGACGGAAGCCGATCGACCGCAGAAGTTCGAGACAAGCGATGCCGGCCGCGCCGGCGCCGTTGCATACGAGCTTCGTCGTCCCGATCTCGCGGCCGGTCAGCTCCAGAGCATTGATCAGGCCGGCGGCGGCGATGATGGCGGTGCCGTGCTGATCGTCGTGAAAAACCGGAATGTCCAAAAGCTCGCGCAGCTTCTGCTCGATGATGAAGCATTCCGGCGCCTTGATGTCCTCCAGATTGATGCCGCCCCAGCTCTTGCCGAGCAGCTTGACGCAATTGATGATTTCGTCGGGATCCTCGGAAGACACTTCGAGGTCGATGGAGTTGATGTCGGCAAAACGCTTGAACAGAACGGCCTTGCCCTCCATCACCGGCTTCGCCGCCAGTGCGCCGCGATTGCCGAGGCCGAGTATCGCGGTACCATTGGTGATCACCGCGACGAAATTGCCTTTGGTCGTGTAATCGTAGGCGCGCGCTTCGTCCTCGGCGATCGCCAGCACCGGCACGGCGACGCCGGGCGAATAGGCCAGCGACAGGTCGCGCTGCGTCGCCATCGGTTTGGTCGCTACAACCTCAAGCTTTCCCGGCCGGCCCTGGCTGTGAAACAGCAGCGCTTCCTGGTCGGTGAATGTCGGGCGGTTCGCGTGGCTGCCGTTCTTCCCGCCGTTTTTGGAGGCCATTTTTTTGTCTTTCCTTGTCACGCCGGTGCATCGCCGCCGAAAGCGAGAAGCTTAGCGAAAGCGGAGGCCGATACTCAAGGGATTTGGCGCTGCTCCATGATCCGGGCCTGCGGCGCGGCAATCGCGGGTGCGCAATAAACGCCCTGCATTGAACTAAATTGCGCGGCAGAGTATGGCGTGCAGCCGTCCCGCCAATCCGCAAGCCCGCCTGCGCCCATGATCCGATTTCTGCTCCGCTTTCTCGGCCTGCTCTTGCTGGCGACCGCCTTTGTATTCTTCGTCTATGATGGGACAAAGTCGATCGCCAACCACCAGTTCGTCTATGTGCGTCTGAGCGAATTATGGGCCGACATCGACCAGCATAGCCTCAATGCGGTGCAAGGCTGGATCAAGAGCAAGGCGCTGTGGGCATGGGAGCCATACGGACAATGGGTTTTCGATCTCCCCACCTGGGCGGTGATTGCCGTACTATCCGCGATCCTGATCATGCTTGGCCGCAAGAAGAAAAAGCTGATCGGTTACGCGCGGGATTAAGCCAATAATCGCGCGACACGCCTATGAGGGAGTGAAATGGCGGGCAACGGATACGATTACATCATCGTCGGCGCCGGCTCGGCCGGCTGCGTGCTGGCTAATCGGCTGTCCGAGGACGGCGCCGCGAGCGTGCTGCTACTCGAGGCGGGCGGCCGCGACTGGCACCCTTACATCCATATCCCGCTCGGCATGGGCCGCATGCATGAATACGGCATGTTCGATTGGGGCTACGAGACCGATCCCGAACCCAATCTCAACGGGCGGCGCATCGAGGCGATGCGCGGCAAGGTTCTGGGCGGTTCGTCTTCGATCAACGTCATGGCTTATACGCGCGGCAATGCGGGCGATTACGACCGCTGGGCGCAGAAGGGTGCGCGCGGCTGGTCCTACGCGGACGTGTTGCCTTATTTCCGGCGCTGCGAAACCTGGGAAAATGGCACCGATCCGTATCGCGGAGGCGAGGGATCGCTCGGCACCGAATTCGCCAAGACCGAAGACCCGCTCTACGACGCCTGGCTCGATGCCGCCAAGGCCTGCGGCTATCCGATCACGCCGGATTACAACGGCGAGCAGCAGGAGGGTTTCGGCCGCGGCCAGTACACGATTCGCCACGGCCGACGTTCGTCGACCGCGAACGCGTTTCTCAAACCGGCGCGCGGCCGCGCCAAACTGACCGTCGCCACCAATGCGCAGAGCACCCGCGTGCTGCTGGAAGGCACCCGTGCGATGGGCATCGAATATGTCCAGAACGGATCGACCCAGCATGCGACCGCCGCTCGCGAAGTGATCGTTGCGGCCGGCGCGTTCAACACGCCACAGCTTTTGATGCTATCCGGCATCGGTCCGGCCGAGCATCTGCGGAGCCTCGGCATCAATGTAATCGCCGATCTGCCGGTTGGAAAAAACCTGCAGGATCATCTCGGCGCCTACATGACCTACACGCGGCGGCAACCTGGCTCGTTTCATCGCGAGATGCGCTTCGACCGCATGGCGATGAGCATGGTCCGCGCGTATTTGTTCGGCACCGGCCCCGGAACGGTGGTGCCGGGCGGCCTGCACGCCTTCATCAAGACGCGGCCGGAGCTCTCGGTGCCCGATATCGAATTCATGTTCCGGGGCACCTCGCACGATCCGCGTCTATGGTTTCCGCTGCTGCGGCCGGCATATCTCGACGGCTACGGCATCCGTCCGACGCTGCTGCATCCCGACAGCCGCGGCGAAGTTCTGCTGGCGAGCAGCGATCCGCTCAAGCCGCCGCGGATCGTCTATAAATTCTTCACTGCGCCCAACGATCTGCCGACTTTGCGCGAAGGCTTTAAGCGCGCGCGCGAACTCGCCTTCCATAAGGCGCTTGATCCGTTCCGCGGCGAGGAGATCGGGCCGGGGCCGCAAGTCAAATCCGACGCCGAAATCGATGCTTGGCTGAAAAAGGTGGTGATCACTGCGCACCACCCGGCCGGCACCTGCGCGATGGGTCAGGGCGGGGTGCTCGAACCGGATATGAAGGTCCGTGGCGTCGAGGGCCTGCGGGTGTGCGACGCCGCCGCCATGCCAGACCTCGTTTCGGCGCACATCAACGCCTGCGTCATCATGATGGCCGACAAGGCGTCGGATATTATTCGCGGCAGGACAGCGTTGCCGCGGGCGGAGGCGGCTTAGCCAGGACGCAACCGTCACACTACCTAAAAACGAGGAGGCCATTCTGCGTTGATGCGTTGAGGGCTTGAGCCGGTCTGGCGAAGCCGAAGGCTTAAGTGACAACAGAGGAGGCGGTGATGACCATTCGTTTGACTTTGATGACAGTTGTCCTGGGCGGCGCACTTGCTTGCTTTGCTTGGCAGGCCAACGCGGCTTCGCCCATCACACTGAAATTTGCAAAGGGATCGTATGGCGTGATGGCCCAGGGCCACGTGACGCCCCACGCGCCGCAACAGGTCTACCGGGTCGACGTCGATGCCGGCCAGGTGATGACAATCACGTTTGCTGGCGCAGGTCCGATGCGCGGCAGCGTGACGTGTCAGGGCGGAGTCGCCGACGGCCCCTACTACGGCACAGGCAATAGCATCACCATCAAGGTATCGGGCAACTGCGACATCTCGGTCGGCGCCAACACCATGGCCAATGAGTGGACCGGCGATTTCACGCTCGCCGTGCTCGCATACAGGCAGCATTAGCGGCGCAGCCGCCCTTACCGCCCGGCGCCCTCGAACGTGCTTCTGAACAGCCTCGTCCACTCGTCCTCGTTGTCGAGGAATTTGGCGTTGTCGATTAGCTTCACACCCGGCGGCGGTTCGGCAACGGTCCGGTTGGTCGGCACGTTACCGCGCGCGGCGAGTATGCGCTGACCGTCCGTCAGATAGAAATCGAGCAGCAGCAGCGCGGCGTTCGGGTGCGGCGACTTGGCCATCAGCCCGATGCCGGTCGGCAGCGCAAAGGCCGGCGACAGCACGACGCCGTCGATCGGCGCGCCGCTCTTTTTCAGCGCGGTAACGCGATAGCCATAGACATTCAGGGCCAGCGGCACTTCGCCTGCTACAACCAGGTTGGCCAGCAGCGTGTGGCCGCGGCGTACCGAGATGCCGTTGGTGGCGACGATCTTGCGGAACAGCGCCAGGCCGGCATCTTTGCCCATCGCTTCGGTGACCGACATGAACCAGCTCGAATCGTCGGCTTCGTTGTCGACGCCAAGCTTGCCCTTCCATTTCGGGTCGGCGAGATCGGCATAACTCTTTGGCACGTCCGCCGGCTTGATCAGGGTGGTGTTGTAGGCGACCGTGAAAACGCTGAGCCGGTCGGCGATCCAGCCGCGATGCGGCATCACCGCTCCCGGCATCAGTTGCGCGAAGGCCGGTGAGGAAACCTCGGCCAGCAGCCGCTCGCGCTGCAGTCCTTCCATCGAATCCCCAGCGGTCTCCGCCAGGTCGGCGTCATAGCGTTCGCCGCGGGCTTCGGTAACGGCACGCCGCAAGATGTCGTCCGAACTGCCCCGCCACAGGCGGACCTGCACCCCATATTTCTTTTGGAAGGCCTGGATGATGGCATTGCTGTCGGCGATCACCGCCGATGAATAGAGCGTGACAAAACCTTCTTTTTTGGCGCCGTCGATCAGACGCTGGGTGCGGTCGGGCCCGGAATACTCCGCGATATCGGCAACCGATTGGGCGCGCGCCGGCGCCCCGACCCAGAGACACGCTGAGCAAGCGATCAGCGCGATCAAGCTTCGCCGGAGCAGACCGCGCATCACGCGGCCCTCGGCGGCAGCTGCGTGGCTTCGGCCTCATAGACCGAATCCATGCGCGGCGAGATGCTGTGCCTGCCCAGCGCTTCGGCAAACAATTGCCGCACCTTCGGATGTTCGTCCGCATAATCTATCTGGGTGCCGCCGAGCCTGCGGCTGATCCAGGAGATCGGCACGCCTTGCGCATTGCGCGGCGACCAGTGCTTGAAGGCGAGGTAGCGTGCCGGTGTGGGTCCAGAATTGAAATGCTGGTGGAACCACATGTTCGGCGGCACCACCAGCGTGCCGACTTGCCACTCGAAGCGCTGTGGTTCTTCGCCTTCCGGCCACATCAGCGAGTAGCCTTCGCCGGACAGGATGATGACGTGCGCTCCGGGTCCGTGCGCGTGTGCCTTCTTATACGTGCCGACCGGAAACTGCGAGATATGGCTGGCAATGGTGCCGCGCGCCATGTTGAAACGGATATGGCCGCCGCCGGCGCCGCGTTCCTTCGCGGTGATCAGCGGCAGGTTGACCGCATCGGGCACGAAATTGGTGCGCAGCAGAAAGCCATCTTGCTCGCCTTTCGACGCGAAATAATCGGGCTCGCCGGAAAAACGGTTCTTGAAGTCATAAGGGCAGTTGAAAATGAAATTGAGATCGTCATAGCGGTTGATGACGGTCGGCGCGTTGGTAACGGCGACAAAGCGCACGGGTTCCTGGCCCGAGCCGTTGAAATGCTGATACCAGCAGTTTAATGGGATGGCGAAAATCGAGCCGGCCTTCCATTCGAAGGTGATGCGGGCGCCGGAATTATTCCACACCGTCGTCGAGCCGCGGCCGGACAGGATCAGCAGCATCTCTTCGAATAGATGATGGGCCGGTTCGAGCTTTTTGCCCGGTGCAATCTCGCAGACGTAGCAGTCGTTGGAAAAGCGCGATGCCTCGTGATTGATGTAGACGCCCTTGGCGGCGCGGCGCGGCCAGGATTTCAGCTCGACGGTGCGCAGATTGGGAACGTAATGCGCGCCGATGATATCGAGGCCGTCGCTGCGGACGAAACGCTCATAGGCCGAATCCTTCTCGACCCGGAACTTTTGCGCCAGTTCTTCGGAAGCGACGGCATCTTTTGCCCCGACGGCACCCTTTGCCACGTTTTCCTCCTGTCGATTTTGCGCAAAACTAGCAGCGGCGGATGGCCTGCGCCAGCGGGAGCATCCACGCACAGGGGCGCGCGCACACGCTTTCGCCGCAAGCGCGCATTAGGCTTGGCCGATGGTTTTCGCCGCGCGACGCGATCGCCTGCAGGAGGGGGGACCGCCGCCGTGCCGGCAGCGGCAGCGTGCGTCACGCTCGCCGCGATTGGGCTTTCGGCGGCTGCTCGCGTTTTGCGCGCTGATCGTTTTCGTTGTGCTGGCGGCGCCTTACGTCATTGCGCCGTTTTACCGGGCGATCGATCCGGTCTCGACGCCGATGCTCTGGCGGCGGGCGACCGGGCAACGGGTGGAGCGTGTTTTTGTGCCGTTGAACCGCATCGCACCGGTTCTGCCGCTCACTGTGATTCTGGCCGAAGACGCGAGTTTCTGCCGCAATCACGGCATCGACCTCGGCGCCATTCGCGAAGCGCTACAGCAATCCGACGACGATCTCGCGGAGTCGCGCGGGGCTTCGACCATTACCCAGCAGACGGTCAAGAACCTGTTCCTGTGGCCGGGCCACAGCATCGTGCGCAAGGTCTTGGAAATTCCACTGGCCGTCTGGTTGACGTTGGTGCTGCCCAAGTGGCGGATTATGGAACTCTATCTCAATACGGCTGAATGGGGTCCGAACGGACAGTTCGGCATTGAGGCGGGCTCGCGCTGGGCCTTTGGCAAGTCGGCGCGTGACCTCGACGCCTGGCAGGCGGCGGAACTGACTGCGATCCTCCCCAATCCCCACCTGCGCAGCGCCCGCAATCCGAGCACGCTGGTCCGGCGTCTCGCTGCGCTCCACGAGCGCCGCGCCGCTGCCTATCCGGCGCTCGCCGCCTGCGTTCGCGCCCACTAGCCTTGGGCGCATGGTTCTTCTATAAGGCCGCCTTCCGATAAGACCTGGATACGAAGGAGTACGCCGCTATGGCCGTGCCGAAGAGGAAAACATCGCCGTCGAGGCGCGGCATGCGCCGGTCGGCGGATGCGCTGAAGGCGCCGACCTATATCGAAGACAAGGATTCCGGCGAATTGCGCCGGCCGCACCATATCGACCTGAAAACCGGCATGTATCGCGGCCGCCAGGTGATCGCGAAGAAGGCGGAAACCTGATCCGGGACTGATGGCCGGGCTAGCGCGGTCCCTGGAGGCTCAGCGGCGACGCGGGTAGAGTGGCGAAGCGTATGTCGCGCCGGGCGCGATGAGGGCGTGCCAAGGAAGCCTGCCATGTACGTTCTCGGCTTTCCGCTGCTGCTAATTCCTTTCGCCATCTACAATATCGTCGCCTTCATCTTGCGGTTGCCACCTGACGTCTGGACGACGCAGGCCGCGGCCGTGCCGATGATGTCGGGCCAGGTCTGGAAATTGACCTGGGAGGACGCTTTCCTCGCGCTGTCGATCTTTTTGCTGTGGGTTGAAATCATAAAATCGACCCGGACGGGCAATCGGGTGATCATGGATCACGTTCTGGCGATGCTGCTGTTCGTTGCCATGCTGGTTGAATTTCTTCTGGTCAAAAGCGCCGGAACGTCGACGTTCTTTCTCCTCGTCGTCATCGGTCTGGTCGACGTATTGGCCGGGTTCATTATCGGAATCCGCGGCGCGACGCGACAGGTCGAGTTCGACAGCGCGAGCTAGCCATTACGGAACGTCCGCGTTACGGGCGGCCGGTAAAGATCGGTGAAATTAATCTACAGGGATCGGGACAGGGCGCGCCCCGGTTCGCTCGGCCAGCGACCCAGCGACCGGTAAGCTGCCAGGGCATCCACGGGATCGGCACGGCGGCGGGCTCGCGTTTGGGGCACTTGCGCAGCAGTCGCAATAAGATGCGCGACAAAATCGGCTTTGGCGCGCCGATCCGACTGTGCCGCCGCGGTACCACGCGGCTGCGGTGCGAGCGGGACAAGTGCGTTTTTCATCGGCATCGCCTGCGCCTTTTGTCCCAAAACGGGACGGAGCCGGACTTTCGGCTTCGGAGGCGCAAGCGGCGTGCCGCGGCAGCGCGCGCTTGTGAGTAAATATACTGAGACCCGGCAATTTTCTGAAATTGTTTAAAGTCCGCCGGTAGGTTGGCGGTGCAGGCGCTGTCTGCCTGCGCCTTCTGCGCAGCGCACCAATCTCCTGATTCGGAGGGCCCCGTGGCCCAGGACGGTCGACGACAACCGCTTCCCTCTTCTTCCAGGACGCCCGGCGACACGGCCGTGCCAGCTGCAACGGCGCCCTCGCGGCACGAAGCGCTGGATGCCGCGCAAATTCTCGCCTCGGTGGGCGAGGTCGCCTATGACTGGCATCTCGACAGCGACGCCTTGTTGTGGAGCGACAACGCCAAGGACGTGCTGCTGATCGGTGACATGGCGGCGGTTGCCACCGGCCGTGGCTATGCGCAACTGCTTGACGCCGAAAATGCGCAGGCTCGCTTCGATGCCGTCATGCAGTCGGACAAGCGTGACGGCGGCAAAGGCGTGCCGTATCAAATTCAGTACCGTATCCGTCCCGACCGTGACTCGGAGACCAAGCTTTGGATCGAGGATAGCGGCCGCTGGTTTGCCGGCCCCGACGGCCGGGCGGCGCGCGCGCACGGGGTGCTGCGTGTCATCAACGAGCGCTATGAGTACGAGCGGCGGCTGACCTTCCTCGCTCAACACGATGGGCTTACCGGTGAGCTGAACCGGCACCATCTCACCGAAGTTCTCGAAGACACCTTGGAGGACGCAATCCGTTTCCGCTCCTCCTGCGGGTTCCTTCTGGTAGCCGTCGACAATCTGTCGCGCATCAACGAATCATACGGCTTCGATGTTGCCGATGAGGTGATCGCGGAGGTCGGCAAGCGCCTGCGCGGCCGGATGCGGGGCAAGGACACGCTTGGCCGCTATTCGGGCAACAAATTCGGCGTGGTGTTGCGCGATTGCACGCCCGACGACATGGCGATCGCCGCCGAGCGTCTGTTGGCCGGCGTTCGCGACGAGATGGTGCCGACAAAGTCCGGGCCGATCGCGGTGACCGTCACCATCGGCGGCGTGACGGGTCCGCGGCATGCGCGCAGCATCGCCGAAGTCCTGATCCGCGCCCAGGAAACGCTCGACACCGCCAAAGCGAAACGCCGCGGTTCTTTCCTCGCCTACCGGCCGAGCATCGAACGCGAGGCGCTGCGTCGCGAAAACGTGCGCGCCACCGACGAGATCGTCGCGGCGCTCAACGAACGGCGCATTTTCCTCGCCTATGAAACCGTGGTGACGGCGGCGACCCGGCAGCCCGCCTTTTATGAATGCCTGATGCGTATCCGGCGCGCCGACGGCTCGCTGATCAACGCAGGCGACATCGTTCCAGTCGCGGAGCGGCTCGGCCTCGTGCGTCTCCTCGATCACCGTGTGCTCGAACTGGTCGTCGACGAAATGATTGCGGCGCCGCAATTGCAAGCCAGCCTGAATGTATCGCCGGCTTCGACGACCGATCCCGATTGGTGGGCCGGGCTCGGCTCGCTCTTGCGTGCGCACGGTAATGTCGCAAACCGCCTGACGGTCGAGATTACCGAGAGTGCCGCCATCCAGGACATTGACGAGACGCGCGGTTTCGTTGCCCGGGTGAAAGATCTCGGTTGCCGGATCGCGATCGACGATTTCGGCGCCGGTTACACATCATTTCGCAATTTGCGCAAACTCGGTGTTGACATCGTCAAAATCGATGGCGCCTTTGTCGCCGACATCATGCGCTCCGAGGATGATCGCGCGTTCGTGCGGACTCTGATAGATCTCGCCAAGCGGCTTAAGCTCGCGACTGTCGCCGAGTGGGTGCAGAATGAAGAGGCCGCTCGCATGCTGGAGGTTTGGGGCTGCGATTATCTGCAAGGCGCGCTTGTCGGGTTGGCGTCGACGGAGCGGCCGTGGCTCAAGGGCTTGGCTCGCGCGGTGTGATCGAGCTCAGCCGCCATCCTTATCGGTGAGCCGGTCGACCTTCTTTTGCATCTCCTCGAGCTGGCGTTTCAGATCGTCGATTTCGCCTGATTTGCCGGAGGATTTCTCCGGCTCCGCCGTGCCGCCGCCCTGGCCCTCACGCCGCGCAAACGGCGTGAACATCGCGAACGCGCGCTCGAAGATTTCCATATTCCGCCGTACCTGGTCTTCGAGTGCGCCGAATGGGCTCACGCCGAAGGCTTGCGCCATCTGTTGACGGAATTTTTCCTGCTCGCGTGTCAGCGATTCGATGGAT
>CAVPQA010000035.1:0-34285 GCA_963707175.1 uncultured Alphaproteobacteria bacterium
CGTCATTACCTCCTGCAATCGTCGCGGCGCTTCCCGCTACTGTTGCCGTGAACATAGCGGCGTCGAAGCTGATGCTCCCGCATAGGCGTGCAATGAGCGCCGCGTCGGCGACAAGTATCGCGACGACGGCGGCAACAGCGAGAAGCTTTTCTGCGAGATTGCGATGCATGTTGCCCTCCTGAGTGCCCAAGGAGACGCCAAGTAACTCAATACTTAGCGGCTCCAGAAGGCAACCCAAGGAGCCCTAGCGAGAATCATACCACATCATGGCAGAATGTGGTTATCGGCGAACAAAAAATAACGCATAAAAGCCGCCGGTGTTCCGCTACTACCGGTCAAGTTCGCGCCCAAAACATATCCGAATCCATTCGTGAACCAAACGGAATCGAAGCGGGAACATTGTTCTGGTGTGCGGGACGCGGCGCAGCACTTCGTCCGCAAGTTCGGCTGGATGCGTTGCCTTAGGCGGCGATGGTGAGGCGGGGCTTTTGCAGTAGGGAAGTGACGAAGGCGTTCCACTGCGCCATGCCCGCGCGTTTTTCGGGCAGGTAGGTCCAGCGGTCGTAGCTCTTGGAGCTTACGTCCTGGAGCGCGTGGTTCTGGATGCGGTCGCGGATTTCCTTGGATATCCCGGCTTTGCCGGCCAGGGTCTTCCACGTGCGGCGCAGGTCGCGGTTGGTGACGAATGGGATGACATCGCGCTGGCGCTGGCGCCACATAAACGAATAGAGGGTTGGCGCGCTTACCGGGCGCGTCGGGTCCATCGCGGACGGGAAGAACCAGCCCCATTCGTTCGGCTTTATGCTCTCGATGAGTTCCGCCGCGAGCTCCGGCACCGGAATGGCGTGCGGCTTGCCGTTCTTGGTTCGCGACCAATCGATGATGCGCTCCTTGGCGTCCCATTGGTCGACGTGCAGCCGTGCGATTTCCTCCACGCGCTGGCCGGTGAGCATGATGATGCGCACGGCGCGGGTATACGGCGGGTGGACGGGCGCGTCCGGACACTTCAAGCCAGCGGTACAGCCGCACGAACTCGTCTTCGTCCAGCCATCGGCTACCTACAACCTTCGGTTCGGTCGGGATGCCCGCGGCCGGGTTCGCGACCAGCTTGAAGCGCCGCGGAGAATTGTTGCGGTAATCGTGCTCCGACTTGATCGCCCACGAATAGGCGGAGCGGATGTAGCTGCGCACGTGGTCGGCCATGGATTTTTTGCCGCGCCTATAGATCGGGCGAATAATCTCCAGCACGTCGTCGGGCGTAATCTCGCGGGCGAGCCGTGTGCGCCCGAGGGTGCCGGCAATTTTGTTGAAGCCTTTCTCGGCTTCTCGCCAGGACGACTTATGGGCTTCCTTCAGATGCCGAATGTAGGCGTCGAACAGGTCGCCGACCGTGCCCGGGCGGCTGTCGCCGGCGAGCTTGATGCTCGCGCCTCTTCTGGATCGCTTCTGCGAAGTCGCGCTGAAAAATCTCGCGCGCGCCGGCGAGTGAGAGCAGGGGATAGGTGCCGATTTTCGCTTTGGTACGGCGGCCCTCGCGCCACTGCTGCGCCATCCACTCGGCGGTGATGCGCCGGGGCGTCGGCTTGATGTGCAGGACGAGGCGGCCGGTGCCACGGCCTTCGCCGTCGGCGAGCGTTGTTTCTTTGCGGGACTGTTCGGCGAGCTTCAGCGCGCGGCGAATAGCACCGTCTGTGAGCGCAACCATCCTACGCACCATCCGTCGAATTGGGGGCGGTACTGGGGGGCGGTAACGTTCCCGCTATGCCCCTCAGAGCTCATTAGAGAGCTAGCCGGGCGCTGCAAAAAACTCAACAAAATCAGCGTGACGGAGCGTTGTCAGGCATGACCGAGCGTGACTGAAAATGCCTGAGTAGGATGATTATGCACCAGGATCATTGCGGTCGCGGACAGTTCGAGCGCGCGCTTGACCACCTCGCGCGGATAGACCGGCGTGTGATCGACGGTGCCGATCTGCTGCAATTCGTCGGCGATGAGCTGGTTGCGCTTGTCGAGAAACAGGACGCGGAACTGTTCGCGGTCGGCAAAGGCCTGCGCGGTGCGGCAATAATCGAGCACCGCCGACCACGACGAGAGTACCGGCCGCTTTTTGACCTGCCCGCGCAGCAGCCGGCTGGCGGCCGCTTGCACGATTTTGAGTTCGGTAATGCTCGCCTCGCCGACGCCGTCGACCTCAGCGAGGCGCTTCTCCGGTGCCGAGATCACCTCGGCAAACGACCCGAATTTTTCCAAGAGCGCTTTGGCGATCGGCTTCATGTCGCGCCGCGGCTGGGCGCGAAACAGCAAGAGTTCAAGCAGTTCGTAGTCCGACAGCGCGTCGGTGCCGGCCTCGCGAAAGCGGTCGCGCAGCCGTTCGCGATGGCCAAAATAGTGCGGTGGAGCCTCGGCGAGGCCAGCCTCGCGCTCGCGGTTCTTTTCCACCATGGGCCTGTGAACGCACCCTGCCGGCGCCCGCCCCACCCCCGTAACGTCTGCCGGGGCGGCGCCCGATCCGCTTGCAAGGATGACCGGATTATCGGATTTTGCGCATGTATCCCTTGACGCCAAGTAATGATTGTGGTGCAAGGGGTTACAGTCTTGGCCCAGCACGCCGGGAGGCGCTGCCGGGATGCCCGGGGTTTTACGTGCGCGTCACCGAAGATTTGCGGCAGATGGTCCTTTTCTTCGGTTTCGAGGATAAGCGTCCTGACAAGGGCGGCATCGACTGTGTTGGCACCGGATTTTTGCTCGCCTACGATACCTGCGGCTACATCGTTACTGCACGGCACCTAGCTCACGGTCTCGGCGATAATCCGTTCCTCGTTCGTGTAAACCGCAAGGACGGCACGTCGGAAAATATCGTGGCCGATGATGTCAGGTGGTTTGAACACCCAGACCCAAACGTAGACGTGGCGGTGACGCCGTTCGCTATCGCGGGTGGCCCGGGAGCGCCCTGCGATATTATGTATCTTCCAGATGAAATGATGGCGACCGATGCTGTCGTAAGACATGAGCGATTAGGTGCGCTAGGCATCGGGGATTTTACATATACGATTGGGCTTTTCCGTTTGATGTCTGGCGAACGACGCAATCTGCCTATCGTGCATTTTGGGTCCGTAGCCATGGTTCCGGGCGATGAAAAAATCCCGGTGCGGGACTGGCGCGACAAGACTAAAACGTTGCACATTGAGGGATACTTGGTAGAGACTCAGGCTATGCAGGGCTTGAGCGGATCGCCAGTGTTCGTAAGGCCGACAACGAGATTCGATTTGCGGCCGTTGATTACACCTAACTTCCAGCCGGACCCGCGACAACCGATACCGGGCAATCATTTTATGGCTGTTGTCCCGGTTGAAAGAGTATTTCTGTTGGGCCTGTGGTCGGGCTCTTGGGATGCTCCACCAGATGAGGTATTGGCAGTCCAAGCAGGCCAACAAAATCGTGTGCCTGTCGGCATGGGCATCGTGGTGTCTGCGCAGAAGATCAAAGAGACATTGGACCAGGAGGAATTGATCGAGATGCGGAAGCAAATAAAGTCAGTGCGAGAGGCTCGGGAAGCGGAGAATGCCGCTGTGACTGACTCCGCTCTCCCGGTTATCGATCCAAGGGGCTCCGCCGTTTCCGCCCCTCCCGCCACCGACGCGAACCCCACTCACCGAGAGGATTTCAACTCTCTTGTAGGCGCGGCAGCGCGAAAGCGGCCACCAGACGATCAAACATAGCCGTGTGAGAATATCGGTAATTGCGGCGGTAGCTGAACTCCGCCGCATATTTCCAAAAATGCTTGGCGGAGACGTTATTGTGCGTGCCTGCAATGGCGCGCTTTAGCAGCGACCAATGCCCCTCAATCGTGTTTGTATGGACGTCGCCCCTAACGTATTCCTTGTTGCTGTGATTGACGACGCTGTGTCGATAGCGGTCCTTCAAATGAGTGTAAGTCGGATGTTCGTCAGTATTGATTGACGTGCCGATTTTCACGTTCTCTTTGATAATATTTTCGACTGTTTCTTTTGTTGTGTCTGGTATTGGGCCGACGACAATCTTTCCGCCGTCGCGCTCCACCATGCCGAAGACGGTGATTTTGTTCGTGCCGCGTTTGCGGCGATCACTCTGCTTTTGGCGCGACCCGATAAGCGTTTCGTCCATTTCGACCTGAGTTTCCGAGCCACCGAGCGTTCCGCCGTGGTCGGCAGATGCCATCAACTTGCGCAATTCATGGGCCATGCGCCATGCGCATTTGTATGTGACGCCCAATTGTCGCTCTAGCTCCTTGGCAGGCACGCCATGCCGCGTGCTGGTCATGAGGTACATCGCGTAAAACCATTTAGTGAGCGGCGTTGGCGACTTGTGGAAGATGGTTCCAGCGGCCGGATAAATGTGATGACCGCACTCTTGGCAGGCATAGGCGCGCCGTCCGTGCATTGCGTGAAATTTAGCGTCCTCGACGCCGCAGCCGGGACACGTCAATTCGTCGCCGCCGTAGTTGATTTCCATCAACTTAGCGAGGCACGCCGCATCGTTCGGGTATTCCTCTTGAAACTGTTTCATGGTATATTTTGGCATGGTCGAATCTCGGATGGTTGAACAAATGCTTCGAGGGGAGTTTTCGCGCTCCGCATTGCTTGAATTTATTGGAGCGTGGCGTCGTCTGGGATTAGAACAGTTCCAGACCAATCGTTCTCCTTCAGCCGGTCGAAAAGCAATTGCAGAATGGTTGCTGGATAGCGGTCAATCAAAACCGTCTCAGTCGCACCATCACCAAGTTTCCATTTGACCGCGATAGCGACAATTTTGCCGCCCTCAACAAAGACGGGGAGCGCATTGAAGCTGGTTATAATCCGGCCTGCTTTGGCGGCGGTTCTTGCGTCATCATCTGAAATAACCGGCCGATTTTCTCGGTAAACCTGTTGTCTGGTTTTCTCCATGACCGCCACTCCCCTTGGTTGCAAGTAATAGTGCCATAAGGCTTACTTGCTGTCAAGGGATACATGCGGGATTTTGCAATCACCCCGTGCGCAACTTCCTCGCGCGGATGGAGGCGGCCGACGATATCAGGCAACTGGTGCAGGGTAGGGCGGCTTGTCGAGGCCCTTGGGCGAGAGGGTGAATATCTCGACGCCGGCCGCGGTGACGCCGACCGAGTGCTCGAACTGCGCCGACAGCGAGCGGTCGCGGGTCACGGCGGTCCAGCCGTCGGACAGCACCTTCACATGCGGGCGGCCGAGATTGATCATCGGCTCGACCGTAAAGAACATGCCGGGCTTGAGCACGATGCCCTCGCCTGGACGGCCGACATGCACGATGTTGGGCTCGTCATGGAACAGCCGGCCAACGCCGTGGCCGCAGAAATCGCGCACAACGCTCATGTGCTGCGCCTCGACATAGGACTGGATGGCGTAGCCGATGTCGCCGGTGGTGGCGCCCGGCTTAATGGCGGCGATGCCGCGCATCATGCCCTCGTAGGTCACCTCAATGAGCCGCTCGGCGCGGCGAGGGATTTCGCCGACAGTGTACATGCGGCTCGAGTCGCCGTGCCAGTGATCGAGGATCAGGGTCACATCGACGTTGAGGATATCGCCGTCGCGCAGCGGCTTGTCCGACGGGATGCCGTGGCAAACCACATGGTTGACCGAGGTGCAGGTCGCCTTGCGGTAGCCGCGGTACATCAGGGTGGCTGGTATGGCGCCGTGGTCTTTCCCGAACTCATAGGCCAGCCGGTCGACGCGATCGGTGGAGACGCCAGGCCTGATCTCATCGACCAGCATGTCGAGGCATTCGGCGGCCAGCCGGCCAGCCCGGCGCATGCCTTCGAACGCGGCAGGCCCGTGGATCTTGATCTGCCCGGTCTTGCGCAGCGGCGCTGACGCCGCTTCGACATAGGTCATGGTGGTAATGTGTCAGCCGCGAGGGAAAACGTATCCGGAATGTAAGCATACGTGCGGGCAACGCAAGTAAAACGCGTTGCCGCTGCCGGCAACGCCGCGCGCTCAGCCTTCCTCGATCGGAACCGGCTCCACAATGTCGATGCCGTCGACATTGATCCTGCAGCGCCAAGCCAGAATCTCGACGCCTTTGGCCCGTGCACGGGCGAATCCCGCCGCATAGGCCGGGTCGATATCGCCGGCCACGGTGAAGCGCTCCGCCGAGGGAATCTGGATGACGAACAGCAAGACCGCGCGCGCACCCTGCCCGACCATCGTGGCAAGATCATCGAGATGCTTGGCGCCGCGCACGGTAACGCAGTCTGGAAATTCCGCGAGGCGCGGCTTGCGCATCAGATGCACGTTCTTGACTTCCAGATAGCAGCGCGGCCGCTGCGGGGCTTCGAGCATGAAATCGGCGCGTGAATTCGTGCCGTATTTGACCTCGCGGCGGATCGTCGGATAGTCGCGCAACTGCGGAAACAATTCGGCCTGGAGAGCCTCGGCGACCAGGAGATTGGGCTGGACGGTGTTGACGCCGACAATCTCGGGGCCGCTGCCGCAATCGGCCTCAACCAGTTCCCACGTGTAGCGCAGCGACCGCAGCGGATTCTGCGAATCCGACAGCCATACTCGCGAGTAGGGCTTGTCGAGGCCGGTCATGGCGCCTGGATTGGGCACGTGCACCGTGGTCATCTCGCCGGAATCAAAAATCACGTCGGCAAGAAAACGCTTATAGCGGCGCACGAGCATCGCGGGGATCAGCGGGATACCGAATTTCATCGCGCAAACACATAGACGCTAAGCGGCGCGCGTGGGAAGTCTTTTGCGGCCTCACGCGGCGATCTTGCCGCCAAGCTCGTCCTCAATGTGCACGCGAATGATCTCGTCGAACGACGACTCGGCCTTAAAGCCGAGCGCCAGCGCGCGGCGCGGATCGAAACGGCGCGGCCAGCCGGCCACGATCCGCGTCACCAGCGGATCGGGCATGCGGCGGATCCGGGCGGCGACCTTGTCGCCGGCGATGCGGCGCAACGCGGCAATCTGTTCGGCGACGGTGCAAGCGACGCCCGGCATGGTCAGATTGATGCGGGTGTCAAGCCGCTCGCGTGGCAGCCCGGCCGCATGCATGAGAAAGCCGACGGCGGATCGTGGGCTCGCATGCCAGTGCATGACGCTATCCTCGACCGGCAACACCGCGTCCTCGCCGGCAAGGGGCTCGCGGATGATCGAGGAGAAGAAGCCCGACGCCGCCTTGTTCGGCTTCCCGGGCCGCACGTTGATGGTCGGCAGCCTGATGCCGATGCCGTCGACGAAGCCGCGGCGCGTGTAGTCGGCGAGCAGCAGCTCGACGATCGCCTTCTGGGTGCCGTAGGAGGTGAGCGGCGTGTGATGGAACTCGTCCGGGATGGCGTCCGGAAATGGCGCCCCGAATACGGCGATCGATGAGGTGAAGACGAGCCGCGGCCGGTAGCTCTCGCCGCATCGGCGGATGGCCTCCAGCAGCGCGCGCGAGCCGTCGAGATTGACCCGCGTGCCTTTTTCGAAATCGAGCTCAGCTTCGCCGGAAACGACTGCGGCGAGATGGAAGATAACGTCGGGGCGCGCCGCGACGGCGTGCGTTGCCGTCGCCGGGTCGCCGATGTCGGCCGCAAAGGCATCGACCGCCCCGGAAAACCCTTCGGGCCGCGGCGGCACACCGATATCGGTCAGCGTGAGCTTTTGTATGGTGCGGCCGTTGAGTTCGCCGTCCTTCACCAGGCGCGCCGTCAGCTTGTGCCCAATCATGCCTGCGGCGCCGGTGATGAGAATGTGCATGGTCAGCCCCAAAGCCCGTCAAGGTCATCATTCCGTGGCGCGCGAAGCGCGAACCCGGAATCCGTGATCACGATTCGAACGGGCAGTCCTGTGACTATGGATTCCGGTTCTCGCTGTCGCTCGGCCGGCATGACCGGTAGTTACATCGCCATCCCGCCGTCGACGAGATGGGCCTGGCCGGTGATGTAGCTTGCCTCGTCGCTGGCGAGAAAGAGGGCAAGTGCTGCGACTTCGCGGGCGGTGCCGAGCCGGCCCATCGGCTGGCGGGAGATGAAATCCTGCCGCACGGCATCGGCCGATTTTCCGGTTTTCTTCGAGGCTGCGGCAATACGGTCTTCCAGCGACGGCGACTCGATCGTGCCCGGACAAATCGCGTTACAGCGGATGCCCTGTTTGATGAAATCGGCAGCCACCGCCTTGGTCAGCCCGATCACCGCCGCCTTGGTCGTCCCATAGGCATAACGGTTGGGCACGCCGCGGATCGACGACACCGCCGAGGAAATGTTGACGATCGAGCCGGATTTCTTCGCCAGCATTCCTGGCAGAAACGCCTTGATCATGCGGTGCATGGATTTGACGTTGAGATCGAAGGAAAAATCCCAGTCCTTATCGGTGCAATCGAGCACCGAGCCGTTGGCGACGTAGCCGGCGCAATTGACCAGAACATCGAGCGCGCCGAACTCGGCGGCCACAGCCCTTTGCAGCGCGTCGATATTGTCTTGCGCGCGCACGTCCAGCTTCTGCGCCTTGGCAGCCTGCAACCCTTTGAGTTTTTCGTCGGCCAGGTCGGTGGCGATCACCCTGCCGCCTTCGGCGATAAAGGCTTCGGCGATGGCGCGGCCGATGCCTTGCCCGGCCGCCGTCACCAGCGCGACTTTATTTTTCAATCTCCCGCTCATCTGTTCCTGCGCTTCCTGCCTCACGCCTTCTGCCCATTCAAATCTGCCAGACTGATCTTCTGCCGGCCTTCGTGGTCGAAGTTTTCCGCTGCCAGCCATCGCTCGAAATTGCGTTTGCGCTCCGGCCATTCGATGTCGAGCATCGAGAACCAGGCATTGTCGCGGTTGCGGCCATCCTTGTTGATCATGTACTGACGGAAAGTCCCTTCGTAGATGAAGCCGTATCGCCGCGCCGCCCGCTGCGACGCTGCGTTCAGTGCATCGCACTTCCATTCATAGCGCCGGTAGCCGAGCGTCTCGAACACATATTTCGCGAGCAGGTATTGCGCCTCCGTGCCGAGCGGCGTGCGCTGCAGCGCCGGCGAATAGAGGACATGGCCAACTTCGATAACCCGCATCTCCGGCACGATCCGCAACAGGGTGAAATAGCCGATGGCGCGCCCCGCCGCATCGACGATGGCGTAGGCGTAAGGATCGGCAGCGGCCGCGCGCTTGGCAATAAACGCCGAAAACGTCTCGAAGTTCGCGAACGGCCCGTCCGTCGAGATGTAAGTCCAGAGCCGATCGTGACCGGCAAAGACCGACCACAGCTCGGCGGCATGATCGGCCTTGAGCTTCTCCAGATGGCCGTAGTGGCCCTTGAGCGTCACGGGGCCGGGTCGCTGCGCGGGCGCCGTGTTCTCGACCGGCAGGCCGATGGGCTGGCCGGTCAGCGGATGCGGTTCGGAGGCGGTCATGGTGAAAGTTTCTTGCGGTCTTCGCCGAAGAAGGCGTTCAGTTCGGCATTGCCGACCAGTCCGGCAAAGCCGTCGAACTTCCCGTCCTTGGCGATCTCGGTCGCGGTGCGGATGAAGGCATGCATGGCGACGCGGGCGAGCGAGCCGCCGACGCTGATGCGGCGCACGCCCATCGCCGCAAGGTCGGCGACCGTAAAACCGAAGGCGCCGCTGTTGAGGAAATTCAGCGGCTTCGGCGCCACCGCCTTTGCCACGGCTTCGATCTGCTCGCCCTTGTTGATGCCTGGCGCGTACAAGCAGTCGGCGCCGGCTGCGGCGTAGGCCTTCAGCCGCCGAATGGCGTCATCGAGATCATTGACGCCGCGCACGAAATTTTCCGCGCGCGCGGTGAACACCACGTCGCCGCCGGCGCGATCGATGGCGGCACGCGCCGCTTTGACGCGCGCGACCGCCGTGTCGAGCTCGTAGAGCGGCGTTTTGCCGTCGTTCGGCAAATCCTCGATCGACAAGCCGGCGACGCCGGTGGCGATGCAGCGCGTGACGTTCTCGGCGAGGCTGTCGAGCGTATCGGCGAGCCCATCCTCGAAATCGGCATTGAGCGGCACGTCGGTCGCGGCCGCGATTTCGGAAAAATGCGCCAGCACCTGATCGAGGCTTTGCGCGCCGTCGGCATAGCCCTCGGAATGCGCATGGCCCGAACTGGTGGTTGCCAGCGCCGAAAAGCCGAGGCCCTGCAGATAGCGCGCGCTGCCGACATTCCACGGATTGGGAATGACGAAGCAGCCGGACTCGTGCAGCTTGCGGAAGGTTTTCCGTTTGTCGGCGGTCGAGGGACGGGGACTGGTCATGAAAAACACCCGGCGCTTGTTAATCGTCCCAAACTGCCACGACCGCGGCGATAGCAACAGGCCCAACGGCGGCCTCAATGGTTGTCGCGTGGCACGAAGTGCTGTGCTATGCGCTGATATTTCGGAGCCGGTTCGAGCACCATGCCGTTGCCGAGTTGCTCCACCATGGAGCGCTGGATTTCCTGCCATGGCGTCTGGCTCTGCGGATAATGGTAGCCGCCGTTTTTCTGCAGCACCGCGCGGCGATCGGCGAGTTCGGCAGGCGAGATCAAGATATCCGCTGTGCCTTTGTTGAGATCGATGCGCACGCGGTCGCCGGTTTTAAGCAGTGCTAGTCCGCCGCCAGCCGCCGCTTCGGGCGATGCATTGAGAATGGACGGCGAGCTCGACGTGCCCGACTGGCGTCCGTCGCCGATGCAAGCGAGCGAAGTCACTCCCTTTTTGATCAAAGCCGCGGGTGGCTGCATATTCACCACTTCGGCCGAGCCCGGATAGCCGATCGGGCCGGCGCCGCGCATGAACAAGATCGAATGCTCGTCGATCTTGAGCGCGGGGTCGTCGATGCGGTGATGATAATCCTCCGGTCCGTCGAACACGATGGCGCGGCCCTCGAAGGCGTTCGGGTCCTCGGCGTTGCACAAATAGCGTTGCCGGAACTCTTCGGAGATCACGCTAGTCTTCATGATCGCCAAATCGAACAGATTGCCGTGCAGCACCTTGAAGCCCGCTTGGGCTTTCATCGGCTTGTCGTAAGGCCAAATGACTTTGGGATTGGCCGTCTTCGCACTGGCCACGTTTTCGGCGCAGGTCTTGCCGTTGACGGTGATCGCGTCGCCACGCAGACGTCCGGCTGCGAGCAGTTCGTGCATCACCGCCGGCAGGCCGCCGGCGCGGTAATAATCTTCGCCGAGATATTCGCCGGCCGGCTGCATATTGACGAGCAGCGGCACGTCGTAGCCGACTTTCTCCCAATCCTCGATCGCAAGCTTCACGCCGATGTGGCGGGCGATGGCGTTGAGATGGATCGGTGCATTGGTCGAACCGCCGATCGCCGAGCAGGCGACGATGGCGTTCTCGAATGCGGCGCGCGTCAGGATATCGGACGGCTTGAGATCCTCCAGGACGATCTCGACGGCGCGGACGCCGGTCTCATAGGCGATGCGGGCGCGCTCGCGGTACGGCGCCGGGATCGCGGCGCAGCCGGGAAGCGACATGCCGAGCGCCTCGGCCATCGCGTTCATGGTCGACGCCGTGCCCATTGTATTGCAGTGGCCGATTGAAGGCGCCGACGAGGCGGCGATGTCGATGAACTGATTGTAGTCGATCCGGCCGGCAGCAACGTCCTGCCGGGCCTGCCACAGCACGGTGCCGGAGCCGGCAAGCTTGCCGTTGTGGTAGCCGTCCAGCATCGGTCCGCCGGACAGCACAATCGCCGGAATGTTGACCGTGGCGGCCGCCATCAGACAGGCTGGCGTGGTCTTGTCGCAGCCGGTCATCAGCACCACGCCGTCGAGCGGGTAGCCGAACAGCACTTCGACGAGTCCCAGATAGGCGAGATTGCGATCGAGTGCGGCGGTCGGCCTTTTGCCCGTCTCCTGGATCGGATGTACCGGAAATTCCATCGCGATGCCGCCCGCGGTGCGGATGCCTTCCCGCACGCGTTCGGCAAGCTGGAGATGATGGCGGTTGCAGGGGCTCAGATCGGAACCTGTCTGCGCGATACCGACAATCGGCTTGCCTGAGGTCAGTTCCGCTCGGCTTAGACCGTAATTGAGATAGCGCTCCAGATAGAGCGCGGTCATGCCGGGATTGCCCGGGTTGTCGAACCACAATTGCGAACGCAAACGCGGCCGCTGCCCGACGTTGGAATGCTCGCTCTTCGCCATCGTGTTCCGCCCTATTCGCGTATTGGGAGCCTGCAATTCATCTGGCTCCTCAGATATGTCGATTTAATGCCGGCGCGCAGCGTCGCGAAGCCGCCATTTTGCACGGCACGGAAAAACTCTCTGCCGCGGCCCTCCGGCGCATGATTTGCGCCGCAAACACTGTTCGGAAGCAAATCTCATTCTATTGCAACGCAACAATTTGCCGCAAATCATACAATAAAATATCAATTAATCAATTGATTTCCATAACATTTTTGTGAGGTACGGGCGGCGATCTCGTCTCTTGTGCAGTGCAGAATCGGCAATACGTTTCTGGCCACGGGGCGCAATGAAACGAGGATAATCATGAAACTCAATACCAAATTGATCTTGTCGGCCGTTGGCATCGCGTTGCTCGCAACGCCTGCCCTGGCGCAGGAGTCCTATCGGCAGCCGCGGAATCTGTACGACTATCAGATTCGCTCGAGCGGCCCGGGTATGTATCCGAACCCGGTCGGCCACAGCGGCAGTGCAGCGCAGATTCAGTCAGGCGGTGCGTTCAATACGGATCGCGGCTACTAAGCCGTTCCAACAAACTCTCGTTGTGCTTCGGAGCCCCGGACTCGTTCCGGGGCTCCTTGCGCTTGGCGGGAGTGTCGCTGGTGATCGCGCCGGTTTGCATTTGGTCGGCGATTGGGATGAACTGCCGGCGCGAAAATCTGCCGGGGGAGCGCCATGCTGAAGACCGTCGCCGCATTCGACCGTATCGGCGAAGAGAACGCGTTCGCGGTGCTGGCGCGCGCCACGCAGCTTGCTGCGGCCGGCCGCGACATCATCAATCTCGGCATCGGCCAGCCCGATTTCCGCACGCCGGATTTTATCGTCGAGGCCGCCGTCAAGGCTTTGCGCGACGGCCATCATGGCTACACGCCGGCGGTCGGCATTCTGCCGCTGCGCGAGGCGGTGGCCGCCGATCTGCATGCGCGCTTCAAGGTCAGCGTTTCGCCCGACGAAGTCATGATCATGCCGGGCGGCAAGCCGACCATGTACATGTCGATCCTGATGTTCGGCGAGCCGGGCGCCGACATTCTCTATCCCGATCCCGGCTTTCCGATCTACCGCTCGATGATCGAATATACCGGCGCGCGGCCGATTCCGGTGCCGATCCGCGAGGAGAACGGCTTCGCGTTCTCCGCCGAAGAAACCCTCAAGCTGATCACGCCGCAGACGCGGCTGATCATCGTCAATTCGCCGGCCAATCCGACCGGCGGCGTGACGCCGAAGGCCGAAGTCGACAAGCTGGTCGCGGGCCTCGAAAAATTTCCCGACGTCGCCGTGATGTCGGACGAGATCTACGATCACATGCTCTATGACGGCGAGACGCATGTGTGCCTGTTGTCGTATCCGTCGATCCGCGACCGGCTCATTTTGCTCAACGGCTGGTCCAAGACCTACGCGATGACCGGCTGGCGGCTCGGCTATGCGATCTGGCCGGGCAAGCTCTACGACTATGCGCGCAAGCTCGCGGTGAACCTTTATTCGTGCGTCAACGCGCCTACCCAATATGCCGGGTTGGCGGCGTTGACCGGGCCGCAGGACGAAGCCGTCCGGATGGTCGCCGAGTTCGATCGTCGGCGCAAAATCGTCGTCGCAGGCCTGAACAAGCTGCCCGGCATTTCTTGCGCGACGCCGAAAGGCGCGTTCTACGCGTTCCCCAACGTCAAACGCACCGGCTGGAAGGCGAAGCCGCTCGCCAACGCTTTGCTCGACGACGCCGGCGTGGCACTGATCGGTGGGCCTGATTTCGGCATTCTCGGCGAAGGCTATTTGCGCGTGTCCTACGCCAACTCGACCGAGAATATTTTACGCGCACTCGACCGCATGGGTGACTTTCTAGCGTCTCGCAAAGCGGCGTAGTTGCACGATCACCTCCGGAATCGTCATGGCCGGGCTTGTCCCGGCCATCCACGTCTTTAGGCTCCCTTGCGCACAAGACGTAGATACCCGGCATGAAGCAGCATGAAGCCGGGCATGACGAATGTAGGAGCGCCAATGTCGACGCATCTCTCCGAAGAACAGAAACTGATGCGGCAATCGTGCCGCGATTTCGTCGACGACGTCGTCATTCCGTTCATCCGTGGCAATTGGCAGCGCGAATGGGTGATGACGCCGGAGGATCGGCTGCCGCCGGAAATCCTGCAGGGCGCGGAAAAAGTCGGCATCCGCACGCTCGGCGTGCCGGAAGAATTCGGCGGCATCGAGCTTGATCGGGCGAGCGAGGTGCAGAGCTTCGCGCTGATCGCCGAGGAAATCGCGCGCGGCGATTCGGGCCTGGCCGACAAGCTCGTTCAGAACTGGAAAGTCGCGGTGCTCCTTCGCAACCTGGCGCCGCGGCATCTGCAGGAAAAATGGTTCAAGCGGCTCCTGGACGATCCGCAGTTTCTGCTGGCGCATTGCCTCACCGAGCCGCGCGGCGCGTCCGATCGCTGGCTGCCCTACAACGTGCCGGAAGCCGCGATGCAGACGCGTGCGGTGAAGCGGAATGGCGAATGGCTCATCAACGGCCGCAAGCAATTTATTTCCAACGGCTACGATGCCGGCCTGTTCGTGGTCTACGCCAACACCAATCCACAGGTCGGCATGCTGCAGGGCACGTCGAGCTTTCTGGTGCCGCGCGGCACGCCCGGACTTACCATAGCGCGCTGCAACGAGACGATCGGCTGCCGCTTCATGAACAACGGGGAACTGGTGTTCGAGGATATGCGCGTGCCGGAGGATCATCTGCTCGTCGAAGGCGACGCGCTTGGCAAGGCCGCGGTGTATTTCCGGCCGGGCAAGATCATCCAGGCGGCCAAGAATCTCGGCGTCGGCATGCGCGCCTTCGAGGTTACCTCCGACTATGTTCAGAACTACGTGCAGGGTGGGCGCATTCTGATCAAGCATCAGGCGGTGGCGCTCCGGCTCGCCGACATGGCGACGCGGATCGAAGCGGTGCGCGCGCTGCTCGACCGCGCTTCGAAAGCCGTCGACGACAATGCGCCTGACGCCGACACGCTGTGCAACATGGCCAAGGTGTTCGCGTCCGAGGAAATCCTCAAAGTGGCGCAGCACGCGCTCGAACTGCACGGCGGCAACGGCACGATGCTGGATTTCGGCGTGGAAAAACTATTCCGCGACGCCGCGATTTTCTTGCACATGGACGCGACGGTCGATATCTCGCGCTTGAAGATCGTGAAATCGATGTTCCCGCACACAGCCGGCAAGTATGCGGGGCCGGAGTGACGGCTCACGCCGTCTGCGTCAGCCGGAAGCCGATGACCACGATCGTGAGGCCGATAAGCTGCGAGAGGCTCGGCAACTCGCCGATCGTCAGAAAGCCGACAAGCAGCGAGAATGGCGGGACCAGCGACGGATAGAGCGCCGCGCGCCCGGCGCCGAGCAGTACAACGGCGCGCGTGAACAAATAGATCGCGGCGGGGCCGGCGAAGACGCCTTGCACGATCGCCTGCAGCAGGTTTTGCCAAAATCCGGCGGCGACTAGGTTGCCATAGGCAAGCACCAAGATCGGCAGGCCGGTGAGCGACAGCACGCTCGTCACCGCGGCGGCACGCATCGGCGGCACACGCCATAGCCGCAGCAGCATGCCGAACACGGCGAATGAGCTTCCGGCGGCGACAAACAGCAGATCGCCGAGCACGCCCTGTCGCCCCATCGTGCGCAGCGCCTCGGCGCCGATTACGGCAAGGCCGAGAACGATGACCGCGGCACCGGCGATGCGCTGCCGCGGCAGCGCTTCCTTGACCACGAGCCGCGCCAGGATCAGGCCGCCGACGGCGGCACACGACGGTTGGATGATGGCGCCGTGGCCAAGAGGCACGTAGACGTAGCCAAAATAGCTCCACAGCGCGAGCGGCAGTCCGCCGACGAGCGTTATCGCAATACCGCGGCGCCAGCCGAGCCCACCGAGATCGCCGAGGCCGTCCCGGGCCAACACGGGAAACAGCGCCAAGCCCGGCCAGATAAACCGATGCAGCGACAACAGAAGCGGCGACATGCCGACCTCTATGCCGTGCTTGGCGGCGACGAAGCCGAAGGCCCAGAACAATGCCGACCCGGCGCCGCACAGCACGCCCAGCGCGGTCGCGTGCTTGACTGGAGGCGGTGAGGAAAAGTCCATCGCGAACCATAGTCCGCGGGACTTCCGCCGGACAACACGCGATTATTCATGTCGGGCTTCGCTGGAGGCGAAGTTCCGCCGCGATGTTCGGCTTTATTGCGGCTTGACGCGGTGCAAGCCGCGAGGTGCTATCGTCGCAAGCGGCGGACAAAACGGCGAGGGGAGGGGATGGCCGAGGCGAAGCCGATCGACGGCGAATACGATCACGTGATTATCGGCGCGGGTTCGGCCGGCTGTCTGTTGGCCAATCGGCTGTCGGCCGACGGGAAAAGCCGCGTGCTCGTGCTCGAAGCCGGCGGGCCGGACAATTGGATCTGGTTCCACATTCCGGTCGGTTATCTGTTCGCCATCGGCAATCCGCGCGCGGACTGGTGTTTCAAGACCGAGCCCGAGCCGGGCCTTAACGGTCGCGTGCTCAACTATCCGCGCGGCAAGGCGATCGGCGGCTCGTCCTCGATCAACGCCATGATCTACATGCGGGGGCAATCGGCTGATTACGACCATTGGCGCCAGCTCGGGCTTGCCGGTTGGGGCTGGGATGACGTGCTGCCGTATTTCAAGCGGCACGAAAAGCATTTCCTCGACGATACCGACCAATACGGCACCGACGGCGAATTGCGCATCGAGCCGCCGCGCGTGAGCTGGGATTTGCTCGACGCGTTCCGCGCCGCGGCGGCGCAAGCCGGGATCAAATCGATCGTCGACTTCAACACCGGTGACAACGAGGGCTGCTGCGCCTTTCATGTCAACCAGAAGCGCGGCCGGCGCTGGTCGGCGGCGAGCGCGTTTCTAAAGCCGGCGCTCAAGCGCGGGAACATCCGGCTCGAAACCGGCTGTCTGGTCGAAAGTGTTTTGTTCGAAGGGCGGTGCGCCGTCGGCGTGCGCTGGCGGCAGAACGGCGAGACGCGCTCCGCGCGCTGCCGCGGCGAAGTCGATTCTGGCTGCGGGCGCGATCGGCTCGCCGCAGATCATGCTGTTGTCCGGCGTCGGCCCGGCGCAGCATCTGCGCGACGGCGGCATTGCGGTCGTGGCCGACCGTCCGGGCGTCGGCGCCAATCTGCAGGACCATTTGCAGCTCCGCATGATCTACAAGGTCGACGGCATCTCGACACTCAACGAACGCTATTACGCGCCGCTCGGTCTCACCCGCATGCTGATCGAATATGCGCTGTTCCGGCGCGGCCCGCTCACCATGGCGCCGTCGCAGCTCGGGCTGTTCACGCGTTCCGACGCGGATCAGGAGCGCGCCAATCTGCAGTATCACGTGCAGCCGCTGTCGCTCGACAAGTTCGGCGACCCGCTGCACAAATTTCCAGCCTTCACCGCGAGCGTCGCCAACGTGCGGCCGACCAGCCGCGGCTCGGTGCGGCTGCGCTCGCACGATCCCGCCGACGCGCCGCTGATCAAGCCGAACTATCTCTCCACCGATCAGGACCGCCGCATCGCCGTCGCCGCCATCCGGCTGACACGCCGCATCGCCGCGCAGCAGGCGCTCAAGCGGTATCATCCCGCCGAATATCTGCCGGGCACGTCCGTGCCGGATAACGACGAGGCGGCGCTGATCAAAGCCGCGGGCGACGTCGGCACTACGATCTTTCATCCGGTCGGCACCGCCAAAATGGGCCTGGCCAGCGATCCGATGATGGTGGTCGATGCCGAGCTGCGCGTTGCCGGGGTCGAACGGCTGCGCGTTGTCGACGCCTCGGTGATGCCGACGATCACGTCGGGCAATACCAACGCGCCGACCATGATGATCGCCGAAAAGGGCGCGGCGCTGATCCGCGCCGCCGCGTAACTTGCCGCCATGAAAGGCGTATGGCGCGTCATCGGCATCGTCACCGATCCGTTCGCCGAATGGGCGCGGATCGAACGGGAGCCCGGCGATCCGGTTGGGCTCCTGATCGGTATCGTGGCGCCGCTGGCACTGGTGCCGTCGGTGTTCGGCTTCCTTGGCGCCTGCATCATCGGTGTCGTCGTGCCCGGCAAGGGCGAGCTGCGGGCCCGATTCTCGACGGTCTGGCGGCGGCGTTCTTCAGCTACGCGGCGAGCTTCGCGGTGGTGCTGCTGCTCGGGCTCGTCATCGCGCTCGCGGCGCCGCTGTTCGGCGGCCGGCGGAATTTCACCGACGCGCTCAGGCTTGCGGTCTATTCCTACCTCCCGGTCTGGCTCGCCGGTGTCTTTCTGCTGCTGCCCGGTTTGCGCTTCCTCATGCTGTTTGGCTTCTACGGCGTCTATGTGCTGATCGCCGGCCTGCCGCCAATGACAAAAACGCCGGCGCAAAATTCGCTGGGCTTTGCTGGACTGATCGTCGCCTTCGCCTGCGCGCTCACGTTCATCGCAATGAGCGCGCAGTACGCCTTGTTCGGCTCAGCGACGTAGCGCTCAAGGCGCCTTGACGACGGCGCGGCATGCCGGAGGCAGAGCCGCGAGCGTCATCGCATGGGCCGGTTTGGCCGGCGCCTTCGGCGGCTTCGGGTGCAGGATGCCCGGCTTGAACCAATAATCGAGCGCGTGGCCGCAGCCGTCGCCAGCCGGCACCGGCGGCTGCGACTTGCATTGCGGGTTGTCGGGCGGACACACCAGCCGCACGTGAAAATGCTCGGCGTGTCCCCACCACGGCCGCAGCTTGGCGAGCCACGCGCGGTCGGTGCCTGCTTCGGCACAGGCCTCCTTTTTGATCGCCGCATTGACGAAGATGCGCACGGTCTTCGAATCTTCCGCGGCGGCCTTGAGCAGAGCGGTGCGCGTCGGCGTCCACAGTTTCGGATCGACCTTAAGTCCGCTTGGCTCGACCATGTTGACGGCGCCGTCCATCTCGCGCTCCTCGCGCGACAGCACGTGATGCGGCATCGGCGTCAACCAGATATCGACGTCGAGGCCGATCTGATGGCTGGCGTGGCCGGAAATCATCGGCCCGCCGCGCGGCTGCGCCATGTCGCCTATCAACAGTCCGTTCCAGCCGGCCTTCTTCGCGTTCGCGCCGAGCCGTTCGATGAACTTGATGAGTTCCGGATTGCCCCAGTTGCGGTCGCGCGACAGCCGCATCACTTGCCAGGTCGGTCCGGTGATCGGCAATTGCTCGGCGCCTTCCATGCAGCCGTCCGCATAACCGCCGATGGCGCGTGCAGGGCCGGGATACGGCGTCAGCTTGCGGGCGAACAATTCCTTCGCCGGCGTGTTCTTGTCGTCCGGATGGGCGAGCGGCGGCAGCGGTTTGGGATTAAGCGTGCCGGGCGGCGTGGTATCGATCGTCGATGCGGCGCGCCCGGCATCCAGACCGGAGCTCTGCGCCAACGCCGGCCCGATCCCGGCGGCGAACGCGATGACCAAGGCGCGAACCAGAACGGACATCATCTCGTCTCCGCTGCTGCTTTCGCCCCCGAAGTAGCCGTCGTCGCCCGGTACGCGACCGCGCGGGCGCGGCGGCGATACGCTGCCGCGAGTCGGTCGCTCTGTCCAGCGCTGAAGAGATCAATACCGTCGCCGTAATCCGCTAATAGCTGCCGCTCGATGGCGGCGTGCGGCGTGACGGCGCCGTCGTGCAGGATGTGGCCGATGCCGATCCCGCGCGCGGCGAGCGCGCGCGCCACCAGCAGGCAGCGATGACAGTCGAGCGGTTCGCGCTCGGCGCACATCAGACAGACGCGATGCTGTGCCGCGGCGGCGCAGAGGCGATCGAGGCCGCGACAAAACTCCGGCCGCCTCGCCATCGCCTCGTAGTCGGCAATACCGTCGCCATAGAGACTGGACTCGCGCGGCCGGCCACCAAGTGTGTCGCCGAACGGTAGATACAGTATGCCGTCCTGCCGCAGACGGGCCGCGAGATTCTTCCCGGAGAACCACGGAAAGCGCCGCGACGCCGGCGTCGAGCGGACGTCGGCGATGGCGTTCACCCCGGCATCGCGCAGCAGGTTGGCAAATCGTTCGGCCGGCATGTTGGAGTGACCGATGGTCAACAGATCGAAGGGCAGCATCGCGGTATTTTAACCAAATCGTTTCGGCGAAGAGATGACATTTGCTTGAACGCGTTTTTTGCACTTGTTCCGGGCCAGCGCGGCATGGCGGTAAAGGCGCCGATTAACTCTGGCCGTGTTGTTTGCTTTACAACTTGCCGCTGATGACGCACATGCATCGGCGGGCACGGCGAGGGCATTTGAGGGTTGCAATGCGTCGCTTGCTTTGCGCGGCCGCCATGTCCGCGCTGCTCGTATCCTTCTTCACAGCAAATCCTGCCAGAGCTGAAATCGTGGTGCGCATCGACCGCGCGACGCAGACCATGCGGGTCGTCGTCGACGGCGTGCCGCGCTACGATTGGCGGGTATCGACCGGCCGCCGCGGCCTGCCGACGCCGGGCGGCGTCTATCACCCGCAGCGGCTGGCGGCGCGCTGGTACTCGCGCAAATACCATAACTCGCCGATGCCGCATTCGATCTTCTTCCGCGGCGGCATCGCCATTCACGGCACCTACGAGACCGCGTGGCTCGGCCGTCCGGTGTCGCACGGCTGCGTACGGCTCCAGCCCGCCAACGCCGCGGCCTTGTTCGGCCTGGTCGCGCGCGAAGGCATGGGCGCGACGACGATCGTGGTGCATTGAGGCCGACCATCACTCCGCTGCGATCGCCTTGGCCTTCGCCACGATGTCGGGCGGCGTGGCGTAGAGCGCGCCGATCTCTCGCGTCACCTCCTCGCCGTTCATCGGCGTGACCGTCAGCCGCAGCTTGGCGGCGTCGCTGCGGAATGCCGGATCGGCCATAGTGGCGTCGAAGGCATGGCGCAGCACGGCGATCCGGTCGGGCGGCACGCGCTCCGACGCCATGAACAGCCGGCCGAGTTTTTCCGGCACCATCAGGAAATCAAAGATCGCGCGATCCCGGTCGGTCTTCAGCAGGTCGCCCGCGTAGGGCACGCTTTTATCCATGCCGGGCACGAGAGTCGGCGACAGCCGCACGACGACGTTGATCTTGTATTCGAGCAGCCAGGAGCTGGGCGTCGCGGTCCAGCCGCCGCAGCTGCCGTCGACTTCGCCCTTCTCGACCGCGAGCCGCATGGCGGCGCTGCCCGGATAGCCGTTGACCTGCTTCAGATGCGCGCCGAACAGGTCGCGCAGCATGGCGGCATCGACGTAGCCGGCGGTGCCGGGCGCCGACGCAGCGAATACGACCTGCTTGCGCGCCAGCAGGTCCTGCCAGTTACGCACGCCGGTCGCGTGCCACACATAACAGATGCGCGTGTCCTCGCTCACATTGCCGAGCCAGTTTTGCCGGCGAAAATCGATATTGACGCGGCTCGGCGCTGCGATGGCTTCGGTCAACAGACCGGAACTGAAGGTCGCCAGCGCCGTGCCGTCTTCCGGCAGCGATTGCAGATACGTTACGGATTTCATGCCGCCGGCGCCGGGCACGTTCTGCACCAGAATCGAGGGCGCACCGGGCAGATGTGCCGGCAGATGGCGCTGCACCAGCCGCGCGTAGGCGTCGGCGCTGCCACCCGGCGGCAGGCCGACAATGATGCGCAGCGCCTTGCCGGCGAAGAATGGCGCCGGGTCTTCGGCAACGGCCGGCTGCATCAACGCCAAGAACACTAATGCCAAGAACACTAATGCGCTCGTCCCCGCGAAAGCGGGGATCCAGTTTCTGAGACACCTTAGCAAGCGGCCCCTGGATTCCCGCTTGCGCGGGAATGAGCGGAACTGGTGTTTGGTCATGGTTTCGCCCATCCGCGTGCTCACTCGGCGGCGGCCGCGCGATAGCCGGGCGGCGGCTGGTAGAGTTCTTCGCTCATCTGCGATTTGACGCCTTCCTTGGCCAATGTCTCCTCGTATTCCTTGCGCAGGAACGGATCCTCCAGCCAGTACGGAATCGCGGTGCCGCCCTCGGTCACGTCGATCGCGCCCTCGTCGGTATCCTTCTCGCCGGGCACGCCGGCCTTGTCCTTGCGGTGATTGTTCGGGCCGTACCAGCCGATCAGCCGCAGCGGTTCCTTGGAGATGCCGAAATGCGCGTGGAACCAGTCGCCGCCATAAGGCGCGGCGGTGACAAGGCCGACCGGCTCATAATCCTGCCGGTAGACATTCTGCGTCTTGCCGTCCTTCCACGGCGTCATGCCTTCCGATCGCGGCCACGTGTAGGTGTAGCCTTTGCCTTTCAAACAAACGAGCACCGCCGCCGACATGTGGGCATGGGCCTTGGAATAGCGGCCGGTCAAATGCTCCCCGACGAAGCCGTAGAACACGTTGTTGGCCATGTGCGGCTCGACGCGCGTGTAGCCGGGCGAGCGGCGGTTATCGAGATAAAGGTCGGCGTTCATGATGTCCGGAATGAAATTGCTCTTGCGCAAGGCGAGCCCGCGCAGCGGATCGGGCACGATGTCGTCCTTGGCCTTGAAGAAGTCCTGACTGCCGTCGAAGCGGGACGGGAAGGCGTTGGCGCAATTGAAGATCCAGTCGCGGTCGCGGAAGATGTTCATCACGTTGGGCGCCGTCGAAGCAACCAGGATCAGCGCCGGGCTCGAGGCCGCGTTGATGATGCGGTGATTGGTGTTGAGCGGGATCGAGAACATCGAGCCGCGCTGCCATTCGAAGCTATGCGGCTTGGCCTGGCCGTCGGCCCAGATCTCGACGGTGCCGCGGCCCTCGACCACCACCATGATCTCTTCGTACATGTGCTTTTCGGGATTAAGCGCGCCGGCGCCCGGCACCTCGACCACGTAGCAGCCCCATTTGCCTTCGGTGCCGTAGAGCTGGATGAAGGTGCCCTTGCCGCCCATGCGGGCCCACGGTTGAGCGGCATGTCCTGCACCCGGCGCACGCCGATGCCGCGGAAGATCGGGATGCCCTGTTCCTCCATGTAGTCGTCGTAGGGTGTGTTCGGCCGTTTCCAGGCGCCGTAGCCGGCGTTCTTCAGTCCCTCCGGTTCGTGCCAGTGATCGCTGGTGACTTCGTGCATGGTCGTTGTCTCCTGGAACGGATTTACGGCCGGCCGTCGCCGGTCAATTCCTTGTCGCGCCTGCAAAACTTTCACACTGCCCGCTGCCGACTACAAGAGGCCAAGGATTGCAAAATCGGCATCCCCCGGTCGTGGGCGGGCATGCGATTGTCTCCCTCTTCCCCACGCGGGGAGGGGTGAAGCGCACGCCCTCCCGTTCTCGCGGCGCAGTTTTTTGCGCCCGAGCTATTTGCACGGCACGAGCAAGAGCCTCCAAACAAATAAGGGGAGGCGGAGCGCCGAAAGGCGCGTAAGAGGCCGCTCCGCGCATTCCGAGCGTTGCCGCCCGTGCGGGTTCGCGGCGCCGCCCCCCATTCCCTCCCCCGCACGCGGGGGAGGGATGGGCGGCTCGCCTTCCGGCGCTCTACCGCGGCTCTCGCCAACACCTTTCGGTGTTAGCTCAGTTCGGTCCCGCGCTTCATGGTCGCGGACAACCGATCCGCGCCCCGGGCAGCCAGCTCCTGGCAGGCCGACTTTCGCCAGCCGGGCGAGTTTCCGAACCGCCCGCAGATGGAGTTACGAGCCCCATCCCGGGCACCGCCCCCGCTCCATCAATCGGCCGTCACCGGTTGACGTCCCTTGGCCGAGCAGGATGATTTCTTTTAGTTCGCCGTGCGGCGAGATTTCAAGAAATTCCGGCGGCGGGCGGCATCTCTTTGATCCGACGCAATATTTTTTTCGCGCTTTGTTTGATTCGACGGGTGGGAAATTGTGACACGGCTGCCATGATTCGCATTTTTTCGCTAAGGCACGGAGACTGCGCCACAATTTTTGAATTGTGGAGGCGAGTATAGTTGTATGTCGCTTTGCTCGCGTCCGGCCCACGCTTGGCCGGGTCTCGTCTATCCGCCAACCGGATCGAGCACCTCCAGGAACTTGAACCGGGTAAAGTCGACGTCGCGCGTGCAGATGCGGCGGATTCCATGCTCGCGCATGAGAATCGCTGTGTGCGTGTCGTGGAAGAGATTGCCGGCGAGATGGGGATATTCGGCGATAACCGCGCCGGCGACCTCCGGATGGCGCTCCGTCGCCACCAGCGGGCCAAAACCCGGTGAGGCCAGCAGCGCCGTCATGAAGCTCCACGCTGCGTCCGCGCTCCATGGCCGGGCCAGCACGCGCGGATGCGTCACCACGCGGAGGAACTCATAAACGATGGGCCAGGTCGTGTACCACGCATCGGGCCGCTCGCGCTGGCGTTCGAGCCAGTCGCGGCAGTCGCGGTGAAAAGGCGATTCCGCATTTGCGGCATACACCAAAACATTGGTGTCGACGACGAGCACTAAAACTCTTCCATGGCGCGATAGAGCGCATCGCGATCGGCGATATCGACAAGTTCCCGACCGCCATGGAAGATTGGCAATTCGGGCAACGGTGCGCGCTTGCGCTGCCTGCGGAGCATCAGCCGCAAGGCAGTCTCGACCATTTCCGACATGGTGCGCCCCTGCCGCGCCGCCTCGCGCTTGAGACGGGCCATGATCGTCGGATCGATATTGAGGGTCGTCTTCATACAGCTTACCATACTTGGCGTATGGTTATATGGCAACATCGTAAGCAATGACAAACGCCAAGCCGTTTCCGCGGCGGGCGATGCGGCGGCCGGCGCTGATGCGCGCGCGGCGCATCACACCACCGGCGAACGCCCGCCGTCGACGTTGATCGCCGTGCCGGTGATATAGCCGCCCTGCTCCGATACCAGGAAGCAGGCGAGATTGGCGAATTCCTCGGCCTCGCCGGCGCGGCCGATCGGAATCTCCTTGCCGTGGGCCTTGTAATAATCCTCGAGTGCCACGTTGGTCCGCTTCGCCCGCTGCACATGCTGGTCGGCGCGGATGATGCCGACCAGCATGGCATTCACCAGCACGTTGTACGGTGCAAACTCGTGCGACAGCGCCTTGGTCATCGCCATGCCTGCCGCGCGCGATAGCGACGTCGGCATGCTGTTAGCTCGCGCCGCTTTGGCTCCGATGTTGAGCACGTTTATGATACGGCCCCAGCGCCGCTCCTTCATCTGCGGCGCGACCAGCCGGATCAATCGCACCGCTCCGAACAGCTTCAGTTCGAGGTCGTCGCGCAAGATGTCGTCCGTCAGCTTCTCGAAGGGCATCGCCTGTGACGTTCCGGCATTGTTGACGATGATGTCGATCTTATCGAACGCGCTCATGACTTCGTCGTAGGCGCGCTGGATGTCGGCGGCCTTGCTGACATCCGCCTGAACGCCGACGACGCGCGTATTCGCCGACTTCCAAATCGCCGTGACCGCTTCTTTGAGCGCCTCTTCACTGCGGGCGACGATAGCGACGTCGGCGCCCGATGCCGCGAACCGCTTCGCCACCGCAAAGCCGATACCCTTGCTGCCGCCAGTGACGATGGCGGCCCGCCCCGAAAGACTGATTTCCATTGCGTCCTCCCAAACTCAAGTCTTGCGCTGACCGCGCCGCGATTATTCCCGCGCCTTCATCACCGTCTTCCAGCTGCATCGATCCGGCGGGCGCCTTGTGTGGTTACCATGAACCGAGGTGCTCCGGCAGGTGCGCGATCAAGGGCAGCGCCGCGACGTACAGCGCCGCTATGGCGGCGAACAGCCAGGCTTGGGCACGGGCCCCGGGGTCATGCGAGCTGGCGAGGATCGGGGTGTCGATCGAGATCGTGATGACGGCGCCGACCGCTAAAATTTTAAGAAAATTTTTAGCCGGCTTTTTTAGGCATAGCCCGATAGAATCGTGAAGCGGAGCCGGTGCAAGATGTCCTTCAACCCGCAACAAGCCGTAGGCGCTTATGCCAAAGCAGCAAAGGAAACCGCAAGCCCGCGGGAACTGAAGTCAGGGCTATTACTAAAGGCCGCAGCAAAGCTGCAGGCAGTTTTGGATTCATGGAGCGATAAACCGTCCGGCCTATCTGAGGCTTTGCTATACAATCGTCGCCTTTGGATCGTGTTCATCGACGCGGTCATTCGCGACGATAACAGGCTGCCGCTTGCCGTTCGGCAGAACATCATGAACCTCGGTGCTTTCGTCATGGCCGAGACGTTCTCGTTGATGATCGAGCCCAAGCCCGACCATCTGCATAACCTCATCAGGATCAATCGCGGTATCGCCGCGGGCCTCCGGGCCAAGCCCACGAGTCACTCGGCACAGCATGCCGCGTGATCCAGCGTTGCCGGGCGCAAGTCGCAATGCCGCGCATGCGACCCGTTCCCGCGCGCTATGCAAAACTCCCGTGCGGCGCCGGTTGCGGTCTGAGCAGCAACGGATTGTTGCAGTGGGCTTGTGTTAGTGGAGCGGATTTGACATTCGCTACCCACCTAGCCGAAAACTCGTGAAGCGAATGTCCAATCCAAAGCTCCACTAGCACTTATATTTGCTAGTGGTTCTTTGATTCTAACATTCGCATCATAGCGTGCCGAAACGGGATGCGAATGTTAAAATCGAACCACTAGTGCACGGGTTTGATTCCGGCCTGCGTTGCCACCTTGCCCCATAGGTTGCGCTCGTTGGCAAAGAACTTTGCCGCGTCGGCGCGGCTGCCGCCCGCAAGGTCCATGCCCATGGCCTTGGTCTTTTTGATGAAGGCCTGGTCTTTCATACAGTCCGTCACGTCGCGGTTGATCCTGTCGGCGAGCGCATCGGGCGTACCCGGCGGCGCGACGATGCCGAAGAACGTAACCGCGCGAAATCCCGGTACGCCGGCCTCCGCCAGGGTCGGCACGTCCGGCAGTTCCGGCACACGCGCGGTCCCGCCGACCGCCACGATCTTCTCCTTGCCTGCGCGGTAGAGCGGCAGCGCGGTCGCCATCATGTCGAACATCATGTTGACGTGGCCGCCGAGCACGTCGGCGACCTCCGGCCCCAGGCCCGGGTAGGGTACG
This sequence comes from uncultured Alphaproteobacteria bacterium, assembly GCA_963707175.1. Lineage (GTDB taxonomy): Bacteria > Pseudomonadota > Alphaproteobacteria > Rhizobiales > Xanthobacteraceae > BOG-931. Next base: position 27,111 of record CAVPQA010000035.1, read on the forward strand.
AGCAGGAGTTTGAGCTGCGCCAGCTGTTCGAACTCGACCGTGGTGAAGTAACCGAGCCCGCCGACGCCCGGCGTCGCCGCCGTCAGCGTGCTGGGCTTTGCCTTTGCGGCGGAAATCACCTGCGCCAGACTAGTGGCCGAAAAGTGCGGGCTCACCACCAGCACATAGGGCGACGTCGCGACGACGGCGATCGGCACCCATTTGGCCGGGTCATAAGGCATTGTCTTATAGACGAGGCTGTTGAGGGTGAGCGGTCCGGGCGAGGCAAAGAGCAGCGTGTAGCCGTCCGGCGCGGCACGCGCGACTTGCTGGGCGCCGATATTGCCCTCGGCGCCGCCCATGTTTTCGACGATCACCGATTGCTTCCACTTCTCGCCGAGCTGCTGGGCCAGCACGCGCGCCAGCAGATCAGTGCCGCCGCCGGGCGGATACGGCACGATCAGCTTGACGGTGCGGGTCGGATAATCGGCCTGGGCGCGGCTGCCGCCGGCCGGCGCCGCGACCGCCAGCACCGCCGCGAGTGCCGCGATGGCTGCGTTGAGAGCCTTCATTGTCGCCTCCCTCATCAGCGCGCGCCGTGTCCTGCCGGCGCTTGCGCGATACGATGTTGGCCGTATTCCTTGCCCGAATGAATGCTTGAAATCGACGCGGATGATAACGATTTTCCGCGCCGCCGCGAAGTTATGCCGCGGGGCCGGCAACCCGCTCCGCGGTTGCGAAGCCGGCGGCGCCTATTTTTTCCCGATCGAAATGCCGGCCAAGATCTTGTGCCAGGCTTTGGTCTCGTCGGTGATGAACTGGCCGAATTTCGCCGGCGACGTGACGACGATCTCAGTGCCGGATCGGTCAAGAACGCTGACAAGCTTGGGCTCGGCCATTGCCGTTTTGACGGCCGCGTAGAGCTTGTCGACGATCGGCCGCGGCGTGCCCGCCGGAGCCAGCAGGCCAAACCAGCCGCCACTGACGAAATCGAGGCCGGCCTCGGTCATGGTGGGGACGTTGGGCAGGAACGGAACGCGTTTTTCCGACGCGACTGCCAGTGGCTTGAGCTTGCCGGAATCGACGCCGCCCTTCACCGAGAGCGGCGTGCCGAATTCAAATTGCACTTCGCCGGTCATGACCGCGACCGCCGCCGGTGCGCCGCCGTGGTATTGAACCGCGACGAGCTTTTGTCCGATCTTCGATTCGAACAGCAGCCCCGCAAGATAGGCCGAAGTACCAACCCCAAATGTCCCGTAATTGATGCGGCCGGGATGGGCCTTGATGTAAGCGATGAATTCGGACAGCGAATTCACCGGCAATGAGGGATTGACCACCAGAACGCTCGGCGTGTTGGTGACTTCGGTAATGGGGGCAAAATCGCTTTGCGAATAGGGCATGTGCTTGAACAGCGTGAAATTGGCGACGTGCGGCAGGCTCACCATCGCTATGGTGTAGCCGTCGGGAGTGGCGTGCGCGACGTATTCCGTGCCGACGATGGTGTTGCCGCCGGGCCGGTTCACCACCAGCACCGGCTCGCCGAGCTGCCGCTGCATCCCGTCCTGCAGCAGCCGGGCGACCGCATCGACTGCGCCGCCGGCCGGGTACGGCACCACAAGCTGGATCGGCCGATCGGGATAGCCCGCCGCGGCTGCGGTTGTGGCTGTGGCCTGCATGACGGCGGCGGTCACGGCGAACAACAAAATGGCCGCCGCGCTGCGCGAACGCCCTGCACGAACCACGCCCTTCCAGGCGTTGCGTTTCATGAAAATCGATGCAATCCGCGCCATGAGCCGATCCCTCATGTCCGCGACTTTTTGCAGACGGTCGCGTGACGTTGCGACATTGCCTCAGAATGAGCGGTGCCACAACCGCATACCGCGCCGGGATGCCGTGTCCATCCGTTGCCGCAACGGCCGGCAGCGATCGGTCAACAATTCGCCGTCAGCGCGTGCCCGGATGTTGCGAAATGAATTCGTCCGCCAGCCGGCCGAGCGTTCGTGCGATCGGAACTACGTGCGCGCCTGATTTCTGCACGCGCCGAAGATCGCCAGCAGATCTTTGCCCTTCACGTATTTCGGCCGTTCTTGCAGGCCGCCATGCTGCTTGATCCAATCCTGCAGCGCCTTCGGATAATATTTCTTGACCGCGCGCTCGGTGTATTCAACGTCGGGGCCGTCGTCATCGGCGGCAAGATGAACTCCCAACGACGCGTTGGGCGTCACGCAGACCTGGTCCTTGGGCAGCGATGCCACGATGGTGCAGGCCGAGAAGCATAAACCGTCGATGACGACTTTTCGGCCGGATTTTTTGATCCTCTCGTATTTCTCGGCAAAGACTTCGATATCTCCGCCGTCGTGATCGTCAAGGGAGTGACCGATGATGATGGGAGGCGAGGCGATAACCTTTCGCGGCGGGACTTCCGTTTCCTGCGTGGCGAGTGCGAGCCGGTCCTTCATGGCGGGCGAGGACGCATCCGCTCGCGCGACGACAGCGTCGTCCCGCGCGGGAATGGCTGGCTTGGTATTTGGCCGCGTGTCGGGATTGTTGAATTGCGAAGAACTCGCCACCCGAAACGTTTCTGCCGCCGGCGGTCTGTTGCCGCCGAGGAATTTGCTGTTGAAGAGCAGGTCGTCCGCCGCCGCCTCCGCGAACCGCCGCCGCAAAGCGTTCCTGGCGGCATTATTCATATGGTCGACCGCCAGTGCGCGCGCCGCGCTTGCAGTTCGGTGGCCACTTCCGAAGCCCGAAGATCGCGGATAGACGCGATCGTTCAAATAATTCGACAAGCGCGCGTGATGTGCGACCAGAAAGCCGGCGCAAAACGCCAAGGCAACGAAGGCGTTTCCTCTGAGCCTTAGCGTCCCCATCCCCTATCGCTCACGCATTACGCCAGACGAACCATCTTTCCATGCGCAGAAGGCTGCTTCGGGGCCGAATTGCGACGGAAATTGCGCCCTTCCGAAGCGACAAAACTAAAATGTCTTAAAAAAATTAACGTTCTCGTAAGATCAATAGCCGGGCGCCCGCCTGCTTCCCGCCCGCATCGCGCTGCCCGCGATCATCGCTTCGATCATGCGTCGGCCGCTTGCCGGTGCCGACCGCTTCTGCGCGCTAGCGCGGAGGCAAGCGCTCGAATGTCTGCAAGCCATCCGGGATGACGTGAAAGGGCTGTCTGTCGACTGTGTAGATCGCCATTTGAGGCGTGCCGAACAGACCAGGGTCGTCGAGCGTGCCGACCTTGAGGATAACCAGCGGCAGACCCGGTCGTCGCGTTGTCAGATGCGTCCCGCATTCGCCGCAAAATTCGCGCGTCACCGGGCTTGCGAGATCGGAACGCGAGAATTTGCGCGGTTCGCCGCTGGTGTAGCGAAAGCCTTGCGGCGGCATCAGCATGAACATGTTCGGCGCGCCGCCGCTGATATACTGGCATTCGCGGCAATGGCATTGCGCCTTGAGGCGAGGTTCGCCTTCCGCCAGGTAGCGAATCTTACGGCAATAACACCCGCCTTCGAACTTCATGGACGAGCGCCTCCAAACAAAGTCAATCGGCGACGTTATAGAAAGAATAGCCCGTAGGGCGGATTAACGAAGCGCAGTGCGTCATCCGCCCTGCTTGCCTACCACGAGCCGCGGTGCTCCGGCACGCGGGCGATCAAGGGCAGCGCCACGACGTACAGCGCGGCCGTAGCGGCGAACAGCCAGGCTTGGATGCGCCCGGGGTCATGGGAATTGGCGAGAATCGCGGTGTCTATCGAGATCGTGACAATGGTCCCGATCGACATGCACATCGTGCGGAGCGCCGCAAGCGTCGAGGCGTGCTCGGGCGCTAGTTGCAGTCCGGCGTTGCGGCTCGCCGGATTGTTCACCCCTCGGCCCAGTCCGACCAGGAAGGCGGCGCCAGCGAGCCACACATACGGCGGGATGCCAGCGACCGGATGAAGCGCAAGCAGGCCCATCCCGATGACGATAACGACCGCTCCGACATAGAGCGGACCCCGGTAGCCCGTGCGCCGCAGGGCGAATACGGCAGCGATCGACATCAGGATTGCCGCCGCCCCTTGGGCGATCAGCAGCGTCCCGGAGCTGAGCGCGCTGATGTCGTAACGGTTCCTGGCATAGAGCGGCACCAGCGCCACCACGCCCGAGGTGACGCCGCCGTAGAGTGCGTTGACCAGATTGACTGCGCCGAAGCCTGAGCCGGTGATGAAGCGCGGCGCGATGAATGGGGACGCCGACCGGTTGATGTGACGAAAAAATATCGATAGCGCGACAATCCCGATGGCCAACGGGATCACGAACTCAAACGACCACGCGCGCGCATTCGTCTCGGCCAAATAACTGACAGCGAGCATGGCGGAGAGCAGACCGCACCCGAGCAGCGCCATGCCGGTGACATCCATTTTGGCATGGGCGCGTCCTGCCCGTGATCGATCCCGCGGCACGTACCACAGTGCCAGCGCGATGACCGCGATGCCGATCGGCACGTTGACCAGAAAGACGCCGCGCCAAGACCAGTATGTCACGAACAGGCCGCCGAAGATCGGCCCGATCATCGAACCGATCGAGAAGATGCTGCCAAACAGGCTGATCGCGCGATCGCGGACGTCGCCGAAATAGTCGACGATGATCTCCGTCGCCGAGGGCGTGAAGCCCGCGCCGCCAGCCGCCTGCAGCCCGCGCAACGCGATCAGCACGTAGATATTGTCGGCCAGCCCGCAGCACAGCGACGCGATGGTGAAGGCGACGACGGACCCGATAAAGACCCGGCGGCAGCCGTAATGCTCGCTGAGTTTGCCGCTGATCGGCAGGACGACCACAAAGCCGAGCGCGTAGGCCGTGATGGTCCACGCGGCCCAATCGATCGACGTGTGCAACCCAGTTCGCAGGGAATGCAGCGCCGTCGCGACGATTGTCGAGTCGATCGACATCATCAGCAACGCCAGGGCGACGATGGTAAAGACCAGCCCGCGGTGAATGGGCCGACCTTCGCTGCGAGGACTCAAAATGCCGTCGGCGGTGCGGGCTTCATGCTGAAAACTCATATGAAGTCTATATCAGGGGCTGGAGATTCGAGTCCCGCCACTGCTGCATAACTCGCATTCGGCTTGGCGCCGCCCCGTAGCACCGCAGGGCGGATAAACCGACGGCGCCGGCCATTGCGAGCCGGACCCGCCGGGCTCATCCGCCCCATGGGCTTGATCACTTCTTCGATATCTTGTCGAGGAGCGGCAGCCAGGTCGCCTGCTCCTTGGCGACAAAGGCCAGCACTTGTTGCGCCGTCATCGGTTGCGCATAGCTGCCGGTGGTGGCGAGCTTCTGCCGCACCTGCGGCTCGTTGAGCACCTTGGTCAGGTCCGCCCCGACCTCGGCGATGACGGAGCCAGGCGTGCCGTTCGGCGCGACCATGGCGAGCCAGCCCGAGGCGGAAAAGCCCGGGATCGTTTCCGCGACGGTGGGAACGTCGGGAAACTCCGGCAGCCGTTCCGGCGAGGCCACCGCGATCAGCTTCACCTGCCCGGCTTTGACCGCGCCGATCATGCCCGAATAGCCCTCGATGATCATCGAGACGCGGCCCGAGGCGACATCGCCGAGCGCCGAGGCGGGCCCGCGCGTATACGGCACGGACAGCAGTTTGATATCCGCCTTCTCCTGCAGGAGGACGCCGGTGAGATGTGTCATGCGGCCAAAGCCGGTCAGCGCGATTGAGAGTTTTCCCGGTTGCTTCTTCGCCAGCGCGATCAATTCGGGCAGGCTCTTCACGCCGAGCGAAGGCGCAACGCCGATAAACATCGGCTGTGCGGCAACGAAGCCGATCGGCGTGAAATCGCGCGGCAGTTTCAGCGGCAGGTTCGGCGCCACCGTCGGCAGCGCCAGGAACGACGACGATACCGGGATGAACAGCGTGTAGCCGTCGTTCGCCGCATCCGCTGCGGCGCGCGCCGCAATGCTGCCGTTTGCACCCGGATGGTTCACCACCACGGCCTGCTGACCCCAGATCTTGCCGAGCGCGTCGGCGACGATGCGTGCGGCCACGTCGGGGCTCGCGCCGGGCGCCGAATCGGCAATGATGGTGACCGGCTTTGACGGATAGGTTTGCGCCTGCGCGGTTAGAGCCGGCAGGCTCAGCAACAGCACGGCAGCAGCTTTGAGCAGACCGCGGCAGCGGGCCATCGTTTTCCTCCTTGGTTCTTTTTTCTGGGGCTCGCGCTCGATGCGGCGAGCGAAGGGTGGGCGAGGGCGCCGGCAAGGCAGCGATGCGCGGCCAATGACGGCGCCGGGCGCACGTGTATCAGGGCGGCGTCGTGCCAGCTAGGCTAATCTCATCGGCAGTCGAGAGCTATCGTTAAGCGCGCAGCCGGCGAGCGGCAGCTTCGTTCTTCGCGATTCGCGTTGCCACGATGCTGCCGCTTCCGCATCTGCTGCACCGCAGCCGCTCCACGAACCCGGCAATGGGCGCGCCTGGCGTAACGCCATCTGCGGTCAGCGCATCATTGCTCAAAAGGCTTCTGTGGCGGCAATGCAGGCAGCGCACCATGACGACAAGATCGGCCGGCCTCATGAGCAATCCGCTTCGGCGATACGGCTCGCCTGACCCGGCGAATGCAGGCCAAGGTCAGGCCGGATCGCGCCGATACCAACATGCTGACGCAACACAACCATAGCGGACAAATAGGTGCTATCGGCCCGGATCGCGAGTTGCCGGCGGCACGGAATCAACGCTCCGGCGATGCGGCGAGCGAAGGGTGGCCGAGGGTGCCGGCAAGCCGCGAACCGCAGCCGATGACAGCGCCGCGCGCACCTGTATCAGGGCGGCGCCATGCCAGCTAGGCTTAACTGTCATTCCAGCCGAGCCCGTTGGGCGCGCCGCCGCGGCGCGTAATCACGTAAATGCTCCCGTTCTCGCGCTGCGCTTTTTGTTTGCGCCCCGAGGTTTGCAACGGTTTTCACGAACGGGACTTACCCAAGGGGGCAAAGCGTTCCGCACCCGACAGTGACGTCGGCGATGCTTTGACGTCCTAAAGGGTCGTCAGTGCCCGCTGAGGCAACGCTGCAAATAGGTCTGGGCCGCGGGTCCCGTCAGCCCCTCTTCGGCGACTGCCTTGTTGCATTCCGCCTGCCGTGGTGAAACGGATTTGCCCCCTCCCGCGGAAGGCTGGGGCGGATGCGAGGACGAAGGCGGTTGGACTGGAGGT
>CAVPQA010000036.1:0-55775 GCA_963707175.1 uncultured Alphaproteobacteria bacterium
GGCGTGCGGATATGTGGCGCGCCACATATCCGCACTTATGTGTCGGGCGCGATTATGTGGCGGCTCGTTCCATCGGCGCGCAATTCGGCGGTAATGCCGGCCCTTGCCGCCACATAATATTCATATCCGTTCCAGCAGCTGGAGCACCGTATCCTTGGGTTTGAAACGTGCCGGTTGCTTACCCGAGACACCTGCCTTATCCAGCCCGCGGCGCATCATCTCGACGTCCGCAGCGGCGTAGCGATGCGTGGTGGCGACTTGCGAGTGCCCCAACCAAGCCTGGATAGTCAGAAGATCGACCCCGGACTGTAGCAACGTCATCGCGAGCGAGTGTCGCAGAACATGGGGCGAGATGGATTTACGCGCGAGTTCCGGTGTGTTCGCCGTGGCTGCGGCGACAGCCCGCCGAACAATGTGCGTCGCGCCGAAACGCGTCAAGCGGGTCCCATGGGTGCCGACAAAGAGTGGACGTGCTTCATGGGAACCAACCTCACGCTCGCGCATTACCGACTTCAACGCTTTGACGAGGTCGCCGGGCATCGGCACGATCCGCTCCTTGCGGCCCTTGCCGCGCAAGAGCACCTGTGGTCGCGGGCGATCCAACTGAAGATCGCAGGCATTGAGGCCAATCGCCTCAGATACTCGTGCGCCAGTGCGTGCCAGGAACAGCAGTAATGTTCGATCGCGGCGGCCGCGCGCCGTTCGCTGATCTGGTGCGTCGATAAGAACATCAAGTTCATTCCGCGAGAGATGATGCGTGATCTCCGTGTGCGATCTTTTCACCGGAATGGCGAGGATGCGCTGTGCGATGCTCAGCGAGGCAGGATCGTTTGCGGCCACATGGTGAAAAAATGATCGGATTGCCGTCAGGCGAGCGTTGCGTGTCTGGATCGTGTTCTTCCGCTTCTGCTCAAGCTCGTCCAGAAATGCGAGAATGAGATCCCGGTCGATATCCTCGATCGCCAATGAACACGGCTTGCGCCTGGTGTGTTCGGCGGCGAAAAGGACCAGCATGCGCAAGGCGTCGCGGTAGCTGGCGATCGTCGAGGGGCTTGCGTTCCTTTGCTTGGCCAAGCGGTTGCGGAAGAAAGACTCAAGCAGCGTTGCCAGCGATGGATGTGCGCTCATGAGGCGCCTCCATCGGCGAATGCGCGATCGGCGGCCATGCCCAGCAGTTCCGCCGTGCCCGTCACGTAATAGGCAGTGTCGGTGTAGCGGGCATGGCCGAGATAAGTTGCCAGCAAGGGCAACAGTGCCTGGACGTCGGCCTTCTCCCGGTGCCAAGCGGCAAGACGTGTGACGGCGAAGCGATGCCGCAGATCATGCGGTCTTAAGGCTTTGCCACTGTCGAGGCCGGCAATCTTGCAGGCCGCACCGAATGCAATATGGAGCCCAGCCGGTGACAGCCGATTGCCGCGCGAGCTGAGGAAAAATGCGGAATCCCTCGGCACCGGAAATGCCGCATCTCGATGCCGGGCGTAGATGTGTAAGGCGGCCAGCGTCGTCGTGTGAACGGGGACCAGGCGATCCTTGCGGAACTTGGTCTTCCGGATGTGCAGGATGCCGTCGGCGAGATCGACATCGGTGCGATTGAGGCGGAGCGCTTCGCCGGAACGCAGGCCCGTGCTCGCCAGCAATCCGACCAACATCGTCAAAGTTAGTCCCCGCTGGGGATACCGCGGCGAAACGCGACTGCTAGCCGAAATGAGTGATCCGAGCTCCTCATCACTGAGGATGCGCGCGGGTGGAATGGCGCGGGATCTGGGAAGCTCACGAGGATCAAGCGCCTCGGTCCGCGCATCGTAAATAGCGAGATGCTCGCAAAAGCGCCGGAGGATCCCATGGTTGATGGCGCGACCATTGGCCGTCCCCTCCCATGAGAAAATGAATTTGATCGCTATGTCCCGCGTGAGGGGGCCGTCAAGCTGTCCGGCCGCCACATATCGCGCCAACCGCCTCAATATCGCGGACGACTTCTCGAACTCATATCCGAGCGAGCGACGAAGCGCGATGTAGCCTTCTACCCTGTCGGCCAGTAGTTTGGCGAAGGTGCTCATTTGGCGCCCCCCGGAAAGGGCAGAGCGACATCGGCGAGCTGCGGCAGCGCTACCTTCACATAAATGGCGGTGGTGTCGATGCTCCGATGGCCCAGGAGATCCGCGACCTCGTTGATCGGACGCCGTTGTTTGACGAGCTGCGTCGCCAAGCTATGCCGCACGAGATGGGCACCGGCCACGCGCGAAAGCTTGATGCAGGCTCGCTCCAATCGAGATCGCACGATCCTCGATATGGGCGAACTGGACTTGAACGGACCCACGGGCGGTACATAGGACAGAAAGACCCGCTGACTGTCGATCTTGGGCCTGGCGTGCAGTATATAATCAGCGAGCGCTTCACCCGTTTCCTGCAAAAGTGGCACGAGCCGATCGCGCCCCGTCTTGGTCCGGCGCACCAACACTTCGGCGGCGCGCCAGTGAATATCGTGAAGCTCAAGCGATCGGAGCTCCTTGTTGCGCAGCCCGGTGGTGGCGAGCAGAAGCAGGAGCGCGCGGTCACGCACGCCCGATGGTGTCGTCACGTCGATGGCCCCGATTGTGCGTCTGACATCCTCCCATGGGAGTCTCGGAGGCAAGTGCGCCAGCCGCCAGCAGGGTGTTCGTGGAACGAACCGGGCAAGATCTTGGCTATTGAGGTCGGACCACCGCAGAAACCGCAAGAAGGTGCGCGTATATGAGGTCGTCGAGGTCCGCGTGTAATTATTGGTCGACAGCGACAGAAGGTGCTCGACAAGGGCAAGCACATGCTCGCCCGTCATCGCGGCAAGGGGCTGACCCGGAACTTGGTCATTGTACCAGACAAGGATCCGGCGTGCGGTCACAAGAAGCCCCTCACAGGTCTTGGGCTCCAAGCCCTGCACTCGCCGCAGGTGATCCAGGAAGGCCGCAATAAATGGGCCATAGGGATCCGGCATCGCATGACACGGGATGGAGAATCGTTCAGGCACGACCCGACGTGCGTGCCCAATTGCCGTTCGCGCGGCAATGCGGGGCGATGCTGTCGGCAAGCTTTGCACAAACCGATCGATGATGGTCTGATCGATCTTTGACGTCCGGCTATTGCGAATGACAAACTCGCTAAACTTCGCGAGCCGACCAATATAGAGCTTGGCCGAGGCGCGCTTGTAACCGATCTCAGAAAAATGCGCGGCGATACGGTCCATCTCTTCGCCAAGCGCCCCGCTTCGAAGGCGCCGGAGCACTCCCCGATACTTGAAATACAAATCCAACATGGCCCTCTCCCCTTTGCGGGCGTGCCAGGAACATCCCGAGCCCGCTGGAGAGGTGACCAGATATTATGTGGCGGCAAGGGCCGGCATTACCGCCGAATTGCGCGCCGATGGAACGAGCCGCCACATAATCGCGCCCGACACATAATACCTGATCGCCGGCGTCGGCGATTTCTTCGATAACGGCCGCGACGGCGTGCTGTGGACCAGCGTCAATGCCGACGGCACGGTGGCAACCGACATCTGGGAACTCGATTCCAGCGGCAAATGGATGGCGAGCGTCAGCCCCGGCAATCATCCGGCCGGCTATGCGGTCGTCGGCGTCGGCGATTTCACCGGCACCGGCACCAGCGACATCTTCTGGTACAACGCCTCGACCGGCGACACCGACGAGTGGCTGATCAACAACGGCCAATGGGCCGGCAGCGTCGATCTCGGCACCCATCCCGGCGGCTTCCAGATCGCCGACGCCGGCGATTTCAACGGCGACGGCACCAAGGACATCCTCTGGCACTCGCCGTCCTGACGCGAGCGGTTCAGAGCAGCAACTTGTAAACCTGACAAATAGGCCGACACGGGATGCGTGCTCATCAACACTTGAAGACTGCAAGGGCGCGGCGGCGCTCAAGCAGACACGAAAAATGGCTGGCAATCAGATGGCCATACAGAAGCGGCGATCTGAGGCGCGCGGATGTGTGACGCGGATCACTGAAACAATTTTGCAAATGTAAAAGGCTTGGCGGCTGGAGGGCGACATGACGCAGAACAACTGGACCGTCGCAACCAATACCTTTGCCCAATGGACCGCTGCCGGCGATTGGAGCCTCAATCACGTGCCGGCTAGCACCGAGGACGCCTTCATCGGTACCAACAGCGGCAGCGCCTTCGTCTTCAGCAGTTCCAGCGAAACCGTCAACAGCATCGGCACCAGCAGTGCCGACTTTCTCGGCATCAACGACGGCAGCACCTTCACCGCCACGCACGGCACCGGAACGAGCGCCAATAACGGCATCATCGAGGTCGAAGATGCCAACTTCGTCGTTTCCGGGATCTTCGACGACTTCGGCAAGCTCGAAATCGTATCGAACAACTCAACCCCGACGCGGCTGGAGCTGCAGGGTACTGTCACCATCAACGGCGGCTCCAGCGGCCAGATCATTATGGGAGGGTCGCTACCCGGCGAGAACTCTATCATCACCGCTGGCGCCACCTCCACCCTCAAATTGCAAGGCGGCCTGCTGCACGGCGCAGGCACCGTCGGCGCGACTGGCGGCGTCGCCTCGATGACCATCGATAACGAGTCGGGCATCATCGATGCCGACGACAACGGCACGTCGCTTTTCCTTGAGACCGGCAATAATGCGATCACCAATGGCGGCACGCTGGAGGCGAGCAATGGCGCCCTTTGGCTTGCCAGCCCGGTAAACAATTCCGGCACCATCCTTGCCGTGAACGGCATAGTGACTGTACTTCAAAGCGTTACCGGTTCTGGCACGGTTGATATCGGAACCGGCGGCACGTTGGATGTCCTGCAGGGCGGCGATAGCGCCGGCACCGGGTCGATAGCGGGCGATGTGCATTTCACAGGCCCCGGCGGGACGTTGATCCTGTGGAACAACGCCGCCGTGGATGGACAAGTCATCGGCGCTACGGCCGGCGACATCCTCGAGATTGTGAATGGGTTCTCCGACCATGCCGTCTGGCAGCAGACCAGTGCCAACAGCGGCATCCTCTCCCTCTATGGCCAAGGCGTGGACACCCGCGACATCGCGATGGAAGGGCAATACACGACGCTCGATTTCAGCTTCAGCGTCGTCGATGGCTTTACAACCTCCGTCATCACCGTACAGAACACGCCTGGCTACGCCGAGAATCCAGGCAACAACGACGAATGGATCATGGCCGATGGTCAATGGGGCGCCAGCGCCGGGCCAGGCTCCCATCCCGCCGGTTACAACGTTGCCGTTACCGGCGATTGGAAGGGCGCCGGCACCGACGGCGTTCTCTGGTACGATCCTACGACCGGCGATACCGACGAGTGGCAATTGTCCAAGGTGAATGGTACAAAAGCGTCGATCTTGGCACCCACCCCACCAACGGGACGGATGGCGCCAGTTATCAGATCGCCAGGACCAACGGCTCCACGGACTTCGCCGGCAACGGCATCGACGATGTGTTGTGGACCAGCACCAACAGCGACGGCACGATTGCCACCGATATCTGGGAGCTTGACTCCAACGGCAAGTGGGCCGCCAGCGTCAGCCCCGGCAATCATCCGGCCGGCTATAAGGTCGCCGGTACTGGCGATTGGACCGGCAACGGCACTGACGGCATTCTTTGGTTCAATCCGTCAAACGGCGATACCGACGAATGGCAGTTGTCAGGCGGCCAACTGGGCGGCGCAGCGTCGATCTGGGGAGCCATCCAGGCAACTATCAGATTTCCGGCATCGGCGATTTCTTCGACAACGGCCGCGACGGCGGGCTGTGGACCAGCGTCAATGCCGACGGCACGGTGGCGACCGACATCTGGGAACTCAATTCCAGCGGCAAGTGGATGGCAAGCCAGAGCCCCGGCAACCATCCGGCCGGCTATCAGGTGGTCGGCGTCGGCGATTTCACCGGCACCGGCACCAGCGACATCCTCTGGTACAACGCCTCGACCGGCGACACCGACGAGTGGCTGATCAACAACGGCCAACTGGGCCGGTAGCGTCGATCTCGGCACCCATCCCGGCGGCTTCCAGATCGCCGGCGTCGGCGATTTCAACGGCGACGGCACCAAGGACATCCTCTGGCACGGACCGTAACGGAAGCAAGCTGCCGCGCCCGGGCGCGCGGGCTCCGCAAACGGGAACGACCACGAGCGAGAGGCGCGCGTTCATCCGGCGTCGCCTGATCTCCCGTGGCCGCCAGGGCGATGGGGACTTACAATGACGCAGTCATCGCCACTTGCGGCGACGATGTAGCATCGCTTAGTGACACCGACATGACTCTGAAAATCGGGCCAAATCCGTATCGGGCAAATCTTTGTGGGGATCGGCGGCTGGACCTTCGAGCCGTGGCGCGGAGTTTTCTATCCGAAAGGCCTGCCGCATGCGCAGGAACTGCGCTACGCCAGCGAACGGCTGACCTCGATCGAGGTCAACGGAACCTTTTACCGCACGCAGACGCCGGCGACGTTTCCCAAATGGGCGAGCGAGGTGCCTGACGGCTTTGTCTTCGCGCTCAAGGGCCCGCGCTTCGCCGTCAACCGCCGCGTCCTGAAAGAGGCCGGAAGATTCGATCAAGCGCTTCGTCGATTCCGGCATCGCCGAGCTTGGCGGCCATCTGGGCCCCCTGCTCTGGCAATTCGCGCCGACCAAAAAATTCGACCCCGCCGATTTCGGCGGATTTCTCGAATTGCTGCCGGACAAAGTCGGCAAACTGCCCGCTGCGCCATGTCATCGAAGTGCGGCATGACAGCTTCTGCACGGCGGAATTCATCGGGCTTTTGCGCAAGTTTCAGATGCCGGTCGTCTACACCGACCACGTCATATACCCGAACATCGCCGATCTGACCGGCGAGTTCGTCTACGCGCGTCTGCAGCGCGGCGATGACAAGGTGCCGACCGCCTATCCGCCCAAGGACATCGCCGCCTGGGCAAAACGGCTGCGGACCTGGGCAGAGGGCAAGGCGCCGGAGGACCTGCCGCGTATTGAGCCTTCGACCAGGCCGGCTGCCACGCCCACGCCGCGCGACGTGTTCGCGTACGTGATCCACGAAGGCAAAATCCGCGCACCCGCCGGCGCGATGGCGCTGATCGAGCGGCTGCGCGAATAAAAACGCTAACGGCCACGTCCGATCTGGCGCGCGTACATCCGGCGTCACCCATCGTTAACCGTGGCCGTCCGGCGGCGGAGCCTTCGCACTCAACGCCGCTGAGCTTTAAATGGGAGTGGGATACCATTTATGCAAGAGCGGCTTTGTGCAAGACTGCGATCCGCAAGACCTTTGTCCTTGACCACGGTCCTTGGCCAAAATCCGGGAGAGCAAAAATGACGCTGAATCAGTCGAACGGTGCCGCAGGCATCGAACGCGCGGTTGAAAGTGCGATCCGCGAGCATTGGATGTTGTTTCTGATCGAGGGCATCGTGCTCCTCGTTCTGGGCGTCGCCGCGATCCTGGTGCCGATGATCGCGACGATCGCCTTCACCATCCTGATCGGCTGGCTGTTCTTGATCTCCGGCGTCGTCGGGCTGGTCACGACTTTTTGGATGCGGCATGCGCCGGGCTTCTGGTGGTCGCTGCTTTCGGCCGTGGTCGGCATTGTCGCCGGCATTCTGCTGCTGCGCTGGCCGATCACGGGATCGCTGTCGCTGACCCTGGTGCTGAGCAGCCTTCTTCATCGTCGAAGGCGTCGCATCGATCATGTACGCCATCGAACACCGCAATCAGCTCAGCGGGCGCTGGGGCTGGATGCTGGTCAGCGGCATCGTCGATCTCATCCTCGCCGGCATCATCATCGCCGGACTGCCGGGCACGGCGCTGTGGGCGCTTGGGCTGCTGGTCGGCATCAATCTGATATTCGGCGGCGTCGCGATGGTCGGCATGGCACTGGCCGCGCGACATCCCGCCTGACGGAAAGATTGAAAGGGGTGTCATGCGGTTGATCCTCGCGGCGCTGTTGCTGATCGGCGGCATCGGCTTGGCGCAAGCACAGCGCATCGAGGGCATCGACATCCTGGCGGCGGGCATTTTCAAACCTGGCAAGCTCAAAACAATCCACGACCCGTCGATTTCGACGGGTGAGCGCCACGAGGCAACGGCGGAACTCACGGAAGAGACCACGACAATTCCGGCGAGAACCGATACCTCGTTCGGCGTGCGAATTCTCATCCGCGGCCGGCCCCGCGACGAAATCGTGCCGGTGCGAGTAGTCTGGCGCTATCCGGAGCCGGGTCTGCGCAATCCCGACACCGGCGTCACAAAGCGCGTCGACGATTATCTCGACCGCAAAGCCCTGGGCCGCGAGAAACCTAACTTCTATTGGATCTTAGGCGAGGAAGGATTGGGTGCTGGTGCCGGGGCGGTGGACGAGATCGAGATTTATGACCACGACCATCTGATGGCTCGGCAATCCTTCACGCTGGTCAAAGCAATAGGAAACGGCCCTAAGCGCCATCGGCACGGCGCCGCGGCATAAGGTGGCGGCCCAAAGCCCGGCTGGCCGCTCGCGGTATCGCTACGCATGCGGTAACGTTTCAGCGAAGAGCGCCGCTTCGGACGGCGCCGCGACGACGTTGGAGGAACCCATGGAAACGCGAACCAAAAGTCGCGCGAACAAGGTCTTGGCGTCCGTTCTGGTGGCCTTCGCGGCCGGCGCCATGGCGCAAGCGGGCACAGATTATCCGAACAAGCCGATCCGGATCATTTCCGATTCCGCCCCCGGCAGCGCGGTCGACGTAACGTTCCGCATGGTGATGGACCGGCTCGGCAAGGAACTGGGCCAGCAGATCGTGCCGGTCGCTCAGCCCGGCGCCAGCGGCGCGATCGCCGCGCACGCCGCGTCGGAAGCGGTCCCGGACGGTTACACGCTGTTCGCGCCGGCGCTGTCGCTGTTCATCTCGCTGCCCGGCAAGGCGCCAAACCTGCCGGTCGTGCTGCCGCGCGACTTTCTTCCGGTGGCTTCGCTGGTGGGTCAGCCGATGTTCATCTGCGCCAGCGCCAAATCGGGCATCAAAACGCTGCCGCGAGCCTGATCGCGCATGCCAAGCAGGCCCCGGGCGGGGTTTCGTTCGCCGCCACCGGGATCGGGCGCATCACGCATCTGACCGGCTTGCTGCTGCAAAGCCGCGCCGACATCAAGCTGCAGGTGGTGCCTTATACCGGCGGCCCGGCCGCCGCGCTCACCGACGTGATCGGCGGCCGCGTGCCGATGATCATCGAGGGCTATTCGGGCCTGGCCGGGGCCATCCAGGCGCACACGCTCAATGTGCTCGCCATCGCGTCGCGCAACCGGCTGGCCGAGTTCCCCGACGTGCCGACGGTGGCGGAGATGTTCCCGGGCTTTGCGGCCGGCGGCTGGCAGGGCATCGTCGCGCCGCGCGGCACCCCGGCGGCGGCGATCCAGAAGGTCAACGTCGCGATCAAGAAGGTCTTGGCCGAGCCGGATCTCGCCAAGCAGCTTGCGGGACGCGGCGCCTATGTGGACGCGATGACGCCGCCTGAAGTCAACGACTACATCAATGCGCAGCAAACGCAGTGGAAGCCCGTGCTGGAAGCGTTTGAAGCCAGCATCAAAAAATAACACGAGACACACGCCAACGGAGCGCCTGATGAATCCCGCACGCCGAAGACTGCTCCGCCTGGCGGCGGGCGCTGCCGCTGTTCCGGCTTTGGCAAGGATGGCGGACGCGCAAGCCTATCCGTCGCGGCCGGTGCATATCGTTGTCGGTCTGCCGCCGGGGTTGACGCCAGACATCGGCGCGCGGCTGATCGCCCAGTCGCTGTCACAGCGCTTCGGCCAGCAATTCGTCGTTGACAACAAACCCGGCGGGGCCAGCAATCTCGCTACCGAACTTGTCGTCAGGGCGACGCCTGATGGCTACACGCTGCTTCTGACGGTGGCGGGGAACGCCATCGAGGCGCCACTCTACACCAATCTCGATTTCGACTTCCTCCGCGATATCGTTCCGGTCGCCAGCATCGGCCGCACGCCATTTGTGATGGTGGTACCGCCGTCCCTTCCCGTGCACACGGTTCCGGAATTCATTGCCTATGCGAAAGCCAATCCCGGCAAGATCAATTTCGGCTCGCCCGGCACCGGCAGCGCCAATCATGTCTTTGTCGAACAGTTTCGGATGATGACAGGCGTCGAGCTGGTCCACGTGCCGTATCGCAGCAGCATGCTGCCCGATTTGCTGGCGGGCCGAATTCAACTATTGTTCGCCGCAATCCCAGGCATGCTCGCCGACATCCGTGCCGGTAAACTGCGCGCGCTTGCCGTCACCACGGTCAGCCGCGTCGCGGCGCTGCCGGACGTCCCCGCGATGCGGGAATTCGTCCCCGGCTACGAGGCCAGCGGCTGGCTCGGCGTCGGCGCGCCGAAGGCGACACCAGAAAGCGTCATCACCACGCTGAACCAGGCGATCGGCGCGACCGTCTCCGATCCTGCCGTCAAGGCCCGTCTGCTCGGACTGGGAATCGAACCGATCGCCATGACGCCCGCCGCATTCGGCAAGTTCATGGCCAGCGAGGTCGACAAATGGGCCAAGGTCGTCAAATTTGCCGGCATCAAGCCGAATTGAAACCGGCGCCACAACTATTCCGCGAGCACCAATTTCCCCAGGCCCAGCCGAGGGTTAAAAGCCAACCCCTGTCCGAACTGCCCCCCGACGCGGCGCGCGCTGTCGGCGTTCGCGGACTGGTAACTCGGGGTGGGTTATGAAACTATAGCGCGCATCAGCCAGCTTCTCTCAACGGTGATCAGCACGATGTCCTTTCGCCACCTTAAAGACAGCATCCCGATCAGCGCGCTACGCGCCTTCATCGCCATCAGCGAGTTCGGCAGCTTCACCAAGGCGGCCGAACAACTGAATCTGACGCAGCCCGCGGTCAGCCTGCAGATCAAGCAAATGGAGCGAATTCTCGGCGGCGAGTTGTTCGTCAAGAAAAAGGGCGGCGTCGCTCTGTCCGAGCTGGGCACAATGGCCGACCGGCTGGCGCGACGCATGTTGTCCCTCAACAATCAGCTGATCGGCATCGCCGGACGCGCGCCGCAGCGTGAAACGATCCACCTCGGGATCCAATGTGCCTACGCCCAAACGGTGTTGCCGAACGTCTTTCGGGAATGCCGGGCTATGGACAGCGTGCTCTACAGGTTCGTGTGTGCGCATACGGTGGAATTGGCCGAGAAGATAAAATCCGGATTTGTCGATTTGACGATGATGATGGGCAACTACGAGCCGCGCCGCAATCTGCTGGCCGAATGGACCGAAAAACTGGTCTGGGTCCGCGCACCGCATCATCGCGCGCTGGCGGACGACGGCAGCATCCCGTTTGTCGGACGGCAGGACGGCATGATGGACCGCGCCGTCATGGAAGTGCTCGATGAACTCGAAATCCCCTACCGCATCGTATTCAGCGCCACCGATATCGTGTGCATGTACGCGGCAGTGGAGGCCGGCATCGGAATGATGTGCATGCCGGCGCGGACCGTTCCCGACAAGCTGGTCGTTGCACGCGAACGTTATCTGCCGAAGCTCCCCGACCTGCGTCTCGGCGTGTATCACGCGGAAGGCTTCGATGTAGCGCGCCATCAGGCGCTGGTCGACGCTTTCATCTCCGCGGTGCGGCCGCCAAAGCCGGGCCCCGAAAACGGCGACCTCAACGCCCTTCGCCAAGCGGAAACGGAGGAAGTCGGCTCATGACCGGATCGACCGCCACGATGCGATCGAAAGGGAACCGGCAACACGGAATGCGGCGCGCGGCCTGGATTGCCGCCGCCGCACTGGCGCTCGGACTTGTTGCCATCGTCACGACGCCGCCTGCGGCGCAAGCTCAGGAGCACTCAAACCGGCCCATTCGCATTATTGTCGGCGCTGGGGCCGGCGGCGGCCTCGATGTTCAAGTCCGCATCATCGGGCAGATGCTTCCAAAGGTGCTCGGCCAGGACATCGTCATCGAGAATTGGCCCGGCGGCGGCGGCGTCATCGCCGGTCAGGTTGTGGCAAGCGCCCCACCCGACGGCAATACATTGTTCGCTTACGGCGGCGACCTGTTCAGCGTTGCGGCGCTGATGCCGCACACGTCGTTCGACGCCAACAAGCAGCTCGTTCCGATCTCGCAAATCAGTGAAACTCCGCTCCTGGTCGTAACCGGCGGCCATTCCACATTCAGCATGTGAAAGGCCTGATCGCCGCGGCAAAAGCCAGCCCGCAAGGGCTTACCTATGCGACGTTTGCCGTCGCCTCGGTCAACAACGTAGTCGGACAGTGGATCGCCAAGGAAGCGCACATCAAGCTGCTCAACGTAACATTTCGCGGCGGCCCTGAAGCTGCGCTCGCCACTGCGTCGGGCGACGTGTCGCTCGCGATCGTGTCTCCGGCAAGCGTATATCCGTCGATGGTCAACGCCGGCACGGTGAAAGTCATCGCCCTGACCAGCGCACATCGATCCACCTTACCTGCCGGCGTCATGGTCGACATTTGCCGACAAGGGATTGCCTATCGACGCCAACACTTTTTTCGGTATTTTTGGCGCGGCAGGAATGTCGCACGCCGCCATTGCGCGGCTGGATCACGCCTTCGGCGTCGTTCTGAACGACAAAGCGGTGCGCGAGCGCCTGCAACATGTCGGAATCTTTGCAAAACATCAGCGGGCCGCTGAATTCGCCAAACAAATCGCGACCGACAGGAAGCGCTACGAAGGCATCATCCAGGAAATGCACATGATGGATGCGCAGCGTTAGTTCCGGCTGCGCAAGCGAGGCCGGCACGTTTCCAGCCTGCCTGGTGCCGGCCCTAGTGCGCGCCGATATAAGGCGATACCTCGCCGCGCTGCCAGATTTCCATCGGCCCGACGACCAGCGAGAGGGCGGAGAAATGAACCTTTCTTAGGCCGGCGCCGCTCAGCATGGGCGCAAGTTCATCGAGCATTGCCGTGCTGGAAGCGCGGACCACGAAATAGTGGACTGCGCGCACGGCAAGATCGTGGACCAGCCGCTTGATCACGGCGTCGGAGGTCTGGTCCTTGAGCTTGTGATAGATGCCGAGAAACAGGACGATGTCGTAGTGCGGCAGGTAGTCCGTCGCCGAACGCAGCCTGTAGCGCCTCGGGCCCGCCGGTCAGATCGACCACCTGAAACCTCGACGGAATTTTGAACTCGGCAAAAATGGCGCGCGCCGCCAAGACGCCGGGTTCGTGATAATCGCAGCCGTGTACCAGCGACACGCCACGGCGTGCGAACTCCAGGCTAACCAGGCCGTGATTCATCCCGACGTCAAGCACGCTCATCCCCTTCGCGTACTGAAACAGGTCGCGCAGCCCCGCGAGCCGATCGTCATGGAAGCCATAGACCGTGCGCGGCCCATCCGGCGGTTCCTGCTGTGGCAGGACGCGCATGCCTGGATTGTGCTTATTCATTGAAATTCACTCCCGGCATTCCGCTCAACTAGATGAACCAAAATTTCACATTGTCCAGAGCCTGTGCAGTATTGAACACCGATCGGCGCAATGCATTCCTGTTTCGATGGCCGGATGACCGATCCGAGGCTGGCCACGGCGGTCGGCTTCCCCAGCGGCTGCTACCTGTTCGTTCGCCAACGTCGCTTGGTTAAAGCTTGAAAGACATGACAACGCAAAGAAATCCCATACTGCATGACAATCGATGGGATAACCGCAACCCCTCAGCGGCCCTTTTCCACCTCGACTTGCAACCGGATACAGTTACTGGTTGAATGATAAATATAAACGTGCGGGGCTGCCGCCGTGGTTGCGTTGCGGAGCGTCGCCGCGGCGGTTGTTGCTGCCGCGGCAGTGATAGTGGTCGCTGCCGGCGACCAGGCGACGGCCGGCGGCCTCGACGAGCGTTCATTTCTGCTGTTTTCGGGAACCGACATCTGGCGGTATGGCGGCTTTCTCTATGGCGGATTCCTTTGGTCGCCAAACGGGCTTGATACCGACGGCTTCACCTTCAAAATGCTGCTCGACGGCGGCGCCTACAGTTATGTGTCCGGTGCGCTGCAACAAAACATCGACGGCACCAAGCTGTCCGCCGCGGCGCTGCCCGGCTGGCGATTTACGCGCGGCGGCCTGAACGTCACTGTGTTTGCCGGCCCCGTCATTCAGGATTATCGGCTCGCGCCGAGCGATCCCGGCAGCCACCTGCACGGCCTTTACGCCGGCGGCGAGACCGCCGTCGATCTCTGGTATCAGCCCAACGCGATGACGATGGCGGCGTTCAACGCCGCGATCGCCTCGATCGGCCCGACCGGCTTTGCCCGCGCGGCGATCGGTGTCCGCGTCTTCAACGCAGCATTCGCCGGCCTCGAGATGGAGGAAATCTGGTGCGCGGATTTCGAGGAGCTTGAACTCGGCGCCCACGTCACCGGCCTGCGCTTCAATTCGGTCGAATGGTCGATGGCAAGCGGATTGGCGCTGACCTCGGACCAACGTTCAGGCCCCTACCTGCGGCTCGGCGTCAATACGCGGTATTGAGCCGAATGGCTGCGAGCTATCCGCCCGTGGATTCCGGCGCGGGCAATCACTATGAATTTCGTCATGGGTAAGGATCGGCTGGCCGCGTTCAGCGATGGCGTCATCGCCATCCTGATCACCATCATGGTTTTGGAGCTGCGGGTGCCGCACGGCGCCGATTGGCACGCGCTGTCTGCCGTCGCGCCCGCGTTTGCGAGCTATGTCTTGAGCTTCATCTACCTCGCCATTTACTGGAACAACCATCATCATCTGCTGCATACCGTGACGCGCGTCGACGGCCTCATCCTGTGGGCCAATTCGCACCTTTTGTTCTGGCTGTCGCTGGTACCGGCGGCGACCGCCTGGATGGGCGAGAATCTCGCCGCGCCGCTGCCGACCGCCGTCTATGGCGCCGTGCTGCTGATGCCGGCCATCGCCTATTACCTGCTGCAGACGGCGATCGTGCACCGCCACGGCCGGCAATCGGTGCTGGCGCAAGCGCTCGGCCGCGACATCAAGGGCAAGCTGTCACCGATGCTCTACGCCACCGGCATCGCGCTGGCGTTCGTCTATCCGTGGGCCTCGATCGCGCTCTACGTGCTGGTCGCGCTGATCTGGCTCATT
The DNA here is from genome assembly GCA_963707175.1 of uncultured Alphaproteobacteria bacterium. GTDB lineage: Bacteria > Pseudomonadota > Alphaproteobacteria > Rhizobiales > Xanthobacteraceae > BOG-931. Next base: position 15,089 of record CAVPQA010000036.1, read on the forward strand.
CCCGACCGCCGCATCGAGAACACGATCGGCGAGAGAGTTGAAAAGAGCTGAGACAAAAGCTCAGTCGCCTGGGGGCTCATTCAGCCCTTCTCGTCGCAGGCCCAGGCACGCACCACGCATTGGTGGCCGCCGAACTGCGAGCAGCGGCTCATCGCCGTGTTTTCCGCGCGCCCGAGGTGCGAGTTGAGCGCCCAGCCGAAGGGACCGCACGGATGCTTGGCGTCGACCGACATTGCCGCACAGCCGCGACGCATGATGCCGATGACCCGGCAATCGCGGCCGACGCATCGCTTCATCGCCGCGACGCGGGCGTCGGCCACGTTTCCGGAAATCGTAGCCATAACCAAAGGCGCCGCAGGCGCCGACCGCGAATGCACCGGCCGCATCGGCCACGCCGATCGTGGCGATCAGGAAGCACGCGGCCGCGATCGCGAGCGCGGACTTCCGCTCTAAATAGCGCATGGATGCCCCTCCCCAGGGAACGCCCGGACGCTAGCGAGGAAGGGTTGCGAGTTGGTGAATCGCGCCGGATCCGGTTAGGTCTTCTCCAGCTCTTTCTTCACGGCCGCCAACGCTTCCGGCGTGTCGACATCGGTCAGCGCCGCGGTCCCGGTGAGCGGCAGTTCGGTGACTGCCTCGGCGTAGCGGCCGATGAGGTGGCGCGCGCCGACATCGCCTTCGACCGCCATCAGATCCGGGAAAAACCGGCGCGACCAGACCACCGGATTGCCGCGCTTGCCCGCGATGGTCGGCACCACCACCAACGCGCCTTTGTCCGGGTCGAATGCGCCGATGAGCCGGTCGATCAGCGCGGCATCGACCTGAGGCATGTCGCCGAGGCAGACGACGGCGCCGTCGGCTTTCGGCCGGGCAGCGCCGCAATGCCGGTCTTGAGCGAGGTGCCGAGCCCGTCGGCAAACTGCGGATTGTGCACGAATTTGACCGGCAGCCCGGCAAGCGCCGCTTCGACCCCCTCGCGCTGGTGGCCGGTGACGACGATAACGGGCCGCGCCCGCGAAGCCGAGCACCGCCTCGACGACAATGCGAACTAGCGGCCGCCCGCGCGATCTTCTCCAGAAGCTTGTTCGGCCCGCCCATGCGGCTCGAACGGCCGGCGGCAAGCACCAGGCGCGGCAAGGTTGCGGCCGGCCTTGCCCGGCTCCTCGCGCGGCTGCGGCCGCGTCACGATCTCCATCAACAGACCGCCGACGCCGAATCCGGTGATGTCCTCGCGCTCCACCGGCACGCCGGCCAAAAGCCGCATCAGCACCCAGTCAAAGCCGTTCTCCTTCGGGCTGCGCGCGCAGCCCGGCGCACCGAGCACGGCGCGTCCGCCGGCATCGCCAATCATCAACAGATTGCCGGGATCGACCGGCATGCCGAAATGCTCGACATGGCCGCCGATCGACTCCAGTGCGGCGGGGATCACGTCGCGCCGATCGGCGATCGCGGACGCGCCAAAGACGATGGCAAGCTCGGCACCCTCTCTGAGCACCTCGTCGAGTGCGCGCGCGAGCGCGGCCCGTTCATGCGGCACCCGCCGCTCGGCGACGATGGTTGCGCCGGCCGGCGCCAGCCGCTCGGCGGTGATTTTCAGCGTTTTCTCGATCACCTTCGGCGACAAGCCCAGCAGGATGGTGGACACGACGCCGACCTTGCGGACGCGATAGGGCGCCACGCGCAACAGCGGCGCCTGCAACGCCGGCAAGGGCTGCCTCGCAGGCGTCCTTGCCGACGGCGAACGGAATGATCTTCACGGTCGCGATCATCTCGCCCTCGACCACCGGCTTGTAGGCGGCGAGCGTGGCGAAAGTGATCGCCTCGTCGATGCGGTTGAGCCGGTCCACGGCGGCTTTGTCGACCACGAGAACGCCGGGAGATTTTGCGAACAGGTTGGCGCGGCCGGTAAAGGCGCGATCGACATGGACGCCCTCGCCCGCCACCTTGTTGGCGATGGCGGCAGCCGCCGCGTCTTCGGACACGTCACCGGGCTCAAGCCGGGCCACGACGAGATCGGCAATGCCGGCGGTCTTCAAGGGCGGCGACTTCGGCGGCGCCGATCAGTGTGCCTTTCTTCAGCACCATCCCACCCTGGCGGATCGAATGCACGGCGGTCGCACCGAGCGCATCTTTGGGCGCGACCGGACCGAATTTCATGACGCAACTCCGGCGACGGCGGGTTCCGCCTCGACGTCCTCATGCAGCCGCTCGGTGATCTGCGCCATGATCGCGACTGCGATTTCGGCGGGCGACACCGCGCCGATGTCGAGCCCGATCGGCGCGTGGATGCGCGAGAGATCGGCGTTGGTCTCGGCTTTGAGCCGCTCAAGGCGACGGGCGTGGGTTTTCCGCGAACCGAGCGCGCCGATATAAAAACAGTCGCGCGACAACGCGTGGAGCAAAGCCGGATCGTCGATCTTTGGGTCGTGGGTCAGCGCGACAAAGGCGGTGTAACGGTCGACGTTCAGCGGCGGCAGCGCCTTGTCGGGCCACTCGGCAATGACTTTCACGTCCGGAAACCGCTCCGGCGTGGCAAAGGCGGTGCGCGGATCGACGATCGTTACGTCGTAGCCGAGCAGCTTGCCGATCGGCGCCAGCGCCTGGCTGATATGCACGGCGCCGGTGATGACGAGTTGCGGCGCCGGCACATGGACGGTGAGAAAGACGCGGCCTTCCGCGGTCTCTTCCATACCGCTTTTGCCGGTGCGCAGATGATCGGCCAGCACAGCGCGCAGCGGATCCTTGGCGATGTCAGCGGCCCGGACCAGCCGCTCCTGGCCGCTCGCCACATCGGTGACGACGATCACCGCACGGCGCGCGGCGCGTTCGGTGTTGAGTGATTTCAGGAGTTCAAGTTTCATGCGAACTCTTCCGTAGCAGTTACACCGTCACCCTGAGGTGCGAGCGAAGCGAGCCTCGAAGGGCGACGGCCGAGGCGCTGGGGCCGCATCCTTCGAGGGCCGCTTCGCGGCCGCCTCAGGATGACGGAAGACTATTCCACCTTCTCGACGAAGACCCGGATTTTGCCGCCGCAGGACAGCCCGACTTTCCAGGCGGCCTCGTCGGCGACGCCGAATTCCAGCATTTTCGGCTGGCCGCTGTCGATCACATCGAGCGCTTCGGTGACCACCGCGCCCTCGACGCAGCCGCCGGACACCGAGCCGAGAAAATTGCCCTCACCATCGATCACGAGGTTGGAGCCGACCGGCCGCGGCGCCGAGCCCCAGGTCTCGACCACGGTGGCGAGCGCCACGTCGCGGCCATCCTTGCGCCAGTCCTCGGCGGCCTTGAGGATATCGTCATTGGTTGAGAGCATGAATTGTCTCCGTTGCTTCGCGGCCGACCCGGAATCCATCTAGAAATAGGCGTTTTCGCCGCCCTTTGCCACCCGCGATTTCGGCATGCGCTATATACGGCAGAATATAGCGTGGGAGTATGGCGTATCAGGCAACCTGCTGCATCCAGGCCTTCGGGTCGGCGGCGCCGCGGCCGCCGCCGTGCTCCAGGGCCGCCACCAGTCCGGCCATCGACTCCAGATTATGGATTGGACGGAATTCATCGACATTCGGCAGCATGGTCTTGATGCCCCGGGCGCGCGCCTCGAAGCCTTCGAAGCGCAGCAGCGGGTTGAGCCAAACGAGCCGCCGGCACGAGCGGTGCAGCCGGTCGATCTCGAAGGCGAGCGTGTCGTCGGCGTCGCGCTCGAGCCCATCGGTGATCAGCAGCACCACGGCGCCCTGGGTGAGCACGCGGCGCGCCCACTGCTTGTTGAAGGCGTGCAGCGACGAGGCGATGCGGGTGCCGCCCGACCAGTCGGGCACGCTCGCCGAGCAGGCCGACAGTGCATCGTCGGGGTCGCGCTCGCGCAGCGCACGGGTCACGTTGGTGAGCCGCGTGCCGAACAGAAACGTGCTGACCCGCTTGCGCGCATCGGTCAAAGCATGGAGGAAATGCAGAAAGATGCGGCTGTACTGGCTCATCGAGCCGGAGATATCGAGCAGCGCCACCAGCGGCGGCGGCTTGGTCTTCGGCCCGATGAAGCGCAGGTCGATGAAATCGCCGCCGCCCTTCAGACTCGCCCGCAGCGTGCGGCGCAGATCGATCAGGTGGCCGTGCGGATGCGGCTTGAGCCGCCGCGTGCGCACTTCGGCGAGCGGCAGCACGAGCTTCTTCATCGCCTGCTTGGCCGCCGCGATCTCGGCGGTCGTCATCTGCGCGAAGTCCTTTTTCTGCAGCACCTCGCGGTCGGACACCGTGAGCCGCGCGTCGAGTTCAACCTCGCGCTCCTTGCGCAGCTTGTCGTCGAGGCCGGAGAACAGCGCCTCGTGGACGCGGGTGGCGCCGGCCTGCGGCGGCTGCGGCTCGGTCGGCGCCTGCGGCAGCATCATCGCCAGCATCTGGTCGATATAGCCGCGGCGGCGGAAGAAGATGCGAAACGCCTGGTCGAACAGCACCGAATGTTCGTGCCGCTTCACGAACACCGCGTGCAGCGTCCAGTAAAAATCCTCGCGGGTACCGACGCCGGCCGTCTGCAAGGCCTCCAGCGCATCGAGCACGGCGCCCGGCCCGACCGGAATACCGGCGGCGCGCAGCGCGCGGGCGAAATAGAGCACGTTCTCGGCGAGCCGGCCGCCGTTGCCGTCACCGCCCGCGCTGGGAGGGAGGTCGACGGCCTCGGGCCCGCGGGATGGGGGTAATGGGTCGGACATATTTTGCTTTCGTATTCAATCTACGCGACGGGCGCTTTCACTCCCTGCCCCGCCACACGTTCGAGAGTTACCGCAGGTGGGGCAAGGTGAACAAGCGCACTCGTTTTCACGGCGTCTGCTGCTCCTTCTCCCCCGCTGTGCGGGGAGAAGGTTGGGATAAGGGGGCGCCGCCGACGCGCTCAGAATCGGGGCAACGCCCCCTCACCCGCCGCGCTTCGCGCGGACGACCTCTCCCCGCGCAGCGGAGCGGACGTTAGCCCGCGCCGTCAATCGCGCTTAGGCCAAGCACTTGGCACGCCGCTTGTAGACGATGCCCGAACCGCCCGAGTGCGGAGTGTATCGCACCGCCCGCAGGAACCGCCCTCGCTCCCTTCCGTTGAGTACCCTCGGCCGAAAGGTCCCTCGATGATTCGAGCGAGATAGCGAGTTGGTAACATATTTAGGGACAACAAGGATTAATATTCCAGCTATATCGGGGACAACACAACCACTGTATGTTGTGGTGATCGCAATGGGTCACCGGAAGTTTGTGCACATTATCGTTTCGTCGACGACCGTGCATATATGGGCCAAAGGATGACCCAGTGGCTTGATGTAGCGAGCAGTTCCAGCGCCACCGACGCAGTGATTTCGGCAATGGCGAATAAGCTCGATTTGCGCCAATGGGTGTCGAAGGGGGCCGTCAATAGGGCTGGCGATGCGATTCGCGCCAATGCCCTAACAGAGGGCCATACGGTTGTCTTGGAGTCGTGGCGAATGGCTCACAGGCACGTCATCCACACGTTCGAAGCCCTTTTGCGTGCTAGAGCAAAAAATCAGGACATTGAAGTAGCGCAACGATTGAAGCGCCGCCATACAATCATCGACAAGCTGGGTCGGCAACCTAGTATGCGTTTGGCGCGAATGGATGATGTCGCGGGCTGTAGGTTGATTTTTCCAGATGTTGAGGGGCTTCGCAACTTTCGCGATCAGTTGCATCGCGCACGCTTTAATCATGTTCTGAAAAATGAAAAAGAGAAATACGACTGAGGTGGTCCCGGTTATCTGAACAGATTTTCCGCCTCGATAAGTGGAGCCTCTGCCAGGGTTAGGCTGCCAAGCGGATAGGCAGCGGTGGGAAGTAGGCTTGATCGGGTGTGGCGCCGTCAAGGCTCGAATGCGGTCTACGGCTGTTGTAGAAGTCCAGGTAGCGGCCGATCGAACTGCGGGCCTCGCTGACGCTGTCGTAGGCCTTCAGATATACCTCCTCGTATTTGACGCTGCGCCACAGCCGCTCGACGAAGACATTGTCCCGCCAAGCCCCTTTGCCGTCTATGCTGATGGCAATGCCATTGTCGGCGAGCAGGCCGGTGAAGGCTTGGCCGGTGAACTGCGAACCCTGGTCGGTGTTGAAGATGTCCGGCTTGCCGTGACGAGCCAAGGCATCCTGCAGCGCCTCGACGCAGAACGCCGCCTCCATCGTGATCGATAGCCGCCAAGACAGCACGCGACGGCTAAACCAGTCGAGCACCACCGCCAGATAGACGAAGCCGCGCGCCATCGGGATGTAGGTGATGTCCATCGCCCACACCTGGTTCGGCCGCTCGATCGAAAGCCCCCGCAGCAGGTACGGATAGACCTTGTGGCCAGGCTCGGGCTTGGTGGTGCGCGGACGGCGATAAAGCGCCTCGATCCCCATCCGCTGCATCAGCGTCTTGACGTGACGGCGGCCGATCTTGCACCCGTCGGCGACCAACAGGCCGCGCAACATGCGCGAGCCGGCGAAGGGAAACTCCAGATGCAGCCGGTCGAGACGGCGCATGATCGCAAGGTCGGCGTCCGGCACCGGCCGCGGCAGGTAATAAACGCTGCCGCGGCTGATGCTCAGAACCTCGGCCTGCCTGGTGATCGGCAGATCGTGCTTACGGTCGATCATCGCTTTGCGCTCAGCAATCCCGCCTTGGTGAGCGCGCCTTCTAAAAAACTGAGCACGGCGCTGCGCGCCCCCTGTAGGATAGAAACGGGTAGACTGCGGTCGGAAGGGAGCGGCCGATATGATTTTGGTGGCACGTGACCCCGTCAAAAAACCTGGTCCATGGGCTGTTGCGGACTTGACAGTGGTGACGCCGTCTCGGCGATCCCGTTTAGGAATCTGACCAATTGCGCAGCCCAGCCCTTCCGCTCATGTCAGCAGGAGGCTTGATGATGAATCGCAACAGATCGAAGTCCAAAGTCGCCCGCACGATGCCGCTGGTCAACCCGAACGCAGCCGCCATCGACATCGGAGCGACAATGCATATGGCTGCCGTAGGGGCCGATCGCACACCGGAGCCAGTCCGCAGTTTTGGTACCTTCACGGCCGATCTGTATCGGCTGGTTGACTGGTTTACGGAATGCGGCGTCGAGACGGTCGTCATGGAATCGACCAGCGTCTACTGGATTCCGATTTTCGAGCTTCTCGATGAACGGGGGTTCACTGTGTTTCTTGTCAACGCGCGTGACGCCAAGCACGTGCCGGGGCGCAAGACCGATGTCAGCGATGCCCAATGGCTGCAGCGTCTCCATTCGTTTGGACTGCTGCGGGCCAGCTTTCGACCCAAAGGACAGATTGCGGAGCTGCGATCCTACGTGCGTCAGCGCGAGCGTCTTCTTGAGTACGCGGCCTCGCACATCCAGCATATGCAGAAGGCGCTGACCGAGATGAACGTTCAGCTCCATCACGTCGTCGCCGACATCACCGGCGCCACCGGCCTGCGCATCATCCGCGCCATCCTCGCCGGCGAGCGTGACCCCGAGGTGTTGGCAAGCTTGCGCGATTTCCGGTGCCAAGCCAGTGCCGAGACGATCGCGAAGGCACTCACCGGCAACTACCGGTCCGAGCATCTGTTTGCGCTCGAGCAGGCGCTCACCCTCTACGACACCTACCACGAAAAGACATCGGCCTGCGACGTGCGGATCGAAGCCGTGTTGAAGGAACTGAGCATCCATCGCGGTCGTGGTCACTGGGCAGTGCCACCGCCGCGGCGTCGGCACCGAACCGATCAGGCGAACGCCCTGGCTTTCGACGTTCGCGCCGGGCTCTTCGCGCTGCTCGGAAGGGACATCACAGTGATCAACGGCCTTGGAGCTTACCTCTCGTTGAAGTTGATCGCTGAATGCGGCGACGACCTGTCCTCGTGGCCGAGCGCCAAGCATTTTACCTCCTGGCTGGGGCTGGCGCCGTGCAACAAGATCTCCGGCGGCAAAATGCTATCGTCACGAACGCGCCGGTCCGGCGGCCGGGCAGCGGCGCTTCTGCGCCTTGCTGCCATTACCGTCGGACGCACCGACACCGCGCTGGGCGCCTTTTACAGGCGGCTCTCATCCCGCATCGGCAAGGCCAAGGCCGTCACCGCCACGGCCCGCAAGATCGCAGTGCTGTTTTACAACGCCGTGCGTCATGGAATGGAATACCTCGATCCCGGAGCGTCGTCGTACGAGACACGCTACCGCACGCGAGTGGTCAATAATCTGCACCGGCGTGCCAAGGCATTCGGTTTTGTTCTCCAGCCCATGGAGCCAAAAGCTGGTGCTGCGGTTTCTTAGGAATCGTTCTCCAGTGTCAGTTCGCCGATCTTGGCGTGCAACGACTTCACGTCGATGGCGGGCTGTGACGCTCCGTTGCTGCTGCCCGGGCCAAACACATCGGCAGCACCGCCCTCAAGCTGCGCCTTCCACGATGTGATCTGATTGGGGTGAACGTCAAACTGCTCGGCAAGCTGGGCCAACGTCCGATCGCCTTTGATGGCGGCAAGCGCAACTCTCGCCTTGAAAGCCGGTGTGTGGTTCCGGCGTGCTCGTCTCTGCATGGTCGCTCCTGATTCGCAGGCCATAGCGTGCCTGCCATCAGGCAGAAATTCCACTTATCCTCCTGTGCAGATTTCCGGGGCCGGCTCTAAGATCATTTGCGATCGTCTTCAGCCGCTGGCCGCATTCGGCCACTTTCTTGAGGGGTGAAACCCAGCCGCCTTTGGCGGAGCGGCCCGCCAATTGAGCGGCTCCCCACACGATAGCGCGATGTCCGATGCCTTACTCTTTCCGGAAGGCGCGCCTTGTTCGAGATTGCTGGGATCGTCGTGAGCGGCGGCTAAATCGACGTAGTGTTCACCGACGTCAATCTGGTTGGCCCGGCTAGCGGTTGGGATGTGGCTGAATGCTTTCGAATTGAGCGCCCGGATGTGTCGGTGCTGTATACGTCAGGGAAATCAGTTGACGCCCGACGCTGCGTTCCCGGAAGCGAGTTCATCGGGAAACCGTATAAGAGCGCTGACATCCTCAAAGCGTGTCAGCGGCTACATACCGCATGACCGCTTGCAGCGGCAAGAGTAGCGAAGGGGCGGCCCAATAACCGCAATCAAGCGGCTCGCTTGGTCCGGAGCTCTGCCAATGCCACCTTGCCCGATCGCGTAGCTTCGGACATCGTTTCGAAAAATTCAGATTGTCGCACCGGCTTGCTCTTCCCGGCCGTGTAAATTTCCCATCGCCATGATTTGGGGGGACGACCTTTGTTTTTGATAGCGAGGCTGTAGTCGTACACCGCATATTTCTCGACAGCGTGCACATCAATTCCTAGAGGTATCAATTCCGGATGCGATGCCGAGATGTCACGACAAGCCTGCTGAAAGGTTCGGAGGGGCCTTAGTAAATACGGGCTGCAAATAGCCATGACCATCCTTCCAATGAGGTGAGCGAATAAGTTTCCTACCATGCCGATTAAATTTGATCGCCCGCATCTTTTTGCTTTTGTTGCTCTTCGGCCAGCAGACGGGAAATGGTCTGCTGCCTCGTTTGCTCAGCCATGCTCACGTCCTCACTCACGCTCTTAATAAGACGCCGGTAGCACTCAACATTCTGCATTCGGACGAACCGGTCCATGTTGACCACCATTGAGTGAGACCCTCCGATTAAGGCTGTCGCCGATTACAGGCTGTATCGGCCCGACAAGGCAGTCTGAGCAATTTTGAACACAAGCTGGGATTTTTTGGGTCGGGGCTTGGAGTGTGTTTGCCCCTCACACCTGACCTAAGTTCTGGACGAAACTAGCCCGAACGGTTCCAGGATCGACGGATCGTCGTTCTCCGGCTTGTTGTCATCGCCCGAAAGCCTAATCCCTTTTGAAGTTTCCGACGTTTGCGCGCCGACCGAGTGCTCGGCGGGCCTCGGCCTCCCTCGCAGCCGTGGCGGCACGCTCGCCTTCCGTCCGGCGCTTGTTGAAGCCCGTGGCGGCCCTAGAAAAAGGCGGCAAGCGCCACCCGGATCGCAATGCCAAGGATCACGACGCCCAGCAGGATCGGGAAGGCTTGATCGAACCAGCCGACGTGGTCGTTGTCGTTTGCGGGCTGCTGATCGGTTATCGCCCTATCGTCGACGCATCTGCCTCCAATGGATCGGAGGTCCAGCCCTGTGCGTTTCCGTCGGCATCAGCGGCTGGCCGCTCAGCGTGAACGTGCGGCGCGGGCGAGGTATTATTCGATGGCGCGTGAGAGCGTGTAACCATTTTAGCGTTCCATTTTTTTCGGTGGGTCCTCACCGTTTACGACGACTGCAGCTTGCCCAGCCGCATTTCTGCTTCCGCGAGCCAGCCTGCCTCCTTTGCAGTGAGTTTCCGTATCGATTTTAACTTCTTCAAACTTGCTGCGACGTATGCAAACCGATTAGCCGAATTATCGCCCCTGACAGCCAGATCGTAATTGTACTCGATAATGTCTACCCGCCACTCCAGGTTCGTGACGTCGACAGCCCTAAGATGCTCCATGATGGCAAGTGCTAATTGGTAAGTTTGAACCGCATCTTTGTCTCTGTGCTGCTTTGCGTACACGTCACCCAGCTTGCTGTAAGAAATAGCGAGATCGCGTTGCAAGCCGAGATTACCGGGATTGAACCTTGCCGTGCGGTCAAACATCGCTTGGCTTGCCTGATAGGAGGCAATCGCGGCCGGCAGATTGTGCTGTGCTATCTGCACGTCGCCGATTTTACTGTACGAAATCGACAAGTCGCGCTGCCACGAGGCGTTGCTGGGATCGGACTTCGCCAGGCGGTCAAAGATCGCGTGGCTCGCTTGATAGGAGACCAGCGCGGCGGGCAGATTGCCCTGCGCCACCTGAACGTTGCCGATCCTATTGTACGACACCGCCAAGTCATCCTGCCAGGCAGCGTTATCGGGATCGGATTTCGCCAGCTGGTCGGCGATTGCGAGGTACGTGCGATAAGAGACGAGCGCGGCCGACAAATTCCCCTGTGCAACCTGCACGTCGCCGATCTTGCTGCACGACACCGACACCTCGCGCTGCCATGAGGCGTTGCCGGGATCGGACTTCGCCAGGCGGTCAAAGATGGCGTGGCTCGCCTGATAGGAAGCCAGCGCGGTGGGCAGATTGCTCTGCACCACCTGCACGTCGCCGACCTTGTGTACGACACCGACAGTTCGCGCTGCCATACGGCATTGCCGGGATCGGACTTCGCCAAGCGCTCTAGGATCGTGACGCTCGCTTGGTAGGAGGCGAGCGCGGCCCGCAGATTGCCCTGTGCCACCTCCACATTGCCGACTTTGTTGCGGAGAACCGCACAGGTCGCGCTGCCATAAGGCGTTGCTAGGATCGGACTTCGCCAAGCGCTCGGCGATCATGAGGCTCGCCTGATAGGAGGCGAGCGCGGCCGGCAGATTGCCCTGCGCCACCTGCACGTCGCCAACTAGTTTGATGGAAGCAGCCAAGTCGCGCTGCCAGGAGGCATTGCCGGGATCGGACTTCGCCAGGCGGTCAAAGATCGCGTGGCTCACCTGATACGAGGCTAGCGCGCTGGGCAGATCGCCCTGCGCCAGCTGCACGTTGCCGATCTTGCTATATGACACCGACAGGTCGCGCTGCCATGCGGCATTGCCGGGATCGGATTTAGCCAAGCGCCCTAAGATCATGAGGCTCGCTTGATACGTGGCGAGCGCGGCCGGCAGATTGCCCTGCGCCACCTGCACGTCGCCGATGCGGCCGTTGATCAGCCCAAGGTTATACTGCCAGGAGGCATTACTGGGATCGGACTTCGACAGGCCGTCAAAGATCGCGTGGCTCGCCTTATAGGAAGCCAGCGCGGCCGGCAACTTGCCCTGCGCGGCCTGCACGTCGCCGATCTCGTTGTAAGCGACTGATAGGTCGTGCTGCCAGCCGGCATTACTGGGATCGGACTTCGCTCGGTGGTCGGCGATAGTCTCCGCATCGTGATAGGTCGCGAGCGCTGCGCCCAGATCGCCGCGCTGCTGCTCAATGTCGCCCATGCCGAATTTTGCCCAGACGAGGTCCTCATCGTCGGTGCCCGGCTTTGCCGCCGCAATCACGCCCGCGTAGGCCGCCTGCGCGGCGTCGAGTTGGCCGGCGTCCTGCTGAAACCAGCCATTCTCATACATGCCGTGCATGTTTGAAGGGTCGAGGCGAGCGGCCTGCGCGTAATAGTCGCGCGCTCGCTTGGGGTCGGACACAGCGGCAATCGAGGCCAAATTTCGGTAGGCCGCCGCCGCATCCTTGGCGTCCTTGTCGGCGCGCCTCTCCTTGTCCTCCGCTACGGCCTTCAGCAGCGGCTCCGCTTCGTCAGGCTTGCCGGCTTTGAGCAGCGCCAGCGCCTGCGCATAGCGAGGGTCGGTTGCGGCGCCTTCTGCAATGGCGGTGATCGCTTGCGTCAGGCTTTGGCGGGCACCCGGAGCCGCCGCCTGAGCGGGTGCAGCGAGACTGTACTTGTCAACCAGGGCGGAGATTTCCGCCAGCGTCTGCTTCTGCTGATAAGACTGCCAGTAGAACCCGCCTCCGACGATCGCCAGAGCGATGATCAACGCTGCGACCGCCGCGCGAAGCCGCTCTTGCTTCCGCCGCTCCCGCTCGGCGCGGCGATACACGTCGTCGGGCGCAAGGCCGATGAGGCCGGCAACGATCTTGGCAAGGCCAAGGTTCTTGCCGTCGCCGCTCTCGCGCAGATCGGGGCCGAGGATGGTGACGGGGCGGTCGGTGATGGTGCCGTCGGCGGCAAGCTCGTAGCGCAACGCTGGCGGAAAATTGTCCGGCCATGTGCCGTCAACAATGACGGGGATCACCGGCCGCTCAGGGTGGCGCGAGCGAAACAGCCGCACCTCTTCGTTGACGGCGGGGCGGTCCGGCCGACACCGTCGAGCACAGCACGATGAGGGCCGCAGACGCATCGAGCGCCGCGACGGTCGCCTCCGTCAGCGTGTGGCCGCCGGAAAAATCCTCGCGGTCGCGAAAAATCGGCCGCAACGTCTTCGGCACCGGCCCAAGCGGCGTCTCCCGCCCGATCAGGTCCTTGTCGATGCGAAATCGTTCAAGCCGAGCATGCAGCCACTTGGCCCAGCCGGCGTCCTGGTGGCTGTAGCTCAGAAAGGCCCGGTACTTGAACGAAACCGTCTCTGACACGCGCGCCCTCCACGCCCAGGATCACGGCTACCGCGGCAATATGCCCGCAGATTATCAGATTGTGTCCAGTTTGAGAATGAGGCCACTATAGTTCCGTGCGTTTGTCCTTCGAACTGCTCGCTAAGGTGATTGCAAACTGAAATGCTGCACGGTGCGCCGAAATCCCGTCTATTAGGAACAGGCGCACCAAAGGCATGCCGGCACATTGGTAGTGATCGCTTCCGATCAGCGGCGCGCCGAGCGCCGAAGTAACAGCGAAAGCAGTCAGCATCAGTCCAGCGGTGTGATCGGGTGAGACGGGCTCTCCGACGGTGGCGAACGCCTCGCTGTTATTTTAGGTCAATCTATTATGACACTTTTTTTTCATAAAATCGGGTTGGTGTTTAAGTTCAAGAAATGGCCGAGGCGCTGGACCTTGTGTCTCAAAGTTTCTCTGGGCTAAAGCATTCGAGGGGGTCGGTTTACAACCGGCCCCCTCAGCCTATTTAAGCAGCCCCCGAGATGCCTGGTTCCTAACCGGGCCGGCAAACACGCGCGTGCCCGGTACGAGCGTGCAGCCGTCTACCTTAATGAGCGCACGGCATGAGACAAATGCTCGATCGCGCGGTCGCGGCTGATCACTGTGTTACCACCGCGGAAATGTGACCTTGTAACCTTGCTGACGAAGCACTGCGTGCAAACAGAAGAATAGCCTGAAGCAAATGCTCAAGGTCCAATAAGCGTGCGCCCAACTCGGAAGCCGATCTCGCCGCTCTGGCGGTCGGAGTTGAGCCAGGTGCGGTACGCGGAGCGGACGGCTCCCGGAGTGAGGTTCCAGGAGCCGCCACGCACGACATGGTGCCTGCAATCGCCGCCCGCCCAAGGCGAGCCATGCGCGGGCGCTCCATCATAGTCTCCGTGGTCACAATCCTGCGTCCACTCCAAGACGTTGCCTACCATGTCGTAGAGCCCGAACCCGTTGGCGGCAAAGGAGCCAACCGGCGCCGTTTGGTTGTTATCCCACTGGCTGCCGCAGCCATTGCAATTGGCGTTGTTCTTGCCAATGTCGTTGCCCCAAGGATAGGCCGTCTGCGTCCCTGCGCGCGTCGCATATTCGTATTCGGCCTCCGACAGCAAGCGATAGGGCTTGCCTATCGCCTTCGCGAGCCAGGCGACATAAGCCTTGGCATCGTCCCACGACACGTTGATCGCCGGCTGGCGTCCGTAGCCCCAGTCCCAATCGAACGGTTTATAGTCGTTGCAGCCACCGGCGGCGACGCAGGCGTCCCATTCGTCGAAGGTCAGCTCAAACTGCCCGACCGCGAATTGCTGCGCCAACGTGACCGTGTGCTGCGGGCCTTCATTGGCGCTACGGCCCGGCTCGTTCGCCGGCGAGCCCATGGTGAAACTCCCGGGCGGCACCACCATCATCTGCGGGCATTTCTTGCATTCCTTGAATGTGTCTCCGGGCTTCAGTGCGCGTTCCTGCGCTGCCGACAGCGGAGTGTTGGCAGCTTGCTGGGTAGGCGCGGCCGGAGCCGGCGCTGGGCTAACGGGGGCTGACGGCGTAAGTGGGTTTGACGCTGATGGCTTGACGGAGACAGCTGCCGGCGGTGCTGCAAGCCAAACGCCTATCCCCCCGATCAGCAAGAGACAGATAACCGATCCAGCGGCCAGCGCGGGCCGGGATGGCGGCCATAATGGGCGCGCTTCCGAACGCTGCAGCCGGCGACGTTCCTCCTTCTCGGCTCGGCGCTGTTCCTCCGCGGCGCGGCGCTTTGCTTGTGCCTCGTCGAGTAGACGCTGTTTCTCGGCTCTGCGCCGTTCCGCTTCCGCCTCGCGCTGCCGGCGCTCTTCGTCGGCCTGCTCGCGCTCCCGCACCGCGGCCGCCTTCTTGCGCGCTTCCTCTTCCTTGCGTTGGGCCTCGGCTTCCTGCCGTTTCCTTTCGTCCTCGGCGCGCTGCAGAGCGGCAGCTTTCTCTTGGGCAACACGTTCCTCGGGCGATAGCCAGGGCTTATTGAGTGCGTCGCGAATGTGCCCACAAAATCGTTCGACCGCCCTTTTGACCTCCGTGGAGTTGGTGTCTAGGTGGCGAAATTCACGCCAATCGACGTATTGACGCTTAGCAATAAGCGAGAGGACCGCATCATTCTGCCGCCGAACGTTATCCTCCAATGCCGGAACGTGGATGTACAAAATAGGGAAAACGAGGTCGCTTCGGCCAAGCGCCGCTTCGCGAGCAAGAAACGCATCGAGTTCAAACCGACAAAAGGGACTGGCAATGACTGTCGGCGTGATGATCGGAATGAAGAAAACTGCTTGCGCCACCGAGTTCTTGATTTCGCTTTCCCACAGCGATCCAGATGGGATTGCCTCTTTGTCCTGCCAAATACGGAAGGTCCTCGCCGTCCGGCCCAGTTGGGCACGTAACTCGTGCTGAATGCGTTCGCGCAACGCCGACAGCGCGCCAAACGCACCTGCATCGTCCTCCCGGGAGTAACTGAAGAAGCCGACGAGTTCTGGAAGATCAGCCAGTGATGACATCTGGGAGGTCACGCGAGTGGTGTGGAACGCTCAGTTTAGCAAAATAGCAGCGCGCTGGAAGCTCACTTCCCCATTTTCTGAGTATTTACGTCGGCACGGAGGCGCCTATATGGGCGCGCTGAACCGTCGCGCGAACCAAATTGGTCAGCGCGATCCCGGAGGGCAACGTGTCGCCGTATACGCCGTGGCGCTGCTTCGCATTTCGGCCGTGAACGGATCAATCTTCACCAGACGGACCTCGGCGCTTGGCTCCCCGTGTCTGTTGCCGTCGGCTTCGTCATCCATGCGGCTGAAATCGAAACAATTTCCGCCCGCGGATCGATTAAAGCCATATCGCAGGCTATCTCTTACCAGCAGCGCGCGCGATCACCGAGGCAAGATGTTTATCGGCTTGGCGATCAAAAATGCTTCCGATGCCCTCGATGATCTCCGGCTGCGATAATGCAAAATCGCCATTTGCAAACACCGTCGCTCGAATAGTCACTTCACCGCGAGTAGCCGTCTTAATCTTGACCATGATGGTTGCGCCGTCTGCATCGGCAGGCAGGATTTGAACGTCTTCGAGATCGGCGGACCGCAATTCCGGTGCGCTCGACCTTGCGACCACCCATGCCGCTGGTGTTATCTGCCAAACGCGATCATGAAGTTGGTCAAAGGAGTAAGTCCTAGGGCCGTCAGCCATGTGGCTTCAATCCTGCATATTCAACATAGCCCGTTGCGAGGGATCGAGGATCACTCCCCCCGGCTTCTCTCGTGGCACGCTTGGTCCGTCTTTTCCAGTCTTGTTCAGTGGCCATCTTGCCGCTCGTGCTGGACGAGTAGCGCGACTGCCGCTGTCGGTTTTAGATAGCTGACGCGACCAACCAACGCCCTTACTTTGGTGAGTTGGCCAAGGTTTTTTCGTGCCGATTTGCGCCACTGCGAACAGTCCTCCTTGCATAATGGCCTCGTCAAGCACCCACATAACGCTTCGAGAGATCCACGCTCAGCCATTCGCGCAGCTTCGACCAGCGCCGTCGGCCGGTGACGTTGCGGACCGCAATGGCGACAGCCTTCTTCTGTCCGACCAACACGACCAACCGCTTACCGCGCGTGACGCCAGTGTAGAGAAGGTTCCGCTGCAGCATGGCGTAATGCTGAGTGAGCACCGGGATGACAACGGCCGGATACTCCGAGCCTTGGCTCTTGTGGATGGTGGCAGCGTAGGCTGGCACCAGCATATCGAGTTCCCCGAAACCATAAGTGATGGATCGATCGTCAAAGCTTGCAACGATCTCGCCTGCGTCGGGGTCGACGTCGTCGACGTAGCCAATATCGCCGTTGTAGACCTCCTTGTCGTAATCGTTCTCGATCTGCATGACTTTGTCGCCTGGGGCAAAGGTCCAGCCGAACCGCTCCACCTTGCGATCGCCGGCGGGATTGAGTGCTGCCTGCAGTTCGATGTTCAGCGACCGTGCACCCGCGCCGCCGCGGTTCATCGGACAGAGCACCTGAATGTCGCGGACGGGGTCGAAGCCGAACCGTTTTGGGATCCGTGTTTTCACGAGTTCGATGATGCGGCCGACGGCAGTCGCTGGGTCTTCCGCTTGCACGAAATAGAAATCGCTCTCGGCTCCGGGTGGGCTGAGATCGGGGATCGAGCCCTGATTGATGCGATGGGCACTGGTGATAATGCGGCTCTGCGCGGCCTGCCGGAATACTTCAGTGAGGCGCACTATCGGGACGGCGCCCGATGAGATGACATCGGCCAGCACCTGCCCGGGGCCGACCGAAGGAAGCTGGTCGATGTCGCCAACGAGCAAAAGGGCGGCCTTGTCCGGCACCGCCTTCATGAGCGCCTGCATCAGCAGGACATCCACCATGGAGGTCTCGTCGACCACTAACAGATCGCAGTCGAGCGGGTTGTCGTCACCGCGCTTGAAGCCCCCGCCCTTGGGGTCGACTTCGAGCAGCCGGTGGATGGTCTTGGCCTCGAAACCGGTCGCCTCGGTCATGCGCTTTGCCGCCCGGCCGGTCGGAGCACAGAGCAGGAGGCTTACTCCCTTCGCTGCGAGGATGCGCAGAATGGCATTGACGATCGTCGTCTTGCCCACTCCGGGGCCGCCAGTCATGACCAGCACCTTGGACAGCAGCGCCAGCCGGATCGCCGCCACTTGGCTTTCCGCGAGCGCAAGCCCGATGCGTTTTTCCGCCCACGGCAATGCCTTGCCGGGATCGATCCACGGCCAAGGCAGCGTTCCGTTTGCAAGGCGCATCAGGCGTTCCGCGATGGTGCGCTCGGCGCGATACAGGCCAGCCAGAAACACACAGGGCGTTTCGCCAACGCGGTCGGCAACCACCGTGCCTTCCTGTAGCTCAAGGTCGAGGGCGGTGCGGATCAACTCGCTGCGACACCTCAAGCAGCTTCTCAGCCAGTGGGGCGAGTTCGTCGGTTGGCAGGCCGCAATGTCCCTCGTCCATCGCTTCGGTCAGCGCATAGGAGATACCGGCGCGGACCCGTACCATGGCGGTCTTCTCAATGCCGAGCTTCATGGCGATGGCGTCGGCGGTCTTGAAGCCGATGCCGCGAATATCGCGCGCCAGGCGATACGGGTTCTCGGTCATGACCTGTATGGCATCGGCACCATAGGTCTTGAAAATCCGCACCGCCCGCGCCGTCCCGACGCCGTGGCTGTGCAGGAAGACCATGATTTCCCGCACCGCCTTTTGCTCGGCCCAGGCGGCAACGATCCGACCCGCACGCACTGGGCCAATGCCTTCGACTTCTCGCAAGCGGTCGGCCTGGGTCTCAATGACCTCGAACACCTTCTCGCCGAACGCGCGCAGGAGCTTCTTGGCATACACCGGGCCAACACCGCGGATCATGCCGGAGGAGAGGTACTTCTCGATGCCTTCGACCGAGGTGGGCTCTGAGGTCTTGAGGAACCGGGCCCTGAACTGCTGTCCGTGAGTTCGGTCGTTGACCCAATCCCCGGATGCCGTGATCCATTCGCCGGCCGATATTGTGGCAGCATGCCCGACCACGGTGACGAGGTCGCGGTGGCTCCGCGCCTTGACCCGAATGACGCAAAAGCCGTTCTCGGCGTTCTGGTAGGTGACGCGCTCGACCAGCCCCGCCAGAACTTCTCGATCGGATGGATGGGGCTGCGTCTTCATGATGCCCGGCGCCGTTTGCGCCACATCATAGCCGTCCTGGCCCGGCAGCATCTTGGATTTACAGTGTCGCGCCGGTATCTTTTGCCATCAGGACACCGCTGCATGTGGCCCGCGACTACGCCACTAAATCCCGTGACGCCCACGAGAAGGCCAAGGCCACCGCGGATACGCATGAACTGTATGTCCGTGATCCCGCTTCCGGTGTTCGCCAGATATTCGATGCCATGACTGATGAATATCTGGATGGCGACGATATCGATGACCTGATATTCGATTACGGATACGATATTCCGTACTCCCACAGCATCGAAAAGGGCGAATATTTACTGGCTGACGCCATCGCGGATGCTGCGAACGACAAATTGGGGGGTGAATTAATAACCCAGGATTTTGAATTTGGCGATTTCGACCCCTCAGAAGCCCGTGATCCGCATGGCCGGTGGGGTGAAGGTGGATAGCTTCAGCGCCACGGCGCGATCTCGGCAATTCGGATGCGTATGACTTTCATGTTTCTTTGTTCGCTGCAGCGGCCAGTCCAACTGCCAGCCCAGCGGCAAAGTCGGGTGCATTCCACGGCGGACCGCGCGACGGACGTTGAAGGCAGAAGGCATCCTCTGGCGGCAAGCAGCCTTCCGGTTCATCTTCTCCTATTGTGAACCTTGTAAACAGGTGGAGCTGCTCGCGCACTCCCACCGTCGCGTGGTTTCGGCGGTCCGATCCGTGAGCAGCAGAACGCTCCATTTGCTTACCCGCATGTTACCCTAAAATATATTGTTCCAGGAATGACAGCGCGATAGTGCGGTTATTTGCGTCGAACAGCGGTTTACTTTAACCGCCGCCTACTGCTTTTCAAGCCTGAACAGCGTACTGCTGGCGGCAGGAATTATTGCCAGGATTTGATTGTTGGAAGCGTATGGCCGCGCGACACTACCAATGGCCGGTGGTGTCTCAGTTTGATTATGGCGAAAGGAGTTCGAAAATTTCCTTTTCAGGGGGATCGTCCGCACACCACCCAGCCTCCTCGATGGCAACAGCGAGTTTTATTAGCCGCTGAAGGTATAGCGCATTGTGGGCTCCCATCTCGATGAAAGCGGCGATGAATGCCTGCACGTCTATCCAACTTACTTTGACTGCAAAATCAGGTCGGCGTTGCTCTCACCGGCCAAAGTCTTTGAAATCGACCTCAGTTCTTCATCATCGTCGAGTTCAACCCCAAACTCTATGCGCAAAAAATCCTGGGGATTTTCCGGGTCGCAGTAACGCTTTTGTCATATCGGATTAGCCTCATGTTTGACCCCTTTCCGTTTTAGCACTGTGCTTACAACTAAGCAGGAGCCTGCCCTAGGGAGGCGTCCGGATCACCGTTACGTGCGCCTTTGTTCGTTCACGACAAGCCGAAGATGGCGCTGGCGCTTCACCATGGGTCTGATGGCCTTGTGCAGCACCATCCACCGGCACAGTTCATCGAGCGTGATGCCACCGTCCGCCAGGAATTGGTCCCAGCGCTGCCGCCATTCCGGATCGTGGTCGATCAGGTCAATGAGTTGATGCGTGGCGTCTTGCATCATGCGGCGTCCACTCTCGACCCGTTCGAAGGCATCGAGGATGGCGTGTTCGTGACGCAGCCGGGCGACTGCGCTCGCCGGGAATATGGACCTGCTTTTCGCCGTCGGTGTCGTCATGGTGTGTCGTCCACCCGATTGAGAAATTACTGTAACTGCCGGTGCGCATCGTTCCCGCAATATCGCATGACGGCTACAAGCGACCGCTGCGGCGATAGCGGAAATGCGGCCTAAGTGGCTCTTAATATTACACTATACACCCATTGATAGATATTACGGGAACGATCATTCACCACCACCACCATGCGGGCTCGGTTTGCCCCACGGTCCGGTCCGCCACATGTCCGACTTGCCATCGGAGCCAGCGCGAGAAGCGCGCTTCACTACGCCATACGCCGCCAATTCTTCGAGCGCGCGGCGGATGGCGCCGGTCGGCAAGCCGAGTGCGGTGGCTATTTGGGTGGCGGTGGCTTGGTAGCCGTCCGCCGCGCATTTCAAGCGCAGATATTCGTAGACCTGCCGCCGCAGCGGGTGGCAGGAAGCGAACGCGATCCGCTGCACTACGCCGAAAGCCGTCCTGCGTTCGACGCCAAGCGTATCCAGCCCGGCCAGCAATCGTTCCAGCATCAAGCCGAGACGGGCCGGACCTTCAGCGCCGGGCACCGATGTTATCTCGCGCGTACGCGGGTCGCGCGCGACCACGCCACGCAGCCGGACTGTCAGTGCCGTGATCTTGCTGAGGCTGGCTGTCTCCGCTGCCGTCAGCGGGCGCGGCTGCGGCAGTTCAGTGGCGAACAGCCCGGCCACGGCTTCGGCCAGTTCGTCGCGCATTTGTTTGGTCTTGTCGCCGACATGCTCAAGCGCCCGCTCGAATTGCCCTGCGGCGGGTCTCAGTCGGCACAGCAGAAACCGGTCACCCATTGCGCCGATCACGCCGTAATGGTTGTCGATTTCTGGCGTGACGCCGAAGGCCATTCCCATCTTGCCGTCCCAGCGCAATTCCTGGCCTCCGTCGGTGCCCAGATGCCGGTCCCACGATCCGTCGTAGATTTCGCGCAGCGCCGCCAGCAGTTCATTCTTGGCGTCCGGACGCATCGACAGGATCGACGTGAAATCCTTGAGCACCATGATGCCGAAATCGCCAATGCGTTGCAGCAAGCCGCCGCTGGCGCTGCGCAGCCGTTGCCGCTTCGGCACCCCCGACAGCAACCCTGGCAGCGTCAGCGTTGAAGCCCGCACGACGAACGGCAGCCGGGCCGTGGAATTGAGGATTTCCGTCTTGGCGCTCGACGGCGGAGCCACAAGCCCGAGCCAGATCGGGTCGCCGTCCAACAGGTTGGCGGCGATGGTTCCGAGCAGGGCATAGACCGGCATCAAATCTTTCAGCACCAGCCAGTGCTCGAATACGGCGACGACTTCGTCGATGGTCTTAGGATCAGGCGCTGCCTGCTGCCTTTCTTTGCTTGCACTGGTGTCGGCGTCGGCATCGCTGCCGGAACTGATATCCAGCCAATCGGTCAGCGCCCTGACGATAGCTGGCGCGAACAGCGTCTTCATGCGCGGCGTGCCGGGAAGTTTTCCGCCACCGCGGAGTTGTTTGACCGCGCCGCGAGCGGCGCTGACGCGGTCCTTCCATTCCGGATCGCCAGCAGTGCAGGCGATGGCTTCGACGAAATGGGCGATGTCGCCTTCCTCCCAACTGGCGCGCGCCAGGAAGCCGCCGAGCACCAGGGCGGCCTCATGCCTTTGGCCTTTGTCTGGATAGTGCCGTACCAGCAAACTCGCAGCGGCGAGTTTGCTGACATAGCCGATCAGCTCACCGCCATCGACTTGTGCCGGTTCGCCGTCACGGTCCCATTCGATCATTTCATCGGAGGGATGACGCGACGGCGGAAACATCGACAGTGCACCTTTGATCTGACCGTTCTCGACGCGCCCGGTGCGCAATTCAACCAGACATGCACCGTGCTCCGCATCATCGTCACTGACTTGGCGCGTCGGGTCGTCAAATTTGATGGCCGCGTTCCAGGCTTGCACCCAGGCGTTGCTGACGTAAAGCCAATGTGCGGCCCGCGACGAAGCGCGGCCGAACCTAGCGTCGGTCTCCGGGAGGAAATAGCGCGCCAAGGATCGCGCTTCGACGCAATCCAGATCGGCATCGCACAGGCCATTCGACACGGGACCGAATTGGACGCCGATATTCGTGAGCCACTCGTTGCTAAACTCTTCCGGCGTGAATTCTGTATTCTGCCACCCGTTCAGTGTCGGATGTTTTAGTTTGGGCGGGATCGGCACGATCTTCCAGCCCCGGTCATGATATTTCTTGGCCGCGATGGGTATCTCTCTCCGCCGCCTCAGGATTGATTGGTAATCGATCTTCGGCTGAGAACTATTATTTGATACTCGCCTCGTCGTCTTTGCTGGAGGCCGTCGTGGTGAGGTTGTGATCCCCGCAGCAGCATTTACAGATCGCGCCGGGGCGCGCTTGAATTTCCGATCGACAGCCATTCCCGTTATTCCCGTTATTCCCGTTATTCCCGTTGTTGGTTGTTGAGCCCGGCGCGGCTGCCCAGAAACCATCCGCGCCGGGCTTTCTGTTTTAGTTTAGGCTCACATCATTGGTCGCATCTTGATAAGCTGCGCTGCCATTTGTTGTCGATCAGTCACCCATGGCGTCGAAGCGCTTCCAATTCCGGCACCGTCTCGTCTCAATCTCGGTCTCGGAGAGACCACGGCGTCCCGGCGTCGTGGCGGCGGCAGCAGCGGCGGCGTTAGCGGCCACTCTTCCGCGAGCAATCGCTTGGCTGTTTGTCTGATGCGCTTCATCGGTTCCTCGAAGTCTGCTTCTCGGCTTCGGCCTTGATATGGGCGCGCCACTCGCTATCGGGTCGCTTCTTGAAGCTGTGTCGGATATCCTTGGTCAGAGCAGCGGCAGTCGGCTTCTTAACCGCCGCGATGGCAGTCGCAACCTGACCTTCAAAATCTGCCTCACGCAGGATGCGCTCGGTCAGAATAGTGCGGACCTTGTTCTCGATGTGCAGGTCCAGTTCGGCGGAGAGAACATCTGCGGGTGGCACCAGCTTGCCGACACCATGCTTGGCGATCTTGCGGTCGAGCCACGCGATGAGGGCCGGTGTTGACATCGCGTTCAATTCGACGCGGTGGGTTTGCAGCCACTCCTCCCAAGAACTTCCGCCAGGCGCGCTATCGTCGCGTTCCTTGACGTAATCGGCGACCGCCTTGCGCCGCTCGCCCGCTTCCACGGTCTCGACTTCGAGCCCCATGGCGACGGCTTCCCAAGGCTCCAGGCCAAGGTTGACGATAGCGATCCTGCGGGCCTGCCGCGCCTTCGTCGCCTCTTGCAGCGTCTGGAAGATCATGGTGCCGTCAGCGTCGGCATCGTGGGCGCAGAAAACCATCACGGGCTCGTCGTGTTCGGCCAGTTTATCGATCAGATCGCGAGCCGCACGGGTTGAGTAACCCTTTGACGACATCGTCGCGCAATCGTGCCGTTCGCCCCAGTGCACTTCCTTGAATGCCTCGTTCGCGCCTTCCTTCTCGATGTATAAAAGTTTGTTGAATGTCCATTCTGGGCGCTCGTATTCCTCGACCATAAGCGTGCCGAGCGTAATCGTGTCGCCGCGATGCGGATGATAGATCGACCCGCGCGGCTCGCGATACATGCCGGGGATTTCACCGTTCTCGCTCTCATAGTCGGTGATGATCGAGGTAAAGTTGCCGATCTTCAATTCTTTGTCACACTCGCGCATCACGATTGGCCGCAGGCCATAGAAAATCTGCCGCGCATTGAAGCGGTACTCGCCGTCGCCGCTGACCTCGGCAATGACTGCTTCGAGGTGGTCGAGCACGATGTCTTTCTGGGTGGTGCCGCTGCGGCCAGTCGGGCGGTGTGCCTTGCGTACGGCCTTACCCAGCGCTGACTTGATCGCGTCGATGAAGGCCGTCAGGTCAGGTTCTTTGCCATCTGACGTGATCGGCATGTGGGCGTGGTGATGTTGATGCAGATGGTGAAGTGCGCCGCCTCCGGAGCCTCGGCGACCGTGTCCGACAGACCGCAGCCGAACAGGTCGATGTCGCGGCGGTCGCGGGCGATGTCGATGTCGCCGGAGATCGGCGTGCGATTGACGCATATCGCCGTCAAGCTGGTCTCATCATCTTGGCCCGCGGTGGCCCAAGCTTCGACTGCGTAGGGAATTTCAGCCCGCGGAACGGCGGCACCGAACGTGGCGGCACCATATGAAATCGCATATGCGGCGTTGAACCCATCAGGGCCGACCGCGCCTAAGCGCTTGGGATTTACCGGCCTAGCGGCGGCGCGAGCAGCGATCAAAAGCTTCCCGGCTTGCTGCTGTGTCAGATCACGACAGGTCGCGCGAGACAGCCCGGCCGTCGCCACGATCTCTCCCGCCTTGGCACCGCTGCAGCCGTCAAGCTGGGCGACCAACTCGCGGACCGGAATGTCGCCCGTGGCATCCAGCAGTTCATGAAATTGCGGTGCGTCGTACCACCACGGCGAAGTCTTGCCGGCGTAAGTCTGGCCGTGATCAGAGAGGCGGATGGCAAAATCCGCCCAGTGCAGCGGATCGGGGTCACCCCGAAGTGCCGGGCCAAAGGCGATCTCAACGCGGGTGCCGCTTCGGAAATTGACCTTCTTGACGCTGACCACGGTGGTCGAGCCGTCGCGTTGCGGACGCAGTTCGATGCGGCGATTGCGCGTGGTGACTGTCAGCTTGCCCTCGGACGCAAGCACCGCTCCGGCGGCAACCCGAAGACCATTGCCGAGTGCGCCACGTGTCGGCAGCCGCAGCAGCTTGGTGGAGACCATCGGCCGCGCAATTGAGA
This sequence comes from uncultured Alphaproteobacteria bacterium, assembly GCA_963707175.1. GTDB lineage: Bacteria > Pseudomonadota > Alphaproteobacteria > Rhizobiales > Xanthobacteraceae > BOG-931. Next base: position 40,331 of record CAVPQA010000036.1, read on the forward strand.
ACAGGCGGGCGATCTCTTCGGGTGTGCCATCGATGCCGGGACCATTGTCCTCCACATAGTAGGCACCCGCCGACAGCTTGCCGACTTTAACCGCAGCACCGGTATCGAGACCGTTGTCGGTCAACTCTTTCAGGACGAGGCGTGCCAGCATCGCCTTGGCGACACCGGCCTTCCGCTGCAGGCCTTCGACGGTTCGGAATGAGGTCCAATCCTCGTGCTCGAATTTCAAATTCCGCGAAGCTTCTTGGCTTGCCAACACGGCGGCAGAACTTTGCAAATCGACGCCAGCAGCCTTGGGTTCATGCGTCATCGGGTCGGCTGCTTCGCTTCGGCGTGCTTGTCGCGGGCGGCCACGCGTTGATCGATCCATGCGTCGATCTCGCTTTCGACCCAGCCGACGGCGCGCAGCCCGAGCCGAATTCTCGCTGCGCTTGACGGCAGCGCGTGGTTTGCGCTGATGGCTCGTCATCGGTCGGCCTCCTACCGAGCGGTACGCTTGCTTCGCGTCGCCAATGCATGCTCTGCCGCCCGGCGGTTGAATTGTGTGAGGCCGTTGCGACTTCTTGTATTCCTTCGCCGGATTACGACCGGCGGCGGCCAGCCAAGCGCTGCTAACTTCTCATCGTGGTCCCACCGCCAGAGCGTCATCAAGGTGACGTTGTAGCCCTTGGCCACTTTCGGATCGGGGACGAGTTGGTCGGGCTGGTGGTCATGGTCGACCACAAGATTATCGTGATCGGCAGTATCTTTTGGCTTCATAGCGCGGGCTCCGTTAGGGCGCGAAACGTACCCCGCAGTTCATCATACACCGGAGAAATTAGCGCACAGCAATTCGCGCGCTTTTTAGAAGGTTCTCGATATTGCGCTCAAAGATTGCACCGAGCGGCACACCAAACGCTTTGGCGGCGTCCCGCCGCGCAGCCTCGATGAACTTGACCTTCACGCTGCGCGGCACCCGCCTGCAATGATGGTCGATCCGCCACTGTCGAAGTGCGAACGCTGTCGCCCAGGCGGCGTTGCGCTCGGCCTGCTCCGTGAGCGTTGCCTTACTGGCGACCCGGCGCGGTCGGCCAAGCTGTGTGGGCTCCGTAACGAGTTCATGACCCAGCAACTCAGCAACCAAGCGTGCCATGCTCTGCGGCATGGATCGATAGACAGGAAGAACAACATCATGCGGGACCGGTTTCCCTGCAGCGACGTAGCTGCGCAGCGGCTCGATCACGCCGACTTCGAGCGCCAAGTGCAGCGCGTTCGCGAATTCGTTAGTTAGCGGCGGCACCTTGACTTTACGGCGTCGCCGCTTGGTCATGATGCCCTATTTGCTCTTCCTACGAGCCAAGCTGATGACTTTCCCGGAAGCGTCCGCAGTTATTAGCTTGAGATACCTCGACCATGCATCACCACCTTCGGCGATCTTCTCCTTGAAAGCTTCTTTGTGGCGGACATCATTGGCAGCGATGAATTTCTGGTGCGCCGCGTACAGTTCGGCATCGACCACTAACGCCAAAAAGCGTGCCCAAGCTTCCAGCGCTGCTTTCTTCTCCGCAGCGTACTGGGCTAAATTGTAGATACCGGCGATGCCCGCCTTGTGACCCGAAACGTGGTTCAACACCGCTTCGACGATATGCGGCAGGACGCCGATCTCGTCATTCATGCCGGTGTCGCTCGATCTACGCAAATCGTGCAGCGTCCAAGGCTTTTTAAGCTCCCGGCCTTCAGCGCGGGCGATCTCGGCCATCGCCGCATCTAATGTTGCTTTCGCCTTCGAGAAGCCGGACAGCTTCTTGCCGGTGACCGTAAACACAAATCCGCCGGCACTCTCGACCCGCGGCAATGACGCAATGATGCCACGCGCCATCGCTGACAGAGGTACCAGATGCGCCCGGTGATTTTTGGATCGCTCGGTTGGAATGACCCAGCTTGAGCCGTCGTTCAGTTCGTCACGGCTCATCCCTGTCACTTCGTCCAATCGTTGCGCCGTCAATAGCAGTACCTGAAACAGCGAGCCGTAGGGCTGACCGATCTGCTCGCACGCTCGCCAGAACCACCGCAGTTCGTCAGTGCTTAGGATGCGGTCGCGCGGTGGAGGCGGCCCTGGATGCCAAACGCCGAGCGTCGGATCGGTAGTCACCTTGCGGTGGCTTAATGCCCAAGAAAAGAACACGCTCAGGGCCGCGTGCATTTTGCGCCCACGCGCTTCGCTCGTCCCTTTGGTCCGCGCCTCCAGGCCGGGAATGCCAAGGCGCCGCGCTTCGTCGATCGCGGTGTAAACGTCGTGTTGATCGATGCGGGCGACTGGGCGGTCGGCCCATGTCGCCGCTAACGAGCCGGGAATAATCTTCTCAATAATCTTCTCGATCTCGGCCGGATCGCAGCCTTTCGGATAGTTGAGCCCAAGCAGCCGTGCATCCTCGCGCCAGTGCCGAGGCCGCTGTTGCCACCTTCTGGTTTTGTGATCGACGAAAAATTCGTGCAGCAGGCGCGCGAAGCTGTTCGCTGCCTCCATGCTGTCGGCCGCCTCTGACAGGGCAGCAGCGGCTTGCCGCCGTTGGTGCGCTTGATATTCCGCGATCACGTCGATGCCACGGGCGCGCTCACGATCAATCCGGTTCGCCAATTCGCGTGCTTGACGCAGCGTTAGCGCGCCGCCAAGCGTCGGTTCGTCGGCCGCCTCTTTGTCGGAAAGATCGACGCTGCCGAGCGTCAGCTTCGCCGACTTGCCGTGACGGCGGAAGCGCATGGCCCAGCTTTTGGCGCCGCTCGGCTTCGGCTGAATGATCAAGTAGAGGCCGGGCGCCTGGGTGTCGCGGATTTCACGGCGGTGCGGGAGCGCAGTGTACTTCTGCACCGCTGCCGGGCTTAGTTTGGGCATCGGGTAACGTCAGGGTAACGGCAGTGGAGCGTTATGCTCCGTTCGCCGACGTTACTAACGTAAGCACACAAAACGCCGAAAACAATGGATTTTCGAAGGTTTTAGGCGGGAAAAGTGTTAGGGACTGTGCGGAGAAGTCAAGTAATCGCAGCGGTTTTGTAAACCGTTGGTCGGGAGTTCAATCCTCTCACCCGGCACCAACAAAGCGATATTTTCGCGGCGCCCGCCGCCACTACCAGATCACGCCGGGCTCGCGATGGCAGGGACACAGCCCTACAGCTTGAACGTCTCGTAGGTCGCCGGATGAAACAACTCGTCGACGGATAGCCGCCGCGGCGACAGGCCTTCGGCGTGATGCTGGGCGAGGAAATAGTCCAGCACCTTGCGGTTTGGCTCGACGCCGTAGGACCAGAAATCGTGGCCCATCAGCGCGCGCGCTTCGGCGAGACGTTCCTCGACGAACGGCAGCGTCACCTTGGTGGCCGAAGTGTCGGACAGCTTGGCGACGCCCGCCTCTTTCGATGCCTCGAACGCCTTGAGCACGGCGCCGGGCAGCCACGGATGCTTTTCGGCGAGTTCGCGGCGGATGCCGACCGCGTGCATGATCGGGAAATAGCCGGTGCGCTTGAAATAGTCCTTGGCGACCGCGGTGGGATCGGGGAACAGCCAGCCGATATGCGGGTGGCCTTTTTCCACAAGCGTCGGCGGGCGGGGCGCGATGAAGCCGTCGATCTCGCCCTCCTCCAGCAGCGCCGAAATGGTCTTGCCCTCGGGCGCGTTGTCGAGCCGCACGCCGGGCGGCAGCTTGACGGTGATTTTTTCCGGCCGGCCGGCATGCTCGATTCCGCCGCGGATCCAGTGGATGTCGGAGCGCTTGACGCCGTAATCGTCTTCGAGGAAGGCGCGCGCCCAGACGTTGGCGGTGAGCTGATATTCCGGCACGCCGACCTTGCGGCCCTTCAGATCGGCCGGCTTCTTGATGCGATCGGTGCGTACATAGATCGAGGTGTGGCGGAAGGCCCGCGACACGAAGGCCGGCACCGCGATATAGGGCGAATTGCCCGCCGCGGTCTTGACCGAATAGCTTGACAGCGAGACTTCGCAGATGTCGAATTCGGCGGCGCGGAAGGCGCGGAAGAAGATTTCTTCCGGCACCAGCGTCATGAACACAGGGTCGACGCCGTCGATTTGCACGCTGCCGTCGATCAGCGCGCAGGTGCGGTCGTAGTCGCCGACGGCGACGGACAATTGCAGCTTGGGCATTTCAGTGTGTCTCACGGTGAGGTGAAGAAACGTACATAGCGGGCCGCGCGCGGTTGTGCCAATAGACCGGTTTGCATGCAATCGGGCGAGACGGAAAAATGCGCCTGCCGATCTACCAGGTCGATGCGTTCGCCGAGACACTGTTCGGCGGCAACCCGGCCGCGATCTGCCCGCTGCCGGAATGGCTGCCGGACGCCACCATGCAGGCGATCGCGGCCGAGAACAACCTCGCCGAGACGGCCTTTTTCGTGCGCGAGGAGACGGACTACGCGCTGCGCTGGTTCACGCCTGCGGTCGAGGTCGATCTCTGCGGCCACGCGACACTCGCCTCCGGGCATGTCGTCTTCAAGTTTCTCGAACCCGGGCGCGAGCGCGTCAATTTCCGCACGCTCAAGGCCGGCGTGCTCACGGTGGCTCGGCACAGCGACATGCTGATGATGGATTTTCCGGCGCGGCCGGCTGTGGCGGCCGCGGCGCCGGCTGGCTTGTTGGCGGCGCTCGGCAGGACACCGCGCGAGGTATTGAAAGCGCGCGACCACATGGTGGTCTATGGCAGCGCCGCGGAAGTCGCGGCGCTGAAGCCGGATTTTGCCGCGCTCGCCAAGGTCGATTGCTGGGCCGCGATGGCGACCGCGCCGGGCGAGGACGGCGCCGATTTCGTGTCGCGCTTCTTTGCGCCGCGGCAGGGTATCGAGGAAGATCCGGCGACCGGCTCGTCGCACTGCACGCTGGTGCCGTATTGGGCGAACCGCCTCGGCAAGCGCGAGCTGAAGGCGCGCCAATTGTCGCGCCGCGTCGGCACGCTCACCTGCGCGCTCAACGGCGACCGCGTCGCCATCGGCGGCCACGCCGTGCTTTATCTGGAGGGAGAGATTGAGATTTGATCCGTCATCCTGAGGTGCTCGGCGCGAAGCGACGAGCCTCGAAGGACGACGGCCCGGGCGCCTCGGCCGGCATCCTTCGAGGCTCGCTTCGCTCGCACCTCAGGATGACGGAAAAGAAGGCTCCGTCGGCGCAATGTCGGTGATCTTGAACTGCACGCGCTCCTCGCCCTGCCAGCGGTCGAGCGCAAGCGTACCGGCGGCGTGAACCTGACGGCCGCGGTTGGCGATCAGCGCCTGACCGAGCTTTTGCCCCGCGGCGCGAAACGCGATGGCATTGACGCCAGCGCCATCGCCGGATTTGAGCCGCACGCGCATATGCGCCTGGCCGACTTCTTCGGCGAAAGCGATGGTATGCGCGGGCAGCGCAATGACAGGCTCCGGGTTGCCGGCGCCGAACGGTCCGGCGCGGCCGATCATCGAAACCAGATCGGCGTTGGCCGCGGCGGCGCTGACCGCGCCGTCGATCAGGAGACCGATCGAGCGGCGCGCGGCTTCGACATCGGCCGCGAGCACGGATTCGAGATAGGCGCGCCATTCGGCGAGCGTGTCCTTGCGCAAGGTCACGCCGGCCGCCATGGCGTGGCCGCCGCCTTTGAGGAGGAGACCTTCGGCGACCGCGCGCCGCACCGCGCGGCCGATGTCGACGCCGGTAATCGAGCGGCCGGAGCCGGTGCCGATGCCGCCGGGTTCGAGCGCGATGGCAAAGGCCGGCCGGCCGAATTTTTCCTTCAGCCGCGCGGCGACGAGGCCGACAATGCCGGGATGCCAGCCTTCGGCGGCGGTGACGACGACCGCGCCTTTCTCTTCCAGGCCGAGCGCCGCCAGCGCCTCAGCTTCGGCCTGCGCCAGCGTGTCGAGTTCGATCGCCTGCCGCTCGCGATTGAGCCGGTCGAGCTCGGCGGCGATCTTGGCGGCCTCAGTGGGGTCCTCTTCCATCAGTAGCCGCACGCCGAGATCGGCGCGGCCGATACGCCCGCCGGCATTGATGCGCGGGCCAAGCAGAAAACCGAGATGCCAGGCTTCGGGGGGACCAGTGAGCCGGGCCACGTCTATCAGGCTCGTGTGCCCTGCCCGCTCGCGCCGCCGCAGCGCCACAAGGCCCTTGGCGACGAAGGCGCGGTTCAAGCCGGTCAGCGGCACAACATCGGCCACGGTGCCGAGCGCGACATCGTCGAGGAAGGAGAGAAGATCGGGCGCGCTGCGCCCCGCGTTCCAGAAACCGCGGCGGCGCAGTTCGCGATTTACCGCGACCACCGTCATGAAGACGAGGCCCACGGCCGCCAGATGACCGAGCCCAGAGAGATCGTCGCGCCGGTTGGGGTTGACGACCGCCACCGCCGGCGGCAGCACCTCGTCGGCCTGATGATGGTCGATGACCACGACATCCATGCCCCGGGCGCGCGCTTCCGCCAGCGGCTCGATGCTGGTGGTGCCGCAATCGACGGTGACGAGCAGGCTCGCGCCGCGCTCGGCGAGCGCGCGCACCGCTTCGATATTCGGGCCGTAGCCTTCGAATAAACGGTCGGGAATGTGGATCAGAGGTTCGAGGCCGCACGCGCGGAAAAACCGGGCCAGGAGCGCCGCCGACGTGGCACCGTCGACGTCGTAATCGCCGAAGATGGCAATGGTTTCGCCGCGCATGATCGCGTCCGCGAGACGCGCCGCCGCTTCTTTCATCCCGGCGAGCACGTCCGGATCGGGCATCGCGCGCCGGATCGCCGGATCGAGGAAGGCATCGACGGCGTCGATATCGACATTGCGTCCGGCAAGGATGCGCGCCAGCAGTTCGGGCAGGTCGTGGCGCTGCGTGATCGCCAGCGCCCGCGCGGCGGCGCGCTCGTCGAGCCGGTCGCGCCAGGCGCGGCCGGTCGCTGAGCTTTCGACGCCAAGAAAGAGGCGATTCGCGGACATGGAGGTAATTTTACCAGGTCGTGCTCCGCGAATGCGGAGCATCCTGTACATGCGAACGCTTCAGCACGAATACAAAGGCCGCCGTATCTACCGGATCGCCCGCCTTCGCGGGGCGGCGACAGTCCAGCGCTCCTAAAACTTGTCGAGCTGCCGGTGTTCGGCTCTGATCCAGCGCACCGTGCCGCTGACCGAGCGCATCACCACGGTTTCGGTCTCGATCACGGCGTGGCCGAACCTGACGCCGGCCAGCATCGGGCCGCTGGTGACCCCGGTCGCGGCGAAGATGCAGTCGCCCCGAACCATGTCGGCGATCTGGTATTTCTTGCGGTGGTCCTTGATGCCCATGCGGGTCGCGCGTTCGCGTTTCTCGTCGGTGTCGATGATGAGCCGCGCCTGCATCTGGCCGCCGGTGCAACGGAGCGCCGCGGCCGCCAGCACGCCCTCGGGAGCGCCGCCGATGCCGATATATATGTCGATACCGGTCTTGTCCGGCTCAACCGTGTGAATGACGCCGGCAACGTCGCCATCGGAAATCAGACTGACCGCGGCGCCGGCCTTGCGCACCCCCGCGATGATGTCGGCGTGGCGCGGACGGTCGAGAATCATCGCGGTGATCGCCTCTGGCGGCACGCCCTTGGCCTTGGCCAGATTACGGATGTTTTCTTCGGCCGACGCATCGAGATCGACGACACCGTTCGGATACCCAGGGCCGACCGCGATCTTGTCCATGTAGATGTCGGGGGCGTGCAGCAGCGCGCCCTCGTCGGCCATGGCGAGCGTGGCGATCGCGCCCGGCATGTTCTTGGCGCACAAGGTGGTGCCTTCGAGCGGATCGACGGCGATATCGACCTTCGGGCCGCCGCCCTTGCTGCCGACCTTCTCGCCGATGAACAGCATCGGCGCTTCGTCCATCTCGCCCTCCCCGATCACGACGGTGCCATCGATCGGCAGCTTGCCGAGCTCACGCCGCATGGCATCGACCGCGGCCTGGTCGGATTTCTTCTCGGCGCCGCGGCCGCGCAAACGGGCCGCGGCGACAGCGGCCCGCTCGGTCACGCGTGCGAGCTCGATCGAGAAGATGCGCTCAATCATCGACGTTTGCGGCATAGTGATCGGCGCCATCGTTTCTTCCCCGAAATGCCGTGCAGCATCGGCGCGGCCTAATTCTTCTCAATGCGGATGACCTGCGGTTGTCCGGAGATTACACGGTCGCGCCGCACGGCGGAAAGCGCCCTGCGCACGGCATCCTCGCTGGTCGCATACGTAATCATGATCACCGGAACGGCCTCACCCGAACGTCCGGACGGCGACGGGCCGTGCGCCCCGCTACCGTGGCGCTGAACGATCGATTCCAGCGAAATGCCCTGCTGGGCGAGCCGGCGCGCAATGGTGGCCGCGGTGCCGGGACGATCGCGGGCCAATAGCCGGATGTAATAGCCGCCCTCGTGGTGCTGCATCGGCGCCTTGCGGGTTGCGGTCATGCGCGCTGTCGGGAGGCCGAACGGCGCATTGCGCACGCCGCGGGCGACGTCGGCAAGGTCGGAGACGACGGACGACGCGGTCGCCAGCCCGCCGGCGCCGGGGCCGACCAGGGTGATCGGCGCAAGCCCCTCGGCATCGACGGTGACCGCATTAGTGACACCCATGACCTGAGCGATGGCGAAGTCCTTCGGCACCATGGTCGGGTGCACGCGCTGCTCGATGCCAGCCTCGGTCTTAACTGCGACGCCCAGCAGCTTGACGCGATAGCCGAGTTCGTTCGCGGCATCGAGATCGGCGAGCGAGATCGACGAAATACCCTCAACATAGACGGCGCCGGGATCGAGCCTGGTGCCGAAGGCGAGGCTCGCCAGGATCGAGAGCTTTTGCGCAGTATCATGGCCCTCGATGTCGAAGGTGGGATCGGCCTCGGCATAACCCAACCGCTGAGCCTCGCGCAGGCAATCAGCGAAGGCGAGCCGGTCCTGCTCCATGCGCGACAGGATGTAGTTGCAGGTGCCGTTGAGGATGCCGTAGACGCGCGCAAAGGCGTTGCCGTTGAGCCCCTCGCGCAGCGTCTTGATGATCGGAATGCCGCCGCCGACCGAGGCTTCGAAATTGAGCGCGACGCCGCGCCGTTCCGCCAATGCCGCAAGCTTCTGGCCGTGGCGGGCGAGCAGCGCCTTGTTGGCGGTCACGACCGACTTGCCGGATGACAGCGCGGCCTCGACCGTGGCCTTGGCGGGATCGCCGGCGCCGCCGATCACCTCGACCAGCACGTCGATCGCCGGATCGCGCGCCAGTTCGACCGGATCGGCGACCCAGCGGAATTTTTTGAGATCGACGCCACGCTTTTTGCTGCGCGAGCGGGCGCAGACGGCGACGACCTCAACCGGTCGGCCGCAGCGCGCAATGATCTTGTCGCGGCCGCGTTCCAGCAAGTAAATCACGGAGGCGCCGACCGTCCCCAGTCCGGCAAGACCGACTTTCAGCGGTGCGGCCATAAAGCGTCGCCAAAAAAAGCGGAAGCGAGGGCGAGACTAGCGTCGCGTTGCGAGCGGGACGACGTTGTGCAGCATTTCCGGGCCGGTTTCAAGAAAGCGGCGGATGTTGCGGGCCGCCTGGCGAATGCGCTGTTCGTTCTCGACCAGCGCGATACGCACGTGGCCCTCGCCGTACTCGCCGAAGCCCGCCCCCGGGGCCACCGCAACGCTCGCCTTCTCGACCAGGAGCGTGGAGAACTCGACGCTGCCGAGCGGCCGGAACGGCTCCGGAATCGGCGCCCAGGCGAACATCGACGCCGCCGGCGGGGGCACCTGCCAGCCGGCTCGGCCGAAGGATTTCGACCAGCGCATCGCGCCGGCGCCGATAGGTCGTACGCATTTCGTGAATACAGTCGTCCCGGCCGTTGAGCGCGGCGGTTGCCGCAACCTGGATCGGCGTGAAGGCGCCGTAATCGAGATACGACTTCACGCGCGCGAGCGCCGCAATGATGCGCTCGTTGCCGACGGCGAAGCCGATGCGCCAGCCCGGCATCGAGTAGGTCTTCGACATCGAGGTGAATTCGACCGCGACATCCATGGCGCCTGGGACCTGGAGCACCGATGGCGGCGGATGGCCGTCGAAATAGACCTCGGCATAGGCCAGATCCGACAGCACCAGGATGCCGTGCTTCTTCGCAAACGCGACAAGGTCTCGGTAGAAGTCGAGATCGGCGGTGCAAGCCGTCGGGTTCGACGGATAGCAGACGACGACCGCGATCGGCTTGGGGATCGAATGCAACACCGCGCGCTCGAGCGCGGCAAAGAACGCGCTGTTGGCTTCCACCGGCACCGCGCGGGTCGTACCGCCGGCCATGAGGAAGCCGAAGGCGTGGATCGGATAGGTCGGATTGGGAACGATGATGACGTCGCCCGGCGCGATGATTGCTTGAGCGACGTTGGCGAAGCCTTCCTTGGACCCGAGGGTGGTGACGATCTGCGTCTCTGGATTGAGCTTCACGCCGAAGCGGCGCGCGTAATAGCCGGCTTGCGCGCGCCGCAGTCCGGCGATCCCCTTCGAAGCGGAATAGCGATCGGTGCGCGGTTTGCCGATGGTCTCCTTCATCTTCTCGATGACATGAGCCGGCGCGGGCAAATCGGGATTGCCCATACCAAGGTCGACGATATCGGCCCCGCCGTTGCGCGCGGCCGCCTTGGCACGGTTGACGACCTCAAAGACGTAGGGCGGCAGGCGGCGAATGCGATAAAACTCTTCCATGGCGGTCTCGAGGGTTTCGAAAGTACGGCGATTTAACGTTTGTATCACGGCTTGCCGGGAGCGCCACCCGCAGTGCCGGTCTGCGTCGCGCAATCGGGCGGCGGACCGCCTGGCGGTACATTGGCGATTGCCTCCGCGCACAGATGCTGGCGGTCGCTCAGAAGCGTGTCGGTCGCCTGCTTGACTTCGTCCGGTGTGAGCGGGCTGTCGGCTCGGGGCGGCGGCTCGGCAAACAGCGACGGGTAGGTTCCGGACGAGGATGATGACGAACAGGCTGACAGCAGCGCCGTGACGGCTGCAACCGCTACCGCGCCTATCCGCCTTCGCGTGTTGCGCGCAAACGTCATTCAGGCTTGTCCCCGGCCCCGGGCCCCGGCCCAGTTTCGTTGCGCCTTCCCAGCGGCATTCGACGTTATCTTGGGCGGCCCCTCGCCCCTTCTTGTGCCGCTAAATTGTTTACCAATCCGATACTTACGATGGCCAATTCAACGAGCGCCCAAAGTTGCAAATAGTCCGCCAATATGTCCAAACGAGGACGCCCCGAGGGACCGCTGATGCCGTGCGGTCCCAAAAGGCCCGATAATTGCCTGCCGTCTTGTGTGCTTGAGTTTGACAAGCCATTTCTGCGGAAAGAGCCGCGCTGGATTTGTCCGGCCGGCCACTGAGGAACGCCGGTGCAGTCGCCATCGCAGCAGCAGGTGAAGATCGGCACGATCGATGTCGAGGCGTTTTCGCGCAATCTGGCGCGCCTGATCGAAAATGGCGGACGGGCGCTGGCGGCCTACCTCAAACCCCGCGAACAGGGCCAGAACGATCGCGTCATAGCGGACGAGCTCACCGAGGTGGTCAAGACGCTGGGCCATGTCGCGGAGTATTGGCTCGCCGACCCGCAGCGTGCGGTGGAGCTGCAGACCCGGCTGGGCAAGGCGTATCTCGATCTCTGGGCCGCGGCCGCCAAGCGCCTCGCCGGCGAGGAGAGCGGCCCCGTTGCCGCCCCCGCCCCCACCGACAAGCGCTTTGCCGACCCGGAATGGAGTTCGAACCAGTTCTACGACTTTCTCAAGCAGGGCTATCTGCTTACCTCCCAGTGGGCGAATAAACTGGTCAGCGACGCGTCCGGTCTCGACGCTCACACCAGGCAGAAGGCCGAGTTCTATGTGCGGCAGATCGCCAATGCGCTGTCGCCGTCGAACTTCATTCTGACCAATCCGGAATTGCTGCGCGAGACGTTCACCAGCAACGCCGACAATCTGGTGCGCGGCATGCAGATGCTGGCCGAGGATATCGAGGCCGGCGGCGGCCACCTGCGCATCCGCCAGTCCAATTCCTCGATGTTCGAGGTCGGACGCAATCTCGCAACCACGGCCGGGAAGGTCATTTTTCAGAACGATCTGATGCAGCTGATCCAGTATGCGCCATCGACGCCGACGGTGCTCAAGCGGCCGCTGCTGATCGTGCCGCCCTGGATCAACAAGTTTTATGTGCTCGATCTGACGCCGGAAAAATCCTTCATCAAATGGTGCGTGGACCGGGGCATTACCGTTTTTTGCATTTCCTGGGTCAATCCCGACGCGCGCCTCGCGCAAAAGACGTTTGAAGATTACATCCAGGAAGGTCCGATCGCGGCACTGGACGTCATCCAAAAGGTCACCGGCGAAGATCGCGTCCACGCCATCGGCTACTGCGTCGGCGGCACTTTGCTCTCGATCACGCTCGCCGCGATGGCGGCGTGGCGCGACCAGCGGATCATGTCGGCGACGCTGTTCGCCGCGCAGGTCGATTTCACCTATGCGGGCGATCTCAAGGTGTTCGTCGATGAGGGGCAGGTCGAGGCGCTGGAGCAGCGCATGGCCGAGCGCGGCTATCTCGAAGGGCGCACCATGGCGACCGTGTTCAATCTGATGCGTTCGAACGACCTGATCTGGCCCTATGTGATCAACAACTATCTCAAGGGCAAGGCGCCGTTCCCGTTCGATCTGTTGTACTGGAATTCCGACGCGACGCGGATGCCCGCCGCCAATCATGCCTTCTATGTGCGCTCCTGCTATCTGGAAAACAGGCTGGCGAAAGGCAAGATGACGATCAGCAACACGTCGATCGATCTCAAGTCGGTCAAGATACCGGTCTACAATCTGGCAACGCGCGAAGACCATATCGCGCCGCCGAAATCGGTGCTGCTCGGCAGCAAATATTTCGGCGGCCCGGTGCGATTTGTGCTCGCCGGCTCAGGCCATATCGCCGGCGTGGTCAACCCGCCGAACCGTAACAAATATCAATACTGGACCGGACCGCGGCCGCGCAGCGCCAATCTCGACACCTGGCTCGCCAAGGCCACCGAGCACCCGGGCTCGTGGTGGCCGGATTGGCTCGCCTGGCTGAAGGATCAGGACGCAACCGAAGTGCCGGCGCGCGAACCCGGCGGCGGCGTGGTCATGCCGATCGAGGATGCGCCGGGAAGTTACGTTAAGATGCGGGACTAAAAGGGCCGTTACGGAAACAGCGCAACCTGATCGATCCCCATTGTTTCCGGATAGCCGAGCATCACGTTCATGTTCTGCACGGCCTGCCCTGAGGCGCCCTTGGTCAGGTTGTCGAGCGCCGAACAGATGATGGCCCGGCCGGCGACGCGGTCGGCGGCGACCCCGATGAACGTCATGTTGGAGCCGCGCACGTGCCGGGTCTGCGGCATGGCGCGGAACGGCAATACGTGCACGAACGGCTCATTGGCGTAAGCCTTCGACAGCACCGCATGCAGGTCTTCGGGCGAAGCCTGGTCGAAGCCGCGCACGTAAATGGTCGACAGGATGCCGCGGTTCATCGGCACCAGATGCGGCGTGAAGCTGACGATGACCTCGCGGCCGGCGGCGAGTGAAAACTCCTGGTCGAGTTCGGCCATGTGGCGATGGTGGCCGACGCCGTAGGCGTGGAAACCCTCCGACACCTCGGAGAACAGCATCTCCTCTTTCGCCGCCCGGCCCGCACCGGTCATGCCGGATTTGGCATCGACGACGATCTCGTCCAGGTCGATTGCCCTGGCCTTGAGCAGCGGAATGAGCGCAAGCTGCGCACAGGTCGTGTAGCAGCCGGGATTGGCGACGAGCCGAGCTCCTTGATTTTAGACCGATGGACTTCGGTCAGGCCATAGACCGCCTCTTTCTGCAGCGCCGGCGCAAAATGTTCGTGGCCGTACCAACGCGCATAGGCGGCCGGATCGGCGAGCCGGAAATCGGCCGACAGATCGACGACTTTGCTGGCCGGCGCGCGCTGGATGAGGTCGGCAATGACTTTCTGCGTCGTGCCGTGCGGCAGCGCGCAGAACGCGACATCGAGCTTCAGTGACTGCCAATCGGCGCTCTCAATCGCGCTGAGCGTCGGCAGCGTATATGGCGCGAACTGCGGAAACACCTCGGCCATCGGCTTGCCGGCACGCCGGTCGGCCGTCAGCAACGCGATGTCGGCGCGCGGGTGGCGGATGAGCAGCCGCAGCAATTCGGCGCCGGTATAGCCGGACGCACCGAGGATGCCGATCTTAGCTTTGTTATCCTGCGCGGACATGATTCAACCGTTGCCTTTTGGACGATCAGGCCGGGTCCGCGGCTAGTCTATTTGGGTTCGGTGCCGCGGAACCGGCGGCACGAGAGCTTGCTATAGGCCAAGGCGCGCCCGTGCCGTATCGCAGCAGCGACGGCGCCGGCGCTCGGTAACGACGAAACACGCGAAAACGCCTGTGAAAGCCCTTGGCATGGCGGCGATATAGTGCGGCCCGCTTTGAGCGTCAAATGCACTGCGGGAGCCACCCCCTAAATGGCATAGTCGGACCTATAGTCTGGGCTGATTCGGCGCCGTTGCGCAGCGGCGACCGAAGCGCCACATCGGCAGAGAAACCGCCATAAGAGGCTGGGGCAAACGTTGGGAAAGACAGCGAAAAAATCACCGGCGCAAGACAGCCCGGATTTGTTCGGCGGGCCTGCCCCGGCGCGCCGCGGCGCCCGGCGGGGCAACAGCGCGGCCGGGCGCGGCTCGACGGCCGAGTCCGGCTATACGGCAAAACACATCGAGGTCCTGGAAGGGCTCGAGCCGGTCCGGCGCCGCCCCGGCATGTATATCGGCGGCACCGACGAGAAGGCGCTGCACCACCTGTTTGCCGAAGTCATTGACAACGCCATGGACGAGGCGCTGGCCGGCCACGCCGACTGGATCGAGGTCGAGATGGAGGCTGACGGCTTCATCACCGTCACCGACAACGGCCGCGGCATGCCGGTCGACCCGCATCCGAAATTCCCGAAAAAATCCGCGATCGAAGTCATCATGTGCACACTGCACGCGGGCGGCAAATTCAACTCCAAGGTCTACGAGACGTCGGGCGGCCTGCATGGCGTCGGCGTGTCGGTTACTAACGCGCTGTCCGAGCGCATGGAGGTCGAAGTCGCGCGCGGCCAAAAACTCTATCGGATGATTTTCGAGCGCGGCAAGCCGAAGACGAAATTACAGGAAGTTGGAAAAGCGCCGAACCGCCGCGGCACCAAGGTGCGCTTTCTCCCCGACCCGCAAATCTTCGGCGAGAAAGCCCATTTCAAGCCGGAGCGCGTGTTCAAGATGACGCGCTCGAAAGCGTATCTGTTCGGCGGTGTCGAACTCCGCTGGTCGTGCGCCAAGGAGCTGTTGCGTGGCGTCGAGGACGTGCCAGAAAAGGCGACGTTCCATTTCGCCGACGGCTTGAAGGACTATCTGTCGGAGACGCTGTCGACCGCCACCCTCGTTCATCCCGACATCTTCA
>CAVPQA010000037.1:0-141516 GCA_963707175.1 uncultured Alphaproteobacteria bacterium
GCCCACCTCGGAAAAGGATGTTTATTACCGATACAAAACCATGGAGGGAGCAGTGCCCGGGCTTGGCGTCCTGGCCCAGAGAATCAACTCCGAAAGGATGAGCTGGCCCATCGTGAACGGTGTCAGGCGCCAAGACAAATTTCAGAGGGTCTATCCGAATCGCTATGTCGGCCTGGTCTTGCTCTTCAGTATTGAGACGGGGGAGCTGTTGGCGGTTCTCAAAGAAGCGTATTTGCAAAGAATGCGCGTCGGTGGCACCAGCGGGCTTGGCATCAAATATTTAGCGCGCTCCGACGCATCTGTAATTGGTCTATTTGGCACAGGCTGGCAAGCCGGAGCCCAATTAATGGCCGCCTGCGCGGTTCGTACGATCAACCGAGTGAAGGTTTATAGTCCGAATAAAGATAATCGCACGAAATTCGCCTCTGCCATGAGTAAAAGCCTTAAAATCGATGTGGAGCCGGTGAATGAGCCGGAAGAGGTGGTCCGAGGCGTCGACATTGTTCTGGCTGCCACCAACTCAATGCGGCCGGTACTCTTTCCGGAATGGGTAAGCGAGGGCATGCATCTGGGATCGATTAATACCCGTCGGGAATTGGCATCGGGATTGGTCGAGCGATGTGACTACGTTGTCGCCAATACCCGTAACGCAAGCCTGCAAATCTGCGTCGGGGGACCTAAGGAGGGAATCGTACCATTGCAAGATGATGAGGCTGATTGCAGCAACGCTACGGAGCTGGGCGAGGTGATCGTCGGCACGCACCGCGGAAGGCAGAGTGCGTCAGAGACCACGCTGTTCCTCAATAACATCGGTCTGGGAACTCAGTTTGCTGCCGTTGGGATGACTATATATAAAGTGGCCAAAGCCAACGGGCTCGGCAAAGAAATTCCCAGCGAGACGTTTTTGGAGGTCGTTCAACCATAGAGCCGATCGATCGTGACCCGGAGCTGTAGACGGAGCTGCAGGCGGCGTTGCCGAGCAGGAGCTCGGCTGCGGGGCGCGAAGTCGAGGGTAAACGACGTCGACACGGGTCCTGCGCCGGTGATCGTCACGGGATGGTTCACTGGCTCGCGCGTTACCTCGTCCGGAGAAGGGTGCCAGCCGAATAACGCGACGATGCGCGTGTCGGAGATCAGGCCAACACCGGCGGACCGTCACGTTCCATGCACCGATGTGTGGAACAGTTCTTCCACCACAATCCGACGGTCGATGATGCCCTGGTCGTATAAGTAGCCGATGAATCGCTCAAGATTGGCGCGATTGGCCGCCACGCCGAGCGGCCATAGCCTCGCACCGAGCATCGCCACCTCGCTCTCGCGCGTGTATTTGGTCCAGGCGAGCCGCGACCATCCGGGATCGTCGATATAGCTGTCGGCGATGCGGTGCGCGCTCTCAAACGCGCGCATGAGCTGCATGGGCAGCTCGGGTTGCAGTTCGGCCACTGCTTTCTTCAGAACCACGAGATGCATGATCGGCCAATAGCCGTTCTTAGCGTAGTAGCGACTTTCCTCTGCTTGGGGATTGGCGAAGAGGCGCCGGATCGGCAGGCTCGGATCGGGATCGCTCCACGGAGTTCGCGAGTAGAAGATGGCATCGACCTGGCCCTGTACGAGCGCCTCGACCAGACCCAATCCAGGTGGCAACTTCCCGACGCGGAAGCCCGGCGCCGGGACAACTTCGACCGTCTCCGCGCTGCGGGTGAGCCACCGCACGGACCGAAGGTCGAGTCCATATTCGGCGGCCATGTCACCTTTCGCCAGCACGGCGAGTGTGGTCTGAAAGGACTGCAGGCCGATGGTGCGACCAGCAAGCTCGCGCGGATGGAAGATTGACGAACGTGTGTTGACGAACACCTGGCCGAGACTGAATAGGCGGCGCGGAAACACGGGGATCGCAGTGAACGGCAGTTTACGTGCACAGCCCGCCACGTAGGACGACAGCGAAACCTCGGCGGCGTCGAACTCGCCTTCCTGCAGCATGCGTTCGTGGCGGTTCGCGCCTTCCCGCAGTCGGCCCTCCTGGCCGACCTGAAGCGCCTTTAGCTCGAGGCCGGGCGGCAACTCGACGGTGCCGTCGTGGAACGGCATCAGCCGGTCGTAACGGTCGATGGCGAGGGTAACCGTCATGGTCCAGAGGCTCGCGTGCTGACGCCGTTCCCGTTAAAATCGTGGTCCAGTGACGCCGAGCGTCAGTCGTGACCCGCGTCAAGGGCTGGATTGGTTGCGGTAAGCGCGATCGCCCAGGCTCGTCAGCGGTGCGACAGTGCTTGATGGCTCTCGAGATTGTATGCGTGCCGCGCGACACGGTCGAGCAACTGCGCCTCCAGCCTCAGAACGATCGGTGGCTCGTCACCGACGGCAGAGGTCTTGTGAATCTCTCCTGGCAGAAAAAAAGCTATTTCGCCTTCCTTCTGCACGAAATGATCGCCCGGCTTGAGCTCGGGCGCCGTCCAATCGCCGGACTGGTTATAGGCCCACGTGTACTTGGTTTGCTCAATTGCGCCCTTGTAGACGCCATACACGACGAACGAGGCACCGTGGTCGTGCGCTCGTGCCCCGCCGGTAGCTTTTCCCATTGGGGTGAGAGAGGTCATCAAACAAAAGCCAGGTCCAGGGTGGCCGTATTTGTCGTCGATATGCAGATCGATGCGGCCAGGTTTTCCTCCACCTCTCTCCTCCATCTCCTGCATGAGGCTCGGGCTCGAAAGAAGCACTTTCATATGACCGCCGATCTGTCGCGCCTGATCTCGTGCGTCGGGCGTGTTGGCGAATACTTCTCGGACGACTCCGACGAAATGATCGATCGCTCCCATCGTACTGTTCTCCGATTATGGGCGGTTTTCACCTGCGGTCCTGGCTGAAGAATATCGTGCCTTCGACAGCACCGGAACGCAAGTCGGGTGCTACATCGTGCACGGCCGCGGCTGGTGGCGAGCACCCGTGCGGTCACGTGGGATTGATTAATACCATCAAGCAGGCGATGGCAGTGTCTGGCGTCTCAAAGCTCCACGCAGTTATTGGCGGATTTCACCTGGTCACCGCGCCACAAGATTTATTGAGCAGACATACAAAAACCGGAGTGACGATGTCGGAAACCCCAATCTATACGATCTACCAACCCGAAGGCGATGCGCCGCAGCCCGGCGACTCGATCGAATGCCGCGTCATCGGCACCATCCAGACGCCCTACAAGCGGATGGAAGACTGCCCCTCGCGGCATAACAAGCGAGACTACCTCCCCTGCACAATCCGACTCGCGCCGAGAGTACACGCCCGGTCTCGTCGGGCTGCAGGCCGGCGGCCGGGCGCTGGTGCTTTATTGGCTCCACCTCGCTCGGCGCGACATGGTGCAGCTTCCCATACGCGCCGGGGTGCGCGACAAGCCGGTCGGTGTCTTCTCCATGCGCACCCCGCTAAGGCCCAACCCCATCGCAGCGGCGGTGGTCGAAATCCTGGCCGCCCGCGAAGACGAACTCGACGTGGTCGGCCTCGACTGCCTCGACGGCACGCCGCTCCTCGATATCAAGCGCGCCAGGTTCTACGAGGGCAGCGAGGCCGCCGGCGGCCTGAGCTGACGACGCGTGTACAGCGATATCGGCGCGTGGGCGCAATGCGATCGTGTTATGACTCGGCGATGAGCCGTTGATTTGCATCAATGCCGCGGCCGACGACCCGCTCTAACCAAAATCAAAGTGGAGTAAATTGAGAGGTAATCGGAGGTGAAGCCATGACTGCTCTAGCGCGACGCAATCCCCTCCTGCCGTGGTTCATTGGCATCATAGTTGTCTTCCTCGCAGACATCTATGTGGCCTACTCATTTTTTACGTCTAGCTGTCAGGTGCCCGGGGTGGCACAGTTGTTAGTTCTGGTGGCGATGCCTGGGGTCTATCTCGCGCTTATGTATTTGACCTTTAAGAGCCAGGTGTAATGGCCAACGCGGCTATTCGGCGTGAAGGTCTCTGTCGTCCACCAACACTCGCGCCCCCGGCGGCCAGTTCGTGCTCAGCGCCAAGGCGCTATCGGGCAATCCCTACGACGGACATGCCTCAAAGAGGCCATCGAAGACACTGAGCGGCTCGACGGCTGCAGCATCGAGCGTGCCTATGTCGACAAGGGTTATCGCGGACACAACGCATCAAATCCGCATCGCGTCTTAACGGCCGACTGTGACGGCTGCAAGTGTGGCGACCACCAACAGCCACTTGGCAGCAGCGCCGCCAGGGCAGCCGGGTTAATGCAGCCAGCCATCGAAGCGGCAGCAAGCAAACCGGGCCGATTGGCGGCGTATCAGAGCTTGAGGCCTTGCGCGTGCAGGAACCGTCGGACCGACTCAAGGCACTGCGCGACCACTGCGGCACGCCCCGGATTGGTGCGGACAATCCGCGCCAGACGCGATGCGTCCGCTAGGCCGGCGGCTCGATAGATGGGGGCCTGCGGGTAGAAGCAAGTATCGAGGAATTGGCGCAACAAGAGACGTCGACCAGCCAAACGCCGTGAAAACCGAGCCGGTCGGCAAGAGCAATCTCGGCCAGCGTTTCGCCATACACGGCGGCCTCGTCGCGCCCGGCATGGCGGGGTACCGCTAATTCGTAAAAGAGGTCGATCTCCATGAAGCGATTCAGAAACCATTTAACGGGGCTAACTGCCCGTTGGATGCATGCTGACCGCGCCGATCAGGCGCGCTGACAATATGACAATCGTAGACGATCGGCCGCAGCGCGTGAGTCTCCCGTGGAGAATCTGCTGAAAATCGAGCCCTGATGTTTGAACGAGCGGCGATGTTCCTGAAGGAATATTCAAGATCGCGATAGGCTTTGTCGGCGCCCAGACTGTCAAAACTGCCAAGCTATGACAATATTGCGCTTCCGACCGATCTTGCCAAGAACGAACGGGGTCGGCAGTCGGCGGGAGGCTGGCCGATTTTTGCCACCAGCGCTATGTCCGTTCCAACCGACAGTGCGATTAAACTCCGTCGCCGCAATAGATCGCCTTTAGCACGCTGAGCAAGCGTGCCGCGCGCAGATCCGAAACCCGGTAGTGCAGCTCTTGCGATTGCCGGCGGAATGCGACCAGCCGATCGGCTGCGCGCGCTTTAGATTAGCGACGTTCTGCGCTTGGCGGGCCGCGCTCATTGAGCCGCGTAATTATCAATTGCGGAATCGATACGCCTGCCGGCCGTCTAGTTTAGTATTGACTAAATTACACGCCATCGTTACGGCAATTCGCTAAGCGGTCAATAAGCGCGGCGACTAGCGGCCAGGTCGGGCCGCTCGCAACGCCGACGTGCCGACATAGGAGGAACGAGATGGATCCGCTGTGGACGCTAGCCTATCGTGCGAACCACGGATCGGACGACGCATCCCGATGAGCGAACTTGCCACCAGCACGATCGTCGGTATCGGTGGTTTCGTCGTCGGCCTCATCTTTGGCGCGGTCGTGCAGCGCACCAATTTCTGCGCCATGGGCGGCATATCCGACCTTGTCCTGCTGGGAGACGGCCGCCGTTTCCGCGCTTGGCTGCTGGCGATCGCGGTGGCGATCATCGGCACGCAAGCGCTGTACTTCGCAGGCATCGTTGATATCGACAAGTCGATGTACCTGTCGCCCAATCTTGGCTGGCTCGGCGCCGTCATCGGCGGCCTGATGTTCGGCTTCGGCATGACCCAGACCGGGGGCTGCGCCAGCAAGAATCTGGTGCGGCTTGGCGGCGGCAATCTGAAGTCGTTTATCGTCGTGGTCGTGCTCGGCATCTTCGCATACATGACGTCGCGCGGCCTGTTGGCGCTGCCGCGGCTGCAGATCGAAGCCACGAATATCGATCTCACGGTACGCGGATTACGCAATCAGAGTCTCGGCGAGATGGCCGGCGCCGCGGTCGGCGTTCCGGCCGTTTACGGGCGCGCGGTCGTCGCCGCGGTCGTCGCTCTTTTGTTCGTGGGTATCTGCTTCAAGGACAAGGGCTTCCGTCGCAGCGTGCCCAATATCGTCGCCGGCGTGGTCATCGGCTTGGCCGCCGTCGGCGGATGGCTTGTCACCGGCGTTTTGGGAGCGGACGAATTCAATCCCACACCGGTCTCCTCGATCACCTTCGTGGCGCCGGCCGGCGACAGCCTCCAATATCTGATGACCTATACGGGTTCAACAATCAATTTCGGCATCGCCGTGCTCGGCGGCGTCATCGCCGGCAGCTTTCTCGCGGCGACGGCGACCGGCACGTTCAACGTCGAGACTTTCACCGAGCGCGGCGATCTTGTGCGGCATCTCGGCGGCGCAATGCTGATGGGCGCCGGCGGCGTCATGGCATTGGGCTGCACGATCGGGCAGGGCATCACTGGGATGTCCACGCTCTCGATCGGCAGCCTGATCGCCTGGTTGTCGATCATGAGCGGCGGTTACCTCGGGATCAAATATCTGGAAGAGGGTTCGCTCGTTGGCGTCCTGCGCGCGGCGTATGGCCGTGGCACAAGCGCATGGGCGCCGGAGACCACCACTCCGCTCGACAAAATGGAATCGAATTAGCGGCCGGTTGAAACCAACTCGTCGCGGGAGAGGCGCGTCCGCCGACAAGCCGTTTGCCGATCACCATCTGGTGCTGCAGCTCTCCGACGCTAACGCCAAGAAGCAGGGGCTTATCATCAGTGTCGCCAAGGGCCGCCCGCATCAGCTGGCAGCGGTCGCTTCCTTGCGCTCGCGCAGTGCCATCTCGATGACTCTGCGAAAGTCGTCGGCACTGAGGCTGAGGAAATCGGCCGGGTGCCCGGCAAAAAAGCCCTCGACTGCCGGGCCGGCCTCGGCGACGCCCAGGCCGCGCAGCGAGGCTTCAAGGTCGAACACGACCCGCGGCGGCGTGACGAAGAAATCGCCGGTGATCAGCACTTCGCGGATGCGCTCGCGCTGCGGTCCATCCAGCCGGATATCGGTGCGTACAGTACCGCCGCGGCCGGTCAATGACGCGCTGACGAGCGCATCGTCAGCCGGCGGCGCGTCGAGCATGTGGACGAACTCGTCGGTGCCGATCTCCTCGCGAAAGGCACGATCGGCGAGCTCTTCTTCGTAAGCCGTGATCTCTCCCCATTGCGGGCTGATGCCAAGGCCCGCGGCAAAGCCGCCGACCAGACCTTGGTAAATGCTTTCCAGGTCAGGCACGCGGCCCAAAACCTCGCGCATCGTGACGATGCGCTGCGCCGCTGAATCGAGCGCGCGCTTGGCAAGCTTCTCCGCCGGCACGTTGAGGCAGGCCAGCATCTTGGCCGGATCGAAATCCACCAGCAGCGTGCCCTGATAGAAAATGAGATTGCCGTCGAAGAAGCCGCCGGTGCCGCTGATCTTGCGGCCGTCGACCTCGATATCGTTGCGCGGCCGATAGCGGGCCGGAACGCCGAGGGTCCGCAGACCGAGCGCGGCGGCCTCGCAGATGCGCCGCGCTACTTCGGCGAGATCGGTGAGCCCCAAACTCGTGCGATCGAACATCAGCTCCCAGCCGATCTGCCCTTCGTCGAAATAGAGCCCGCCGCCGCCGGTGATGCGGCGCACGGTCTCGATGCCGTGCGCTTTGCAGTAGTCGAGCTTGAGCTCCTGGTTGAGATATTGATGGATGCCGATCAGCGCGCACGGACGAAAGCGGAGGAAACGGATCGTATCGGGAATCCGCGCCTGGCGGCGCGCTTCGATGAGCGCCCGATCGAACGAGATGTTGGCGCGTCCGCCGCGAAGCCCGGTCGAAATGACGCGGAACGGCTTGCCTGGCGCGGCACTCATGTCCAAAGCCTCTGAGACGCTTTGTTCCAAATTACTTCGGCGCGCCGTTCCGGCCCATGCCGCTGTCGATCTGTCGGCGCACTTTGCGAATGTCGCTGCGATTGAGCTTGAACGGGTACGAGGCAATGTCGCGCGGCGGCGAGTTGCCATAAGGGCGATCGCATGCGGAAATGTCCTCGGCCTCCTTTCCCGGACAACCGGAGGTGCGAAAGGCCGTGCCGGCATCGATCACGGCGTCGATCTCATCGGCCGGCAGGCCAAAGTCGACGAGGTTGCCGCTGTCGTCGAAGCGCATCCGTTCAAGGCGATGGCTGCGGTAATCGATGAGATAACGGGCGAGCTGGATACGGCGCCATTGCGGACGCGGCACCGGCGGCAGATGGTCCATCAGCGAGCCGCGTTCGGGAAAGAACGCGAACATGTGGCTGTGGCCGCCCATGTCGCGGACCGTCTGCACCTGGGTGAGCACATCGTGATCGCTTTCGCCCATGCCGACGATCAGATGCGCGCCGAATTTTTCCGGACCGAAAATCTCCGCTGCGGCGCGCAGGATCTCCCAATATTTGTCCCAGCTGTGCGGCGATTGCACGCCGCGCCCGCGGGTGCGGTCGAACACGTCGCGGTTACAGGCGTCGAGTGCGACGGTGAAAATGTCGGCGCCAAGGTCATAAAGCTCCTGCACATCGGCCCGCGTCATCGTTGTCGGATTGGACAGGATCGACACCGGCACGTGTTTGATGCGCTCGACCCATTTTTTCAGTACCACCCGCGTGTCGTCGTCGGAGCGCGGATGCGTGATCATGCTGATGCACATGCGGTGGAAGCGCCCGCCGTCGCCGCCCGAGGCGACGATGTCGAGCACCTGATCGTAGGGCACCGCCGGCCAATCGACGCGGATGAAATTACGGTCGGCATAGTTGCGCTCCGCCTCGCGATGGCGGGCGAGCCCGCAATAGGCGCAATTGGCGCGGCAGCCTTCCGGATAGGTGAGCAGCAAATTCAGGCAGCGGGTGCAGCTGGTGCGGTGCATGTAACCGCCCATCACGCCGAGCGTGATCGCCGCCGCGGTCGACATCTGCACATAGTCGGGCGAGCGCATGTTCGGCGTGAGAAAATTGTAATTGGGCCGATAGACCCCCTCGGGCCGGACATCCTGCGTTTTCACCCGCGCGCCGTTGCGCGCGTCCGCCGGCACCGCAGCAGGCTCACGCGGCTGCATGGTCGCGGCTTCGTTGAAGTCACGGCGGGGTTCGCCGAGGAAATCCGGCACCGGACTGCGGGGCATTTCGAGACAGCTCATGTGGTCTCCTTCGGCTCTCTTTACGCTGCCCAGTATTGTGGCGAAGCGATCCAGCCCTCGCTGAGCGCGCGCGCGTCCGGCGTGCCGCCGCCGGCATAGCGTGCCAGCACTTCGCGCCGCCGTTTCAACGCCCGGCCCAGCGCCGCGTCGAAAATATCGCTGAGCTCATCTTCGTACTCTTCAAGCGCCTGAGGCCGTTCTGACATCAAATCCGCCGCCGCGCGACCCGCGAGCGTGCCGGATTGCACGGCCGAGGCAATGCCGGCGCCGGTCACCGGATTGGTCAGGCCCGCGGCATCGCCCGCGAGCAGCACGACGGTCTGCCCAAGGTGACCGATCGCTCGCAGGCGTCCGCCGACTGGAATGGCGCCTCCGGTCAGCGCGAGAATCCTGGTGCCGATGCGGCGTTCGTCCGCGAGCTTGCTGCAAAGTGCGGCAAGCAGCGGCTTTAGATGTAGGCGGGCTTCAATGGCGACGCCGACGCCGACATTGGCGACAGCGCCCTTTGGAAACAGCCAGCCGTAGCCGCCGCAATATTCGGGCTGCAAAAATATGTCGGTCGCATCGTGCGGCAGCACCAAGGGCACGGTGACCTGCCGGGTATCGACAAGGTCGCGGTTGACCTTGCCGATCGCCGCGCCGACCTGCGAACGCGGACCGTCGGCGCCGATCAGCACCCGAGGATGCAGCCGGGCGCCGGCGGATGTTTGCACCGTGCCATCGCGGTCGATGGACAATATGCCTTCGCCGTAGCGGCACTCGGCGCCATCGCGCGCCGCTTCTTGCGCCAGCATGCAATCGAACGCCGCGCGGTCGATCATGAAGCCGCGGAAATCGTCGGTTACCTCGGCCGCGCCTCCGCCGACGAACGTGAGCATGCGCATGACCTTCTGCTCGGTCACGGCGCGCACATTCGGTACGTCATGTTCGATCGGGGTCGGCACGAATTCGGCGCATTGCACCGGCGTGCCGGCAGCCCGTCGCCGCTCCAGCGCCACCACATTCAAACCGGCAGCGGCCGCCTCTGCTGCGGCGCGCCCACCGGCCGGACCGAGGCCGACCACCAAAACGTCGGGTGTTTCGACCTGCATCGCCGCCCTCACGCCGCGCAGGCGCGCCGCCCGGCCAGCCCGTCAAGCGCAATCGAGCAGCAGGCATGCTCCTGCTCGATGGGCCGGCCAATGGCGCGAGCGAGCGCCACGATGCCTTCGGCCGGATAGGCAATGCCGTCGAACCCGGCCATCACCGCGTAGGCATCGGTGATGAGCTTATGTCGGCCGGGCGGGCGAATGCAGCCGAGCTGCACGGGCGCATAGCGGATGCGCCGCCGCGCGGCGACGAAGACTTTGGCGACATTGTCGGTTGAGACTGTCGCAAATGGCTTATCGGCCGGCGCATAGATGGGCGTGACGACGACCAAGATCAACGCCGCAACCGGATAGCGCGCAATAATGTCGAGCGCATTGTCCTCACCCAGCAGCCGTCCGTAATGCAGCCCGATCACGACATGCGGCACGACCTCCATCGAGGTGGCCGTGAGCGCGGCAAGCGTTGCCTCGAAATCGGCGACGGGCCGGTCGAGATGATAAACGTCGCGGATCGTCTCCTGCGCCCCGATGATGTCGGTCATGGCGACGTCGATGCCCGCCGCTTCCATGAGCTTGGCCCTGCGTTCATCGAGCAGGGCCGAGTGTGCAGCGATGCGCAGGTGAGGAAAGTCGCGCTTGAGCTTCTCGATCGTCGAGTAATAGCGCTCGTAGGGCACTTCATTGCGGCGATTAGAGCCGCCGGACAATAGAAAGCCGCGTAAGTCCTTCAGCACGACGAGGTCGCGCACCTTGCGATCGAGCTCGGCCGGGCTAGTCGCGGCAATCATCGGTTCGAGGATTTTCGCCTGACAATGGTCGCAATTAAGCGCGCAGGCGCCGCCGGTGATCGAGAAGGCCGGGTAGCTTGCCTTGCCGCAGCCTTTGAGCTCATCGCTGGCGTAAGAACGAAAAGTCGGGGTGAAGAATTGCAGCACCCCGAGCGGGCGATCCTCGGCCGCGCTTTCCAGCGCATCGACCAATGCGCGGTCGAACGGCAGGTCGTCGAACGGCTCGATTTCCTGCAAAATGTCGAACCAAGCCATCCTCGCCTCGCGTTTCTTCACTGTCTTATCATATGCAAAAAATTATATGTGTTTTACGCGCTTGACGCTAGTGCCCGCCGGGCGCTAACGCCGTGAGTGATGCCGTCGATGAAGACGCTGTGCGTTCTCCAGCATACCGAAGCGGAATTCTTAGGCCTCATCGAGGACCATTTCGAGGGCCGCAATATCCGCTTCCAATATTGCCGGCCGTTCACGCCAGGCGCCAAAGTGCCGGCCAGTGCCGAGGGCTATGATGGTCTTATTGTGCTTGGCGCCGGCCCGCAAGGAATCGTCAGCGGCAGCCTCATTCCGAGTCTCGGGGCAGAATTGCGCCTGAGCCGATACTTTCTCGACCGAGGATTGCCGGTCGTCGGTATCGGCGTAGGCGCCTGCATCCTGAGCACTGCGGCGGGTGGCGGTGCCGAGGAGGCACCGCTGCGCTTCGTCGTGGGGGAGGCCAAGCGTTCGGCCCTGGACGCCCTGAACGGTCACTTGCCGGAGACCTTTCCGGTCGCCGTCTACATGCGCGATCGTCCGGTCTTGCCTCGCGACGCCAAGGTCCTGGCCGCGGGCCCGGGCGGCGAACCCGTTATCTTTCAATGCCGCAACAATTGCTTCGGATTCCTCGGTCACCCCGGCGTCAAGTCGGCAATGATCGAAGACTTGATCATGGAGTTCGAGGAAGTTCCGCAAGGTACGGCGGAAACGCTCGACCTTTTGCGCACTGCACAAAACGAAATCGCGAGCGCTCTGAGTGCAATGATGGTCGGCTTGGTCGACATGGCCCACTGGATGGACCCGTTCTCCCGCTAGTCTCAATCGCACCCGCGCGTGGCCATTTTTTCGAACTGGGCTATAGCATCCATTCAAAATTTGGAATATGTAACCGGCCTTGGCCGCGCATTGACGCAAATCAATGAACCCGATCGCGGGCCTCGCTGCGGAGGACGGCTCGGAATGGCGAAGAAGCTCGTTATCATCATGGTCAATACCGACCCGCGCCATGGCGAGGAGTTGGGGGCGCCGTTTTTCCAGGCCACAGTCGCCGCCGCGATGGACTATGAAGTCGAGGTCGTGTGCACGGCAACGGCGGGCCAGTTGATGAAGAAGGGCGTCGCCGAAAAGCTCTTCGTCAAGCCGGGGTCGCCGAAGTCGGTTTACGACTTCATCAAGGATGCGCACGACGCCGGCGTGAAATTCTATTGCTGCTCCCCCAATCTCGATCTGTTCGACATGACCGAAGCTGACCTCATTCCCGAATGCGAGGGCGTTGTCGGCGGCG
The DNA here is from genome assembly GCA_963707175.1 of uncultured Alphaproteobacteria bacterium. Taxonomy (GTDB): domain Bacteria; phylum Pseudomonadota; class Alphaproteobacteria; order Rhizobiales; family Xanthobacteraceae; genus BOG-931. The sequence goes on from CAVPQA010000037.1 coordinate 12,472, forward strand.
CCAAGATCATCGAGGAGATCATGGAGGACGACGAGGCGCGCGTTCTCACGTACTGACGCGATAACGGCGCGCATGAGGGCGGCAACATGAGGTGGCATGGTGACCACGACCGCTGAACGAGGGCAGATCGGCGATCCGGTGTCGGCGACACCGGTTGTGTCCTACGAGCAACTCGAAGAGGTGTTCGAGGATATCCGCTCGCATCCACTCTACGACCATGAACTGCACGGCTGCCTCAATTGCGGCATCTGCACCGCGACCTGCCCGTCGGCGCATTATTACGACTACTCGCCGCGCGAGATCGTGCAGCTGCTCTGGACCGAAAATCTCGAGGGCATCTATGACGCGATGCAGGAGAAAATCTGGTCGTGCGCCCAGTGCTACACCTGCGCCGCGCGCTGCCCATTCAGCAATTCGCCGGGCGGCTTGGTGATGATCATGCGCGAGGTGGCGATCAAGCACAGCATGCAGTCCGCCAAGGACGTGTTGCGGCCGTTCTCGCGCGTGCTGCTCAAGGTGATCTCGACCGGCAACCAGCTCGCTCCGAACATGATCACCCGCGACGCCTTCCCCGATTGGGGCCCGAACGTGACTAAGGTCGACGCCCCGCTCAACATCCTGCGCAAGGCCATCCCGGTGCCGACCATGCACACCATGGACACGGCGTGGGAGGTGAATCTGAAGACCTCGGTCGAGCTTTACACCATCTGGGAATCGACCGGCGTGCTCGATCAGCTCGAACAGGTGGACGAGAATCTGTTCGATGTCGTGCGCGACGTGATGGACGAGAAGCGCGAAGAATATAACGAGTGGCTCGAAGAGCAAGACGGGCAAGACGAACAGGAAGCGGACGAGTGAATTTCGATGCGGCCCGCAAGGAGGATGCCTTGGAGCAGAACAAGCCTGATAACTCGCAGCCGACGGCGTTTACCGGCTTCGGTACCGAATGGCGCCCGTCCAACCTGACGCCGAACGAGGCGCGCGCGGCCACCGCCTGGGTCGAAACCAAGATCGACCGGCGTTCGATGCTGACCAACAAGGAGCGCGTCAAGGACGTGCGCGACGCCATGTGGCAGCTCGAAAAGGACGGCGAGATCATCGTGCACCGGCTCGACGAGCGTCACGAGCCGGTCGTCGCGCGCACGCTTTACGGCTGGGAAAAGCGGATTCCGACCACCAACCTGTGGCACCACAAATCCTGCGGGCAGTGCGGCAACATTCCCGGCTATCCGTCGAGCGTGATGTGGCTGATGAACAAGCTCGGCGTGAAATATCTCGACGAGACCGACCAGACTTCCTGCACGGCCTGGAATTATCACGGCTCCGGCATCGGCAACGTTACAAGTCTCGCCGCCGTTTTCCTGCGCAACTTCCATCAGGCTTATGTATCGGCCAAGGCGCAAGGGCTGCCGCTCGGCACCTATTATCCGCTGGTGCATTGCGGCACTTCGTTCGGCAATTACAAGGAGATGCGCATCTTCCTCATGCATTCGGCAAAGCTGCGTGAGGACGTGAAGAAAATCCTCGGTAAGCTCGGCCGCCTAGTCGACGGCAAGCTTTTGATCCCGGAGGAGATCGTTCATTATTCGGAATGGCTGCATATGATGCGCGACCGCATCAAGGCACAGCAGGCGGTCGACTGCAGCAATATCCGCGCCACCGTTCATCCGGCCTGTCACGTCTACAAGATGGTGCCTGAGGACGTGATCTATGACGACACCGTGATGGACGGCAACCGCGTCGCGGTTTCAACGGGCCTGATGCAGACGCTGGGCGCGCAGGTTGTCGATTACTCCACCTGGTACGATTGCTGCGGCTTCGGCTTTCGCCACATCATCGGCGAGCGCGAGTTCACCCGCTCGTTCGCGATCGATCGCAAGATCAAGGTCGCGGTGGAAGAGGCCAAGGCCGACGTGATGATCGGTCACGACACCGGCTGCATCACCACGCTGGACAAGAACCAGTGGATCGGCAAGGCCGTCGGCAAGGTCTATGCGCTGCCGATCATGGCGGACAGCCAATTCGCCGCACTCACGCTCGGCGCGCATCCGTACAAGCTGGCGCAGCTGCATTGGCACGCTTCGCCCTTCGAGGGCTTGCTGGAGAAGCTCGGCATCGACTGGCAGAAGGCCAAGGCCGAGTTCGAGACGTATCTTGACGAAGTGAAGGCCGGCCGCATCGAAACACTCTACGATCCCAAGCGCGCGATCACTTCGGGGCCGGGCTACGTCAAGCCGGCTGCGATTGCCGCATCATCCGGGGCCGCTGAATGACCAAGCCGGTCCTCATTCTAGGCGGTGGACCCGCCGGATTGTCGGCGGCGCAGGCGCTCGCTTCGGTCGGCCAGCGTGTTGTGCTGGTGGATAAGGCCGATCGATTGGGCGGCGCGCCGATTATTTCCGGCTACGCCAAACTGGTGCCGTCAGGCGAGTGGGCCAAGGATGCGATCGGCGGCATGGTGCAGCGCGTGCGGACGAACAACGTCGTCGATGCGCACCTTAACGCCACGGTGAAGGCGTTCGCCGGTACGGCGGGAGATTTCCAAGCCACCTTGTCTGACGGCGCGAAAATCGACGCCGCGGCCGCCATCCTGTGCACCGGCTTTACCCATTTTGATTCGGTGAACAAGCCGGAATGGGGCTTTGGCACCTATCCCGACGTGGTCACCACGACGCAGGTCGAGCAAATGCTGTCGTCGGGCAAGGGCGTGCGCTGCCCGTCGGATGGGCGTGCACCGGATCGCGTGGCTATCCTGCTCTGCGTCGGCTCGCGTGATCGCCAGATCGGCCGTGAATGGTGCTCGAAAATCTGCTGCACCGTCTCTTCCAATATCGCCATGGAAATCCGCGAGGAGCTGCCGAGCTGCAGCGTCTACATCTACTACATGGATATTCGCACGTTTGGCTTGTACGAGGATCTCTACTACTGGGAGAGCCAGGAGAAGTACAAGGTCAAATACATCAAGGCGCGCATCGCCGAGGTGACCTCGGACGGCAAGCGTCTGATCGTCAAGGGTGAGGACACATTGGTGAAGCGCCCGATCACCATTCCGTTCGACATGGTCGTGCATGCCATCGGCATGGATCCGAACGTCGACAACATGACGCTGTCGGCGGTGTTCGACGTCAAGCTCGAGAAGCACGGCCATATCGCCAAGGCATCGAGCTATGTCAACATGTCGGCGACCTCGCGGCCCGGCGTGTTCGTCGCCGGTGCCGCCACGGGCCCGGAGACGATCGACGACTCGATCGCGCAAGGACAGTCGGCGGCTATGGCGGCGTTGGCCGTAGCGCGGGGCCAAAGCGTCGTGCAGAGGCGGCCGAGTGATGTGGGCGCTCGGCACTCGCAAAGCAGCAGACGCCGGCCGCGCCGCGACCGGTGCTGCATCTGTCCGGGGCCGAAGCTGCGCGCCGCATTCGAAAATCTGGTCGATTCCGCCGAAGCAACCGGCGGAGTGGAGCGCTATGTCGGCGCGCTGGCGCTGAAGGCCTCGCTGTTCGAGGAAATGCTCGGCAAGGGTCGGGTCGGCGAATCGACCGAGACCGAGTTTCTACGATCTCGCCGCCTTCATCACACCGGTGCGCCGGCGGATCGGCGCGTGGCTGGCCACAACGGCTTTGCCGTCATGCAGCAGCGACTCACGGATTTGCTCGACGGCTGGTCCGGACGTTGGCCACAGCCGACTGCGCTGCGGCCTTCGTCGACAGTTTCCCCGCCGATCGCGAGCACCGTTGGGTGCGCGATCTCGCCGCCGAGGTGCTGCATTTCACCGCTCCCGACCGTCTATCCGCTGATGACGCGCTGGATGTGGGATGCCCGCGTCAATACCGGCGTGCTGCGCGAGATCTGGCACAGCGACGGCGCCGACATCGGCACCATTGCGATTGCGGACGATTTCGCCACATTCGCCACGCTGCGCGAGGAGCTGGAAGGACTTTCTTGCCGGCAACGGCGTGTTCCGCGACTTGCCGTTCTATGTCGACCTGCTCTGCGCCCACGTCTATGCCGGCTACATCAACGACAAGGGCGGGCAGTATCTGCGTGGCGATTTCTGCGGGCGGGCGAAGGGCGATTCCATGGCGCATACGCGCCGTCTGCTCGGTCTCGATGCGGTCGACACCGAAACCGGCCGCACGCGGCTGAAGCTGATCGACGGCGATCGCCCATGTGCTCGGCGAGCAGCGCCGCTTGAGTTCGTAAAGGAAGCCGATGCCGATCCACGAAAAATCGCTGATCCGGCCGGAGAACCTGGTCACCCACGACCACCTCGACGCTCGAAGGCGTCGACGTCTCCGGACATTGGAGCACGTTCATCACTTCGCGCGCCGATCACCGATTACAACGAGCAGATGGAGGAGGAGATCGCCGCGCTTGCCGGGCGGCGAATTCATCCACCGCTGCTGGCAATGCGGCTCCTGCACCAATTCCTGCACGGTCAACGCCATCAACCCGACTTCAATCCGCGCTACTGGATCTACCTGATCCGCCTGGGCATGCAAGACGAGCTGCTGCGCGACAAGGACATCATCTGGCAGTGCGTCTCCTGCAACAAATGCACCTATGCCTGCCCGCGCGACGTCAATCCGGAAGGCGTGATGAAGGCGACCGCGCATTGGCTGGAGCTGAAGGGTTTCACCGAGAAGAAGCCGTCGATGGTGTTCGACGAGGCGTTTTCCGAGCAGGTCTTCGCCACCGGCAAGATCGAGGACGGCAAGGTGCTGCGCGAGTTCTTCGCGCGCACCAAGCAGTCGCTGTTCCAGGACTGGCTGATCGCGCTGGTTCGCGGACTGGTGATGCGGCTGCCGGTCGGACTGCTGATGAAACTTGGGCTTGCCACCCTCTTCCATCCGCGCACGCGCGGCTGGGGCCGTTCACGCGAGGCAATCGCCGAATACGTCGCCGAGCGCAAGCGGCCGACAGCCGCGCGCTCCACCTCGACGTCGCAAGGAGCTGAGCGATGAGCGGCAAGTACAAAAAAGTCGCCTACTATCCGGGCTGCGCGCTGGAAGGCACCGGCCACGCCTATAACCGCTCGACCAAGGAGCTCGGCAAGGCGCTCGGCCTCGAGCTCACCGAGCTGAAGAACTGGAACTGCTGCGGCGCGATGGAGGTCAAGAACGTCGATCCCAAGCTGCAGACCTATCTGTCGGCGCGCAATCTCTCGATCGCGGAGGAGATGGGCTTCGATACCGTGATGGCGCCGTGCAACGGCTGCTATCACAATCTCAAAAAAGCGGAATACGACCTCGAGCACGATCCAGACTCGCGCGAGGTCAACAGCCGCCTCTCCGCGCAAAGCCGGGCACACGACCTACGAGGCCGGCAAGGTCGAGACCATCCACGCGCTCGACTGGATCAAGGAGGCGATCGGCGAGGAAGGCCTTAAGGCGCGGGTGAAGAATTCGCTCAAGGGCCTCAAGGTCGCCAACTATTACGGCTGCATGTACACGCGTCCGCGCCACATCTTCCCGGAAAAGGACAAGGGGCCGGGCTCGGAATCGACCTCCAAGCCGCATTTCATGGACGATCTCTTGGCGGCGGCGGGCGCGGAGAATGTCGAGTATCCGCTCAAGACCGCCTGCTGCGGCGGCGCGCATACGCTGTCCGACAGCGACACCTCGACCAAGCTGGTGCTCAATCTGCTCACCACGGCGGAGGCCTGCGGCGCCGACGTCATCGCCACCGAATGCCCGACCTGCCACACCGGGCTGGAAATGCATCAGGTGCGCGCCGAAAAGGTGTTCGGCCGCAAGACCAGCGTGAAAATACTCTATTTCACTCAGCTGCTCGGCATGGCGCTCGGCCTGTCGCCGCGCAAGGTCGGCGTGCACGAGAACATGTCCGATTCCTCCGATCTTTTCTGCGCGAGAGAGGATTCGGCTGATGGCCCTGTGCGCACCATGCGCTCGGACGAGGTCACGGCGCGTCTCGAGGCTGATCGTGGCGCCCGACGCCGCCGCTTGTGCCGGCTGCGCCGCGAAGTTGCCGACGAGCTGCTGTCGCTGGGCGAGGCGATCCTGGAAATCTGGTTGGTCGCGCGCGGTGAACGCCGACCGACGCAAGCAGTCGAAGGCTTCCGCCTGCTGGCGCTGCACCGCCAGGGCGCGCGCGGCGAACCCAGCTTCAACGCCTGCCGCGAGACCTGCCGCGAAGCTCGTCTATCATCACAATCTGATCTGTGCTCGAACCCACGGCATCCGGAGACTGCCCGCCGGTTGCGGCTCGGCGCGATGGTCGCGCGTCACTTGGCGCTGTTCATCGGCGGCAAACTCGAAGTCGCAGGGCTTGGCGAGTTCTGCTGCTCGTCGCGGCCGCTGCGCCAGCGCGAGGACGCAGCCCGCAGAAATCATGTGAGACCAGGAGGAGAATCCATGCCGACCGTCCGTGGCTGCAATCTTCCCGACGAACTTCTCTACGACGTCGAGAACAACATCTGGTACCGCGACAACGGTGACGGCACCGTCACGCTTGGCATGACCGCCGTGGCCTCCGCCATGGCCGGCCAACTGGTCGCCTTCACCGCCAAGAAGGCCGGCCGCAAGGTGGCAAGCCGGCAAGTCCTGCGCAACCATCGAATCCGGCAAATGGGTCGGCCCGGCGAAGATCGCCTTCGATGCCGAGGTGGTCGAGGTCAATGACGCGCTGACTGGCAGGCCCAAGATTGCCAAAGCCGACCCCTATGGCGAGGGCTGGATGGTCAAGGTGCGGCCGCAAGGATTGGGCTGCCGCCAAGGCAGGCCTCGTTGCCGGCACCGCGGTGGCCGGCGCCCTACGAAGCCAAGATGACGGCGGACAATTTCGCCGGGTGCGCGTGATCGCCGCCCGGCGGGCAGACGCAAGGATGAGGAGGCAAGCAATGGGCAACGAAACCAACACCAAGCGCATGTCGATGATCGTCACCAAGGGCTCGCTCGACTGGGCCTACCCGCCCTTCATTCTGGCCACCACGGCGGCCGCCATGGGCCTCGACGTGACGATGTTCTTCACCTTCTACGGGCTTACGCTGCTGAAGAAGAAGCTCGACCTCAAGGTCACGACCGCTGGGCAATCCGGCGATGGAGATGCCGATGTTCGGCATGCATATCGGCATGCCCAATCTTGTCTCCGCCATTCCCGGCGTCGACGCCGCCGCCACCGCGATGATGAAGAACCTGATCAAGAAAAAGGGCGTCGCCTCGATCGAGGAGCTGCGCAGCCATGGCGCATCGAGGCCGACGTCAAGATGATCGCCTGCCAGATGACCATGGATCTGTTCGAATACACCCCGAAGACATGATCGAGGGTCCGGTGCTCGGCGGCGCCGCCACCTATATCGAGACCGCGACCAAAAGCGACATCAACCTGTTCATCTGAACGTGGTAGAAGTCCGAGGAAAACGACATGGCCGACCAGGTGCTCGATGTGAAAGGGCTCAATTGCCCGCTGCCGATCCTGCGCGCCAAGAAGGCGCTCAAGGACGTGCCGACCGGCGGCACGCTGCGAGGTTCTCGCGACCGATCCCGGCGCGGTCAAGGACTTCGAGGCCTTCTGCCGCACCACCGGCAACGAGCTGTCTGGAATTCGAAAGCACGAAGGCAACGTCTTCAGCTTCGTGATCAAGCGCACGGCTTGAGCCAGATCAAGAGCCGCGTTCGATAGTATCGTGAAAAAGGCAGCGGCAGGTAGCGATGGCGTCGAATACCCTGTACATCCTGCTCTGTTCCGGCGAGCACGAGAAGGTGCAGATGGCGGCGATGATGGCGTCGGTGGCCGCCGTCTCGGAGCGGCCGGTCGAGGTGTTCGTCAGCATGAACGCGATTCTTGCCTTCGCCAAGGACGCGCCGGCCGAGCAAGCGCTATCACGGCGGCGCCTTCTCCAAGCTGCTCAAGGAAAAGAAGGCGCCCGATCCGATTGACCCTGTTCCGCCAGGGGCGCGAACTCGGCGATCTCAAGCTGTGGGCCTGCTCCATGGCGCTCGACGTGCAGGGCTGGGAAATCGACCAGCTGGAAGACGGGCTTGTTCGACGGCGCGCTCGGCTTGACCAAGTTCCTGTCCGACGCCGAGAGCGGCCAGTTCGTGACCCTATGTAGAGGCAAAGTACGCGTGAGATGAGATGACGAGAGAAACGATCGACGCGCGCGGCGCCTTCTGCCCGGGCCCGCTTGATGGAGCTGATCGCCAAGCTCAAGCTGGTGCAGGTCGGCGACGAGATCGAAGTGCTGTCGAGCGACAAGGGCTCGGCCAACGACATTCCGGAATGGGTCAAGAAGGTCCAGCCACGAGATGGTGGGCGTCACGCAACAGGACGGCTATCTGGAGCATCGTCGTGCGCAAAGCCAAATGACGTGATAGCGCGCGCCTCGCACGACGTGGGGCGGCGTTGAAACGGGGGAGGAAGAAAAATGGCCAAGAAAATCCTGATCGTCGGAGGCGGTCTCTCCGGGACCATCGTCGCCAACGGTCTATGCCGGCAGCTGCGCGAGGAACTGTCCTCGGGCAGCGTCACCATCACCATGCTGGGGGCGACCGACAAGCACATGTATCAGCCCGGCCTGCTCTACGTGCCGTTCGGGCGGATGCGCGAAGTCCGAGCTGTTCCGCGACCAGCGCAAGGTGCTCGACCGCCGCGTGCCCTACATCGTCGATCCGGCCAAGAACATCGACGTCGACAAGAAGACGGTCACCACGGAGTCGGGCAAGACCCACACCTACGACTTCCTGGTGATCGCCACCGGCTCGCGCATTCGGCCCGACAACATTCCGGGCATGGCCGAGGGCGCGCACTGGTTCTACGACCTCGAAGGCGCCCGCAAGATGCGCGACGCCTTGACGGCCTTCAAGGGCGGCAAGATCGTGGTCAACATCAACGTGCCGCACAAGTGCCCGGTGGCGCCGCTCGAAATCACCTTCATGCTGCGCGACTACCTCGCCGGCAAGGGCCTGCTCGACAAGAGCGAGATCACCTACACCTATCCGATCGGCCGCCTGCATGCGCTGGAGCCGGTCGCGCAATGGGCGGTGCCCGCGTTCGAGCGCTGCCAACATCAAGTCGGAGACCTTCTTCAACACCAAGTCGGTCGATGCGAAGGCCAAGACCATCACCTCGGAAGAGGGCACGACCCTGCCCTACGACCTGCTGATCACCATTCCGCCGCACAGCGGCCAGAAGGTGATCACCGAATTCGAATCTCGGCGCCGGCGGCTGGGTGCCGACGGTGAAGAACACGCTGCTGCGCGAGGGCTCCGACAACGTCTTCATCGTCGGCGACACCACCAACATTCCGATCTCGAAAGCCGGCTCGACCGCCCATTTCGAGGCCGACACCGTCATCGACAATCTGTCCTCGCTGATCAAGGAAGATCGCTGGGCGCGCGATTACGACGGCAAGGTGTTCTGCTTCGTCGAGACCGGCTTCAATACCGGCACCTATGTGTGGTTCAACTACACGACGCCGCCCAATCCGGGCCCGCCGTCGCAGATGATCCATTGGTTCAAGCTCGCCTATAACCGCTGTACTGGCTCTCGGCCCGCGGCTTGCTGTGAGGAGGCGGCGATGAGCGATATGACTCTGTCCAATCAGCCGCCCGACGAGATGACGCGGCTGACGCTGGCGGCGCGCGAGGCGCTGACCGACAGCATGGTCGAGCGCCTGGCCATGCTCGGCGGCAACGCGCTCGAACTGCTCGACCGGCTCAACGACCCGAACACCAGCGCGGCCGTGCATACGATGATCGACCGCGCTGACCGAGCTGCACAAAGTCGGCGCGCTCGACACGGTGTGCGATCTCGCGTTGACGCTGCATGCGGTGCGCAACGCGCTCACCGACAACATGGTGGAGCGCCTGTTCATGTTCGTCGAGAGCATGATCAACACGGTCGGCAACGAGGCGATGGGCGAGCTGGCCGAGAACACCCGCTCGGCGCTTCGAAGAGGCGGCGCAAGGAGACGGCGCAGGCAGCAGCCCCGCGCGGCGGCGTGATGCAACGCTGTCGCTGCTGTCGAAACCGGAAACGCAGCGCAGCCTCGCGTTCCTGCTCGCCTTCGGAGAGAAGTTGCAGCGGAGCGCCGCGGGTGGTTAAGACCGCCCCTCCCCAACATCGCTGGCATGGCCAAGCCGGCTGTGCCAGCCGCATGAAATTTAATCAGTCCAATCCACGATGCTTCGACCTCATTTCCTGAGCTGACCCCCGATGAAGCCGCAAGTTTCAGTCGAACCCGTGGACGATCAGCCGGATATCGATACGCTTATCGCCAGCGCCCGAAGGGCCAGCGGCTTCCTCAAAGCTTTGGCGCATGAGGCTCGGCTGGTGATCCTTTGCCTGCTTGCCGAAGAAGAAAAATCCGTGACCGAGATCGAGCAGATACTCAGTCTGCGGCAGCCGGCTATTTCGCAGCAGCTCGCGCGATTGCGCGCCGATGGCCTGGTGGAGACGCGGCGCGAGGGCAAGAACGTTTTCTATTCACTGGCGCGGCCCGAGGTCCGCGAGGTCATCGGCGTGCTGCACAAGACTTTCTGCGGACAGCCGCGTTCGCGTGCGCGGGCCGCAAAAGGACTTGCCGTCGTTCGCGCCGCCCCGCGCGCGAGCGAGGCCGGACGCCCGCTCCGTTCCGGCGCCCTGAAGCGATCGACACGGCCTGCAAGCTACTCCTGAAGATGCAGCGCACAGGCCGCGCTAGGTTCAGCTGTTCACCGAGCTGGTCGGCCGAGTTGCCGCACCGCGTCGCCTTTATGCGACGGCACCGCAATCTGCCGTAACCCTTCCGCCGCATAGTCCGTTCACGTCATTGCAACCGCTGCCGGCATCGTTTCCCTCCACGCATCGTGAACTAGCAAGCCGTCGTCTCGGTAGCGCCGGTCAAGTGCACGACCAAAGCTTCTTGCGCCAATGTCGCATGGCGGTCGCGGTGGCGAAGCAACGCGTATTCGCGCGGAGGCAATTCGACTGGAATTGCGGTCAGTGTGCGAGCTGCAATCGCAGAGGCCACCACATGGCGCGAAATTACGGTAGCACCGGCTCCCGCCTCAATCGCTTCGCGTATGGCCTCGTTGCTGGGCAAGACCAAAGAGATATTGAGCTCGTCGAGCGACAGGCCTTCGCGCAATGCGAAATCCTCAAGTCCGCGGCGGGTGCCCGAACCTGCTTCGCGGACCACCCAGGTGATGGCACGAAGATCGAGCCGACCTGAGACATTGACGGGCAGCGGCGGCTGGTTCGAGGCGACAACAAGCACGAGGCGATCCTGGTCGATCTGTTGCCGCAGCAACGACGGATGCTCCGTCGGCCCTTCGACCAGCCCGAGATTGACTTCGCCATCGACGACGGCCGTCTCGACGTCATGAGTATTGCGGATCGTCACGTTGAGCTGCACGAGCGGATTGGCGGCATGAAACGCGGCGAGCCGGCGCGGCAGCCAATAGGTTGCAATCGTCTGGCTGGCGGCGATGGCGACCGTGCTTGGGGCGCCGCCGGCCAGGTCGTGCAGCACCGAACGCGCCATCGAAGCGCGGTCGAGCACGGCGTGAGCCTCGCGCAGGAAGATGCGGCCTGCCTCAGTGAGTTGGATTCCGCGCCCGACGCGATCGAACAGCTTGATCCGGTAAGAGGTCTCTAAGGCGGCGATGGCGGCCGATGCCGCCGATTGGCTCATGCCAAGGGCTTCGGCGGCGCGGGTGACATGGCTGTGTTCGGCCACCTCAATGAAGACCCGCAACTGATCGAGTGTCATTACTAAATAATCGGATATTTCGATTGAAATGACAAGAACAATAGATAATTCGAAACATTCTATTGCAGGGCGTAAGTGCAGTCGGCTATTGTGACGGCAACACGCGGGCATCAAACGGGGACGGCAATCAATGTTCACAACCAATCCGTTCGCCGAGCTTTCAGCGTCCATCTCGCCAGCCGTCATGCAGGTCTACGTCGCCGTCATGATTGTATTGGTCGCAGGCGGCACGCTGCTCGACATGATTCATAAGAAGAGTGCGGCGTATTTCTTCGCCAACTGGCGAGATTCAAAGAACAAAGCACCGCAGCAGGTCGGCGGCGGCAAAATTGTGTCGCTTGCCGTGCAGTCTGCGGTAGTCGACGTGCTGGCCTCAGGCGAGTTCTGCAACATGAAGCGCAGGCTCGCGCATCTCCTGGGCATGTACGGCTTCGTCTTTTACGTCGTGGCCACGATCGCCATGGTGTTCTGCTACCCGACGCCTGCGACGCCGACTCCATTGTACTGGCCGCTGCTTTGGTGGCTTGGCGCGCTGATGGTCTGTATCGGCGGCTATTGGTTCTGGTTCTTCATCCGCGTCGACGTTGCGGCCGAAGGTCAGTCGCCCTTCCGCATCATGCGGGCGGATCTGTTTATTCTTTCGCTCGTCATAAGCGCCACGCTCGGCCTGATCTGGGCCTATTTGCAGACCGACGGCTCGAGCTGGTCAACCATAACTCTCGGCCTCTATCTGATTGCCACCACGGTGCTGTTTGGATCGATCCCGTGGTCGAAGTTCTCGCACATGTTCTTCAAGCCGGCCGCGGCGTTCGAGAAACGAGTATCCAAGGCCAACGGTTCAGCCCAGAATTTGCCGACGCTGACCCGTGATGATCCGGAACAACGGAAACGACATTCCATGGAGCTTTTGCAAAAGGCTCCGATGCGAATGGGACTTGGCATCAAGCGCGAAGCGGCACGCCACTATTAGAGGGCAGCTCGCAAGTTCTACGGGAACAGCTCAGGAGCCGACTAATGCCAACCTTCGTCTATATGACAAGATGCGACGGATGCGGACATTGCGTCGATATTTGTCCCTCGGACATCATGCACATCGATCCGACGTATCGTCGCGCGTACAATATCGAGCCGAACATGTGCTGGGAGTGCTATTCCTGCGTCAAGGCTTGTCCGCAGAACGCGATCGATGTGCGCGGGTATGCCGACTTCGCGCCGCTCGGTCACAGCGTTCGCGTCATTCGCGACGAAGAGAAAGGCACGATCGCCTGGAAGATCAAATACCGGAACGGCACCGAAAAGAATTTCCTGTCGCCGATCACTACTAAGCCTTGGGGGCAGGCGATCCCGAAGCTCGCCGACGTTCCTGCGCCCACCCAAGAAATGCGCGACGGCCAGCTGCTGTACAATGAGCCAAAGTGGATCCGCATGGATGACGGCGACTTGCACACCCTTCAGTCAGCCGGTCTTAAGATGAAGAAAGGCGTTTATTACTGATGGCTTACAAGACGATCGTCGAAGACGACATCGATATTTTGGTCGTCGGCTCCGGCCTCGGCGGCAGCGGCGCTGCCTGGGAGGCGAGATTCTGGGGTCAGAGCAAGAAGATAGTTATCGCCGAGAAGGCCAACATCGATCGCTCCGGCGCGGTCGCCCAGGGTCTGTACGCCATCAACTGCTACATGGGGACCCGGTGGGGCGAAAATAAGCCGGAGGACCACGTCCGTTACGCTCGTATCGATCTGATGGGGTTGGTGCGCGAAGACCTGCTGTTCGATATGGCCCGTCACGTCGACTCCACGGTGCACCAGTTCGAAGAGTGGGGTTTGCCCATCATGCGCGACCCGAAAACTGGGCGCTATCTGCGTGAGGGGCGATGGCAGATCATGATTCATGGCGAGTCCTACAAGCCCATCGTGGCCGAGGCCGCCAAGAAATCCGCAGACAAGGTGTTCAATCGCGTCTGCGTCACCCACCTGCTGATGGATGACAGCAAGCAGAACCGCGTCGCCGGCGCCGTCGGCTTCAATGTGCGCACGGGCAACTATCACATCTTCAAGTCTAAGACCGTGATCTGCGGCGCGGGCGGCGCTTCCAACATCTTCAAGCCGCGTTCGGTGGGCGAAGGTTCCGGCCGCACCTGGTATGCGCCTTGGTCTTCCGCGTCCGCCTATGGCCTCATGATCGACGCCGGCGCCAAGATGACGCAGATGGAAAACCGCATCGTGCTGGCGCGTTTCAAGGACGGTTACGGCCCGGTCGGCGCCTACTTCCTGCACCTGAAGACCTATACGCAGAACTGCCTGGGCGAGGAGTACGAGTCCAAGTGGTTCCCCGAACTTCAGAAGATGGTCGGAAAGGAATATCTGGACCCCGAAGTTTCGCACTTGACCCATAGGCCGATCCCGACCTGTCTGCGCAACCATGCCATCATCCAAGAAGTGAATGCTGGCCGCGGCCCCATTCACATGGTGACCATGAAGGCCTTCCAGGATCCCCATCTGGAAGAGGTCGGTTGGGAGAATTTCCTCGGCATGACCATCGGCCAGGCGGTGCTGTGGGCTTCGACCGACGTGGATCCCAAGAACGAGAACCCGGAGCTGACCACATCCGAGCCCTACGTCATGGGCTCGCATGCGACCTGCTCGGGCGCCTGGTGCTCGGGCCCCGAGGACGTTTCTCCGCCCGAGTATTTCTGGGGCTACAACCGCATGACGACGATCGAAGGCCTGTTCGGCGCCGGTGACGCGGTGGGTGGCACGCCGCACGCCTTCTCATCCGGCTCGTTCACCGAGGGCCGCCTCGCCGCGAAGGCCGCCTGCAAGTATATCGACGACGGCAAGGCCGAAGGCATCGTCGTCTCCGACGAGCAGATCGCCCGCCGCAAGAAGGAAATCTACAAGCCGCTGGAGCACTACAAGGTCTACCGAAACGAGATCGTGGCCGGCGACGTCAATCCGCACTACATCAATCCCAGGCAGGGCCTGGATCGCCTGCAGAAGCTTATGGACGAATACTGCGGCGGAGTGACAGTCAGCTACATGACCAACGAAAAGCTCCTCAACATCGCGCTCAAGAAGCTCAAGGTCATGGAGGAAGATCTCGAGAGCCTCGCCGCAAAGGATATCCACGAATTGCTGCGCGCCTGGGAACTGAAACACCGGCATCGCGCGGCAGAGTGCGTTACCCAGCACACCTTGTTCCGCAAGGAGACTCGCTGGCCGGGCTACTATTACCGCGGCGACGCCATGAAGGTGGACGACGCAAATTGGCACGTGCTGACCGTTTCGCGGCGCGATCCGAAGACCGGCGAATACACCATGGAGAAAGCGCCCTGTTACCACCTGGTTGGGGCGGACGAGTAACGGTTGCTCCGGGCGCACGATCGCGTTGAACCTCCCCCCGGATGCAAGGAAAGTCGAACATGTCGCTTGCGGTGCACTCTACAAGTCCCATCCTTCACACTCCCAGAGACGCGCGAGTGAACATCGTTGAAAAGACCGACGAGGAGATACGCGCCATGGCCGAGCCCTTGTGGCGCGACCTCGTCAAGAACTCGAATGCGGGCAAATATGGCGAGTTCGTCAAGAATTTCTCCAGCTCCATGGCGCTGGCCATGAATCAAGTTACCGCCGGCCACCAATTCGCCAACAGCGAGCTTGCCCGAAATCTCTCGGAAGATTTCGACTATCTCGGCATTATCCGCCGAGGCGAGCATGTGACCGTTCTCTACCGCCAACGCAGCACCAAAAAAGACGGTGAATGGCTCGGCCGGCTGGTCCTCGGCTACGAGGACGAGAAAATCCGGATTTTCGGCGCGTCGATCTTCTGAGCGGCCTGGATGTCATGAGTGAAACCATCCGCGATGGCAAATATGTCGAACTCACCTACAAGGTGACCGACAAGAAATCGGGGCATGTTCTCACAGCAGTCGAATTTCCGTTGGGCTATGTGCACGGACACAATGAAATACTGGCCCCGTTCGTACACACGGAGCTCGAGGGCAGATCTGCCGGCGAGGTTATCGAGGTGCCGATCGACGGCAACCGGATCTTCGGCGCCAGGGACGAGTCGCTGGTTTTTACCGATCGCATCGAGAACGTTCCCGAGGAATATCGGAAAGTCGGCACTTTCATCCTCATGGAAAACGACAAAGGTCAGAGCCGCAGCTTTCTCGTGACAAAGCTCGACGACAAGACGCTGACAGTCGACGGCAACAATCCGCTTTGCGGCAGAGAGGTCGTCTTTACGCTCGAGATCGTGACTGTGCGCGAGCCAACCGATGAAGAAGCAAGAGCGGGCGGAGCGATCGGCGCGCCGGCAGCCGTCGACCGGTCCCTCATGCGACCCGTTTGAACGAGAGTCCCAGTTTCGATGCAAAAGGTGACCCATGAGCAGCGAGCAAAAGCCCATCACCCAAGTACCTGACGGCCACGCGCGCTTTGTGACAACGCGCCAGAAACCGGCAAACGACAAGGGTTTCGTCGGTTTCGAAACCGTCTGGGAGCCGTTCCAGAAGGAAACCGAATACGAGACCCCCAAGCGGCCATAGTCTGCCATGTCG
Organism: uncultured Alphaproteobacteria bacterium; assembly: GCA_963707175.1. Taxonomy (GTDB): domain Bacteria; phylum Pseudomonadota; class Alphaproteobacteria; order Rhizobiales; family Xanthobacteraceae; genus BOG-931. The sequence continues at coordinate 28,743 of CAVPQA010000037.1, forward strand.
AATCTCGTACCGCCGCACGGCTCGTCGTCCGTCAAGCCGCTCCTGCTGCCGCAGACAGAACGCGTGGCCGAGCGCCTGCGGGCCGAAAAGCTCCGCAAAGTACCGCTGGACTCCCGCGCGGTTTCCGACGTGCTCATGCTGGCGATGGGCGCCTACACCCCCCTCGACGGCTTCATGGGGCATGACGATTGGCGCGGCTCTTGCCAGGACATGAAGCTTGCCGGCGGCTTGTTCTGGCCCATCCCGATCACGCTTCCGGTCGACAAGAATCTTGCCGACAGCATCAAAGACGAAGAAGTGGTCGCTCTCTGCGACGCAGAGAACGGTCAGATTCTCGCCCTCATGACAGTGCGCGAGAAATTTTCGATCGACAAACGCTTCGAGGCTGAGCACGTCTACCGTACCGCCGACCCAAAGCATCCGGGCGTGGCGAAGGTCTTAAGCCAAGGCGGGGTCAATCTGGCCGGGCCCGTGATGGCGGTCGACGAAGGCGAATACGTCGTCAAATACCCAAACCTCTACATCCGTCCCGCCGAATCGCGGGCGATGTTTCTCGACCGGGGCTGGTCGAAAGTCGCAGCCTTCCAGACCCGTAATCCGATGCACCGCAGCCACGAATACCTGGTGAAAATCGCGATCGAGGTCTCGGATGGCGTCTTCATCCATCAAGTACTTGGCAAGCTGAAGGAAGGCGACATCCCGGCGGAGGTGCGAACCCGCGCGATCCAGGCGATGATCGACAACTACTTCCGTCCGGAAACCGTCATTCAGGCCGGCTACCCGATCGAGATGCGTTACGCCGGGCCGCGCGAGGCGTTGCTTCACGCGCTGATTCGCCAGAATTTCGGCTGTTCGCATCTTATCATCGGGCGCGACCACGCCGGCGTCGGCAGCTATTACGGTCCCTTCGATTCACAACACATCTTCGATCAACTCTGGCCCGGCGCGCTCCTGACCCAGCCGTTGAAGATCGACGTCACGTTCTACTGCCGGAAATGCTATGGCATGGCGACGGCGAAAACCTGCCCGCACGATCCGGAAAACCATATTTCGATCTCGGGCACGCAACAGCGCGAAATGCTCTCAACCGACGCCGACATTCCACCAGAGTTCAGCAGGCCGGAAGTGGTGGCGATCCTCAAGCAGTATTACGCAAGTCTGCAACCGACACGCCGACCTCCACCGCCATGATCATCGCGCAGATCTCGGACACCCACATCGACCTGGACACGCCTGACGCGGAACAGAGAATAAACGATTTCCGGCGCACGGTTGCCGACATAAATGCACTCGACCCGGCTCCCGACCTTATCGTGCACACGGGCGACATTGTTCATAACGGACGGGCGGACGAGTACGCACAGGCAGCAGCTGTTCTCGCCACGGCACGCGTGCCAGTTTACGTCTTGGCCGGCAACAAAGATGATCGCGCGAATTTGCTGGCGACTTTCGTCGACGAAAACTATCTTCCGTCCAATTCAAAATTTATCGATTACGCGATCGAAACCCATCCTGTACGATTGATTGCAGTCGACACGCTGAACACTCAAAGCAACAAAGGCGACTTTTGCCCCGAGCGGGCGCGGCGTCTGACCGACATGATTGGTGTCGAACGAACTAAGCCGATTGTCGTTTTCACACATCACCCACCCTTCATGGTTCCGGACGGCCCTGTCGCGGTTAACTTTGAAACACCACAGATGATGGAAAGATTACGCCGGGCGTTGCAACGTTCCGGCCGAGTCATTGCCGTTATCAGTGGGCATGTTCACCGCAGTTCTGTAGGTCAGGTCGGGAATATTCCGGCGACAGTGATGCCGAGCACGGCGACGACATTGCGCTGGGGTCAGTATCCGGCCCACATGAAGTCGTTCCCGGTTTATCACATCCACCGGTATGACCCGGTCTGGGGATTTGGCGCGGAAACGCGGGTTGTCGCCGATTACTCATCGGCCCGGTGATCTTCGGCCGCCGCAATCTCTGTGGCCTTCAAGTCGGACGTGCCGAGTGATCGTTCAACGAGCTTTTGTCCAGGCGGCTGTAGCCGGACGTAGTAATTTCTGCTTTCCTTACGCCGGTACAAATAACGCATTGGGGACGCTGAAATCGGGTTTTACGGGCACCATTTACAGACACCGATTTAGGGGCACAATTACAGGCAATAGGGCCAAAATCCTGTTTTATCGGGCTTAAATGGTGCTGCCGGTCAGGATTGAACTGACGACCTCTCCCTTACCAAGGCCATGCAGGCTTTATTTTTCAATACCTTAGCAGGGCTTTTCAGTGGCGTAGAGACAGCTTTTACAGGCAGGTTTCGGTTAGGTCCAACACCCCGCGCCGATCAGCGGCGAATCAGCGCGGACATCTCCAGCACCCATCTCGGCGCGGCAGAATTTGGCCAGGCATTGAATCGATGACCCGGTAGCTCGCTGCGCTCAAGGGCTATGTCCTGGGCGTCGCCTCCAACCACATGTTCCGCTCGTGGGGCAAGAAGCAGTTGGTTAGCGGGACTGCCGGGAAGATCGCGCAAAATCTTCCCAAAAACGCTTGGCGGCGCTTGTCGGCGGGCGAAGGAACCAAAGGCCCGCGCCTGCATGACTGGGCCTATCTCGATCTGGCCGATCTCGATGTCGGCGAATACAACAACACCCTCATCGGAAAGTGGACGCGGGGTCTCTTGATCCGCCGCAACATCGCCGACGGCGATATCGCCTTCTTCTCTACCTGGTGCCCCAAGCGTACTCCCATGGAGAAGCTCGTATCGGTCGAAGGTCATCGCTGGGCCATTGAAGACAGCTTCGAAACTGCCAAGAACGAACTCGGCCTTGATCACAACGAAACCCGCTCCTGGCATGGCTGGCACCAGCATGTGTCGCTCGTCATGCTCGTCTTCGCCATGGCGGCCGCCATCCGGCATCGCGCCAATGTCGGACCGCCCAAAAAATGATGCCGCGCCTCCGGACCAAACATTCCTGATCCGCTGGTCGATCCAGGAAATTCGCCGCATCGCCATAAAGCTCGCGCAACGGCGCATCCAACCCGCCAACGTCATCACATGGTCGCTCTGGCGACGCTATAGCGCGCTCCGCCGAAGGAGCCGTCGCGAAATTGTGGCTGCCCGTGACTAATATAAGAATAAAAAGTAACGTCCGTTGCCGCGGTCCGCGGCTTCCGTTGTGGCAGAGGAATTGGTGTTTATCCCGGGTGGGGATATGGCTTCTATTCAGAACCCTACTATTACGGACCGTCATGTGGTTACGTGCAGCGAGCCGGATGATCGCATCGTGGTTAGCAACGGTGTTTGTCACGTCGGTGACGTAACCGATCTTCTGACCGGGCGTAACCGCTACCGCAGAGCGCAGTTCTGCGAGCGGCATTGCGTGTCCATCGGAGGTCTTCGACGTCAATCCGACCCTAATTGGATATCTGTCTGGCCTGTTTTTGATAACCGCGCGTTTGAGCTCGCGCAGCCAGGGCCCGACCGGAAGACCGAGTTCGCTGAGCCGGTTCTTCCAGACATTGACGTGAGCTGTTTCTTCGATTGCAAACCCCAGGCATGGAACGTCGGCTCGCTGTGGAGGACGCCGTCGATAAGGCGGCCAGCATCCGCAGTGTCAACTGCAAATGCCTTCTTGAGATGCATCCGCGCCGTGCGGGTTGCGAAGTTGGAACCGATCTCGGTTACGGCAAAGACCAAATCGGAGGTGAAACGATCAACAAGGTTCCAACAATAGGCACGGAGCTTGTGGTGGACTTGATCGATGAATCCATCGGGTCCGTAGAGCGCAATCGTCTTCTGCCGACCGACCAGCACTCTTAGCAGGTGATCAAATCCGATAAAGTGGTCGATGTGTGTGTGCGAGACAAAGACGTGTTCGAGGCGCTGGATCTTTCGCGGCGACAACTTTGATATATCGCCAAGATCGAACATGATTGCGCTTTTTTCAAACAGCGTCTCGATGTAGAGGGCCGGATCGCCAAATCGCCCATTGACGAGAATAGGATGCAAGAGCGGCCGCATGGGACAGGTTTACAACCTTGGTCAAGCAAAGGGTGACGAGAGCGCACATGCTGCGCAGGGTGGGTCGCAAGCCCATATATTTATAGGCTTAAAGATCGCGCCGGAGATCGCAAGCCGCCTCGCACGGTTTGTCTCAGCTCTGGAAAAATCGTCCATCCGTCCGATCGCGCCGGCCGATATTCACCTCACCCTTGTGCCGCCGTGGAACGAGACCTCTATCCCCGACGCAGTCGAAAAGCTTGGCCGCGTGGCCGGCAGGTTCGGCGCCTTCTCGCTGACTTTCCAGCATGTTGGTTACGGCCCGCAGCCAAGACGACCCCGTCTGCTCTGGGCAGATTGTGCGGCCACCGATGAAATCGCCGCCTTGCGTGCAGCGCTCCTTCAAGCCTATGGGCAGACGGACGAGCGGCCCTTCTATCCGCACGTCACCCTCGCTCGAATTCGCGCAGCTGGTTCGGCACCCGCGCGGAAATACCCGATTGATCAGCCGTTATCGCTAACGCAACGTGTCAACTCCGTCGAGCTCTTTCGATCACCCCCCGCCGGGCGGAACCGGCTATCAGGTTCTCGCCTCATTGTCGCTGGGCGAAACGACGGGTTCAGCGCCCATTCTGCAGGGGTTCGGAGGCCCGCCACTACACACTCATGATTTGAGCTAGATCAGCCCGGCGTTAGGGCTTCCGTGATCTAGTTTCGTTGACTGAATTCGGCAGGCTAGCGCGATGCAATATATCATGGCGGCTACCGATGGTTCGGAGGGCGCGGATCGCGCGGTCGATGTCGCCGCCGACTTGGCCAAAGCATTCGGGGCAAGATTGTTCATCGTAACCGTCGCCGGGAATTTTTCGGGCGAGGAAACACGAGAGCTTGCACGCGCGGAAAAAAATATCGGCGATGCGCTGGAAGTGCTTTCGATGCAAATCCTGACCGCGGCGGAAAAGCGCGCACGGCGACGTGGCTCGACGGAAATTCAGCTTCAAATCGGCTGGGGCGACGCGGCACGCTCGATTATCGAAATCGCAGCCCGCGAAGCTGCCGATGCGATCGTTCTTGGAAGACGCGGCCGGGGCAGGTTAGCCGGTTTACTCCTCGGAAGCGTATCGCAGAAAGTTGCGAGCCTCGCTCCTTGTACCGTGATCGTCGTTCCATAGCCGCGTATACGGCACATGCGATTGATGATGGCCCTGGACTGATCTCGCTCAAATACGAACGCGATCGGGGCAATAATGTTGAATGCCTTACGGGCCGCGGCGGCCAAATTGAAACAATCCTCCTTAGAGAGCGGTGATTGGGCGCACCGTCGAGAACCAGCAAGATGCAACGGACCTCCGAGAAGGAGAGCACGGCGACCATGTCCGATATTCAAGAACTGACTAATGCGGTGGTTGCGGCCGAAGAGTGGATCGATGACCTCCAGCGGCGCCTCGGTTGGCACGATCGGGAAAGAGTTTACCGCGTGCTGCTGGCAACGTTGCATGCGCTGCGGGACTCCCTCTCGCGCGACGAAGCGGTGTACATCGGGGCGCAACTGCCTCCGTTGCTGCGCGGTCTCTATTATGAAGGCTGGCACCCCAGCACACGCAGGACTGCCTGCAGCCGTAGTGCGTTCCTGGAGCGCATCCATGACAGCGTGCACCACGACCCAGGCATCGACACAGAAGAGGTCGCCCGCGCCGTCTTTGCCATGCTGGCAGCGCGTGTGCCTGCGGCGGAGGTCGAGGACGCCAAGGCTGCTACGCCGAAGCAGTTGCAAAATCTATGGCCGAGCTGAAGCTCGTGAGTGCCCCCATACAATCGCCTAATGCCCAGCTGGCGCAGCGATCGATCCGACTGTTCTTGTGCGGCGACGTCATGACGGGGCGCGGGATCGACCAGGTTTTGCCGCGCCCGTGTGAGCCAGTTCTCCACGAGAGTTACACGGAGTCGGCAATTGACTATGTGCAGCTTGCCGAAGCCGCGAATGGCCCGATCCCGCGCGGTGCCGATCCCTCCTACATTTGGGGCGCAGCGCTCGACGAATTCCACCGCATGCGACCGAACGCTCGCATCATCAATCTCGAGACGAGCATCACCCACAGCGAGGCCTATGCGAGGAAAGGCATCAATTATCGGATGAGCCCCGAGAATGCGGACTGCCTCAAGGCCGCCGCCATCGACTGCTGCGCGCTCGGCAACAATCACATCCTCGATTGGGGGCGTCGTGGGCTGCTTGATACGCTGGCCACGCTGGAACATCTCCAGATCAAGACCGCCGGCGCCGGGCGAAATCTTCTTGAAGCCAGCATGCCCGCGATATTAGACCTCTCCGGGAATGGCCGTGTGCTGGTGTTTTCATTCGCCTGCGTGACCAGCGGCACTCCCCGCAGTTGGGCGGCGACACGCGAGTTTCCAGGCGTCAATTTCCTGGCCGAGATTTCCGAGGCCACCGCCTCACAGGCCGCTGATGAAATCGCGCATATTGTGCGGCCGGGCGATTGGATCATTGTTTCGATCCACTGGGGACCGAATTGGGGTTACGATATTCCAGACCAGCAACGAAGCTTTGCACATGTGCTGCTCGACAGGGCCGGCGTGTCCGTCATCCACGGTCATTCGTCGCATCATCCAAAGGCTATCGAAGTCTACCGCGATCGAACTCATTCTCTATGGCTGCGGCGACTTTCTGAACGACTACGAGGGAATCAGAGGTTACGAGAAGTATCGCGATGACTTGGTCCTGATGTATTTCGCCGACATCACGCCGACTGGCACTCTCGCCGCTCTCGAGCTCGTTCCTCTGCAGATTCGGAATTTTCGGCTCGTCCGCCCGTCCGAACAGGACATCTCTTGGATTCGGCAGACATTGGATCGGGAAAGTCGAAAATTCGGGTCCGCCGTGGCATTGAGTCCGCATGGGCGGCTCGCGCTCTCCTGGAAGGCAGCCACTTAGGCGGGCTGCCGACTTCAGGCGGCGGGCTGTTTTGCCTCCGCGGGCTTTTGCGCTGGAAATCGTTTCAATAACTTAATGACTTCTTCGTCCGCAATCTGAGCAAAGTCCGCATAGTAGAAACCGATCGCCCCGAAGAACTCGTGGTCTTCAAGACAGACGACGTCGTCCGCATCGCTGCGTAGCGCGGCAAGACTATCCATAGGCGCAACAGGCACCGCAAGAACGAGCTTTTTTGGATTGCGCATGCGGGTGGCGCGCAAGGCCGCACGGGTCGTCGCGCCGGTCGCGACGCCGTCGTCGATCACGATCGTGGTGCGGCCGCCGACATCCACGCGCTCGCGGCTGCCCAGATAGCGCTGACGCCGCCGCTCGATCTCGGCGAGCTCATTGTCGCAGATGGCTTTGAATTCGGCTTCGTCGATCCCCGCGGCCCGAATGACATCGTCGTTGCGCACGATGACCGGTGCGCCGCCATCGACGACGGCGCCCATGGCCAGCTCGGGCTGGAAGGGGACACCGATCTTGCGTACGAGGATCAAATCGAGCGGTGCCGCGAATGCGGCGGCAACTTCGGCCGCGACGGGCACGCCGCCGCGCGGCAGTGCCAGAATCACCGGCTGCTGGTTTCTGTACCCGGCCAGCGCTTTGGCCAATTTGCGACCGGCGTCGACGCGATCCTTGAATGACATATCCGCCTCTCGGGACTTGTCCTCTAACTCGCCGTACGCGTCCGCTCGGCCGATGTTGGTCCAAGATACCGTTCAAACCAATTTCCGGCAAAGCCGATTACTGCCTCCAACGCTCCAGGCTCGGGAAACAGGTGGCTCGCTCCTGGAACGATCTCCAGCGCTTTGGGCTCTCGCAACCGGGCCAGCGCCTGCTCATTAAGCTCAATGACACCGGAGTCGGCACCGCCGACGATCAAAAGCGTGGGTGCTTGTACTCTATCGAGCGCATCCGCTGCGAGGTCGGGCCGTCCGCCGCGCGAGACTACCGTACCGACGCGGCGCGGAAGCTTTGCGGCCGCGACAAGTGCCGCCGCCGCTCCGGTACTGGCGCCGAATAGCCCGAGCGGAAGCTTTGCAACGGACGCTTGGCCGTCGAGCCAACGGACGGCATCGGCCAGTCGGTCGGACAACAGCGGGATATCGAACACGTTGGCACGGTTTGCCTCCTCGTCAGGAGTCAAAAGATCGAACAAGAGCGTGGCGATTCCCCGATTGTTCAATGCGTGGGCGACGGCCGTATTGCGCGGACTCAACCGGCTTGAGCCGCTGCCATGCGCGAAGGCGACGAGCGCATAGGCATTTTTTGGTATCTGCAAAATCCCGGCGAGCCCAAGCGGCGTGATACGGACATCGCGGATTTCAGGGCTGTTTTGCCGCTCATTGGGTGCGGAATGATCTATGGGACGGCTCATGGTCACACCATCAACTCCTGCCGGGAACGCGGCCGAGCGCCGCCAGTACCGCGGCGGGCGTCATTGGCAGTTCGTGCATACGCACGCCGATCGCATTGTATACGGCGTTGGCCACAGCTGCGGCTGTCGCAATGGTCGCTGGCTCGGCCACCCCGCAGGCATCCGTCGCGCTGATGGCTTGATAATTTTCGAGCAAGATGACGTCGACATCGGGTGTCTCCCGTACTCCGGCCAGCTTGTATTGCTCGAGGTCAGCATTGACCATCCGCCCACTCCCGTGATCGAGGAGGCGATCTTCTAACAGCGCGAATGAAATGCCCATGATGATTCCGCCGTGGATTTGACTTTCGATCTGCCGCGGGTTCATCGGCCGTCCGCAATCATGCACCGCGGTGACCCGCTCAACCCGCACGATACCCGTCTCGATATCGACCACAACTTCGGCGAATTGGACGCCGCCAAGATCCTCGCGTGCAGTGTTCATCGGGCTACTGACGCGAAAGCCATCATAATTGTCGCCGCGCCTCGCAACGGCGGTAACTTTGTCCCTCTTAAGCAAGGCCGCCGCCTCGCGAAAGCTGATGCCACGGGAGGGATCGGTGCCAACAAAAACGCGACCTTGGCGAGCCGAAAGTTGCTCAGGCCGTACTCCAAGCGCGGGCGCTGCGGCTGCAAACAGCTTTTTGCGGACCTGATAGGTGGCTTTGCGGGCGGCCGGGGTTATCGAGCCGGTTGTTTTGCTGCCGCCAGAACTCGGACCGGGCGGAAAGTCGGTATCACCGATGCGCAACGCAATGTCCTCGGGTAGCAAACCCAGTTCCTCGGCAACAACCTGCGCCAGCACAGTTCGTATTCCACTTCCGATATCTTGTACGGAAGAACGCAGTTCGACTGACCCGTCACGACCAAGTCGCACTTCGCAAGCGGCGTTCGTCTGTACAATGCCCGGCCAGAATGACTGTGCTACGCCGATGCCGCGCTTTACCGGTCCAACTTCGGTGCGCGGCGGTCGGCCCTGCTTCCAGTGGAACCGATCAGCTCCGATCCGACGCTCCTCGCGGCGCACTGGACTCGGATCGATCCGGTCACGCAGCGCTAATGGATCAAGGTCGAGCTTCTCCGCAAGTTCGTCCACGAGCTGCTCGAGAGCGAAAGCGCCCTGGACGTTGCCGGGGGCGCGCATCGCGCAGCCCGGCGCCGCGTGAATGAACACGTCATGCTGCGCCATCTGGAAGTTGGGGCACTCGTACATCGCCTGCGCGATATTGCCGACGCCGGCACCCAATTCGACGCCGGCTGTGCCGTACGAAAGGAGTGAAATCGCGGTCAACGTTCCATCACGGCGCGCCCCGATGCGCAGGCGTTGCCAGGTGCCCGGACGATTGCCGCTGTCCTGCTGCTCTTCGCCGCGGTCAAAGAAAAGAGCAACGGGCGCGCCCGCCTTCCGTGACAATTCGACTGCAATGTAGCCATAGTCGCCAACGCTCAGTTTCGAACCGAATCCACCGCCCATGAATTCGGTGATCACGCGGACTCGTTCACGCGCAAGGCCGAAGGCTGCAGCAAGATCATCGCGCACACCTACGGTATTCTGAGTGGAGATGTAGACAGTGAGGCCCTCTGTGCGCCAATCGGCCACGATAGCGTGCGGTTCAAGACAGCAATGCGTCTGCACTTGCGTTCGGAATTCACCTTCAACGATCGCGTCTGCTTCTCGAAAGCCTTTTGCGACGTCCCCTCGCGGCCCACCGAAAAAGGTGCTCGTGGTAGGGCCGAACACGTTTGCGGCTTGAGTGACGTGGGTTGGGGTAGAAGATGCGCCGGCGGCTTCAAAAACCTGTGGTGCATTGGGCTTGTGCGCCTCGTCCATATCGACGACAAAGGGCAGGATCTCGTAATTCAGCTTGATCAGACGAATGGCTTCATCGGCGGCGCTTTGCGTGGTCGCCGCAATCGCGGCAATGCTGGTGCCGACATAGCGTACCGTCGGCAGTACGCTAGGCGCGCCGCTACCCGGGGGGCGCGCCGCCTCACTCATCTCGGTCACAACGTGGACAGCCCGCACATCAGTGTGACGCTCGGCGGCGCTGGTGTCGACCGAAAGAACGCGCGCGTGCGGATGCGGTGAGCGCAGGATGCGGGCAAACAGCATGCCAGGCAGCTTGACGTCCACGGTGTAGCGGGCAGCACCGGTCACCATGGCGCGCCCGCCAATCCGCGGTATTGATTTGCCAATGATTGAAAGATCAGCGTTCGGCGGCAGCGGCGGCGGATCGTCGGAGGGAATTCGACGGCTGGTCTGACTGAGCGAAACGCCGGCAATGCCGAGCGCGAGTTTTTCTCTTCGGAAGGAACTGGGCATAATGAGCAGCCTAGAAGTTGCGTTCGACAAGGTGGCGAACGCTCGCAAGCCGCGCTTCGCCATCTGCTCGGCTCATGCCGGGGTCGATGCTACCCAGATAGAGGTGCTGCACCAGATCGATACCGCAAAATTCCATCAGCCCCTCATCTAAGATGGTCTTGAACGCCCGCAGCCTCCCGCTGCTCTTGAGCTCCTCCCTAGCGGCCCCTGATGTTGTGATAATCACGCCCTGCTTCCCGGCAAGCCCTGGCAGGTATTCCCTTGCTTGATCACATAGGCAAAGCCCGCGCAGAACACGCGATCGAGATAACCCTTCAGCATCGCGGGAAATCCGCTCCACCACAGCGGTGCGATCAGGGTGATGACGTCGGCCCGGCGGACCGCAGCCTGCTCTTGGCGAATATCCTTCGCTGCCTTTCCGCGGCCAGCGGCTGCCAGATCACGCATCGACAAGACCGGATTGAAATTCGCCGCGTAAAGATCGCGGCACTCGACACGATGTTTGCGTTTGCGTTCAATCAGCGCCGACATATAGGTTTCGACGACGGCGTGATTGAAGCTCTTTGCGCTTGGGTGAGCGGTGATGACCAGATGGCGCACCTACCCCTCCTAGATGGCGATGGAACTCGAATACAGCACCACGCGAGCTGGACAATTGATTCAGGTCAAATAAATCCAACTTGAACCAGGATTCCCATCCGAACTCAATGGCCTTCCTCAACCTGTTTACTCGCCCAGCCGGCGTCTTCCGCCGCGGCGAGCGGATCGTCATCGCATCATTGACTGGCGATGAAGCGTCGGCCAGTGACGCCCGTCAGCCTGCGGCGACACCAGCCAAAGCAATGGCGGCACCATGATCGCGGGCTTGGGAGCGAGGCGCGGGCCGCTGCCGGAAAGGCCTCGGGGATCATGCCGGTTAAGGCTGCGCCGCCAGGCAGGATTGCATTGACGGTGATCCCCGTGCCGCGGAGATCCGCCGACCAGATGGCGGTCTCCAATTCAAGCGCAGCCTTCGACGGCCCGTAGGGAGAGAAGCCGGCACGGCGCATGGTGGCGCGGTTCATGGTGATGTTGATGATGCGGCCCCGGAACGCCGCCAAGAGATGCGGCGTCGCCGCCCGCGCCATGAGGAAGGGCCTGTTGACGTTGGTGTCGATCACCAGTCGCCAAGTCGAAGGCGCGACCTCCCAGAACCGCGTCGCCTCGGTCATGAAATGCTCGCTGACATATTTCATGCCGCGGCCGGCATTGTTGACGAGAATATCGAGCTGCCCGAAGCGTTAAAGCCTAAGCCACACGAAGTGGGAGTGCAAATACCACGTAGTGTTCATTCCCAAGTACCGTAGAAAGACGCTGTACGGAGAACTGAGACGGCATCTCGGGGACGTGTTTCCCAAATTGGCAGCGCAGAAGGAGTGCAAGATCGAGGAGGGCCATCTCATGCCCGATCATGTTCACATGATGATCTCGATCCCACCAAAATACGCCGTCTCACAGGTGATCGGGTATATCAAGGGCAAGAGCGCGATCCACATGGCTCGGGTCTATGGGGAGAGGAAGCGCAACTTCATAGGGCAGCACTTCTGGGCCAGAGGATATTTCGTCTCCACCGTGGGACGAGACGAAGCAGTGATCAGGGAATAGGAAAACGGCACCATGCCAGGCGCCCGGCCCGAATACGTCTCGGAGCGCGCCAAAGAACGGCAGCGGCGCGAAATGGGCACGCTCGGCTCGGGCAATCACTATCTCGAAATACAGGGCGTCGCGGAAATCTTCGATAAGACAGTCGCCGGAACATTCGGGCTTTCTCCCGACGACGTTGTCGTCACGATCCATTGCGGATCACGCGGCCTCGGTCACCAGATCGGCACAGAGTTCCTGAAGGAAATGGTGGTCGTTGCGTAATCATCGGGCATCGAACTGATAGACCGAGAACTCGCCTGTGCGCCGATCAATTCGGAAGTCGGGCAGCGTTATCTTGGCGCGATGCGGGCGGCGATCAATTGCGCGCTAGTGTCCTGATCGACAAATCATTTACATTCTCGCGACTTGACGCAAGGAGGCGAGAATGGCGAAGGGCCGAGCGGTGGCGATCGTACTGGCAGCCGGGGAGAAGAGCGAATTGACGGCGCTGACGCGCAAGCACGGCGCACCGCAGGCCTTGGCGGAGCGGGCGCGCATCGTTCTCGCTGCGGCTGCTGGGCTCAACAATAAGGAGATCGCGGCCAAGGTGGGTGTCTGTGCCGCAACGGCCGGCACATGGCGCCATCGCTTCGCGCAAAGCCGGATGGATGGTCTCTACGACGAACCGCGCCCTGGTGCGCCGCGCGAGATCGGTGATGACGAGATTGCAGCCACGATCCGCAAGACGCTGGAAACGCGTCCGAAAGGCGCGACGCACTGGAGCCTGAGGACCATGGCCAAGGAGATTGCCCACGCGCCCTCCACCGTGCATCGCATTTGGAGCGCGTTCGGGCTGCAGCCGCACCGCGTCGAGACCTTCAAACTCTCGTCCGATCCGTTGTTCGTGGAGAAGGTGCGTGACATCGTCGGGCTCTACTTGTCGCCGCCGGAGCGCGCCGTTGTGCTGTGTGTCGACGAGAAATCCCAGGTGCAGGCGCTCGACCGCACGCAGCCGCTGCTGCCGATGCGTCCCGGCCAGGTCGAACGGCGCACGCATGACTACAAGCGGAACGGAACGACATCTCTGTTTGCAGCGCTCGACGTGAAGGCCGGAACCGTCGTCGGCAAATGCATGTCCCGGCACCGCGCGACGGAGTTCCGCAAGTTCCTTGACGAGGTCGAGCGCAGCGTGCCCAGCGATCTCGACATTCATGTCATCATGGACAACTACGGCACGCACAAGACCAAGCTCATTCGCAACTGGTTCGCCAAGCGCCCGCGCTGGCACGTGCACTACACACCGACATCAGCCTCATGGATCAACCAAGTCGAACGCTTCTTCGCGCTGCTGACTGAACGCGCCCTCAAGCGAGGAGTGTTCCGCTCGGTGGCCGATCTCGAAAAGGCCATTAAAGCTTACATCGAGGCCACCAATGCCGATCCCAAACCCTTCCGCTGGACCAAGACCGCTAACGACATCCTGGCCAGCATCCAACGCTTCTGCCACCGCACTCTCGCGGCAAACGCGTAGAATGAAACGGATTTAGGAATCGGGACACTAGCTAATCGCGAGATTCTCGGTCACTACGCGCGGCGCGTCTTTGCGCATTATTTTCCCGATTGCGATTTCCGGCTGCTATTCGATGATTTCCCACAATACTTGCAAGGTTGAGCCACATTCCGTCGAGGGAAAGCACCGGGAGCTGTTTGTTCACCGCAAGGGCGCGACCAGGGCTTTTGGCCCGGGGCATGCAAGCTTGCCCGATGACTTGCGTCCCGTCGGGCAGCCGGTGCTCATCGGCGGCAGCATGGGAACCGGCTCGTATGTTCTGGTCGGCGAAGCGACTGCAGAGGAGAGGGCATTCGCTTCGGCGTGCCACGGCGCCGGGCGGGCGATCTCGCGGCACGCTGCGCTCAGGCAGTGGAGCGGACGAAAAGTTGTCGATGATCTTGCCGAGCGGGGCATCGTCGTCAGAAGCCCCTCAATGCGGGGCGTCGCCGAGGAGGCGCCGGGCGCATATAAGGATGTGGATGCGGTCGTTGCTGCGGGCCGAACAAGCGGGCCTCGCCCGCCGCGTGGCGCGCCTGCGACCGCTGATCTGCGTCAAGGGATGATCACTTCGTAGGCGGAACTGAACGCCTTAGCATCATTCGCAAATCCGCAAGCGACCGCGTGTTGATCACGTCATCGGCGGTGAGCCAGCCGCGCCGCGCCTGGTCGACGCCGAACCGAATGTAGTCGTATGCGTCTTCCGAATGGGCGTCGGTGGAAATCGCAAGCTTGACGCCGGCTTGTTTGGCCGAATGGACATGCATGTCATTCAAGTCCAGACGGTCAGGCTGGGCGTTGACTTCCAGATAACAGTCAAGCGAACGGGCATCGGCGATCACACGCTCCATGTCGATGTCGTAAGGTTCACGCTCACCGATCAGCCGCCCCGTGGGATGCGCTATGATGGAGACGTGAGGATTGTTCATGGCCCGAATCACGCGATCGGTCTGGACTTTGCGCGGCAGATCGAAATACGAGTGCACGGCGGCGACCACGATGTCGAGCTTGGAAAGGGCCGCATCCGGCAAGTCGAGACTACCGTCCTTGAGGATGTCGACTTCGATGCCCTTGAGAATTGTCAGACCATGCAGACGCTCGTTCAGGCCATCGATTTCGCGGCTCTGCTTCGTCAGCCGCGCTGGGTCGAGACCATGTGTCATGGCGACGCGACGGCTGTGATCGGTGAGCGCAATGTATTCGTAGCCTTGCGTCTGCGCCGCCTTGGCCATCGCTTCAATAGGGGCCGTGCCGTCCGTCCAATCCGAATGGACATGAAGGTCGCCGCGAATGTCCGCTCGCGTCACCAGCCGCGGCAACTTGTTCGCTTTCGCCAGCGCGACCTCGCCACGATCCTCGCGCATTTCGGGCGGGATGAACGCGAGCCCGAGTTTCTTGTAGATTTCCTCCTCGGTTGCGCCGGCAATCCGTCGCCTTCCGGAAAACAAGCCATATTCGTTGAGTTTCCAGCCGCGATGAACGGCAATAGCGCGCAGCGCAATGTTGTGCGCCTTGGAGCCGGTGAAATAGAGGAGCGCAGCGCCATAGCTCTCTTCCGGCACCGCGCGGACATCGACTTGCAGTCGGGAGCGCAGCACGACAGTCGTTCGCGTCGGGCCGTGGGCGAGAACCTCGGCGACGTTTTCGTAGCCCACCAACTTGTCGCCGACCGAGGAGGCGTCCGCAGCGGCCACCACGAGATCCAAATCGCCGACGGTGTCGCGACGCCGGCGATAGCTGCCGGCCACGACGACGCGGCCGCTCCCGCGGAGAAAGCTTACCAGCGCTTCCGCTTCGGCTTCAGCGACCGAGAGCTTGAAGCGCTTTTCGGCCACCGGCTTTTCGAGCGCGGCGGAAAGTTTTTTTTCAATTGTCGGCCCAAACCCCGCAATCCCGTGCAACCGTCCGGTTTTGACGACCCGGCGGAGATCGTCGAGGGTACTGATTTTGAGTTTGTCATGAAGCAACTTCACGCGCTTTGGCCCGAGGCCCGGCAGAGTGGCGATTTCGCCAAGTTCGCCCGGCAACTTTTTCTTCAATGTATCCAGAAGTTTGAAATGACCCGTTTCGACAATCTCGGCGATCTTGCCGGCGAGATCCTTACCGATGCCGGGAAGTTCCGACAGATCGCTGCCGGCCGAGAGCAGGGTTTTGACGCTTTGTGGCAGGCCGTCGATCATGCGGGCGGCGCGGCGATAGGCGCGCACGCGAAACTGGTTTTCCCCCTCGATCTCAAGGAGTTCGGCGGCCTGATCGAACATCGCCGCGATTTCCGCATTCTGCACCGGCACGGCCAGCACCTCCTTGCCGACCGCAATATATCGCCTGTCCGATCAGCCAAATTGATCCAGATCAGAACCTCTTTGGCGATTGGGCGATGCCATCCGCCGACCTCAGAACTGGCTTCATAGTTGATCTGGCTCAATGAATGGACCGGCAGGGGTCGACTAGGATGGCTTATGAGCGGAGCTGGAACCGATATTTCCCGACACGTTTGGGAAACGAAATATCGGTACGTGGACCGCGATGTGCTCGAGCGAACGATCACCGATACGTGGCGTCGGATCGCGCATTCGCTGGCGGCTGTTGAAGCCGAAAACGCGATGGCCTGGGAGGAACGGTTTTTCGCCATCCTGCAAGACTTCAAATTCCTTCCCGGAGGCAGAATCCATGCCGGGACCGGAACGGCCCGTAATGTGACGCTGTTCAATTGCTTCGTCATGGGGACGATCGAGGACTCGATCCCGGGCATCTTCCGCGCTCTGCAGGAAGGGGCGCTTACGATGCAGCAGGGCGGCGGTATCGGCGTGGACTTCTCGACCCTGCGGCCGCGCGGCACGCCGGCAAAAGGCGCCGGCACTATTGCGTCAGGCGCTGTTTCGTTCATGCAGATTTGGGACGCGATGTGCGGCACCGTTCTTTCTACCGGCGTCCGTCGCGGCGCCATGATGGCGACGCTACGCTGCGATCACCCCGACATCGAAGAATTCGTGGCAGCCAAACAGCAGAGTGGACAATTGCGTCGGTTCAACCTCTCCGTCCAAGTCAGCGATGCGTTTATCGCGGCGGTGCGCAGTGACGACGAGTGGCCGCTGGTATTTCCGGCAACTGCATTCGACGGCGACGGTGAAACGGTCCTGCGCGAATGGCCTAGCGAAAATGGGCCAAGACCTTGCCGTGTTTTCCGGCGCGTCAGCGCGCGCCAATTATGGGAACGAATATTGCGCGCGACCTACGACTACGCCGAGCCCGGAGTGTTGTTCATCGACCGCATCAATCATCTCAATAATCTTTGGTATCGTGAGCGGCTCACGGCCACGAACCCATGCGGAGAGATTCCGCTGCCGCCGTACGGAGCGTGCGACTTGGGTTCGCTTAATCTGACGCGCTTTGTCGTCTCACCGTTCACAAAGGAGGCGCGGCTCGATTTTGGCGACAGCACAGTTGTGCGACGATGATTTGATTTACGTCAATGCGAGGGACCAATGCGTGGATAGCAATGGCCCGCCGGTCTTGGCTCAAATGGCCGACAGCTGAGCGAACGAAAAGGAAATACTCTGATGCGTAGAATGATGATTGCCATTGCTGCAGCGATCATGTTCGGCACGGCGACAATGGGAACTGGCGCAATGGCGCAACGCGGCGGTCATGGCGGCGGTGGAGCCCATTTTGGCGGCGGCGCGCACTTTGGCGGCGGTGGAGCCCATTTCGGCGGCGGCGCGCACTTTGGCGGCGGGGCACATTTTGCGGCACCGCACTTTGGCGGTAGGCCCGCTTTCGTCGGCAGACCCGCTTTGGTCGGTAGACCCGCTTTCGTCGGCAGACCCGCCTTCGTTGGCGGACGCGCCTTCGTCGGCAGACGCGCTTTCGTCGGCAGACGCGCTTTCGTCGGCAGACCCGCCTTCGTTGGCAGACGCGCTTTCGTCGGCAGACCCGCCTTCGTTGGCAGACGTGCCTTCGTCGGCAGACGCGCCTTCGTCGGCAGACGCGCCTTCGTTGGCAGTCATTTCCACCGCTATCGGTTCCGGCACGGAAGGTTTCGTTATTACCACCTCGGATGGTGGTATGCGTCCACGTGGTGGATTGGGAGCTACAGCGACTACGATTACTGGTCTAACGTCTGCGCTTCACGGTGGGGATATGGCACCTACCGGTACTACCGCTGCATGGCCTATTACGGCTTCTAAATCACGGACTGACGAAAAATCGTCATCGGCACTCGACACAGACCGCCGCGACCCGATTAGTTAGTGTTGCAGCCCCGACGAATTTTGTCTGCACCCTCGCAATAATAGCCCGTCAGCAAACAATACTCGACGTAATATGGCATTTGGAATGCGTGGGATATGCCCCGCTTTTTGTTGAACATTGCGAAACGGCCAAGCGCTCATCGACAATCTCATTGAGCGCGGCCTCGACCCGTAGCCTGGTTTACCCAAATCGTTGGCCTCACGCGCGCGCAAGGGCGGCGGCGGATTCGGCGGCGGCGATTTCTTTTTCGCGATTATCAGATCGCGAGGGGTCGGACCCCACAGCGTGGTGAGGTAGGGGGTCGACGTCGAAGCCATCCCGGCTCGATCGACCGCGGAGTAGACCCCCGTTTACTTTAATCTTCTCCCTCACGCGCGCGCGAGGCGAGCGGCGGCAACAACAGGGGCGACGATGGATCTCGGGCGGTGACTGATGCTGCTGATGTCGGCACCGCCTGTTCGGCGCTGGCGGCGGCGAGCGCAGCGAGCTACCGGGTCGATCAATTCAATGCCGGCCAAATTCTGCAGCCGACATGGTGCTCTCACCGTCATCCTCTCTATCCGTTGTTTCGGGGGCGCCGCGCGCCGGGCCGAAAGCAACAAGCCCTCAGCACCGACCGGGCAGGTCGACCGGCTCGCGCCGGCTGCTGGTCGAGGCGCCGCGCCGGCGGATCTCTTTTTAGCAATTGAATCGGGCGACGCTGGTGCCGGCGCTGGAGATCATGGTGCTGGCGGCGGTGACGTCATCAGCTACCGGGTCGCTCGCGATCGATGTCGGGGTGTTGCGCACAGCGACTAGGGCTCTGCACCATGCTTTCGCTCCGACATTTCCGGCTGGCGCGATGCTGCCCATTATCCCTTCGGATGGGGGTGCCGCCGAATCTGGCGCGGCGAAGCTCGACCTAGTCGACCGGCGCGAGCCGCCGCTTTCCGTTTTAGTGATTTCCGCTGCGCGCCGATCGATGGAGCTCCTGCCGTTTGGCAGGCCGCATGAACCGCATCCGGCCCTGCTGGGCGCCAGTCGGAACACGGCCTGCGGTCGCCGCGCAGCTGATCCGCGAATACATCTATTATCTCTACTGCGCGGTCTCGCCCAAGGATGGCACTTGCGTCTATTTGATCATGCCGACCTCGAGTACGGCAAGCTTAAGCTTTCCTCCAAGTGCTGGCGCGCAAATTTGTCCGGCAAGACAGCTGCGGTGATCTTGCGGTTCCGCGCAACATCAGGCTCCGTAGAGCCGGCGAAGCGTCTTGCTGGAGGGTGGGCCACCTCACGGTTCGGTGGCCGGCTCTTTTCCCCCGCGAACGCAGATTACCCAAACTCCCTTCCTTGCAAGTTGGCTTTGGTTCGAAGGAGCGGGGACGTGTTGCGGACGAAAATGGCAATGCGCGATCAATGTCATCGCGATCGGCTGGCGTTTGCCAAGCATTCGGATCACAAGAGAGGCGTCTGTCCTACGCATAATCCCGGCTTATTTGCAGGTTGCAGTCTTCGCTCCTCGGCAATTCCGCCCTGGCTGAGCGATTTAGCAATAATGGCGATGGCGCCGAAGCATGTCGCGCCTGTTGCCTTACGGGTTTAGCAAAGAGGAAGCGCCAAGCAAGGCCGGGAGGGAGCGCACGATTACATAGGTTGGAATGGCTGAAAGATAGCTCTGGAACCGACCTTTGGCTTCAAAACGTGCTCGAAATTCGGACTGTATAAAATACGGCAATATTTTTGGAATGATACCGCCGGTAACATGTAGGCCGCCAAGTGCGCCAAATGTAAGCGCTAGATTGCCGGCCACCGTTCCAAGCATCGCACAGAACATTTCCGTCGCCTCCTCCGCGCGACGATCCTCGCGCCAGATCCGCTCACTGGTTATCTGGACGGGCGTGAACGGGGCCGCGGGCACGCCGGCCAGCTCGCAGAGTGCGGTATATAGGTTGACGAGGCCTGGTCCCGAGAGCACACGTTCGGCTGATGCGTGGCCATAACGCCTGCGCATGATATCCAATACTGCCGCTTCAGCGGCCGTGATCGATGCCATGGTGATATGACCTCCCTCACCGGCGATAGCAATCAACCCTTTTGACGACGGCACGAGAGCACTTACGCCCAAGCCGGTGCCCGGACCAATGATCGCAGAAGGCCCATTGCTTTTCGGCGCACCAGATGGTGGGAGAGCCGGCCCCGGAAATCTGCACAGGAGGATAAGTGGAATTTCTGCCTGATGGCAGGCACGCTATGGCCTGCGAATCAGGAGCGACCATGCAGAGACGAGCACGCCGGAACCACACACCGGCTTTCAAGGCGAGAGTTGCGCTTGCCGCCATCAAAGGCGATCGGACGTTGGCCCAGCTTGCCGAGCAGTTTGACGTTCACCCCAATCAGATCACATCGTGGAAGGCGCAGCTTGAGGGCGGTGCTGCCGATGTGTTTGGCCCGGGCAGCAGCAACGGAGCGTCACAGCCCGCCATCGACGTGAAGTCGTTGCACGCCAAGATCGGCGAACTGACACTGGAGAACGATTCCTAAGAAACCGCAGCACCAGCTTTTGGCTCCATGGGCTGGAGAACAAAACCGAATGCCTTGGCACGCCGGTGCAGATTATTGACCACTCGCGTGCGGTAGCGTGTCTCGTACGACGACGCTCCGGGATCGAGGTATTCCATTCCATGACGCACGGCGTTGTAAAACAGCACTGCGATCTTGCGGGCCGTGGCGGTGACGGCCTTGGCCTTGCCGATGCGGGATGAGAGCCGCCTGTAAAAGGCGCCCAGCGCGGTGTCGGTGCGTCCGACGGTAATGGCAGCAAGGCGCAGAAGCGCCGCTGCCCGGCCGCCGGACCGGCGCGTTCGTGACGATAGCATTTTGCCGCCGGAGATCTTGTTGCACGGCGCCAGCCCCAGCCAGGAGGTAAAATGCTTGGCGCTCGGCCACGAGGACAGGTCGTCGCCGCATTCAGCGATCAACTTCAACGAGAGGTAAGCTCCAAGGCCGTTGATCACTGTGATGTCCCTTCCGAGCAGCGCGAAGAGCCCGGCGCGAACGTCGAAAGCCAGGGCGTTCGCCTGATCGGTTCGGTGCCGACGCCGCGGCGGTGGCACTGCCCAGTGACCACGACCGCGATGGATGCTCAGTTCCTTCAACACGGCTTCGATCCGCACGTCGCAGGCCGATGTCTTTTCGTGGTAGGTGTCGTAGAGGGTGAGCGCCTGCTCGAGCGCAAACAGATGCTCGGACCGGTAGTTGCCGGTGAGTGCCTTCGCGATCGTCTCGGCACTGGCTTGGCACCGGAAATCGCGCAAGCTTGCCAACACCTCGGGGTCACGCTCGCCGGCGAGGATGGCGCGGATGATGCGCAGGCCGGTGGCGCCGGTGATGTCGGCGACGACGTGATGGAGCTGAACGTTCATCTCGGTCAGCGCCTTCTGCATATGCTGGATGTGCGAGGCCGCGTACTCAAGAAGACGCTCGCGCTGACGCACGTAGGATCGCAGCTCCGCAATCTGTCCTTTGGGTCGAAAGCTGGCCCGCAGCAGTCCAAACGAATGGAGACGCTGCAGCCATTGGGCATCGCTGACATCGGTCTTGCGCCCCGGCACGTGCTTGGCGTCACGCGCGTTGACAAGAAACACAGTGAACCCCCGTTCATCGAGAAGCTCGAAAATCGGAATCCAGTAGACGCTGGTCAATTCCATGACGACCGTCTCGACGCCGCATTCCGTAAACCAGTCAACCAGCCGATACAGATCGGCCGTGAAGGTACCAAAACTGCGGACTGGCTCCGGTGTGCGATCGGCCCCTACGGCAGCCATATGCATTGTCGCTCCGATGTCGATGGCGGCTGCGTTCGGGTTGACCAGCGGCATCGTGCGGGCGACTTTGGACTTCGATCTGTTGCGATTCATCATCAAGCCTCCTGCTGACATGAGCGGAAGGGCTGGGCTGCGCAATTGGTCAGATTCCTAAACGGGATCGCCGAGACGGCGTCACCACTGTCAAGTCCGCAACAGCCCATGGACCAGGTTTTTTGACGGGGTCACGTGCCACCAAAATCATATCGGCCGCTCCCTTCCGACCGCAGTCTACCCGTTTCTATCCTACAGGGGGCGCGCAGCGCCGTGCTCAGTTTTTTAGAAGGCGCGCTCACCAAGGCGGGATTGCTGAGCGCAAAGCGATGATCGACCGTAAGCACGATCTGCCGATCACCAGGCAGGCCGAGGTTCTGAGCATCAGCCGCGGCAGCGTTTATTACCTGCCGCGGCCGGTGCCGGACGCCGACCTTGCGATCATGCGCCGTCTCGACCGGCTGCATCTGGAGTTTCCCTTCGCCGGCTCGCGCATGTTGCGCGGCCTGTTGGTCGCCGACGGGTGCAAGATCGGCCGCCGTCACGTCAAGACGCTGATGCAGCGGATGGGGATCGAGGCGCTTTATCGCCGTCCGCGCACCACCAAGCCCGAGCCTGGCCACAAGGTCTATCCGTACCTGCTGCGGGGGCTTTCGATCGAGCGGCCGAACCAGGTGTGGGCGATGGACATCACCTACATCCCGATGGCGCGCGGCTTCGTCTATCTGGCGGTGGTGCTCGACTGGTTTAGCCGTCGCGTGCTGTCTTGGCGGCTATCGATCACGATGGAGGCGGCGTTCTGCGTCGAGGCGCTGCAGGATGCCTTGGCTCGTCACGGCAAGCCGGACATCTTCAACACCGACCAGGGTTCGCAGTTCACCGGCCAAGCCTTCACCGGCCTGCTCGCCGACAATGGCATTGCCATCAGCATGGACGGCAAAGGGGCTTGGCGGGACAATGTCTTCGTCGAGCGGCTGTGGCGCAGCGTCAAATACGAGGAGGTATATCTGAAGGCCTACGACAGCGTCAGCGAGGCCCGCAGTTCGATCGGCCGCTACCTGGACTTCTACAACAGCCGTAGACCGCATTCGAGCCTTGACGGCGCCACACCCGATCAAGCCTACTTCCCACCGCTGCCTATCCGCTTGGCAGCCTAACCCTGGCAGAGGCTCCACTTATCGAGGCGGAAAATCTGTTCAGATAACCGGGACCACCTCACCCGCCGTCATTTGGCATGTTTCCGAAATACATTTCATCGAGGTTGCTAAGTGGACGGGAGAGTTGAGCCACAACGACGTTTGGCCCCGGAACTAGATAGGCGTTGATGTTGTCCACGGTCTTGACGATGGCGGCCCCATCATCAGTCTCGGAAAACAACTGCCGAATATTGCTCGTGTGGTTTGAGATGCCGACAATGACGACGGTTACGCCGGCATTGTAGCTGGCTAGGTTGGCCCATTTAAAAGAGGTATGGGCAAACGCGATCTCGTAACCGGCGGAGAATATGAGTGACCAAAGCGTATCGACCTGTCGGCCCTGGCAAATGGAATTTGTGGCAACGAAAGCCGCCGCCGCCGGAGTCTTAGTGCCGTAGTCGGCGGCCTTCATGAACCAGCCAGATACATAGTCGAGCGATTTCCAGTTTTTCGCTCGCCCGTCGAAAATCCCTTTGAGGTCGGATTTTTGCTCGTCAGTCTGCCATTGACTGCCCCGGTATGGCGGGTTCCCGCAAAGGTAAGTCTCTCCGCCTTCGTTCTCGAAGTCGATCTGCGCTTGATCCAATGGCGTACCGAACAAATCGTCCCCGTGCAGCTTCACGCCCGTTCCGGTCGGCGGGCAGATGCTCAGCCAGTCGAGCCGCAATGCATTTCCGAAGGTGATCCAGTTCTGCGCGTCGAGCGGCAGGAAGTTCCCGTAAGGCTTCTTTCTGACCGCGATAGAGCACGTCGCATTGAAACTCGGCGATGATGAGCGCAAGGCGCGCGACCTCGGCCGGGAAGTCGCGCAATTCGATACCGCGAAAGTTGGTGAGCGGAATTTCCGTACGCCGGTCGGCTTCGCCACGCCGCTTGTTGATCTCGGCCTCGATAGCGCGCATTTCCTTGTAGGCGATGACAAGAAAATTGCCTGAGCCGCAGGCCGGATCGAAGACCCTGATCTTGGCCATACGGTTGCGCAGGTTGAGGAGCTTGCGGGAATTGTCCTCCGCTTCTCCAAGCTGGGCGCGTAGATCGTTGAGAAACAGCGGATTGAGCACTTTCAGAATGTTCGGCACGGACGTGTAGTGCATACCGAGCGCGCCGCGTTCCTCGGCCTCCGCGACGGCCTGGATCATCGACCCCAAGATGTCCGGGTTTATCTTGGTCCAGTCGAGGCTGCCGATGTGCAGGAGAAACGACCGGGCGATCTTGCTGAAACGCGGTGTATCCACGCTGCCGGAGAACAGTTCACCGTTCACATAGGGAAAGGCGTCGGCCCATCGGGGAATGACGGCGCTGTCCCGATCCTCGTGCTTGGTGTTCATGGCGCGGAACAGTGCGCCGATCACCTCATGGGTGTTGGACGAAGTCCTTGGCGCTCATGCGCGTGATGGTGTCGGTGAATAGACCGATGCCCTGGAAGATGTCGGTTCGCTCCGCGAAGAAGCAGAAGATCAGCCGCGTCATGAAGTGGTTCATGTCGTGGCGGCGCGCGGCGGTGCCCCAATCGGGGTTGTCTTGCAGAAGTTCGACATAGAGCCGGTTCATCCGGCTCGTGGCGCGGATGTCGAAGGAGCTTTCACGAACCTGTTTGACGGTCGTAATGCCGGCCAGCGGCAGGAAGAAACCGAAATGATCGGGGAAATCGGCATAGGCACAGGCGACGGTTTCGCCGGTGTCCAAATCCTCGGCCTCAAAGTCGGCGCCGTCGGTGGCGAGAATGAAGCGCGCCTTCGCCTTGGCCGTGGCCGGGCTGGCTTTCAGCGCGGCGAGCGCCGTCGCGACCTCTCCCGGTACACAGACGGCGATGTGAATGTGGTTGGTTTGGAGAACGCCGCCCAGGTCCGATTTATTAGTCGCGCCGGCGCGCAACCGCTTGATCGTGGTCTCCTTATTCCCAAAGGCTTGCAGGAAGGCGAACGGAAAGTCGCGGGCGTCGAAGGGCTGCTCGGCCAGCACGGAAATTGCTTGTTCAATCTCAACAGCGTTCAATGCACTGCTCTATTTCTGGGCTTTTTGATTACCCCACCTCGGGCGGGTATGCGATTCATTTAGCATCGGCGGAGCGTGCTTCGCTACCTCTGGGTGTCAAGCACCGGGCCCGCAAATGACCGGATAATTCCGACTTGCCGGTAGCCGCTCACGTCGCCAACTGCCAAAGGTCGTCAGCACGTCCTCATGAGCGAGATTCGGCGCCCAAGCCTTTTGCTCCTTTTGGGTTTTGCATTTCTGTCTGGGATCGCACGCCACGTAACCGGGTACTGGCGGATTTCATCTACAATACGGCGACGCCGTAGGCTTGGCCGCTGATGTAGCGCTCAGTCGTCTCCTGCGCGCTGGCGCCGCTCCGCTGCCGTTGCTTGCGGGCCTTCGCCACCGGCGCGACGTAACCATAATGGCGTCGGCCCTCGATCGGAGTATGGTCAGAGGCTAGCTTTTCGGCCCGAGACGGCACCCTCTTCGTCGCCCCAACAGAACCTATCGGACGGCCTCAGGTTTGTGCAACCCGGGGCTTATGCGACCGCCGGCCGCAATGCGGGGACGGATTGGAGGCGAGGAATGAAGGGGATGGTCAGCGGCGCGTTGCAATGGCGCCCTACGGCGCAACAATGCCCTGGCTCTCGGCAGCCCGGCGCATCTACGCCCTATGCTCCTGCGTGGATGCTGTGGATCGCGCTACGTCGGCGTTGGCGCCCCTGAGGGGCGGGCATCTAGACTAAATTTTACCGGGTCCTCGTTTGGTTGCGGCCGATCGACCGCTTCTCGCTGGAGGTTGGGAGAAAAAATCTCCCAGACCGGTCTCAAGAGCTTGGCCAAGGTGCCAGAGGGTTACGATCGTGGGATTGCGTTGTCCCAACTCCAAACCGCTCACGTAAGCGCGATCTACACCCATTCGGTTAGCCAGCTCGGCCTGACTTAGGCCGGCGGCTTTGCGCAGCCGTCGCACATTGGAGCCGAGAATGCGCCGCACGTCATCGGACATGAGGCGCACTGCAGCAGAATGTATATTTTAATGCGACGCATTATAGTGCACGCTTTCACGAGCGGACCGAATGAGGAGAACCGGTAATGGCGGCCCTACAGAACTGGGTCAGGCAAGCGCGGGAGCATTGGCAGGAATTTCAGCCGACGCGCTACAGGGAGCTAGTGAAGTCTGGGAAGTTGGAAACGGCATTGCAGGATGCTGCGGAGAGGACGTATCGGGAAATGACCGCGCTGGAAGATCAGGGCTTCAAGTATCAAGAGGCGTGGGAGATCGTAAGGGAGCGGTACCTCTTTGTACCAGAAGAAGGGAAGAACCCGACGGCATACAGCGAAAGTTATTTCAAGGGAGCGACGCTAACCACCTTGTTGCATGAGGCAATTACGACAGGGGCGCGAACCATGGACATTCCGCAGCCGCCGACTGGCAGCAGGCCGATGCCCGCGGATCAACGGCCCAGAATTGCGCGCGAGAAGACAGTAGAGCCCAACGATCCCGAGGTTCGCCGCGCGATCCAGCGCAAGCGTGATGACCCAATAGTCAACATCCTCAGCAGCGTACCGCTGGACCCGGCGAGGAAGCGGCATTCCTCCGATCGCATAGTCATTCTTCTCTTGATATGGATCGTGATTGCTGTCCCACTTGTGGACCTAAGCTGGATTGGCACTATCGCGGCGGTGTTCGTGGCCGGCTTGTTGGCGTACATCGAGCACATACAACGCGAGAGAGATTGTGAAGCCGAGGAGCGCCAACGGTGAAGCCGAAAAGGTGTCGAATCTGGCCTGGCGAGGTGCGATGTGCCGCGTCGGCTAAGGGGGTGGCCCACGCGCCTCGCAAGATGCAGCTAACGATCTCGCGAGGCGAGTTTAGCGTGATGTCGGCTACGCCGGACTATTATGCCTTCTCCAGCCGAGTGCTTGCCAGAATGCACAGGGCGGATAGACAGAGCGCCACAAATAAGTATCTACCTCTAAAAGGATAAATCCTTACTGCGACGGCAGCAGATGCAAATCGAACTCATGACTAGCCCTGGCCTTGCTTTGCGCGTCCCTCGGCGCTGTCGGCCGTCGAGCTATAATCCGAGACGATGCCAGGAAATCAAAAGCATTATGGTCGAGGGTTACACGATGACGGCCGCAGCGGCCATCATGGGTGTGAGCCGGATTGCACTTTACAGATGGGCGGCGACTTACCCCGAATTTCGTTACGCCCTTGGGGTGGCAAAGGGCTTGCGTGTGCTTCGATGGGAACGGGAATTGCATTCCGCCACGGATATGGCGCGAGTGCGCGCTTGCATCGCTGCCCTTAGAATGGACGAGCCCTACCGGCGGAATACTGGGCGTAACCCACCCTGAGAGTAATCCGCATTTCGGTTACACAGCCAAGCAATCCACGCTCTGCGTAACCAGACAATCCCGTATCGCTCGCCGGTGCCATCGCCTCGTATGACCCTCGAGGGAGTCGCTCGAAGAGTCGAACACCAAGCCCGCCACGCGGCACGGATCGCAATTCACCGCCTTTTCTTGCCACCTATGGCGCCGTGCGCCTTATTAGGTTAGTGTTTTGTTCGCCTTTACGCGATCTTAGGCGCTTACAAATATTCTTGAGCCCAGGCGACTGAAGAAAGGAGGCGAGCATGTCGACAAAGCACTTTCTCGCACTCCTGAACTCCCATATCGAGGGGGACGAGGACCAGTTTCTTTCCATCGCCCTCCAAGTGGCCGCTCAAGAGGCCCGTCAGGGTCGTGCGGAGGAGGCGGAGAAGCTGAAGCGCCTCGTCCAGAAGGCCCGCGACCAGCGGCGAATAGGCAAAGCCGGTGGGCAGACGCCAATACCATTGGCACGGCCCAGAGGTGAATTGCAGGGCCTGGTCGAAAGCACGTATCCAAAGGTCACGTTGGCGAGCATGGTCTTGGCCGATGATGTGCGCGTGCGCCTGAATCGCGTCGTCCGCCAGCAGCAGGAACGCGCAACGCTGCGCGAGCACGGCCAGGCACCCACGACTCACATGCTTCTCGTTGGACTGCCAGGCACCGGCAAGACAATGACCGCCTTCGCGCTCGCGGGCGAACTACGGCTTCCTTTATTCACGGTCCGAACTCGAATCGCTCTTTAGTCGCTTCTTTGGTGAGACGGCTGGCAAGCTGCGGCTGCTCTTCGACCAGATCGCGCAGACACGTGGCGTCTATCTGCTGGATGAGTTCGATGCGATCGGCGCTCGGCGCGGCGAGCCCAACGATGTCGGCGAAATCCGCCGCGTGCTCAATTCTGTGCTCGCTTTCATGGAGGAGCCGAACTCGACCGACAGCCTTGTCTTGGCCGCCACCAACCATGTGGAGATCCTCGACCAAGCGCTGGCGCGGCGCTTCGACGAGGTGATCGAATACACGTTGCCTGATGTTGGAGCAGCGCGCGTGCTCATCGAGCGCCGGCTCGGCAGGTTCAAGATAGCCGCGAAATCATGGACGACACTGGAGCCCGCACTCGAGGGGCTTAGCCAAGGTGAGTTGGTACGAGCCGCCGACGCTGTGGTTAAGGACGCCATTCTCGAAGGCGCAAACCAGGTGTCCGCCGAGGCGCTGCGTGCCGCCCTGCACAACCGCCAGACCCTCAAGGGAAAGTTCCGCCGCCAGTCCGGCCGTTAGGGTGGCTCCGCTGACCGAAGGCAATGGAACCACTCATTCACAAGTAGGGTCTTATGGCGGAGCCGCAGGATTACGGCGCGAGAAACCGCGCGCATATCTCCTTCAATTCCTTTCGTGAGACGGCAGCTTACACGTTCCCGGTGCGCAATCAGGAGCGCAAACCGCTGCGGGAGGACTATGCCGCCCATGCGGCAGCGCTGCTCGATCAACTCGCCGACGCCTTGGGCGAATTGCCGGCGGCCGGCGCAGACGCGCGGCTCTCCATCGAGGGCCTGAAACGTGGCGCCATAGTCGAAGTCACCACAGTCCCGCCCGCCGAGGGGTCGCGAACCAAAGCCATCAAAATGCCGTCCATGCTGGAGTTCCCGGCGCAAGACGTCGTCTTGCTCCGCTCCGAGCGAAACGATGACAGGACGGAAAGGGCGCTCCTCTTCGTGCCGGATGACGCGCGCGACTTTCTGCAAGGACGGATCACGGACTACGGCCGCGACCCTGGCAACCAGCGTCGGCCTGACGTCGACCGCTTCCAGGCTGTCGAGACCGTTCGCGCAACGGAAACCCGTTCGCTCTTCACCGGAGAGGTCGACCTTGCTGCTCCGGACATCGTGTGGTGGGAGCTTTGGGTTCGCCAGCCGGTCGTGATTGCTGACCGGCTCGCTGAATTGGCGCGCGGTGCCAATCTCGATGTCCACGCCGACCGCCTAGTCTTTCCCGATACCACAGTGCTGTTTGTCCATGCCGCTGCGGGCGCGCTCGCTACCTTTGCGAGGCGCGTGCCCGGTGCACTCACCGAGATCAGACGGGGTGACTGGCACTATCGAGCCGTTCCTCGAACGCGGCGAGACCGGATTGGGACAACATGACTGGGTGGCGGAACTCGCCGGCCGCGTAACGCCGCCGGCGGGCGACGCGCCAGCGGTGTGCGCCCTCGACACCGGCGTCAGTGCAGGTCATCCGCTGATCGCACCCGGCCTCGCAGGTGCCTGGGCCTACGACGCCGCGTGGGGCACGGACGATCATCACCCGGACGGCGGGCACGGGACGCCACTGACCGGCCTCGTGCTCTATGGCGACCTGGAGTTGGTGATGAACGACGCACAACCCGCGCAGCTGACCCATGCCGCCGAGTCCATAAAGTTGCTCCCGCCAAATGGCTTTCCACCTACAAAGCCGCCGAGCTATGGAGTCGTGACACAAGGCGCCGTGGCTCTGGTCGAGATCGCACGTCCCAATGTGCGTCGCAGCTTCTGCATCGCCACCACGGCCACCGATTTTCCGCCCGATCGCCCGTCGAGCTGGAGCGGAGCACTCGATCAGGTCGCAGCGGGATCAATGCCTGGTGATCCTTCCAATGGCGTGCCTGCGTCGGAGCGTCCGAAGCGACTGGTGCTTGCGGCCACGGGGAATATCTCCGGCGGGATGATGGTGGACGTGGTGCCGTCGCAGCCGCTCGAAGACCCTGCGCAGAGTTGGAACGCCCTGACCATCGGCGGCTTCACTCGTAAGGAACGGCCTCCCCCGCCGCCGCCGGACCTCGAGCCCGTTGTTCCTGCCAACCACCGCAGCCCTTTTAGCCGTGGATCGCAGTCGCTTCCTAACGACCTGACACCAATCAAGCCTGAAGTGCTGTTCGAGGCCGGCAACATGCTTTCCGATACTTCGGGCTTTTGCGGCTGGGGGCCGTCAGTTTCGCTGCTGGCGCCCGGATCGGATGTCGTGGCTGAACCGCTGGTCCCGTTCTGGGCGACGAGTGCGGCCGTAGGAGTGGCCGGGAATTTCATGGGTAGGTTACAGGCTGCATTGCCTGCCCGTTGGCCCGAGACTCATCGCGCCCTCGCCGTCGATTCGGCACAATGGCCACAACCGATCCGGAGAAAATTGATCGGGAGTGGCGTCAGTTGGAAGAGCGGATCAAAGGCCGAGAAACAACAGATCCTGCGCGAGGTGGGTTTCGGCGTGCCAGACATCGAGCGCGCCATCCTCTCGGCAAGCAATAACGTCACGCTGATCGCCGAGGCCGAGATTCAGCCCTTCGCGCTCGGTGCGGACGGTCGAAGTGGCGTCTTCAACGAGATGCACTTCTACGATCTCCCTTGGCCGCGAACGGCGCTGGAGCGGATCGAGAACGAGAGCGTGATCATGAAAGTGACGCTCTCCTATTTTATCGAGCCTAATCTGACCGGCAAGGCCGCCACACGACCCGACACCTATCGCTCCTTCGGACTTCGCTTCGACATGAAAAAACGAACGGAGACCGATGCGCGCTTCAAGAGCCGCATCTCAGCAAGCCAAGCAAAGGATGGTACCGAACCGGAAGGCGAAAAAAGCTACTGGCTGCTCGGCCCCAAGGCGGTTCAGGCGGGTTCGCTCCACTGCGACCTCTGGCGAGGACCGGCAATCGAGCTTGCCGGTCACGACGCCATTGCGATCTATCCGGTTGGAGGCTGGTGGAAATCGCACGTCGGTCAAAAACGAGTGACGGATAAGGCACGCTATTCCTTGGTCATTTCCATCTCGGCGCCCGGTCAAGCCGTCGACCTCTATTCGGAGATTGCAGCCCTGGTCGAGGTGAAGGAATTGGAGATTTCCGTCGACTGAGCTTTCGCCCCCATGAAGGCGCGCAGCGTGTTCGCGCTAACAGGCTTGCTCGGGTCAAGCGCCAGCCATATTCATTCGGCACGATGCTCTCGATAAGCTCGACAGCGAGCGGCGGTACACCTCAAGACGATGATGCATGGTTACGCGGTACCAAGCCAAGGGCTACTCGCGGTTCTGGATAAGAGGCCGATCTGGCGGTACAAATGGCGTTATATGGCATTTTCAGAACCGAAAAAACTTAATAAACTCAATATATTGCCACCTCAGTACGATGCCGCCCCTGGCACCATCCTGTCCAAACACTGCCTGCCCACTGAGTGCGATGTCCGCTGACGTCACGCGCTCGTCCTCGTCGAACGGCACGGAGACCCGGCCGCAACCGCCCTGCTCCATCGCCATTCTGCTGTGCACCTACAACGGCGCGCGGTTTCTGCCGCTGCAGCTCAAGTCGTATGAGGCGCAGGATTTTGCCGATTGGCGACTCTACGTGTCCGACGACGGTTCGCAGGACGCGACACTGGCGGTGCTTGCCGAGTTTCAGAACAAGCACGGCGCGGCGCGCGTCCAGATCCGGCAGGGGCCGCGCCAAGGCTTTGTGGCGAATTTTCTGTCCCTGATCTGCGATCCGGCGATCACGGCGGACTATTACGCTCTGTCGGATCAGGACGATGTGTGGGACGCCCAGAAGCTGTCGCGGGCGCGCGACCTGCTCGCCGCCGCGCCCAAGGACCGGGCGGCGGTATATTGTTCGCGCACGCGGCTGATCGACGAGCAGGGCGTCGAGATCGGGCTGTCGACCTACTATCGGAAAACACCGCATTTTCGCAACGCGCTGGCGCAGAGTCTCGCGAGCGGCAATACGATGGTTCTCAATGAAGAAATGCGGCGGCTTCTGATGCAGGCGCGGGCGGACGCAAAAGTCCCGGCGCACGATTGGTGGATCTATCTGGCAATCACTGCAGTCGGCGGCAAGATCCTCTATGACAGCGTGCCGACCGTCTCCTATCGCATGCATGGGCACAACGTGATCGGTTCGAACGAGTTCCGCTCTGGCCAAAGTGTTTCGTGCCCGGCTGCTATGGCAGGGCCGGTATAAGAGCTGGGCCGAGATGAACGTCAAGGCGCTGGAGCGGATCGAAAATCTGATGACCGACGAAAACAGAAAGACATTCGATCTGTTTCGCCGCGCCAGAAAGCAGAGTTTGATCCCGCGCGTCTGCGGGCTGATGCGGTCAGGCATCTATCGGCAGTCGCTGCTCGGCGATCTCGGGTTGCTGGCTGCAGCGGTGACCGGCAGGATCTAACGCGAAACCACAAAAACGCGGCGATGGCGGCCGCGCCGCGACTACAGCGTCGGCAGTACGGCGCCTGCCATGTAGAGAAACAGCGAAATCCCCAACAGGCCGATCATCCCAGCAAGCGCGAGATCGAAGCGCTCGCCGGGGCTCGGCAGCGTGTCCTCGGCGTCGATTGCCTTGGCGGTGGCGGCGAAACGGATGCCCGCAAGCACGATGATCACCACCCCGATGGCGATGAAGGCGAGCCCCGCCGCGTTCGCGAATTTCTGGCCGTGCGGAGCGATCTGCTTCAAGGCGGCCTGCGGCGCCAATGCCACCAGGAACAGGTCGAATTTCTCGATCACGAAGCCGAACGCCATGATCGCGATAGCGGTGCGCACCCAGGCGAGGAATGTGCGCTCGTTGGCGGCGTGATCGCTGTAGCGCTTGATCATCGGCAAGGCCTCGATAGCTAACGTTGCATTTCAGTTCTTGGCATCGAGTGTGACGAAGAAGTCGCGGCCGATGGGCTCAATCGTGTAGGTCGCGCCCGCAGACGAGAACAGGCTGCGAATCTTATCCTCGCTATAAAGAAATAGATCGCAGCGGTTGCGATAGCGCAGCTGGCGCTGCCAAGCGAGCAGCCCTCCGGCCTTGGGAAAGCTGAAGAACGCGCGGCCGCTCGTAACCTCGATCACCCGGTCAATGACGCGGCGCGGCTCGCTGACATAATCCATGAAGCCCATCACCACCGCATAGTCGTACCGCTGAGAAAGCGGGTAACTGAGAAAATCGCCCAGCGCGAAGGTGCAGCGTTGTGCGACGCCATGCGCCCGCGCGCTGTCGCGCGCGATCGTCAGCATGCCGGATGCGAAATCGAGTCCCAGCACCTGCGCGGCGCCGGCGCGCGCCAGCGCGATGCTGTAGTGGCCCGGCCCGCAGCCGACGTCGATGACCGTGCGGCCTTCAATCGGCCGACATCCGGCCAGCGTCTTCTCGTAGCGGACGAGCATGGCGCGCCGGAACAGGCGGTTGATGATGCGCTCAAAAGCCCGATTATCGTTGCCATAGATGGCATCGAAACCGACGGCGTAACGATCAAAGAACTCCGACGTTCGCTCGCTCACTGAGCCGCACCTTGTGAAATATAGTTGCCGAAAGATGTCACCGGAAAATCCCGCAAAATGCGTTCGATCTTAGGCCGGGTAGAGTGGAGGTTGACATAACAAGTGAATTTGCGCCGGCGACTGAGCGGCATTCGTGGATGATCGGGGTCGATCTCTCGCGGATGAATGTAGAACACGATGGGGCGACCCTCGTCCAATGCGCGGCGCCCCATGGCTCGGATCAGCCCATAGGGGAACAGCCGCAGATAACCGCCGCCGAAAAAGCACAGCGCGGTTCCGAGCGTCTGCACGACCGTGATGGGAAATTCTGCGATCGGGCCCGCCGTGCTCTCCACGCGGTGTGGCTCGGTTCGGCTCGTCGCCAGGCCGCCGGTTTGGTGGTGCGCGGGAAATATCGATGAATCATAACGGTAGCCGGCCTCCGCGAGCATCTCGAAAAACCAGGGCGTCCGTTCGGTGACGGAAAAGGCCGGAGCGCGGTAGCCGTGCACCGGGCGGCCGGAAATGTCCTCAAGCAATTTGCGCGAGTTCAGCGCATCTTCATAGAACTCAGCCGGCGACATTTCGTAGACGAGGCGGTGAAAATAGCTGTGCGAGGCGATCTCGTGCCCCGCCGCGACGGCCTCGCGAACCAGATGCGGAAATCGCTTGGCGAAATAGCCGATGAAGAAGCAGGTCGCCGTCCCGCCACCCGCCGCCAAGAGTTCGAGCAACCCGCGAAAATTGCGCTCGACACGGGTTTCGAGCTGGTCCCATTGCGCGGGCGGCGGCTCAACACCGGTTCCCGACAGGTTGAACCAATCCTCGACATCAATTGAAAAAATACTCTGCGACACGTTAAAGCGGCTCCGCCATCCGCATGGCGAGGGGGCGCGCCCAGTGAGGCGACCCGCTCGCTTGCGACCCCAGTCTATCCTGGAGCGCCAACCGGCTCCATCGCCGCCGCCGCGCTGTTGGTCGGCGGTTCCGCGGTGTGGGCGTTCTGGCTCGAGCTCCTCGGCGGCCGAAACGCTTCGGCGGGCCCCACGGCGGGGTTTCGCGTGCTGCAGCCCTGGCGCCGGCGGCACCATGACGTGTCATCCCGCCGGTTAGCAAAGCGTCAAGGGATGTTGGCTACCTACACGGCAGGCGCCGGCCTTCCGGGCGGGAAGGATTGTCCCTCGATGCTTGCAGCCGTGTCGCACCTGGCGGCGTTGAACGATTGGCGAACGGCAGCGCTCGCCGCACTCTGCTTTGTCGCGGGCTTTGCCGCTGCGGCGCTCTATCGCCCGACTCGGTGGCTGGGCAGCGGCCGCCGTCACGGACGGCTGCTCGACCTCGCCCTGAACAACATGACGCAAGGCGTGGTGATGTTCGATGCCGCCGGCCGCCTCGTTGTCTGCAACAATCGCTATCGCGAAATCTACGGCCTGTCGCCGGACATCGTTAAGCCGGGCGCCGACTTGGCCGATATCGTCCGCCATCGCCTGAAGACAGGCAGCCTGAAGCGCGATCCGGAACAGTACCGTGCCGAACTCCTGGAACTCATTAAGACCGGCAAGATGCAGTCCTTCGTGGCTGAGCTGGAAGACGGCAGGTCGATCGCGATCGTCAATCGGCCAATACCCGGTGGCGTCTACTGGATCGGGACGCACCACGACATCACCGAACGGCGCAAAGTGGAAAGGCAGAACGCTCTGCTCGGCGAACAGGAAGCGCGCCGCGCTGTCGTCGATGAGGCCATCGCCTGGTTCCGTCAAAGCGTGGAAGGGGTCTTGAAGACCGTCGCCGATGGCGTTGCAACCATGAAATCAACCGCTGGCGCGCTGTCGGCGACATCGAACCAAACCACGACGCATACCGAAGGCGCACTGCACACGTCGAACGAGGCGTCTTGCCGCGTCGAGAGCGCCTCCACGGCCGCGGAGGAATTGTCGCGCTCGATCGCCGAAATCAATCGCCAACTGCTGCGCGCGACCGAAGTTGTGCGGGCCGCTGCCGGCGAGGCGCGGTCGACCAACACCGAGATTGCCGGCCTGGCGCAGACGGCGCAGAAGATCGACGATGTCGTCAAGCTCATTCAGAGCGTAGCCGGGCAAACCAATCTCCTGGCGCTCAACGCAACCATCGAGGCAGCGCGCGCCGGCGCCGCCGGCAAGGGCTTTGCGGTCGTTGCCTCGGAGGTCAAGGCGCTGGCAGTGCAGACCGGGAAGGCGACCGAAGTTATCGCGGCGCAGATCGCGGCCGTGCAGTCCTCGACGCAAAGTACCGTTCGCGCCATTGCCAGCATCACCGCCCGCATGCAGGAAATTCAGCAATTCACCGGTGCGATCGCCGCCGCAATCGAGGAGCAGCACGCCGCGACCAGCGAGATTTCCGCCAATGTCGCGGGTGCCGCCAGCGGCACCAAATCGGTGGTCTCGGATCTGCAGCGCGTCTCCAGCGCGATGGCCGAGATGCGGAATGCAGCAGGGACGGTGCTTGCGGCCTCGGCCGCAGTCGAAACGGCCGCCGATAGCCTGCGCGGGAGCGTCGACGGATTCTTGCGCAAGGTCGCCATGTAGGTGCTGGCTAAAATACTGCGGCGGCCTCTCTTCAGGCTCCTCACCTGAATCCACTCGGGAATCCTTCAAGCGAGCTGCCGGCGCTCACATGGTGTTCTTGCCGAACGAGGTTTGCTCGGCGGCGTGCGGCGGCAGCACCAGGCGCTCGAGGACGCCTATAAGCAGAAACAGCACCACGCCCAGAACGGTGAGCGCCACAATGCCGCCGAACAACAGCGCCGTGTCCATGTTGCCGTTGGCGATGAGCAGCAGATAACCCAGGCCGCCTTGGCCCCCGACGAACTCGCCGACGACGGCGCCGACCACCGCGAAGGTGATCGATATCTTCAATCCGGCGAAGATCGAGGGCATTGCGTTGGGCAACTGGATCTTGAAGAAAGTGGCGAACGGCCCCAATCCCATCGACTGCGCCAGATAGATCTTCTCGCGTTCCAGTGCCGCAAGCCCCATCGCGGTGTTGATGACAACCGGGAAGAAAGCGATCAGAAACGCGATCAGCACCTTCGGCAACAGGCCGAAGCCGAACCAGACCAGAAACAGTGGCGCGATCGCGACTTTCGGCACCGCCTGCGAGGATACCAGCACCGGATAGATGGCACGGGCGAACGGTCGCCACAGATAAATGGCGAGCGCGAGCGGGATGCCGACGACGACGCTGAGCGCGAAGCCGAGCAGGATTTCAAGGGTCGTGCCGACGCTTTCCTTGATCAATACCGCCGCATTCTTGTCCATCGACTCGATGATGGCGCTCGGCGCCGGCAAGAGATACGGCGGAATGGAAAGCACCCGTGCGGCCAGTTCCCAGAGCGCTATCGCCGCCACCAACATGCCGATCGGGTAGGCCACCGCGCCGATCCGGTCGCGCCGCGCCGTTTGGCGGCGACGCCGCGCCACTGCGGCTTCAAGGTCGCCGCCTGCCTGCGGTGTCGCGAACCCGCCTGCATTCACTATATCGGTCATTGCGCCACTCCTTTTCGGCCTGGCTCAGTTCAGTGTTCCCGCAGCACCCCGCGGGCCAAAAACAGCTCCAATATCTGCCGGCTGTAGTCGGCGAATTCCGGGGTCTCGCGCATCGCCAAGGTTCGCGGCCGCGGCAGCTTGATGTCGATGATGCGGTCGATGCAGCCGGGCCGCGGCGTCATCACGATGACGCGGTCGGACAGGAACACCGCCTCGGCGATGCTGTGCGTAATGAACAACACGGTCATCTTCCGCTCGTTCACCAGCGCCTGCAAATCCAGAACGAGCTGGTCGCGCGTCAAGGCATCGAGCGCGCCGAACGGCTCGTCCATCAACAGATGATCCGGATTGTGGATGAGCGCGCGGCAGATCGAGACCCGTTGGCGCATGCCGCCGGACAGCTCGTGCGGATAACGCTTCTCGAAACCGTCGAGCCCGACCGTCGCCAAGAGTTCGTGCGCGCGCGTCTCGGCGTCCTTGCGGTTCATCTTCCGCGCCTCGGCCTGCAGCATGATATTGCCGAGCGCGGTGCGCCAATCGAGCAGCACCGGGCTCTGAAACACGATGCCGATGTCGGTCCGCGGACGTTGCACCGCGCGGCCGGCGACCTTCACCGCGCCGCTCGACGGCGGAATGAGGCCGGCCGCGATCATCAGAAGCGTGCTCTTGCCGCAGCCGCTCGGCCCGACATGCGAGATGAACTCGCCGCGCTGCTGCGTGAACGAAACGCCGTTCAGGGCGCGCACCTCGCCGTCGCGCGTCGCATAGACCTTCGACAGATTCTCGATCCGCAGATATGCTTGATCGTCGGTAATCTGGTTCACGCGCGCGAATTCCGAAGGTTCGGCTATCGTTGCGATCGACTGCGTTTTCAGGCTCCTCATCTAATTCCGCTCGAATAACTCCCGTTCGAACGGCACCTGCTCTCGGTTGCAGCGCTTAAGTTTTCCGCTGCTGCACGGCTGCACAATGCAAGACACGTGCCGGGACTTTTCGCAATTTTGCCGACGCTCCTCGGCGTTCAGGTCGACTGCGGCGGAACGTATTCGGCGCCGTTGGGCACGAAGTCGTTGGTATAAAGCTGGCTGGTGGTCAGCGGGGCGGTGACGCCGCCATATTGCTTGAGCACTTCGATCGTGGAGGCCCAATTCTCATCCGCTTCCCAGCCGAGCGGCTTGCCCTTGGTGTTGGGTGTGACCCAGGTCTGCCACGAGACTTCGAAACCGCGCTTGATGATCGCCGGATCGGAGGTCGGCGAATATTTCTTTACCACAGCGACTGCTTCGTCAATGTGCTGCCTTTCGTAGAGGAATCCCTTGATCGAGGCCGGCACGAACTTGTGCAGCAGGTCGGGGTCGCTTTTGATCAAATCGTTATGCGCGATGATGCCGTTGGAGACAATATTGACGCCGGCATCGGCAAACCACAGCAGACGTGCTTCCTTTTTGCCAAGAACTTCGATCGACGGCACAAAGCTGGCCGCGTAGCCGCCGATGGCGTCCACCTTGCCGCTGATCAATGCCGGGCCGAGGCCTGACGGATCGATATTGACGATCTTGATCTTGGAAGCATCGAGGCCGGCGCCCTTGACGTAGGCAGGCCATTGCTGGAACACCCCGCTGCCGGCGGTGATCCCCAGCGCTCTGCCTTCGAGGTCCTTCGGCGTCTTGATCGAAGAACTGCTCAGCACGATGATCGCCGCAGGCGCCTTGCGGAAGATGCTGCCGATGGTCTTGATCGCCATTCCCTTGCTGATGCCGATGCCGCACGTATAGCCGTCGGCAAAGCCGACCTGGGTCGCCTTGCTGGCAACAAGTTGCGCGGTATTGCCGGAGCCTTTGCCGGGGCCGACCGTCACATCCAGTCCGGCGTCGCGATAGAAGCCCATCTCGCGTGCGATGATGAAGCCGGCATTCGAGCCTTCGAATACCCAGTCGATTGTCATCGACACCGATGTGGCCGCGCGTGATCGTCTCGCCACAAACGGTAGTGCGAGTGCCCCTGCGGCAGATGTCTTGAGCAGGCGGCGGCGTGACACGGAGGAACGCTGAAGGGCGGAAGGGTTCATGGGATCACCTCTACGGCTTACGGCCACAGGACAGTTCTACGGCTTACGGTCGGCAAAAGAGCATACAGGGATGTCGCGGGCACTGTCATCACGCGTCGAGTCGCAGTGCATGAAGCAAGCGGCGTGCCGGCACGTCAAAGTAGCAAGCGAAAATGCGGTTGCCTTCCGCCGGAAATTCGTGACCATCGGCCTTTCGCCCGGCGGCAAAATTCGTGAGGAGTTGCAATGGCCAACAAGGATTTACGGGACTGGATCAAGGACGTCGCAGCCGCCGGCGAGTTGAAAACCATCAAGGGCGCCGAACCCAACGAGGAGATCGGCGGCTTCGTCGATATCTATCAGCGCAAGATGGGAAATCCGGCATTGCTGTTCGACGACGTGCCGGGCTTTCCGAGCGGACGGCGTGTCGTTGCCAACATCCTGACTTCGGTGCCGCGCATCAATGTCGCGCTCGGGCTGCCGCCGCAGGCGTCCGAAATGGAGCTGATCCAATGGTGGCGCAACTACATGAAGCATGCGCCGTCGTACCAGCCGCGCGAGGTCAATGGCGGGCCGCTGCTGGAAAATGTGTTCGAAGGCAAGGCCGTCGATATCCAGAAGATCCCGACGCCGGTCTGGCACGAGCATGACGGCGGCCCGTATATCGGCACCGGCTGCATGGTGGTGATGCGCGATCCGGATTCCGGCTGGCTCAATTACGGCTGCTATCGCGTCCAGAGCCACGCACCGGACGTGGCCTCGGTGATGATGTCGCCCGGCAAGCACGGCCGCATCATCATGGGCAAGTATCACGATCGCGGACAGCCCTGTCCGGTCGCGGTGATCGCCGGGATGCATCCGGCGCTGCTGATGCTCGCGGGCCTGGAGATTCCGTACGGCAAGAACGAGATGGAGGCCGCGGGCGGCATCCTCGGCGAGCCCATCGAAGTGTTCAACATGCCGCGCACCGGTCTGCCCGTGCCGGCCAATGCCGAAATCGCATTCGAGGGTTTCATTCAGCCGAATGATCTGGTGCAGGAAGGCCCGCTCGGCGAGTGGACCGGCTATTACGCGTCCGGCAGCGCGCCGGAGCCGGCGATCCGCATTGCCACGTTCATGCACCGCAACGACCCGATCCTGGTCGGCGCCATCCCGGCGGTGCCGCCCAACGACAACACCTTCTATCTCGGCACCTATCGGTGCGGCGCGGTGTGGAATCAGCTCGAAGCCGCCGGCATCCCGGAAGTCAGAGGCGTGTGGGCGCACGAGGCCGGCGGCAGCCGCTTCATGCTGACCGTCTCGATCAAGCAGCTTTACGGCGGCCACGCCAAGCAGGCCGGCATGGTGGCCTCGCACTGCCATGCCGGCGCCTACTGCAATCGCTGGACCATCGTGGTCGACGAGGACATCGACCCCACCAACGTCAACGACGTGATCTGGGCGATGTGCACGCGCTGCGATCCGCGGATGCAGGTCGACGTCATCCACGGCGGCTGGAGCTCGGCGCTCGATCCGATGTGCTACGACACCGAAAAGGACCGGCGCAATTCGCGCGTCGTGATCGATGCCTGCGTGCCGTTCAATCGCAAGAAGACGTTCCCGATCATCGCGCGCGCCAGCAAAGAGCTCGACGCGCGGATGCGGTCCAAATGGGCGCACGAGCTGCCGAAGGATTTTTGACCCGGATCTTTAGCGCTCGCTCTTCGACCGCTGGCGCCGAACCGGCCATCGCGCGGAGTCTGGTTTGGTGCGAGCGGCCGCCGACGAGCGATGAACGCAAGCAGGAGTCGTGCATGGAAATCCAGAATGAGCGGGTCGGCGACACCTATGTGGTATCCGCCACCGGTCGCCTTGACGGCATCTACAGCACAGCGTTCGCCAAAGAGGTCGGCGAACTGATCGCCGGCGCGAATCCGAAAATCCTGATCGACTTCGCGGAGATCGATTACGTCACCAGTGCGGGAATTCGCGCGGTGCTGCTGCTGATGAAAAAGGCCAATGCCTCGGGCGCCGTCTTTGCGCTATGCGGGCTCAACGAGCAGGTGCGGGAGGTTCTCGACGCCACCGGCTTGACGCCGATTATCACCATTCATCCCAATCGTACCGAGGGCATTGCGGCGCTCAACGCCTCACCGCCGCCGGCCATCGATGCGCCTGAACTCAAGCGGCCGTAAGACATGATCGGCATTGCGACTTGGCAAAGCGTGCCGGCGTAACGGACATCGCCTTCGGGGTCGCTTCCATCAACGAAGCCCGCCAGCACGACCATACTGTTCCGCAGCAAAAACATTCCGGCTGGCGAGCGTCAGGAATGCGACTGCCAGAGGATATCGCTGGCAGCGTTTCCGTTGACGAAGCTGCCGGTGCCCGCAACCTGGAAATTGCCGGGATGGCTGCCGAGATCGATGCTGCCGGCCCATTTGCCGTTGTTGATCAGCCATTCGTCGACGTTGCCGGTCGCAGCGTCTTGCCAGAGGATGTCGCTGGTGCCGCTGCCGGTGAAATTGCCGACGCCGACGACGCTGTAGCCGGCCGGGTGTGAACCTGGGCTGACGCTGGCAGCCCATTGGCCGTCGGATCCCAATTCCCAGATGTCGGTCTGAACCTGACCGCCGGCGGCGTTGGTCCAGAGAATGTCGTCGATGCCATTGCCGAAAAAGTCGCCGACGCCGGCAATCTTCCAGCCGGACCCCGGATGCGCCCCCAGATCGACGCTGGCCTCCCATTGGCCGTTGGCGATCTGCCATTCGTCGACATCGCCCGTCGTCGGGTTCTGCCACAGGATGTCGCTTGTGCGGTTGCCGTTAAAATCGCCGACGCCGACGACGTTGTAGCCGGCGGGGTGGCTGCCCGGGCTGACGCTGGCCTGCCATTGGCCGTTGGGGCCAAGCTCCCAAATGTCGGTCTGCACCTGACCGCCGGTGGTGCTGGTCCACAGCACGTCGTCGATGCCGTTGCCGAAGAAGTGGCCGACGCCGGCGATCCGATAGTTGCCCGGATGAACACCGAGGTCGACGGTACTGGTCTGAGCGCCGTTGTCGATCAGCCATTCCCGGGTATCGCCGGTCGTCGCGCTTTGCCACAGGATGTCGCTGGTGCCGTTGCCGGTGAAATCGCCGATGCCGGCGACCTGATATCCGGATGGAATCGAGCCGGGTTCTGCGCTCGCGGCCCATCGGCCGTTCGACAGGATCCACTCGTCGACGTTGCTGCCGGCCACGTGCGGGAAGTTGATCGCCGGGGTTGGCGCGAGCGCCGGATCGGTGTCGATGACGCTGGTCGTGCTGTCTGTCGCCGGCGTAGCGAAGGCGCTGCTCTGGTCGCTCAAGGCGAAGGTGGTGGTGACCGAGGTGCCGGGCACGCCGTCGACCGGCGTGAACGTGAGGGCGTCGAGCTCCGACGTAATTGCCGCCGCTGTACCCGACAATCGGTATGTATCGCCCGCGCCCGTGAGGCCGGTGCCGGCGAGCGTACCCGGTCCTGACAAAGCGATGGTCAGATTGTCGGTGGCGCCGTTGTTGCCATCGACGATGCTCACGCCGGCAAACGGCGTGACCGGCATTTCCGACGTCGTCATCTGCCCGGCGTGCGTACCCGTGATCGCCGGTGCGGTAAAAGCCTCATCCGTCACCAGTACGTTGCCATTAGCGTCGGCCGACGCCTTGAAGTTCGTCGTCGCCGGGTTCGCCAGCGTGAAGGTTTCGGTTGCCGTTCCGTTGGTCACGGTCAGCTGCGATCCGGAAACCGCCGCGCTCGTGGTGCCCGTTTCGAATTGCAGCCCGGCAAGGTCGAGCTGGTCGCCGACAACGATATCCGCGAGCGTGTTAGCGAAGGCGACGGTGCCGACGACGGGCGCGTCGAGTTGCAACGTCACAGACGCCGCACCGAACGTGATCGTGTTCGAAGCCAGAGAAGCATTCGCGCCGAGTTCGAGCGTGCCGGCCTTGATCATCGTGCCGGCCGAATATGTCTCGGTAGCAGCGAGCGTGAGCGTGCCGGCGCCGGTCTTGACCAGTTCTCCAGCCTGCATCAGGCCGTCGTTGATAGTCGACGTTAACGTCGCCGTGTGTCCGGCAGCGACTGCGACATCAGCCACACCCGAGATAGCAACCGGACCCGCGTAAGTGACGTTTGTATCGAACTCGAGCGTTGACCCGGCGTTGAGTGCGATCGAGCCGCCGACATTGCTGAGGGCGGACAGCACCAATGTGCCGCCGTTGTCGACCGTGACGCCGTCCGACAGCGTGCCGTTTTCAATCAGCGTGCCGCCTTCGACGGTCCAGGGCGCGACCGGCGAAAAGCTGCCGGTCACTGTCCAAGCGCCGCTTACGATGTCGAATGTGGAGAAGCCGACGTATTGCGTGCCGATCGTGCCCAGGTCGAAGCTGCCGGCGCCGACGCCGCCAAGCTGGAAAGTATCGCTGCCCGAGCCGAGCACGTTGCCGGTGATGCCGTAACCCGCGCCGAGCGTGAGCCTGTTGCCGCCGGCATTTTGCGACAGGTCGATCGCAATGCCGCTGGTGCCGACAATCGTGCCGGAATCGAACACACTGAGCGGGCTGCTGCTCTTTGCTGCAATGCCGACAGCAGCGGTGATGGACCCGGTATTGATAATGCCGCCGGTAACGGCCGGCACGGTGCCGCTGTTGCCGCCGTTGCCGAAGCCGGTGTTAGTGTTGCCCGTGTTGCCGAAACCGGTGTTGCCGTTGCCGCCGATGCCGCCATTGCCGCCGTTGCCGAAACCCGTGTTGCCGTTGCCGGTATTGCCGTAGCCGCCATTGCCGCCGTTGCCGCCGGCGCCGGGGTCGCCGCTATTGTTCGAACCGGTGTTTGTGTTGCCGGTGTTGAAGAAGCCGCCGCTACCGCCGGCTCCGCCCGTACCGCCCGTGCCATCGCTGCCGTTACCGCCGGCTCCGCCCGCGCCTCCGGCTCCGCCCGTACCGCCTGTGGGATCGCTGCCGTTACCGCCGGCTCCGCCCGCGCCTCCGGCTCCGCCCGTACCGCCTGTGGGATCGCTGCCGTTACCGCCGACGCCGCCTGCGCCTCCTGCTCCGCCTGCGCCGCCCGCGCCTCCATTTCCGCCGTTGCCGCCTACGCCACCCGGGCCCGCGGCTCCTCCGTTGCCGCCCACCCCGCCCGCAGGCTCGATCAAAATGCCCGTGCCGGCACTGATGATCGTGCCGTGGTTGACGATGCTGCCCGCGACATTGCCTTCAATCAGTATGGCGTA
The DNA here is from genome assembly GCA_963707175.1 of uncultured Alphaproteobacteria bacterium. Classification (GTDB taxonomy): domain Bacteria; phylum Pseudomonadota; class Alphaproteobacteria; order Rhizobiales; family Xanthobacteraceae; genus BOG-931. Next base: position 73,343 of record CAVPQA010000037.1, read on the forward strand.
GCTGGTGTCGTTTTGAATTGTGCTGGCGGCGTCGACGCCGATGTCACCCGCAATCGAGCCGCTATCCACGATCGCGCCATCAATCGTACTGCCGGTGATGGTGATGCCGCCGGGAGTGATCGTACCGGCATTGGTGACGCTGCCGGAAAAGGTCGTGTCAGTCACCGAGATGGAGTCGACCGTGCCATTGTTGGTGAAAGGGAAAGGTCCGGTATAAGCGCCCATGATTTCGCTCCTCGTTCTGTCGTCGCGAGCCTGGAATGCTGGTTCCATGGCAGAGACGAGTGCGGAGCGTTGTGCGAAAACTCACACGCCGGTCTGGCCGGATGGGAGGCGGGTCGATTTCTCCCCTGGATGGGGCCGGCCCCATCGGACAAGAAAGTGCCGCGGTGCGGGCAATTGCGCGTGCCCGGCCGGTTTCTGGTATATCGCGCCCGCGGGCTAGTGGTCCGATTCTAACATTCGCATTCCGTTTCGGCACCCCATCATGCGAATGTTAAAATCAAAGGACCACTAGCAACTATAAGTGCTAGTGGAGCTTTTGGATTTGACATTCGCTAGCGAAGTGCGCGGCTGGGTGGGTAGCGAATGTCAAATCCGCTCCACTAGTTCGTTCCGGGGGCAAACCGAACGGGTACGAGCGTTGAGGTCCTGAACGTGGCGGTGTCGCGCTTAAAGCTACCGCCGGAACGGTCAATCAGGCTGACCGCCGGATTGATCATGTTCACGTATGCGACGTGCCACCTGATCAGCCATGCGACAGGCCTGTTTCTGCTCGACGCCATTCAGCGCGTCGGCCACGACATCATCCTTGCTCCATGGCGTACGCCAGCCGGACTTTCGCTGCTGCTCGCGGCTTTTCTCACGCATCTCGGCCTTGGCCTTAAGGCGCTGTATCGGCGGCGGCACCTGCGCATGCCGGCGATCGAGGCGTGGCAGCTCGGCCTCGGTCTCACGATCCCACTGTTGCTCGCTCCTCATGTCGCGGACGCCCGGCTTGGCGTGCTGCTCTACGGCCTCGATGATTCCTATTTCCGGGTGCTGTATCTGTTCTGGGTCGTCGATCCGCTCACCAATCTCACTCGCCAGCTGGCCCTGCTGATCATCGTGTGGACGCACGGCTGTATCGGCATCCACATGTGGCTGCGCTACCGGCCGTGGTACTTAGGATCGGTGCGCTGGTTCGCAGCCGGCGCGATTGCGCTGCCGGCCCTGGCGATCCTCGGCGTCGTCAACGCCGGCTGGGACACGGTTCTGCGTGCCGCAGTGACGCCTGGATTTGGGGCGGCCCACAGCGCCAGCCCCGCGGTTGGAGCCGCGGTCGCCTTGCTGACATTCCGGCTGCAGCTTGGGTATGTGGTCCTTGTCGCCGCTATCTTCCTGCTCCGCGCGCTGCGAAACGTTCACGAGCGGCGCAGGAAAGGCGTTGAGATCGATTATCGCGCCGGGCGGCGGGTCAAGGTCCCGCGCGGCTTTTCAATCCTGGAGGCGAGCCGTTGGGCCGCCATTCCACATGCCGCAGTCTGTGGCGGCCGCGGTCGCTGCACGACTTGCCGCATCCATGTTTGGCGCGGCTTGGAAGAGCTTGCTCCGCCGGCATCGATCGAACGTGCCGCGTTGCGGCGAGTAGGTGCGCCCGATGGCGTTAGGCTCGCGTGTCAGGTACGCCCGACCTCGAGCGTTTCGGTCACGCCGCTGGTTCCGGTGGCGCGGCCGCTCGAAGGATTGCGGCTCAACCTCGACGGCGCCAAGGAGCAGGCTGTTACAGCGCTCCACATCGATCTGCGCGATTCCGCCCGCCTCGCCGCCGGACGGCTGCCGTTCGATGCGCTGTTCATTCTCGATCGGTATATTCAGGCGACCAGCTCTGCCATCCTGGCAAATGACGGGCATGTCATAAGCGTCGCCGGTGATGGCATCATGAGCGTGTTCGGGGTCCATGCCGGCGTCGCAAGCGCCGCTCGGCAAGCGCTTGCGGCCGCGGCGGCCATCTGGCGCAACATCGATCAGGTCAGCGCCGACCTTTCAAGCGATATCGCAGCTCCGCTTCGTTTCGGCATCGGCGTGCACAGCGGGCCGGCTATCTTGGGAGCGTTCGCACCGCCGGGCCGGATGTCGCTGCAGTTTCTCGGCGATACCGGAAACATCGCGGCGAGACTGCAAGGCCTGACAAAGGACATGAACTGCACCATGATGGTCTCGGCGGCGACCGTTGCCACGGCCGGATGGCGCGACCCGCCGTGGCGCACCGCCGAAGTTTGAAATCCGGGGCGGGGGAACCAAGGTGCAGGTTTTCCTGATCGATCGCTGCGCGGATCTCGTGCCCCCGACCGGATGGCCCTCGCAGTTGGAACGCGCCACCCTGGAAAACACCGGCAGCGTCTTGCGATGAATTCACAGACGCTGGCGCGCATCCCTCTGTTCGCATCGCTCGAGGCCGAGGCGATTCGCCGGCTCGACACACAATGCGCCTGGCGCCGGGCGAAAGCGAAAGAGTTCATTCTCCAGTACAAAGACGGCGGCAGCGATCTTTATTTCGTCGTACAGGGCCATGTCCGGGTGCTGATCCAGTCGACCTCCGGCAAGGAATCGATTCTGCGCGACATCCGCGACGGCGAGTATTTTGGCGAACTGTCGGCCATCGACTGCCTGCCACGCTCGGCCGCGATCGTCGCCGTCACCAATGCCACCATCGCCAAGATGCCGTCGAGCGTATTTCGCAAGGCGGTGCATCATCATCCGGATGTGTGCGACCAGCTGCTGATGCTGCTGGCCTCGCAAGTCCGCATGCTGGCCAACCGTGTCAACGAATACAGCACGTTCGATGTGCGTCGGCGCATTTACGCCGAACTGCTCCGCTTGGCGCGCAAGCCCCGAAAGGACGATGCCGCTTCGATCATCTCTCCACCGCCTACTCACGCCGAACTGGCGGGCAGGGTCAGCACTCATCGTGAGGCGGTCACGCGCGAGCTTAACAGCTTGGAAGCGGCGGGACTGATCGAGCGCCGGTCCGGCGCCGTTGTCATTCTACATCCGAAAAGATTGGCGAAGCTGCTGGAAGAAGACGACGCTTGAGCCCATTGCGCTCACGCTTGGCATCGCCAACTCTCCGGTTAAACGTTGCGGCGCCGACCGATGCTATTTCGCCGCGTTGGCGCGGCGCGCCTTCTCGATCGAACTCGCAGACGCGGCGCGGCGTCAGCGGCGTTTCGTTGAAGCTTGCGCCGATATCGGCGAAGGCATCGGCCACCGCGTTGGCGATCGCGGCCGGCGGCGCGATGGCGCCGCCTTCGCCGAGACCTTTGACGCCGTATTCGGTGGTCAGCGCCGGCGTGATGAGATGCTCGATGCGGATGAACGGCATTTCGCCGGCGGTCGGCACCAGATAGTCGGCAAGGCTCGATGCCAGCGGCTGGCCCTGGGCGTTGTAGGGAATCTCTTCGTAGAGCGCGGTGCCGATGCCTTGCGCGATGCCGCCGACCACCTGGCCGTCGACGATCATCGGGTTGATCATGGTGCCGCAGTCTTCCGACACCACGTAGTCGAGCAATTCGACGGCGCCGCTGTCGGGCTCGACGGCGACGAGCACCGCGTGCGTGCCGTAGGCGAACACGCCGCCGGAATCGGACGGCTCATAAGTGGCGGTGGTTTCGAGTAACGGCTCCATGCCGGCCGGCAACTGGTCCGGCCGCGCATTGGCGGCGAACGCGATTTCCGCAACGCCGATCTTGTTGGACGGGCCGTGGACCATGCCGCCCTCGATGCGCATCGCGTCGGCGTCTGCCTGCAGAAGATGCGCGCCGATGCGCCGGATCTTTTCCGCAAGCGCGCGGGCGGCGCGGCCGACGGCCCCGCCCGCGAACACGATCGAGCGCGACGCAAATGTGCCGAAGCCGTAGGGGCCGACGGCGGTGTCGCCATAACGGACGGATATTTGCGCGGGATCGATGCCGAGCTCGTGCGCGGCGATCTGCGCCAGCGTGGTTTCGTGGCCCTGGCCGTGGTTCTGCACGCCCACATAGATCAGCACGCCGCCGTCCGGCAGCATGCGGATGTTGGCGGACTCGTAGCCCGGGATGACGCGAAATTTGCGCTTGGCGAATTCGACGATGCCGTGACCGCTCTGCTCGGTATAGAACGCGAAACCGACGCCGATCCGGCGGCCGTCGGCCTCGCCCTGCGCCTGACGCTTGCGGATCGCCGGCAGATCGATCTTGTCGCGCGCGATGTCGAGCGCCGCGACGTAATCGCCGGTGTCGAGCTTCATGCCCGCTGCGGTGCGGTACGGCAGCTCCGCCGACGTGACGATGTTCTGGCGGCGCAGCTCGAACGGCTCGCGATGCAGTTCGCGCGCCATTTCGTCGACCAGCCGCTCCAGCGCGAATGTCGCGCCGGGCCGCGCCACGCCGCGATACGGACCCATCGGCGCCTTGTTGGTGGCGACCGTATGGGCATTGAGCTTCAGATGCCGCATGCGGTATGGCCCGGTCAGGTTGCGCGATGCCATGCTGGCTTCCTGAAACGCGCCCGTCGGCCACAGCGCATAGGCGCCGGCATCGATGTAGATGTCGCCTTCGAGGCCGAGCAGCGTACCGTCGCGCTCGGCGCAGATGGTGAGTTCATAGGTGTGATCGCGCGCGTGCGGCGACGCCAACAGATGCTCGCGCCGGTCCTCGATCCAGCGCACCGGGTGGCGGAGCTTGAGCGCCAGCGCCGCGACCGCGACGTCCTCCGGCATGATGCGATTCTTGCCGCCGAAGCCGCCGCCGACATCGGGCGCAATGACCCGCACCTTGTGCTCGGGCAGGCCGAGCATGCGCGACAGCGCCATGCGCTTCACCTGGCCGCCCTGGGTCGACAGATAGACGACGAGTTCGTCGAGCCGATGGTCCCAGTAGGCGAGCGCGCCGCGGCCCTCCATCGAGACGGTGGCCTGCCGGTTGAGCCGCAGCCGGCGGTGCAGCCGTACCGGCGCCGCCGCCAGGATCGACGGGTCGCCCTCGACGACGCTGGTGCTGATGTAGGCGTTGCTCGGCCATTCATCGAAGACGCGCGGGCTGTCGGGCCGCATTGCCGCAACGACATCAACGACGGCCGGAAGTTCCTCAAGCTCAAGCTGTACGGCTTCGGCCAGATCCTCGGCCTGCGCGCGCGTCGGCATCACGCAGGCGGCAATGGTCTGCCCGACATAGCGGACGTGCCTGTCGGCGAGCGGCGGATAAGGAGAGTGACGGTGGGTGGAGAGTTCGGGCCCGGCTTCCAGCACGTTGATTGGCCCGATGTCGGCGAGCGTGAACACTCGCGCAGCGTTATCGGCAGGCTTGACCACGTGGCGCACGCGCGCGTGCGCCATCGGACTGCGCACGAAGGCAATGTCCTGCACGCCAGGCAGGCGGACATCGGCGATGAACATGCCGTGTCCGTAGAGATGGCGGGCGTCCTCCTTGCGCAGCAGGCTCGCGCCGATCCAGCCTGCCGCGGTCTTTGTTTCTGACACGCTACGGTATTCCCGGACTCATGCAGCCTGCCATCAAGCGCAGCAAGAAACTCGCGCGCCCAACACCTAGATAGCCGGTCGTTAAGCCGGTGAAAAGCAAGTGGTATGGGGTGGAGGATAACTGCGCGGCGTCTTTATCCGGCGCTTATGCGGTTTGCGGCGGCACGTACTCGGCGCCGGTCGGCACGAACTCGTTGGTGTAGACTTGGCTCGGCGACAGTGGTGCGGTGACGCCCGCATATCGCTTGAGCACTTCGACGGTTGAAGCCCAATCGGCTTCGGAGCCCCAGCCGAGCGGCTTGCCCTTGGTATTTGGCGTCACCCACGTCTTCCACGACTGTTCGAGCTCCAGCTGTGTGATCGCCGGATCGGCGGTCGGCTGGAATTTCTTGACGGCCGCGTAGGCCGCGTCCGGGTGTTGCCGGCCGTAGAGGAAGCCTTTGATCGCGGCAGGAACAAACGCGCGAATAAGGTCGGGATCGCTTTTGAGCAAGTCCTGATGCACGATGATACCGTTGGAAACAACGGTGACGCCGTAGTCCGCAAACCAGAACATCCGCAGCTGTTTTTTGGCGCGGACCAGGATGGTTGGGGCGTAACTGAAGACGTAACCGCAGATAGCCGGAACCTTGCCGCTGATCAGCGCCGGTGAGACGCCGGCGGGATCGATATTGACGATCGGCACCTTCGCAAGGTCCAAGCCGGCGCCCTTGGCGAAAACCGGCCATTGCATGAATTGGGCGCTGCCGACCGTCATGCCGATGCTTCTGCCTTCGAGGTCTTTCGGCGATTTGATATCGGAATCGGCGAGCACCATGACGGCGGCTGGGTCGCGGCGGTAAATGCTGCCGACGGTCTTGATCGCCATGCCTTTGGCGACGCTGCTGCCGACGACGAAGCCATCGGAGTATCCGATCTGCGTCGCCTTGCTGGCGACCAGCTGGGCGGTCGTAGCGGACCCCTTCCCCGGACTGATCGTCACATCCAGTCCGGCGTCGCGGTAAAAGCCTTGCGCGTGCGCGACCAGGAAGCCGGCGTTGGGGCCCTGAAACAGCCAGTCGAGTGTCAGCGACACCGGCTTGAGCGACCCCGCGGCGCGCACGAAGCTTGGATGCGCCAGCGCGGAGGCGCCAGCGGCAAGTGTCGCTGAGTTTTTCAGGAAGTGCCGCCGAGAAATCGGTGCGCGCGGCCGTTTTTCAAAGCCCATTTTTTCAACGCCCATGACTGAATCTCCTGGATTATCGCCCGGCGCACCGGCGAAGCCGGCAGATCATTGTTGCAGCTCTTACGGCCAGGCGGATGGCATCACAAAAAGCAAGTCGTGTGCCACTTCCAGCAGATAGCCGACCGTGGGCGCCCAGTCGCTTGCCGTCGCTCAGCCCTCTTGGGGCGGCACGTATTCGGCGCCGGTCGGCACAAATTCGTTGGTGTAGAGCGCGCCGAGCTCAGGTGGCGATGCGACGCCGCCATATTGCCTGAGCACCCGGACGGTCGAGGCCCAGTCGGCCTCGGCCTCCCAGCCGAGCGGCTTGCCCTTGGTGTTCGGTGTCACCCAGGTTTTCCAGGACAGTTCCAGTTCGCGGCGTGAGATCGCCGGGTCGATCGTCGGCAGATAGCGTTTGACCGACGCGACCGCCTCGTCCGGATGCTGGCGGCCGTAGAGAAAGCCCTTGATGGTCGGCGCGACGAAGCTGCGCACCAGTTCCGGGTCGCTCTTGAGCAGGTCGTCGTGCACGATGATGCCATTCGACACCACGTCGACGCCGTAGTCCGCGAACCAGAAGATGCGAACTTGTTTCTTGGCGCGGATTTCGATGGCCGGCACATAGCCCTGGGCGTAGCCGCCGATGGCGTCGACTTTCTTGTTGACGAGCGCCGGGCCGACACCGGCCGGGTCGATGTTGACCATGCGTATTTTAGTCTCGTCGATGCCGGCGCCCTTGGTGAAGGCCGGCCATTGCTGAAACTGGCCGCTGCCCGCCGTCATGGCGACGGTTTTGCCTTCGAGGTCCTTGGCAGAAGTGATGCCGGAATCCGCAAGAACGATGATGGCGGCCGGGTTCTTGCGGAACACGCTGCCGACGGTCTTGATCGTCATGCCCTTTGAGATGCCGGTAGCGACCGCATACCCGTCGGAAAAGCCGAACTGGCTGGCCTTGCTGGCGACGAGTTGCGCGGTCGTGCCCGAACCTTTGCCGGACGTAACGGTGACGTCGAGGCCGGCTTCGCGGTAGAAGCCCTGATCGCGCGCCACCATGAAGCCGACATTCGGACCCTGATAAATCCAATCGAGTGTCATCGAAACCGGCCGCAATGCGGTCGCCGCACGTGCGACGAACGGCGCAGCGGGCAAAGCGAGGCCTGCGGCGGCAAGTGTCGCGTTTTTCAGGAGGCGGCGGCGCGACAGCGATGCGCGGGCGGGAATGCGGCGGATCATGGTTGAGGACCTCGCAAAAGAATAGGCCGGCGAGGGGAAAGCATACAGGCAAGCCGCCGCCGTTGTCATGGTCCTGCTTGCCGCAACCTTTTGTTGGCGGCCGATCAGGAATCCCGCGGCAAAAGCTTCGACATCGGATAGCTCGCGGCGGCGCTAAATTTTCCCTCCACGGCGCGGTCGTCGCGATATCTGCCAGCTAGATGGCGTTTGCTTTGGATTTGACCTCGGCCTCGGCTCTGGCCAAGGCATTGGTCCATGTGTCGACGGCTTGACGTGCCTGACGGACCGCCTCGGCGAACGCCTCCTCCTTGTAGAGGCTCCGCCATTGGCCGCTCTCGTACAGCTTGACGAGATGGCTCAACGCCTGGCGCGCGGTGAAAAGCTGCCGCTCGGCATGTTTCTGCTGCATTTCGGCAGTCAAGACTTTGGTCATAGGGTTAGTTTGACCGAAACTCGTAAAAAAACGTCAAAAGCGGGTCTGGTTATTTGTCTCTATGACAGAGACATTGCCGCCAAACCGATCATCGGCGCGCGGCGGTGCGGGTTGCTAATAAGCGTCTTCGGCAAAGATCGGATCGACCGAGCCGCGCCATGGCCCCTCGAATTTGGCCAGCAGATCCTGCGCCGGCGTGCTGCCGCGCAGCAGCCGCTCTTCGAGCGCAGCCAGATACCGGGTCTCGTCCTCGCCGGCGGCGTTGAGCCGCTTGCGGCGGGCCAGCCCGGCGCGGGCCAGCTTGAGAACGTCTGTGGCGATTTCGAAGATGGTGCGGCCGTGCACCTTGGCGGCGAGCGCGAATTTCGGCACGTCGTCACGGAGTTTCTGCCGCTCCTCCGCAGTCCAGTCCTTGACCAAGTCCCAGGCGGCGTCGAGCGAACTGTCATCGTAAAGTATGCCGACCCACAGCGCCGGCAGCGCCAGCAGGTTCGGCAGTGGTCCGGAATCCGCGCCGCGCATTTCCAGATAGCGCTTGAGCCGAACTTCGGGGAAGGTCGTGCTCAGGTGATTGGCCCAGTCCGAAATGGTGGCGCGCACGCCCGGCATGCCGGGCAGCTTGCCGGCCAAGAGATCGCGAAATGACAGCCCAGCCACGTCGACATATTCGTCGCCGTGTTTGATGAAATACATCGGCACGTCGAGCGCATAATCGACCCAGCGCTCGAAGCCCATGCCCGGTTCGAATGCCCACGGCAGCATGCCGGCGCGCGCGTTGTCGGTATCGCGCCAGATCTCCGAACGAAAGGACAAAAAGCCGTTGGGCTTGCCGTCGGTGAATGGCGAGTTGGCAAACAGCGCGGTTGCTATCGGTTGCAGCGCCAGCGAGACCCGCAGTTTCTTGACCATGTCGGCTTCCGAGGAGAAGTCGAGATTGGTCTGCACCGTGCAGGTGCGATACATCATGTCGAGGCCGAGGCTGCCGACTTTCGGCATGTAGGCCGTCATGATCTTGTAGCGGCCCTTGGGCATGCGCGGCATGTCGGCGCGGCTCCAGGTCGGCGCCATGCCGAGGCCGAGAAAGCCGATACGCAACGGCTGCGCCACCTCGCGCACCTGCGCCAGGTGCGCCATCAGCTCGCGCGAAGTCTGATGCACGGTCTCGACCTGCGCGCCCGACAGTTCGAACTGGCCGCCTGGTTCGAGCGAAATGGCGCCGCCGCCGGTGACGTCATGCAGGCCGATCACATTCGGCCCTTCCATGATCGGCTCCCAGCCGAGCAGGTGCTGCATGCCTTCGAGCAGCGCGCGGATGCCGCGCGGCCCCTCGTAGGAGACCGGACGGTGGCCTTCGAGTGTGAAACCGAATTTTTCGTGTTCGGTGCCGATACGGAATTGGGACTTCGGCCGGACGCCTTGCGCCAGCCAAGCGACGAGTTCGTCCCGCCGCTCGATCGGCGTCAGGTCGACTTGATCACGCGCCATGCAGTGTCCCGGGAAAAATGGGCCGCGACCTTACACGCGGCGCGCCACAAAGGCCAATGTCACTGCCATGAGGTAGTGGGTTCTTTTGATTAAGGCAGCCCGTTCGCCCCTCTGGCATCTAAGCCACCCTCCCGGCATACTCGCACCATGCCAGAGAAGCGACCAAAGCGCCCCCGCGATCCCGCCCAGCTCGCCAAGCTCATGATCGACATTGCGAGTGGCAACGTTGAGGACAGGGAGTTGTCACATGAGGAACAAGGCAAGGACCCTGCCGCCGCCGCATTAGGGCGAAGGGGTGGGGCAGCACGGGCAAAAGCCATAACGCCAGAGAGGCGAAAGGAAATTGCCCGAAACGCCGCCATTAAACGTTGGCAGTCAAGCAAGGGCTAATTAGTTGGTGCGTTAGCTGGCGGTAATATGATCCATTGGGTTGTGAGAGATATTTCTCCCTTTTCATGAATCACTTTTGCTTCGATACGACCCGGCCGCAAGGTTGGCGATGAAATTAAGAGAGGGTGTCTAGTATACCACCGCGACCTGGCAGGATTTGCTTGGGCAGCAACAATCTGAGGCGGCAGAATAAATACTATATTTCGAAACGGCTGGTTTCCTGGAAGTGTGACCTCTACACTTAAAGAATGAAATGGGTCTGACAAATCGGTTTCTATCATGAAATAAAACACAAGCTGCGGCACCGCAGTCGGATCCGACGGGATAACGAGGTCAGTATTGTAAATGCCTTGGAGAATCGCTTTTCCGTGCAGATTGAAATAGATTTCATCTGCCACTATTACTGATGCTTGGCGTGCGGCCATCTTATGTTACCGGCACTGGAGCACGCTCGTTTTTACGAATTATTTCGAAGATACTTTTTACAGAGGGATCGTCAGCGCGGCCTGTTAGGTCACCCTTTCCCGCCGGAGGTACTCGCGATGCTAGATTTTGCTCTAATGGTGTTTCATATTCCGTATAAGGATCATAGTTTGCCTGGCTAGAGTGCAAATCTTCTATGGCGCGGACTTTGATTTCCAGCACTCCATCCATTCCCTCGACTAGCGTTCCCACACTGCTTATTGTGGCGTTTCTCGGGCCTACAAATTGCTTTGACAGCCAACCTTCATCAACGCCCACGTTGTTAGCAATACGTGCATTAGTCCACCCTTCCGCTTTGCGACGACGGTAGAGGACATAGACCGCATCAAAAGCTGCGTCCTTTGCTAAAGCTGCGCCATGCTGAGCGCGCTCTTTCGGCGACATCGGGCTAGGTACAAAGGGGGAAGTCATCACATTCCTCCGTTACATAATCGTGGATCGTTTTTCCTGAGAAGGGTGGAATGCCTGGAAACAGATCATTCCATTTTTGCTCGCAGGCGTTCAGGCCATCATGCCATTGGCGCGAGCCTTTATCACCCAACATTTGCCTTGTGTGGAATTTGGTGCCGATGATCGTATTTGGCTCAGCGAAGCGACAAAATAGCCGCAGCTGAACGCGAGGATCAGTAAAGCGCAGCTCCCAAATTTCGGGAGGGGGCGGGCAAAGCGGTTTCAAGAAGCGAGGCTTTCCAACTAAATCAACCCACACGCGAGCGCCAAAAACCCAGCGTTTAAGCTCTGCTTCGACCATGCCGCGAAGGGCCATAAGAGATACGATGCCGGCTGGGCTTGCGAGGTCTTTCATGGCCTCTTCCGCAAGAAACAGGCACCGGCGAGGACGCCCACCCATCGGACGATATGGGTAGAGGCGCTTCGCCTTGACCAGTGCAGCTACAGATAACTTAATTGACATATATGTCAAGATCATTTAGACACGCGCGACGCGACAGTTTGACTCACGCAATTGGAGGTTAATAGCCCCTAAATTAAAGTTGTCCATGTACTTGACGCTAAGCATGAAGGGTGCTTTAATCGAGCCATGAACAAGCTCGACCGTGAAGCCCGTTCCCGCATTCTCCACCTGCTCTGCGAGGGGAACTCAATCCGCGCCGTGACCCGGCTGACAGGGGCCAGCAAGAAGGCGGTCAGCAAGCTCATGGTCGATGCTGGCCAAGCCGCCGACTGGTATCAGGACCGTGTATTCGTCAATCTCACTTGCAAGCGCATCCAGGTTGATGAGATTTGGGCGTTCATTTACGCAAAGCAGAAGAACGTTCCGCTAGCGAAGAAAGCCCCGCCGCAGGCTGGCGACGTGTGGACGTGGACCGCAATCGACGCGGACACAAAACTAATCCCGTCTTGGTACGTCGGCGGCCGGGATAGCGATGCGGCCGTGATCTTCATGGAGGATTTGGCCTCTCGCCTCGCAAACCGCGTGCAGCTCACCAGCGACGGCCACAAGGCTTACCTAGAGGCCGTTGAAGGCGCGTTCGGCAGCGACATCGACTATGCCATGCTGGTGAAGATGTATGGCCCCTCTGGCGAGGGCGAGAAGCGGTACAGCCCAGCAGAGTGCATCGGCGCCGTCAAACACCGGATCGAAGGCAATCCCGATCCCAAACACGTCAGCACGTCCTATGCCGAGCGGTCGAACCTCAATATTAGGATGCACACTCGTCGCTTTACGCGGCTCACCAACGCCTTCTCAAAGAAGGTCGAAAATCACGCCAATTCCGTCGCCTTGTTCGCGATGTACTACAATTTCGTGCGCGTCCATAAGACACTGCGGACCAGCCCTGCGATGGCCGCAGGAGTAACCAAGCGCCTTTGGGAAATGGCTGATATCATTGACGTTTTGGAAGCTTGGGAGGAAAAGAATTAATGAAATCAATGCCTTGCATTGCGCTTCCTACTGTATTATATTGTTTTTGCGTCCGGGAAGGGTCGCTAAGCGTCCCTCCTCAGGGCTGAGGCCCTGATAGCCCGGTCGCATTTTTCTTACCAGGTTCACCGTGAGATGTACCTATGTTACATCGACGAGTCTGGCACCTCTGAAATCCCTGGCAACACATCGCACTTTATTCTCGCAGGACTTTCGCTTCCAATTTCATTTTGGCGTAGCGCCGACCGCGAGATTTCTCTCGTTCTTGGTCGTTACGGTCTCGAAAATGAAGAACTTCATACGGCATGGGTCCTGCGAAAATATTTAGAGCAGTCTAAAATTCCGGATTTTGAGCAATTGGATTGGTTTGGTCGGCGTTCGGCCGTTCAACAATACAGAACGCGCGAGCTTCTTCGGCTTCAAAAGATTGGGCGCGAGCCGTACCGGCAGGCGAAAAAGAACTATGAACAAACAAAAGCATACGTCCATTTGACCCACGCCGAACGCCTTTCGGTTGTCAGAGATGTTGCCGACGTAGTGGGAAGTTGGGGTTATGCGCGACTATTCGCCGAATGCATTGATAAAACTCACTTTGACCCGACACGCGCCAAACTTTCCGTCGGCGAGCAAGCGTTTGAACAAGTTGTTTCGCGATTTCAACAATATCTTTCTCATATAGCCACCACGATCTCGGCTGACTCGACAGAAGTAATAAGAGATTACGGTGTGCTAATACACGACAACAATGAATCGGTCGCACTAAAACACACGCAATTAATGCGGCAGTTTCACAAGTCCGGAACCCTTTGGACAACAATCGACAATATAATTGAAACGCCATTATTCGTTGATAGTAGCCTTACTCGCATGGTGCAGATGGCGGACCTATGTGCCGTGGCGCTAAGACGCTATTGTGAAAACGGGCAAACTGACATTTTCCGACGCATCTTTACTCGCGCCGATCGTTTTGCGGGCCGCACTGTAGGTGTCCGCCATTTTGCCGGATCGTCATGCGGTTGCGAAATTTGCAGTACTCACCGATTTCCCGACTAGATTAGCTGCCTTAATCAAAGGAGCCCACTACCTGCCATGACGGCTAAGCGACCGCCTTGCGCTCGCGGGGCGGGAAGCGCCCGTAGAACGTCTCGCCTTTTTTCGCCATATCGGCCAAGAGTTTACCCGGTTTGAAGCGGTCCCCATGACGCTTCGCCAAACGGCTGCAAAGGGCAACGAAGGCTGTAGCCCCGATGCCGTCAATGTAGGAAATGGTGCCGCCGGTAAAAGGTGCAAAGCCGAAGCCGAGGACCGAGCCGACATCGGCCTCGCGCATGTCGGTGACTACGCCCTCCTCGATGCAGCGGGTGGTCTCGAGCGCCTGGATGGCCAAGAGCCGCTGTTTGAGTTCCTCGACACTGAGCGTGTCGGGATCGAGCTTTGTTGGCTGCAGATCGGCAAGTCCCGGCCACAGCCGCTTTGGCCCGTTCTGCGGATAATCGTAAAAACCCTTGCCGTTCTTGCGGCCGAGCCGGCCGCGCTTTTCCACCATCTCGGCCAAGAGCGCCTTCTGCCGCGGATCGACCTTGTCGGGTCCGAGATCGGCTTCGGTTGCCTGCAGGATCTTCCACGCCAGATCGACCGCAACTTCATCATTGAGTGCCAGCGGGCCGACCGGCATGCCGGCCATGCGGCCGACATTCTCGATCATGGCGGCGGGCACGCCGTCGCTGAGCATCAAATGGCCTTCGCGCAGATAGGTGCCGACGACGCGCGAGGTGTAAAAGCCGCGCGAGTCGTTGACCACGATCGGCGTCTTGCGAATGGCGCGCACATAGTCGAGCGCGCCGGCGAGCGCCACGTCGCCGGTGTCCTTGCCGAGGATGATCTCGACCAGGTTCATGCGCTCGACGGGCGAGAAGAAATGGATGCCGATGAAGCGCGCGCGATCCTTGAATGCGGCCGCGAGCGAACTGATCGGCAGCGTCGAAGTGTTGGAGCCGAAGATCGTGTCCTTGCCGATGACGTTTTGCGCCCGGCCGATGACCTCTTCCTTGACCTTGCGATCCTCGAACACCGCCTCGATGATCAGCTCGCAATCTTCCAGCGTCACGTAGTCGGCAGTTGGCTCGATGCGTTGGAGCAGCGCGTCGCGCTCCGCCACGGTGGCGCGGCCGCGTTTGACCTGTTCGTCGATCAACGTCTGCGAATGGGCCTTACCCTTCGCGGCGGTTTCGGGGTCGCGGTCGATCAGTACGACATCGAGGCCGGCAAGCGCGCTCACATAGGCGATGCCGCCGCCCATGAAGCCGGCGCCGAGCACGCCGATTTTCTTGAAAGCCTTGCGTGGCACTGCGGGGGGACGGCGGGCGCCCTTGTTGATTTCCTGCAATGAGACGAACAGCGAGCGGATCATCGCCGCCGCCTGCGGCGAGCGGAGGATGTGGGCGAAATAGCGCGACTCGACGCGCAGCGCCTGATCCATCGGCAGTTGCAGGCCCTCATAGACGACCTGCATAATGGCGCGCGCCGCCGGATAATTGTCGTAGGTCTCGCGGCGGTAGAGCGCGTTCGCCGGCGTGAACACCATCATGCCGGCCTTGGAATGCACCGGCCCGCCGGGCAGCTTGAAGCCGTCGGCATCCCACGGCGCCGTGGCCGAGCCGCCCGACACAATCCATTTCCTGGCGGTCTCGATCAGATCGCCGGCGGGCGCCACCGCGTCGACGAACTTCATTGCCTTGGCGCGCGTCACATCGATCTGGTCGCCCTTCAGCAGGAATTGCAGCGCGTCGGCCGGCTGCAGCATGCGGGCGATCCGCTGCGTGCCGCCGGCGCCGGGAAACAGGCCGACCTTGACCTCCGGCAGCCCGAGCCGGGTCTTGGCGTTGTCGGCGGCGATGCGATGATGGCAGGCGAGCACCAGTTCGAAGCCGCCGCCAACCGCGGTACCGTTGATCGCCGCGACCCAGGGCTTGCCGCAGGTCTCGATGCGGCGGCACAGCACCGACCATTTGCGGCTGTCCTCGAAGAAGCGCACGTTTGCGGCTTCTTCGCCTTGCGAGGCTGCAAGCTCCGTGAAGGCGCGGCTCAAGGACTGCAGCACCGTGAGATCGGCGCCAGCGCAGAATGTGTCCTTGCCCGACGTGATGACGACGCCCTTCACGGTTGCGTCAGCCGTCGTCTGCTCGACGATCGCCGCAAGCTCCTCGGTCACCGTTCCGTCGATGACATTCATCGAGCGGCCGGGGGCATTCCACGTGACGACCGCGATGCCGTCCGCGCCAGTCTCGACAGTGAAATTGGTGAAGCTCATCGGTACGGCTCGCCGTTCTTGTGGGTGTAGCGCGCGCCCTTGTCGTCGCGCACCACCATCAGGTCCACGTCCGGATCGGCATAATGCGCGCGCTCGTATTTCGACCGGGTGCCGATTTCCAGGTAGACGGCGTCGCGGTTCGACTTGTTGACGAGGTGATGGCCGATACCGCTGTTGGCCTTAAAGCCCGCGGCATCGCCCGGCTTGAGCAGTGTCTCGCCGTCGTCCTCGATCAGCACGACTTCGCCTTCGAGGATAAACACCAGCTCGTCTTCCTGTTCGTGCCAGTGTCGCAGCGCCGAGGCCGCGCCCGGCTTGAGCGTGGTGAGGTTGACGCCGAACTGATCGAGCCCGACAGCATTGCCAAGCCGCTTGCGCTCGCGGCCGACGACCACGCGATCGTATGGCGGCGGATAGCCGGTGCGGGTATCGGTCGGCAGTCCGGCGATGTCGATTTTCGGCATCGAATGTCACCCCGTCTTTTAGACGCGCTCGATGATCGTCGCGGTGCCCATGCCGGCGCCGATGCACAGCGTGATCAGCGCGGTCGACAGTTGGCGCCGCTCCAGTTCGTCGAGCACGGTGCCGAGGATCATCGCGCCGGTGGCGCCGAGCGGGTGGCCCATGGCGATGGCGCCGCCGTTGACGTTGACCTTGGCGGGATCGAGATCGAACGCCTGCAGATAGCGCAGCACCACCGAGGCGAACGCCTCGTTGATCTCGATCAGGTCGATGTCGGCGAGCGTCATGCCGGACTTTTTCAGTACTTTCTCGGTCACATCGACCGGGCCGGTCAGCATCAGCGCCGGCTCCGAGCCGATGTTGGCAAATGCTTTGATCTTCGCGCGCGGTTTGAGGCCCGCGCGCTTGCCAGCGCGCGCGTTGCCGACCAGCACGGCGGCGGCGCCGTCGACGATGCCCGACGAATTGCCGGCGTGGTGCACATGATTGATGTATTCGACGTCGGGATGCGCCTGAATGGCGACCGCATCGAAGCCGCCCTTGTCGCCCATCTGCGCGAACGCTGGCTGCAGCGACGCCAGCGACTGCATGGTCGTGCCGGGCCGCAGGTGCTCGTCCTTGTCGAGGATGATGAGGCCGTTGATGTCCTTCACCGCCATCACCGAACGGGAAAAGCGGCCGTCGCTCCACGCCGCCGCGGCGCGCTTCTGGCTCTCGACCGCATAGGCGTCGACGTCGTCGCGCGAAAATCCGTATTTGGTGGCGATCAGATCGGCGGAGATGCCCTGCGGCAGAAAATAATGCGCGACCGCGATTGACGGATCGACTGACCAGGCGCCGCCGGCCGAGCCGATGCCGACGCGGCTCATCGATTCGACTCCGCCGCCGATCGAGAGGTCCTGTTGTCCGGCCATGATCTGCGCGGAGGCAAAATTGACCGCGTCGAGGCCCGAGGCGCAGAAGCGATTGATTTGCACGCCGGCGACGCTGTCGCCGAAACCAGCGACCAAAGCCGCAAGCCGCGCGATGTTGGCGCCGGCCTCGCCGATCGGATCGACGACTCCCATCACCACATCGTCGATCTGCGACGTGTCGAGCTGATTGCGATCCCTGATGGCGCCGAGCGCCTGGCTCGCCAGATTGAGCGCGGTCACTTCGTGCAGCGCGCCATCGACCTTGCCGCGTCCGCGCGGCGTGCGCACGTGATCGTAGATGAAGGCGTCCGGCATGGCGTCTCCCCGGCGAGAATCCATTGTGCGCCGCACATACTAGCCAGAGGGTGCCGCGCGGACTAGCCTTTATCCTGGTGGATCGGATGGGCGGTGGCGCATGGGTCGTGTTGAGGGCAAGGTCGCCCTGGTCACGGGCGCAGCATCCGGCATCGGCCTGGCAGCTGCAACTCTGCTGCTCGATGAGGCTGCCACGGTCATTTTGACCGATCGCGATCAGGCCCTGTCGGCTTTCGCGCTCGATCCGCTCCGACCACGCGCAGCCGTTCGCAGCCTCGATGTGACGCGCGAAGCTGATTGGATCGCGGTCACCGACGCGGTCGCTGCCGAGTTCGGACGCATCGATATCATCGTCAACTCTGCGGGCGTGGTGCTGCTGAAAGATATCGAGACGACGACGCTCGAGGAGTGGCGGGCGCTGATGGCCGTTAATCTCGACGGCACTTTTCTTGGCTGCAAGCACGCGGTGCGGGTCATGAAAGACCGCGGCGGCTCGATCGTCAACATGTCGTCGGTGGCGGGACTGATCGGGTCGGGCAATCTCGCCGCCTACAGCGCCAGCAAGGGCGGGGTGCGCCTGCTGACGAAATCGGTGGCGCTGCATTGCGCCCGCAGGGGCTACAACATCCGCTGCAATTCGGTGCATCCGTCATTTGTCGAGACGCCGATGCTGCGGTCGATGATCGCGTCCGCGCGCGACCCGAAGAAACTGGAAGACAATTTCATGCACGCCGCGCCGCTCGGCCGGCTGGCGCAGCCGGCCGAAATTGCGCGCACGATTTTGTTCCTGGCGAGCGATGAATCCGCTTTCACGACCGGGGCAGAACTTGTGATCGACGGTGGCCTGACCGCGGCGTGAGATTCGGCTGGCAAGGGTCTATTCAGGACGAAAGCCGGTCTTCCAGCAGCGATTTGTAGAACGACGTATAGATCTGGCGCAGTTCGCCGAGCGCATGCTCGATGCCGCGCTTATGCCGTTCGAGCAGGTTGATCTGTTCCAGGCATTGCTCGCGGGTGAGCTGCAGGCGGCCACCGCCGGGTTCTTCGACGAGCTCTTTTATTTCCGCCAGCGTGAAGCCGAGCCGCCGTCCACTGAGGACGAGCGCAATACGATTACGGTCGCTGCGGTGGTAGAGGCGGAGCGCGCCGTTGCGCTGCGGTGCAATCAGGCGTTTGGCTTCGTAGAAGCGCAGCGCCCGCGGCGTGATGCCGAATTCGCGGGCCACCTCACCGATCGTCATCGGCCGATCGGCTTGCGACGCAACCTCATTCTCGCCGGCAGGCGCAGACAAATAGTTCGCCATGCCGATATTCGCGCCTTGCGGCATGAGGTCCTCGCCGATCGACGCAGTCGCGTCCAAGCCAGCTTGGCACACGACATGAGCGTTTAGGAAATGCTTTACACGTTACCGTAACGGTAACACGCGTGGCGGTGCGAAGCGGAGCGCCCGATTTCCGCGCCGGGGCAGGGTGAATCCGGCAAAACAGCAGCCCGATCTGGAGGGCGCCCCCTAATTCTTAACTGCTTGTTTACCCTAATCCGGAAAAGTCGGGATGCGGGGAAAGAGGGCAGTGCCGTGCGCTCGTTTCGTCACCAGCGCCGGCCCGAAAGGGGGGGCGCAGACGGCCCCTTCCGATGTGGTCTGGGCGCGAGGATGAAATCTGGCGATCCGTGGAATCTGAGAGGCCTCCGCCCGCAGGCGCGGGAGGCTGAGCGCGACGAGGAGCGCCGCGTCGACCTGTCGGTCGATGAGTGGCTCAACCGGGTGATCAGAAAGACCGGCGACGAACCGACCGAGCAGCGCTCGGTCCCGCCGGTACGGACCGAGCGCGATGTCCGTCCGGTCAAAAACGAAGCCAGATACGACGTCAAATACGAAGGCCGCCCTTACCGCGAGAATCAGCGAGATGAGCGTCTGCGCCAGGCCGAATTCCAAGGCGAACCTCACCGGCGCGACCGCGACGGTTTTCCTCGCCGCGACTGGAACAACGATCGGCACCGCCGCGAAGGGGATCGCGATGACGCGCGGGAGCGCGAGCGTGGGCGTAATGAACCGCGCCGCGAGGCTGCTGTAGCGCACGATAATGCGGCTGACGCCGCCGATGAGGCGCGACGCCTTGACGCCATTCGCGAGGCGGCTCGCCAGGCCGTGCGCGAAGAAGCACAGCGTGAAGCCGCCGCGCGCGCCGAAGATGAGGAGCGCCGCATCGAAGCTGCCCGCGAAGCCGCAAGGGAAGAAGCGCGGCGGGAGGCTGCCGCCCGCGAGGCCGTGGAGGAGCGCCGCATCGAAGCTGCCCGCGAAGCCGCGCGGGAGGAAGCGCGGCGCGAGGCTGCCGCCCGCGAGGCCGTGGAGGAGCGCCGCATCGAAGCTGCCCGCGAAGCCGCAAGGGAAGAAGCGCGGCGCGAGGCTGCCGCCCGCGAGGCGGAAGCGGAACGCCGCATTGAAGCCGAACGGGAAGCGGCCCGCGAACAAGCACGGCAAGAGGCTGCCGCGCGCGAGGCTGAAGAGGAGCGTCGCCTCGAGGCAGCGCGTAAATCTGCGCGCGAAGAGGCGCGCCGCGAAGCGGTCGCCCTCGCCGCAGAGCAAACTCATCGCCGCGACGCTGCCGCCCGCGAGGCTGAAGAAGCACGGCTTCTCGTGATCGCTCGCGATGAGGCGCGTCGCATAGCGGCGCCGGCGCGCGAGGGGATCGGCGAGATGCATGCGCGTCTCGATCAGCTGACGCAGCAGATCGAACGCTTGTCGCGCGCCGCACCTTCGCGGCCCAAAACCCCGCCGACAATGCCGGCAGCGCCGGCTGATGAACAACGGCCGCGGCTGACGGGTGCGCCGCCGCTTCGCCGCCGCGCTAGAACGGAGCTGAACCCGTCAATGGACGATGCCGTCGCCGAGATCGCGGCGCGGCAGCGTGCGCTCGATGGCGGAGCCGCTATGGCGCGCGCGCAACATGAAGCCGTAGCGGCCGCGGAGACGCTTGCACCGCCGGCGCCGCCGGTTACGCCGCGTCAGGTTCCCGCGCCCGGCGATAAGCCGAGCGAAAAGCTGCTGGCGGCGGCCGCCGCCGTCAGCGCTCCCACGGTTGATTTTTCCAGTCTCGAAGCGCAACTGCGTCAGATCACCGCGCGCATCGAGGCGCTGCAGCCGTCGAGCGACATCGAGAAGGCGATCGCCGCGATTCGTTCCGACCTTTCCGACATCGGCCGCCAGCTCAACGAAGCGCTGCCGCGGCGCGCCGTGGAATCGCTCGAAATCGAAATCAAGGCGCTCGGCGAGCGCATCGACCACAGCCGCCAATCGGGCGTCGATCCTAACGCGCTCGCCGGCTTGGAGCGCGGATTGACTGAAATCCGCGAGATGCTGCGCGTGCTGACGCCGGCGGAAAATCTGGTCGGCTTCGAAGAGGCCGTGAGGGCGCTGTCGCAGAAAGTCGACATGATCCTCGCCAAGGACGATCCATCGGCGCTGCAGCAGCTCGAAGCCGCGATCGGCGGTCTGCGCGGTGTGGTTTCGCACGTCGCATCAAACGATACGCTGGCGCGCGTCGCGGAGGAGGTCCGCGCGCTTGCCAGTCAGGTCGACGTCATCGCCAACAACGCGGCGAGCGGCCACGCGGTTTCGGCATTGGAGCAACGCATCGATACGCTTGCGGCCGCTCTGACATCGTCGAGCGGCGCCGGCCGGGATGTCTCGGGCCTCGAACAGCGCATCGATTCGCTGGCTGCGACGCTGACGGCATCGGCGGGAGCCGGCCACGACGTTGCCGCGCTCGAACAGCGCATCAACTCGCTCGCCGGCGCGCTGACGGCGTCGGCTGGAGCCAGTCAGGAGGTCGCGGCCCTGGGGCAGCGCATCGATTCGCTCGCTGCCGCGCTCACGGCGTCGAGCGAGGCCGGTCAAGCCGTGCCGCACGATCTGGAAAAACTGCTCACCGGGTTGATCGAAAAGCTCGACTGGGTTCAACTCACCCACACCGACCATGCGGCGCTCGCTCATCTTGAAGACCGCATCGCCGCCCTGGTGCAGCGATTCGACGCTTCCGATGCGCGGCTCGGCCATCTCGAAGCGATCGAGCGGGGGCTTGCCGACCTTCTGGTGCATCTCAATGAGATGCGCAGCAGTGGCGCTGCCGCGGCTGGGCTCGGCGCGTCAGCACCGTCCCCGGTGATTGAGCGTGACGTTGCCGAGATCAAGGCGAATGACCGTCGGACCAGGGATTCGCTTGAGGTCGTGCAGGAGACCGTCGAGCACGTGATCGACCGGCTGGCCAGCATCGAAGGCAGCCTGCGCGGCGAGGCATCGCCACCCGCGGTGGCTGCGCCCCCGCAGGCCGCAGCGCCACCACTGTCGATCGCGTCGCAGAATGTGACGCCCCCATCGGTCAGCGTTGCGACGCCGCTCGCCCCAGAGCCGCCGCACGAACCTGATCTCGCGGCGCAAACGGCGGCGCGGACGCCGATCGATCCGTCGCTGCCGCCCGATCATCCGTTGGAGCCCGGCTCGGCTCCCGGCCGGGCGCGCTCCCCCGCCGAACGGATTGCCGCGTCGGAAGCGGCGGTGGTTTCGGTCAAGCCACCGGTGATCGCCGATTCGGGGCGGCCCGATTTCATTGCGGCCGCGCGCCGCGCCGCCCAGGCCGCGGCGGCCGAGCGGCCTGGACAAAAAACGGTCGCTGCCGGCGCGTCCTCCGTGCCGCAGCCAAAGAAGCCTTCGGAACGGCTGCACAAGCTTATCGTCGCGGGTGTCGCCGTGCTCATCCTGCTCGGCGGCGTGCGCGTCGTGACGAAGTTCTTCGAGAACAACGGCGTGAGCGTCGTCCCGCAATCGCAACCCCAGCCCGCGCCTCGGCAAGCTCCGCCGCCCGCTGCGGCGCCGATGTCCATCGTTCCGGAAAGACGACCGCAGCCCCAAGCGCCGTCGCTGCCCATTCCGCCCAGCTCACCCAGCGCACCCCCTGTGCAGCCGCCGGCGACGCAGGAAGCCGTGCCGCAACGGCAATCGATGCAGCCGCAGGACGCCGGGACGCCCCTGGCGGCGGTCCCCGCACCATCGATCGGCGGCCAGCACGCCGCCGCGCTGCCGTCGTGGGCATCGCCGGACATCACCGGCGCGCTGCCGGGTCCGCAAGCGGCGCCAATCGCGGCATTATCAGGACGGCGCGGGACTCCGATCGCCGACGACAAGCTTCCGGCCACTATTGGCAATCCGGCTTTACGCGCCGCCGCAATGGCGGGCGACCCGGCCGCGGATTACGAAGTGGCGAGCCGCTTCGCCGAGGGCCGTGGCGTTCTGCAGAACGCGGCGGCTGCCGCACACTGGCTGGAGCGCGCTGCCCAAAAAGGCCTGGCTCCCGCGCAATTCCGGCTTGGCGGGCTTTATGAGAAGGGCGTCGGCGTCAAGAAAGACCTGGGCCGGGCGCGCGAGCTCTATGAAGCGGCAGCGGACAAGGGCAACGGCAAGGCGATGCACAATCTCGCGGTGATCTACGCCGAGGGGGTGAACGGGCCGCCGGATTACAACAAAGCCGCCGCGTGGTTCCGCAAGGCGGCCAATCACGGTGTCAGAGACAGCCAATACAATCTCGGCATCCTCTACGCGCGCGGCATCGGCGTGCAGAAGAACGAGGCCGAGGCCTACAAGTGGTTCGCGCTCGCGGCCGATCAAGGCGACAAGGAAGCGGCGGCGAAACGCGATGAAATCGCCTCGCATCTCGATCCACAGACCTTGGCCGCCGCGCGCAATGCGGTGAAAAGCTTTGCCGCCGAGCCGCAGCCCGATGACGCCATCAACGTGAAGACGGCCGCGGCGTGGAATGCGCCGGGCAGTCTGGCACGCTCGGCGAAACGAAAATAGCACTCAATCCGGCAGGCAGCGCGCCGCCGTGACCGCGTAAAGGCGGCTCGCTCCCAGCATGTGGGCGGTGAAATCGAGCGTGCCGAACAGCATTGCGATCGCGCGGTCGCGCACGTTGAGGCCGCCCGGTGTAGGCGCCGAATGCCGGCATGACGAGCCGCCGTGCGTTGGCGGCGAAGCAGCGCCGGCTGACCGCGCGGCCGCGGCGCGCGACGCGCGCTTGCGGATGCAGATGGCCGGCAATCTCGCCATCTGCCGCGACGGCTGACGGTTCGTGCCGGAAGATGATAGGCTCGAGCGCCAGCATTTCGGCAAAATGGCCGCCGATGCCAGCGGCCGGACTGGGATCGTGATTGCCGGCGATCCACAGCCAGTCGCGCCCGCGCTGCAGAGCCGCGAGCGCGGCGCGGTCGGGCTCCGCCATGCGCGCTGCACCGCCGCCGTCATGAAAGCTGTCGCCGAGCGCAATCACGAGCCTCGGCGCATAGCGCGCAATCAGATGCGCCAAGCGCCCGAGCGTCGCCGCCGTGTCGTAGGGCGGCAACAACACGCCGCGCGTCGCGAAGGCGGAGCCTTTCTCCAGATGCAGATCGGCGACCGCGAGCAGACCTTCGTCCGGCCAGAACAGCGCGCCGCCTGGATCGGCGACGAGGGTGGCCCCGGGAGATGACGATCGCGTGCTCTTTGTCGCCTGCCGCCTTGAGGCGGAGGCCGGGAATGTCGCGGCGGACACGTCCCGTCACTGCATGGCCTCCTTCACAAGCTCGGCCTCAGTCTCCGCGAGCAGCGTCTCGGCGGCTTCCCCGTAGACCGCTTCGCGTCCGATCTCCAGCATGACCGGAACGGCGAGCGGCGAGACATGGTCGAGCGCCTTATGGACGATTCGGCCGTTGATGCGCGAGAGCATTTCGCCGAGGCGGCGGACATCGAGCAGGCCGGTCGCGGCATCGGCGCGCGCCGCGCGCAGCAGCACATGGTCGGGCTGGTGGCTGCGCAGCACGTCATAGACGAGATCGGTCGAGATCGTGACCTGCCGGCGCGACTTCTCCTCGCCGGGAAAGCGCCGTTCGATCAGCCCGGCGATGATCGCGCAGTTGCGGAAGGTGCGCTTCATCAGCGCCGACTCGGCAAGCCAGGCTTCCAGATCGTCGCCCAGCATGTCTCGGTCGAATAGTTCGTCAAACGAAAATTCCCCGCGCTCGACCTGCTGCGCGACGTTGCCGAGCCCCCACACTGCGAGCGCATATTCGTTGGCGACAAAGCCCATAGGCTTTAGGCGCGCGCGTTCCAAACGCCGCGTCAACAACATGCCGAGCGTCTGGTGCGCGAGGCGGCCTTCGAACGGATAGCAGACCAGATAATGCTTATTGGCGCGGGGAAAGGTTTCGACCAGGAGCTGGCGCTGCGCCGGGCATTTGCGAGCGCCATTGTTGAATTTCGAGCCACTCTCGCACTTGCGGCGGCAGTTCGCGCCATTCTTGCGGCCGCGCGATAATGCGGCGCACGCGCGCCGCGAGATAGGTCGAGAGCGGAAACTTGCCGCCCTCATAGGCCGGCACCTTGGGATCTTCCGCCGTCGTGCGCGAGACGTAGGCTTCGTCCTCGACGATGGTTTCGTATCTGAGGATCTCGCCGGCAAACACGAACGTGTCGCCCGGCACCATGGTTTCGACGAAATATTCCTCGACCTGGCCGAGTAAGCGGCCGCCGCGCGGAATCAGCTTCGACGCGCGCGAGCGCACCAGGCGCACTTTCAGCATGTCGGCTTCCACGATGGTGCCGACGTTGAGCCGGTAGCGCTGCGCCACGTTGGGATGGGTGATGCGCCATAGTCCATCCTTGCCATGACGGATACGGGCAAACCGCTCGTAGGCCTTGAGCGCATAGCCGCCGGTGGCGACGAAATCGACCACGGCATCGAAATCCGCGCGCGTGAGCGCCGCATAAGGCGACGCCGCCGTCACCTCGGCGTAAAGCTCGTCGGATCGGAACGGCTCCCCGCAGGCGCAGCCGAGCACGTGCTGCGCCAGGACGTCGAGCGCGCCGGTGCGCGCGGCCGGCGTGTCCTGGGCGTTCTCGGCGATGGCATCGAGCGCTGCGCGGCATTCCAGCACTTCGAAACGGTTCGCCGGGATCAGCACTCCCGTCGACGGTTCGTCCATGCGGTGATTGGCGCGACCGATGCGCTGCAACAGCCGCGACGCGCCTTTCGGCGCGCCGACGTTAATGACGAGATCGACGTCGCCCCAGTCGATGCCGAGATCGAGCGAGGAGGTGCAGACCACGGCGCGCAGCAGACCGCTCGTCATCGCAGCTTCGACCTTGCGCCGCTGCGCCACGTCAAGCGAGCCGTGATGCAGCGCGATCGCCAGATTGTCGTCGTTGATGTGCCAGAGATCCTGAAAGATGCCTTCCGCCTGGCTGCGCGTGTTGACGAAGACCAGCGTGGTGCGGTGCGCCTTGATCAGTGCGTACATTTCGCCGAGCGCATAGCGCGCCGAATGGCCGGCCCACGGCAACCGCTCACGGCTGTCCAGCATCGTCACTTTGGGGGCTGCGCCGGCTTCGGCAACAATGAGGCCGGCGCGCGAATTCTCGGAGCGCTGCGGCACCATGAAGCGGCAGAGTTCTTCGGGTTCGGCAACGGTCGCCGACAGTCCAATCGATGCGAGATGCGGCGACAGGCGATAAAGCCGCGCCAGCCCGAGCGATAACAGATCGCCGCGCTTTGAAGTGATGAGCGCATGCAGTTCGTCGAGAATGATGCGTTTGAGCGAGCCGAACAGATGGGGCGCGTCGGCGGACGCCAGCAGCAGCGCCAGCTGCTCCGGCGTGGTCAGCAGGATCTGCGGCGGATCGCGGCGCTGGCGCTGGCGCTTCGAGGTCGGCGTGTCGCCGGTGCGCGTTTCGATGCGGATCGGCAATCGCATCTCGGCGACCGGCGCTTCCAGGTTGCGCGCGATATCGACGGCGAGCGCCTTGAGCGGGGAGATGTAGAGCGTGTGCAGCCCGCCCTCGCGCCGCACGCCGCGCCCGGTGGAGAGGAGGCGACGTTGCTCCTCCGATCGCGGCGGCAGGGAAATGGAGGCGCTTAGCTCCACGAGACTTGGCAGAAACCCGGCGAGCGTCTTGCCGCCGCCGGTCGGCGCGATCAGGAGGACCGAGCGGCCGGCTCTGGCTTGGTCCAGCAGTTCGAGCTGATGCGCGCGCGGCGTCCAGCCGCGGCTTGCGAACCAGCGCGCGAACTGTTCCGGCAGGGCGGCGGGTCGTTCGAGGACGGTCACGCCCGAGAACTAGCGGGCGGTTTCGTCGCGGTCGAGGCCCGGGCGACCACGATCAGGCTGTCGACGGGAACGCCTTTTTCGCTGCGCACGGACGCTGGCGTGAGAGCCGACACCGCAAGTCCGGCGTCACGCAGCGTTGCGTGGATGTAAGGTTCGCCGTGTGCGTAGCGCAGCGTTGGCAAAAGCTTCACGCCGTCGCCCGCATGGGTCTCGACCGTGAAAGCAAATATTCCGTCCGGCGCGAGAACACGGGCGACTTCGGCGAAGATCGGAGCCAGCGCGTTGACATAGACGAACACGTCGGCCGCGATGACAAGATGATAATTCGCTGCGTTGGCGGCCTCGTCGGCCAGCGCAGCGCTGACATCGGAGTTGATGAAGCGGTCGTAGAGGCCTTTGGCGGCGGCCAGTTCGATCATGGCCGGCGAGAGATCGATCCCGACGAGCCAGTCGGCGAATGGCCGAAACGCCACTCCGGCAAGCCCGGTGCCGCAGCCGAGATCGAGTACGGAACCGAAGCGCATCGGCCGCCCGGCTGGGCGCGTCACCGCTGCGACGGCGTCACGCAGGAGCCCCGGCCCGCGATAGGCGAGATGCTGGGTGAGGGAGACGTCATAACGGGCGGCGTATTGGTCGAACAGCCGGCGAACGTAAGTCGGCGTCATCGCCGGCGCGGCATCGCCCGCGCCGATACGCGCGAGTTGCAGCCTCGCGCCATGGTAATCCTCCGGATCGGCCGCGCGGACTTTTTCGAAAGCGGCGATGGCTGCGTCGCGCTCGCCGAGCCGGTCGCGAATGGCGCCGAGCGCGAACCAGGCGGTCGCAAAGCCTGGGGCTAGTTCGAGGGTTTGCACCAGAATGTCGGCGGCGCCGCAAAAGTCACCGCGCGCGGCATGGTCGAGCGCCCATTTGTAGCGCCGGTCGGCGATGGCATCGCCGGAGGAGACGAAGAGCGGGCCGGTGTCGGACATGGTGCTCGCGCGTTGTGCGGAAATGCTTATCTAATCTTTTGCGATGCGTCCTGAAGATATCCTCGCGCTGACGCCGGCGGGCGTTTGCTGCAAGCTTGGCGGCTTTCATATCGATCCGACCCGGCCGGTCGAGCGGGCGCTGATCACGCACGCCCACTCGGACCATGCGCGCGCCGGCCATGGCGCGGTGCTGGCCACGCAGGAGACGCTCGATCTGATGCGGCTGCGTTACGGCGAAAATTTCGCCGGCGCAATGCAGGCGGTCCGCTATGGCGAGACACTAAGGCTCGACGGCGCCACGGTGACGTTCCATCCCGCCGGGTCACGTGCTTGGTTCGGCGCAGATCGCGGTCGAGGCCGGCGGGCTGCGCATCGTCGCCTCCGGCGATTACAAGAACGTGCCCGATCCGACCTGTGCGCCATTCGAACTCGTGCGCTGTGACGTGTTCATCACCGAAGCGACGTTCGCGCTGCCGGTGTTCCGTCACGGCGATCCCGATGTCGAGATCGCAAAGCTCCTGCGTTCGGTCGCGGTGTTTCCCGATCGCGCGCATCTGGTCGGCGCCTATTCGCTCGGCAAGGCGCAGCGGGTCGATCGCGCTCATTCGCAAGTCCGGCTACGACAAGCCGATCTATCTGCATGGCGCGATGGAAAGCATCACCCGCTATTACGAAAGCCGCGGCATTGCGCTCGGTGAGCTGCGGCTGGTGCGGGGCGCCGATAAGGCGGCGCTTGCTGGCACGATAACGCTCTGCCCGCCGTCAGCGCTCAACGAGCTGTGGGCGCGGCGGTTTCCCGGACCCCGTTAATGCGTTCGCGTCCGGCTGGATGCGCGTGCGGGCGCGGGCGCGCCAGCAAGGCGTCGCTCTGCCGCTGGTGATTTCCGATCATGCCGACTGGGACGGGCTCACGGCGACAATAGCGGCGACCGGCGCGGGCGAGATTTGGGTGACGCACGGCCAGGAAGACGCGCTGGTGCATTGGTGCGGCACGCGTGGGCTGAAGGCGCGGCCGCTCGATATCGTCGGCTATGGCGAGGAAGATGAGCCCGGCGAGCCGACCGCCGGTGAGCCAAGCGAATGAATCGCTTCGCCGAACTGATGAATCGCATGGCCTACGAACCGGCGCGCAACGCCAAGCTGCGGCTGATGACGGACTATTTCCGCAGTACCGGCGACCCCGAGCGCGGATGGGCGCTGGCGGCGCTGACGGGCGCGTTGAGCTTCCCGCACGCCAAGGCCGGATTGATCCGGCAGTTGATCGCCGAGCGAACCGATCCGGTGCTGTTCGAGCTGTCGTACGATTACGTGGGTGATCTCTCCGAAACCGTCGCGCTGATGTGGCCAGCGCACTCGGCCGCTGACTCCGCCCCGCAAGCGGGTGAAGAACTGACCCTCACCTCCGTCGTCGAAACTCTCGCGACGCTTGGCAAGGCGCAGCTGCCGCAACAGCTGGCGCGCTGGCTTGATCGGCTCGACGAGAATGGCCGGTGGGCGCTGATCAAGCTGGTCACCGGAGGCTTGCGGATCGGCGTTTCGGCGCGGCTGGCGAAAACCGCGGTGGCGGCGCTTGGCGCCGCCGACGCGCAGGAGATCGAGCTGTTGTGGCCCGGGCTGGCGCCGCCTTATACGGCGCTGTTCGCCTGGCTGGAAGGCCGCGGCGAAAAACCGGCGAGCGACGATCCGGCACCGTTCCGGCCGCCGATGCTGGCACATGCGCTCGACGAACCCGACCTCGCTGCGCTCGATCCTTGCGATTTTCTAGCGGAGTGGAAATGGGACGGCATTCGCGTGCAGGCCGTCGCCGCTTCCCCGCACGCGGCGGAGGGCAGGGTAGGGATTGCGCGGCTCTATTCGCGGACCGGCGAGGATATTTCCAGGGCCTTTCCCGATCTGGTCGATACGCTGCAGCTGCCGGGCGCGATCGACGGTGAGCTCTTGATCCGGCGTGACGGGCTGGTGCAGTCGTTCAACGTGCTGCAGCAGCGGCTCAACCGCAAAGCCGTAACGCCAAAGCTATTGAGCGAATTCCCCGCGCACCTGCGCGCCTACGATCTGCTTGCCGACGGCGGCGAGGATTTGCGCGGCCTGCCGTTTGCGGCCCGGCGGGCGCGGCTGGAAGATTTCGTCGCGCGCCTCGACACGCCGCGGGTCGATCTGTCACCCCTGGTCAATTTCGCGTCCTGGGACGAGCTGTTGGCGGCGCGCAAGGATCCGGCCGCGGCCGGGGCCGGCGCCGACGCCGCTGCGGTCGAGGGCGTGATGCTCAAACGGCGCGACTCGCCCTATTTGCCGGGCCGGCCGACGGGGCCGTGGTGGAAATGGAAGCGCGATCCGTTCATCATCGACGCGGTCCTGATGTATGCGCAGCGCGGCCATGGCAAGCGATCGTCGTATTACTCCGACTACACATTCGGCGTCTGGACGCGCGGCGAAGCCGGCGACGAACTGGTGCCGGTGGGCAAGGCCTATTTCGGCTTTACCGACGAGGAATTGCTGCAGATCGACCGCTTCGTCCGCCGCAACACGACAGAGCGTTTCGGCCCGGTGCGCGAAGTCGTGCACGAGCCCGACCTTGGCCTGGTGCTGGAAGTCGCGTTCGAAGGACTGCAGCGCTCGACGCGGCACAAGTCGGGCCTGGCGATGCGCTTCCCGCGCATCAACCGGCTGCGCTGGGATAAGCCGCCGGGCGAGGCCGATCGGCTCGAGCGGCTGGAGACGATACTCGCGCGCATCGACCAGGGACGCATGACGTGACCAAATCGCCGAGCCGGTCGCGGCCGCCGGCAAAACTCCGGCGCGGGCGATTGGCTGACCTGGACGCGCTGCTAGCCCTCGAACAGGAGTTCTTTACTCCCGATCACATCATCTCGCGGCGCAGCTTCCGCCATTTCATCACCTCGCCGACATCGACATTGATTGTCGCCGACGTCGCTGGCCAGCTCGCCGGCTGTGTGCTGGTGAACTACCGGCAGGGTTCGCGGCGCGGCCGGCTCTACACGATCTCCGTCGGCAGGGAGTTCCAGCGCCGCGGCATCGCGCGCCGGCTTATGGCCGCCGCCGAGGCGAGCGCGCGGCGGCACGGCTGCCGGTCCATGCGGCTCGAAGTCTGCGCCGACGATGCCGGCGCCATCGCACTCTACGAATCGTCGGGCTATGTGCGGTTCGGTCGGCACGCGCGCTATTATGACAATCGTATTGACGCGCTACGCTTTGAAAAATCGCTCAAGCGCCCAAATCCCGCCTGACTTCGCAAGCGCGAATCGGTTTTCATGGTGGACATCGCAGGTGTGCTGTCGCCAAGCGCTTTGCTTCCGGCTAGAAGATTTCAAGCCGTGCCTGACTTTGAACGCATGATCGGCCGAAAATCACATTTCGTCCTGGATACGAAAGGGACCCGCCCATGACCGGCTGGGTCATCCTTGTCGACCAGCCCCGCGACCTGCCCAACGCCGAGACCCCGCACAAGGTCATCACCACGAGCGAATACCTGGCGCGGCCTCGTCTGTTCGACATGGCGCGGCCCAAGCTGGTCAATCTTGCGCGCTCCTACGCCTATCAATCGAAGGGCTATTACGCCTCGCTGCTGGCCGAGGCCCGCGGCCATCGCGTGGTGCCGACCGTGGAGACCATGCTGGAGCTGCGCGAGCAGAAGCTCTACGAGCACGCCCTGCCGGAACTCGAAGACGAGTTGAACCGTTGCGCGCGCCGCGCCGATTATCAGCCCGACGGCGAGATCAAGCTTCTGGTCTGCTTCGGCATTGCCCGCGATAGCCGTTTTGAATCGTTTGGCCGATTGTTGTTCGACTGGTTCCGGTGTCCGGCGCTGGAAGTGATCGTCGATCCCGGCGACTGGCTGTCGATCGACCGCATCCGCCCGCGCGCCATCACCCGGCTCGTCAACGGCGAAGCCGAGTTCTTCCGCGAGTCGCTGCACAATCATACCAAGCGCGAATGGCGCGATCCGAAAGCGCGCTCGGTCGCAAAATATGATCTCGCGGTGCTCTACGATCCCAACGAGAAAATGGCGCCGTCGTCGCCGAATGCGATCAAGCATTTCGCGCGGATCGCCGAAAAGCTGTCGGTCGACGTCGAGCCGATCACCAAGCGGCAGCTTGCCGAGCTTGCCGAATACGACGGCCTGTTCATCCGCGAGACGACATCCATCGACAATCACACCTACCGCTTCGCGCGGCGCGCCTGGCAGGAGGGCATGCCGGTCATCGACGATCCCATCTCGATGATCCGCTGCACCAACAAGGTCTTCCTGATGGAGCTGTTGCAGCAGAATCAGGTGCCGACACCGCCGACGGTGATGATTGCCGAGGACACCAACCTCACCAAGGTGATCGACGAACTCGGCCTGCCGCTGGTGGTGAAGATCCCGGACGGCTCGTTCTCGCGCGGCGTGCACAAGATTGAATCCGCGATTGAATTCAAGCGCATCTGCGACGAGCTGTTCGAGGAAACCGACTTGCTGCTGGCGCAGAAATTTCTGCCGACGGAATTCGATTGGCGCGTCGGCGTGCTGGCCGGCGAGCCGCTGTTTATCTGCCAGTACCGCATGGCGCGCGGCCACTGGCAGGTGGTGAAATACCGGCCGGACGGGTCGTCGCGGGAGGGCGGCTTCCGCGCCTTCGACCTCGATCAGGCGCCGCCCGACGTGATCGACGTCGCGGTGCGGGCGGCGCGGCCGATCGGCGACGGATTTTATGGCGTTGACCTGAAGCAGACCGAAAACGGCATCGTGGTCATGGAGGTCAACGACAACCCCAATCTCGAACACGGCATCGAGGACGCGGTCGGCAAGGACGAAGTTTGGATGCGGGTGCTGCGCTGGTTCATCGACCGGTTTGAGCAGTAAGGTTCATTCCGGGGCATGGGCGTTAGCCCGCGAGACCGGAATCCATAATCACGACAGAGGCAGAAAGATTTCGTCGCTGTGGCTAAGGATTCCGGACTTGCCGCTTTCGCGGCAATCCGGATTGACGAAACGGCTCGTTCAGCGGGCGGCTGCCTTGAATTATTGCTTAATGTACCATATATGATACATTAAGCAATGGCCGGTGATCGGCTGACCGAAATACCCATCGTGTTCTAGCGGACCTCCGCTGGCGGAGAGCCGGTGAGAGAATGGTTGCGCAACTTGTCTGTTGAAGATCGCCGCATCATCGGAACTGATCTTGCTACGGTTCAAGTCGGATGGCCAGTTGGGATGCCGTTGTGCCGATCGCTTGGTGCAGGGCTTTGGGAGTTACGCAGCACGCTCACCAACAATCGCATTGCACGCCTCATATTTTTCGTCTGGTCGGGCCGCCTCGGTATCGTTCACGGCTTCATTAAGAAAACACGGGCAACACCACCTGGTGAGATCGCGCTCGCCCAAAGGCGGATGAAGGAGATGACGAGATGAGAAAACCGAAGAAGAATTCTCATTGGGGCTCGACGTTAGACGACTTTCTTAGTGAGGAGGGCATCCGCGAAACAGCCAAGACTGAAGCCATGACGCGCGTTGTCGCTTGGCAACTGAGCGAAGAAATGAAGCGCCAAGGCGTAAGCAAGGCTCGTCTTGCCGAAATGATGAATACCAGCCGCGCTCAGGTGGACCGAATTCTCAATGCCAAGGGCAACGTGACGATCGAAACTTTGCAACGGGCGGCGAAGCTCGTGGGGCGGCAGCTAAGACTGGAGCTCGTGTAGATCGCGTTTAGCGAACCGCTGATGGCTGCGCGCCCGCTTTCGCCACCTGATCGAGCGGCCAGCGGGCGTGCGGCGCGACATCGAGCGGGTCGGTAAGCCCCAGCGCGAGCCGCTCGGCGCCGGCCCAGGCGATCATGGCGCCGTTGTCGGTGCACAAGGCTGGCGGCGGCGCAACCAGTTGTGTGTTGGCCTCGGTGGCGACGCGGTGCAGCACCTTGCGGATCGCCTGATTGGCGGCGACGCCGCCGGCGCAGACCAGAGCGTTGGGCGCGCCGACCTGGTCGCGGAACATGCGTAAGCCCGCCCGCAGCCGGTCCATCACCACATCGACCACCGCCTGCTGGAACGAGGCGCACAGATCGGCGACGTCCTGATCGCTGAGCGGCGCAATCCTTGCCGCCTCCAGCCGCAGCGCGGTTTTCAGACCCGAGAGCGAAAAATCGGCGTCGTGACGCCCGCTCATCGGCCGCGGCAGAGTGAAGCGGGCGGCGTCGCCGCGCAGGGCTTCCTTCTCCACCAGCGGGCCGCCAGGATAGCCGAGGCCGAGCAATTTGGCGGTCTTGTCGAAGGCTTCGCCAATGGCGTCGTCGAGGGTGCCGCCGAGACGTACGTAGTCGCCGACGCCACGCACCGCCAAAATCTGCGTGTGGCCACCGGAGGCGAGAAACAGGCAATACGGAAACGGCGTTCCGTCGGTCAGCCGCGCGGTCAGCGCATGTGCCTCGAGGTGATTGACCGCGATCAGCGGCTTGGCATGGGTCAGGGCAATCGCCTTGGCGGTGGTCAGCCCGACAATCACGCCACCGATCAGCCCTGGTCCAGCCGCGGCAGCGACGCCGTCGAGCGCGGCAAATGAACATTTCGCTTCGGCCATCGCCATGGCGATGATGTGGTCGAGCGCCTCGACATGGGCGCGGGCCGCGATTTCCGGCACCACGCCGCCGTATTCGGCGTGTTCGGCGATCTGCGACAGCACCATATTGGACAGGATCCGGCCGCTGCCGTCGTCGGAACGCGCGACCACCGCCGCAGCCGTCTCATCGCAGGTGGTTTCGATTCCGAGAATGACCATGGGTGTATTATATGCACCCGGGCAATCGAAGGTGTAATGACCCAATCCCGCTCATGACCACGACGCCGCAGACATCTGTTTTACGTATCGGTTCTCGCGGGTCGCCGCTGGCGCTGGCGCAGGCGCGCGAAGTCCAGCGCCGGCTTATCGCTGCGTGCGGCCTTGCCGCCGAGCAGATCGAAATCAAGGTCATCCGTACTACCGGCGACGCGATCCAGGACCGGCCGCTGACAGAGGTCGGCGGCAAGGGACTGTTCACCAAGGAGATCGAGGAGGCGCTGCTCGCCGGCGCAATCGACCTCGCGGTACATTCATCGAAAGACATGCCGACGTTGCTGCCGGCGGGCCTTGTCCTGTCGGCCTTCCTGCCGCGCGAGGATGCGCGCGACGCCTTCGTCAGCCGCAAGGCCAAGACGCTTCAGGCTCTGCCCGAGGGCGCAACGCTCGGCACCGCGTCGCTGCGGCGGCAGGCGATGGCCAAGCGGCTGCGGCCGGACCTGCGCGTCGCGCCGCTGCGCGGCAATGTCGAGACGCGTTTGCGCAAGATCGAGCGCCGGTGAGGCGGACGCAACCTTGCTGGCGGTCGCCGGACTAAAGCGCCTCGGCTTGATGTCGGCGGCGACGGCGGTGCTCGAGATCGACGAATTCCTGCCGGCGGTCGGGCAGGGCGCCATCGGACTTGAGACACGCGCGGACGATGACGCTACGCGCGCGCTCGTCGCCAAGGTCAACGATCCGATACCGCGACCGCGCTCGCCGCCGAACGTGCATATCTGGCCGAACTCGACGGCTCCTGCCGCACGCCGATCGCCGGCCATGCGCGCGTCGTCGACGGCATCGTCCGCTTTCGCGGCATCATCGCCAAGCCGGACGGCAGCGAAGCGCATGAGGTTACGCGCGAGGGTCCGCGCAGGCGACGCGGCGGCGCTCGGCGCCGATGCCGGCCGCGAACTGAAGAAGCGCGCGGGCCCCGATTTTTTTGTGCGGATCTGAACGATGCGGCTTCTGGTGACGCGGCCCGAGCCGGATGCCGAGCGCACCGCGGCGGCGTTGCGGGCGCGCGGCCATAGCGTGGTGATCGCGCCGCTTCTTCGCATCGAGCCGCTGGCCGATGCGGCGATCGGCGCCGGACCATGGGCGGCCGTACTGGTCACCAGCGCCAATATCGCCCACGCCATCGCCGGCCACGCCAAGCGCGCCGATCTCACTCACCTGCCGGTTTTCGCGGTCGGCGAGCGCAGCGCCCATGCCATGCGTATCGCTGGGCTGCGCCCACGTCATTTCGGCCGGCGGCAACGCCGGCGATCTCGCCAGGATCGTCGCCGCGCATCTCAATTCGCCGGCGCGGCTACTTTATCTCGCCGGCGAGCAGCGCTCCGGCGACCTTGGCGGCGAACTCCGCACCAAAGGTTTTGCGGTCGAGACCGCTGCGATCTATCGCGCAGTCACTGCCGATATTTTGCCGCCGGAGGCCGCGGCCGCCTTGGCGGGCGGTCATCGACGGCGTGCTGCATTTCTCACGCCGCAGCGCCGAGGCCTATGTGGAAGCGGCACGCGCCGCGGACCTGCTCGAAAGTGCATTGCGGCCGGCGCATTTCTGCCTGTCCGCCCAGGTCGCGGCGCCGTTGCAAAGCGCAGGTGGCCGCCTTGTCCGCGTCGCCGGCCAACCCGCCGAAGCCGCGCTGCTCGATCTGATAGGAGCTCATTGAGGTTAAGAACGTTGTTTTGATCGGGATTGATCCGATCTGTTGCCGCCATACTTCCCCCGTACTATGCGTGCGGACAGAGGCCGGGCGGCCGAATCGGCCGTACGCGTTGGAGACAATCATGACCAGCGAGCCTGACAGCCAATCGCGCCGCCGGCCGCCGACCATCGATCTGACGGCTACCGAATTGAAAGACGAACAGGCGGCGCCGGAAGCTGGACGAGGCGCCGAAGCCGCGCGCTGGCGGCAGTTTTGCGAGCGCTGTCGGCGCATGGTCGGCGCGGTGGTGGTGGCGGCGATCGGCGCTGGTCTTTGGTTTGCCGGGGTGGTGCCGCCACGGAACGCAGCGCCCGAGCCTGCGCCGGGCAGCGGCGCGATGAGCGCAATCTCCGCGCAGCTCAATCAAATTCAGGCCGCGCTGGCGGCGCGCACCGGCGCCGGCCGATGGCGCGCTCAACGCCCGCGTCGTGGCGCTCGACGCGCAGATCAAAGCATTGGGCGATCAGCTTGCCGCGGTGAACCGGCGGCTCGACGGTATTGCGGTGGCGGCGCAAAGCGCGCGCGAACACGCCGACGCGGCTGTCGCGGCGGCGCGAAACGCCGGCAAGCGCGCCGACGAAACCGCGGCGGCGGTAAAGGGCGCGGCGCAGAATTTGGTTCAGCGCAGCGACCTCGATGCGCTGGCGAAGCGAATCGCCGCGCTTGAAAGTACGATCAAGACGCTGGCCGAAACGGCGGCTCATGGCGCGCCGCGCAGCGGCGATCGTGTGGCGCGTGCCGCCGTCGCCGCCGAGGCGCTGCGGGCTGTGGTCGACCGCGGCGCGGCGTTTACGGCTGAGCTGGCGGCGGTAAAAGCATTGGGTGCGGATCAGAGCGCGGTTGCGGCGCTCGCGCCGTTCGCGGCCAGCGGCGTTCCGACCGACGCGGCGCTGGCGCGCGAGCTTTCCCAACTGATGCCAAAACTTCAACCGGCGCCGGCCGCCGCGCCATCGAATGGCGGCGGATTCCTGGGCAGCCTTGAGAGCCACGCCAAAGGGCTCGTCCGCATCACGCCTGTCGGCGCCCCCGTGGGCGGTGAAACGGCCTCGGCGTTGGCGCGGCTCAATGCCGATGCGGCGCGCGCAGACATCGCCGCGGCGCTCAAAGACATCGCAACTCTGCCGCCGTCCTCCAAGGCCGTGGCCGAAGCCTTCGTGCAGCGGGCGAATGCGCGCGACGCTGCACGCGCCGCAAGCCATCGCATCGCCGCTGCAGCCCTTGCCGATCTCGCCAGCGCGAACACCGAATGATCCACCGATGATCCGTGTCGTCCTTTTCCTTCTCATTGTCGGTGCGCTGTCGTTCGGCGTTGCCTGGCTCGCCGACCGGCCGGGCGACGTGGTGATCACCTGGCAGGGCTTGCGCATCGAAAGCTCGCTGATGGTGTTGGGCGGCGCGGTGCTGATGCTGATGGCGGTGTTCGCGCTGCTCTGGAGCCTGATCAGCTTCGTCCTGCGCTCGCCGACGATCGTCGCCAGAATGCGGCGCGAGCGCCGCGGGGCGCGCGCCTATGAGGCGATCTCGCACGGGCTGATCGCGGTCGGTTCCGGCGATGCCGCGGCCGCGCGCCTGCACTCCGCCGCGGTCAACCGTATCGCGCCCGGCGAACCGCTGGCGCTTTTTCTCGCCGCGCAATCGGCGCAGCTGTCGGGCGACCGCGACGCCGCCGAAAACACCTTCCGCACCATGGCGAGCCGCGCCGACACCAAGGCGCTTGGCCTGCATGGCCTTTACGTCGAGGCCCAGCGCCGCAACGATCTGACCAGCGCCCGCGCCTACGCCGAGGAAGCGGCGCGCACCACGCCGGCGCTCGGCTGGGCAAGCCGCGCCGTGCAGGAATTCCGCTGCGCCGTCGGCGATTGGGCCGGCGCGTTGGCGCATCTCGAACGCACCAAGGGTGCAATCAGCAAAGACGCCTATCGCCGCCAGCGCGCCGTGATGCTGACCGCCCACGCGCAGGCGCTCGAAGACACCGACCGCGACCAGGCCAAGGCGATGGCGCTCGAAGCCGCCAAGCTTGCGCCCACGCTGGTGCCGGCGGCGGCGACCGCTGGCCGCATGCTGGCCGAGGGCGGCGAATTGCGCAAAGCCTCGCGGATCGTCGCCAAGGCGTGGCGCGCCAATCCGCATCCCGATCTGGCGCAGACCTATGCGGATCTGCGCTTCGGCGACGCGGCCCGCGACCGCCTCGCCCGCGTCGAGGCACTGGTCAAAAAAACGCCCGGTCATGTCGAAGGAGCGCTCGCGGTGGCGCGCGCCGCACTCGATGCGCGCGAATTCAAGAAGGCCCGTGCGGCGGTCGCGCCTTATCTGACGGCGGCGACGCGGCGCATCGCGCTCATGATGGCCGAACTGGAGCGCGCCGAGCACAACGACGAGGGCCGCGCCCGCGAGTGGCTGGCGCGTGCGCTCAACGCCGCGCCCGATCCGCAATGGACCGCCGACGGCCACGTCGCCAATCGCTGGCAGCCGGTTTCTCCGGTCACCGGCCGGCTAGACGCGTTCGAGTGGCGCGTGCCGCTCACCGGCACACTCTCGGCCCCGGTGATCGAGCCGCTGCCGCCGACGGCACCGGTGCCGCCGCCCGAGCCTGCGATCGAACAGGCCGTGCCACACGAGACAACGGAGCCGAGCGGTGCCCCGCCGCCGGTGCAGGAGCCCGCGCCACACGTTCAGGAGCCCGCGCCGCCGCCCGCTTGGTTGTCCCGCACGCAAAGTCCGGGCGGCGCGCCAAAAGCTCCCGCGGTGATTCCGTTGGTCCATGCGCCGGACGATCCCGGCCCCGAAACATCGCAGGACACCGATCAGCCGCCCGAGCCGCAAACCTCCGGCTGGCGCAGGATTTTCGGGTAAATCCGAGCCGCTTCGCGGTGCACATTGTCGGTCGCATTTGGCAATTGCCGTGCAAATCGCGCTATACCATATGCATTAAAGTGGCGATGTACCCGGACTTGACAGACGGGCAGTCATAGGGTAAATTCCTTCCATCGTGAGGGGAAGAACCCATGGCCCGCGCCAAGCAACCCAAACCCGTCCATCAGCTTACCTCCGCTCAATTCGACGCCATGTTCCCGGTCGGGGACGAGGATGCCTGCAAAGCCTATTTGCAGGCCCGCAGATGGCCAGAAGGCGTCCGCTGTCCGCGTTGCGGCAACCCGGCTGTCTATGATCTGCCCTCGCGCAAATGGCACTGGCAGTGCGAAAAATGCGCAAAGGACGGCTATAGGTTCTCGATCATTGCCGGGACTATCTTTGAGAACACCAACAAGCCGCTCCGCGACTGGTTCAAGGTCGCCCACTTGATGTTGACCAGCAAAAAAGGAATGAGCGCGCGCCAGCTTGGGCGCTATATGGGCTTCGGTTCGGTCAAGACCGCATGGCTCATGGGCCATAAAATCCGTACCGCTCTGATCGAACGAGATTTGGATAAGCTTGGCGGCATCGTTGAGGTCGATGAAACTTTCATCGGCGGCAAGGCTATCAACAAGCACGGCATGAGAACCGGCGAGGGTGGCGGCCACAGAAGCAAAACCCCGATCATTGGCGCAGTGCAGCGGAGGGGTAACGTGGTCGCCCGCGTTCTGGCGCGGGTTACCACTGAGGCCGCAGAGGGTTTCGTCCGTTCCGACAAAGTGAGTTTGCTCGCCACCGACGAAAGCAAGGTCTATCAGCACCTGACCGATTACCCGCACGAAACGGTAATGCACTCCGCGCGGCAATACGTGGTCGGCGCGGTGCATACAAACACGATTGAGGGTTTTTGGAGCATCTTCAAGCGTGGCATCGTCGGTAGTTTCCACAAAGTCAGCGCCAAATATATGCCGCTGTACGTTGCGGAATTTCAATTCCGGTACAACAACCGTTTCAACACCGATATTTTCGGAACGGCGATAAGTGGTGCTTAAATGAGCAGGAGAGATCGCGGTCACCAGCATTCCGACCATCACAGAAATAATAACAATCAACAACCCAACAACCTGCCGCAATCCGCGGCTGCAAGTAAACCACATGAATCCCGTGCTGGCGCCAATGAAAGCGATCAACAACGCCCCGATGCGGAGCACCGACAAAATGAACACTCGCTCGTAAAATGGACTAGCAGTTTGCGGAAAAACCGGGAAGTTGAGCCATTGTCCTCTCACATGAGGGCCGGTGGTTCTGGCGACGTATTTGATAGTTGGTGTCGCTTCGATGCTTGATCGGCCGCAGACTTAAGCAGCGGCCAGTTTTGGGATGCGGATCAGGTTGTAGGCGATCAGGTTGAGCAGGAAATCGGCAGCGACGGCGGCGATGCCGCGGTGCTTGGTCTTGCGCATGGTGCCGTGCTGCTTGCCCCAGCCGAAGATGCATTCGGTCATGGCCCGGCGCGATTGCGACATGCCGTAGCCGTCGTGCCGCGTGGTGCGTCGGTCGATAGCGCTGCGGCGGCGCTTGCCGGTTGAGGTGACGGCCTCGTTCTGCGTCACATGCGGCGTCACGTTGATGGCACGCAGATTGGCGACATGATCGGCGCTGTCATAGGCCTTGTCTTCGCCCACCGTGATGCGCCGGCCAGCCGCTTTGGCTGTGGTCTTGAGCATCCGCTCCGAAGCACGGCGCTCGGCGGTACCGCTGGCAAGCGTGACCATGCCAGCCACCGCCAGCCCATGTCGGTTC
The DNA here is from genome assembly GCA_963707175.1 of uncultured Alphaproteobacteria bacterium. Classification (GTDB taxonomy): domain Bacteria; phylum Pseudomonadota; class Alphaproteobacteria; order Rhizobiales; family Xanthobacteraceae; genus BOG-931. The sequence continues at coordinate 114,231 of CAVPQA010000037.1, forward strand.
TCCATGATGGCGTGACCCATATAGCAGAGCTTCGCCTCCCGGCCGGCGGCCTTGCGGTAAAGCCGGCAGTCGGGATCGGTCGTGCTCGCATGCGTGTCATTCTTGCGCTTTTGCCCATGGAAGTTGGCCCCGCCATCGTCATCGCCGCTGCCGTCCTTGGGACGGAAGCTCTTCTGTGAGGCCCAGGCTTCGATCAGCGTCCCATCGACCGAAAAATGCTCGTCGGACAACAGCGGTTTGACCTGCGGATGGTTGAGAAGCTTGCTCATGAACTTGGCGAACACCTCGCCGTTCTGCAGCCGATCGCGGTTCTTCGTGAACACGGTCGGATCCCACACCGGATCGTCGGGCGAGAGTCCCACAAACCAGCGATACAGAAGATTATAGTCCAATTGCTCCATCAACTGGCGTTCCGACCGGATGCCGTAGAACACTTGCAACAGCAAGGCGCTGAGCAATTGCTCCGGAGGGATCGAAGGCCGGCCTTCGCTGGCGTAAAGTCGCGAAAAGCTGCGATTGAGCTCCGCCAGCACCTCGCGCACCAGTGTTCGGATCGCCCTCAGCGGATGGTTCGCCGGAACTCGTGCCTCGGATGAGATGTATGAAAACAACCGGCCCTGATCCACAAATCCGCCCCGCATCCTCGCCTCCACTGATTCGTGATAGAAAACTGAATCAGCAAACTCTTGCTGTGGCGAGGAGTTTTTCCGCAGACTGCTAGAACGGTTGCGTGGCTCACGGGAGGATTGGTTTTCGTTGGCGCAATTACTGGTGTCATCTTTTGGCGACAACTGGGAGTCATGCAAGGCCAATTGGACGCTATGCAGAGAGATGAACGTCCTGATATTTGGATTACCCAGAATATCGGGCAGCCAACTTTCCACATAGAAGATCAAACTAATAAATTGGGACAGGTAAACTGGAGCGCCGAATTGACGAATTACGGAAAAGGACATGCCTATGGACTGACTATCGAACATTTTATGAGGCTTGGCCCCAAATCCTCCTTTGTATACAGTTACGGACTAAAGGACCGGCCAGTGCATCGGAAATGCCTCCTACAAAGCTTGATTATATAACGACCGTTTCTGCCCCAGGAATCAGTCAATCCACCTTCGATCAGTTGTTCAAAATTGATCTTGGCATCAGCATACTTATCCGGCTTGTTTATTTTGATGCTGTAGGAGCTCGGTTCAGCGGCAACATATGCATGGGCCATCTCGCCACCGGCGCACTCGCCAATTTGAACAACTGCGCCTAACGCCAAGGCAACCGCCAAACGCCCCCAATCGGGGGCTTTTTTGCGCCAGCCTGTCGGAGGCAATATAGTACATATATTCCCGTTCTGTCGAGTCCGGGTACATCGCCATTAAAGTGCATCGAAGGTGCCCCGCCCTTGGCCGGTCCCGCAGCGAAAAAACTCAAGAAGGCCGCCAGCGTGGCGCCGCTGGCTGACGGCGGAACCGTGTTCCTCGCCGCCATCGGCGCCGAGGTGCGGCGCAATCGCGCCAAGCGCGGTATGACGCGGCGGCAACTGGCGCAAGCGTCGGAAACTTCCGAGCGCTATCTGGCGCAGATCGAAAGCGGCGCGGGCAATCCCTCGGTCAGTGTGTTGCGCGCCATCGCGCGCGCTCTCGATCTGACGCCTGCGGCTTTGTTGCCGGAAGGCAGCGCGCGTCCGGCCGCGTTCGGGCGCTTGATTGATCTGCTGGCGGAGGTGCCGGAGGCCGCGCTGCCGGCGCTCGTGAAAGACATCGAAGCCCGCGTGGCGCGCGCCGAGCATGCCGATCGCGGCCGCCGCATCGCGCTGGTCGGTCTGCGCGGCGCCGGCAAATCGACGCTGGGGCGGATGCTGGCGCAGCATCTCGGCTGGCCGTTCATCGAGCTCGATCGCCTCGTCGAAGAAGATTACGGCGCCAGCATTCCCGATTTGATGGAAATGGCGGGCACCGCCACCTTTCGCCGCCATGAGCGCAGCGCGCTGTCGCGCGTCATCGCCGAGCGCGAGGCGGCGGTCGTCACCACGGCAGGCGGCATCGTGGCCGATCCGGAAACCTATGCGCTCCTCCTCCGCCGCACCCACACGGTGTGGATCAAGGCGCGGCCGGAGGAGCACATGAGCCGGGTGATGGCGCAGGGCGACTTCCGCCCGATGGCGCAGAATTGCCAGGCCATGGCCGATCTGGTCGCAATCCTCGACGCGCGCCGCGCCGATTATGCGCGCGCGGAGGCCGAGGTCGACACCTCAGGCGAGGCTGCCGAGCAGAGTTTTGGCAAGCTTTTACGGGTAGTTGCCGAGTGGCTCCGGCCATGATCCTCGCCGACGCCGGCTTTATTGATCTGCCGCCGCTGCGGCTTGAGTACCGCATGGTAGGCCCGCGGCCGGGGACGGCGCCGACGGTCGTGATGCTGCACGAGGGACTTGGCTCGGCCGCTTTGTGGGGCACGTTCCCGGACAAACTCGCGCAAGCGACTGGCGCGGGCGTATTCGTCTATTCGCGCGCCGGCTACGGCAAGTCCGCTCCGGGACAAATGCCTCGTACCGTGCGGTTCATGCATGAGGAAGCTTGCGATGTGCTGCCGCGCGTGCTCGACGCCATCGGCTTTCAGCGCGGCATTCTGTTCGGCTACAGCGACGGCGCTTCGATCGCCGCCATTTATGCGGGCTCGGTGCAGGATCATCGCGTTCGCGGGTTGGTGCTGGTGGCGCCGCACTTTTTCACCGAGGACATCGGCATCGCCGAGATCGAGCGCGCGCGCACCGCGTTCGCCGCCGGCGCGCTGCGGGAAAAGCTCAGGCGCTGGCACGCCGATGCCGATTGCGCGTTCCGCTCCTGGAGCGAGCCGTGGCTCGATCCGGAATTTCGCGCCTGGGAGATCACCGACGCGCTAGGCTACATCCGCGTGCCGATCCTGATCGTGCAGGGCGAGAACGATCAGTACGGCACGCTGCGCCAGATCGAGGTGGCCAAGGAAGAATGCTATTCGCCGGTCGAAGCGGCGATCCTGCCGGACGTCCGCCACGATCCGTGCCGCGAGGCGCCGGATCGAACCGTCAATGTCGCCGCGGAGTTTATCAACCGGCTGTTCCGCGACCATCACGAGGGCGAAAATCGCGCCCCATCGGGGGTTGCGGCGCCATGAAATATAATGCACATTATGGACGTCGTCGGCAGCTAACTGCATTATAATTCACGCTGGCATCTGCGGGCCCGTGGCGAGGCAGGACTGGCAGACCAAGAACTTGCAGACCAAAACATGGCAGAGGCCGAACACAGCGCTTCGCGCAATCTGGCGAACGGCAAGACGCGGATCGATTTTCAGACCGAGCCCGCGCGCTACCGCCATTGGAAGCTTGTCGTGGACGGCGACCTCGCCACGTTGACGATGGACGTCGACGAAAAGGGTGCGCTGTTTGAAGGCTACGAGCTGAAGCTGAACTCCTACGATCTCGGCGTCGATATCGAACTGGCCGATGCGATCGATCGACTGCGCTTCGAGCATCCGCAGGTGCGCGCGGTGGTGCTGCGCTCCGGCAAGCCGCGAGTGTTTTCCGCCGGCGCCAATATCCGCATGCTGGCCGGCGCGACGCACGCCCACAAGGTCAATTTCTGCAAGTTCACCAACGAGACGCGCAACGGCATTGAGGATTTTGCGGAAAATTCCGGAGTCGCCACGATTTGCGCGATCAACGGCACTGCGGCCGGCGGCGGCTACGAGCTGGCGCTGGCGGCCGATCACATCATGCTGGTGGACGACGGCACCGCGGCCGTATCGCTGCCCGAACTGCCACTGCTCGCGGTGCTGCCAGGCACCGGCGGACTGACGCGCGTCTCCGACAAGCGCAAGGTGCGCCGCGACCACGCCGACGTGTTCTGCACCACGGAGGAAGGCGTCAAGGGCAAGCGCGCAGTCGAATGGAGGCTGGTCGACGAAGTGGTGCCGGGCTCAAAGTTCGACGACACGATCGCGTCGCGCGCGCGCGAATTGGCTGCGAAGTCGAACCATAGCGATGCGTCGGCCCAAGGCATCAAGCTCACGCCGCTGACGCGCACCGTCACTGCGGACGCCGCCGAATACAGTTCGCTGTCCGTCGAGTTCAATCGCGCGGCGCGGCTCGCCACCATCACGGTGCGCGGGCCGGAGACGCCGCCCGCGTCGGCTGACGCCATGCAGGCGCTCGGAGCCGCGTTCTGGCCGCTCAAGCTCGCGCGCGAACTCGACGACGCGATCCTGAACATCCGGCTCAACGAGCTCGATGTGGCGGCGATCGTGTTCAAATCATCCGGAGATCCGGCGGCGGTGCTTGCCTACGAGCAATTTCTCGACGCCAACAAGGATCACTGGCTCGTGCGGCAAATCCGCAATTTGTGGAAGCGCGTGCTCAAGCGTGTCGATCTCACCTCGCGGTCGCTGGTGACGCTGATCGAGCCCGGCTCGTGCTTTGCCGGCACGCTCGCCGAACTCGCCTTCGCCAGCGATCGCTCCTACATGCTGATCGGCACCCGCGAGGGCGACAACAAGCCGCCGGCGGTGATCGCGCTCGGCGACGCCAATTTCGGCGCCTATCCGATGTCGAACGGGCTGACGCGGCTCGGCTGCCGTTTTTTGGCCAGTCCGGCAGACGCTGACGTGGCAAAAGCCGAGCGTGGCGCCATGCTGGATGCCGAGCGCGCCCAGCAGCTTGGGCTGATCACGTTCGCGCTCGATGACATCGACTGGGACGATGAGGTGCGCGTGTTTCTCGAAGAGCGCGCCAGTTTTTCGCCCGACGCGCTCACCGGCATGGAAGCCAATCTGCGTTTCGCCGGACCGGAGACCATGGAGTCCAAAATCTTCGCGCGCCTGACCGCGTGGCAGAATTGGATTTTTCAGCGCCCCAACGCCATCGGCGAGGAAGGCGCGCTCAAGCGTTACGGCACCGGACAGAAGCCGGTGTTCGATACGAAGCGCGTGTAAGTTCGTCCACCCTCCCCCTTGTGGGCAGGGCGGGGTGGGGGTCGGGAGGTAAGGCACTCGCGTTGACGTTTGCGCGTTGCCTCTCGACCCCCACCCCTAACCCCTCCCCACAAGGGGGGAGGGGAAAAGAGATGAGGTGACGCCATGACCATCGAGGCCGTCGACTACAGCACCAAGATCCCGAACAACGTCAACCTCGCCGAGGATCGGCAGGTGCTGCGGGCGCTGGAGAGTTGGCATCCCGGCTATATCGACTGGTGGATGGATATGGGGCCGGAGGGCTTTCAGCAGGCGCAGGTTTATCTGCGCACCGCTGTCTCGGTCGACCCCAAGGGCTGGGCCAAGTTCGATTACGTGAAGATGCCCGACTACCGCTGGGGCATTTTGTTGGCGCCGAAGGAGGAGGGCCGCACCATTCCGTTCGGCCGCCATCTCGGCGAGCCGGTATGGCAGGACGTGCCGGGCGAATATCGCGCCATGCTGCGGCGTCTCGTCGTCATCCAAGGCGATACCGAGCCGGCGTCGGTCGAACAGCAGCGCCATCTCGGCAAGACCGCGCCGTCGCTCTACGACCTGCGCAATGTGTTTCAGGTCAACGTCGAGGAGGGCCGGCACCTGTGGGCGATGGTCTATATCCTGCAGAAATATTTCGGCCGCGACGGCCGCGACGAGGCCGCGCAGCTGTTGCAGCGACGCTCCGGTGACGCCGACAAGCCGCGCATGCTCGGCGCCTTCAACGAAGCGACGCCGGACTGGCTGTCGTTCCACATGTTCACGTTCTTCACGGATCGTGATGGCAAGATGCAATTGGAGAAGTCTCGCCCAATCCGGCTTCGACCCACTGTCTCGCACCTGCCGCTTCATGTTGACCGAAGAAGCGCACCACATGTTCGTCGGTGAGACTGGCGTCGGCCGCACCATCCAGCGCACCTGCGAGGCGATGAGGGAAGCCGGCATCGAAGACCCGAACAACGTGGAAAAAATTCGCGCCCTCGGCGTCATCGACCTGCCGACCATGCAGCGCAAGCTCAACCTGCACTACACGCTGTCGCTCGATCTGTTCGGCTCGGAAGTCTCGACCAATGCGGCGAATACCTTCACCGCAGGCCTCAAAGGCCGTTTCCAGGAAACCAAGATCCAGGACGATCACAAGCTGGAGCACGCGACCTATCCGGTGCTCAAACTGGTCGACGGCGAGATCAAGCGCGTCGATGAGCCGGCGCTGACCGCCATCAACATGCGGCTGCGCGACGACTACACCGCCGATTGCCAGCGCGGCCTCGATCGCTGGAACAAGATCATCGACAAAACCGGCGTCGCCTTCAAACTCGAACTGCCGCATGTCGGTTTCCACCGCCTGATCGGCGAGTTCAAGGACGTGAAGGTGTCCCCGGCCGGCAAGCTCATCGACGACGCAACCTGGAAGCGCGACAGCAGCCAATGGCTGCCGTCGAAGGACGACGGCGAATTCATCGCCAGCTTGATGAAGCCGGTTACCGAGCCCGGCCAGTTCGCCAGCTGGATCGCCCCGCCGCGCGTCGGCATCGACAACAAGCCCGGCGATTTCGAGTACGTGAGAATCGCGGCGTAACGCGAGAACACGTCATCCTGAGGTGGCCGAGAAGCGGCCCTCGAAGGATGCTGCTCAGGTGCCGAGGCCGTCGCCCTTCGAGGCTCGCTCCGCTCGCACCTCAGGGTGACGGATCAAAAGGCTCCGCCAGCGGACCTTCCTTCAGCCGCGCGAGGTCGAAGCGGTCGACCTCCTGCAGCAATTCCACAAACGCCCTGGCGCCGTGGTCGAGCGCGGCTTCGCCCTTGGCGGCGGTGGCGAGTGTGGCGTCACCGACGGCGCCGCTCAGATGAAGGTCCTGAGTCATCCAGGCGAAGCCCGCCGGCCGGAAGGCGCCGAGCCATTTGAACTCGCGTGACATGGCGATCGTCGCCGGCGTCGCGTTCGGCGCCTGATCCATGCGCACGGTCGCGGGTTGCGCCGTGAGCATAAGCGAGGTCTCGATATCGCCGCCATGGATGCCGTGCCTTTTCTCTTCGGCCGAGAACACGCCGTCCGGATAGCCGAAGCGGTGCCAGCCGACCGTGACCGCCAGCATGCCGAGCCGCGTGCGCAGGTCGCGCGCCACCGATTCCATGGCGGCGACATTGCCGCCGTGGCTTGTCACCAGCACGAGCTTGCGCACGCCGGCGCGCGCCAGGCTTTCGCCGAGTTCGGTCCAGGCCGCCATCGCGGTTGCGGCGGAGTGCGTGAGCGTGCCCGGATAGGATAGATGCTCGGCCGAAACGCCGATGCGCTGCACCGGCAGGAACGTCACCGGCAGGGTGGCGGGCAATAACGCCTGCACGCGGGCCAGATAGGCTTCGGCGATGTAGGTATCGACGCCGAGCGGCAGGTGCGGGCCGTGCTGCTCCACGGCGGCGAGCGGCAGCACCGCGATCCAGCGCAGGGTGGCGCCGGCGGCGCCGGCAATGTCCTGCCAGGTCATGTCCATCCAGTTGCGCCGGGGCAGCGTCATCCGCGTCACTCGCCAATCGTTGTCGTAATCAGCACTCTATTGAGCATGATCTTTCCCGAAAACCGGTATCCACTTTTCGGGATCATGCTCTATTGTCGCGTCGCCGACGCCAAGGAGCAACCGATGCCGCCTGCCGTGACGCGCCGAACCCTGTTGAGCCTCGCCGCCGGGGCCGCAATCGCGCCCGCGTCGGCGCAAGAACCGGCAAAAGGCCTCGACAAGGTGTCGTTCGGCACCAACTGGGTGGCCGAGGCCGAGCACGGCGGCTTCTACCAGGCGCTGGCCGACGGCACCTACCGCAAGCACGGCCTCGACGTCACCATCGTGCCGGGCGGCCCGAACGTGAACAACCGCATCCTGCTGGCGGTCGGCAAAATCGATTTTTTCCTCTCCGCCAACACGCTGCAGGGCTTCGATGCGGTCGAGAACAATATTCCGACCATCGAGGTCGCGGCGCTGTTTCAGAAAGACCCGCAGGTGCTGATCGCGCACCCGGATCAAGGCATCAAGAAATTCACCGACCTGAAGAATCTGACGCTGTTCATCTCCAAGGAAGGCATGACCAGCTATTTCCAGTGGCTCAAGGCAGATTACGGCTTCAAGGAGTCGCAGGTTAAACCCTACACTTTCAATCCGCAGCCCTTCCTTGCCGACAACAAGAGCGCGATGCAGGGCTACGTCACCTCGGAGCCGTTCGCCATCGAGAAGGCGGCGCATTTTAAGCCGGAGGTGTTTCTGCTCGCCGATCAGGGTTTCTCCGCCTACTCGACCTTGATCGAGACACGCCGCGAACTGGTCGACAAGAAGCCCGACGTGGTGCAGCGCTTCGTCGATGCCTCGATCATCGGCTGGTACAATTACATCTACCACGACAACAGCGCGGGCAACGCACTGATCAAGCAGCAGAACCCGGAAATGACCGACGATCTCTTGGCTTATTCGGTGGCGACGATGAAACAATACGGCATTGTCGATTCCGGCGACGCGACGACCCTCGGCGTCGGCGCCATGACGGACGCGCGCATGAAGAACTTCTTCGACGAGATGGTGCGCGCCGGCGTCGCCAAGGCCGGGCTCGATTACCGCAAATGCTATACGCTGCAATTCGTCAACAAGAAGGTCGGTCTCGATCTGCGGCCGAAGTGACGATTGCGCGGTGAGCCTCAAACCTGCAACAACAAAAAGGAGCGTTTGTCTTGCGCGTCTTCTGTCTTTCTCTGCTGTTCGCCACCATCTGCGTAAGCGCGGCGCCGGCTGCCGAGAGCTATCCGTCGCATCCGGTTCGCCTGATCGTGCCGTTTCCCGCCGGCGGCATCGCCGATCTATCCGGCCGGCTGATCGCTCAAGGACTTCAGGAGAAGTTCAAGCAGCCATTTGTGGTCGAGAACAAGCCCGGCGGCCAAGGCGTGATCGGCTTCCACGACATGATGAAGGCGGCGCCCGACGGCTACACGCTGATGATGGGCACCGTCGGCTCGGTCGTGATCAACATCGTTATGGACCGCCATCCGCCGTTCGATCCGCTGCACGATCTGGCGCCGATCGCCAACGCCGCCGAATACGCGACCGCACTCGTGGTCAACAATTCAATGCCGGTGAATTCGGTCAAGGAATTCGTTGCCTATGCCAAGGCGCACCCCGGCAAGCTCACCTTCGGCCCGACCGGTGTCGGCGCGCTCGACTACACCGCGGCGCAATTGCTGATGCAGGGAGCCGGCATCAAGATGCTGCATGTTCCCTTCAAGGGCGGTCCCGAAGCGCTCAACAGTCTGATGGGCGGATCGATCGATTCGATCGTTGAGGTCTTCCCGGTCGTCATGGGACAGATCAAGGCCCACACGATCAAAGGGCTGGCGGTGACGAGCCCGTATCGGCAGCCGACGCTGCCAGACCTGCCGACCTTCAAGGAAGCCGGGTTTCCCGGCGTTGTGCTGACCGGCTGGCTCGGACTTTATGGACCGCCGAAGATGCCGGAAGACATCCGCCAGATGCTTGGCAGGGCGGTCGTCGACGTCGTCAAACAGCCGGCGATGGCTCAGCGCTTCCGCGCCATCGGCTTTGAGCCAACCGGCCAGGACGCCAACGCGTTCGCCGCCTATCATGCCGCCGAAGTCGTTCGCTGGAAGAAATTTGTCAGCGAGATCGGCATGACCAAATAGGAGAGCGATGATCCCGCAAGCGGCGCATTCCTCGGCACCGCGGCTGGTCGCGCTGCGCGGCGTCGGCAAGACGTTCCCCAACGGCACGCTGGCGCTCAAGGGCCTCGACCTTGACGTGCGGCAGGGCGAGTTCCTGTCGCTGCTTGGCCCGTCGGGCTGCGGCAAGTCGACGGCGCTGCGCATCATTGCGGGCTTGAGCGAGCCGACGCAGGGCAGGGTGGATTGGGCGGCGGCCAGCGCGCACAGCCGGAGCGGCGATATCGGCTTCGTGTTCCAAGAGCCGACCTTGATGCCGTGGACCACCGTGTTCAACAATGTGCGGCTGCCGCTCAAGCTTTCCGGCGTGGCGGCCAACACGGCGGCCGCGCGCGTCGGCACGGCGCTTGAACGCGTCGGCCTGCATAATTTCAGCGGCGTCTATCCGCGCGAACTGTCCGGCGGTATGCGCATGCGCGTCTCCATCGCCCGCGCGCTCGTCACTGAGCCTGAGCTGTTGCTCATGGATGAGCCGTTCGCCGCGCTCGACGAGATCACGCGTTTCAAGCTCAACGACGACCTCCTGGCCATGTGGCAGGCACTCGGCACCACGGTGGTGTTTGTCACCCACTCGGTGTTCGAGTTGGTGTATTTGTCGAGCCGCATCGCGGTGATGGCGGCGCGGCCGGGCCGCGTCTTCACCGAACTGGCCATCGACCCGCCGTATCCGCGTGGCGGTGATTTTCGCACCTCGCCCGAATACGTCGCCCTGTGCCGCCGCACCTCGGACGCGCTGGCGCACGCCATGGCGGCGGGAGCCGAGCCATGAGCCCGCAGGCGTCCGCGCGCGAACGCCGCGAGCGCGCGCTGCGCGTAGCGCTGCCGATCATCGTTTTCGCGTTCGTCATCGTAGCATGGGCGGCAGCGGTGTGGTTCTGGCAGATCAAGCCCTATGTGCTGCCGACACCGGGCCTCGTCGCGCGCACACTGGCGGCGGACTGGCCTTTGCTGTCGCAATCGCTGTTGGTGACGCTGATAACAACCGTCGAGGGTTTCGTGCTGGCGTCGCTCGGCGGCTTCATCCTCGCGGTGCTGTTCGATCTGTCGCGCTTCGTCGAATATTCGCTCTATCCCTACGCGGTGATCCTGCAGGTGACGCCGGTGATCGCCATCGCGCCGCTGCTGCTGGTCTATCTGGCCCAGCCGACGGCTGTTCTGGTCTGCGCCTGGATCGTGGCGTTCTTTCCGGTGCTGGCCAACACGACGCTGGGGCTGCGCTCGGTCGACCGCAACCTGGTCGATTTGTTCGCCCTTTACGGCGCCTCGCCCATCCGGGTGATGTGGGACCTGAAACTGCCCGCGGCTTTGCCCTATATGCTCGGCGGGCTGCGCATCGCCGGCGGCCTGTCGCTGGTCGGCGCGGTGGCGGCCGAGATCGCCGCCGGTTCGGGCGGCGCCGGCTCGGGCCTCGCGTTCCGCATCATGGAGGCGCAATACCGCCTTAACATCCCGCGCATGTTTGCGGCGCTGGTGTTGCTCTGCGTCGCCGGCCTCGTGATTTTCTATCTGCTGGCGCTGGTGAATTATCTGGCGCTGCGCCGCTGGCACGAAAGTGCGCTGGACGGTGAGCGCTAAAAGTCACGCGGCCTGCAAGCTCATCGCCAGCACGCGCGCGACATGCAGCGCTTCACGCCCCGTGCCGTCACGGATTTGCTGCCGGCATGAGGTGCCGTCGGCAACGATGAGAGCGTCGTCCGGCGCTTTGCGCACCGCGGGCAGGAGCGACAGTTCGCCCATGGCGTAAGATACGTCGATTGTGTCGGCCGCGTAGCCGAACGCCCCGGCCATGCCGCAGCAGCTCGATTCGATTTTTTCGACGGCGAGGTCGGGAACGAGCCGCAACGCGGCTTCGACCGCCGACATCGAATCGAACGACTTTTGATGACAGTGGCCATGCAGCAGTGCCTGCCTCTTCATGGACGTGAGTGGCAATTCGAGTCGTCCTGTTTTGGCTTCGTTCATCAGGAATTCTTCAAACAAGACGGCGTGTTCGGCGACGCGTTGAGCGGTATCGGTTTTGATCAGTGCCGGGATTTCGTCGCGGAAGCCAAACAGACAACTCGGCTCCAGCCCGATGACGGGCATCCCCTGTGCGACGAATGGTGTGAGCGCCGCGAGCGTGCGTTCCGCTTCGCGGCGCGCTTCATCCACTTTACCGATCGACAAAAAGGTGCGGCCGCAACACAGCGGGCGTCCGCCCTCGGCCGCCGCGGCGAAATGGACTCGATAACCGGCCGCTTCCAGCACCGTGCGCGCAGCATCGATGTTTTCGCGCTCGAAATAGCGGTTGAAGGTGTCGGCGAACAGGACGACGCCGCTATCCTTGCTGCCGTCATGGTGGGTTGGCTCACGGAAATAATTCGGCCGCCATTTCGGCAAGCTCCGGCGGGCGCTGAGGCCCGCAATACTTTCCGACAGTTTCGCCGCGCCAGATAGGCCATCGCGCAGATTCATCAGCCATGGCATCTTTGCTGCGAACGGCGCATAGCGCGGCAGGTAGCCAACGAGCCGGTCGTGCAGCGACAACCCGCGTTGCGCCACACGCGCAGACAAAAACTCGATCTTCATCCGCGCCATGTCGACGCCGGTCGGGCACTCGCGGCGGCAGGCCTTGCAGGAGACGCAGAGTTTGAGCGTCTCGGCCATCTCGTCGGACGTGAATGCGTCGGGGCCGAGCTGGCCGGTGATGGCGAGACGGAGCGTATTGGCGCGGCCGCGGGTGACGTCGCGCTCGTCGCGGGTCACGCGATAGCTCGGACACATGACGCCGCCGGCGAGCGCGCGGCAGGCGCCGTTGTTGTTGCACATCTCGATCGCGCCCTGAAAACCGCCGCCGGCGCCCGGATAGGCCGACCAGTCGAGCGCGGTGGCGAGTTCGCCGGCGCGATAACCGGGGCCGTAGCGAAAATTGCTGCGATCGTCGAATTTCGGTGCGCGCACGATTTTTCCCGGATTGAATAGGCCGTGCGGGTCGAAGCGGTCCTTCACCTCCTCAAACGCGTGCACCAATTCGGCGCCAAACATTTTTTCGTGAAATTCCGAACGCACGATGCCGTCGCCGTGCTCGCCGGAATGCGACCCCTTGTATTCGCGCACCATCGCGAAAGCTTCCTCGGCAATGGCGCGCATGGCGCGCACATCCTTGTCGAGGCGGAGATTGAGCACCGGCCGCACGTGCAGGCAGCCGACGGCGGCGTGGGCGTACCAGGTGCCGCGCGTGCCGTTTCTCTCAAACACTTCCGTAAGCCGCGCCGTGTAGTCGGGCAGGTGCTCAAGCGGCACCGCGCAATCCTCGACGAAGGAGATCGGTTTGCCTCCGTCTTTCATCGACATCATGATGTTCAGCCCGGCGGTGCGCACTTCGGAAATGCCGGTCTGCAGCTTGGCATCCAGGACCTCGACCACGCCGCCCCATTTGGCGCCGCTGTTGGTCCAGGACAGGCCGAGATCGCCGAGCACTTCGCCGAGTCGCTTGAGCCGGCGCAGATTTTCGTCCCAATCGTCTGCGGCGAACTCGACAAACAGAATCGCCTCCGGGTCGCCGCGCAGGAAGGCGTCGACGGTCGGCCGGAACATGGCGATGTCGCGGGCAAGCCCCAGCATGGTGCGATCGATCAGTTCGACGGCGATAGGTCCGAGCGCGACGATATGCGCCGCCGCCTTCATCGCTTCGTGAAAGCCGCCGAAATGGCAGGCGCCGAGCGCGCGGCGGCCGAGCAACGGCGAGAGTTTCAGTTCGATCTTTGTTGAAAACGCCAGGGTGCCTTCGGAACCGACGAGGAGATGCGCCAGATTGATGTCATTTCGTCCGGGCACGAGCGCATCGAGATTATAGCCGCCGACGCGGCGTTGCACTTTAGGGAAGCGCCGTTCGATTTCGGCCGCCTCACGCGCCGCGATCGCCAGCAGATCCCTTTGCAGCGCCTGCGGGACATTGGTGGTGCTCTCGCCCAAGCGGCCGAAATGCGCATGGCTGCCGCCGGCCAGCACCGCATCAATGGCGATGACGTTCTCGCGCGTGTTGCCATAACGCAGCGACCGCGCACCACAGGAATTGTTGCCCACCATGCCGCCGATTGTGGCGCGTGACGCCGTGGAAATATCAACCGGAAACCACAGTCCGGTCGGCTTGAGCGCCCGGTTGAGTTCGTCGAGCACGATGCCGGGTTCGACGACGCAGCGCCGCGCTGCGACATCGACCTCAAGCACGCGATTGAGATGCTGCGAGCAGTCGAGCACCACGGATTGATTTATTGTCTGCCCGGCCTGCGAGGTTCCGCCGCCGCGCGGCGTCACCGCCACGCCCTCCGCGCGGCAAATTTCCATCGCGCGTTCGGCTTCTTCTATCGTGCGCGGCACGACCACGCCGAGCGGCATGATCTGATAGTGCGAAGCGTCAGTGGAATACCGCCCACGCGTGAAGGCGTCGAAGCGCACGTCGCCGGCGCCCTCGGCTTTCAGCCGCCGTTCCAGGCCCGGGACCAGCAATGCAGACAATTCGTAACCCCGTGGGGAGAAGATGCTTGACCGCAATGTCGCATTCGCTATTCAACGCCACAAGCCGCGAGCGCCCTCGGATAGACGCCGCCGGGACCGATCGATTTGTCCGAAGGAGTGCTGAAATGCCGCAAACCAACACCTCGCGCGCCGCCGGACGTCACTTCCTGCAGATTCCGGGGCCGACGCCGCTGCCCGATCGCGTGCTGCGCGCGATGGACACGCCGCTCATCGATCATCGCGGGCCGGAATTCGCCAAGCTCGCCAAGCGCTGCCTCGACGGCGTCAAGACCATTTTCAAGACCAATAACCCGGTCATCATCTATACGGCGACCGGCACCGGCGCGTGGGAAGCGGCGCTCGTCAATACGCTGTCGCCCGGCGACCGCGTTCTCATGGTGGAAACCGGCCAGTTCGCCACGCAATGGAAGGACATGGCGCGCAAGCTCGGGCTCGAGCCGGAATTCATTCCCGGCGATTGGCGCACCGGCGCCGAGCCGGCGAAGATCGAAGAGCATCTGCGCAGCGACAAGGCGCACGAGATCAAGGCGGTGTGCGTGCTGCACAACGAGACCGCGACCGGCTGCCTGTCGCCGATCGATCAGATCCGCAAGGCGATCAACGCCGCCGGCCATCCGGCGCTCTTCATGGTCGATACGATTTCCTCGCTCGCCTCAACCGATTACCGCCACGACGAATGGGGCGTCGACGTCACCGTGGGCGGCGCGCAGAAAGGCCTGATGCTGCCGCCTGGCATGTCGTTCAACGCGGTCAGCGACAAGGCGCTGGCCGCATCTAAAACATCGAAATTGCCGAAGTCGTTCTGGTCGTGGGACGACATGCTGAACATGAACAAGCTCGGGTTTTTCCCCTACACGCCGGCAACGCAGATGATCCAGGGCCTCGCTGTTTCGATCGACATGCTGCACGAGGAAGGCCTCGACAACGTGTTTGCTCGCCATCATCGGCTCGCCGAAGCCACCCGCCGCGCGGTGCGCGCCTGGGGTCTCGAAACGCTGTGCCGCGATCCGAAATATTATTCGCCGACTATCACCGCCGTGGTGCTGCCGGACGGACATGATGCCGACGCGTTCCGCGGCCTGGCGCTGGAGACGTTCAATATTTCCTATGGTGCAAGCTTCGGACCCTACGCCAAGAAATATTTCCGCATCGGCCATCTCGGCGACATCAACGACGGCTGGATGATGGGCGTGCTGGCGATGACCGAGATGGCGCTGTCGCTGGCGCGCATCCCGCACAAGAAAGGCGGCGTGCAGGCGGCGATGGATTACATCGCCTCGGTGCATGCGAGCGGCACTCGCGCCGCGGCGGAGTAAGCGGGCAACGAGCGGGCAGCAGAGCTAATGCAGCTTGTTGCCGCTGCGCGTCCCGGCTTCGGCGGAATTCTCCGAACTGTTTGAAGATGCCATGCCGGCGGATGCCCTCGCTCATTGATCGAGATCAATGTGCGGCGGCCTCCAGCCGGTCATCTGTACCGGCTTGAATTCCGCTCGAAGCCATGGAGGCCGTCATTCTCGAGGCTCAGGCACGACGTCGCGCTCAGCGCATCGGCGGCATCATCAGCCGGCGTGTGGTGCTTGGTGCCTGTATTGCCGCAGTCACTCTTCCGCGGGCGGCCTTCGCGCAAGTCGCCATTCCCCAACCCGGAACGCCGCTCCGCGCGGCCATTCTCGACGCGCTGCGTCCGGTCGTCGCCAAAGAAATCGGGGGCGACATCGAGTTTGTGGTCAGTACGATCCGCGTCTTGAACGGCTGGGCTTATGTCAGTGCAAAGCCGCAACGGCCCGGCGGAGCGCCGATCGACTGGCGCGCCACCAAGTTCCGCAGGGCCTGGGAGCAGGACATGATGAGCGACCTCGTGCTCGGGCTGCTGCAACTGCAGGGCGGCACTTGGAGCGTCATTGAATACGAGATCGGCCCCACCGACGTGTCATGGGTGGAGTGGATCAAGCAGCACAGCCTGCCGCGCATTCTGTTCATCGACAAATAGCAATAATGCCGATGCACATACTTTCGTACTTTAAAACCGGCTTTTTGGTCTCAGCCCTGGCAGCGCCCGCGGTCCTGTTCACTATCGGGGCAGCTGGGTTATCGATCGGCAGCGCGAAAGCGCACGGGCAGGGGCCGACCTTCGCGCAGGCGGTCGACGGCCAGTCGGCAAAGACTTCCAACCAGCAGAACACGTCCGAACGGGACCAAAAACACATCGAGCTGCTGAGGAGCCAGGTCGCGAGTCTCCTCGGCGCGGGCGACGTAAAGGGCGCGCTCTCGTTGCTCGACCGTGAGATCGCCAAGGATCAGGCAAATCCCGGTCTCTATCTGTTGCGCGCGTCGGTATATTGCTTTGCCGACCAGCTGCGGGCCTGCGAGAACGATGCGAGCCGCGCGATTGCCGCCAACTCGAATTTCGTGGCCGCATACCTTTATCGCGCTGTCGCGCGGCTGGATCTCCATCAGATCCGCGACGCGCTGTCCGATTGCGAGACCGCTGTGCGTCTCGCTCCAGATCTGCCCGCTCCATACAATTGCCGTGGCATGGTTTATCGGGCGACGCGGGATTTCGCCACGGCGCTCGCCGAATTCGACACTGCTTTGGCGAAGGACGCGAAATTCGCCCTCGCTCACTTCAACAAAGGTGTCACTTTTGCCATGCAGAACCAGCAGGATGCGGCGATCACGAGTTTCTCCGCGGCGATCGCGCTCAACTCCAGCCATGACGACTGGTTTGTCGAGCGCGGAAAGGTATTCGTGACGAAAGGCGATAGTGCCGCCGGCCGTGCCGATTTCCTGAAGGCGCTGGCGCTCAACAGGCGAAACATTTCCGCAGCCGGGAGTTTGCAGGCGCTTCAGGTGCCGGAGGCTTTGGATGTGCTGGCGGGGAAGAAATAAAGGTCATGTTTGTCGATAGCGCACCAGCATCGTCGAGATTGCATCTTCGAATAGCCCGATGGCTCAGAACATGTGCCGTGGTGGCGGCCGTGCTGGTATTTGCCGCGGTCCGGCCGTCCGCCGCTGCCGAGTTGATCAGCCTGGATTCCGGCCACGCAGACTTGGCCGTTTACCTCATTAACGGCTCGATTGTAGGTGGCGAAACCCTCAAGCTTCAGGCCATTGTCGCCAAATTGTCGCCCGGCACGGAGATGACTGTCATTCTGAACTCTCCAGGTGGCAGCCTCGGCGAGGGGCTGAGCCTCGGTCGGTTCTTCCACGACGCGCGCATTCCGACATTCGTCCTCGGCTACGGCGGTAGTTGCTATAGTGCCTGCTCGCTCGCTTTTCTTGGCGGGCGCCAAGCGGATGGGCGGCCGAGCCGCACGAAAATGAGCGGGTCGCAGCTTGGGTTTCATCAGTTTCGCCAGTCCAGAACTGCAGCCGAGCGCGACAGGAAATACGCCAAGGCCGATATGGAGGAGGCGGCCTTGAGAGCTCGCGCTACTGCGATGCTGATCATTCAGTACCTGAGTGACATCGGCGAAGATCTGTCGATGTTGCATCTCATGCTGAAGGCGCCGGCGTCCGACATAACTCTTCTGGAGGATTCGGAGGCGGTTACCTACGGCATCAATGTGATGGACGAGCGCACCGGCCAGGTCATCGATGCTGCAGCCGTCAAGGCGCGAATTCTGGACCGGTAACGGCCGGGATGGCCGGCCCCGCGGGGCGGCGTCACCAAGCCAGCGGCTCTTGGAAATTGGAGAGAGCAAATGAGTGACGACAAGGCTGGGCCAGCGAAGCCGGGCTTTATTCAGTGCGCCCCGACGGCGCGTATCACCAGTGGAGGAAGATTCCACCCAGAGAGTTGTTGATTGATCTGGTAGCTGACGAGCGGTTCGTTTGGGCAACTGAGCGGGCCGAAGCCTCGTGACAAAGGCCGCCTTGGGCGGTTGAGCGATCCAGCGGGCTGTAACGTGAGTGAAGTCCGAGCAGGCCTCGAAAGTGAAGACGCGGATGCCGACCCGCCTGAATAACGGGGAAGGCCGAGTGAGCGGGGAAGCAATCGACGCATGCACCCGTTCGATCCGCCGGGGTAATGGGCACGGCACGTTGGAAGGGTGATGCGGGTAATCGGGGGAGACCCGTCGCGGGCGAGGGTAGCGGCCTCGACGTCGCCACGAGGGCGGCGGCTCCGGCGGGTGTCGGACAGGGTCACGGTACCGTGGAAGCCGGGTAACTCCGGTGGAGGGAAGGGCCCTGACTTCTGGTGTGCTTTCGAAGTCGGTGAGGTGGAGGTGATTGGCGATGAGCCTTGCAACACCTGAAAAGATCCGGAGCCTTCAGAGGAAGCTGTATCGTAAGGCGAAGGCGGAGCCCGCGTTCCGCTTCTACCTGCTCTACGACAAGATTCATCGAGAAGACATTCTTCGCCACGCTTATGCGTTGGTCCGCGCAAATGCGGGCGCGCCGGGCGTGGACGGGGTGACCTTCGCGGCGATCGAAGCGTCGGGTCTGGAGGGGTGGCTGGCGGGCCTGCACGAGGACCTCGTCTCGAAGACGTACCGGCCGGCGCCGGCGCGGCGGGTGATGATCCCGAAGCCGGGGGGTGGAGAACGCCCGCTCGGCATCCCGACGATCCGGGATCGGGTGGTTCAGGCCGCCGCCAAGCTCGTTCTGGAACCGATCTTCGAGGCGGACTTCGAGGACAGTGCTTATGGCTATCGGCCCGCACGTGGTGCGGCCGACGCGATCAAGGAAGTGCACCGGCTCGTGTGCCGGCGCTACACCGACGTGGTAGACGCCGATCTGTCGAAATACTTCGACACGATTCCGCACTCGGACCTCCTCAAATCGGTGGCCCGACGCATCGTCGACCGGCACGTGCTGCGGCTCATCAAGTTGTGGCTGAAAGCGCCGATCGAGGAATGGGATGGCGACGGCAAACGGCGCATGAGCGGCGGCAAGGGCAGCACTTACGGCACGCCTCAGGGCGGTGTCGCGAGCCCGTTGCTTGCCAACGTCTACATGAACCGCTTCCTGAAGCATTGGCGGGTTACCGGATGCGGCGCTGCGTTCCGCGCGCACGTCGTCGCGTACGCCGACGACTTTGTCATCCTCAGCCGCGGGCACGCGGCCGAGGCTCTGGCGTGGACGAAGGCGGTGATGACGAAGCTCGGGCTGACACTCAACGAGACGAAAACCTCGGTGAAGACTGCCCGGACGGAACGCTTCGACTTCCTTGGCTACACGTTCGGTCCTCATCACTATCGGAAGGATGGCCACTGGTATCTGGGCGCGAGCCCGTCCAAGAAAAGCGTCCAGCGGTTCAAGACCAAGGTCGGCGAACTTCTGGTGCCCGGCAACAAAGGTTCGTGGCCGGTAGTGTGCGACCAGCTGAACAGCCTTCTGCGCGGTTGGTCCACGTACTTCAGCTACGGCACTCGTCTGTCGGCATACCGCGAGATCGACAATCACGTCTACGATCGCGTGCGACACTTCCTCGTCAGGCGGCACAAGGTGCAGGGTCGCGGCACGCAACGGTTCTCCCACGACACTGTCTTCGGAAAACTTGGCGTGCTGCACCTCAGACGCGTGCACATTGGGCCTCCGTCGTGTGCCTCACGGTGAAACTGGTCGGAAAGCCGGATGCCGGAAATCGGCCCGTCCGGTTTGATGAGCGGGGATGGGAAACGGGGCGTCGCCGAATGGCCCAAGCTACCGCGCCCATCCTCGACTTATCCCCGGCTTCATGCCGGCGCGGGTTCTCGGTGGTGTGTTGGCGCAATCGGTCTCGTGCTGGCTCTTTTCCCGGTGACTGAAGCGGGTGCGGTTAATCTTGAAACCAAAGATATGCCGGACCAGACGGCGGTCACGCTCACCGGCCGAATTGACGCGGGTGATGGGCTGAAGGTGCGCGGCTATATCGGCGGACTGTCGCAAGGAAAGCCGATTGTCGCTTATCTGGCTTTCGGCGGCGGCGTGCGCTCCGAAGCCATGTCGATCGGACGCTTCTTTCATCAGGCCGGAATTCGAACCATCGTGGCAAAAGGCGCGCGCTGTATTTCTCCGTGTCCGCTGGTGCTTGTCGGCGGCAGCGATCCGAGCACGAAAAAGGGCTCCTATCTCAAGTATTCGAGCGCGAAGTTGGGCTTCAGCGGCATGGTGCTGAACTATCCGGACAAGGTTTATACAGTCGCGGATCTGGATAGCGCGGTGGCCGGAGTGCAGTCTGACATTCTGCAGATCGCCGATTATCTGCAGGCGGTCGGCGCCAAGCAGGATATGCTCAAATTCTACGAATTGGTGCTCAAGCCGAACGAAGTCAGATATCTGAGCAACGAAGAGGCCCTCGATTTGGGAATTCCGGTCCTTGACGAAGACAGTGGCAAGGTCGTCGCGCCATTGCCGGCGCGCAGGTACTGACGCCCTGAGATCGGCAGATCACGTCAGAGGCACGGCTGCGACGTGGTCCTTGAACGCTTGCCGTGAGGCAATGGCGGCATACCAGCGCTCGAAATTCTTAAGCGGCGGGCGGTCGGGCACCAGCTGCCGGTAGCGGTAGGCCATGACGCCAACGGGAATATCGCCGTAGGAAAACGCATCGCCGGCAAGAAACGCGGACTTGCCGAGCTGGTCATCCACCATGATCATGGCGGCCGTCGTGGCTTTCTTGCCGGCTTCGATTGCCGCGTGGTCGCGCTTTTCGGGCGGCGTGCGAATAAGTCCCCAGAATACCGGCGTAATGGCCGGCCCGCAGACCGACAATTGCCAGTCCATCCATTGGCTGGCGCGGGCGCGGGCCTTCGGATCGGCCGGTTCGAGCACGCTGGAGCGGTGCTTGGCGGCAAGATAGCGCACGATCGAATTCGACTCCCACAGCAGAAAGCCGTCCTCTTCCTCGAGCGTGGGCACCAGCCCGTTCGGATTCATGGCGAGATAGGCCGGTTCGCGATTCTTGCCGAAAGGCCCGGCGATATCGATGCGCTCGTGCGGCAGGCCGATCTCGCCGACCGCCCACATCGCCTTCTGCACATTGGACGAGGTTTTCCGCCCCCAGATCTTGATCATCGAAGTTTCTCCACCCAGCGAATGAGCCCGGCGCCGAGCTTAGTGGAACGTTCCGCTCGCTCCAACCTCTCCCGCGTGCTGGCGCGGCTTCGCACAGTATTGCGAGCAAGGCCGGCGAAGCGATAGGTGGGAACCGAGCCTCGGAGCGCAATATGGCGACTGCAACTGCTACACCAACGACCATTGCGGTTGCCGACGGAGTGCGCGTGTCCGGTTTGCTGCAGACGCCGCTGCATGCGCGGGCGTGCTACGTGCTGGCGCATGGCGCCGGCGCCGGCATGACGCATCCGTTCATGGCTGCTGCCGCCGCCGGTCTCGCCGAGCGCGGCATAGCCACATTGCGTTATCAGTTTCCCTACATGGAGCGCGGCTCGAAGCGGCCCGATCCGCCGAAGCTCGCGCAAGCGACGGTTCGTGCTGCGGTCGCGGCGGCGCAAGCCGCATTGCCGAAACTGCCGCTCGTCGCCGGTGGCAAATCGTTGGGCGGCCGCATGACCTCGCAGGCGCAAGCCGCGGCACCGCTGGCAGGCGTGCGCGGCTTGGCGTTCCTCGGCTTTCCGCTCCACCCCGCGGGCCGGCCTTCGGCCGAGCGCGGCGAGCATCTGTTCGGCGTATGGGTGCCGATGCTGTTTCTGCAGGGCACTGGCGATACGCTCGCGGCACTCGAAGAATTGCGGCCGCTGTGCAAGAGGCTCGGCCGCCACGTGACGCTCAAGCTGTTTGCCGACGCCGATCATTCCTTTCACGTGCCGGCACGAAGCGGGCGCAAGGATGCCGAGATTTTCGCCGAGCTGCTCGATGCACTGGCGGATTGGATCAGCGGCATGATCGGCCGGCCGCCGTCTTGAGGCGGGGCCCGCCTACGCAAACCGCTCGCGTGCCCTGGCGCGCGCCTTTTCGGCCTCAGCCTCGCGGTTCTTCGCGGGACTTGCGGTCTGCAGCGAAGCGAGAAGGCGCCGAGCAGCGTCCGCAACTTCGTCGACGGCCCGGTTGAATGGCGCCTCATTGGCATGCGACGGCTCCGCAAAGCCGCTGAGCTTGCGCACGAATTGCAGCGCGGAGGCGCGGATTTCCTGCTCCGTTGCTGGCGGTTCGAAATTAAACAACGTGCGGATGTTGCGGCACATGGATCGCTCCGTCGATCGGCGCCGCGCACCATAGCAGCCGCTACCGACGCGTGAAACCTATGGTGAAGCCGTCTTGCCAAGCCGGTATGATTAGCGGCTGTCAAAAGACGAGCTAAGTGGAAATCCCGATCGTCAGCCGATGGAGCGAACGATGGCACGACAAATCAGTGTTCCAGCCCGAGCAAACGGACCCGTCAGCGTCATCGCGCTTGCGGTCGGCGCTGTGGCATTCGGCGCTCTTGCCATTGGCGCACTGGCGATCGGCCGGGTGGCGATCGGACGCGTTGCGATCAAGAAAGCGCGCTTCAATGCGCTTGAAGTGGACGAATTGACGGTTCGCAGACTTCGCGTCGTTCACTGGGATGAGCCCGCAGAGTAGCGCACTCGCGTCAAAAAGCGCGCTTCCGTCACATCGAGCCGGCGCGCCGCGGCTGCGCACCTTGGCGGCGCAGGGCGAGGTCGTCGGCTTCGACGATCATCTTGCCGATCGGCCAAAGCGCGACACCGGCGAGCTTCAGGTGCGCCCAAGCAAAAGGTATGCCGATGATGGTGAGGGCGAGACAGACCGCAGTGATGAGATGCAACAGCGCCAGCCACCATCCCGCCAGCACCAGCCAGATGATGTTGCCAATCAATCCGAACGGCCCGGTCCCGAGATCGTCGGTTCCCAGATATTCGGCGCGCGACACTGCTTTGCGGCCGAACGGCAGCAGCGCGTACGAGGCGATGTTGAAGGCTGCCCGTGCCCACGGCAGACCGACGATGGTCAGCGCCATGATGACGGTGGCGATCAGCCAGCCCACCGCCATATACAGGCCGCCAAACACGATCCAGGCGATGTTCAGGAGAATTGAAACCGGAGACATGGGAACGATCCGCCATACCGACGATGCCGCTGCGGCGCCGGGCGTGATGTAATGACGCAGCGCTTCGTCCGCCAGTCCGGCGCGGTGAAATATTCAACCGCCGAATTTCGGCGCCGGAAATCGGCAAACGCGCTGGCGTTGCGATCTTAATCGAGCCTTTCCCAACATGACCGGGTGCGCTATGTCGAGGTCGCCCAACGGGGATCGTTTCGATGCGTAAAGCGTTTGTGGCGATGCTTGCGGCTGCTCTTGCGGGCTGTGCGGCAAGTGCGGCGGCGCAAACGTATCCGTCGCGGCCGATTACGTTTATCGAGCCGTTTGCGGCCGGCGGGCCGTCGGACGCCGTGGCGCGCGTGGTCGGGCAGGCGATGGCGCCTGTGCTCGGACAATCGGTCGTCATCGAAAACGTCACCGGCGCGGCCGGCACCATCGCGGCAGCGCGTCTCGCCCACGCGGCGCCCGATGGCTACACGATCGGGATGGCGACATGGTCGACCCATGTGGTGAGCCCGGTGGTCTATCGCCCGTCCTATAACGTCTTCAAGGACTTTGCGCCGGTGGCCCTGCTTACCGAAACGCCGCTTGTGCTGGTCGCCAATACAAAGAAGATTCCGGCGAACGATCTGCACGGCTTGATCGCTTGGCTCAAAGCCCATCCCAACACCGCGTTTCAGGGCGTTGCCGGCGGCACCGACCAGGTGATCGGATTTCTGTTTCAGAAACGCACTGGAACCAAGTTTCAGACGGTGCCTTATCGCGGCCTTAAACTCGCCATGGAAGATCTCGTGGCCGGTCGCATAGATATGTTGTTCGATCAGCCCTCGGACGTGCTGCCGCAGATTAAAGCCGGTACCGTCAGGGCCTACGCGGTCACCGCGAGGCGCCGTCTGACGATCGCGCCCGACATTCCGACGGTCGACGAGGCGGGACTTTCGGGGCTTTATCTGACGCCGTGGCAATCGATATGGGCCCCGCACGGCACGCCTGCAGCCGCCATCACCAAACTCAACGCCGCCGCGGTCGCGGCGCTGGCCAATCCCGACGTGCGCAAGCGGCTCGCCGATCTGGCTCAGGAGGTGGTGCCGCGCGACCGGCAGAACTCCGTCGGCGCTCGGCTATTACTACACGGCCGAAGTCGACAAATGGTGGCCGGTCATCAGGGGGGCGGGCCTCAAGGCGGAGTAGCGGCGACCGCCGCAGTCGTCTGCGCCCTCCGCAACAAGGATCAGAAAAACGCCTGGATACCGGTCTGTGCGCGGCCGAGCACGAGAGCGTGAATGTCGTGCGTGCCCTCGTAGGTGTTCACCGTCTCCAGATTGCACAGCACGCGCATCACGTGGAATTCCTCGCTGATGCCGTTGCCGCCATGCATGTCGCGCGCGACGCGCGCAATCTCCAGGGCCTTGCCGCAATTATTGCGCTTGAGCAACGAGATCGCCGGCGGCGACGCCTTGCGCTGGTCGATTAGCCGCGACAAGCGCAGCGCCGCATGCAGTCCGAGCGCGATCTCGGTCTGCATGTCGGCGAGCTTTTTCTGCACCAGCTGATTGGCGGCGAGCGGCCGTCCGAATTGCTTGCGGCTGAGGGCATATTCCCGGGCGCGATGCCAGCAGAATTCCGCAGCGCCCATGGCGCCCCAGGCGATGCCGGCGCGCGCCACATTGAGGCAGCCGAACGGGCCGGCCAAGCCGGAAACGTTCGGCAGCAAATTGTCTTCCGGGATCACGGCGCCGTCGAGCACGATCTCGCCCGTGATCGACGCGCGTAGGCTGAGCTTGCCCTGAATCTTCGGCGTGGAAAATCCCTTGGTGTCGCGCTCGACAATGAAGCCGCGGATTCTGCCCTCGAGCTTGGCCCAGACGACGGCGAGGTGGGCGACCGGCGAATTGGTGATCCAAGTCTTGGTCCCGGTCAGCCGAAAGCCGCCCGGCACCTTGTCGGCGCGCGTCGTCATCGAGCCGGGATCGGAGCCGTGGTCAGGCTCCGTCAGCCCGAAACAGCCGAGCAGTTCGGCTGTCGCCATCTTGGGGAGGTATTTGCGGCGCTGCGCTTCGTTGCCGTAGGCATAGATCGCCTGCATGGCGAGCGAGGACTGCACCGACATGGCGGAGCGAAAGCCGGAATCCACGCGTTCCAGTTCGCGCGCGATCAGCCCATAGCAGACGTAATTGAGGCCTGCGCCGCCGTATTCCTGCGGGATGGTCGAGCCCAGCAGCCCGAGCGCACCCATTTCGCGCTGGATCGCCGGGTCATAGCGCTCGTCGCGGTTTGCTTCGATCACACGCGGAAACAGCTTTTCCTGCGCATAGTCGCGCGCGGTGTCGCGCACCATGCGCTCTTCCTCGGTCAATTCGCCTTCGAGATCGAGCGGATCGTCCCATTGGAACGCCGCGTCCTTGATGGCGGCGCTCTTCGGCATAGCCGGCTCAGTCTTCTCCGCGACTTGACTCATGGCGGTCCTCCTTCGCTTGCGGTCAGCTTAGGGGCCGCAAATCCAGGCGGCAAGCGGCGGGCGTTGCCGGATCGGCGGCATTTGGCTATCTACACGTTCACGCCGTTCGCGCGCTTGGCGCCCGTAGCTCAGCTGGATAGAGCGCTGCCCTCCGAAGGCAGAGGTCAGGGGTTCGAATCCCTTCGGGCGCGCCACTTCGGTATGTGTCCGGCCCGGAGAGATGGGTGACGGAACGTCCCTAAGACATGGGTGACAATAGACATGGGTGACAATCTCGTGCCGAACGGATTGTCGATGACCATGCAAGGTTCTCAGCTCGGTATAACCGAGATCGCACTGCATGAAGCTGACGGGACAAAGCCGCCCCAATTGCCGATGGTCAGCGCGCGCCAAAGTCTTCAAGAATCATCTCCCCATATTCAGGGTGGCAGTTGGCGTGACCATGCAGCCGAGAGGTGGCAGGCCATGAGCGGTGCGGCTCCGGCCGGCCGGATCGCGGGGGCCTGATTGGTAACCAGACCATTAACGCAAGTGCAACGATTGTGACGCACCATGCCCGGCCTACAAAGCGACCTCACACCTCCAGATACCGGCATGGCGACGACCGAATCCGTACAAGCATTCGATGCCCGGCTCGTGATGTACAGCCTCGACGAACGTGCCCGGCGTGTCGTCGCAGAAACCTGGCCGGTGATTGAGCCTAGTCTCGACGGCGCGATCGAGGAAATCCTCATTGCCACGATGGCCCTGCCGAAGATTCGCGATATCGTCGCCGCCAACCGATCGCTGCTGCAAAAGCTCGAGACAGCGCATTTCAAGGCGCTGTTGGGCGGCAATCTCGATGCTCAATACAGTCAAACCTGCCGCGAAACGGTGGCGCAGGAGGCAAAGCTCGGCTTCGACGCCCGCCTGCGCAGCACGGCCGGCAGTTACGTGCTCAGGGCGGCCCTGACGGCGCTGGCGCGCAAATACCGGTTCTCCGCCGCGAGAGTAGCCGATTACGGTTCGATCATCGCGCGGGTCATCAGCTTCGACGTGGCGAACGCCATGACGCTGCACCGGCAAAGCGCCGAACAAGCAGCCTTGGCGCGCCGCAATATTATCGACGGCGCAATTGCGGATTTTGCCGGCGCGATCGGCGACGTGGTCGCCGCCATCAAGGAAGCGTCGGTTTCGCTGACAAAAACCTCCGCCACGTTGAATCAGGCGGCCGAAGACACGCGCGGCCGCATGGCGGCGGCTTCGTCAGCCTCGACGGAAACCGCGCAGCGCATGAATGCCACCGTGACCGCGACCGAAGAACTCTCGGGTTCAATCGAGGAAATCGGTCGGCAGGCGACGCGGGGGCTCGCCATGGCGCAGTCTGCCGTTGGTGATACCGAGCGCAGCCACGGCGCGATCCGATCGCTTGATTCCGCCGCCGAGCGCATCGGCTCCGTGGTTGAGGCCATTTCGGCGATCGCGGCGCAGACCAACCTTTTGGCGCTCAATGCCACCATCGAATCGGCGCGGGCCGGCGAAGCGGGACGCGGCTTTGCGGTTGTTGCCGCCGAGGTCAAGACCTTGGCCAATCAAACATCGCGCGCCACCGAGGATATCGCCCAGCAGATCGCCGCCATCCAGGAGGCGACCAAATAGT
>CAVPQA010000038.1:0-15565 GCA_963707175.1 uncultured Alphaproteobacteria bacterium
ATGGGCAAAGCCATGATGGGAACCGGCGAAGCCGAGGGCGACAAGCGCGCGCTCACCGCAGCGGAGGCGGCGATCTCCAATCCGCTGATCGACGATGCGTCGATGAAGGGCGCCAAGGGACTGCTGATCTCCATCACCGGCGGCCGCGATCTCAAGCTCTACGAGGTCGACGAAGCCGCCACCCGCATCCGCGAGGAGGTTGATCAGGACGCCAACATCATCGTCGGAGCGACCTTCGACGAAAGCCTCGACGGCATCATCCGGGTTTCGGTGGTGGCGACCGGCATCGATCAGGTCGTCGCGCAACGGACCGTCCATCGCCGAATCTCGCCGCGGCGGGCGCGCGCATCACCGAGATCGCGGAAGGGTTGCGCAAGGAGAACCAGCACATTCTCGACCGGCTCGATCGCAGCGAAGCGCCCCGCACCATCACGCCGCCGCAGCAGCTCCGCGTCCGGCGCCGGCTACGGCGCCGGTGGCGCCGCGCTCCGGCCTGCGCCAGCGCCGGCCTCCATCAGCGCCTCGATCGAATCCGCCGCCAGGGTGGCGATCGAATCGGCGGCCCAGGAGGTCAATATCCGTCCGCTCTCGCTCAATCCGTCGCTGCTGCTGCAACCGGCGCCGAGCAGCGAAGAAGCGCTCGAAACCAGCGAGTTCATTCCGCCGCAGGCGGAGCGGCCAGCAACGCGCGCGCCCCGCATGCCGCGGCTCGATGAGCTGCCGATGCCGGCGCAGAATGAGATTCGCGCCTGGCGCGGTGAGTTGCCCCAGGAGGAGCATCCGGGGCGGCGCAGATCGCTGCTGGAGCGGCTCGCCTCCGTAGGACTTGGCCGGCGTGAGCAGGACCAAGGAGGAAGAGGCACCTCCGGCGCCGCGGATGCCGCAACCGGCGCCACAAATGGAGCGGCTTCCCGGGCGCCCGATGATGCCGCGCCCGGCCGAACCGCGACCCGAGCCGGTGTCCGAGTACGCCAAGCGGCCGGCGCCGCAAGGCCTCGACCAGCACGGCCGGCAGGGCGCCTGTGCATAACAAGGATGAGCAGGATCAACTCGAGATCCCGGCGTTCCTGCGCCGGCAGGCCCACTGACGCCGGTATTGGGCGGTGTCTGAGCCGCACGAGCGGCCTGGGCGCCCACGCCCAGGCCGCTGCTCGGCGTCGGGACGATTGTGACAAAATGAGCTGAAACTCGGGGCTTTTGTCGCATTGCGACAGGGCCAACTGGCGCGCGCTGCGTGCGTGTCCCGGCGCGCTCGCATTGTGGCAGCTTGCACCCAGAGCCGGTATTGCGCCACCTTACCGCCCAGACTGCGGCTGGATCGTGGTAACAGTTGGTAAGAAACCGTGAGTTGGTCCCAAACCGCTTCCCCGTTAATGTTACTCAAGTCAGTGGGGTTGTGTCGGGGTACGAACTTTCGGTGGGTCCGGTGGGCCTCCTTGGAATCGCAGTCCGACCATCATCCCCCTCGCGACGACGGGGTCGGCCACATTTTGCGTGCGCGTGCGCAATGTGCCCTTGCGTATGGCAATGTGGCCCTAGGGTATGGGACGAGGGCATGATCTGGGGCGTGCACGCCAGCAGGCAGACAACCCTGCGAGATCACGCGGCCGTAACCGGGATCGGCGTCCATTCCGGCGCGCCCGTAACCCTGACAATTCATCCGGCTGAAGCCGACACCGGCATCGTGTTTTTGCGCACTGGCACGACGCGCAGAATCAGGATCGCGAACTCAAGGCCAATTATCGCGCCGTTAACGGCGACGGAATTTGCCACCGTGCTTGGCGATCATAGCGGACCGGCCGTATCGACGACCGAACATGTGCTTGCGGCGTTGCATGGCCTCGGCATCGACAATGCCGTGGTCGAAGTCGATGGCGCCGAAGTTCCGATCATGGACGGCAGCGCTGCGCCGTTCGTCGCTGCGATCGATCAGGCCGGCATTGCGGCCCAGAGCGCGCCGCGGCGTTACATCCAGGTGCTCAAGCCGGTGCGCGTTGGCAAAGACGGCTGCTACGGCGAGTTGCGGCCAAACCTGCGCGGCCTGCGCATCGAAGCCGAAATCGAATTCGACCATCCGCTGATCGGGCGACAGTCCTATGCGGTCGACTGGCGCCGAATGTGTTTCGGCGCGAACTTTGCTCGCGCGCGGACCTTCGGGTTCATGCGTGACGTCGCCAAGCTGTGGAGCGCGGGCTATGCGCTCGGCGCTTCGTTCGACAACACCGTCGTCGTCGCCGAGGATCGGGTTCTCAATCCGGACGGAATGCGTTTCGCCGACGAATTTGTCCGCCACAAGATTGTGGATGCCATCGGCGATCTGGCGCTCGCCGGCGCACCGTTGCTCGGCGCTTATCGTTCGGTGCGCGGCGGGCACAAGCTCAACCACGCGGTCGTGACCGCCCTGATGGCCGATGCCAGCGCCTGGTGTTACGTCGAGATGCCGCAGCCGGCGCAGCGCAGTGCGCGCGGCCATGCCGATCTGGCGGCCGCCTTCGCGGCGCCTGCCTACGGGCCGGACGTCTCCTGAAATTGCTTAACTTTTCCGCCTTATTCCGGGCCGATTGTCGGGCATACTGACGGTCCTTCGAGGGGTTGCAGAGCGTGCGCCGGGCCGACGGGGGCGCGCGTCATCGAGCGGACGCATCGGCGGGACCGGAACGCAAATCATACGCATGACGCTGCGAGGACGAGGATCGGGTCGACCCGATTTCAGACTGCGCGCGCTGACGCGCGGTCTGGCGCTCGTGCTTCTTGCCGGGCCGGTGATGGGCTGCAGCCTGTTCCACAAGGACGAGGACTACGTTCCCGACACGCCGGCCGACCGGCTCTATAACGAGGGCCTGTTCCTGCTCAACGACAAGCAGGACTACAAGGAGGCGGCGAAGAAATTCGATCAGGTCGACCGCGAAAATCCGTATTCGGACTGGGCGCGCAAAGCGCTCCTGATGCAGGCCTACAGCAACTATCAGGCGGGGCAATACGACGACTGCATCAATGCGGCCAAGCGCTACGTGACGCTGCATCCGGCGAGCCCGGACGCGGCCTACGCGCAGTATCTGATCGGCTCCTCGTATTACGATCAGATTCTCGATATCTCGCGCGACCAGGAGCGCGCCGACAAGGCCATCACCGCGTTCGAAGAGGTGGTGCACAAATATCCGGACAGCGAGTACGCGCTTGCCGCCAAGCGGAAGATCGAGATGGCGCGCGATCAGCTCGCCGGCAAGGAAATGGAGATCGGCCGCTTCTATCTGAAGCGGCGCGACTTCCTCGGCGCGATCAACCGTTTCAAGGTGGTGGTGACGCAGTATCAGACCACGCGTGAAGTCGAGGAAGCGCTGGAGCGGCTGACCGAAGCCTATGTGGCGCTCGGCATCACCAGCGAGGCGCAGACCGCGGCGGCTGTGCTCGGCCATAACTTCCCGGACAGCCCCTGGTACAAGGACGCTTATACTCTGCTCAAGGGTTCCGGCGCCGAGCCGAGCGAAAACAAGGGCTCCTGGATCAGCCGCGCCTTTCGGAAATTGACCGGTTAACTCGGCGCGCCGAATGGTCTGGCAGACGGCTGACGAGAGAACGAATCGCGAATAAAATCCGTCATCCGCCATATGCTATTCGTCGTCCCATGCTGTCTCGTCTTTCCATTCGCGACATCGTTCTGATCGACCGGCTGGATATCGATTTCGGCTCCGGGCTCGCCGCGCTGACCGGCGAGACCGGCGCCGGTAAATCGATCCTGCTCGACGCCTTCGCGCTGGCGCTGGGCGCCCGCGGCGACACGGCATTGGTGCGCGCCGGCGCCGAGCACGGTCAGGTCACCGCGGCGTTCGATCTCGCGGCGGATCATCCGGCGCGCCGCATCCTGACCGATAACGATCTCGACGCCGAGGACGAGCTGATCGTGCGCCGCGTGCAGTTCGCCGACGGCCGGACACGAGCCTTCATCAACGATCAGCCGGTCAGCGTGCAGGTGTTGCGCGCGCTCGGCGCCGCTCTGGTCGAAATTCACGGCCAGCACGACGAGCGCGCCTTTGTCGATGCGGCGACGCATCGCGCGCTGCTCGACGCCTATGCGGGCATCGAGCGCGACGCCGCCGCGGTGGCGCGGCTATGGGACGAACGCCGCGCGCACGAAGCCGCCGTCGCCGAGCATCGCGCCGCAATCGCGCGCGCCGAGCGCGAGGCCGAGTGGCTGCGCCATGCGGTCGACGAGCTCGGCCGCCTCGCGCCGCAGGGCGGCGAGGAAACCTCGCTTGCGGAGCGGCGTGCGGCCATGATGCAGGCGGAAAAAGTCGCCGAGGATTTGCGCGCGACACTCGAAGGCGTCGGCGGACCGCAATCGCCGGTGCCGTCGCTTGGCCACGGCGCTGCGGCGGCTGGAGCGGCGCGCCGCGCAGGCGCCGGCGCTGATCGATCCGGCCGTGAAGGCGATCGACGCCGCGCTGGTGGCGCTGGAAGAGGCGCGCGGCCATCTCGAAGCGGCGTTGCGCGTTGCCGACTACGATCCGCAAGGAACTCGAGCGCATCGAGGAACGCCTGTTCGCGCTGCGCACCGCCGGGCGCAAATACAATGTGCCGGTCGATGCGCTCGAGCGCGCTGGCGAGCCGCTACGCCGGCGATCTGGCGCTGATCGACGCCGGCGCCGAAAAACTCGCCGCGCTCGAACGCGAGGCGCAGGCGGCCGTGGTGCGCTATCGCGACGCCGCGCAGGCGCTGTCGGCGCAGCGCCAGCGCGCCGCCGCCAAGCTCGACGAAGGCCGTCAACGCCGAACTCAAGCCGCTCAAGCTCGATCGCGCCAGTTTCTCAACCGAGCTCGCCGCTGTGGAGGAAGGCCCGGACGGCATCGATCGCGTCGAATTCTGGGTACGCACCAATCCGGGCACCAAGCCGGGACCGCTGATGAAGATCGCCTCGGGCGGCGAACTCGCGCGCTTTCTGCTCGCGCTCAAGGTGGTGCTGGCCGATCGCGGCTCGGCACCGACGCTGATCTTCGACGAGATCGACACCGGCGCCGGCGGCGCGGTGGCCGACGCCATCGGCGTGCGGCTGGCGCGGCTTGCGTCGGGCGTGCAGGTGATCGCGGTGACGCACGCGCCGCAGGTGGCGGCGCGCGCCGACCGGCATTACCTCATCAGCAAGGATGCGCTCGGCGGCGGCAAGCGCGTCGCTACCCGCATCCTCGAACTTGAAGCCGAACAGCGGCGCGAGGAAATCGCCCGCATGCTGGCCGGCGCCGAAATCACCGCCGAAGCCCGCGCCGCCGCGGAGCGGCTGATCCGCGCGGCGAGTTGACATGCATCATGGCGCGTAAGCGAGAAGACCGAGCCGTCGGTCGAAGACCTCACCGAGAAGCAGGCGAAGGTCGAGCACGCGCGGCTTGCGCCGGGAAATCGCCGAGCACGACCGGCGTTATTACCAGGAGGACGCGCCCACGGTTTCGGACGCCGAATACGATCGGCTGCGCCAGCGTTACAACGCGATCGAGGCGCGCTTTCCGCAACTGCGCACGGCGGCGAGCCTGACGCAGCGTGTCGGCGCGGCGCCGTCGGCGCGCTTTGCCAAGGTGCGGCACGCGGTGCCGATGCTGTCGCTCGACAATGCGTTCGCCGAGCGAGGACGTCGTCGATTTTGTCGGCCGCATCCGCCGCTTCCTGCGGCTGCCGGACGACGAGGAGATCGTGTTTTCCGCCGAGCCGAAAATCGACGGCCTGTCGATGTCGCTGCGCTATGAGAACGGCGAACTGGTCACCGGCGCGACGCGCGGCGACGGCACGAGGGCGAGGATGTCACCGCCAACGTCAAGACGCTGGAGGACATCCCGAAGCGCCTCAAGGGCAAAAACATTCCGGCGGTCTGCGAGGTGCGCGGCGAAGTCTACATGACTAAGCACGCCTTTCTCGCCCTCAACAAGCGGCAGGCAGACAGCGGCGGGCAAGTGTTCGCCAATCCGCGCAACTCTGCGGCCGGCTCGCTGCGGCAGAAGGATCCGTCGATCACGGCGTCGCGGCCGCTCGGCTTTTTCGCCTATGGCTGGGGCGAGATGAGCGACATGCCGGCCGAACCCAGTCCGGCATGATCAAATGGTTCGCGGCCTGCGGTTTCAAGACCAATCCGCTGACCAGAATGTGCCGCTCGGTCGAGGCGCTGCTCGCATTTCATCGCGAGATCGAACTGCAGCGCGCGCAGCCTCGATTACGACATCGACGGCGTGGTCTACAAAGTCGACCGGCTCGACTGGCAGGAGCGGCTCGGCTTCGTGTCGCGCTCGCCGCGCTGGGCGATCGCGCACAAATTTCCCGCCGAGAAGGCGACCACGATCATTCGAGGACATCGAAATTCAGGTCGGCCGCACCGGCGCGCTGACGCCGGTCGCCAAGCTCGAGCCGGTGACGGTCGGCGGCGTCGTGGTGCAGAACGCGACGCTGCACAACGACGATGAGATCGCCGCGGCTCGATGTGCGCGTCGGCGATACGGTGCAAATCCAGCGCGCCGGCGACGTCATTCCGCAGGTGCTGGGCGTCGTGCCGGAGAAACGGCCGCGCGGCGCCAAGGCTTACGCAGTTTCCCAAAAAATGTCCGTGTCCGCTGCACACCGATGTTGTGCGCGAGACCATCGCCGGCGGCGAGGAGGGCGCGCGCGCCCATTGCACCGGCGAATTCGCCTGCCCGTATCAGGCGCATCGGAACATCTCAAGCATTTCGTCTCCCGCCGCGCCTTCGACATCGACGGGCTGGGTGAGAAGCAGATCGAGTTTTTCTACGAGAAAGGATGGGTCAAAGAGCCGGCCGACATCTTCACGCTGCAGAAGCAGCGCAACGGCAAAATCTCGCTCGAAGAGATGGAAGGTTTCGGCGAAACCTCGGTGCGCAATCTGTTCGCCGCCATCGAGGCGCGGCGCGAGATTGCGCTGGAGCGGTTCATCTACGCGCTCGGCATCCGCCATGTCGGCGAGACCACGGCGGTGGCGCTGGCGCGCGGCTACGGCCGCTGGGAGGCGTTCCATGACGCCTGTCTCAAGCTCGCCAAGGGCGACGAGGAAGCCGGACTGGAGATGGATGCGCTCGATCAGATCGGCGACACGGTGATCGAAAGCCTCGCGATTATTTCGCCGAGAGCGCACAACCGCCGGCGCGTCGAACGCCTGGCCGAACAGGTGCAAGATCCTCGACGCCGAAAAGCCGCGCGCCGATTCGGCGGTCGCCGGCAAGACCGTGGTGTTCACCGGCACGCTGGAGAAGATGACGCGCGACGAGGCCAAGGCGTCGGCCGAACGGCTCGGCGCCAAGGTCTCGGGCTCGGTGTCGAAGAAGACCGACTACGTGGTTGCCGGTCCCGGCGCGGGCTCGAAGCTCGCCGATGCAAAGAAGCTCGGCGTTGCGGTTTTGACCGAGGACGAGTGGGCGAAACTGCATACGCTGAGTGCCTGCGCTCCCGCCGTGTGCGAGGCAGCTGCGTCACAAAGCAATCCAGTAGACCGTTGAATGGCCGGGATTGCTTCGACACGCTGGCAACTCGCTGAAATCTGGTCCGGTCCCACCTTGGCGGGCCGTCGTCATATTCTTCCGACTAAGACCAAGACAACGACGATGATCAGGATCAGGCCGAGCCCGCCGCCGGGGTAGTAGCCCCAGCCGGTACTGAATAAGGCCATGTCGGCAATGCGCCGATCAGCAACAAGATCAGAATGATGATCAGAATAGTCCCGAGCATGAGTTTTCCTCGCTCCGTCCCAACCCAGCGAGAAAACGTCGCCACCAAACAAAAGTTCCAATCCGACGTTGCGGAATCAAATCGCTGCTGCGTTGCAGCATCAGGCTCTGGCGGATCAGTGTTGCGCCGCGGCTAGCGGCGCGGTGGCGGCATGAGCCACGCGCGCGTCGGCGCATCGACGAGCGGCGCGAGCGTTTCATGCACGCGCGCGTGATAGGCGTCGATCCATGCAGGCTCTTCGGCGGTCAGCATCGCGGGCTCGATCAGGCGGCTGATCGATCGGCACCAGCGTCAGCGTCTCGAAGGCGTTGAGCGGTTTTTCGGCGCCGGGCGACCGGCGCCGCCTCCTTCACCAGAATCGAGATTTTCGATGCGGATGCCGTAGGCGCCGGTGCGGTAATAGCCGGGCTCGTTGGAGAGGATCATGCCGCGCTTAAGAGTCGCACCGCCAAGCTTGGCGATGCGCGCCGGTCCCTCGTGCACGGACAGATAGCTGCCGACGCCGTGGCCGGTGCCGTGGTCGAAATCGAGCCCGGCGTGCCACAGGAATTGCCGCGCGAACGTGTCGAGCTGCGCGCCGCTGGTGCCGTCAGGAAACACCGCGCGCGCGATCGCGATGTGGCCCTTGAGCACCAGCGTGAAGTTGCGCGCGCATCGTCGGCGCTCGGCGTACCGACCGCGATGGTGCGGGTGATGTCGGTGGTGCCGTCCTCGTACTGGCCGCCGGAATCGAGCAGAAAAAGTTCGTCGGGCGCGATGCGGCGATTGGTCTTGCGGGTGACGCGGTAGTGCACGATGGCGCCGTCGGCGCCGGCGCCGGCGATGGTCGGAAACGAAACGTCCTTGAGCAGGCCGGTTTCGCGGCGAAAGCTTTCCATCGCCTCGACGGCGTCGATCTCGGTCAGCTCGCCGCGCGGCGCTTGCGGTCGAACCAGGCGAGAAAGCGCGTCACGGCGGCGCCGTCGCGCTGCTGCGCGGCGCGGGCGCCGGCGATCTCGGTGGCGTTTTTGACCGCCTTCATCGGCGCGATCGGATCGGCGCCGCGCACGATCTTGCCGCCGTTGTCGGTGACGAGCCGCGCGATCGCCTCCGGGCAGACGTGGCGGGATCGAGCTGCAGGCGGCGATGCTCCTTGCCGAGCGCGGCGAGATCGCGTTCGAATTCGGCCGGCGTGCGCACGGCGACGGCTGCTCGATCACGAGCGGACTTCGTTGCCGAGCTTGCGGGAATCGATGAAGAGCGCGGCCGGCCTTCTTTCGGCACGGATGGCGAAGGCGAGCACGACCGGCGTGTGCGGAATGTCGCTGCCGCGGATGTTGAACAGCCAGCGACACCGCGTGCGGGTCCGCGACCAACAGCGTGTCGGCTGCGGACTTTCTGCATCTCGGTGCGCACGCGCTCGAGCTTGTGCTTCGGCGTCTTCGCCGGCATAGCGCAGATCATGCGGCACGACTGCGCCGAGCGGCGGCTGCGGCCGGTCGGTCCAGATCGCGTCGATCGGATTGTCGTCGACCGGCAACAAGGCTTGCGCCGGCCGCGGCGCAGGCCTTGGCGAGCCGCTCGGCGCCGTCGACCGTGTGCAGCCACGGCGAATAGCCGAGCTTCTTGCCGGCGCGCAGATTGGCTTCGATCCAGGCCGGCGGCGGATTGCTCGACCAGATGCGCGATCGAAAAAATCGCGCTGTCGACTTCCTCGCGCACCTGCACCTGATAGCGGCCGTCGACGAAGAGGACCGCGCGGTCGGCAAGCACGATGGCGAGGCCGGCGGAGCCGGTGAAGCCGGTGAGCCAGGCGAGCCGCTCGGCGCAGGGCGGCACGTATTCGTTCTGAAAGCGGTCGGCGCGCGGGCACGACAAAGCCGTCGAGCCCGCGGTGCGCCAGTTCCGCGCGCAGCGCCGCGACGCGCGGCGCGCTCTCGCCGCGCTCGCGCGATCGTCGAACGATTGGAAACTGGGCCTCGAACATGCGCGGCAATCTATGAGCCGGGCGGCCGGCAACGCCGAGGCGTCGTCGCCCGCCGCACGAGGACAGCGTGGTCCAGCCATCGAGGTCGAGCGCCGTTCGAGCGCGAACGGCCGATAGGCCGCGATCACGGCGTTGGCCTGCGCCGGCACGATGCCGGAGAGGACGATGCGGCCGCCGCGGCGCGGTTAGCCTGCCGGAGCGGCGCGGCCAGCCGCAGCAGCGGCCCGAGCAGGATGTTGGCGAACACCAGATCGAACGGCGCCTGCCGCGCAAGGCGCGGCGCCGCCACGCCGTCAGCTTGCACGAACTCGACCATGCGCGCCGACGCGGTTGAGCCGCGCATTGGCGCGCGCGACGTGCACCGCGCTCGACGTCGATGTCGGTTGCCAGCACGCGCCGGTGCAGCGCGCGGGCGGCGGCGATGGCAAGTACGCCGCTGCCGGTGCCAAGATCGAGGATGCGCCGCGGGCGCCGCTCGCTCAACGCCTTGCAGAGCCGGTCGAGCGCGAGCAGACAGCCGCGCGTGGTGCCGTGATGACCGGTGCCGAAGGCGAGCGCCGCCTCGATTTCGATGCCGATGCGGTTTGGCGGAATGCCGGCGCGATCATGGCCGCCATGCACGATGAAGCGTCCGGCTTTGACCGGCGCCAAGCCGGCAAGGCTGTCGCGCACCCAATCCGTCGCCTCGACGCGCTCGAAACGCAGCGCCTTGGCTGCCGCAGCACCGGCAGCTGCGGCCGCGAGCGCGCGCAGCGCGCTCCGGTCGGGCGGGTCGCGAAAATGGATCGCGACACGCCAGCGTCCGCCGCCGGTGTCCACAAGCGACGACCGCGATCTCGTCGCCGTCGAAGGTCTCGGCGGCGAGGCCCGCAATGCGGCGCGCACATCTTCACCGGTTTCAGCGGGCAGCGACCGGCGTCGCCTGAGGCGGATGACATTGAGAGGACTGGTTTCGCGATTTCCCCGCAATTCACAGGCAGCGTGCAACA
Source organism: uncultured Alphaproteobacteria bacterium (assembly GCA_963707175.1). Taxonomy (GTDB): domain Bacteria; phylum Pseudomonadota; class Alphaproteobacteria; order Rhizobiales; family Xanthobacteraceae; genus BOG-931. Next base: position 10,670 of record CAVPQA010000038.1, read on the forward strand.
AGCGCGTCGCGTGCATGTCACGGGGGCTAATTGATACGGGTCAAGTGCCACTCGCGCGTGTCAATGCACAGACTATGAATCCGATGCAGGTCTGTCCCCGGTTGGGTTAGTGCAAAAACAGGTGTGTAATCGCTGCCACTGGAGTACGAGCGAGCGCGCGAAGCCGGGAAGAACGCGTAGCGCGAAGTCGGATCGTACCGTCTGAACAGGAGCGCGCGGCTCAATGTGACGAGGAATGCGCATGCTGTTCGTCGTTGTCATGTACGTAATGTGCCTGAGCGGGAATGCGATGGCGGAGGATGTAACGAAATGCGTGCAGCGGTGTCAGATGCTGTGCGGATATTTTCCGGACCACCCCGAATGTCTGCGCCAGGCCGACAGGTGCGTGTCGCGGTGTAAATTCTCACCTAAAAATTCAAACTGAGACACTACCAATTATTCACACGCAATACACAATTTGTCCGTGAGTTATCCACAGCTTTATCAACCGCTTCTGCGCTGTGCCGCTATCCACGGCGGCGGTTGCAAAGCCGAGGAGAAGCCATATGATCGGAAACGGCGCGCGAACTCAGCCGTCAATTTTGGCTTTCGCGTTTTGGCCGGCTTCATCGCCTTCAGGCCGCCGCGATCGCCGCCCAGGCGCAGCCGGCGCCGGATTACAAGGCGCCATGCTCAACACGCCGGACCGCAGCGATGCGGATCTCAAGCCGACCAGCGCCGCGACCCGGTGCCGTTTTTCACCTTCGCCGGCTCGCGCCCCGGCATGAAAGTGCTCGATATGGGCGGCCGGCGGCGGCTACTCGACCGAGCTGATGGCGCGCGCGGTGGCGCCGAACGGCATCGTCTACGGCCAGATACCCGCCGACGGCAGCGAGCAGGCCAAGGCCGAGTTCGACGCGCGCATGAAGAATCCGGCGATGAAGAACGCGGTGCTGACATCCGGCCGTTCGACGATCCGATTCCGCCCGGCGTACACGATCTCGATATGATCACATTTTTGTTCTTCTACCACGACACCATCTACATGAAGGTCGATCGTGCCGCGATGGACCGCAAGATGTTCGCCGCGCTCAAGCCCGGCGGCTATCTGGTGATCGCCGATCACTCGGCGCTGCCGGGGCAGGGCATTTCGGTGGTCAAGACGCTGCATCGCATCGAGGAGGCGGCGCTGCGCAAGGAAATCGAGGCGGCCGGTTTCAAGGTCGTGGCCGAAGGCAATTTCTGGCGCGACCCCAAGGATACGCACGACTTCGTCAGCTACAAGCCGGTCGTGCCGGTCGACAATTTCGTGCTCAAGTTTCAGAAGCCGATGTGAGATGCCTCACATCGCCGTCATTCCGGGGCGCGGCGAAGCCGCGAGCCTGGAATGATCGCGCTCAATACTGTCGGTACACCGGTCCGCTGTAGCTGCCGCCATACGAATAATACTGGCCGTAGCTCGGCGGCTGGTAATAGGCCTGTCCGCCGTAAGGCGCGGGCTGCGGCGGGAACGCCCGGCCGGATTGGCCATAAGCAGGCTGGCCGTAGGCCGGCTGACCGTAGGCGGGCTGCCCATAGGCCGGGCGGCCGTATGCCGGCGCCGCCTGGCCGTAGCCTTGCGGCGCGATCTGGGTCGGGGCGGCGGAGGCCTCCTGCGTCGGCGCCTGCTGCCGCGCCACCATCGGATACCGGGCCGGGATGCGGCCGCTGATCTGCACCGTGGTGTTGGCCAGGCCTTCCTGCCTTACCAGGCTGAACAGCACCGCCGCATTGACCGGCGCCAGCCGCACGCAGCCGTGCGACACCGCCATGCCCAGATGCGGGACGTCGTTGAAGCCGTGGATGGCGTGGCCGTTCAGGTCGAAAAACATCGAATCCGGCATGAACGCGTTGTTGTATTCCTTGGAGTGGTGATCGGCGTCCATGCGGTTGATTTTGAACACGCCGTTCGGCGTCCCATGGCCCGCGCGCCCGGTGGAGACCGGCCAGTCATAGCGGGTGACGCCGTCGACCGACACCAGCATGTGCTGGGTATTCTGATTGATGGAAATGACGATGTTGGCGGAAGCCGCTGACGCGCACGGCAGCGCCAGGGCAGCCGCGCACAGCGTGGCATAGAGAATGTGTTGCGGACGCATTGTTTTTACACCTGCGATGGACCGATGGGGATCGGTCAAGAGCCGAGATCGAGAGGTGCGCCCCCTTTGGTTAGAAGCCTCCACCGGCCGAATGGTTCAATTCAAGTGCGTATATCGGCGAGCTGGCGAAATGGTGAATGAAATGCGGCGGGAAAGGTGAATGCTCGCGGCGCCGCGTTCACCTTTCCGTGGCCGGCAAGCGGCGCGGTTGGGGCGATTGCAGCGACGCGCCGTGCGCGCCGGCAGGAAGGGAAAGCTTCCCGCTCCTGCGGCGGGCTCTTGGTTTACGCCGCGAGCGTGTCAACCGGCGTTCATCCCCGCCGTTACCGTGGCCCCAACTGGGTCCACGTCGCGGTGGTGAATTGCTTTGACTGGCCGAAAAAAATCACCGTCTTGGTGTGAAGGCTCGACAGCGCGTCGAACACATAGCGCACGCCGGGCTTTTCGACGTTGGCGACGACCTTGTCGGATTTGTCGTAACTGACCAGCGCCAGCGACACCCGGTTGTCGATGTAGCTGTAGGCCCAGGTGGTTATGCCCTGGTATTTGACGACCGGGCAGGTCGCGCTCGACCCCAGCTTGTCCGGATCCTCCAGGCAGATCACCTTCAGACCGGGAGGCAGCGGCGGAGCGCTGCTGGCCGGAACGTATTGCACGTCCGCGTACGGGGTCTGAGCCGCGGCGTGCCGGGGCGCAACCGCCATGCCCATGACGGCAATCGCCGCGAGGATCAAATGACCACGAAAAAGGCACCGTGAATTCATGGATAGCCTCCCTGGTTCGCACGCAGATATTAGCAACTCACGCGTGTGACAGCAAAGTGACGGCGGCAATTTCCTTTGGTGTTTTCCCCGCACGGCTCGCTTCCGCTCCCGCAAGCGGAGCCGGGAAAGGCACGCGTCGGCCTGCGCGTTCATCCCCCGGCGATCGGCTCCTCGAGCGGCGCTTTGCCGGCGGCATGCATCACCGCGCGGTAGGCGAACACGAGCGCCGGCCCCAACGTGGTGCCGGGACCCGGATAGCTGCCGCCCATGACGGAGGCCATGTCGTTGCCGCAGGCGTACAGGCCGGGGATCGGCTTGCCCGGTGTCGAGCACGCGCGCGTCCGCGTCGGTGGCAAGCCCGGTACTAACCGCGATGTCGGCGGGCCAGACCGCGAGCGCATAAAACGGCGGCGTGGCGAGCGGGCCGAGGCAGGGGTTCGGCTTGTGCGCGGCGTCGCCGTTGAAGCGGTTGAGCTCCGCTCGCCTTTGCCGAAGTCGACGTCGACGCCGGTCTCGGCGAAGCGATTGTGCCGCGCGACGGTGTCGCGCAATCCCGCCGCATCGACGCCGATCTTGCCCGCCAGCTCATCGAGCGTGCGCGCGCCGACGAGATAGCCGCTGCGCTCGAACTGCGCGAGATCGCGCGTGCCCGGATGGATATTGCCCAGACCGTATTTGCGGATAAAGGCCGCGTCGCAGATCAGGAAAGCCGGAATTGACGGCACGCTCCTTGTGGCTCTCGAACATGCCAGCACGAAGTCGTGATAGGAGACGCGCCTCGTTGACGAAGCGGCGCGCCGGCGGAATTCACCGCGATCAGGCCGGGCTTGGCGCGGTCGAGCGAGAGATGCGGATAAAGCCCCTTGCTGCCGTCGGCCGCGTGGTGAGCGAACCGGCGTCCACAGCCCGCTGGTGCAGCGTTCCGGCGCGACAGCGCGGCGCCGAGCTTTTTCGCCGATGCGCGACGCCGTCGCCCTGGTTGCCCGCGAAGCTCAGCGAATGCACCGGCGTCGGCTGCGGCATGAATTTTTCGCGCAAGGCTTTGTTGTGGGCATAGCCGCCGGTCGCCAGCACCACGCCTTTGCGGGTCTTCACGATCATGCTCTTCGCCGGCGACCTTGAGCCGTCGCGCCGGTGACGCCGCCGCGTCGCCGATCGAGGTCGACGATCGCCGCCTCGAAAGGATCGGCACGTTGCGCCGGCGCAGGCTGTAGAAGAGCCGCGCGATCAGCGCGTTGCCCATGGTGATGCGGGTGCCGCGCGGATAGCGCAGGCGGTCGGCGAGATAGCGCGCGAACACCGCGCCGAATGGAAGAAATTTGCGAGCGAACGGAAGCGGCCGATGCAGCGCGCGGGATGTCCTCCTTGCCGACCATCATGCCGCCGAACAGCATGAATTCGGGGATCGGCGGGCGCACGCGCTGGAAGTCGCGGCCGAGCAGCCGGCCGTCGAACGGCTTCGGCGACGATGGCGCGCCCGGCCACCGCGGCGCCCGGCATGTTGTTGCGATAGTCGGGATGCTTGCCGCACGGCAGAAACTGCACGTCGGTGCTGCGCTTCGAGATAGTCGATCGCCTCGGGCCCGGTCTGCAGAAAGGCGCGGATCAGCTCGCGGTTGGCGCCCTGCCCGATCAGCGCGTGCAGATAGATTTCGCGCCTGCTTCGGCGCTGTCGTTAAAGCCGGCGGCGCGGCTCTGATGATTGCCCGGGATCCAGAGCGTGCCGGCGGAGGTCGCGCCGGTGCCGCCGACCTGATCGGATTTCTCGGCCAGCAGCACATCGAGGCCTTCGAGCGCAGCGACCAGCGCCGCCGCCATGCCTGCCGGCCCGGCGCCGACGATCAGCAGATCGACTTCGCGTTGGTGTGGCATTGTTCTTTGCCCGCCGTCTCTCTGTGCAGACGCTAGCATAATCTGCATCCCGCACCGCGATAGCGGGGAGGGGGGACCGCGCGAAGCGCGGTGGGAGGGGCGCGGGCCGCAACGAATTTTATTCCGGCGAAAGTGAAACGGCG
>CAVPQA010000039.1:0-104861 GCA_963707175.1 uncultured Alphaproteobacteria bacterium
CGTGCAGGCGGGCGTTCTCGTCGCCGATGTGACGGGTGAGTTCGAGCATCAGTCCGATGGCGATGCCGGAGGTCGGGCTGCCGAACGAGCCGGTGCCGCAGACGGTGACGCCGCGGGCCTTCGCCGCCTCGGTGTCGATCGATGCATTGCGCATGCCGGTGGTGATCAGGAGCTTCAGGTTGGGCAGCGCGTCAATCACCGCTCGCGGAAACGCGGTGCGCTCGCGCATGGCAACGACGATCGCGAAGTCCTTCAGCGCCGCAATGACGCTTTGCCCCGCGCCCAGATGCTCGCTGAATACTTTGATCTCAACGTCGCCCTTGACCTTCGACCAGTCGGCGCTCTTGAGCGCGACATTCTGGTAATCGTCGAGAATTGCGCAGCGTACCGCCATGATGCTCCCACCCCAGTATGCACTTTCTTGCTGGTGCTAAGCCGTCTCATAACGGCGGGGCGAAAACAAGCGGTGGTGGGCAGGGGATTTATGCGCAGATCAGGCTGGAAAGGTCTCCAGAGAAAGGGCGCCGGCGGCGCCCGTGCGCGGAGATCTAGGCGTGATGCCCGGCGACTTCACGCACCACGACCGCCGAACCGCGCGCGGCAGGGGCCGCCTTCGGAGCGAGGTTGCCGTATTTGGCGTGCCATTTCGGGCCGGGGCCGCGCATGTAGTGACGGTCGGGCCGGTAGGAACCGCCGCCCTCACCGAAACTCCGCTGCAACTCGTGCACCGCTTTTGCCAATTTACGCCACATGATCCGCTCCCTGGCCCTTTCGCTCGGGCCCTTCTTGGGATGTCTCCACCCTTTATGTCTCGCGTCCGGCGCAAAGGTTCACGTCAAAACGCGAGTTTTAATTTCAAACGCTCGTTTGACACCAAGTGTCGCTTTAAAATCATTAAAATTTGGTACGATTTAGGCAGCCGAAAGTTCCAAATCCGATTTAGCGTTGAGGAACTTTTACCGCGCTTGCGGGCGCACCGGCTCGGCCGTGCCGGAGGCGTGGCCTAGCGGGCGGTGACCAGGAGCGGCATGCCGCCGGCCGGCCGCAGCGTCACCCGGGCGACCGGCTTCGGCGTATGCCCCGGCACCGGCGCAAAGCGGAAGGCGCGAACCAGCGTCGCAAGGATTGCGGCAGCTTCGAGCATGGCAAATCCGGCGCCGATGCAAATGCGCGGGCCGCCGCCGAACGGCAGATAGGCGTAGCGCGAGCGCGCCTTCACTGCTTCGGCGGTGAATCGGTCGGGATCGAAGGCATTCGGGTTATCCCACAGTTGCACGTTGCGGTGCACAGCGAACACCGGAATGTGGATTCGGGTACCAGGCTCGATGGGCCTGCCGCCAAGTTCGAACGCCGCCCTTGCCTCGCGGCCAATGCCCGGCGCCGGCGGATAGAGCCGCATCGCTTCCTGGATGACCTGGCGGCAGAACGGCAGCTGTTCGATATGCGAGGCGGCGACCATCGCATCCGCGGCGACGGCGGCAACCTCGTCGAACACACGCTGCTGGCTGGCCCGATCCTTGGCCAGGAGCCAAAGCGTCCAGCTCAGCGCCACGGCCGTCGTCTCGTGGCCCGCGATGATGAAGGTCAGGAGATTGTTGACGACCTCCTCGTCGCGCATGGTCCGGCCGGTTTCCGGATCGCGGGCCACGAGCAGCGAATCGAGCAGATCCGGTTGCGCCGACGGCATGGCGCGGCGGTTAGCGACAATGCGCGTAAGATCGCGGCGCAGAAAATCGCGCGCCCGCAGTGCACGGCGCCGCCCCGGATAGGGCAGCCATTCGGGCAGCGAAAACAGCACGTAGATGATCTGCCATGGAATGGTGTTGAAACTCTGCGTCAGCGCCCGGCCAAAGCTTTCGGCGTCGAGATTCGCCGTGCCGCCTAGCAGCGCATCGACGATGATATCGAAGGTGGTGCGGGTCATGGCCGCGGCGGCATCGACTTGTTGCGTCCGACCGCCCGCGCGCCATCGTTCGACCTGACGCTGCGCCATCGCAGAAAAGATCGGCACGAAGGACTGCAGCGTCTCGGGCCGGAAGATCGGCGCGACCGCGCGCCGTTGCCAGCGCCATTCGGCATCCTCGGCGAGAAAGATCGAGTTGGCGCCGATCGCCGGCGCAAACGCCCGCCGGGTCACCGGATCGCGCAGCAAGGCTTCGGCTTTGCCGACGAGAATCTCGCCGATCAGGTCTGGTTCGGCGACCAGGATGATGTCGCGCCGGGTCCTGCCGAGGTCGGTGACGCCCTGCTCGTAGGCCGAGCGCGGAATTGTCTCGATGTAGTTGCGAAATGTCGTCGGCAGCCCGCGCAATCCAAGCGGTCGCGGCGGCGGTTCGAACGGCATGAAATCGGGATCGGTGTACACGCGAAGGTCCGGTTGCGGCGGCTTGCCCTTTAGCTGGTCAATCGCTACATCAACGCCAACTTCCCATACATTGGCGCAAAAAGAGGGCAGGGCAGTAAGCCCTACGCAACATGGCCCGTCAGTTCATTTATCACATGCAGGGTCTGTCCAAGACCTATCCGGGCAACCGCAAGGTCCTGGACAACGTCAACCTGTCTTTCTACCCGGACGCCAAAATCGGCGTACTCGGCGTCAACGGCGCCGGCAAATCGACGCTGCTGCGGATCATGGCGGGGCTCGATACCGAGTTCAACGGCGAGGCTTGGGCGGCCGATGGCGCCCGTGTCGGCTATCTGCAGCAGGAACCGCAACTCGATGCCACCAAATCAGTCCGCGACAACGTCATGGAGGGCGTGGCGCCCCAGAAGGCGATTCTCGAACGCTACAACGAACTCGCGGTCAACTATTCGGACGAGACCGCCGACGAAATGACCAAGCTCCAGGACGAGATCGAGGCCAAGGGGCTGTGGGATCTCGATTCCAAGGTCGACCAGGCGATGGACGCGCTGCGCTGCCCGGCCGACGACGCCGACGTGGCGAAGCTGTCGGGCGGCGAGCGCCGCCGCGTGGCGCTGTGCCGGCTGCTCCTGGAACAGCCCGAGCTGCTGCTGCTCGACGAGCCCACCAACCACCTCGATGCCGAATCGGTGATGTGGCTCGAAGGCCATCTGCGCAACTATCCGGGCGCGATCCTGATCGTGACCCACGACCGCTATTTCCTGGACAACGTCACCGGCTGGATTCTCGAACTCGACCGCGGCCGCGGCATTCCCTATGAGGGCAATTACTCGTCGTGGCTGGTGCAAAAGCAAAAGCGGCTCGAGCAGGAAGGCCGCGAGGAGGAAGCGCGGCAGCGCACGCTCGCGCGCGAGCAGGAATGGATTTCAGCCTCGCCGCGCGCCCGCCAAGCCAAATCCAAGGCGCGCTACGAGCGCTATGAGGAATTGCTGAAGAAGGCCGGCGAGAAGCAGACTCAGACCGCGCAGATCGTCATTCCGGTCGCCGAGCGGCTCGGGCAGAACGTCATCGACTTCGACCACCTGCGCAAAGGCTTCGGCAACAATCTTCTCATCGACGATCTCACATTCAAGCTGCCGGCGGGCGGCATCGTCGGGATCATCGGCCCGAACGGCGCCGGCAAGACGACGCTGTTCCGCATGATCACCAAGCAGGAGACGCCCGATGCCGGCACCATCAAGATTGGCGAGTCGGTGCATCTCGGCTACGTTGACCAGTCGCGCGACTCGCTCGAGGGCAAGAAAACAGTGTGGGAGGAAATCTCCGGCGGGCTCGATCAGCTGATGCTGGGCAAGCGCGAGGTCAACTCGCGCGCCTATTGCGCCGCCTTCAATTTCAAGGGCGCCGACCAGCAGAAGAAGGTCGGTTCGCTTTCCGGCGGCGAGCGCAACCGCGTGCATCTCGCCAAGATGCTGAAATCCGGCGCCAACGTGCTCCTCCTCGACGAACCGACCAACGATCTCGACGTCGACACGCTGCGCGCGCTCGAAGAGGCGCTGGAGGATTTCGCCGGCTGCGCCGTGATCATCAGCCACGACCGCTGGTTCCTGGACCGCATCGCCACGCACATCCTCGCCTTCGAGGGCGACAGCCGCGTCGAATGGTTCGAGGGTAATTTCCAGGACTACGAGAAGGACAAGATGCGGCGGATGGGCACCGACACGGTGCTGCCGCAGCGGATCAAGTATAAGAAATTCACGCGATAACTCGCATTTTCCCGTGCGGCGCCGAACTGACGGCAGCATAGCTTAGGGTGGCATGGGACGGGCTGTATTTCCGCCAATCGATGCCCATATGACCTAAGTTGGCGATAATTGCCTGCCGTTTCGCGGCAAAGGAGAGGATTTTGGCCACAAAAGCCGGTGAGGCGCGTTCAAGCGCCGTTCACGCTCGTGCCGAAGCGACCTTCAAGAAGGAAGAGCGGGCCAGAGAGGGTGCGAAGGCCATGGTGGAGTATCAGGCCAACGCCAAGGCGGTCCGTGAAAAAATTGAGCGGTTGCGGGCCTTGCGGCTAGCCAAGGAGGCGGCCGACAAGGCCCGTGATGGTTAACCGCCGAAATGCCTTGAAACGAACACATCCATGGCGCACATAGTGCGCACGGCCCTGGAGCTTGATTCCGAAAAGCGGTTGCCGATTTTTCGGGTTGTGTTCTGCTCTATGTAGAGGAATGACGAGAAAGGTCATTGCTCTTTAGTGGCCGGTGGCGAGCCGCGTGTACGGGATCCCGTCAAACGGCTTCTGGCTCGCTCTTTTACATTCAAACGACAGCCCAGATCGCGCGGGGTGTCTTGATTACCCGCAGCGCAATGCCGTGGCGTATGGCGCCACGGCCGCAAATGCGCACAACAGAAAGCTCCCACTTTGAACGATTTCCAAAATTTCAAGCTTCATGAGGCGATCGCACGTACGCTCGTCGAACAAAACTATCTGACGCCGACGCCGATCCAGGCGCAGGCGATTCCCGCCGTTATGTCGGGCCGTGACGTGATCGGCATTGCGCAGACCGGAACCGGCAAGACCGCCGCATTCGCGCTGCCGCTATTGCACCGCCTCGCCGTGGCGGCGCGCCCGGCGCCGCAAAAGAGCTGCCGCCTCCTTGTCCTGAGTCCGACCCGCGAGCTGTCGGGGCAAATTCTTCAGACTTTCCGCGCCTGCGGTCGTCACATGCGGGTCAAAACAGCCCTGGCGATCGGCGGCGTGTCGATGGGCGGGCAGGTTCGCGCGCTGCTTGGCGGTGTGGAGGTCCTCGTCGCCACGCCCGGCCGGCTGCTCGATCTCATTCGCGGCAACGCGCTCCGGCTCGACAGCGTGGAGTGCCTCGTGCTCGACGAGGCGGATCGTATGCTCGACATGGGCTTTATCCACGACATCCGGACCATCGTTGCGAAGCTGCCCGCAAGGCGGCAGACGCTGATGTTCTCCGCGACGATGCCGCGTGCCATCGCCGAACTCGCCGCACAGATGCTGCGCGATCCCGTTACAGTGTCGGTGGCGCCACCGGCGACGACTGTGGAGCGCATCGAACAGCGCATTGTCCGCATCGATCGCGCGGCCAAGCTTGGAACGCTCGTCGACCTCTTGCGGCGCGAATCTGTCGAGCGCGCTCTGATCTTCACGCGCACCAAACACGGCGCCGACAAAGTCGTGCGCGGTCTGGTACGGGCCGGTATCGAGGCGCAGGCTATTCATGGCAACAAGTCGCAAGGCCAGCGCGAGCGCGCACTTGGGGCCTTTCGCAAGGGTGAGACCAGAACGCTGGTCGCCACCGATATCGCGGCGCGCGGGATCGATGTCGAGGGCGTGAGCCATGTGATAAATTACGATCTGCCGAACGTGCCGGAGACCTATGTCCATCGCATCGGCCGCACCGCGCGCGCTGGCGCTGACGGCGTAGCGATTTCATTGTGCGACGCCGACGAGGCGGCCTATCTGCGCGATATCGAGAAGCTTATTCGAATGTCGATACCGGTGAGCGATCGACGCGGCGAACAGAGCCAGTTCGGGCCGGCATCCACAACTCGTGGTGCTGCACAGCCGCGCGGCACAAAAAGTCCGAGAAATCGACGCGGCAACTCGGGCAAGAAAAACCGGCCGCAGCGCCCAAGCGACACATCGGGCGGCATCGCCGCAGTGGCCTTCATGCGGCGCGGCGCTTCATCCGAGGCCCATCGCTTTGAGCGCCAGCAGCGCTGGTCGGCTCCGATGAAAGGAGTCTGACGTGCCGAAAGAGGAGCTTTTGCAATTCGAGGGGCTCGTCACCGAGATATTGCCGGACGCGCGATATCGGGTTCAACTCGAGAACGGGCATCAACTGGTCGCCTATACGGCCGGGCGGATGAAAAAGAATCGGATCAAGACGCTCGCCGGCGATCGGGTTACGGTTGAGCTGTCGCCTTACGACCTGGAGAAAGGACGTTTGATCTTCCGTCACAAGGATGAACGGTCAGCGCCGCCGAGCCGCCCGCCGCAACACAATCAGTTCCGCCGGCGGTGATGCAGGTGCGGCAGCTGGCGATGAGTCGAAAGATTGCTGCGATGGCGAATAGCTTGCATAAGTTCAAAATCGGGCAAACGGTTGAACTTGTTGCCGTGTCGTTCCGCTCCGCCGAACCTGGGTATTATGAAATTGTCGGCTTGCGGCCAACCGAGGACGGCAACAGCAGCCCGCTCTATCGGGTGAAAAGCAAGGGCGAGCCGCACGAACGTGTAGTCGCCGAGAGCGATCTCCTCCCCATCGACGAATCGCCATCACAAGACTGATCGCGGTCCCGCTTTTCGCCGCGGCCGTCCGATGTCCGCGGCGCCTATTCGGCGGCGGCCATTTGCGTGGCTTGGCCGGCGCGCACGAGCCGGCCGGGCAGGGCGCCGGTGTGCTCGCCTTTCTCGAAGATCGGGACGCCTGCCGCGATCGTCATCTCGTAGCCATCGACTTTTTGCACGAAACGGCGGCCGCCCGCCGGCATGTCGTGCAGCAGGATCGGCTTCTGCACCTGCAGCCTGTTATAGTCGATGATGTTGACGTCGGCGCGCAGGCCCGGCGCCAGCCGGCCCCGGTCGGCAAGGCCGAAGAAGTCGGCGGTTTCGCTGGTCTGCCGTTTGATCAGCATCTCGACCGGCAGCTTCGGGCCGCGTTGGCGGTCGCGGCTCCAGTGCGTGAGCATGTAGGTCGGCACACCGGAATCGACGATCGAGGTGCAGTGCGCGCCGCCGTCGCTCAAGCCAAGCAGAAACGCCGGGTCGTTGAGCATTTCGCGGATCGGCTCGTGATCGCCGGTGACGTAATTGACCACCGGGAAATACAGATATTGACCGTCCTCGAGAATATAGTCGTAGGCGACTTCCTCCGGCGTGCGGCCTTCGCGGCTGGCGATGGCCGCTACAGACTTTTCCGGCCCCGGCTCGTAGTCCGGCGGGTTGCCCATGATGAAGAACTTGTCGAACGCCTTGGCGACCACCTGACGGAACTGCGCGAGCTTCGCGATTTCGGCTTCGGACGGTATCTCGGCCAGAATCTGCGCCCGCACCTGCGGGTCGCGCAGCCGCCGCCGCTGCTCTTCGATCGGCAGGCTTTCCAGTTTCTTGTAGGTCGGCCGTACCGTGAACGGATTGAGCGCGGTGCCAATGCCCATCATCACCCCGATCGGCCGGCCCGCCATCTGCGCAGTCACCGGCAGGCCCTGCGCGCGCATCTCGTGTACCGCTTTGATGATGCGGCGCCAGCGTTGCGGATCGTTGTAGCGGTCGGTCAAGAGGAACCACACCGGCCGGCCGGTCTCGCGCGCCTGCCTGCGAATCCAGCGCAACTCGAATTCCTCGTCATCGAAGTCGGAATTCATGCCGAACGCGCCGGTGCCGGTTACGCCCAGCGCCGAGCCGATACCGAGCAGTTCATGATCGTCGGCATCGCGCGACGGCACGAGTTCGCCATCCGGCGTCTTGTGCGAATCGGTGCGCGAGGTGGTGAAGCCGAACGCGCCGGCGCGCAGCGCCTCGATCGTCAGCCGGCGCATCTCGGCGATGTCGTCCGGCGTCGCCGCTTCGCGGCGCACGGCGCGGTCGCCCATCACATAGACGCGCGTCGGCAGGTGCGCGGCCTGCGCGCAGATGTCGATGGCGCGCGGCCGGCGTTCCAGTTCATCCATGAATTGCGGAAACGTCTCCCATTCCCAGCTCAAGCCGGCGGCCAACACCGGATTGGGAATTTCCTCGACGCCCTCCATCAGATCCATCAGCGCGCCGCGATGCTCTTTTTTCACCGGCGCGAAGCCCACGCCGCAATTGCCGAACATCACCGTGGTGACGCCGTGCCAGCACGACGGCGAGATCAGCGGGTCCCACATCGCCTGGCCGTCGTAATGGGTATGCACATCGACCCAGCCCGGCGTGACCAGCAAACCGTTCGCGTCGATCTCGCGCTTGCCGGGCGCCTGCTTGCCGCCGACGCCGGCGATGCGTCCGCCCGCAATCGCCACATCGCCCGTGAAGGCTGCCTTGCCGGTGCCGTCGACGATGGTGCCGCCGCGAATGACGATGTCGTGCATGGAGCCGCTCCCTGGTTGCGACAGCGGCATTGTAGCGTATTCGTTGGGGCCGCGGAACCCGGCCATTTTGAGTGATACTGAACCGCTTCGAACCGCGGCGCCTCAAGGCAGGCGTCAGTTATTTCGCCAAAAGCCCGTTGAGCACAAGGTCGAGGTGGGCGTCGAAATACGCCTTCAGATCGAGCGGCTGGCGCTCGTCGAACATCATCATCCAAAGATCGACCAGCGCGATCGGCGCGATGACGACCTGTGGCATGTTGACGATCGACGATTGGCGGATTTCGCCGCGATCGATGCCACGCTGGATCGCCTGTTTGAGCCGGTCCAGGCAGGGCCGCAGTATCTCGTCGAAATAGCGATCGGCCAGCTTCGGGAAACGCGAGGCCTCGGCAATCAGCATGCGCACCACTTCGCGCCGGCGTTTGTCCTCGACGATGTACTGATAGATGAAGCTGAACTGGGCGCGTAAGAGATCGGCCGTCGAGTCTTCGTGAGTCGCGTACATCTCCTGGACGGTTTCGTCCGCCCCCTTGGTGAACTCCTGCACCATGGAGATGAAGAGCTGCTCTTTGTTCTCGAAATAGACGTAGATCGTGCCTTTGGTCACGCCGGCGCGTTCGGCGATGCGGTCGAGCGTGGTGGTGGCATAGCCGTCGCGTGAGAATTCAATGAAGGCGGCCTCCAGAATCTCCTGGGGGCGTTCCGCCTTCCGGCGCCGCCGCGTTTCCGGTCGCGTTTCGAGAATCGCCATCGGAGCAGCTAGGCTGGAATTTGTCGAAAAAGTCAAGTTATTGACTAACCGGATAGTAAATAACTAGTGTGACGGGTTCAGGGTGGTGGTCAGGTGGTCAAGTCGGGTCGGGTCAAGGGGTCCCGCAGCCCATCTGCGGGCGTGCAACGGCGCGGGTTATCGCGTGGTTTCGGCTGGCTCAAGCCGCGAGCCGCGGCGGGAACGTTTGCGCTTCTGCTCCTGTCCGCCTGTGCGGTCGGCCCCGACTTCAAAGTGCCGCCAGCGCCGGCCGGCGCGGGCTACACGCCCGAGCCGCATCCTGCCGCGACGGTGGCGAGCGATGTCACCGGCGGCGTTTCGCAAGGATTCGATGCCGGCCGCGACATCCCGGGCCAGTGGTGGCGATTGTTTCATTCCAAGGACCTCGACGATTTGATCGTGCAAGCCCTGGAAGCCAATCCAAGCCTGCAAGCAGCCCAGGCCTCGCTGTGGCAGGCCAAGGAGAATCTGTACGCGGCCAGGGGCAAGCTCTTTCCATCGGTTGATGCCAATTCGTCGGCGACGCGCCAGCAATTTTCGCCGGCCGAATTCGGCGGGGCGGGAGCGCCGTTTATCTTCAACCTGTTCCAGGCCACGGTGAATGTGTCGTTCGCGCCCGATGTGTTTGGCGGCCAGCGGCGGCAGATCGAGGCCGGCGCGGCCGTCGCCGACTATCAGCGTTTCGAGCTGGAAGCGACCTATCTGACCTTGACTGCGAATGTCGTGACGGCCGTCGTAGCGGAAGCCTCGCTGCGCGGGCAGATCGCGGCGACGCGCGACATCATCAAGGCGGAAAGCGACCAGCTCAATGTGGTGCAGCAGCAATTCAATATCGGGGCCGCGAATCGCACCGATGTGCTGACCCAGCAATCCGAGGTCGCCACCACCCAGGCGACATTGCCCCCGCTGGAGAAACAGCTCGAACAGCAACGGCACGTGCTGGCGGCGCTGACCGGCCGCTTCCCCAATGAGCGGCAGCGCCAGCATTTGATGCTGGCATCGTTGCGGCTGCCGATCCGGCTGCCGCTCAGCCTGCCGTCGCAGCTTGTCGAGCAGCGACCGGACGTACGCGCCGCGGAGGCGCAGTTGCATCAGGCGAGCGCCCAGATCGGCGTCGCCATCGCCGCCAGGCTGCCGCAATTCAATCTCACCGGGGATTATGGCTCCTCCAGCGCGAACACAGCGGCGCTGTTCTCGCCGAGCACCGCCATCTGGAGCATTGCGGCGAGCGGCACGCAGCCGCTGTTCCACGGCTTTACGCTGTTGCACCAGGAGCGCGCCGCCAAGGCGGCCTACGCCGTAGCCGAAGCGCAATATCGCAATACCGTGCTCGGCGCCTTCCAGAACGTCGCCGACGCATTGCGGGCGCTGCAATTGGATGCCGCAACGCTGCACGCCCAAGCTGCCGCACTGCGCGCGGCGTCGGCGACGCTCGATCTTGCGCGCGGGCAGTACCGGCTGGGCGCGATCGCTTATGTGACGCTGCTCAATTCGCAGCGCAGCTACGCGCAGGCACGACTGGCACTGGTGCAAGCGCAGGCCGCGCGTTTCGCCGATACCGCTGCGCTGTTCCAGGCGCTCGGCGGCGGCTGGTGGAACCGGATCGACGTCGAGACCAATCCATTCAGTCCGGAAAAGCCCGGTGCGGCGACGACGGTCGATCTGGTCGCCGGCGCGCGCGGAATAGCGACGGAGCCTAAGCAATGACCAAACGCATGGTGATCATGCTGATCGCGGTCGCCATCGTGTTTGGTGGAATTTTCGGATTCCAGGCGTTCAAGGCGGCGATGATCAAGAAGTTCATGAGTTCGATGCAGGCGCCGCCGCAGACCGTCTCGGCGATCAAGGCGGAGCTCAGCTCCTGGCAGCCGCAAATTGAGGCAGTCGGCAGTCTGCGCGCGGTGAAGGGCGCCGATCTGTCGCTCGAAGTGGCCGGCGTGGTCGACGCGATCTCGTTCAATTCGGGCGACGACGTCAAGGAAGGAGCGGTGCTCCTGAAACTGCGCGCCGACGACGACGTGGCCAAGCTTGAAATCGCTGCAGGCGACCGCGGCGCTCAGTCAGCTCACCTACGACCGCGATCTCAAACAATTCAAGATCCAGGCGGTCAGTCAGGCCACGCTCGATACCGACAAGGCCAATCTGAAAAACGCGCAGGCTCAGGTCGCCCAGCAGCAGGCGATCCTCGACAAGAAAACGCTGCGTGCGCCGTTTGCCGGCCATCTCGGCATCCGCGCCGTCGATCTCGGCCAATATCTCGCCGCCGGCACCACCATCGTGACGCTGCAGGCGCTCGATCCGGTCTACATGGATTTCTTCGTCCCGCAGCAGTCGGTCGAACAGGATGCGGATCGGCGCAGCGGTTACGGTCAAGGTCGATGCGTTCAACGATCGGACGTTTCCGGGCGAGATTTCCGCGATCAATCCCAAGGTCGATGCCTCGAGCCGTAACGTGCAGGTCCGCGCCACGTTGAAAAACCCGGACCACAAGCTCTTGCCCGGCATGTATGCGACTGTCGACATCGTGACCGGCGCGCCGGAGAACTACGTCACCCTGCCGCAGACGGCGATCACGTATAATCCGTATGGCGACACCGTTTATGTAATCGACGACAAAGGCTCCGGGGCCGACGGCAAGCCGCAATTGGTCGCGCGCCAGACTTTCGTCACGACCGGGTTGACGCGCGGCGATCAGGTTGCCGTGCTCAAAGGCGTCAGTGCCGGCCAGATGATCGTCACCGCCGGCCAGATCAAGCTGCATAACGGCTCGCCGGTCTTGATCAACAATTCGATCACGCCGACGGCGGACGCGTCGCCCGCCGTTCCGCTCGATCGTTAGGCAGCCGCAGTGATGGGTAATCATCTCTCTTGCCCGCTCGTCCCCGCGCAAGCGGGGACCCAGCTGGAGTCCCGCTTGCGCGGGAATGAGCGGAAATACGGTGCGGCGTCGCTATGAAATTCACCGACATCTTCATCCGGCGGCCGGTGCTCGCCTCGGTGGTGAGCCTCTTGATCCTGGTGCTTGGGCTGCGCGCCTACACGGTGCTGCCGATCCTGCAATATCCGCGTACCGAAAACGCCGTGGTCAACGTCACAACGATCTACTACGGCGCCGATCCGGACGTGGTCGCGGGCTTCATCACTACGCCGCTTGAGAACGCCATCGCCCAGGCCAACGGCATCGACTACATGACCTCGGTGAGCCAGAGCGGGGTGAGCACGATCACCGTGTATCTTCGGCTCAACTACGATGCCGACAAGGCGCTCACCGAAATCAACACCAAGGTCAATTCGATTCTCAATCAGCTGCCGCCGGGTACGCTGCAGCCGACGCTGACCGTCAAGATCGGTCAGCAGATCGACGCCATGTATATCGGCTTCAACAGCGATACCTTGGCGCCGAACCAGATTACCGATTACCTCGTCCGCGTGGTGCAGCCGAAGCTGCAGGCGGTGAACGGCGTGCAAACCGCCGAGCTGCTCGGGCAAAAGATTTTCGCGCTGCGCGCCTGGCTCGATCCGAAAAAGCTCGCCGCCTACGGCCTGACCGCCACCGACGTCAGTCAGGCGCTCACCGCCAACGACTACATCTCCGGCATCGGCAATACCAAGGGCCAGATGGTGCAGGTCAATCTGACGGCCTCGACCAGCCTGCATTCGGCCGAACAGTTCCGCAATCTGGTGCTCAAGCAGTCCGGCGGCGCCGTGGTGCGATTAAAGGACGTCGCCGTGGTCACGCTGGGCGCCGAGGACTACGATACCGAGGTCGGCTTCGACGGCAAACAGGCGGTCTATATCGGCATCCAGGTCGCGCCGAGCGCAAACCTGCTCGATGTGATCGCCGGCGTCCACAAGGTGTTTCCAGAAATTCAGGCGCTGCTGCCGCGCGGGCTCCATGGCGAGATCATCTACGATTCCACCGAGTTCGTGAACAGTGCGATCCACGAGGTGATCCGCAGCCTCGCCGAGGCGCTCATCATTGTGACGCTGGTGGTATTTTTGTTCCTCGGGTCGCTGCGGTCCTCGATGATCCCAACCGTCGCCATTCCGCTGTCGCTCATCGGCACGCTCATCATTCTGCTGGCGCTTGGCTACTCGATCAATCTTCTGACTCTGCTGGCGCTGGTGCTGGCCATCGGGCTCGTCGTCGACGACGCCATCATCGTGGTGGAGAACGTCAATCGCCATCTCGAAGAGGGCCAATCGCCGCTCGATGCCGCTCTCATGGCGGCACGCGAACTCGGCGGCCCGATCATTGCCATGACCGTGGTGCTGGCCGCGGTCTATGTACCGATCGGCTTTCAGAGCGGGCTGACCGGCGCGCTGTTCGCCGAATTCGCCTTCGCGCTGGTCGGCGCCGTCACGGTCTCGGGCATCGTCGCGCTGACGCTGTCGCCGATGCTGTGCTCACGGCTCCTTAAAGCGCCGAACCCCGAACGGCGCGGGATCGAGGACCGGCTCGTCGAATTCATCGACCGCAGTTTCGCGCGGCTGCGCCGCGGCTACGAACGATGGCTGCATGGCAGCCTCAATACGTTGCCGGTGACGCTGACATTCGCCGCCATCGTGCTGGGCAGCATCTATTTCCTGTTCACCACCGCCAAGACCGAGCTGGCGCCGACCGAAGATCAAGGCATTATCATCACGCAATCCCTTGCGGCGCCCGATTCGACGCTGCAGCAGCGCCAGCTCTATTCGCGGGAGGTCTACAAGATATTCGCCAGCCACCCGGAGACCGAGCACGTCTTCCAGCTCGACGTGCCGGGCCAGTCGATCGCCGGCATGGTGTTCAAGCCCTGGGATCAGCGCGCCAAGACCACCAACGAAGTGCAGCCGGTATTGCAGCAGGAGCTGAGCAAGGTGGCGGGCGTGCGCGTCGCCGCGTTCCAGCCGCCGTCGCTTCCGGGCAGCTTCGGTCTGCCCGTGCAGTTCGTCATTGTGACGACGGACGCGTTCGCGCGGCTCAATGAGGTGGCGCAGCAGTTTCTGCAGGAAGCGCTCAAAAGCGGCATGTTCATCTTCCTCGATTGCGACCTGAAGATCGACAATCCGCAATCCGACATCGTCATCGATCGCGACAAGACGGCCCAGCTCGGACTGAAGATGAGCGACGTCGGTGGCGCCATGTCGGCGATGCTCGGCGGCGGCTACGTCAATTATTTCAGTATCAGCGGCCGGTCCTACAAGGTGATCCCGCAGGTGCAGCAGCGCTACCGGCTCAATTCGCACCAGTTGCTCGATTACTACATCCGCACCGCGGATGGTTCGCTGGTCCCGCTGTCGACGATCGCCAGCATCAAGACGCAGACCGTGCCGGAATCGCTCAATCATTTTCAGCAGCTCAACAGCGCCACGATCCAGGGCGTCGCCATGCCGGGCGTGGCGCAGGGCGATGCGCTTAACTACCTGCAGAATTTGTCGAAGCGCGTGCTGCCGCAGGGCTATTCGATCGATTACGGCGGCTTGAGCCGGCAGTACATTCAGGAGACAAGCGGCTTCCTCACCACATTCGGCTTCGCGCTGATCATCATCTTCCTGGCGCTGGCCGCGCTGTTTGAAAGCTTCCGCGACCCCGTCATCATTCTGGTGTCGGTGCCGATGTCGATAGCCGGCGCGCTGATTTTCGTCAGCCTCGGCTTCGGCGGCATGTCGCTCAACATCTACACCGAGGTCGGGCTGGTCACGCTGATGGGGCTGATCTCTAAGCACGGCATCCTGATCGTGCAGTTCGCCAATCATCTGCAACAGGAAGGCAAGACCAAGCGCGAGGCCATCGAGCAGGCGGCGGCCATCCGGCTGCGCCCGATCCTGATGACGACCGCTGCCATGGTGCTGGGCGTGGTGCCGCTGATCACGGCGACCGGCGCCGGCGCGGTGTCGCGTTTCCAGATGGGCGTGGTGATCGCTTCGGGGCTCTCGATCGGTACCTTGTTCACTCTGTTCGTGGTGCCTGCGGTCTATCTTGTGTTTGCGGCTGACCATCATGCGGCGCGCGCGGCAGCGTCACCAGCGGCATGATGCCCGGTGTCCGGCAATCGGGTTTGCGTCCGCTGCCAATTGCCCGGATGTAGGATAAGACTAGAGCCTTACGATTCGCATTCCGGAAAAACGCAGCCATGGAAGACTGGAGCGCACGGCAATACCTCAAATTCGAAGATGAACGCACGCGTCCGCCGCGCGATCTCTTGGCGCGGGTGCCGCTGAGGGAGCCGCGGCTCGTGGTCGATCTCGGCTGCGGCCCGGGCAATTCCACCGAGCTTCTGGTCGAACGGTATCCGCATTCCGAGATCGTCGGCCTCGATTCCTCGCCCGACATGCTGCGCAAGGCGCGCGAGCGGCTGGCGAAACTGAAATTCGTCGAGGCCGATATCGCAACCTGGTCGCCTGAGCCCGATACAGACCTGTTGTTCTCCAACGCGGTGATGCAATGGCTGCCCGACCACACCGCGGTGTTGCGGCGGCTTCTCGAAGCGCTCAAGCCGGGCGGGGTGCTGGCCGTGCAGATGCCTGACAACACCCGCGAGCCGGCGCTGCGCTTCCAGGGCGAGGTCGGCGGCAGCGGTCCGTGGCGCGACCACCCGGGGGTCAAGGCCGCGCCGCGTCCCGATCTGCCGACTGTCGAGGCTTATTACGACCTGCTCAAGCCGGCCTCGTCGCACATCGACATCTGGCACACCCTGTACGAACACGTCATGGCGTCGCCGCAGGCCATCGTCGAATGGTTCAAGGGCTCCTCGCTGCAGCCGTTTCTGTCGCCGCTCGACGCGGCCGCGCGCGAGAAATTTCTCGCCGCCTACGGGGAGAAGATTGCCGGTGCCTACAAGCCGCGCGTCGACGGCAAGGTGCTGTTGAAATTCCCGCGTCTGTTCATCGTGGCGGTGCGATAACCACGTCGTGGCCGGAAAGGGTCCCGGCATGGCGCCAAGGGAGACGCGGGTGCTGAGGAAATATTTCTTTCTCGTCCTTCTGCTTATTGCGCTTCCGACGTCGGCAGCCTTCGCCGCCGCGGAGTTCCAAACCTTTCTGCAGTCGCTGTGGCCGCTGGCACAGGGGAAAGGCGTGTCGCGTGCGACGTTCGATCAGGCGACGCGCGGGCTTGAGCCCGATCTGTCGCTGCCCGATCTCGTCGTGCCGGGACGGCCGCAACGCGCGCCCGGCCAGGCTGAATTCGTCGAGGCGCCGGCTGATTATTTGAAGGAGCCGGCGATCCAGCGGCTCGCCACGCAAGCCCGCAAGCTCTATGCCCAGTACCGTCCGGCGCTGACCACGATCCAGCAAAAATTCGGCGTCGATCCCGCAATTCTGCTCGCGATCTTCGGCCGCGAGAGCGATTTTGGCCGCGCCCGTGACACCAAGAGCGCCATTCGCGTGCTCGCGACGCAAGCCTATCTGGGCAAGCGCAAGGAGAAATTCCAGGAAGAGTTTGTCGCGGCGCTGCAGATCGTCGAACAGGGCCGCATCAAGCTCGCCGACCTGAAGAGCTCCTGGGCCGGCGCGATGGGACTGCCGCAGTTCTTGCCGTCGGATTATCTGAAATACGGCGTCGATATCGACGGCCGGGGCTATCCCGACATCTGGAATTCGGTGCCTGACGCGCTCGCGTCGGCCGCCAGGCAGCTTCTCGGCGAAGGCTGGCAGTCCGGCCTGCACTGGGCCTACGAGGTGCACCCGCCGGCCAAGGTCGATTGCACCATCGGCGTGCCCCAGCACACGCTGCCGCTCGGCGAATGGGTCAAGCGCGGCTACGTGCCGGCTTACGGACAAGCTATTCCGGCCGCCGAGCGCGCCGAGCCGGCGTCGCTCCTGCAGCCGGCCGGGCTTTACGGGCCATCGTTTCTGGCGACCAAGAATTATTTCGCCATCAAGGAATATAATTTTTCCGATCTGTACGTGCTGTATGTCGGGCACCTTGCCGATAGCATCGCCAAGCCGCGGCCGTTCCAGACGCCGTGGGCCAAGGTGGCGCAGCTGCCGACCGCATCGCTCGATCGCATGCAGCGCATCCTCACGGCGCAGGGCTATTATCACGACAAGATCGACGGCAAGGCCGGCATGCTGACCCGCGCGGCGCTCGGCGCGTATCAAAAGCGCAATGGTTTAAAGCTCGACTGCTGGCCGACCGCCGCGCTGCTCGCGCATATGGAGAAGCGTTGACGACACGCCGCGGCATTTTCACAATGCCGGGGGAGCGGACAGCGTCATGCGGATCAAGGCTGCGGTGGTCGCCGCAAGGTCGGCGCCTTTCGTCATCGAGAGCTTGGAGCTTGCCGAGCCGCGTGCTGATGAGCTGATCGTCCGCGTCGTGGCGAGCGGCATGTGCCAGACCGATCTGCACGGCCGCGACGGCTATTACGCGGTGAGCTCATACCCGGCGGTGTTCGGGCATGAGGGCGCGGGCGTAGTCCTCGCGGTGGGAAGCGCCGTGCGCGACTTCGCGCCGGGCGATCATGTGGTGATGTCGTATCCGTGGTGCGGCGAGTGCGCGCATTGCCGGCGGCAGCGGCTCAACTATTGCCTCAATGCCCGCAACCTGAAGAACAAAGGCACGCGCGCCGACGGTTCGACCTTGCTGGCGCGCAACGGCGCCGGTCTACGGCGCGTTCTTCCAACAATCCTCGTTCGGCACCTTCGCGCTGACCCAGGCGCGTTACGCGATCAAAGTGCGGCGCGATGCGCCGCTCGACCTGATCGGTCCGCTCGCCTGCAGCGGCCAGACTGGCGCGGGCACGGTGCTCAACGTGCTGAAGCCGCAGGCAGGCGAGAGCCTCGCCGTGTTCGGCGTCGGTGCGGTCGGGCTGTCAGCCCTGATGGCGGCGAAGGTCGTGGGCTGCACGCCACTCGTCGCCGTCGACGTGCATGCGCATCGGCTGGAGTTGGCGCGTGAACTCGGCGCCACGCACACGATCAACGCCAACGATTGCGCCGACGTGGCCGCCGTTATTCGCGAGGCATCATCGGGCGGCGTACACTACGCGGTCGATACCTCGGCGGTGCCGAAGGCGCTGCGCGAGGCGCTCGAGTCGCTGATGCCAGGCGGGACCTGCGTGCTGCTCGGCAGCGCCCGCGCCGGCACCGAAGCGGCATTCGAAATGCCGTTCCTGCAGCAGGGCCGCGTGCTACGCGGCGTGGTGCAGGGCGACAGCGTGCCGCGCGAGTTCATTCCGAAGCTGATCGATCTGATGCTGGCCGGGAAGTTTCCGCTGGAGAAGATGATCAAGTTCTACGATCTGACCGACATCAACCTGGCTGCGGCCGAATCGTCCGCCGGCATCGCCATCAAGCCGGTGCTGCGGATGCCGCATTGATTGCATTCAACCAGGACTTAATCCTCGCCCGGCACGGCGAGCGGCAGGCGATCATTGTCCTCGCCCGCATAGCCGAGTGGCTTTTTGATCGATCCGGTGAAGCGCGGAAAGCCGCCATGCTGCGCGTAGTGCGCCCGCGCACGGGCGGCGACCACGTCGCCCGGAATGGCGCGCGGCTCGCAGATATAGGGCCGCCCGCGCCGCCGCATCAGATCGACGTGAATATGATTGTAGTGATAGACGTTGGCGCCCGGCGCCAGCACGGTGGTGAAATCCTGGCAGGCCGCGGCCTGCACGTCATGCAAAAAACCCTGCTCCTCGGGCGAGCCGTGCCAACCGTATTGCACGCTGACCTTATGACCGTCGGCGAGATCGAATTCGGCGATGTCGAGCGCGTTGCCAAAGGCGTGCTCGGAAATATGCGCATTGGGATTGCCGTTCATGCCGCGGCACGAATAGGCCGAGATTTGTTTGATCTCGACGACCGGGACACGAAACCATTTGAGCGCTGCCGGCTGCACCGCGCCGCTGATCCACTTGTCGAGCACCGAAACGATCGGGCAGGCAAGAGTCGCTGCGGGTTTGACGGCGACCAGTCCGGTGGACACCGGCGGGGCCGTGGGCGGTCCGAGCGGCGGGACAGGTGTGGGCGAGGGCGGAATGACGGGCGTCGCCTCGCGCGTACCGGGCGGCGCCATCATCGGCCGCGGCGAATAGAGCGACGGCGGAATCTCGACGGGCGGCGGCGTGCGCTGGTCGTAATAGGGGTGCGCTTCACCACCGAGGTCATTGTCTTCGTCGGCGTCTTCCGTCTGCGCTACGCCCGGCGGTGACAGCGACATCGGCGTTCCGGCTTGCGGCGACGGACCCTGCGATGGGCTGTAGGGGACGCGGCTATATTGTGGCGGAGCGGATTGCGGTGCGCCATAAGGCGCCGGCCCGGTCTGCGGCGCGGCATATTGCGGCTGCCCGTAAGGTTGTGGGCGCTGTTGCGGCCGAGCCGGGTAAGGCGGCGGAGCGTACTGCGACGGTCGGTAGGGATGTGCATCATAGGGCGGTGGCCCGCCTTCAGGCGGCCCGTAGGGTGATGCCGTCTGCGATCGTTGTACCGGCGGCAGCGGTTCGGATCGAACGCCCGGCCATTGCCGCGGACCTGCATTGGGAATCGAGCCCGGCGGCTGCATCGGCTCATCGTCGTAACCGAGGGGACCGCTGACACCCAGTTCGGAAACCTTGAGCGGATAATCGATGCCGCAGGCGCCGGGTCCGCTGATTGTCGAGATGCGCACCCGACCGGGCGCTTCCTGCGGGACGCCGGAATTGATGCAGGATTCTTCGGCCTCATGGCGCCAAGCATCGCGCTCGGCCAGCATATAATGACTGCAGCCAGCGACGGCGATCAGGGCGGCGAGGACGATGGAGCCGACGAGAGACTTACGCACTCCAGGCGTCATCCGCGAAGAATGCAGGCAATTCCGTTAAGGACTCTTCAACGCTTGGTTCGCTTTCGCGGGCCCGTGTGCGTTAACCATGCCGGAGCAGCGGTCACGGCGCGGCGTCAGGTTGCGTTGCCGCCGATCGCTGATTACTGATGCGAGAAGGCCGGGGAGAGGAATGCTTTCGGCGCTCGATATTGCGCGACAGATCGAAGCCGGCGAACTGACGCCGCAAGCGGCTGTTGCGCTTTGCGCGCAGGCGATCGCGGCGTGTGAGAAAGATGTCGGCGCCTTCGTGGCGCTTGATCTCGACGCCGCGCGCCGCGCCGCCGAGGAGCCGCGGCTTGCTTCGACGCCGCTCCGCGGCCTGCCGGTGGCGTTCAAGGACATTTTCGATACCGCCGATTTTCCGACGCAATACGGCTCGCCGATCTATGCGGGGCATCAGCCGCGCGCCGACGCGACCGCCGTGGCGCTGACACGCCGCGCCGGCGGCAACGTCATCGGCAAGACTGTCACCACCGAGTTTGCCTCGCTGGTGCCGTCGGCGACGCGCAATCCGCGCAACCTCGCGCACACGCCGGGTGGTTCGTCGTCCGGCTCGGCCGCGGCCGTCGCCGCCGCCATGGTGCCGATTGCCTTCGGCACGCAGACCGCGGGTTCGGTGATCCGTCCGGCGGCGTTCTGCGGCGTAACGGGATTCAAGCCGTCCTACCGGCTCATTCCGCTGGTCGGCGTCAAGGATGTCGCCTGGCATCTCGACACTGCCGGACTGTTCGGTGCCGGCGTAGCGGACGTGGCGTTCGCCGCGGCGGCGATTCTGGATCGTGATCTGCGCGTCGACGGTGCGCCGCCATCTGCGCCGCGCATCGCGCTCGTCCGCACTCATCTGTGGGAACGGGCGAGCGCCGCGATGCAGAACGCGGTCGAGACCACGGCGCGCATCGCGCAGGCGGCCGGCGCGAAAGTGACTGACGTGACCTTGCCGCCGCCGTTGGAAGAGGCTTATGCGGCACAGTTTATCATTCAAGATTACGAAACGTTTCTCGCGCACGCCTTCGAATACGATCGTCATCGTGGCTTGATCGGCAAGCAATTGCGCGAGCAGCTCGATCGAGCCGCGGCGATTTCTGCCGACGACTATGACGCGGCGCGGCGCACGTCGAGCCGCGCGCGGCGCGTGCTCGCCGACACGATGGCCGAGCACGACGTGATCTTCACAGCGTCGGCGCCCGGCGCCGCCCCGCGCGGGCTTGGTGCGACCGGCGATCCCATGTTCAACCGCCTGTGGACGCTGATGGGCACGCCGTGCATCAACCTGCCGGGCTTTTTCGACGATGGTCTGCCGCTCGGCGTTCAGATTGTCGGCCGCTTCGGCCGTGATCGCGCCGCGCTTGAGGCAGCGCTGTTTGTCGAGCGGGCGCTCGCGCGCAAACTCGGCAGCTAAAAGGCATGGGCGCGGGCATCAGCGGACTCGCCGGGTTGCACAACCAAGCCTTGGAATGACCAAACCAGGATCACAACCGCGCCCAATTCTCCGTTGAGGCTCCCGTGTGAGCGCGTCGGGGGCGATGCCTATCAAGCGCGGCGCAACGGGGTGGGTGTCTGACGTTGCGGGCCAGCAGCGCAAGTGTGTGTGTGTTTGCGTAACGCGTAGGTCCCCGCGGCGGGGGTCAAATGGGGGAAGGGTCGGCGCTTCGGCGCGGATCGTGTGCGGTGCGTTGTTCGTCGGCCGCTGAACGATCGTATTCTATTTCGCTGCATCTCCGTGTGCGCGGCCGTGCAAACTCGCTCGGCGCATCAAAGCCGTTTTCTGATGCTGCCGTCTTTGCCGGCATGGGCCGGGTGCGCCGCCATGCCGTTGACCCCCGACGCCGCCGCCGAAGCCGATCATCCGCTTGCTGTCGTTGAATCTATGGCGAGGCGCAACAATTGGGACTTTCTGCGCACGGTCGACGACGAGATAACGCTCGCCGTCGCCGGCAAGCGAACGAACTATCAGGCGTCGTTCAGCTGGATGGAGGACATCAGGGTCCTGCATTTCGCGTGCGCCTTCGAGCTGGAAGTGCCGTCACCACGTTTGCTTCAAGTGCGGGAGCTTCTGGGCTGGATCAACGAACAACTGTGGATCGGTCACTTCGATGTCTGGGACCAGAGCGGCGTAGTTATGTTCCGCCACGCGCTGTTGTTGACCGGCGGCGTTTCTACGTCGGCGCCGCAATGTGAGGCGGTGCTCGGCGCGGCTCTTGATTCCTGCGAGCGCTATTATCCGGCTTTGCAGTTCGTCATTTGGGCCGGAAAATCCGCGCGCGAAGCCATGGATGCGGCGATGTTCGAGACTGCGGGCGAGGCGTGAGTCGTGCTCGATTCGACTGTCAGCGACGATTGGCCTGTAGCGCTTCTCAACGTCACCTTGCTGACGCTGTGGACCGCGCTGCCAGTTTTGCTGCTCGCATACGTCCACCAGTCACTGGTCATGCGGCGGACACGGCCGGAGTTAGCCTTACGCAAATCCGAAGCCGCTGAATTGGACCGTGCGCTCGCCCTTTATCCGGAAGTATGCGCTCGGCTCGCCGTAATCGAAGCGCAAGCCCGTGCGACTAAAGGCATTTTGCAGCTCGTATTTGGACTGCAGCCCGACGCTGAGCAGCTTGACGAGGACGAACGCGAGGATTTGTGCGCGCATGCGCGGCATCTGCAGGCGACAATCGCAAAGCTGCGCGGCTTGCCGCTCCGGCGTTTGCGGGAGCAGATTGCCGCCTTGAGTTTTCACTCTGCGGTTGGCGGGGCGCTCGTGGTCCATGCCGCGATGTTTGTCATCCTTGTCGTGACGTTTCACCTTGCGGGCGTGGGCGCCGCGGCGCGCGAATTGGCCGGCGTGGGGCAGAGCGCGCTCGTGTGGTACCCTTTCGATGCCAGCTATTTCCTGGCTAACGGCGGCGGCGCGGCCCTGGGGATGCTGTTCGCCCCGGCATTCTATCTGTGGCGGCGAATCGGCCTTGCCCGCACCTGCGCTATGGAATTTGCCCTGCTCAAGGCGCTGGCCGAAACGCCAGCCACTGAGGCCGCGGATGCAGCTGCCGATCGCATTGATGATGCGGAAGAGGTTCCAGAGCTTGAGACGGAGCAGTCCTGCTTCACCATACTCGGCGTTGAGCAGCCGGCGACGATCGAGGAGGTCCGGGCCGCCTACAGGATGCGGATCAAGCAGAGCCACCCTGACCGGTTGGCGGATATGTCGCCTGCCATCAGGACCTTCGCCGAGGACGAGACGAAGCGGCTCAATGCAGCATTTCAGGAGGCTCTCGAACGGCTTGCGTGAGCGTGCGAGATGACCTGGCAATCACACGTCGCGGTTGTCAAACATGAAAATATCGACGCCGCCGGTGGCGAAAGTCTGCACGTCGGCGACCGCGGCTTGGCCTTCGGCGCTGGCAAAGGCGTTTTGAATCGCGGCCGTATCGTCGAAATGCAGGATCGCGACCAGATGATAGTTTGAGCCCCCCATTGGGTTGACGACCGGGCCTTGGCTCACTTCGTATTTGCGCAGGCCCGGAATTTTCTTGGCGAGCGGCACGTGCTTTTCGAAATAATGTTTGTCGAATGCGGCGGTGTCGCGTGGAGTTTTGTACATCACCAGAAGCCGAGCCATGAATGTCTCTCCTTTGCCCGCCGCGCGGAGGGAGCGCTATCATGGTTTCCGCAGAATGGCCACTACTCCGCCGCGCTGCGTGCGCCGAATGGATCGTAGTTGAGGACAGGCGCCAGCCATTTCTCGGCTTCTTCCACCGTCCAGCCCTTGCGTGCCGCATAATCCGCGACTTGGTCGCGCTCGATGCGGCCGACGCCGAAATAGTACGAATCCGGATGACTGAAATAAAGGCCGCATACCGAGGCGCCGGGCCACATGGCGAAACTCTCGGTGAGCCTGACGCCGATCTGCCGCTCGGCATCGAGCAGCCGGAACAGCGTCGTCTTCTCGGTATGATCGGGCTGCGCCGGGTAGCCGGGAGCAGGCCGGATGCCGCGATAGCGCTCGGCGATCATTTCAGCGCTACCCAGAGCTTCGTCCGGCGCGTAGGCCCAGAATTCCTTGCGCACGCGCTGGTGCAGTCGTTCGGCAAGCGCTTCGGCAAGCCGGTCGGCCAGCGCCTTGGCCATGATAGCCGAGTAATCGTCGTTGGCGCCCTTGAAGCGTTCGACCACGGCCTCTTCGCCGATCCCGGCGGTGACCGCGAAAGCGCCGATATAGTCGGCGAGGCCGCTCGCGCGCGGCGCGACGAAATCGGCGAGCGCGAGGTTGGCGCGGCCGTCGCGGCGCGCAAGCTGCTGACGCAGCGTGTGCAGCACCGCCACCGACTCGTGGCGGCCTTCGTCGGCGAACAGCAGGATATCGTCGCCTTCGCTGTTCGCCGGATAGAAGCCAAACGCCGCACGGGCGCGGAACCAGCCCTCCGCCGTGAGCCGCGTCAGCATGTCCTGCGCGTCGGCAAACAGGCTCTTGGCCGCGGCGCCGACCTTGTCGTCGTCGAGGATCGCCGGATATTTGCCTTTCAGCTCCCATGTCGCGAAGAACGGCGACCAATCGATGTAGTCGATGAGCTCGGCGATCGGAATTTCGCTTAAGCTTTGCGTGCCGATCTGCAGCGGCCTCGGTGGAACGTAGTTCCCGGACCAATCGAGCCTGAGCGCATTGGCGCGCGCGTCATCCAGCGACAGCCGTTTCTTGTTTTCCTCGCCGCGCGCGTGCGCCGCCGCGATGCGCGCGTATTCGGCACGGATGTTGCTGATGGTGCGCTGCTTCGCCTCGCGCGACAAGAGCGACGACACCACGCCGACCGCGCGGCTGGCGTCGTTGACATAGACCGCCTGTCCGCGCCGGTAATTCGGATGAATTTTCACCGCCGTATGCGTGCGGCTCGTCGTCGCCCCGCCGATCAACAGCGGCAGCTCGAAGCCTTGACGCTCCATCTCGGCGGCCACGTGGCACATCTCGTCGAGCGACGGCGTGATCAGGCCGGAGAGCCCGATAATGTCGGCATTCTCGGCGATGGCGGCCTGCAGGATTTTTTCCGCCGGCACCATCACGCCGAGATCGACCACGTGATAGTTGTTGCACTGGAGCACGACCCCGACGATGTTCTTGCCGATGTCGTGCACGTCGCCCTTGACGGTGGCGAGCACGATCTTGCCATTCGACGAGATGTGGGCGCGGCCGTCGCGCTCCTGCTCCATGAACGGCATCAGATAGGAGACCGCCTGCTTCATCACCCGTGCCGACTTGACCACCTGGGGCAGAAACATGCGCCCGGAGCCGAACAGGTCACCGACCACGTTCATGCCGTCCATCAGCGGGCCTTCGATCACGGCGAGTGGCCGCGGCGCCTTGTTGCGCGCTTCCTCGACGTCTGCGGCAATGAAATCGGTGATGCCGTGAACCAGCGCATGGGTGAGTCGTTTCTCCACCGGCCACTCGCGCCAGGACAGATCGGCCTCTTTCTTTTCCCTGGTCGTGCCGCGGTGCTGCTCGGCGAGCGCAAGCAGCCGCTCAGCCGCGTCGGCGCGGCGGTTGAGCACGACGTCTTCGCAGGTGTCGCGCAACGCCGGATCGAGGTCGTCATAGACCGCGATCTGGCCGGCATTGACGATGCCCATATCCATGCCGGCGGCGATGGCATGATAGAGAAACACCGAATGCATCGCCTCGCGCACCGGCTCGTTGCCGCGGAACGAGAATGACAGATTGGAGATGCCGCCAGAAACGTGCGCATAAGGCAGATTTTGCTTGATGGCGCGCGCCGCCTCGATGAAGGCGACGCCGTAGCCGTTGTGCTCCTCCATGCCGGTCGCCACCGCAAAGATGTTGGGATCGACGATGATGTCCTGCGGTGGAAAGCCAACGCGATTCACCAAAATGTCGTAGGCGCGCGCCGCGATCGCAGTCTTGCGCTCAAGCGTATCGGCTTGTCCGCTTTCATCGAAGGCCATCACCACCACGGCGGCGCCGTAGCGGCGCACGATACGGGCGTGGCGGATGAAGGCGTCTTCGCCCTCCTTGAGCGAGATCGAATTGACTACCGCCTTGCCCTGCACGCATTTGAGCCCGGCCTCGATCACCGAGAATTTCGATGAGTCGATCATCACCGGCACGCGCGCGATATCGGGCTCCGCCGCCACGAGGTTGAGGAACGTGGTCATGGCCTTTTCGGAATCGAGCAGGCCTTCGTCCATGTTGATGTCGATGATCTGCGCGCCGTTCTCGACCTGGTCGCGCGCCACCGCGAGCGCGGCCGGATAGTCGCCGCCGGTGACGAGCTTGCGGAAGCGCGCCGAGCCGGTGACGTTGGTGCGCTCGCCGACATTCACGAACGGGATCTGCGGCGTCAGCGTGAAGGCTTCGAGGCCGGACAGCCGCAGCATCGGCTCGATCTTCGGCACGGCGCGCGGCGGTTTGCCGGCAACCGCCCTGGCGATGGCCCGGATATGCTCCGGCGTCGTGCCGCAGCAGCCGCCGGCGATATTGATCAGGCCGGCCGCGGCGAATTCGCCCATCTGCGCCGCCATCGCCTCGGGCCCTTCATCATAGTGGCCGAATTCGTTGGGCAGGCCCGCATTGGGATAGGCGCAGATCAGCGTGTCGGCGACGCGGCTCAGTTCGGCAATGTGGGCGCGCATCTCCCGGGCGCCGAGTGCGCAATTGAGGCCGACCGAAATCGGCGCCGCATGCGCGATCGAATTCCAGAACGCTTCCGGCGTCTGCCCGGACAGAATGCGGCCGGAGCGGTCGGTGATGGTACCCGAGATCATCACCGGCAGATGGATGCCGCGCTCCTCCATGACTTCGGCGATGGCGTAGATCGCCGCCTTGGCGTTGAGCGTGTCGAAGATGGTTTCGATCAGCAAGCAGATCGGCGCCGCCGACGATCAGGCCGCGGACCTGCTCGGCGTAGGCAAGCCGCAGTTCGTCGAAGCTGATCGCGCGGAAGCCGGGATTGGAGACGTCGGGTGAGATCGAGGCGGTGCGGTTGGTCGGACCGATGGCGCCGGCGACGAAACGATCGCGGCCGTCTTCATCCTGTGCAATGCGGGCGGCCTCGCGCGCGAGCCGCGCGCCCTTCGGCGTTCAGTTCGTAGGCGATCTCTGCCATGCCGTAATCGGCCTGCGCGATGCGCGTCGAGGAGAAAGTGTTGGTCGAGACGATGTCGGCGCCGGCGCGGAAATAGGCGAGGTGGATGGCGCGCACCGAGTCCGGGCGGCTGAGATTGAGGAGATCGTTGTTGCCGCGCACCTCGCGGTTCCAGGCATCGAAGCGGGCGCCGCGGAAGCCGTCCTCGTCGAGGCCGAGCGCCTGGATCATCGTGCCCATGGCGCCGTCGAGCACCAGAATCCGCTCGGCTGCCAGGCGGCGCAGCCGTGGTTCGGTCGGCGAAATGGACGCTCGCTTACTCATCGGATTACGCGCGCTCCTTCTCCGTGTGGGAATGGGGCAGCGCGCCGTGCGCCGGTTCGGCCGCAGGCCGAGCAGATGGCAGATGGCGTAGACCAGGTCGGCGCGGTTCATCGTGTAGAAATGAAAATCGGTGACGCCGTGATCGACGAGATCGAGCACCTGTTCGGCGGCGACCGCGGCGGCGATCAGCTTGCGCGTTGCCGGATCGTCGTCGAGGCCATCGAAGCGTTCGGCGAGCCACGTCGGCACCGATGCGCCGCAGCGCGCGGCGAAATTCTTCGTCGTTCTTGAAATTCTGCACCGGCAGGATGCCGGGCACGATCGGAATATCGATGCCGCTTGCGCGGACGCGGTCGAGATAGCGGAAGTAAAGACCGTTCTCGAAGAAGAATTGGGTGATCGCGCGCGTGGCGCCGGCATCGACCTTGGCCTTGAGCATGTCGATGTCGGCCGCGACCGACGGGCTGTCGGGGTGCTTTTCCGGATAGGCCGAGACCGACACTTCGATGTCGCCGATGCGCTTGATGCCGGCGACAAGGTCGGCGGCATTGCGATAGCCGCCGGGATGCGGCGCGTAGCGTTCGCCGGCGCCGCCCGGCGGATCGCCGCGCAGCGCCACGATATGGCGGACGCCGGCTTCGCGCATAGGCGGCGACGACCGCATCGATCTCGGCGCGGGTGGCGGCGACGCAGGTCAGATGCGCCGCCGGCGTCAGCATGGTCTCGGCCAGGATGCGCTTGACGGTGGCGTGGGTGCGCTCGCGCGTCGAGCCGCCGGCGCCGTAGGTGACCGAGACGAAATTCGGCTCAAGCGGCGCGAGCCGCGCAATCGCCTCCCACAGCGATTGCTCCATGTCGGGAGTTTTCGGCGGGAAGAATTCGAACGAAACGCGGATGCCGCCGGCGCGGCCCGCTCCCTTCCTCGCCCGCGCGCGGGGGAGGGTAAGGATGGGGCGGTCGCGGCGTATAGCGTTCATCACGCCACCTCGCGCGTCGGTGCGGCGAGCAAAATGCGCGGGTCGCGCGCCAGCCAGAGCGATACCGCGATCTTGCCTTCCGGTCCCGGCGGCAAAGTCTGCTGGCGCACCGGCTCAAGGCCCGCGGCTTCGAGCCATTGCTTCACGGTCTCGGGGGCAAAGCCAAGGCGGCGATGCGCGTGCTCTTCGCGCAGGAATTCGAGATCGTGCGGCGCGAAATCGACCACCAGCAAGCGGCCGCCCGGGCGCAGCACGCGCGCGGCTTCGCGGATCGCGCGCGCGCCGTCGTCGAGGAAGTGCAGCACCTGATGGATGATGACGGCGTCGAACGTATCGCGCAGCAGCGTCAGGTCGTAGATGTCGCCGTGGCGCACGCTGCAATGTTTGAGACCGGAGCGGTCGAGCCGCGCGCGCGCCAGCGCCAGCATGTCGCGCGACAGGTCAAGCCCGATGCCGCGTTCGATCTCGGGCGCGAACAGTTCAAGCATTCGCCCGGTGCCGGTGCCGAGATCGAGCAGCGCGCGGATCGGCTTGTCGGCGAGCGCAGCGTGAACCTCGTGTTCCACGGCGGCGTCGGCGACGTGCAGCTCGCGGATGCGGTCCCACTCGGCGGCATGGCGGCGGAAATAATTCTGTGCTGCGGCGGCGCGTGCGCTGCGCACCGCAGCGAGCCGTTCGCGATCGCGGGCGATGACCGGGTCACCGGGATCGAGCCGCGCAATCAGAGCTGTGGGCAATATCGGCCGCGCTGCCGCGTTCGCCGAGCCGGAAGAACGCCCACGAGCCTTCGCGGAAACGCTCGACCAGGCCGGCTTCGGCGAGGAGACGCAAGTGCCGCGAAAGCCGCGGTTGGGACTGCCGGAGGATTTCGGTCAGGTCCGAGACGGTCAGTTCGGTCTCCGAAAGCAGCGTAAGAATGCGCAGCCGCGTCGCCTCCCCGGCCGCTTTTAACGTGCCAGTCAGCGCCTGGAATGAGAGCTGCGGCATGTTCTGCGAAACTGACATAAAGATATCTTTATACGATTAAATAGACCATTTCAATGGGCAAAATCCCATCTTGGTGGGAAAGTGTCCCCGTCCCAGGCTTCGCGGTGCTTCCGGGCTTGGCGGCACCGGGTCGGCTGTGCAAATTGGTCCGCATGACGGACGGCAACAAGTCGTAATATAAGAGAGGGCGGTGCTTCCTCAACGCGCGCCGGCGCGGATCTGCGCGAGGGCGAAGTCGCGGTAGCTCTGCCGGACCGGTTCGATGCCTCGCTCTATTTCATCGGCCGTATCCGGACGCCGTGGCAACAGCGCGACGACTGCCCGAAGAACGCGCGCGAGTCCGATGCCGTCTGCACCGTCGTGCTCGATCCGCGCTGGATCGAGGGCCTCAAGGGTCTTGAGACCACGAGCCACGTCATCCTGCTCTATTGGATGGATCAGGCGCGGCGCGATCTGGTGCTGCCAGGCGCCGCGTCATTACACCGAGCAGCGCGGCACCTTCGCGCTGCGCTCGCCGGTGCGGCCCAATCCGATTGCGCTGTCGGTGGCGCGCCTTCTTGGCATCGACGGCAATACCTTGTCCGTCGTCGGCGCTCGATTGCCTCGACAACACGCCGCTTCTCGACATCAAGCCGTATTTCGCCTCGACGGATTCAGTGCCCGATGCAGCGGTCGGATGGCACGCCGATCGCAAGCGCTGAGCCTATTGTCAGAACAACGCCGGTATTTCGCCGATCCTGATCATGCCGAAGATAGACCGCGCCGTCGGTAACGCGCAGCGGCAGCGTGGTGGCAGGCTTGCCGTCGATCTCGGTCGGCTGGCCCATTTTTTTCAGATCGTCGATCAAGCTGGCGTTGGCGCCCGCGGTGACAACGCCGCTCAGGCCGGGCATCAGGCGGTCGAGTGCGGCGAGCCCGCCTTGTCCGGATTGTCCGGAAATGCCGGCCAACCGGTCGATGCCCTGGCCGATCATTTTGTCGATCCCAAGGTCCGGCACGATGCTCTCGATGCCGCTGATCGCAACATTGATGACGCCGTCAAGCTTGCCATCAGGCTTCACCGTGAGCTTTCCAGTGCCGACAACGATCGCATCGCTGCGCTCGATGCGCAGCGACTTGACCGTGATGCTGCCGCCAGAGGCTTGCAGCTCGCGGAAGCGCTGGGCGAACGGCTTCGGCGCCAAGTCGTTAAAGCCGCGCACCACCACCTCGATGTCGCCTTGTAGCGGCTTTCCCAGCGCGGAATGCAGCCCGGGCGCGGTAGCGGATGCCAAATGCAGCACCGCATCGATCACGGGATGGTTGTCGGCGGTGCCCTCGATGATGCGCGCCTGAAAGTCGGTGTCGTCCGCCGCGAACAGGGCCGATGCGCCGCTTCCGGCACCGCGATCAAGCCGCGGCTGCGCGAGGCTGATGGATAGCGCATCCGGTTCGGGTGGCAGCCCGGTTACGCTGATCGTGGCGCTTGCCCAATTGGCCGTAAGGTCCGGCGGCTGGCCTGGCGCAGCTATCGTGAGCGGCCCGGTGATGTCGCCCACCAATCTGGGTGGGACGGAAGACCTGGGCTGTGAAGGTTATGTCCTTGGCGGCGACGGCCAATGGCGGCTGGATGGTGTTCAGTGTGGCCACGGCCTCGGTGCAATGGGTCTGAATGCGGAACGGGAATCCCGAGATTCCTTCGGACCCGCAGGCGTAGACCCGGCCACCTGCGGCTTCCCGGGCCACCCAGCCCGCCAAGGTTCGATCCGCCACGTTGGCCGCGTAATACCACAGCGCGCTCCAACCGCCGGCCAGCACAATGACAGCCGCGAGCAGGGCGAAAACTGCCCACAGCCTCCGGCGGGGCCGATGCTGGGAGCCTCCCGCAGGCGCGGCGGCGCGCCGCGGCGAACGCCGATCCGCCTGCATCATGCTGAGTGGGGATTCTCCTGCCATGGCGTCCTTTCGCCTGCCGACTGCGGCGTTTCCAAGACCTTTTTCAACAACCGTTTCAACGGCCTCTTCAGAAGACCTGCCAAAGCCGCCGCCATTGTGCCGCGCCAGTAGGGCTGCTAGGCGGGCGCGATCAAGCCGTCCTTTTTGAGTTAAACAGATAATGGCCCCGGTTGACGAGCACGAAAACAGCGAGCTGTGGGTATTCGGGTATGGTTCGCTGATGTGGCGGCCGGGCTTTGACTATCTCGAACGCACCCCGGCTCGGCTCAGGGGACTGCACCGGGCGCTTTGTGTCTATTCGTACGTTCATCGTGGAACGCCGGAACGTCCGGGCCTGGTTTTCGGGCTTGATCGCGGCGGCATGTGCCGGGGCATCGCCTATCGCGTCGCCGCGGCGTCGCGCGCCAAAACCATTGCCTATCTGCGCGGGCGCGAACAGGTCACCGCGGTCTATCGCGAAGCGACACGGCGGATTGAACTGGAAGATGGATCCCGCCGGCAGCTTGGGGCGCTCTGCTACCTGGTCGATCGCGGCCACGTGCAATATGCCGGCCGGCTGTCGCTTGCCGAACGCGCACATTACGTGCGGCAAGGCTACGGCCAATCCGGTCCCAATCGCGACTATGTGCTCGACGCGGTGCGCGCGCTCGAGGCGCTGGGCTACCGCGAAACCGATTTGCACCTGCTCGCAGAGCAACTCGGCCGCCACGAACTCGGCGTCAAGGATCCGGAAGCCGGCGTCAATGTCCCGGCTTTTCCCGATCCTTGATTTTCATTTCCGCTTCCCGCACCAGCCCGGCTGTCGCCGGCTCCAAGGTCTCCTGTAATCGCGCCAGGAATTCGCGGCTCCCTAATCCCGGCATGATCGGGTTGAGCACCTCCACAACAACCATGCCCGGGTAGCGCTTAAGCGAGCGGCGCGGCCAGAACACTCCGGAATTGAGCGCTACCGGCACGCAGGCGACGCCGCACCTGACATAGAGATGAGCGACACCCGGTTTGTAGCTTGGCTCGGCTCCCGGCAGCCGGCGCGTCCCCTCCGGAAAAATCACCACTTGGCGCCCGCGCGCGAGTTCCTTGCGGGCGCGCGCCGTCATTCGCGACAAAGCCGCCATTCCGGCGCGGCGGTCGATCGGAATCAGGCCCGCCTTTGCCATGTGCCAGCCGAACAATGGTATCCACATCAGCTCGCGCTTGAGGATGTAGGCTGGATCATCAAGCAGGGCGTAGAGCGCGAAGGTCTCCCACGCCGATTGATGCTTGCAGGCGACGATGAAGCCGCCGCGCGGCAGCTTGTCGAGCCCGCGCCACTCCACTGTCGTGCCGCAGACAACACGCAGCAGCCACAGGCTGGTGCGGGCGTAGGAGCGGATGAAGGCGAGATGCACCCGATGAGGCAGCAGCAGTACCGGCAGCGCCACGATCGTGTGAACGATCAGGCCGAAGTAGAACAGCGCGTTGAATGTCAGCGAACGGGCGAGCGAAGCGGCGGGTCGGGACACTGAGCATCCATTGCGGCTGTTTAGGTTCGTCTGCGCGGGCGCGTCGGCTGCACCGCTACCGCCGCGCATCCGACACCCGATTGCCGCTATCCGGCGGCACCGGCTCGAATTGCATTCGCAACTTGGCGAACAGAAATTTGAGATATTCCGATACCACGAGACGCGATGTATCGGGCTTCGACCACCATGGCCCGGTGCGCAGGCGATCCGACACGACCGGGTAGGGGATGAGCGTGACAGCGGGCAATTGATGGCCGAGTTCGGCCAGCGCGCGCGGCATATGATAGGCCGACGTGACCACGATCAGCGAACCGAACCCGTGCTTGGCGGCCCACAGGCGCGTCTGCACGGCATTGCCGAAGGTGTTGATCGCCGAATAGTCGAGGTCCACGCAGCAGGCAAACAGCGCATCGTAATGTGGAATCTGATGCGCGATATCCGCAGTTGTCGTCCCCGGATTGACGCCGCTGATCAAGAGCCGCTTGCCGCGGTGAGCGGCAAGCAATTCGAGCGCCTCGATGATCCGCGAGTTGCCGCCGGTGAGCACCACGATACCGTCAGCATCGCGCGTGAGCGCAACTTGCTGCATCGGTAGCAGCCGCAAAAAACCGGCAAATCCGAGGACCAGTACGAGCATGAACAGCACGGCCAAGCGAATGGCTGCCGATTTCAGCCGTCGCGTTCGCACTGCGGTCTTAAGACTCACCATGGCAGCGCGCGCCCTTCGCGCCAATGTCCCCTTCGCCCGCTCGCCGGCAGCCGCGCCGCGCCCTGCATCATAGCGTTAAATTCCGCTGCTAGCTCGGCAGTGACAGGCCATAAGGAGCGTCCGCAGTCTAATCGATGCTCTTCAGCGTGCGGTTCACCGTGTGGCGCGACGCGAGCGCCGTCACCACAGCCATCAAGATGACCTGCCCAAGAATAACCAGATAGCCGCTGACGCCAATCGTGAAGCTGCCAAACAGAGCCATCGCCTCGTCACCGGCGGCGGTGCCGTTCAGCCAGACGTTCATGCCTTGGATGGCGCCGAACAGGACGATGACCAGTCCGCCGCCGGTCGCGCCGCCCTTGAAGCCCAGGACGAGAAAATGGCGCTGGAATTGGCTGGCGAGGAAGCTGTCGGTGGCGCCCACATAGTGCAGCACTTCGATGATGGGCCGATTGGTCGCCATGGCGCCGCGGGTGGCGAAGGTGACCGACAGCACAGTGACGATGAGCACCAGCGCCAGGATGGCGAGCCCGCTGGCTCCCGCGGCGTCCGCCATATCGTGCATGCGACCGATCCAACGGCGGTGGTCGTCGAGGCTGGCACTCGGCACCTGGGCCGCCAGCGCCTTGCGCAGCGCGCTGAAATCCGGCGGCGCGCCGGACCAGAGCCTGACCACGATCATGCGGGGAATCGGCAGGTCATTGAGGTTAAGCCCGTTGCCGAGCCAGGGCTCGACCAGCCGCGCCGACTCCTCTTTGCTGTAGACCTCAACATCGGCGATCCCGGGCGCGCCGCGCGTGAGCTCCACGGCCTTGCGCACATCGGCGTCCAGGTCGTGTCCGGCAACGGGACGAACCTGGATAGTGACCTCGCGCCCAACGTCGGAACTCCAATCGCCGGCCGCGCCGATCAACATCATGACCGCGCCGCCCGTCAGCCCGGCCAGGAAGGTCATGATGGCGACTACTGCGATCAAGGAACGGCCGGCAATCGAGCCTTTCGGGACAATCGCCGTAGCGACGCGCGGCCAGTGCGCGCGAAGCGGCGCGACTTCCAGATCGTCCCACGGCTCAGCCTGGATCCTAATTCTGCTATCCAGCGGCTCAATCGTAGACATGCAGTCGACCTTCATGCAGGACCAGACGCCGCGCGTCGTACTCGTCCATCAAGGCGATATCGTGGGTGGCAATGACGATCGCGGTGCCCGTCTTGTTGAGTTCGATGAACAGACGCAACAGCCGCTGACCGAGATTGGGATCGACGTTGCCGGTCGGTTCGTCGGCGAGCAGAAGCTGCGGACGCGCGATCACGGCGCGCGCGATGGCGGCGCGCTGCTTCTCGCCGCCGGACAGCACCGGCGGCAGCGCGTCGATCCGCTCCCCGAGCCCGACCCATTGCAGCAGCTCGACGACCTCGGCGCGGTAATCGGCCTCTTCGCGGCCGAGTACGCGCAGCGGCAGCGACACATTTTCATAGGTCGTCATATGATCGAGCAGGCGGAAGTCCTGGAACACAATGCCGATGCGTCGGCGCAAGGTGGCGCGGCCGTCCTTGGACAGGGTCGCGGTATCCTGGTTGAACATCGTGATCAGGCCGCGGGTCGGCTGCAGCGACAGGAACATCAGCCGCAACAGCGACGTCTTGCCGGCGCCGGACGGGCCGGTGAGGAACTGAAACGAGTGGCTGTCGATGCGGAACGTGAGGTCGCGGAGAATCTCCGCGCCCAGACCGTACCGCAAGCCGACATTCTCGAAGACGATCACGCGGCGCCTCCAACAGACCTTTCCGCGCAGGGTCTGAGCCGGGATTTTGGCCGAGACTTGGACGCAGCCCACTGAGATTTGGCGCCCCCGGATTCAACGCCGTTGGGCTCGACCCGGCCGGCCGTCCGATTCGCCCTTTTAGCAAATCTTAACATTAGGGGGCCCGGAGTAAGCTGCTGCAATACCGTGGTTTCCAATTCGTTAACGGATGGCGGGCTAGGCTTGCCAGCGATGCCGCCGCGCTCCTGATTCGACGATGCTGATTGTCTGCCCCTCCTGCGCTACATCCTACGACGTCGAGCCGGCAAGCCTGGGGCCCACCGGCCGCCAGGTGCGGTGCGTGCGCTGCCGTACGGTTTGGCGTGCGGAATTGAACCGCGCCGCTCAGTTGGCGGCTGCGGCGGAGGCCTTGGGGCCCGGCGCACCAGCATTCGCGACTCCAATCGAGAGCGCCGACAGCCCCGCCACCGCGGTAGGCGACATTGGCCCAGCCGACCCGCCAGCCGAAGCTGCGCCGGACGAGCAAACGGACCAGGCTGCCGAACCATTCGAGGGCGTTGCTCCCGCCGGGGCGGGCATTATTGCGGAGCCGGAGGCGCGAGACGGCCGAGGTGGAAGCGCCGCCGCTCGCGCCAGTCGATCTCGATGCCGGACGGCTACCCGTTGATATTGACGCCGATCGCGCCGGCGCTCGGGCGCACGAACCCGAGGACATCGAAACCGTTGCGGCGCGGCGCGCCAGGGGGGGCAAACGGCGGCTACAGTTCCCGTCGTTATCGGGTCTGCAGGCGCTCATCCTCGCCTTGCTGATCATCGACGCCATGCTGATCGGCTGGCGCTCGGACGTGGTGCGATTGTTGCCGCAGACTGCCTCGCTCTACGACGCCATCGGGCTGTCGGTGAATTTGCGCGGGTTGAGCCTCGACGATCTATCGACCGACACCGAAATGCACGAAGGCGTGCCGATTCTCGTGGTCCGCGGCAAAATCGTCAACGTGAGGGGCTCAATGACCGAGGTGCCACGCCTGAAGCTCGTGCTGCGGGATGCCGCCAAGCGTGAAATCTATTCCTGGACCGTCGTTCCGCCGGTTGCCCGGCTGTCGGCGTATCAGGCGACTGAATTCTCCAGCCGGCTCGCGTCGCCGCCGGCCGGCAGCAAAGATGTGATGGTCCGGTTCTTGAACCGCCGCGACCTTTTGGCGGGCGGAGGCCAATAGCCATGTCGCGCATTCTGATCGCCGAAGACGAAGAGGCGCTGCGCGCCATGTGTGCCCGGGCGCTGCTGAGCGACGGCCACCACGTCGAAACCGCCGGTGACGGCAGCGAGGCGCTGGAACTGTTGATCCGCGAGCGTGGCCGCTTCGACCTGCTGTTGACCGATGTGCGCATGCCGATCATGGACGGTATCGCGCTGGCGCTCGCGGCCGCGCGCGACTTTCCCGAACTGACTATCCTGTTGATGACCGGCTACGCCGATCAGCGCGAGCGCGCGCAGGGTCTCGATGCGCTGGTGCATGACGTGATCGCCAAGCCGTTCTCGGTCGCCGAGCTGCGCGGCGCGGTCAGTGAAGCGCTTGCCGTGCGCGCACGCTGAGGCGATTGCGGCGCGATCAATCCTCGTCCGAGGTCGCGTAAGGGCGCGGCAGCGGGTCGCGACGCGGTTTGGACTCCGCCGACTGGAAGTCCGGCGCAGGTTTGCCGCGATCGAGTTGGATCATGCCGCGGCGGATCGCCCGCCGCTCGGCGAACAGGTTGTACAGCGCGTCGCCGTCGCCCTGCCGCACCGCGCGCGTCAGGGTCGCGAGGTCTTCGTTG
Organism: uncultured Alphaproteobacteria bacterium; assembly: GCA_963707175.1. Classification (GTDB taxonomy): domain Bacteria; phylum Pseudomonadota; class Alphaproteobacteria; order Rhizobiales; family Xanthobacteraceae; genus BOG-931. The sequence continues at coordinate 37,114 of CAVPQA010000039.1, forward strand.
AAACGGCCGAGGACTTCGAGCACGGCCTCCTTGTTGTGCAAAAAAATATCGCGCCACATGGTCGGGTCGGACGCTGCGATCCGCGTAAAATCGCGAAAGCCGCTGGCGGAATATTTGAGAATTTCCGACTCGGTGACGAGCCGCAGGTCGAACGCCGTGCCGACGATGGTGTAGGCGATCAGATGCGGCACGTGGCTGGTGACGGCGAGCACCAGATCGTGGTGTTCCGCCGACATGATCTCGACATTGGCGCCGAACGCCGCCCAGAACCGCGACAGCCGTTCAACCGCCGCAGGGTCGGTACCGTTCGGCGGCGTGAGAATGCACCAGCGGTTGACGAACAGCTCGGCAAAGCCCGAATCCGGTCCGGAATTTTCAGTGCCGGCGACCGGATGGCCCGGAATGAAATGGACGCCGCGTGGAATGTGCGGCGCCATCGCGCGAATGACATCGCCTTTGACCGAGCCGACGTCCGAGACGATCGCCCCCGGCTTGAGATGCGGGCCGATCTCGCGCGCAACCGCGCCGCAAGCGCCGATCGGCACGCAGACGATCACGAGATCGGCGTCCACCACCGCGGCGGCGGCGGTGTCGACGACCTGGTCCGCAAGTCCAAGCTCGGCGATGCGCAGCCGCGTCGGTTCCGATCGCGACGTGGCAACGATCGTCTCCACCAGGTCGAGGGCACGCGCCGCGCGCGCGATCGAGCCGCCGATCAGACCGACGCCGATCAACGCGAGGCGATTGAAGAGGGCGAGCAGACGCACTCATTTGCCGTCCAAAAAATCCTTCAGCGCCGCAATAACGAGCCGATTGGCCTCTTCGGTACCGACGGTAAGCCGCAGCGCATTCGGCAGCTTGTAGGCGGCGACGTAGCGCAGGATCAACCCGCGCGCGGTGAGGAAGGCATCGGCATCCTGCGCGGTGCGGCCCTTGGTTTCGGGAAAGTGGATCAGGACGAAATTGGCGACGCTTGGCGTCACCTGCAGACCGAGCCTGCCGATCTCTTGCGTGAGCCAGGTGAGCCAGCGCGCGTTGTGCTCGCGTGAGTGCTCCTGATGCGCCATATCTTCGATGGCGGCGACGCCGGCCGCAATCGCCGCGCCGCTGACATTGAACGGGCCGCGGATACGGTTGACGGCGTCGACGATGGGGGCGGGCGCGAACATCCAGCCCAGCCGCAAGTTGGCGAGGCCGTGAATTTTCGAAAAGGTGCGGGTCATGACGACGTTATCGGAGGTCGCCACCAGTTCGATGCCGGCCTCATAGTCGTTGCGCACGACGTATTCGGCATAGGCGGCATCAAGCACGAGCATCACGTGCGGCGGCAGGCCGCGGTGCAGGCGTTTGACTTCGTCGAAGGACAGGCAGGTACCGGTCGGGTTGTTCGGGTTGGCGAGGAAGACGATCTTGGTCTTGCTCGTCACGGCTTTCAGAATGCCGTCGACATCCGCAGTGAATTTGACCTCCGGCACTTCGACCGGGCGTGCCCCGGTGCCGAGTGTGACAATTGGGTAGATCAAAAAGCCGTGGCGGGTGTGGATCGCCTCGTCGCCATCACTGAGATAGGCGTAAGCCAAAAGGTGCAGCAAATCGTCCGAGCCCGCGCCGCAGACGATACGATCTGGATCGAGCCCGAAGGCCCGTCCGATGGCTTCGCGCAAGTCAGTCGCCGAGCCGTCCGGATAATCGTGCAGATGCGGTCCGACTGAATTGTAGGCTTGGATCGCGCGTGGGCTGGGTCCGAGCGGCGTTTCGTTCGACGACAGCTTGAAGACTCTGGCTACGCCCGGCGCTTTGCTCTTGCCGGGCACATACGGCGCGATCTCAAGCACGCCGGGCCGGGGTAGGGGACGCATCGCAGTCATTACCTGTTTGCTCCGAAAGATCGGTTTTCTCCCCCTGGAGGGGGTGGTCGGCGAGCGAAGCGATGGCCTTCGGCGACCATCCTGCCCTTCAGCCGGAGGATTTTTTCTTAGAGGCCACCGTATAGCGGGTCGCGTGACTGCCGACGAGGGCCGACGCGCGGATCGTAGCGCCGATGCCGATCAGGGCCTGGCGGACACCATCGACCCCGCCGCGCGGCACCGAAACCAGCAGCGCCGCGCCGTCGAAGGCCTGATCGGGCAGGGCAATCACGTCGGCAATCGCCGCCATAGCCCCGGCCGATTGGGCCCGCCAACCCGAAACCCGCATGCTCCAGACTTCGGTTTCGGTCACCATGGTGTCGGCTGCGGCGCGAGATACGACGAACACCGGCATGGCGGCCGGATGGTCCGCGCGCTCGACGAACGGCAGCCGCGCAATGATCTTTGGCGCGGCGTCGAATTCGAGCGCCGTCCACCATGGACCGGCGCCGGCGATGGCGAAAGCCGGAACAAGGCCGAGGTCGCCCTTCGACGCGGTGACCGCTTCGACTACGCTGGCCGAGCCCATGTGGGGCACGAACGGCACGGTGAAACCGAAATGAAATCGCGCGGAATCGCGCATCGATGCGTCGCCCGCGGATAGATCTGCGTGCACCGAGAACGGCGCCTGCACATAGGTGAATGTCGAGATGATGACGCGCCAGATGCTCTCGACCGTATCGAGCGGCAGGCTGCCGCGATGGCGCTCGACCAGGCGGCGCATCATCTCGGCCTCGCGCGCCGGGCGGAACGCCGAACCGGATTCTTGCGTCTTCTTCACCGCGATCAGAGTGTCGATCGTTTCGCCGCGCTCCATCAGCAGTGCGTGCATCTCGGCGTCGATACGATCCAGTTCGCGCCGCAGATCGGCGAGCGTCGCCGGCTTTGGTTTCGCTCGGTCCTGTTGCTTCGCTCGTTTCGGCATGGCGTACCCGCTTACAGTCGCTACGGCCCGCGGCCGGGCGGCGGCCCAATTGATAGGAGCGGCGCGTCGGGAAGGCAAAGAAAACGTTGACTCACCGCGCGATGGGCCTATTTACCCCCTTTCGAGCCTTTTTTCGCCGCGTGCCAATTGAGCCGCAGCGCGGCATCGCCGGGAAGCGCAATGGCCGACGTTGCAGCCACGCTCGATCTTGCCGACCGCACACGCGAAGCGGACCGGCCGCATTCGCTGGTGGTGCGCTTTCCTTCAAACAATCCGCTGCGGCTCGACGCCGGCGTCGATTTTGCTCCGCTGCAGATCGCCTATCAGACTTATGGCGCGCTCAACGCCGACCGCAGCAACGCGGTGCTCGTTTGCCATGCGCTGACCGGCGATCAGCACGTCGTTAACGACCATCCGGTGACCGGAAAGCCCGGCTGGTGGGAAACCATGGTCGGACCCGGCCGGCCGATCGACAGCAACCGCTATTTCATCATCTGCGCCAACGTGGTCGGCGGCTGCATGGGCTCGTCCGGCCCGGCCTCGACCAATCCGGCGACCGGGATGCCGTGGGGCCTGGAATTCCCGGTGGTTACGGTGCGCGACATGGTACGCGCCCAGGCGATGCTGCTCGATTATCTCGGCATCGACTCGCTGTTTGCCGTGGCCGGCGGCTCGATGGGCGGCATGCAGGCATTGCAGTGGGCGGCGAGCTATCCGCAGCGGGTGTTCGCGGCGCTGCCGATCGCGGCGTCGACGCGGCACTCGGCGCAGAACATCGCCTTCCACGAAGTCGGCCGGCAGGCGGTCATGGCCGATCCCGAGTGGCGCGGCGGGCGTTATTTTGCCGACGGCACCAATCCACGGCGCGGCCTCGCCGTGGCGCGGATGGGCGCGCACATCACGTATCTGTCCGATGCCGCACTGCACCGCAAATTCGGCCGCCGTTTTCAGGATCGCGACAATCCGACCTTCTCGTTCGACGCCGACTTTCAGGTCGAGTCGTATCTGCGCCATCAGGGCATCACCTTCGTCGAGCGCTTCGATGCCAACTCCTATCTCTATCTGACGCGCGCCATGGATTATTTCGATCTCGCCGCCGATTACGACGGCGCGGTGGCCAACGCCTTCCGCGGCGCGCCGACGCGGTTCTGCGTCATCTCGTTCACCAGCGACTGGTTGTTCCCGACCTCGGAGTCGCGCGCCATCGTGCACGCGCTCAATGCGGCTGGCGCGCGAGTCTCGTTTGCCGAGATCACGACCGACAAGGGCCACGACGCGTTTTTGCTCGACGAACCCGAATTGTTCGCCATCGTGCGCGGCTTCCTGGAAGGTGCCGCCAAGGCGCGCGGCCTGCCGGCGGCAAAGAGCTGAAAGAATGCTGTCCCGCCTCAAATACGACCTGACCATGGCGGAAGCGGCGCGCGGCCCGGGCGGCTCGCGCGTCGACCTGCTCGTGGTCGCCGAGATGGTGGAGCGGGGCGCGCGCGTGCTTGACGTCGGCTGCGGCGACGGCGAGCTGTTACGTCTGTTGGAGACCCGTGGCGTCGACGGCCGCGGCATCGAGCTGTCGCGCGAAGGCGTCAACGAGTGTGTCGCCAAGGGGCTCGCGGTGATTCAGGGCGACGCCGATACCGACCTCGCCGACTACCCCAACGACGCCTTCGATTACGTCATCCTTTCGCAGACGCTGCAGGCCACGCGACAGCCGCGCGTCGTGCTCGAGAACATGCTGCGCATCGGCCGCCACGCCATCGTGTCGTTTCCGAATTTCGGTCACTGGAACATCCGGCTGCAGCTTTTGTTTGGCGGCCACATGCCGCGTACCGACAATCTGCCCTATGCCTGGTACGAGACGCCGAACATCCACTTCTGCAGCATCAAGGATTTCCGCCAGCTGTGCCTCGCCGTGGGCGCCAGGATGGATGAGGCCGTTGCGCTCAACGCCTGGGGCCGCCAGATGCGGCTGAAAATGCCGTGGTGGTTCTGGAATTTGTTCGGCGAGCAGGCGGTCTTTTTGTTGAGTCGCCAAGGTTAGGGCGTGTGCCGCTGCAGCGGCGCGCCACTGTCGCAAATCGCGTTTGCAGAACAAAAATCGGAGGTCCGGTTCCGATCGAGCCGGAACCGGACGCAGTTTCTTCCCATCTCACCACGCATGGCGCGTGTAGGGTCGGACGGCGGCCCGGTTCAGCGCACGCACCTGCCATTTACCAGATGCTCGCCAGCGGGGCAGGCCGGCTTCGGCGGCGGCTTGGGCGGCGCCGGGTGTGGGGGCGGCGGCTTGGGCGGCGCCGGGTGTGGAGGCGGCGGCTTGGGCGGTGCCGGGTGTGGAGGCGGACGCTTAGGTGGCGCCGGATGTGGAGGTGGTAAGGGGTGCGGCGGCGGTACCGGGTGCGGCGGTGGCGGGGGGGGTGTGCCGGGTGCGGCGGTGCTGCCGGGTGTGGCGGTGCTACCGGGTGTGGCGGTACTACCGGATGCGAGGGTGCAGGCCTCACGCAGGCCCCAGCGGCATTGCGCATTTCGCCAGGCGAACACGGCGCGGGGCCTACTCTGACGCAGGCGCCGGCGGCGTTGCGGGTTTCGCCAGGCGGACACGACGCGGGGCCTACTCTGACGCAGGCGCCGGCGGCGTTGCGGGTTTCGCCGGGCGGACACGGCGCCGGACCTACTCTGACGCAGGCGCCGGCGGCGTTGCGGGTTTCGCCGGGCGGGCATGGCGCCGGACCTACTCTGACGCAGGCGCCGGCGGCATTGCGCGTTTCACCGGGCGGACATGCAGGCCGCGGCGCCTCGCTGCAGCCACCTCCGGCCATTGGCGTTTCGCCAGGCGGACACCGCACAACGGACTGCGGGATGGGGCTCCGCACACAAGCTCTGGCAGCATTGCGCGTTTCGCCGGGCGGGCACGGCGTCGCGCCGCCTACTCTCACACAGGCGCCGGCGGCATTACGCACTTCGCCGGGTGGGCACGGCACCGGGCCAGCCTTCACGCAGCTGCCGGCGGCATTACGCACTTCGCCGGTCGGACACGGCGCCGGGCTGCCTACTCTCACACAGGCGCCGGCGGCATTGCGCGTTTCGCCGGGTGGACACGCCGGCTGCGTAGCGTTCACGCATGCGCCCGTAGCTGGGTTATGCACTTGCCCGCCGGGGCATTCGCTTCTCCAGACACAGACACCCTGAGGCGTGCGGACCTGTCCGGGCGGACAAGCAATCGGTGTGCTTGGCACGCATGCACCGGCGGCGTTGCGCGTCTGTCCGGGCGGACAGGGTTGCGTCGTTCTACCGACACACGCGCCCGCGGCGTTGCGAACTTGTCCGGGCGGACAAGCAGCCGGCGTGCTGGGGATGCACGCACCGGCGGCGTTACGAACTTGTCCGGGCGGACAAGCAGCCGGCGTGCTGGGGATGCACGCACCGGCGGCGTTGCGAACTTGTCCGGGCGGACAGGGCTGCGTCGTTCTACCGACACACGCACCCGCGGCGTTACGAACTTGTCCGGGCGGACAAGCGAGCGGCATGCTGGGGATGCAAGCACCCGCGGCGTTGCGAACTTGTCCGGGCGGACAAGCAGCCGGCGTGCTGGGGATGCACGCACCGGCGGCGTTGCGAACTTGTCCGGGCGGACAAGCAGCCGGCGTGCTGGGGATGCAAGCACCCGCGGCGTTGCGAACTTGTCCGGGCGGACAAGCAGCCGGCGTGCTGGGGATGCAAGCACCCGCGGCGTTGCGCACTTGTCCAGGCGGACACGCGACCGGCGTGCTGGGAAGGCACGCACCTGCGGCGTTGCGGACCTGTCCGGGCGGACACGCAACCGGTCTGCTGGGAACGCACGCACCGGCGGCGTTGCGCACTTGTCCGGGCGGACACGCGACCGGCGTGCTGGGCACACACGCGCCCGCGGCGTTGCGCACTTGTCCGGGCGGGCAAGCAACCGGCGTGCTGGAGACGCACGCCCCCGCCGTGTTGCGCACCTGTCCGGGCGGACAGGATTGCGTCGTTCTACCGACACAGACCCCCGCCGCGTTGCGCGTCTGTCCTTGTGGACAAGGCGGCAACGGGGTCGGCACACACGCGCCGGCTTGATTACGGAGCTGTCCGGGCGGGCACGGCTGGACCGGCCGCGCCACGCAAGCGCCGTTGGCGTTGCGAACTTGGCCAGCGGGGCATGGCGGCACTGCTACGCAGGCGCCGGTGGCCGGATTGTGAATCTGTCCCCCCGGACATTCGCCGCGCCACACGCAGGCGCCTTGCGGAGTTCGGACTTGACCGGGCGGACACGGCTTGACGGGTTGCGGCGTGCATGCGCCGGTCGTCGGATTGTGCACCTGTCCGCTGGGGCATTCAGTGCGCCATACGCAGGCGCCCTGAGCGGTGCGTACTTGGCCAGGCGGGCATGGCGTCTTAATCACCGCTACACATGCGCCGGCACCGTTGCGTACCTCTCCCGCAGGGCATGGAACGAGGACGCAGAAGCCGGCCGGGCTCAGAGCTTGGCCCGCGGGGCATGATGTGGGGCGCAGCGGCGAACAGTAACCGGCAGCATTGCGTACTTGATTGGGCGGGCACGGCGGCATGATCGGTACGCACGCACCCCGCTCGCCGACAGGCGTCTGACCGGGGGGACAAATCCTGATCGGTACGCAGACGCCTTCGGCGTTGATGGCCTCATTGTTCCTGCAGACCGGCGGCACCCAGCATCTGTTGGTGAACGGGCTGATCACCTCGCCGCGCGGACACTGCGCGACGCACCGGCCGCTGTCATAGTCAAGCCGGGTACCGGGCGGGCAGGAGCAGAAGCCCTCGTCGTTGCGCCGCAGGCCGGGCGGGCACGGCGGCAGGAAGCATCGGTCAAGTCGCCGGTCATAGACCTGGCCAGGCGGGCATTCCGGCCAATACGGAGGCACGACGTGACAGGTGCCGTCCTCGCCGGGATATTCGCCGAACGGACAGCAGGCGCCGCGTCGCGTCGCCTGCTCGCGCAGGCAGCAGTTGCCGTTTGGCAATTCCACATAATCCCGCCCGCAGCAATTCGGAGGCGGAATCGGCGGGTGATAGGGCGGCCGGCACGAGCCGTTCAGTTGCGGCAGCTCGCCGGGCGGGCAGCACCGGCCAGTGATCGTGGTCCGCCCCACCGGGCAAGCCGGGGGGATGACGACGCACGTATTGGACCCGGCGTTGAACCACGAACCCGCCGGGCAGACGATCGGCGGCATGACCGGCACGGCCGCCTGTCCGCAAGCCATCGGAATGGCGATGTCACCCAAGTAGCCCCGCACGGCGGGACTGTCGTATTGGACGTTATAGTCGACAAAATACGTCTGCATCGGCGGCACGTTCGCCGGCGCGACGAGGTCGATCGCGTTGCCTTGCAGGCCATTCAGGTACGGCGTGCCGTTTGCAGCGAGCAGCTTTGCCAGGTTGGCATCCTGCAACTCGCGCATATCCTCGCCGGTCGACCAAAGAAAACCGCCGCAGGCGCTGCGGTTGATCTGTCCGTTCGCGCTGTAGGCATAGCCGATGGCGATGCCGCCGTTGGAATTGGCCATCGCGCCGGGAAAGCCGATCGCATACTGGTCGGGAACGGCCTGCCAGCTGGCCGGAGCTCCGGCGGCCGCGAGCACAGGCGCATAGCGCAGCACGCGGCCGATGCCCGCCTGCGCGAGTTCCACCATCTGGTAATCGCCAGTCGGCGCGGCGCGCTCGGCCAGCAGCATGTCGCCTTTGGCGTCGAACACGATTTTCGAGATTTCGGTCGGGCCCGCTCCCGGCGGCACCTGAATTTCCAGGCGCGCGTCAACGCCGAACGATCCGTCCGCATTGATGCCGACCGACCAGATCTGAAGTTGGTCGGCGACCGCGTAATAGAGGCGATCGTTATGCACCGCGAGACCGAACACGCGCCGCTCCGGTGCCGCATAACCCCATGTCTCCGGCTTATCGGCGTTGAACTGGTCGCTTGCGATCGAAACGGCGCTGCTCGGATCGTAGGCGACCGGCGGCAGGCCCGCCGCCTGGCGACCCTGCACGCCATGATCGTAGCGTGCGACTTCCTGTCCGGAGAGATTAAAGCGGTGGATCATGCCGGTCTGGCGATCGGCAACGAATAATGTGCTGGAGGATGGATCGAATGCGAGCCCGCCAAGCGCCGGTCCGTTGTTTGGTGCGCCGTCGAGCGTGACGTTGGCGAACAGGCTCACGGCACCGGTCGCACCGTCGATGCGCCAGATCGAGCCCGGACCGCCGCCCTGCGCGTCGGGCCCGAACAATCCGGCCATGAAGGTCGCACCGATCCCGCCCTGATAAATCCGTACCAGCGCGCCGGTTTGACCCTGCGCGACGATCGGCAAGCCGTAAGCGGAGGTCGCCGCAACGTAGATGTTCGGCGGGTTGGCATTGTCGAGCGCGACGCCGAACACCTGGCCGACCTGTGCGGCCGTTACGGTGAACGGGTTGGGCGTCGCCAGCACTTGCGCCTGGGGCGGTGCGCCCGGCGTCTGCAGGTTGAAGATGCGGACCGAAGGGCCATTGGGATCGATAAAGGTCTGATCGCCCGGATTGGAGCCCTGCGTCACCTGCGAGGGTTGCGGCGCGCCGGAAAAGCCGGTGACGACGGCGTCGCCGGATTGAATTATTGCGGCCGGGGTTTGCGCCTGGACGGTGCCGAGCGGCAGCAGCATTGCAAGCAATGCCATTGCCGCCAGCGTGCACCTGAGCGCTACCCGGAAAATTCGGCAGTCAAGATGCGTTGAGGAGGTTTCAAAGTGGCGCGCGGTGTGGTCGCGCCCAGTCCAGGGCAAGCCGGAAAAAGCCACTCTATATCCCCCTCAAACCCCTCGCCGTCAAAACATCGGGTTGGCGATCATTGAGTTACTCAATTGACAAAGGCAAGGCGCCTTCATGGCCGAATTGCCACAGGCGATACAACGTTCGTCGGGGATACAACGCGGCCGTTCGAGTCAGTCCCGCAACTAGCGCTCGATGCATTGAACGTCCTGCGCCTACGCGCCAGCGAACCTGACAATATGGGGCCCGCCCATACCACAGCGACTTGGCCGCTGCTGGAGAAACTTGCGACTATCGTACCGGCTTCGTCCAACGGTCGGTCTTGGCCTGGGTCGTCGCCGATCGCACACCGCGTTCGCGATGGCCACATAATATGTTAGTCCGACTCCGGCAGCCGGCTGGCGCGAGCGCCGGCCGGACGGGCCCGTAGCTCAATGGTCAGAGCTAGCGGCTCATAACCGCTTGGTTGGAGGTTCGAGTCCTCCCGGGCCCACCATCGCCATGTTTGTTCGGCCCGGAGACATGGGTGACGGAACGTGCCTCAGACATGGGTGACAATCTCGTGCCGAACGGATTGTCGATGATCTGCAAGGTTTCCATCGCCGACAATGCGAGCCGTTTTTGATCGGCAGCTTTCGTATATCTCTGAACTTCGCTTAAGCTCGCATGGCCTGTAATCGCCGCGATCTCGTTTCATTCCGATAAGTCGAAGAATTGCGGAAATTGCGGAATTAAACTGCAGCTTCCGTTGTGCGGTTGAGCCGCTCGCGCACTTCCTTTCCGGTTCTTGAAGAACGACCGTTCAGAGCCTTCCTTGGCTTTCCTTATGCCTTGCCGGCCTCTTGCACGCCAAGGCGCTTCCATTGCGTCGCCGTCGCCATGGATGCGTCGCGAACGCTTCGGGCCTCAGTTTCATCCGCCCACCGAGCGCACCTTTCGCTCAAGCGCCAACACTCGGTGTCGGCGTTATATAGAATCTCGGATTTCTTTCGCGGCGTCGGCGTCAATCGTCTTGGATCTACGCCGGATAGCGACGGCAAATCTCAGCCGTGTAAGTTCGGTATTCCGATTCGAATTTGTTGACCGCGCCAACGTAGGAACTCATCAACTCGGTCCGGCTGGCAGGATCGCTCATGCTGTTGATCTCGGCCTCGACTTCGGCCCGCTGATGCAGGAGGTCCGATATGGCGTCCGTGTTGGCTGCAATAGCCTGCCACAATTCGTCATCGCTTAAATCTACGCACTGCACAGTTACCTCCGACACTTACGCGACTTGGATTGTGGAATTGTGCGGCGGAGCGGCTAAGATTTGTTTAAGACGCGTGCCGGTTACAAGTGCCGGGCGTTGGAACCGGGCGCGTGCCGTGCTTGGGGCTGACCTACAGGGTGGGCATAGTGTCCGCGTTTGGTAGTGGCGGACATTGCGTCGGCCCGGTCCTCCGGTTACGGCCGCGGAGAATGCCTTTAGCGTCCGTGATCGTGCTTAGCGCCGTTTGACAGTCTAAGGGTGTTGAAACGATTGGGTCGTGATATGTCCCGCGGGCCCGCCGCACCGCCGGTTGCAAGGGCCATTCACCTGCATCAAGTGCGGCAAGCCGTTCTGCGTAAGTGGCCGCAAAAGAGCGGGAAGAGTTGGCTGACACGCACCGGCACGCGGTTTGCTATCGAATTGCAAGACTTTGATCTATCTCAATCCGCGCGTCGACTTCTAGATTAGAGTATTCCAGTACTTGATAATCGATATCGGGAAAAACTCATGCGCAAGTCAAAACTCGTTGTTACCTGCGTCGCTGTCGGCATGCTGTCGATAACCGGGGCATCTGTCTCACCGCCGCCGCGACAGGCTTGCGCCCAGCAGGCGCAAATGAGCTACGCCGAGGATATTGCGCCGATTTTTAAGGGATGGTGCGTCTCCTGCCACCAGCCCGGCGGTCAGGGCTATAACGCAAGCGGGCTTGATTTGACGAGTTATGATGGCTTGATGAAAGGCACGAAGTTCGGGCCGATGGTGCTTCCGGGGCAGCCCGACAGCAGCAATCTCGTGGTGCTGATCGAGGGCAAGGCAAAAGTGCAAATGCCTTACGGGCACAAGCCGCTGCCATCTTGCCTGCAGCAAAACATTTGGACCTGGGTATTCCAAGGCGCCAAGAACAATTGAGATTGGCGCCTCATTGTAGCTTTGAGCGACGCGATCGGCGCTGGTTGATCATGAGGTGGCATGCGGGACGTTCCGGAAACGTCCTGGTGTGACCTCGAAGGGATTAGCGCGATCTGTCGACCGGTTAGCGACGGTGCTGGCGATAATCGCTCCCGCGCGATTGATTGCTCCAAGCACGAGTAGCGAGATGATCGCAAGCATCATCGCAACTTGAAACTCCAGTTGGCAAACGGCCGTCCTCCGGAATTGATCTTCGTCAATGCCGCGCCCCTCACACCCGGCAAGATCGGCTGGTTTTAGTGGGCCGCGGGCGCGAGCGCGAGCGCTGCAATTTCGCCCCGCCGGCCCAAACCGAAGGAGAGCCGCATGACTATGAAAAGGCGCGATTTTTTGCTCAGCGGCAGCGGAATTGCTGCCGGTCTTGCCGCCAGCCAGTTGGAGGCACCTGAAGCGGCGTGGGCGCAGGCGGCGCCCATGCCGGCGGCATGGCAGCACGAGGCCGATGTCGTCGTCATCGGCTCGGGAGCCGCCGGCCTTCCTGCCGCCATCGTAGCACGCGAAGCCGGCGCGTCGGTTATTCTGGTCGAAGCCGAGAAGGATATCGGCGGCCACGCCATCACCAGCGGCGGCAACGTGCCGCTCGGCGGCGGCACCAGCGTACAGAAGAAGCACGGCATCAACGACTCACCGGATCTGCTGTTCGGCGATTTGACCGATTGGTCGGTGGTCGAAGGCAACGGCTTCCCAGATTACCGCTACAACGATCGGGAAATCATTCGCGCCTTTGCCGACAACAGCGCGCCAACTTTCGAATGGCTGGTCGCGCATGGCGTCGTCTTCGTCGATAAGGCGCCGGACGCGTTCGGCGGCACCTCAGTTGGCAATTCCGTGCCGCGGGAAATGCACAGCGCGGTCATGAACTGGCCAATGGTGCAGACTGGTAAGCCGGCCGACTCGATGATCCAGAAGACCCTCTCGTCGGGCAATGGGCTGATGCGCCCGCTGGAAGCCGCCGCCAGGAAGGCCGGCGTGCAAATCCTGCTCGAACACAAGATGACCGCGATTTACCGCGAGCAGCCGGCTTCCGGCCGCGTCACCGGTATCGCGGTCGACAACAACGGCCAAACCCTGAACATCCGCGCCCGCAAGGCCGTTATCATCGCCACCGGCGGCTCAACCGGGAACCTCAATTTCCGCCGCATGTTCGATCCGCGGCTGACCGAGGAGTATTGCGGCCTGTCGGGCATGCCCTGGTCGAACCAGGATGCAAGCGGTGAACTCGCCGGCATGGCGATCGGCGCTTCGCTGTGGGGCCTTTACAATCAGACCGGCGAATTCGGCTCCAACCTCACGAAGCCTGGGACCATTGGCTGCCAATACAACTACGTCAATCTGAAGTGGATGCCGGGCAGTCCGGTATTCGATCGCGCCCGCGCTTCGGGCCTTTCGGTCGCCAACTGGCAGGATGTCATTCTCGTCAACATGATCGGCAAACGCTTCTATGACGAGGCTGGCCCCCAATTCACCGCGAACGACTACAACTCGATCACGAATTACAAGCAGGATAGCTATCTCAACGCCAAGAACCAGAAATACAATCCCAACAACTTCATCAACGCGGCGCTCGCCGGTATCGGCGACGGTCATAATGGCGGCGGCCCGATCTGGGCGATCTTCGATGCCGACGCGGTCACACGGGAAAAGTGGGATCCGAACCCGCCGAACGTCGATGTCAAGGCCGGCTTTTTCTTTTCCGCTGACTCGCTCGGCGATCTCGCGGCGAAAATCAAAATGCAGTATCAGCGCGTTGCGATGCCGCCCGAAAATCTCGAACAAACGGCGGCGCGCTACAACTCCTTTGTCAACTCCGGTGTCGACGAGGATTTCGGCAAGCCGAAGCCGTTGCACAAGATCGCGAAGGCACCGTTCTATGCCGCCTGGGCAACGCCGGTCGTACACGACACGCGCGCCGGCCTGCGCGTCAACGCCAAGTGCCAGGTCATGGATATGAATGCCAACGTGATCCCCGGCCTGTATTGCGGCGGCGAATCCGCCGGCGGCTTCTCGCAGCACGGCCTCGCGCGCGCCGCGTGCCAGGGTTACATCGCCGGTAAGAATGCGCCGAGCGATGGCGGCGCCGGTTGATCAATCCGACCGGGCAGCACCCTTCATCCAGAGATGACCGTGAACTGGCCTCTGGATAACGGCCCTATGCGGGTGCGGCGTCATGGCGTCTTCAAATCGAAGTTATGACGCTGCGCGCAGTAAAGCACCGATGCCTGATGGATGTGGTGGCAGCTGGTGCATGCAATCTCGCCAAGATGCGAGGCATGGGGATTGGGCTGATCGTTTGCGGTTTTTGCCGCGAGCTGTGCATTGTTGCCGTGACATTTGATGCACGCTGCCTGGTCCGGGGGCTTTGACGGAGGACTTTCGGCGTGGCACGCCGCGCAATTGAGCCCGGCCGAGACGTGCTTGTCGATCAGAAAGCCATGCCCCGCGCCCGGCGCCGCCGATGGTGTCTGCGCCGCAGCGCGAGTCAGTGGACCTGCCGTGAGGCCGCCTAACAGCGCAAGCGCCAGAAGCCAGGATCGTTGCATTGTCGTGCCTCCGCCTTTGCCGCCGGAGCGCGGCAGATAATATTCCGCACCGGCGGAGACTGCGCGCCGCGGTGCCCACCTGCCACACGCTACACAGCTCCGTGCGGGTGAAGGGCCGCGTAGTCGCGCAATATCTTCACGTAACTTTGCCGACCGAAAGAGTCCGGGTTGGTGAAGCGGTGCTGGCTCAGCAATCCGCGGATCTCATCGAGTGATTCGATCTCGCGCGCAGCCAGCCAGGATATTGTCCCGGTCAAGAGTGCTTTCATGTGCTGCGGACCGTGCCGCAACAGTGCCGCTGTGGTCATCACAATGTCGGCTCCCGCCAGCAGATATTTTGCCACCTGCTCGGAATTCTCCACGCCTGTGCTCGCCGCGAGCGACGCGTCAACGCGCCCGCACAACAGGGCTATCCACAATAAGGGGAGTCCGATTTCGCTCGAATTGCTCAACTGCAAATCATTTCGCAGCCGAAGGTCCGCCAAATCGATATCCGGCTGATAGAATCGGTTAAACAGCACCAGGGCATCCGCGCCCGCAGCGGCAAATTGCGCAGCGATCTGCCCGATTGAGCTGAAATACGGGCCAAGCTTGATCGCGAGCGGTAACGCAACTGTCCGGCGGACTTGGCGCAGAACCTCAAGATATGACTGTTCGACCTCGCTGCCGGTCAAAGCAAGGTCGGTCGGAATCAAATAGACGTTGAGTTCGAGTGCGGTCGCGCCGGCCTGTTCGATAAGTTTGGCATGACCGGTCCAGCCCTCGTCTGTCGTGCCGTTGAGGCTCGCGACAATGGGAATGTCTACGGCTGTGACGGCTCGTCTGATGAGGTCGAGATATTGCTCCGATCCGGGCCCCTCCGATTCTGGAAAAGGATTGGGCGACTCCGGCACATTGCCCAGGCCCGTCGCGGTGAGAACCTCATGCGCCCGGACCTCTGCATCGATCCGCTCCTCGAACAGGGACGGCAGGACGACGGCGGCGGCTCCGGCGTCCTCCAGCCGGCGGATGTCGTCGAGGTTCCCGGTCAGCGGGGATGACGAGGCCACGAGAGGGTTCTTCAGTTCGAGGCCCATATAACGCGTTGTCAGATCCATCTCATTGTCCTGTCTGCGTTGCGATCGGTGATCGTGCGCGTACAATTCGCCGAGCAAAGCCATCCCCTTCAGCCTCGAAATGATCGCGTGCGGTCCCTAGGCCGAAAGCTTGGCGGGTGCTTTGAGCTGCTGGGCGAGCGTCTCGAGAAAGCGTGCAGCATCGGCGCCGAACACGACACGATGGTCGCAGGCGAGCGTGCAGAGCGTGCCGGTTGACCGCGATGCCGCGATCGACAGGATCGCAGAGGCGCCGACGGGAACGATCGAGTCAAACGCGTAGACCACCGAGGATGCTCCGAGGTTGCTCAAATAGAATGTCGCGCCGCTGTAGTCGGCCGGCACCAGACGGCGGGTTTTGACCTTTTCGCGCAAGCTCGCCCAATCCTGTTGCAGCGCCGCCATCGGCCGTCCGGCGGCATCGCGCAGCACCGGCGTGATGAGTCCGTCGCCGCTATCGACCGCGATGGCGATGTCGACGCGATCACGGCGGGCCAGTCCATTGGGTGTATAGGCCGTGTTGAACAAAGGATGCGCGACGATCGTCAGCGCACAAGCGCGCGCCAGCAGCAGCGTGAACGATTGCTGGCGTTCCGCGGCTTGCGTCGCCAGCACATCCAGCGGCAGTTGCGCTGTCACCCGGAAAATCGGCGTCGCAGCGCTGGCAATCATCGTGCGGGCGACGGCCTCGCGCTGTGGAGACGGGCGCTCAAGCCGATATGGCGGGCCAAGTTCGATGGCGACTGCCGCTAGACCCTTTCCATGATCATGCGACGCGACGGCTGCCGGATGCGTCGCCGTGGGCGAAACTGGCGCGGAAGGAAGCGGGCGCCGCGCCGGGGATGGCCGCGTTGGCGTCATCGACGCGGCCAGGACTGCCGACACCGCCGGCCTATCGGCGGGGGGCTTTTCGGCGATGCCGCCGTCGCCGTCCGGCCGCGGTGCGGCCGGCGTGGCGGGATCGACGGCTCGAACATCATTCAGACTGTCGGCAATATAACCGATGATCTGGCCGACGGGCGCTTCGGCACCTTCGTCTGCCAACGGACCGCTCAAATAGCCATCCTGAAAGGCCTCGACGTCCATCACCGCCTTGTCGGTTTCGATCTCGGCGATCACGTCGCCCTTCTTGATCTTGTCGCCCGATTTTTTGGTCCACTTGACCAGACGCCCGGCGCCCATCGTGTCCGACAGCGCCGGCATGGTAATGACGCCAGGCATGGCTAGGCCGCTTTCGGTTCTTGCGCGGACTGGCACAATTGCCGCGCCGCCGCCACGATGTCGGCCACCTGCGGAATCGTCGCTGCTTCGAGCGCGCCGTTATACGGCGTCGGGATATCGAGGCCGGCCAAGCGCTGCACCGGCGCCGCGAGCGAGTAGAAGCAGCGCTCGGTCAGCGTCGCCGAAATTTCCGCGCCGGCGCCGGCAAAGCGGCAATCCTCTTCGACGACAAGCAGCCGATGAGTCTTTTCGACCGATGCCGCACAGGTATCCCAATCGATCGGCTTGAGGCTGCGCAGATCGATGACTTCCGCCTCGATGCCGCTCTTCGCCAGTTCAGTGGCCGCATCTTGTGCCAGCATCGCATGACGCGAGTAGCTCACGATGGTGAGATCGCGGCCCTCGCGCCGGACCTGAGCGCGATGCATCGGCGGCGCCTCGGCGACAAAATCCACCTGTCCCTTGGTGAAATACAGCAGCTCATGTTCCAGAACGATGATCGGATCGTCGCTGGCGATGGCCTGGCGCAGCTGCCAATAGGCGTCCTGCGGCGTCGCCGGTACGGCGATGCGCAGACCGGGCACGTTCATTAGCGTGTGCTCCAGCCGCTGCGCGTGTTGCGCCGCGAGTTGCCGCGCAATTCCGCCGGGCACGCGCACGACCAGCGGCATCTTCAATCGCCCTCCCGACATGAAGGGGATCTTGGCCGCGCCGTTGATGATCGAATCGAGCGCCAGCAGCATGAAATTGATGGTCATGATCTCGACCACCGGGCGCATGCCAACCAGCGCGGCGCCGACGCCGAGGCCGGTAAAGCTGTTTTCCGAAATCGGCGTGTCGCGGACCCGCCATTCGCCGTATTTCGCGTAAAGCCCTTCGGTGACGCGATAGCTGCCGCCGTAGAGACCGACATCCTCGCCGAGCGTGAACACCAACTCGTCGGCCGCCATTTCATGATCCATGGCGCGGTTGAGCGCCTGCCAATAGAGCAATTCCTGCGACATGGCCGTCTCCTACATCAGCACTTCGTGCCGGTGACTTTGGTTCAGATAGCTCCAAGCCGAATCCATGCCGGGCTGCGCGCTTTTGGATGCGAACTGCACGGCATCGTCGACGATTGTTTGAACGTCCCGCTTGATTTCGTCGACTTCCGCTTCGACAAGGTGCTCGCCGTCGACCAGGTGATCGGCAAACAGCTTGATATTGTCCGGCCCGACTTCGGCCAATTCGTCCGGTGTCGGATATTGGAACTCCCACTCGCGGACCGCGGCCGCGATCGGATCCCAGGTCTGGTAGGCTTTGAGCTCAACGGCCGGCCGATAGGTGCCGGGATCGGCCATCGAATGGCCGCGATAACGATAGGTCTCGCACTCGATGAACTGCGGCCCGCCACCCCGCCGAATGCGGTCGAGCGCCTGTTTGGTGGCCTCGTAGACTTTCAGAACATCCATGCCGTTGATTTTTTCGGCGGGGATGTTGTAGGCGGCAACCCGTTTGAAGACTTCGGGCACCGCGGAGTGGCGATGGATTTCGGTGCCGATGGCATAGTGATTGTTCTCGCACACGAACAGCACCGGGAGCCGCCATAGTGAGGCCATGTTGAGCGATTCGTGGAACGTGCCTTGGTTGACCGCGCCGTCACCAAGAAAGCAGACGACAACTTCGGGCAAGCCGCGCATAGCGACCGCATAGGCGATGCCGATGGCGATCGGACAGGTCTGGCCGACAATGGCATAACCGCCCATGAAGCGGCGCTCGGGATCGAACATGTGCATTGACCCGCCCATGCCGCGGCTCGTGCCGTCGGCACGGCCAAACAGTTCGGCCATCACCTCGCGCGCGGGCGTGCCGCGCACCAGTGCATGGCCGTGTTCGCGATAGGTGCTGACGATGTAATCGGACGGACCGGTGGCGTTGATGACACCGGCGGCCACCGCCTCCTCGCCGGGATAGAGATGCAGGAAGCCGACAATGTTTCCCTTGCTGTATTCTTCCGCAGCGCGTTCCTCGAAGGTGCGGCAGAGCAGCATGTCGCGAAGCATGCGGTGCAGGGTTTCACGTTCCATGGGAGCGCTCCGTCAATTGGCTCACTAAAGCGGGCGTTGCTTGATCGGGCGGGGCTGCGAAGCCCCGCCCGCTGCGCTCAGCAGCAGCCGCGGAAGCGGCCCTTGCTGACGGCGTACCGGGCCTCCTGACGTTCCACGAAGAACTCTTCGTAGGTCATGATCGGCTGCCCGGGGTGGTTGACCTGGCGGTGCTGCACGTAGGTGTCGTAATCGGGCACCCCGATCATCAACCGCGCGGCGCGAACGCTCCAAGTCCGCACGGCCTGACCCCGTTCCTTCCATTCCGCGAACTTGACGGAGAAAAGGTCAGGCATTCCTCCCTCCTATCGCCGCACCGGCGAACTCGACTTCGACGGCAGTCGCCTTCGGAGTGCCAAGCGCTTTGCGGATGTCGATAAAGGCGTAGACCACCATGGCGATGACGACGGCAACGAACAGCGCAGCCAGCGTCGCATCAAGGTAGTCGTTGAACATCAGCCGGGTCATCTCGCCGAGGGAATGGGCCGGCGCCAGGACTTTCCCCGCCGCGATGGCATCGGACAAAACCCGGGCATGGGCGATGAAGCCCACCGACGGAGTTGGGCTAAAGGCCTTCTCCAAGCCCGCGGTCACGGTGCAGCACACGAGCCAGGTGGCGGGCACGATCGTCACCCAGGCAAACCGCTCGCGCTTCATCTTGAACAGCGCGACCGTGCAGAACACGAGCGCGATGGCAGCCAGCATCTGGTTCGAGGTGCCGAACAGCGGCCATAGCGTCCAAATGCCGCCATAGGGATCGATCACGCCTTGGTACAGAATGTAGCCCCACAACACGCAGGCCGCCGCCGAGCCGATGATGTTGTTGGTCCACGACTTTGTTGCCTTGAAGGCCGGGATCGCGTTGCCGACGAGATCCTGGATCATGAACCGCAACACCCGCGTGCCGGCATCGACCGTGGTGAGGATGAAGAGTGCCTCGAACAGAATGGCGAAGTGATACCAGATGGCGGTCAGCGCCTGTCCGCCGAACAGGCTGGACAGGATCTGCGCCATGCCGACCGCCAATGTCGGTGCGCCGCCGGTGCGCGACAGGATCGAAATTTCACCGACGTCATGGGCGACCTGCGTGAGTTGATCAGGCGTAACCACGAAGCCCATATTGGAAACCACCTGCGCCGCCTGGGCGGCCGTGGTGCCAATGAGCCCCGCCGACGTGTTCATGGCAAAATAGACGCCTGGATGCAGAACGGAAGCCGCGATCATCGCCATGATGGCTACGAACGATTCCATCAGCATCGCGCCGTAGCCGATGAATGGGATTTGGCTCTCGTTCTCGATCATCTTCGGCGTCGTGCCGGACGAGATCAGGGCATGCCAGCCCGACACTGAGCCGCAGGCGATGGTGATGAACAGGAACGGAAACAGGCTGCCTGCCCACACCGGGCCGGTCCCGTCGACGAACTTGGTGAGTGCCGGCATCTGCAGGTCCGGCCGCACGATGATGATCGCCAGAGCCAAGAGAGTGACCACGCCGATCTTCATGAACGTCGACAGATAGTCGCGCGGCGCCAGCAGGAGCCATACCGGCAGCACCGAAGCGACGAAGCCATAGCCGATGATCACCAGTGCCAGCGCTGGGCCGCTGAGATTAAAATACGCGGCGAGCGAAGGCGTCTGCGAGACGGTCTGCCCATAGATGAGCGCCGCCAGCAGCAGCACCACACCGATCAGCGACATCTCGGCCACACGGCCGCGCCGGATGTACCTGCCGTACACGCCCATGATCAACGCTATCGGAATCGTACAGAACACGGTGAAGGTGCCCCAGGGACTGCCTTTCAAGGCCTGCACGACAACGAGCGCCAGCACCGCAAGAATGATGACGCAGATCAGCAAGATGCCGATGCCGACGATCGTGCCGGCAATGGGCCCCATCTCGCCCCGGACCATGTCACCGAGCGAGCGGCCATCGCGCCGCGTCGAGAGGAACAGGACCGTCATGTCCTGCACCGCGCCGGCGATGACGACGCCGGCCAGAATCCACAGCGTGCCGGGCAGGTAGCCCATTTGCGCGGCGAGCACCGGGCCGACCAGCGGACCCGCACCCGCAATGGCCGCAAAATGATGGCCGTAGAGCACGTACTTGTTGGTCGGAACGTAGTCGAGGCCGTCATTGCGGCGGACGGCGGGCGTCGTACGCCCGGCATTCACGCCCAAAACCTTGTTGGCGATGAACAGCGCGTAATAGCGGTAGGCGATGAAGTAGACGCACACCGCGGCGATCACCATCCATGCCGCATTGACAGGCTCGCCGCGACTTAATGCGACGATGGCAAGCGAAACTGCGCCGAGCACAGCGATCGCGCCCCATAGCAGCTTCGTCGTAAGTCCGTTCCCATTCCACGCCAGCGCGCTCATGGTTTTCCTCCTTGCGTCGGCATTCCTCCGAACGGATCGCGCAAGCGCGACACCATTCTCCGGGACCTACGCCCGGCTGTTTGCAGTTATTCGCGTTGAGGGAACTCGCGCTTTGATCAAGATCAAACACCCACCAATTCTCGCAATGCATGGAGGGCGCGATCTGCTATTTATCCGTCATCTGGCGGCAGTTTTCGTTGTGCGATGCACAAATCGCGCCGCCCTCGTGTCCGCTTGGCGGCTCGGCGGCGCCTTATTCAAGCGATTTGCGGAAGCGCAGGATGCTCGTTGTGAGCAGGACCGCGGCGAGAGCGGCCATTGCCGCCAGCTCCGGCCAAAGCGCGCTTAGGCCGACACCCTTCAGGAACGTGCCGCGAATGACCACCAGATAGTAGCGCAGTGGATTGGCGTAGGTGAACCATTGCAGTACCTGCGGCATGCTCGAGATCGGATAGGCGAAACCCGACAGGATGAAAAACGGGTTGAGCACAAAGAAGTTCATGGAGAATGCTTGTTGCTGTGTCGAACAAACGGTGGAGATAAGCAGGCCAAGGGCCAGGGCGCTCAGGAGGAAAAGCGTACGTGCCAAGAAGCAGCACCAAGCGGATTGCCGACGAACGGTACCTGAAACCACAACGTTCCGATGGTGACGATCAGCGCGACTTCGCCGAGCCCGATGACGAAGAACGGCACGGTTTTGCCGAGGATGAACTCGGTGCGGCCGGATCGGGGACACCATGATCTGCTCCAGCGTGCCGACCTCGCGCTCGCGTACGATCGCGAAGGCCGTCAGATTGACGATGATGACCAGAGTGAGCGTGCCGATCAGTCCCGGGACGAAGAACCACCTGCCGTTGAGGTCGGGATTGAACCAGGGCCGCTGCTCGAGCGTCACCTGGACTTGCTTCATGCCCCGCACGCCGAGGGTGCGCTCGGCCAGATCGATGGCGTAGTCCTGCGCAAATCCCTGCGCGATCGTGTTGACGTAACCGAGCGCGATCAGCGCCGTATTGGAGTTGGTTCCGTCGACGATGACTTGCAGCGGCGCACTCTGTCCTTTGCGCAGCAGCTGGGCGAAGCCGGCATGGATGACAAGCGCCACCGCTGCGTCGCTGCTGTCGATCGCCTTCGTGACCTCAGCCTGCGACCGCGCCAGCGCGACGTCGAACCGCCCGCTGAAGGTAAATCGCGAGACAAGTTCGCGGCTTTCCTGCGAATGATCGAGATCGAGCACGATCGTCGAGACGTGATAAACTTCGTAAGATCGCCGCATAGCCGAACAGCAGCATCTGCGCGAGCGTCGGCACGACCAGCCGAAACCACGCCCATTTATCGCGCTTGAGCTCGATGAACTCCTTGACCACGATCGGAATGATGCGCGCGAACATGGCTCAGTCCAGTCGCTTACGGAAAGCCCGGGCGGCAAGCAGCATCACGGACGACGCATAGACGACAAGGAACACAATCGGCGTCGACAGTTCGGCAAGGCTCGACCCTTTCAGGAACAGGTCTTTGACGATCGAGACGTAATAACGCGAATAGATCAGGTAGGTGACGCCCTGTACGACCTTCGGCATCTGATCGATCGGAAAGATGTAGCCGGAGAGCAAAGTGGTCGGCAGCATCGTGACCAAAAGCGCAATCTGGCTGGCGCCGACTTGGCTGCGGATCAGCACCGACATCAGATAGCCGATGCTGAGAACGACGATGAGGAAGAGCGAGGTGGTGACAAAGAGCGCGAACAGGGTGCCGCGGATAGGGTACGCCGAACCATAGTGCCGCAAGCCCGAGGCAGAAGGCGGCATCGAGCCAGCCGAGCACGAGATAGGGCATGAGCTTGCCGAGCATCAGTTCGATCGGCTTGACCGGCGTGGAAATCAGCAGCTCCATGGTGCCGCGTTCCCATTCGCGCGATATGGTCAGCGAGGTGAGCTGCGCGCCGACGAGCGCCATGATCATGGCGACCAGGCCTGGAATGATGAAATTCCGGCTTTCCAGATCTTCGTTGAACCAGACGCGCGACTGCACCGCCATCGGCTGGGTCTGCTGCAGCGCCTTGCCCTGGCGGTCGATCCAGGTGACTGCGATATCGTTGGAATAGCCCGCCACGACCGCCGCCGCATATCCGAACGCGATATTCGCCGTATTGTCGTCGGTGCCGTCGAGGATCGCCTGCACCGGGGCGTTCCCGATGCCGCTCAGCCGCTCGGAAAAATCGGGTGGGATGACGATGGCGAGGGCACATTGGCCGTCATCAATCGCAGCGCTGACTTCAGAATAGGATCTTGCATTGTGGGCGATGGCGAAATACTGCGATGCCTGAAAACGCTTGAGCAGATCCTGACTGAGCTGGCTGCCTTCGCGGTCGAACGGGCAGATCGGAAGATGCTTGAGATCGAGATTGACGCCATATCCGAGCAGAAACATTTGTGTGAACGGCAGCAACAGCGCGATCATCAGGCTGCGCGGATCGCGCCAGACCTGTAGAATTTCCTTCACCGCGATCGCCTTGAGCCGGCGGAACTTCATGCCGCAACCCGCCGCTTGACCAAATCGACGGCGATGAGTTGCACGAACACGTCCTCAAGCGAGGGTTGGATGCGATCGATCCGCGTCAGCGGCAAACCCCTTTGCTCCAGATAGTGCGGCAGTTCGCGCAGGCTTTGATCGGCGTCAGTGACCAGCACGTGCAGCGCGCTGCCGAATACCGAACAATCGAGGACCCCGGGCGCGTGCTCGAGTGCCGCGAGCGTCGGTCCCGGCGCGGCGCATTCGATCAGCAAAAGCTCGCCGCCGAGCGCGGTGCGCTTGAGTTCGTCGGGACTGCCGATGGCGATCAGCCGCCCCTGATTGATCAGCGCGGCGCGGTGGCAATATTCCGCCTCGTCCATGTAATGGGTCGATACCAGCACGCTGACGCCGTCAGCGGCGAGCGAGTGGATCAGATCCCAGAAGCGCCGCCGCGAGGTCGGCTCGACGCCCGACGTGGGTTCGTCGAGAAACAGGATCGGCGGCCGGTGCAGGACAGCGCAGCCGAGCGCCAGGCGCTGTTGCCAGCCGCCCGCCAGTGTCGAAACCAGCGCCTTCTCGCGCCCGCCGAGCCCGGCCATGCCGATGGCGAAGCGCATCCGTTCGGGCAGCTCATGACGCGGCACGCGATAGATGCCGCCAAAGAATTTCAGGTTTTCTTCGACGCTCAGATCGCGGTAGAGCGAAAACTTCTGCGACATGTAGCCGATGCGCTCGCGCACCCGCTCGGGATCGCGCGCGACGTCGATGCCGGCGACCAGGGCGCGGCCCGCCGTCGGACGCAGCAAACCGCACAGGACGCGGATGATCGTCGATTTGCCGGCGCCGTTCGGTCCGAGAAAGCCCAAAACCTCGCCGCGCCCGACGCTGAAACTCACCCGGTCAACCGCGACAAAGCTGCCGAAGCGCTTGACGAGGTCTTCGACGACGATCTCCGGGTCGCTTTGCCGATCGCCGTTCATGGTGTAGCCTCGTTGTTTTCGAGGAGCGCCACAAACACGTCTTCGATGCTCGGTTCACCGACGACGATATCGGCAAATGGAACGTTTGCCCGTTGCAGAGCTTCGCGCAGTTCGGGAATGCGCAGACCGGCATCATCGACAATGGCATGGACGCCGTCGCCGACAAGAATGACGTTACTCACTCCCGCGAGATCGACGATCGACGATCGCACTTCGCGTCCCGAAGGCGAGGAAATAACGACAAGCGCGCCCGGCATGTGCTTCTTCAGGGCGGAGGGCGTGTCGCAATAGAGCACGCGTCCGCTGTGCAAGAGCGCCAAGCGGTTGCAGCGTTCCGCCTCGTCCAGATAGGCGGTGGTAATGAGGATCGTCACGCCTTGTTCGCGTAAACCGTAGAGGATGCGCCAAAAATCGCGCCGCGACACCGGATCGACGCCGGTCGTCGGCTCGTCGAGCAACAGGACCTTCGGCGTATGGACGAGCGCACAGGTAAGCCCGAGCTTCTGCTTCATGCCGCCGGAGAGCTGGCCGGCAAGGCGAGAGCGGAATTGGCCCATTCCGGAAGCCGCCAGCAGCCGCCGCGCGCGCTCCTCGCGAACGCCGGCCGCGACTTCAAACAAGTCCGCGTAGAAGCGAATGTTTTCGTCGACGGTCAGATCGTCGTAGAGGCCGAACCGCTGCGGCATGTAGCTGATGTGCTGTTTGCCTTCTTCCGGATCGGCAACGACGTCGATTCCGTCGATGACGATGCCGCCGGCATCGGGCGGCAACACGCCGGCGAGCATGCGCATGGTCGTCGTCTTGCCCGCGCCGTCGGGCCCGACCAGACCGAAGATCTCGCCGCGATTCACGGTGAAGCTGAGGCCGTCGACCGCAGCGATTTCGGCGAAACGCTTGTTCAGCGCATCGGCTGCAACGATGACGTCGGCCCGGCCATTCATGACTTGCCCGCAGGAAGCGCTTTGAGCACCGCGTCTGCGGGCATGCCGGGGACCAGCTCGTGCGTGGGATTATCGATGTCGATGCGGATGCGATAGACCAGGGTGACCCGCTCGGCATGCGTCTCCACGCTCTTCGGCGTGAACTCGGCGTTGGCGGAAATGAACGAGACGCGCCCTTTGTAGATTTTACCGGGGTATGTGTCGGTGGTGACGTCGGCTTCCTGGCCGTAGCGGATTTTTCCAATATCGGTTTCGTTGATGTAGGCGCGCAGCCAGACGTGATCGAGATCGGCAAGCGTCACCACGGGCGTGCCGGGCACCATGATTTCGCCGAGTTCGGCCTGACGGACCTGAATGACGCCGGAAAATGGCGCCGTCAAAACCGTGTAGCCGAGCACGATCTGCGACATTTTCAGCGTCGCCTGAGCGCTCTGTATTGCAGCCTTGGCCAGTTCGACTTGTAGCGCAGCGGCGTTCTTCAGCGCGATATCGCGTTCATGCGCGGCCGTGGACTGGCGCAAGGCGGCATACGTGAGGTCGCGCTGTTCGGCCGTGCCCGAACCCTGTTTCAACAACAAAGCGGCGCGGTCATATTGCTGCTGACGGAACGTCAGGTCTGCGGCGTCGCTTTCCACCGTCTGCGTGGTGGCCGCAAGATTCTGCTCGGTCGCCGCCAGCTGCTGCTCCTGCATGTTGAGCGCAGCCTGGTTGATCACCACCTGCTGACGGTAATCGGCATCGTCGAGCCGGGCGATGAGCGTGCCCTTGTCGACCCATTGCCCTTCATCGAAGGGAAGCTCGACGATGCGCGACTGAACCGTCTTAAACCCGAGCACGCTTTGGTGCGCCTCGATATTGCCCGAGACCAGGATCGTGGCGGCGACCCGCGGTCCGGCAAACCAATCGTAAATCGTGCCGCGCTCGAAATAACCCGCCAGTGCGGCGGCGGCGAGCACGATCGCGATCAGCCAGATCTTTCGCCCGGTCGATTTGCGTGGGGCCGCCTCGGTCTTTTCGGTTTTCGATCGCAGAGACAACGGAGCGTGCATGCGCTCGCCTCCATAAGCGTCTGCAATCCTTATGCCTGCGATGGCAGCCCTCGGCTTTGATCCATGTCATTTGATCCATGTCAGAAGATCGAAGCGCTCGGTGTCGCCGGCGACACTCTGCGTCAGGACCTCGGGAGGCTTGACCTAGATCAAGGCCGCTGCGCGGTGGCCGCGTAAGCTTTGGTGACAAGGCGACGAGTGCATCAAGCTTAAGCGGAGCGAGACGTGCGGAGTGACCTATCGCGCCGGTCGTTTCTTCGCGGCTCCGCGATGACGACTGCTGGAGCGACCATGGTTAACGCAGCCCATCCGATCACGGCACAAGCGGAAGGCAGTGCAGGCGACGCGCCATTGGCAAAGGCGGAGCCGGTTACCATCAGACTGAATGTCAACGACGCCGTACGGACGGTGCAGATCGCAGCGAGCATGACGCTCGCTGAGGTTTTGCGCGGGCCATTGGGCCTGACCGGCACCAAGATCGCCTGTAATCGCGGGGCGTGCTCGGCTTGCACGGTCTGGCTCGATGGTTTGCCGGTCTGTGCCTGCATGATGCTTGCCGTCGATGTCGGCCCACGCAGCGTGACGACGATTGAAGGTCTCGCACAGGGCGAGATGCTGCATCCGGTGCAGCAAGCGTTCATCGATCACGATGCGCTGCAATGCGGATTTTGCACGCCGGGCATGATCATGAGCTGCGCGGCATTGTTGAAGCGGAACCCGGAGCCGAACGCCGACGACGTCCGTGCCGCGATCGGCGGGCATTATTGCCGCTGCGGCACCTACCCGCACGTCGTCGCCGCGACGCTTGCTGCAGTCAAAGCGCACGGGTGATGAGCGTGACGAAACAGGAAAACATGCGTACAGTTCTCTTTCCCTCGGGCATCGCCAGCGTAGGTCTTGGCACGGTCGAGCGCCAGATACCGGCGGACGAGCCGCCGCCGCTGCCGCCGAACAGCGAGTTGAGCGTCATCGGCAAGTCATTCCCGCGGCCGAACGGCCGCGCCAAAGTCACCGGCGCCGTGCGCTTCACCGTCGATATTTCACTGCCGGGCTTGCTGCACGCACGCGTATTGCGCGCTTCGCTCCCTCATGCCGTTGTGCGATCGATCGATATGTCGGCAGCGGTCAATCATCCTGAAGTGCGCGCGGTGCTGACCGTCGCCGATCCAGCTGATCCGAAAAGCGCAGAACTGCGTTATGTCGGTGCGCCCGTCGCCGTGGTTGCAGCCGTCTCGCTGCCAGCCGCCGAAGAGGCGTTGCATCTTATTCGCGTTGACTATGAAGCGCTGCCGTTCGTGGCCGACATGGACGACGCGCGTGACCCTGCCGCTCCCTTGGTTCACGATCATGCGACGGCGCCACCAGGGCACTCATCGGGTTTTCCAGCGGCGGCCAACTTGCCGCTTAATGGCAATGTCCGCGGCCCTTCAGTCGCCAAGCGAGGCGACGCGGGCAAAGGGTTTGCCGAGGCCGATGTGGTCGTCGAAGGCGAATACAGCACGAAGGTTCAAACCCATTGCTGCATTGAGCCGCACGCGATCGTCGCCGATTGGCGTGCCGACGGGCTCACCGTGTACATGTCGACCCAGTTCACCGCGGGAGTTCGCGACGAGATTGCGGGAGCATTTGGTTTGCCGCTCAACCGCGTGCGTGTCATCGTCGACGCCATGGGCGGCGGGTTCGGTTCAAAATCGTCGCTCGGCAATTACGGCCGTTTTGCCATCGCACTATCGCGCCAGGCCAAGGCGCCGGTGCGCCTGTTCCTGGAGCGCGACGAAGAGCAGATGGATGCCGGCAATCGGCCCGGTACCTGGCAGCGTTTGCGCATCGGCGCCAAGCGCGACGGTACGCTCACCGCGATCTCGCTCGTGAGCTACGGCACCGCAGGCGTTACGGTCGGAGCCGGCGTCGGCAACAACGCCGAGGCTCTTTACTCCTGTCCCAATTTCGACGGCGCCCAGCACGACGTTTTCATCAATGCTGGCCCCGGTTGCGCGATGCGCGGGCCCGGGAATACGCCGGGTGCGTTCGGCTTGGAACAAACAATCGATGAACTCGCGGAGAAGCTGGGCATCGATCCATTGGCGTTGCGCGACCGGATCGATCCGAGCCCGGTCCGGCGCGAAGAGCGGCGGATCGGCGCCGAGCGCATCGGCTGGTCGGGCCGGCACGCGCCCGCCGCGGATGCCGGCCCCATAAAGCGCGGTCTCGGTGTGGCGCAATCGCTCTGGGGCGCCAACGTGCAGACCAATGCCGCCTGCGAAGTGCGCGTCATGCGCGACGGCTCCGTGGAATTGCTTTCCAGCGTGCAGGATATCGGCACAGGAATCACCACCGTGCTGGCGCAGACCGTCGCCGAAGTGCTCGGTCTTCGCCCCGACCAGATCTCCGTTCGCATCGGCGATACCGAATTTCCGCCCGGCGGCCCGTCCTACGGCAGCCGCACCACGGCGTCGGTCACGCCGCCGGCGCGCACAGCCGCGTGGCGCGTGCAGCGAGAGCTGTTCCGCGAAGCGTCGCTTTTGCTGAACGCCGCCCCGGACGATCTGATTGCCCGCGAAGGCAGGATCCTTGTTCGCAGCGATCCCGCTCGCTTCGTAGCTTTCAGGGACGCGGCCAGCCATTTACGCACCGATCGCATTGCCGCGGTCGCCTCGCGCAGCGACGATTATGGCGGATTCCGGCGGCGCGCAGGAGCGGATGCCGCGCTGGCGCAGCAGGATTTGGGCGGCGTGCAATTCGCGCAAGTCGCGGTCGATACCGAGACCGGCATTATCCGCGTCGAGCGCGTTGTTGCCGTGCAGGATTGCGGCCGGCCGATGAACCCGCGGCAGATCGAAAGCCAGGTGCAAGGCGGCGTGCTGATGGGAGTCTCTTACGCGCTCTTTGAGGAGCGCATTCTCGATCAGGCGACCGGGCGGATGGTCAATCCGGATCTGGAGCAATACAAACTCGCCGGTGTGCGCGAGACGCCGCAGATCGACGTCGTGGTGTTGGAAAATTACCAGGGCCGGAGCGCGACCGACGCATACGGCATCGCCGAGCCGGCGAACATCGCCACCGCTCCGGCTATCGCCAACGCTGTCTACAACGCCATCGGCGTCCGCTTGCGCAGCCTGCCGATGACTCCGGCGGCCGTGCTGGCGGCGCTCGGCAGAGTCCGGCGAGGAGCTGACGGTCATGCACCACTTCGCCCTCGCCAGCCAAAAACGATCGCCGAAGCCGCCACCGCCGCGTCCGCAACCGTTGCGCACGCCATGACCTCCGCGCCCGAGCGTTGCGGGCCAGAGCGACGTATCCGTCATCAAGGCCGGCGGCATCGATCTGCTCGATCTGATCAAAGAGGACCTCCTGGCGCCACGAAGGTCGTGAATCTGCGCGAGGTGCCGGGTCTCGACAGCGTCGCCGAAGACAGGACGGCGGCTTGCGCATCGGGCCGATGGTCACACTGGCACTCTCGCCGACGCATCCGATCATGCGACAGCGCTATCCCGCCCTCGCCGACGCGCTCGGCGGGTCGGCCAGCCCGCAAATTCGCAACGTCGCGACCATCGGCGGCAACCTCCTGCAGCGGCCTCGCTGCTGGTATTTGCGCTCCGCCGAATTTCGCTGCCTGCGCAAAGGCGGCGGTCATTGCTTCGCCATCATCGGCGAGAACCAGTACCACGCGATTTTCGACAACAGCCTTTGCGCCATCGTCCATCCTTCGACGGCGGCGACGGTGCTGGTCGCGCTCGGCGCGAGGTCGAGATCGCGGACGCGCGCGGTGACACCCGGCGCCTGTGCTGGAAAATTTCTTCGTGCCCGTCGAGCAGGATATGCAGCGCGAGAACGAGCTTGAACCGCACGAAATCCTGGCCGCAATCCGCTTCCGCGACCGTCGCCGAGCGTCCGCATGGCTCATCTCAAGCAGGGCGAAAAGGATTCGTTCGACTGGCCGCTGGCCGACGTCGCAGTCGTGCTCGATCTCGATGCAAGCGGTAGCTGCCAGCGCGCCGCAATTGTTCTCGGCGCGGCGGCGCCGGTGCCGCACCGGGCCAGGAAAGCCGAGGCTGTGCTGGTCGGACAGCGGATCGACCAGGCGGCTGCTGCCCGAGCCGCGCACGAGGCGCTCGACGGCGCCACGCCGCTCAGCAAAAATGCCTATAAGCTGCCGTTGTTCGAGGCGCTGGTGCGTCGATCAATCATGCAGGCCATAGGCTAGAATAAAACCACCGCCGCACGCCGACCGCACGGCTTGGGAAGATCCGGCCGGTTTGCGAAGGCGCAAATTTTTCACCGGCTCGCAACCAAATCGTTGCCGCGCTTTAAGGCGCGGCAAGGGCCCCGGTCGGCCAGCATCCATCAGGCTCATGCCAGAATGTGCTTCTCGATCTCCGAGACCGGATGCTTGGTCAGGTCCTTATCGATCTCGGCGATAATGCGATTCTTGACGTCGGCGTGAAACACATGCCGCAACTCGGCGAGCGTGCGGGGCGGTGCGACCACGACGATCTTCCTGGTTTTTTGGTCACGCACCAGCTTCTCCAACGCCGCCGCCACACGATCGGCGAATCGCCCTTTCTCGATCTCGTGCCAGTCGGTGGGCTCTACGCTGCTGCGGCGATGCGTACCGGAGCTCTCCATGCCACGGCCTGGTCGGTCGGTGCCTTGCTCGTGCGTGGGCGGATTGTCCTCGCTGAAGACCCGCTCGGTCTTCAGATTGGGAAATTTCTCATCTCCGGCATTGCGCAGGAAAAGTGCCTTCTGGCCGTCGCCGACGAACACCAGGGCGTCATGAGGAATGGCGATTTTGTTCATGTCATGTCTCCAATACGCTGGGCAGAATAGACAACTCGCGGGCGGACGTCTTGATCCTTGTCAACGCCGTGCGGCAAAATCCAACGCCCGTTAATGACGCTCACGCATCGATCCAGCGGATCTCCGGCTCCTTGCGCGGAACAGGCGCAGGCCAGGATTTCGGATGACCGACGATGATGGGAGCGACGGGCTTATAGGCGGCCGGGATTTTCAATGCCGCTTTGCCTTCCGGTGTGCCGAGAAAGCCTTGCGCGAAGCCAATCCAGCAGCTGCCGAGTCCCGCGGCGCGCGCCGCCAGCATGAGGTTTTCCGCAGCCAGCGCGCAATCTTCGATCGCCCAGGGGATTTCCGCGACGCAGCAGATCACGATGAGAGCGGGTGCGTGATAGAATATATCGAAGCTTTCATCATTCAGGATCTGACTGAAATGATGCGAGACAAGCCCGATCGGGGTGCTTTTGACCATGTGCGCTTTGGATTCGCGCGATATTCTGCCGAGTAGAGCCTTGTCGCGAACCACGCAAAACGACCAAGGCTGCGCATTCACCGCGCTTGGCGCCTGCACGGCCGCATCGATCAGTGCTCGCACTGTCTTTTCATCGACCGGCTCCGCCGTGAACTCCCGCGTGGCGCGGCGCGAGTAGATTGCTTCCTTCAAATCCATAGTCCTGTTCCCGTGGCGTCCCCAGGTGCTTTGAATGGGGCCTGAATGGGGGAAGAGTCGAAGCCTAGCCGCCAGTCGGGAAAACGAATTGACAAGGGTCAACGAACGTATCGTTGGCAATGGCGCAAGTTCGACTGCGCATACTGCCTCGCAGGTACGGCTTTTGCCGATGCTGCTCAAGGTCTTAAGCGTGCTCGGCCGTCATCCGGGATATTACTTAGGGACAACATCTGAATTTTTTACCTCGACGGGCGGAACTACCAATGCCTTCGAAACCCTTGGAGGCACCTCGCCATGCTCACCCAGACCGCAATCCGCCATCACAGTTTTCGACCCGCGCCGAAATCCGCCAGCGCTGTAGCGTCGGCCTCCGTCCGTGCCGTCAAAACTGCTGATGCGCCGCTGACCCAGACGATGCAGCTGATGGGCGCCATCATGTCGCATTCGCGCAACAGCGAAATCTTCGGCGAAAGCGAGCCGGCCGATTATCTTTACAAAGTGATGAGCGGTTGCGTTCGCACCTATAAGACGTTGAACGATGGCCGCCGCCAGATCGGCGGCTTCTATCTGCCCGGAGAAGTCTTTGGTCTGAGCTTCGACGACGAGCACACGGTGTCGGCGGAAGCGATCGCCGACAGCAAGGTGCTGGTGATCAAGCGCAGCGCCGTCGATGGCCTTGCCGGTCGCGATCCGGCAATGGCACGTGAGCTCTTCACGCTGACTGGCCGCGAATTGCGGCGCGCGCAGGAGCGCGTCCTGCTGCTGATCAAGAGCGCCCAGGAGCGGGTTGCAGGTTTCCTCCTGGAGATGGCGGATCGCATGTCCGCTGGCGACGCCGTTGAGCTGCCGATGTCGCGCCAGGATATCGCCGACTACCTTGGCCTGACCATCGAGACCGTGTCGCGGACGCTGACCGCTCTGGAATGTTCCGCGGCGATCGAGCTCTCGACCGCCCGGCACGTCGTGCTGCGTAATCGCGCGGCGCTGCGCCGAATCGTGAGCTGAATTCATTTCGGTAGCGGAGGGATTTGCCATGATGATGCAGGTTCGAGACGTGATGACGCGTAATGTGATTTCGGTTCGCACCGATCAATCGGTGCTCGAAGCGGCGCAGCTGATGCTGCAGAACAGGGTCAGCGGTTTGCCGGTGGTCGATGCCGCCGGCGCGCTGGTCGGCATCGTCACCGAAGGCGATTTTCTGCGCCGCGGCGAGATCGGCACCCAACGGCAGCGGCCGAAATGGCTGGAATTTCTGCTCGGGTCCGGACGCCTGGCCGCCGAATACGTCCACACCACCGGCCGGACGGTTGATGAAGTGATGACGCCCGATCCGGCCACCGTCTCTGAGGACGATTCCTTGGAAACCGTGGTCGAGCTGATGGAGCGCCGGCATGTGAAACGGCTGCCGGTCCTGCGCAATAGCCGCATCGTGGGTATCGTCAGCCGCGCCAATCTCATGAATGCGCTGATTGAGCACGCCCGCTACACCCACGGCCCGGCGCCCGATGATGCGGTCGTTCGCGATCGGATTTTGGCGGCGTTCGCCAACGCGCACTGGGCGCCGAACGTCAACGTCGCGGTCCACAACGGCATTGCTGAATTGTCCGGCATCATCACCGATGAGCGTGAACGCAAGGGACTCATCGTTGCGGCGGAGAATGTCGCCGGCGTCAAAGAGGTCCACGACCACCTGGTCTGGGTCGAGCCGATGTCCGGGATCGCTATTCCGTCCGCGGAAGATCAAGCCAAAAGCGACGATTGCGCCAGGCAGGCTGTCCATTGAGCGGCTCAGGAATTGATGCAGATCAAAGCCGCCGCCGCTCGATCGGGTAGCTTCATCTTGCTGGTATTGCGTCCGGGTTCCCCCTCCCAAGGATTCGGATGCCAGCATTGGCCCCGGCCACATTGTGGCCGGGGCTTTTTTGGAGGGGGATGATGGCGTTCGTTATGAAACGTCGCATCCCCGTAAACATCCGGAGCCAATCCATGACAGCGCCTGCACGGGTTCTGCGGCAGACGGCAATGGCGAACAATGCAATCGCACCCGGCGAAGCCGGTCGGCTGGCTCCGGCGGCGGAGCGCCTCAGCCCCGCGATTGAGCCGGACGAACGCAACTCCTATAGCGTCACTGCACTCGGTGACGTGACCGACCGTGCACTTCACGCTGCTGTTGCCCGCATGAGCGGAGGATTATCGCCGGCCGCGCTTTCTCAGGCCTACTGGGATTGGGCCACGCATCTTGCAGCCGCGCCGGGCAAACGCATGCAGCTCGCGGATAAGGCGGTCCGCAAAGCGATGCGCTTTGCGAACTATGCCTTTCGCTATGCGGCCGAAGGCCCGAGCGCGGAAGTCTGTATCGAGCCGCTACCGCAGGACCACCGCTTCGTCGACGAAAAGTGGCGCCAATGGCCCTTCAATTTCATCTATCAAGGTTTTCTGCTGCAACAGCAATGGTGGCACAACGCCGCCACCGGGTTGCGCGGTGTGTCAAAACATCATGAGGACATGATGGCATTTGGCACGCGGCAGCTGCTTGATGTGATTGCGCCGTCGAATTTCCCGCTGACCAATCCTGAAATCTTATGGCAAACAATAAGCGCCGGCGGCCTCAATCTCCTGCGCGGTGCGCAAAACTTTTGTGCCGATTGCGAGCGGACCTTCGGTGGCAAGAAGCCGCTCGGCACGGAGCAGTTCAAAGTCGGCCGCGATGTCGCGGCGACGCCCGGCAAGGTGGTCTATCGGAATCGACTGATCGAACTGATCCAGTATGCGCCGGTAACGCAACAGGTGAGGCCGGAGCCGATCCTTATCGTGCCTGCCTGGATCATGAAATATTACATTCTGGATCTGTCGCCGCACAACTCGCTGGTGAAATGCCTCACCGAGCAAGGCTTCACGGTCTTCATGATTTCCTGGAAAAATCCCGAGCCGGACGATCGCGATCTCGGTATCGACGATTACCGGGAGCTCGGCATCATGAGTGCGTTTGACGCCATCGGCCGGATCGTGCCGGATCGTAAAGTGCACGCCGTGGGCTATTGCCTCGGCGGCACGCTGCTGTCGATCGCGGCCGCGGCCATGGCGCGAGACCAGGACGACCGGATCGCGACGCTCTCGCTATTCGCCGCGCAAACCGATTTCACCGAGGCCGGCGAATTGTTGCTGTTCACCGACGAAAGCCAGGTCGCATTCCTTGAAGACATGATGTGGGAGCAGGGCTTCCTCGACAGCCGGCAGATGGCCGGGGCGTTCGAAATGCTGCGGTCGAACGATCTCGTCTGGTCGCGCGTAGTCCACGATTATCTGCTCGGCGAGCGTCAGCCGATGACCGACCTGATGGCCTGGAACGCGGACGCGACACGCATGCCTTATCGTATGCACTCGGAATATCTGCGCAAACTATTCCTGGAGAACGACTTGGCGGAAGGCCGCTGCGCGGCGGGCGGCTCGCCGATCGCGCTCAAGGACATCGGCGTGCCAGTCTTCGCCGTTGGCACCGAGCGCGATCATGTCGCGCCCTGGCGCTCGACCTATAAGATCAATCTGCAGCTCGAGACCGAAGTGACATATCTTCTCACCAGCGGCGGCCATAATGCCGGCATCGTGTCGGAGCCAGGTCATCGCGAACGCAGCTTCCGGGTCAGAACCGCAAACGAACACTATCTCGATCCGGAGCGATACTTGGCCGAGGCCCGGCGCAAGGACGGATCGTGGTGGCCGGAATGGATTGCATGGCTCAGCGATCGCTCAGGCCCACCCACCGGCGTGCCGACGATGGGCGCAGCGGAGGCGGGCTATCCGCCGCTTGCCGACGCGCCGGGGACGTATGTGCTGATGCAGTGACGCCGGCGCTCGTTCCGGCGCGGGAGTTGGATCCGGTGCGTCATGTCTTCCGGCCTGCTACGCCTTCGGGTAGCCGATCGTCTGCGCAAACTGGATGACCTGTCCGGCAGGAAGCTGCAAGGTCTTGGCCAGCGCTGCCGGGACGCTCTCACGGAAAACCGTCGCAGAGTCCCGTCGAGGCACAGCAAAGATAAACGTTCTGTCCGGTCACGCCGGCAGTGGCGCCGGCGGTCGCGTTCTTATCGTTCTCAAACTCACCTTTGATCTTTGTCATATCGACAGCGTAAGCGAGGTTGACCGGTGCGGTTGCAACGAACGGCTGCCCG
This sequence comes from uncultured Alphaproteobacteria bacterium, assembly GCA_963707175.1. Classification (GTDB taxonomy): domain Bacteria; phylum Pseudomonadota; class Alphaproteobacteria; order Rhizobiales; family Xanthobacteraceae; genus BOG-931. Next base: position 73,379 of record CAVPQA010000039.1, read on the forward strand.
GTTGTCGTCTGCCCCCGGAGATCGCCGGCCGTGTGGAACACAAGCCGGTGATTCTTAGGCTCAAAGAGCCAGACGCCATCGGCCCGGATGACGTAAATGTCGAGGAGATAGGCATCGCGCCAGCGCGGTGCTGTGCGGCCATCGTCTTTTGTGCGATTGACGCCCCAGGCGGCCCACAGGATGTTGGAAAGGTCCTGGTTCGACAGCTCCTTATTCGCATATTCGCGGATCGACTGACGATCCTTCAGTGACTGCATCAGCGACTTTCCGCCTTCCATGGCCGGCGGGGGCAAAGCAATCGCCTGAGAGGTCTGCGCAAAGCTCTTTGTTGCGGTCACGGTAGCCGCAACAGTCGAAAGTATGGCAGCGTTGACTTGGCGACGATTAACTTGGCAGCGTGTGGCCATTTGCATGCTCCTTCTACGAAGCTCACTGCATTCGAAGGCCCCCGAATTCTCGTATAGTCGGGGCGGTCCGGCCGCGTTGATGCAGATCAAGACGGCCACGCCTTGTCACGTCAGGGCCGAAGCGATGGACTCCGCGTGCTGCGCATCGCTGGCGCGGTCAATATGCGAACAGCAGGGGTATCTTGCTGGGCGTGAGGAGAGTGCGCGTGACGCCGCCGAATATCCATTCGCTCAACCGGCTGCGTCCATAGGCGCCGGCGACGAGCAAATCGGCCTTCTGCTCGTCGGCCAGCCTAAGCAGAACGTGAGCATCGGCCTCACGCGCGGACGTCGCCACTTTTGCGCCGATCGTTACCCCATGACGCTGCAGGTAGTTGGCGACGTCGTCGACCTGTTCGCGCATTTGCGTCTCGACCTCTTGTGGCCCGATCGCCGCGATGGCGACGTTGTCCGCTTTCTTCAGAAGCGGCAGCGCGTCAGAAACCGCGCGGCGCGCCTCGCGAGTATCTTTCCAGGCGATCAGAACGCGCGAAGCGTCCAGCCGATTGATGCCGCTCGGCAACACCAGGACCGGGCGGCCGCATGCCAAGATGACGGCGGCCGGATCAAATGTATGGAAAGCGTCGCCATGCAGCGGATCACGCCCGATAATGACGAGGTCCGCCGCCCGGGCCTGCGCGGCGATCACTTCATTGGGCACATGCGGCGAAGAGCGCCATTCGATGCCGCGCGGCGCCGCCTTGGCACAGCGCCGGAACATTTCGCCCAGCCGATCGAGCTCCTCAGCAATTTTCGCCTGCTGGTTCTCTTCGGTGGATGGATATTCCGTGTCGGACCGGGCCAGCGAGCCGGATTTGCGCAGCGGCCAGCCGGCGACGCCGATCAGTATTGCGTCGAATCGCTTTGCCAGCTCCGCTGCAACGCCGATCCTCGTCTCCGACTGCTCGTCGAAATCGACGTAGACCATGATTGATTTGAATGCCATGGGTCGTTCCCTCTGCGTCACTCCCTCGTTGCGCGGCCCGCCGGCGCCCCGAGCAGCCAGTGCGCAATTCCCGGCCAGACGTCCTTCAGCGTGCTGTTACCAATGAACAGCCCGATGTGACGGCACGGCGCAATGGCCTTGCGCAAATCTTGGGCCGGAGTCCCAACCAGGCGTTCCATTGCAAACAGCTGTTGCGGTGCCACCAGCTCGTCATCGCGGGCCGCGAGCAGGAACAGCGGGATCGTGACCGAAGCGAGATCGATCGTCCGGCCCAGAGCGACAAAACGGCCGGTCGCCAGTTCGTTGCGCTTGTAAAGCTTTTCGACACATTCGAGAAAGAACGTGCCGGGGAGATCGACGGTGAATGAATTCCATTTTTCGAACGCCGCTTGCAAACGGGTAAAGCCGGGCGAGCCGATCGCCTGATCGGTTTGCAGAAGCTGCCTGATATCTTCGGCGTCGACCTGATCCGATCCCCAGAATTTCAGCACGCTCCGGCCGGGAAGGATACCGTTTCCAAGCCGCACGAGCTCGTGATAGATCGCCAGCGGAGAGCTCTCGGCCAGCGTCGAAAGCGCGGACCGCGCGGCAGCGATGTCGACCGGTGCGCCGGCCAGCACCAGTTTCCGGACCTTGCCTGGGAACCGGGCCGCGTAGATCAGCGACATCCAGCCGCCCTGGCACAGCCCGATAAGATCAACCGGAGCGCCGATCGCGTCGACCAGAATATTGAGGTCGGCGAGGTAGTCGTCGATGCCGAGAAAGCGCATTTCGCTCGTCGCGGAACGCCAATCCGTCACCAAAAGGTGCCGTAGGCCACCCTGCTGCAAGGCGACCACCAGACTGTGCCTAGCCGCAAGGTCCGTAACCACCGCGCCATGCAAGGCAAACGGAGCGCACAACAGTGTTGGCGTTTGTCCGCGGGAGCCGATCGTGAAATCGCGCAACCGGACCGTCTTGAGCTCAAGCGCAACACTATGCGGCGTGGTCCACGGCGGCTCGCGCGCCGGCTGGCCATCAACTCCGCCGACGGCGAATTCGGCAAGGCTTCTGGCAACCAGGCTGGCCATATCGCCCGCCGCGGCAGCCGCAAAGGCCGGCCACAAAAATGCCAGACTGGGGGAGGGGCGTGCTGCGGGATCGTACATGGAAACAACGCACGTTGTTTGCTTTACCGGGGCGCCGTCTATCTCTGCCGAGAGAGCGGAAAGCTGCAAACGCCCGATTGAAAACAAACTGTCATCTCGATCCCGCCAGTTTGCATTGATTTGCATCAATCGCGGTCCGAGATTTCGGGCCTAGGCAACACTTGACGCAGATCAACGTAGGGCTGCGGGGCTGGCGCTTAAATGCGCGCGGTTCAACCTCATTGGAGGAAGTGTCATGGCCGAAACCACAAGCAAAGTTCCTGTAAAGACCGAGAAACCTGCTGCCGGCGTGCCGCAAGTATGGCGGCCGTTCGAGAGTCTCCGCCGCGAAGTCGATCGCCTGTTCGACGATTTCGACGGGGGGTTCTGGCGCTCGCCGTTCCGCAATCCATTGTTCGATGTCGCTCCGTTCCGGCGCGGCGAGGCGGCGTTGGCGGCAATGCCTGCGGTCGATGTCTCGGAAACCGACAAGGCCTATGAGATCACCGCCGAACTGCCCGGCATGGACGAGAAAAACGTCGAGGTGAAACTCGGCAACGGCGTTCTCACCATCAAAGGCGAGAAGCACGACGAGAAGGAAGAGAAGAAGAAAGACTATTACATGCGCGAGCGCAGCTTCGGCTCATTCGAGCGCACCTTTGCGGTGCCCGACGGCGTCGACAGCGACAAGATCGAGGCAAGTTTCAAAAAGGGTGTACTCTCGGTGACGCTGCCGAAGAACGCCGAAGCGCAAAAGGCGGAAAAGAAGATCGCGGTCAAAGCCGCCTGATCTGGCCTCATCCCCTGAACTTTTTGCGCGGCCCGGGTCGGGCGCGTTCCGCGCTGCCACGCCGGCTTACCTGGCGCTGATCCGCGGCAGATCAAGGCCGCAGGCATCAAGCCGGAGTAAGCCGGCGGCCACGACAATACGGTGGTCCGACTGATTATTGAGGCGCCGTATCTGCCGAGACTACGGCGGCTTTTGTGTAAGGATCGACGGCCGCACCCAGGTCCGGCGTTTTCGGCACGATTGTCGAACCGCTGCGCTGGAACGGTCTGCGGCACAGCCACCACACCGCCGCCGCCAGGACCAGGCATGCGCCCAGCGGCTCAGGCACGAAGAACGCCCCCAGTGCTGCAAGCGCGCGCGGCGTCTTGATGTGGCTTAACGTTGGTTTGCGCACGGACGGACCGTTGGACGAAGTGGGCAAGCGACGCTAACAAAGAATTAACCTTTCGTTTCGCCTGTTCGGTCGCATGGTTAACGCTGGAAGCTCTCAATCAACGGCTAAGTCTCCCGAGGCCACATTCGGCGACCTCGTAGCGCTCGCCGCCGCGCATCACGGTGCCGGCGGCCTGCGCGAGGCCGAAGCGAGTTATCGGGCGGCGCTGGCGTTGTCGCCGGGCCATGCCGCCGTCATCAACAATCTCGGCGTCATCGCCGCGAGTGAGGCCCGCCAGAGTGACGCGGTTGCCATGTTCGATGAAGCAATCGCGCGCGAGCCCGGCCATGTCGCGGCACATTACAATCGTGGTGCGGCGCTGGTGGCGCTCGGCCGCCCGCAGGATGCGATTAAAAGCTTCAGCCGCGTGTGCGCCTTGGATGCCGGCCATTACGAGGCGCACCGCGCGCTCGGGTTTTTGTGGCTTGAGGCGGGCGATCGTGGCCGCTCGCTCGATCACCTTGCCCGCACCTACGAATTACGACGCGGCGACGATCGGCTCGATGGAGCGGCAAAATCTCTGACCTTCGCGACGCGCGCCAAGCTTCGCCATGATGCGGAGCAGTTTCGCTATCTTGCCGAGCGCCGCCGCGGCCGTTCGCGCTTGGATGCCTTGGCTCGTGCCTACGAGGCTGTGGCGAAGGATTTTCCGGAAAAGCCAACCAAGCTTTCACCGCAGCAGCGAGACTTGCTCGGCGATGGCTACAACACCGCCATCGCCATCGCCGATGCACCGGAGCTAGCAGGCGGTGCGGTGGCCGTCCGCGCCGATACTGAAGGCCTCACGCGCCAATTCCGCGCCGGCCCGGCCGGTGCGATCTCTTTCGACGATCTGCTGACGCCTCACGCGCTGGCGGCGTTGCGGCGGTTTTTGCTCGAGAGCACCCTTTGGCACGATTTCAGCCATATCGGAGGCTTCGTCGCCTCTTATCTTGAGGATGGAATGGCTTGCCCGCTCGTGTTGCAGATCGCCGATGAAATTCGCCGGACCTTCCCCGGCCTGCTGGCGCAACATCCGTTATCACAGGCCTGGGCCTTCAAAGGACTCGAAGGCAGTTCCGCCGTCGACGTCCATGCCGACGACGCTGCAATCACTCTCAATTTCTGGATCACGCCGACATCCGCCAACCTCACGCCGGGCCGGGGAGGCTTAGCAGTCTGCCGGGAGCCGCCGCCCTGCAACTGGCAGATAAAGGATTATGACGCCGATCAGCAACGCATTGTAGCATTTTTGGAACAACACGGCGAAAACACCCTGAGGGTGGCTTATCGCCAGAACCGCGCCGTGCTATTCGAATCTCGCCTGTTCCACTCTTCCGACGATCCGATTTTTGCATCAAGCTACGAAAATCACAGGATAAATATGACATTCCTGTTCGGCCGCCACTAGCCATGAGTCGCTCGCTTCGACCCTGTTTTAGGGGGACGGCAGCCCGGATTTTCCTTATACCAAATTTGACACAAAAGCCCCGCCACCTTACCTATTGGCTGATCGCAGGTCCCGTCACCGCCGAATTTTCGGCAAGCTCCTGAAGGCTGAACCGGCACCATGTTCTCCGAGCCAAAGGGCAAATACACTAATTCGGCGCTGCGGGTCGGCGACAAGGATAGCTATCCGCAACGGCTGGTCGGCGAGTTCATCGGCACCGTCGTTTCGAACGACCAAGTCAATGGAGAATACCGGCATCTGATCCTGGACGTGCACGAGCACGCTTTGAGGGCTTATGCAGGGCAGATGTTTCACCTGCTCTGCCCGTCGCCCGACGGCGCCGAAGTCTGGATGCGCCGGCCGATGAGCGTCTATCGCGTCAACCGGGAAAAGGGCCAGGTCGAATTCCTCTATAAGGTCGAAGGCCGCGGCACGCGCGGCATCGCGATGCTTCGTCCCGGCGACGATTTCAACCTCGCGGGTCCGCTCGGCTCCGGTTTCAAGCTGCAACCGAACTGGAAGAACATCGTGGTGCTGGGCCGCGGCGTGGGCCTCGCAACGCTGGCGCCGCTGGCCCAGCTTGCCGCCGATCACGGCGTCGGCGTCACCGCGATCTTGAGTGCGCGCAATGCGGGCGTCCTGATGTCGCAACAGCTGTTCGAGGAACTCGGCGCACGCACCATCACGGTCCTCGATTCGGACAACACCAGCGCCGTCGAGAACGTCGAACAGATCATCGAGGGCTTGATCGCCGAAGGCAAAGCGGACGCATTTTTCACCTGCGGCTCCAACCGGCTGCTTAAACTGATGCAGCGGCTCGGCAAGAAGCACAACATTCCCGGCCAGGTCGCGATGGAGCAGATCATGGTGTGCGGGTTCGGCGCCTGTTACGTTTGCATGCGGACCTTCGAGGTCGACGGCAAACGGGTGCTCAAGCGCGTCTGCCGGGATGGCCCTGTGTTCAACATGCAGGAGGCCGTGGCATGGTAGATCTTTCGGTCAAGATCGGCGACATCACGCTGCAAAATCCGGTAACGCCGGCGTCCGGCGCGTTCTCGTGGGAATATAACGACGTCATCGATCTCAATCGGCTCGGCGGGCTTGTGGCCAAGACCATCTGCCGCGAGCCGCGGCTCGGCAATCCGACGCCGCGCATGGCCGAGACCGAAGGCGGCATCATTCAGTCGATCGGACTGCCGGGCAAAGGCATCGAATATTTCGTCGAGCACATCGTCCCCGAATACGCTAAGTTCAAGCCGCCGCTGATCGTCAGCGTATCGTCGGAAAGCATCGAGGATTTCGCCGCGCTGGCGCAGGAGCTGAGCGTGCCCGACGTCGACGTGATCGAGGCGAATATTTCCTGCCCGACGCGCAACTCCACCGGCGGCAATTTCGCGATGCACGAGGGCTATACCAGGGACTGCATCAAGGCCATTCGCGCCAAGACCGACAAGCCGCTGTGGGTGAAACTGTCGCCCAACGCCGGCGACATCGTTTCGGTCGCCAAGGCCGCCGAGGACGCCGGCGCCGACTGCCTGGTCATCGCCAACACGTTTCTATCGCTGAAAATCCGCACCGATAATTTCCGCCCGGCGCTCGGCAACAAGTTCGGCGGATTGGTTTCGCCCGCGCTGAAGCCGATCATCCTGCGGATGGTCTATCAGGTGGCCAAGGCGGTCAAAGTCCCGATCATCGGTATCGGCGGCGTCACCAAGGCCGAGGACGTCGTCGAGTACATGCTCGCCGGCGCCAGCGCCGTCGGCGTCGGCTACGCGGCGTTTCGCAACCCCACGGCGCTGATCACGATCATCGAGGATCTCGAGGCTTGGTGCGACAACCGCGGGATCAAGAAGGTGACGGAACTGATCGGAGCGGTGCGTGACCAGGACATGGAGATGGACACGCTCGCCGCCGCATCCGTCGGCGTCTGAGTAACCGTCCTCAATACCCCGGTTGTCCCGGCGGATTTCCCTGTTAGTGTTCGTGTTCCTATCGAGGGACACAGCGGTCACATGACAGCGGCGCTCGACGGCATCCGCGTGGTGGAATTCGCCAATTATGTTTCCGGCCCTTATGCCGGGATGCTGCTTGGCGACTTTGGCGCGGAGGTGATCAAGGTGGAGTCGCCCGACGGCGGCGATCCGTTCCGCGGCTGGGGCCGGGTCGAATACAGCCCGACCTTCGGCTCGGTCAATCGCAACAAGAAGAGCGTGGTGCTCGACCTCAAGAGCGCCGAGGGCGTCGCCGCGGCGCGGGCGCTCATTCGCACCGCCGACGTGCTGATCGAGAATTTCCGCATCGGCACAATGGAGCGGCTCGGCCTCGGCTACGATGAAGTGGCGCGCGACAATCCGGGACTGGTGTGGTGTTCGATCACCGGCTTCGGCAGCAGCGGTCCGTATGCGTCGCGTCCGGGTTACGACACCGTCGGTCAGTCGCTCAGCGGACTGCTCAGCCTGCTTACCGATCTGCAGAATCCCCGGCCGATGGGCATCTCGCTGTCCGATCATTTGTCCGGCATCACCGCGTGCAACGGCATTATGGCGGCGCTGATCGCGCGCGGCCGCAGCGGCAAAGGGCAGCGCGTGGACACGTCGCTGCTGGAAGCTACCGTGTCATTCTGCGGCGAAAACGCAGCGCGCTTCTTCGAGAATGGCAAGGTGCCGAACCGCGCCACCCGCACGCATCAGGCGCAGGTCTATGCGTTCGTCGCAGCCGATGGCAAACCGTTCGTCGTGCACCTGTCGACGCCGACCAAATTCTGGCAGGCTCTCGCGACGGTCGCGGGCCGGCCGGAATGGCTCGCCGATCCGCGCTTCGCCACCAAGGAAACGCGCGGCCGGCACTACGACATCCTGCACGATGAGCTTGCAAAGATATTCGCGACCGACATTCGCGCGACCTGGCTCGCCAAGCTGCAGGCCGCGGATGTGCCGGCCGCGCCGCTCAACACGCTCGACGAGGTGTTCAGTGATCCGCAGGTTCAGCATCTCGGCTTGCGGCAGGACGTGCCGCATCGGGCCCTCGGCACGGTCGGGCTGGTGCGCAACGGCGTCCGCATGTCGGCAACGCCGCCGCAGATCCTCTCCGCTTCGCCGGAGCTCGGTGAGCACACCGAGGAAATTCTGTCCCAGTTGAAGGCCGGTGCATGAGCGTGTGCAAAAAAAACATATCGAGGCGAAATTTCGCCGCCGCCTTTGCTGGATTCACTGCACTGTTAGGTGCGCCATGCGCGCGCGCGCAGTCGGTGGCCGATTTTTACCGCGGCAAGACGATCACGCTCTACACCGCAGCATCGGTCGGCGGCGGCTACGATCAGTATGCCCGGCTTCTTGCCAAGCACATGTCGCGCCACCTACCGGGCGAGCCGAACATCGTGGTTTCCAACATGGTCGGCGCCGAAGGGCTGCGGGTCGCGAACTATCTGTATAATGTCGCGGCCCAGGACGGCACCGTGATCGGCGGGCTGTCACGCAATACCGGGCTCGCACGCTTCTACGGTTTCAACAGCGCCGGCATCCACTTCGACGCCCGGAAATTTCACTGGCTCGGCTCGCCCGAGCAGGAAGTCGGCCTGTTCATTCTCTCGACCAAGTCGGGGCTGCGCACGATCGATGACTTGAAAACGCGCCAGGTCACGGTCAGCTCCACCGCAGACAATTCGCCCACCACGGTGTATTCGCGCTTGCTCAATGCCACGCTCGGCACCAAGCTCAGGCCGGTCACCGGCTATGCGGGTTCACAGGCTTGTCTGCTGGCGCTCGAACCCAACGAAGTCGATGCGCACATCTCGGGCGGCTCGTCGGCGCCGTTCCGGGCGCGTGTGTTGCCATGGCTTGCCAAGGGCGACGACAAAGTCATCATGCTGATGGGTATGAAGCGCGATCCCGCTTTTCCCGGCGTGCCGACCGCCATCGAGGTCGAGCCGAAGCCGGCCGATAAGCAGCTGTTCGAGATCGCCTTCGCCGAGCAGGTCATGGGCCGGCCGTTCGTGCTGCCGCCGAAAATGCCGGCCGACCGGGTCGCGGCTTTGCGGGCGGCGTTCGACGCCACCATGAAGGACCCGCAGTTTCTAGCCGACGCCAAGACGCAGAAAGCGCACATCGATCCGGTCAGCGGTGTCGAGATCAACGCGCTCTTGGACCGGGTCTATTCGGCGCCGGCGGAAGTCGCCGACCGCCTTCGCAGCATCGTCAAATAATGCGAAGAGAGCCTCAAGCATCGCCCATCGACGAGAAATTCATGATCGAACCATCACGCGAACTGCGCGATGTTTGCGCCATTGTGGGAGCCGGCAACAGCCGCTTGGGCCGGGTGCCGGGCGTGTCCAGTCTCGATCTTCTGGTCGAGGCGATGCACAACGCCACCGCCGACGCCGGACTGAAGGTCGCTGATATCGACGGCATCATCTGCCGCGGGCCCGATGAGAGCTATACGCATCACCAGCAGATCGGCGCGCGGCTTGGCATCAACGCGCGTTTTTCCACCACGCTCGACAATGGCGGCGCCAGCCAGATTCTTGGCGTGGCGCTGGCCACGATGGCAATCAAAGCCGGCATGGCGTCGACGGTGATCATCGGCTTCGGCCGCGATACGTGGTCGCGTACGCATTCGTCGAGGGAAGCCAATCTGCGCAACGGGACGCGGCCCGACAGCCAGCTCGCGCATGAGTTCGGCCCCGAATACGGCTATTTCGGCGCGGTCGCCGCGCACGCGTTCGGGGCAACGCGGCACATGCACCTCTACGGCACGACACGCGACCAGTTCGGCGCCATCGCGGTCGCATTCCGCGAACATGCTTTGCGCAATCCCGATGCGCAGATGAAGAGGCCGCTCACCTTGGCGCAGTATCATGAAGCGGCCCCGGTGGTGGCGCCGTTCGGGCTTCTCGATTGCAGCCTGCGCAGCGACGCCGCCGGTGCGGTGATCGTCACGAGCCGTGAGCGGGCACGCGACCTGCGCCAGCCGCCGGTGCCGATCAAGGGATTCGGCAGTTTCAACAATCTGCGCGGCTGGTTCGCCGACGACAACATGGTGACGACGGCAGCCAAAAAAAGCGGCGAGGCGGCCTACCGCATGGCGGGCGTCGGTCCGCCCGATGTCGGCTGCGCGCAGATCTACGATTGCTTCACCTATATGGTGCTGACGCAACTTGAGGACTACGGCTTCTGCAAGAAAGGCGAGGGTGGCCCGTTCGTCGCCTCCGGCGCGCTGCGCATGAGCGGGCGGCTGCCGACCAACACATCGGGCGGACAGCTCTCGGAAGCGCACTGCGAGGGCATGCTCCAGGTCGTCGAAGGCGCGCGGCAGATGCGCCACACCTATCCGCCGGAGCGTCAGGTCGCCGGCGCCGACATCGCGCTCGTGTCCGGGCACGGCGGCAATCAGGTTTGCCATTCGACGCTGATCCTGGGGCGCGCCTGATGCCTGACGCCCAAAAACCCGTGCCGCGCCCATCGCCGGAGTCATTGCCCTACTGGAACGCGGCGCGCGAGCACCGGCTCGAAATTCAGTGTTGCGACGCCTGCGGCCAATTCTGGTTTCCGCCGTCGCAGAGCTGTCCGCACTGTCAGTCAACAAACTTTACCTGGACGCCGGTATCCGGCCGCGGCAAAGTTTTCAGCTTCGTCACCTATCACCGCGTCTATCATCCGGCCTTCGCCAAGGCGGTGCCGTACGTGGTGGCGCTGGTCGAATTGGACGAGGGGCCGCGGCTTCTCACCAACATCGTCGGGGTGCCGCCGCAGCAAGTCGCTTGCGACATGCCGGTACAGGTGACGTTCGACGACTATGATGACAACGTAGCTGTGCCGAAATTCACGCCGTTGAAAGCCGGGATGTGATGCAAATCATGCCAGCCGTGGAGCGACGACCGCGCGTGCGCACCGCGCGCATCCTGTTTGGGGCGCTCGCCGCCGCGATGGTGTTTGCGGCGCCCGGCGTCGGGACGGCGCGCGCACAAGATATCCTGCTCAGCCACGCGCCCGATCGCGACAAGGCGATTCTCGACGGCGCGCGCAAGGAAGGGCAGGTGGTGTTCTATTCGGCGATGATCGTCAATCAGGCGCTGCGGCCTCTGGCTAACGCGTTCATGAAAAAATACCCGTTCATCAAGATGACGTTCTGGCGCGGCGACACCGAGCAAATCATCGACAAGCTTGCCGCCGAGGAGCGCGCCCATAATGTCGTTGCCGACGTCGCCGAGGGCACTGGCGTCGGCGATCTCGCGGTCGGCGCCGGGCTGACGCAGCCTTATTTCACGCCGCTGGTCGCGGCAATGCCCGAACGCTACCGCGATGCGCAAAACCGCTGGACCTACACGCGCATCAGCTATTTCAGCGCCGCCTACAACACGCGGCTGGTGCCGCCGGGGACGCAGCCGAAGAGCTACGACGATCTGCTCGATCCGCGCTGGCGCGGCAAGCTTGCCTGGCGCGTCAACACCGCGAGCGGCACGCCGCTGTTCATCACCGCGATTCGCCTGTCGCGCGGCGAGGCCAAGGCCGACGCCTATTTCCATAAGCTCGCGCAGCAGAAGATCATCAATTTCGGCTCGGGCAGCGCGCGGACGCTGGTCGATCGCGTCATCGCCGGCGAGTTTCCCATCGCGTTGAATATCTTCGCGCACCATCCGCTGATCAGCAAAGCCAAGGGCGCGCCGGTCGATTCGCAGCTGATGGACCCGGTGCCGAGCACGGCGGGCACCATGGTGATTCCGAAGGGCGTGCGCCACCCCTATGCGGCGATGCTGCTCGCGGATTTTATCTTGTCCAAGGAGGGGCAGCAGATTCTCGCCGGCGCCGACTATTTCCCGGTGCGAGCCGACGTATCGCCCCGCGCGGCGCTCGCTTCCGTCATTCCGCAGCGCGCCGGCGTTCCTGAGCTGTTTGTCAGCCCGGACGAGCTTAACCGCTATACCGAAAGCTCGCAGAAAATCTTCGAGAAACTGTTCCAGTAGGGCGGCGCGTCGCCAATCGATCCCGTAGCGTCAGCTATTCTGATGCCACAGGATATCGCTGGTGCTGTTGCCGTTAACGAAGCTGCCGGTGCCGGCGATCTGGAAGGTGCCGGGATGGGCTCCGAGATCGATGCTGGTGACCCATTGGCCGTTGGTATCGAGCACCCATTCGTCGACGTTGCCGTTGCTGGGGTCGTACCACAGCACGCCATCGGCGCCGTTGCCGGTGAAATTGCCGATGGCCGCGACCTGATAGCCGGGCGGATGCAGGCCAAGGCCGGGCGACACGCTGGCGGTCCACTGGCCGTTTGAGCCCAGTTGCCAGATGTCGACCTCGGTATCGCCGTTGGGGCCGCTGTTGGGATTGGTCCACAAGATGTCGTCGCGGCCGTTGCCGAAGAAGTCGCCCACACCGGCGATACTCCAACCTGTGCCCGGATGTGACCCGAGATCGACGCTTTGGCTCCATTGGCCATTGGCAATCTGCCATTCGTCGACGTCGCCCGTGGTTGGGTTCTGCCACAGGATGTCGCTCGTGCCGTTGCCGGTGAAATCGCCGACCGCCACGACATTGTAGCCGGCAGGATGCGGGCCGGGTTGGACGCTCGCCATCCAATTGCCATCGGAAGCGAGCTCCCAGATGTCGGTCTGGACCTGGCCGTTGCTTGCCGTACTGGTCCACAGCACATCGTCGATGCCGTTGCCGAAGAAATGGCCGACGCCCGCGATGTGATAGTTGCCGGGATGGACACCCAATTCGACAGTGCCGTTCCAGGCGCCGTTGTTGATCAGCCATTCCTGGGTGTCGCCGTTAGACGGGTTCTGCCACAGGATGTCGCTGGTGCCGTCGCCGGTGAAATCGCCGGTGCCGGCGACCTGGTAACCGGATGGAATCGAGCCAGGCTGAGCGCTTACGGCCCACTCGCCATCGACCAGAAGCCATTCGTCGACGTTGCTCGGAACAACGTGCGGAGGGTTAAGCACAGGCGGCGGCGGATTCAACAGATCGGTGTCGATAACGCTGGTGGTGTTGTCGGTTGTCGGCGTCGGGAAAGCGCTGCTCTGGTCGCTCAAGGTAAAGGTGGTGGTGACCGAGGTGGCGGGCACGCCATTGACCGGCGTGTAGCTGAGCGCATCGAGTTCGGCGCTGATCGTCGCCGCGCTGCCCGTTAGTTGGTAGGTGGTACCCGAGCCGGTGAGGCCAGAGCCCGACAACTTGCCAAGCTTATCGCCATCGCTCGTCAGCGTGATGGTGAGCGTATCGGTGGCGCCGGCGTTGCGATCGGTAATCGTCACGCCGGAGAACGGCTGCAACGGCGCTTCGGCGAGCGTCTGGCTGGGGGCCGTGCCGGAAATCGTCGGCGGCCGCGTCACCGCGATGGCCAGCATCTCAGTCGCGGTGCCGCCGTTACCGTCGCTCATCGTGTAGCTGAACGTGTCGGTCGGGTCGGTGCCGGCCGGCGCCGCATTGATGGCGCTGGTGCCGTTGGCAGTGTAGCTGAATGTGTCATCGGCATTGAGCGTCAGTGTGCCGTAGATGCCGGCAAGCGGCGATCCGACCGTGCCGCCACCGACCGCCGTGACTGTGATGCTGTCGCCGTCCGGATCGCTGTCGCCGGCGGATTGCGGGCCGATGGTGCCGCCTTCGGCCGCAGCGACGGAGTGCGTAGTCTGTAGCGGCGGCCGATCGATGGAAAAGTCGAGCGTATCCGTCGCGGTGCCACCGTGTCCGTCGCTCACCGTGTAGTTGAACGTATCGACCGGGTGGCTGCCGAACGGCGCCGCATTGACCGCGGCCGTGTTATTGGCGCTGTAGCTGTAGGTGTCATCGGACTTGAGGGTCAGCGTGCCATAGGTTCCGGTGTCCGGCGATCCGACCGCGCCGCCGCTGATCGCCGTCACTGTCACGCCGTTGCCGTCACCCGCAGCAACGGTGCCGGTCGCGGCGCCTTCGAGCACGGTGACGTGATGCGTCATCGGCTTTGGCGCCACCTCGACCGCGAAGCTGATGGACGGCGCGCTGGTGAGACCGGCGGCGTCGGTCTCTGTGGCCGTGAAGGTGTGCGGGCCCAGAGCGAACGTAGCCGCGGTCGTGATGTCGAACGCACCACCGGCGCCGACCGTGCCGGTACCCACGACGGTGCTGGTGCTGCCGTCGTATAGATCTCGACAGTATCGCCGATCTCGCCCGTGCCCTGCAGTTCGAGCGCGCCAGTGTCGACCGGCTGACCGACCAGCATAGTGATCACAGGCGCGTTCGGATCGACATCGGCCGTGAAGGCGGGAGCGGACTGCGTGCTGGTCAGGCTCGACCCGTCCGTCTCCGTCGCTGTGAACGTGTGGATGCCGTCCGCAAACGTCGCCGTCGTGGTGATGTCGAAGGCGCCACCGACGACGGTGCCGGTGCCGACAATCGTGTTGGTGTTGCTGTCGGCATAGAGATTTATGGTGTCGCCAGCCGTCTCGCCGGTGCCTTGCAGTTCGACTGTATCGCCGTTGACTGGTTGGCCGAGCAGCGTGGTGATCACAGGCGCGTTCGGGTCGACATCGACCGTGAAGGTCGGTGACGACTGCGCACTGGTCAGGCTCGACCCATCCGTCTCCGTCGCCGTAAAGCTGTGCACGCCGTCCGCAAACGTCACCGTCGTGGTGATGTCGAAGGCGCCGCCGACGACGGTGCCGGTGCCGACGATCGTGTTGATATCGCCATCGGCATAAAGATCGACGGTATCGCCGGTCTCGCCGGTGCCCTGCAGCTCGACCGTGCCATTGTTGACCGGCTGGCCGGCCAGCGCCGTTATCACAGGCGCGTTCGGATCAACATCAACCGTGAAGGCCGGTGACGATTGCGCACTGATCAGGCTTGCCGCATCGGTTTCGGTCGCCGTGAAGGTGTGCACCCCGTCGGCGAACGTCGCCGTCGTTGTGATGTCGAAATTGCCGGAGGCGTTGAGCGTGGCGGAGCCGACCACAGTGGTGGTGTTGCCGTCGACGTAAAGATCGATGACGTCGCCCGGCGTCTCCCCGCTGCCCTGGAGCTCGACCGTGCCGTTGTTCACCGGCTGGCTCACCAGAGTCGTGATCGCGGGCGCGTTCGGATCCACATTGACTGTGAATGACGGTGACGAGGCCGCACTGGTAAGGTTAGCCGTATCCGTCTCGGTCGCCGCGAAGCTGTGCACGCCGTCCACAAAGGTCGCCGCGGTCGTGATGTCGAAGATGCCGCCGACAACTGTGCCGGTGCCGACAATCGTATTGGTGTCGCCGTCGGCATAGAGGTCGACCGTGTCGCCGTTCTCCCCGGCGCCCTGCAACTCGACCGTGCCGCCGTTGACCGGCTGGCCGACCAACGTGGTGATTGTCGGTGCTGTCGGCACCACATCGACTGTGAAGACGCTTGAGGCAGGGCTGGTGAGGTTGGCAGGATCGATCTCGGTTGCTGTGAAGGCCTGCGCGCCGTCGCCGATCCCGGTCGTTGTTGTGACATCAAAATCGCCGTTGTCGTCCGCAAAGCCCGTGCCAATCGGCGTGTTGCTGCCGTTGAGATAAAGATCGACGACGTAATCGGCTTGCGCGGTGCCCTTGAGTTCGACCTGCGTGCCGCTGACCACTGGCTGCGCAGTGACGAGAGTCGTAATGACCGGCGGAGCTGGCAGCACGTCGACCGTGAAGGGCTGGGACGCCGGACTGGTCAATCCGGACGACGGATCGGTTTCGGTCACGGTGAGCGTATGCACGCCGTCGGCGAGCGGAGTCGTCATGGTGACGTCGAAGCTGCCGTCCTGCGCCACTGCCCCGGTGCCGACGGTGTCATTGTTTTCGTCAAAGAAGGTCAGGCTGTCGCCGGCTTGAGCCGTGCCCTTCAGCTCCACATCGGCCGGGTTGACCGGTGTGCCGACGAGCGTCGTGATCGTGGGAACGAGCACCAGATCGGTGCCGCCGTTCTGGTCCGACGTGACCTTGAACCCGCCAAAGGTCAGGTTCGAGTCGAGTTGCATCGTGACGGCCGTGGTGCCGCCCGCGATCGTCAGCAGATCGCTCAGGGCATCGACGCTCGTGCCGGTCGCGGCGCCGATCCCGCGAAGGTCGATGGTGTCGCCGACGCGGAAGATGCCGAGCGTGTTGTCGAACTTGTTGGTGTTGTCGAGGGCGGTCTTCTCGATTTGCAGGATCGCGCCGAGCACGGCGGCATTGCTGCCGAAATTCATCTCGCCGACGCCGCCCGCGTCGAATACCGCGAGATCGAGGATTCCGTTGTCGAGGGTGGTGCCGCCCGAATAGGCGTTGGCGCCCGAAAGTACGAGGTTGGCGCCGCCGGTCTTGTCGAGGACGTAGCTGCCCGGCGTGTAGCCGGTTGGCGGCGTATAGCCGGTGGTCGCAACCCAGCCGGCCTCGTCGACGATGGTGTCCGAGATGGTTTCGTCGGTGTCGGTTTTGTAGGTGAGGGTGCCGGAGCCTTGCAAGAACATGGCGGTTCCGGCCGCCTGTCCGTCGCCACCCTTGATCGTTGGTTGCCCGGCCACGCCGCCGGTGCCGCCGGTGACCGACCCTCCAGTGAAATCGCTGTCGTTGATTGTGAGCGTGCCACCAATGCGCACGAACACGGCGCCGCCGAATGCCGCGCCGCCACCGCCGCCGCCGCCGGGATAGGTCGTGCTTTCGTCGCCGTTGACGATATCGCCGCCGCGCGGACCGCCTATGCCGCCGCCGAAGCCGCCAGGGCCGTAATCGCCGCCGCCACCCCCGCCGAAGCCGCCCGCCGCGCCACTGCCGAAACCGCCTCCTCCGCCGCCGCCGAAGCCGCCGGCTCCAGCCGACGTGACGCCAATTCCCCCGGCTCCGCCGCCGCCGCCGAAATCGCCGCCCTTGCCGCCTCCGCCGGTCGTACCAGGGCTGCCGCCGATGCCGCCGCCGCCGCCGCCGCTGGGGTCACTGTAACCATAATTGTTGTAAAAGCCGGATATACCGGCATTGACCCTGTCATAGATCGACGTGAAGCCGCCGCCGCCGCCGCCGGCAGAAGCCCCGCCGGCCGCACCCGTATAATGCGAAATACCGGCGCCCCGTCCGCCCGAGGAGGCGCCCAAACCCACGCCCGCGTCACCAGGGCTGCCGACGATGGTCAGAGGCTGCGTGGGGGGTTGGTTGAAGGGGGGTTCGGCTGGGGACGGCGCACCGGCCCCGCCGGTGGCGCCTAGCCCCAAGCCGCCGCCGCCCGATCCGCCGCGAATACCACCGAAGCCGTTGCCGCTGTAGGATACTCCGCTCGAGGCCCCGGCGCCGCCCATCTCGCCGCCGCCGCCGCCGCCGCCGGTGAGGGAGCCGCGGCCGCCTTTGCCGCCGACTGCGGCATCGCCAGTGAAGGACACGTTGCTGAGTGTGACGGCCGCGCCGGTGTTGACGAACAGGCCGCCGCCCGCGCCCATGCCGCCGCCGCCGGCACTCAGACCGGCGCCGCCGGCGCCGCCGGTCGCGGCCGTGTTCTGGATGGTGAGGTTAGAGATGTTGACGGTGCCGGAGATGACGAAGAAGCCGCGATAGGTGTTGGCGCCGTCGAGCGCATGGTCGGCGCCAATGATGTTCAGCGTCGATCCGCTGGCGAGATTGATGGCAAAGAGATCGGTGCTGAGCGCGTTGGCGCCGGTAAGATCCGCTGCGAAGGTGAACGTGTAAGTCGTGTTCGTTTGCGACGAGGCGCCGCCTTTGTCGATCTGCTGGAGCGCAGAATTCAGATCGGCTTCCGAGTTGATTGTGAAGTTCGTCTGCATCGCCCCCAACTCCTTCACCTGTAAGACTTCAGATCGACCGAAACCGATCGATCAATGCTCGCCGCGCCGTCGCGAAAAAGTTGGCGTGGAAGACGATCGCGTTCACGGTTCAAGGCGAAAGTCTGTTCGCCCGGAGCGAGACCGGTCAGCAGTTCGGAGATGTTCGGATCATCGCGATCGATGAAGCAGGACCGCCCTGCCGCAATGAACTGCGCCTTGCTGTACGCCATCACCGAACTCCTGATACTCACAGCGGAGGCCGCCGCAGCGATCGATTGGCCTACGGCAGGGCTTGTCTTGTTATTGACCGGCCCCGGCCCCGTCCCACTTGCGCGGACAGGCCGTGCGCGCGAGCAAAAATGTATCAGGTCAAATGCCGCCGTGGCAATTCATCCAATGTTAACCATTTGTCACAGCTGCAGCTTACTGCAGAGCGGGCGCCGCACATTGCAGTCATTTCTCGGGAATTTGCGGGCTCTCGCTCGCCACGGGGTGGCCGGTGGTTGCGCCTGCGGCCCCGACTTCAGGCGGGAGCCCGCCTGTTCCGCGGTCCACGTTAATCGTAAATTCCGGGCGCGGAGGCGGCGAGAGGCTGCATCTGCTAGCATTCCTTCTGCAACGGCCGTCCATGCAAGCCACCATTCATTTTATTTCCGGTCTGCCGCGCTCCGGCTCGACGCTGCTGTCCGCAATCCTGCGGCAGAATCCGAGGTTCCATGCCGGCATGACCGGGCCAGTCGGCTCGCTGGTCGAGGCCATGCTGCGCAACATGAGCATGGCCAACGAAACCTCGATCTTCATCACTGACAAGCAGCGTGAGGCGCTGCTGCGGAGCGTGTTCTCGACCTTCTATGACGAGGTGGCGCGCGGCGATGTCGTGTTCGACACCAACCGGAATTGGTGCGCGCGCCTGGCAGTGCTGGACGCCCTGTTTCCGCGCGCCAAGGTGATCTGCTGCGTCCGCGACGTCCCGTGGATTTTCGATTCCATCGAGCGGCTGATCCGCCAGAACAAGTTTCAGCCCTCGGGCATTTTCAATTTCGAGCCGGGCGGCACCGTGTACTCGCGCGTCGATGGGCTCGGCGCCGGCAATGGCATGGTCGGCTTTGCCTGGAATGCTTTGCGCGAAGCGTTTTGCGGCGAGCACGCCGACAAGCTCTTGGCGCTGACTTACGAGACGCTGACCACGCGGCCCGACGTGGCGATCGAAGCCGTGTACGATTTCATCGGCGAAAAACCGTTTGCGCACGATTTCGATAATGTCGAATTCGATGCCGATGAATTCGATCGCCGGCTTGGCACCCCTGGCCTGCATCGCGTCGGCCGTCGCGTGCAGGCGCCGTCGCGCAAATCGGTGCTGCCGGCCGATCTCGTCCGCAAATACGAAAACGACGCCTTCTGGCGCGATCCGGTGCGCAATCCCAATAATGTGCGGATCGTCTGATCGCGTCAGTCCAGGAGCACCGCCTGCGGTCCATCGACGCTGCTATCGACCAGCAGGCGGTCGCCGTTGCGGAAGGTAGTTCCGCACTTTCTGACATTGCGTTGTGGTGCATCAAATGCAGGCGGCCTCGCGAAGCGTGCATGTGTTCCTGTGCGCGAGCGCTTTTCGCCGGCATTGCGCAAAAACGTGCGGCAAAGTAAGTCCCAAAGCGCTTGCCTTAGCGGCCGGGGAGGGGGGAGGGCGCGGCTCGATTGCGCGACGAGATTGTCAGTCTTCGCTCGTAATGACGCATCTGTGGCGCGCTCGATCGCGTGGCTGCGCCCGCGCGTCTCGCCGCTTGTCGTCGTGCTGGCCGCGATCCTGCTCGTGCTCATCGTGCCGCCGGCGCTGTTTCTGCTTGACGTGAGCCTGCACGAGACCCGGCCTGACGGCTCGTTCGGCGCGATCACGCTGCGGTTTTACCGTGGCCTTTTCGCCGAGCGGCTGTTCCTGCCGAGCGTCGGCAACACGCTTGTCTATGCATTCGGCTCGTCTTCCATCGGCATTGCCGTCGGCACGCTGCAGGCGCTGCTCGTGGAGCGGACCAATACGCCGGGCCGAAGCTTCGCGTTTTTTGGCGCGATCATCTCGCTCGGCGTGCCGCACATTCTCTATGTGGTGGCGTGGCTTCTGCTCCTCGGTCGCGCCGGGCCCGTGAACGACGCCATACATTATCTGACGGGACATGCGCAGGTGCTGAACGTCTATTCGATGGGCGGCATGGCGCTCATCGAGGGCATCGGCTTCGTGCCGCTGACATTTCTTCTGATGTCGGCGGCTTTGCGTTCGATGGACGCCTCGTTCGAGGAGGCGGCCATCATGGCGGGCGCCAATCCGCTCCGCGCGTTCGGCGCCGTGACCTTGCGCATGGCCGCGCCGGCGCTCGCCGCGCTCTCGCTCCTGTTCTTCGCGCGCGCCTTCGAGTCGTTCGAGGTGCCGGCGCTGGTCGGGCTCGCCGGCAACATCAATGTGCTGACCACGACAATCTTTCAAGCCATGCACCGCACCGGCATGCCGAGCTATGGCGAGGCCGGCGCCTATTCGATCTGTCTCGTCATCATCATTGCGATGCTGCTGTTATGGCAGAACCGGTTGTCGCGTCACGCCGACAAATATCAAACCATCACCGGCAAAGGCTTTCGTCCGCGCCTGATCGATCTCGGCGCGTGGCGTTATCTCAGCGCCGCGATCCTGACCGGCCTGTTCCTGGTCGTCACGATCGTGCCCGCGGCGATGCTGGTCTTCACCTCGTTGCAGCCGTTCTATGACGGCATCACCTATGGCGCGCTGACGCGCTCCACGCTGGACAATTACCGGGTCCTGCTCGGGCCGGGCGATTTCCGCGATTCGGTCGTCAACACGCTGGTGATGGGCGCAGCGACGGCGACGATCGTGACGCCGTTCACGGCGTTGTGCGCCTGGCTCGTGGCGCGGCGCGTGCCGGGTGCGGCGCTGCTCGATCAGCTCGCGACGTTGCCGTTGGTGTTCCCCGCGCTCATTCTCAGCGTCGCCTTCCTCGACGTGTTCGTGAACATGCCGGTGCCGCTCTATGGCACGCTGATCTCGGTGATCATCGCATCGGCGGTGCGCTACATGCCGTTTGGCATGCGCTACAGCTATACGGGCGCGCTGCAGATCCATCCGGATTTGGAAGGTGCGGCGACGATCGCGGGCGCGTCGCGCGGCGCGCTGTTCGGGCGGATTGTCATGCCGCTGCTCGCGGCGTCGCTGATCAGCGCCTGGCTCGTGGTGTTCTTGTTGTCGGTCCAGGTGGTGGCGCTGCCACTGCTCCTGGTCGGGCCCGGCTCCGAGGTGATGGCGGTAACGCTGTTCGAAATGTGGCAGAACGGCCAGGTCACCGAGCTCGCCGCGATGGGCGTGGTGTGGATTGCGCTGATGACCGTCGTCAGTTCGGTATTCTACATGCTGACGCGCAATCAGCAGTTTACCGCATAGCACGTCCGCTCCTGCGTTGCGGGCCTTTTCGGCAAGGCGCGATAGGCATAACCTGTCATCAAGGGAGCCGCGCGAGCGCCGTAGCGATGGCGCCAAGCACGCGACGAGCGAAATCGGGAGTGCAAATGCCGCGCAGCCGCGACGAGACCCGCATCTACAACAAGAACAAGTTCAAGCTCGGCCTGTTCGGCATGAACTGCCGCGGCGGCTTGAGTCTCACCAAGGCGCCGGAGCGCTGGGACGCTTCCTGGGACAACAACGTCAAGGCGGCACAGCTTGCCGACGAGGCCGGGCTCGAATTCCTGCTGCCGATCGGCCGCTGGCACGGCTATCAAGGCGAGAGCGACACCCAGGGCACCACGTTCGAAACCATCGCCTGGGCCTGCGGGCTGCTGGCCTCGACACACGACATCACCACTTTCGGCACGCTGCACGTCGCCTTCATCAACCCGGTGTTTGCCGCCAAGCAGATGGTGACCGCCGACCATATCGGGCACGGCCGGTTCGGACTCAACGTCGTCTCCGGCTGGAATCCGATCGAGTTCGGCATGATGGGTGTCGCGCTCGGCGACCATGACGGCCGCTACGACTACGCCGAAGAGTGGCTCGAGATCGTCAATCGTGTCTGGTCGGAGGACAAGCCGTTCGACTTCGACGGCCGCCACTACAAGCTCAAGGCCGTGCTCGGCAAACCGAAGCCGTGGTGGGGCAGCCGGCCGATTTTGGTCAGCGCCGGCAATTCGGAAACCGGCCGCGATTTCGCCGCGCGCAACGCCGATTGCCTGTTCACGACGGTGCCGCCGACCGACGAGGATCTGCGCAGTAAGCTTAAATATTTCCGCGACGCCGCGCCGCCCGGGCAGTTGCGCAACATCTTTGCTAGCTGTCACCTGATGGTGCGCCGTACCCGCAAGGAGGCGGAGGAGTACCACCATTACATCGTGCACGAGCATGGCGACTGGGAAGCGGCGGATTACGCCTTCAAGCTGCGCGGCTCGCGCATCAACACCTGGCTCAAGGCCGACGAGGACAAGCTCAAAGCGCGCCTGATCAGCGGCGCCGGTTTTCCGTGCATCGGCAGCTATGACGACGCCATCGAGACGTTCAAGCGCCTGAGCAGCGCCGGCCTCGACGGCCTCGCGCTTGGCATGATCAACTACGTGGACGATTTCCCCCACATCAGGGATGAGCTGCTGCCGCGCATGGAGCGCGCCGGGCTGCGCGAGCCGATGCATCACGCCGCGACCGCGGCGGAGTGAACGAATGAGAGGCTTCGTCATTCAGGACTCGCCGCTCCACGGTGATCCGGAATGACGAGCGAGAGTCACATGGGAGCGAAACGGATGAAGATTGTTGATGTACGCGTCGAGGAATCGGTTCTCCCGAAGAAGGACAAGGACTGGAAATTCGCCCTCGCGGCCAATCCGGCCACGGAAGGCTGGGTCGTGTCCATCGAGGCCGAGGACGGCACGGTCGGCTACGGCTACGCCTCGACGATGAACCACTACGGTGCGCCGCACGAGGCGGTGAAGGGCGCACTCGACCGGCTGGGCAAGCGTCTCCTTGGCCGCGACTCGCGGCAGATCGCCGCCATCCTCGACGATCTCGATCACGCCATGCATGGCAACAATCAGGCCAAGTCCGGCATCGATTGCGCGCTGCACGATCTGATGGCGCGCCGGCTCGGCGTGCCGATCTGCGATCTGTTTGGCGGACCGGCGGTGCGCGAATTTCCGTCGCTGCGCATCCTGCCGATCAAATCGCCGGCTGATATGGCCAGGAACGCACGCATGCTGGCCGACAAGGGCGTGCGCCATTTCAAGATCAAGGTGCACGGCGACGTCGACGAGGACGTCGCGCGCGTCGAGGCGATCCGCGCCGAGGTCGGCCCGCAGGCGCATCTGACGATCGACGCCAACCAATCCTACGCGCCCAAGGATGCGATCCGCGCGCTCAACGCCATGGCCAAGAGCCGCATCGATCTCGCCGAACAGCCGGTCAACGCCAACGATCTGATCGGACTCAAGACGGTGACGCAGGCGGTGCCGATCACGGTCGAGGCCGACGAGGCGGCCTATTCGCTCGATCAGGTGATGATCCTGGTGCGCGAGCGCATCGTCGATGCCATCAGCCTGAAGATCACCAAGCTCGGCGGCCTGCGCAAGACGTTCGCTGCCGCGCAAATCTGCGCCGCCGGCGGCGTCCGCTACCGCATGGGCGCCCATGTCGGGCCGATGCTGCTGGCGGCGCACGCCATGCAGCTTGCCGCGGCGCTGCCCGGCATCTGGTACGCCTCGGAGTTGACCGAGTTCGACGGTCTCGCCGAGGACCGCTGGGAAGGACTTCAGCTGGTCGACGGCGTGCTGCACCACTCCGACGCCATCGGCTGCGGCGTCACCCCGAAGGCGGCCGCGGGCGCGGCGCAGACTTTGCGTAAGAGCGCCTGACATGAGCTCCACAAGGCTTCACACCGGCACCCTTACGCTGGTGGCAGCGTGCGCCATCACGGGTCTGCTCGCCACTGCCGCGGTGGCGCAAAACGCCGATAGCATCCTGACCTACAAGGGGCCTGATCGCGAGCAGAGGCTGATCGCCGGCGCCAAGCAGGAGGGCGCGGTCGTCTTCTACTCGGGCATGATCGTCAATCAGGCGCTGCGGCCGGTGGCGGAAGCGTTCGAGAAGAAATATCCGTTCATCAAGATGACGTTCTGGCGTGCCGATTCCGAGGTCATCGCCACCAAGGTCGCCGCCGAAATGCGCGCGCACAATCCGGCGGGCGACATCATCGAGGGCACCGGCATCGGCGAAATGGCGGTGCAGGAAGGCATCGCGCAGCCGGCCTGGTCGCCGCAGATCGACGGCATCCCGCAACGGCTGCGCGATCCGCGCGGGCTGTGGGCGCCCACCCGCATGAGCTATTTCTCGATCGCCTACAACACGAAGCTGGTCGCGGCCGCGGACGCGCCGAAAACCTACGACGATCTGCTCAATCCCAAATGGAAGGGCAAGATCGCCTGGCCTGTGCTGTCGTCCATCGGCGCGACGCTGTTTGTCACCAATCTGCGGCTGGCTTGGGGCGACGCCAAGGCGCTTGCCTATCTGAAGCGCTTGAGCAAGCAGAACATCATTAATTTCGGCGCCGGTAATCCGCGCACCCTGGTCGACCGTGTCATCGCCGGCGAATATCCCATCGCACTGCAGGTGTTCGCCCATCATCCGCTGATCAGCGCCGCCAAGGGCGCGCCGGTGGCATCGAAGCTGCTGCCCCCGGTCGCCAGCGCCGCCGGCACCATCGTCATGCCGAAGGAGGTTCGGCATCCGAATGCCGCCATGCTGCTGATGGATTTTCTCTTGTCGCGCGAAGGCCAGCAAATCCTCGCCAAGTCGGAATATCTGCCGGTGCGCTCCGATGTCGAGCCGCTGCCGCAGCTCGCGCCGATCGTGCCGTCGCGCGCCGGTGTGCAGGAGAATTTCATCAGCCCGGAAAAGCTCGTGGCCTACACGGAAAGCTCGTCCAAGATCGTCGAGCAGCTGTTCCGCTGAATTGAGTTGGTCCTTACCGCGACGGCACGAGCTCTGCGTACCAGTCGTAAATCTGCTGCCCGGTCCAGTGCACGACATCGTGCTTGTTGATGTAATCGTAGAGCTGCTCGAAATATTTGATGCGGTGCGCGGCGCCGGTGACATAGGGGTGCACGCCGATCGCCATGACGCGGGCCGATTGCGCGCTCTCCGCATAGAGCCGGTCGAAGGCGTCGATGCTGCGCGTCAACAGTACGTCGGATTCGTGGTGGTGCGACACCATCAGCGTGATGTCGTTGATCTCGGCGCTGTAGGGGATCGACAGAACCGGCCCCTTCGCGGTCTTCACCCACAGCGGCTGGTCGTCGAGGATCCAGTCGCCGAACCAGGTCAGGCCGCAGTCGGTCACGTAGTCGAGCGTGTGAAATGTCTGGCCGCGGCCGGGCCCGAGCCAGCCGTTCGGCCGCTTGCCGGTGAATGTCTCGATCAGCGCCACCGATTGTTTGATGACCGCGCGCTGGTCCTCGATCTGCTGGATCGGCATCTGCACATAGGCGTGCGCCATGAATTCCCAGCCGGCATCGCGCGCCGCGGCCGCGACCTCCGGATAGGTCTCGCACACCTTGGCGTTGATCGACATCGTCGGCGTCACGCCGGCCGCCTTGAGCGCGTTCAAGAGCCGCCAGAAGCCGACCCGCATGCCGTATTCGTACCAGGTCCAGTTCGGCATGTCGGGAACAGGCGTCTGGCCCATCGGCGGCTGCGATAACTGCCGCGCCATCGGCCGCGTGATCTCCCATTCCTCGATGTTGACCACCGACCAGATGATCATGCGCGCCTTGCCGGGCAGCTTGAGCGGCGGCCGGGTGAACGGCGACGAATAGGGCAGGCGGTCGCGCGGCAGCGTCATGCCGAAAGTGTGGACGGCAATTGTCTGCCGATCAAGCGCGCCTGTGCTCTCGATCCCGGTGTTGACTTCGCCGGTCACGCTTGCTGCATTTTGCCTTTGTCTTCGCCCGCAACAACGGAGAGATGGCCATGGATTTGCAGATGACCGGGAAGAAGGCGCTCGTCACCGGCGCGAGCGAAGGCATCGGCAAGGCGATCACCTGGGCGTTCGCCAAGGAGGGCATCGATGTCGCCATTTGCGCGCGGCGCAAGGAGCCCTTGGAAGCGACTGCCGCGGAAATCTCCCGCGCCACCAACCGCCAGATCGTGCCGATCGTCGCCGACCTCACCAAGCCCGCGGATGCCGAGAATTTCGTCAAGAAGGCGCACGAGGCATTGGGGCGGATCGATATTTTGGTCAACAACGCCGGTTCGTCTCCGGGCGGCGTGCTTGAGCATCTGAGCGAAGAAGACTGGGCGCAATCGCTGCAGCTCAAATTCATGGGCTACGTGCGCTGCATGAAGCATGTATTGCCGATCATGCGGGCGCAGAAGAAGGGCCGCGTGGTCAACCTGATCGGCAACGACGGCGTCAAGGTATCCTACTGGGAGATCGCGCCCGGCGCCGCCAATGCGGCCGGACAGAACCTGACGAAGTCGCTCGCCAGCCAATACGGCAGGGACAATATCAGCTTCGTTGCCGTCAATCCGGGGCCGGTGCGCACCGAGCGCTGGACCGGCCTGGTCAATGCCATGGCGCGCGACATGAAGCTGAGCTTCGAGGAAGCCGACAAGCTCGCGCCGTCGAGCATCCCGCTCGGCCGCATCGCCGAGTGCGACGAGGTCGCCAATCTGGTCACGTATCTCGCCTCCGATCTCGCGTTTTTCGTCAACGGCACCATGCTCGAGATCGACGGCGGCCAGGACAAGGTGCTGATGGACAGGCTGCGCGACCGTTAAATCCGCCGCAATTGTTGGGCGGTAGTGTCGGCCTTGCGTCGAAATCGGTCGATGCTTTTGATGCGGTCTTATGAACATCCCGACGCCCGTAATCTCTGTCGTTGATGTCCGCGACGGCGGGCCGCTGCGCCACGCCCGCGAGAAGGCCGCGCAGGCGCGGGCGCTGCGCGACGCCTGTCTGGCGTTCTTTCCACGCGCGATGCTGCCGGCACTCCCGCTATTGGATCGTGCGGCGAGGCGCTGGCTGACCCGCTCGCGCTCGCCCTATGTGGGCGAGGTCGGAGAGGTCGCGGACATGCTCGGCTTTCCGGGCGTGTGGCTGCTCAACGCCTCGTATCAATGGGCGTGCACGGCGCTGGCGCGCGAGGAGGGCGGGGCCCCCTGGCTGGTGCGTACGCTCGATTGGCCGTTTCACGGTCTCGGCCGCCACGTTGAGGTGGCGCGGATGCGTGGCCAAGGGACCAACCGGGCCGGCGAGTTTTTCAGCGTCACCTGGCCCGGCTATGTCGGCGCACTGACTGCGATGGCGCCGTTTCGCTTCGCCGCTTCGATCAATCAGGCGCCGATGCGCCGGCGCACGTCGCATCGCTGGCTGCGGCCCTATGACTTTGCGCTGAACGGCGTTGCGACCTGGGCCTGTCATGGCCGTATGCCGCCGGATCAATTGCTGCGCCACGTCTTCGAAACTTGCGGCAGCTACGCCGACGCGCGGCTTATGTTGGAGACGACGCCGGTCGCGCGCCCCGTGATCTTCACGCTGGTCGGCTGCGCAGCCGGCGAGCGCTGCGTCATCGAGCGCACCGAGACCGGCTACACCACGCGCGAGGACAACACCGCGGCCGCCAACGATTGGGTGCCGGAACGCCCTGCGTGGGAAGGGCGCATCGGCACGCGCCGCTTTATGATCAGCTCGTTCGCGGAGGCTGCGGGGTATAGCCGAGCCCGCCGCGAATCTTTGTGCGATTGGCAAGGGTCGCTCGCCGCGCCGGGTTTCAACTGGGTACGCCCGCCGGTGCTCAATCCCTACACGCGGCTTGCCGTCGCCATGTGTCCCGCCGCCGGAATTCTGCGCGCGATTGGCTACGACGTTACCGATGCCGAGCTGCCGGAGCCGGTGACGCTGCCGTGCGAGATTGACGCCGCGCAGGGCAACGCCGCTGAAGTTCTTGCCGCGGTTGTGCAGAGCCGCAGCCGTAGCGGCGAGGAGTCGCCAACCTCGCCGCTCACGAACCGGCGTGGGTTATCCCGGGGATGATGAGTTGGTCCGGCGTCACTGTTTGGTTCTGCAGATCGCCGGTCGACCTCATGGCGGCAATCAGCTTTGCCAGGCCATCGCGCGACACCGCGTCGTCTTTCGGCATCACCTCGATTCTACGCTCGAGATCATAGGTCTCGGTCGCCAGTTCGCGCGGCGCGTGGGAAACCTTGACCATGATGTCGATCGATCCCTCGCGGTTTTTTTCGAACCACGCGATCGACTGGTTGAGGACCTGGATTAATTTCTTCGCCGCATCCGCGTGGGCTTTTGCCCAGGCGTCCGTTGCAAAGGCGCCAGCGAATGGTATTCCGCCCGCGAAGTGCCTGACGGAGGCAATATTATGGAAACCAGCCTTGTCGGCGATCAAGCTGAATGGCGGCAGCAGCATGGTCGCGGCGATAGTGCCGGATTTCAGCGCGGCCAAACGTTCGGCGGTATTGGGGACGATGATGAAGCTGACGTCGTTGTCGGTGAGCCCGTTCGCTTTCATGATCTGCTCGACATAGACGCGGGTAATGTCCTTGCTGCCGCCGAGGCAGATCTTCTGTCCCTTCAAATCTTTCACCGATTTGATCGAGGGCTGGGCGTCGAACTCGTAAGGTGTCGTTCCGTTGATGATTCGGAGCATGCCGACCTTGGCGCCGGCGGCGTCGGCGTGCACCGCCTCGACGATGCCATCAAGACCGACGACATCGAGCGAGCCCGCCACAAGCTGCTGCATCAATCCCGGAGCGCTCGGCACGTAGATGAAATCGGGCTCGATTCCCGCCTGCTTGAAGAAGCCCTCGTCCTGAGCGATGGCCCAGGGCCAGGCGCCGGCGGCAGGGCCCCCGATAATGCCGATCGAAATTTTTTCCGCGGCTTGTGTTGGCGCGGTGAGCAACAGTGTCGCCAGAAGCGCGGCGCCCAGCAGCGCCATTGTCTGTCTCATCGCTTTTCCTCCCCAGTTTCAGAAAGTCGGCCGCTGCTCGATTTTTTGGCGACAGGCTCAGCGATACTGGAATCGGCCGCGCCAGCTTGTCAAAGGCAAGCCCGTGGCTAATGAGATGGAAGGCTGAGACAAGGTGTCACGCCAATACATGGAGCGCGTAAAGAACATGCTGTGAACGACCAATGCAGCATCAGCAGGCCCCAACACCGCAGCCAGAGATGCAGGCAGGCGCCAGCAAAGATTAATTCCTCATGATGGGTACCAGTCCGGTCCGCGTGATCAATCGAAACGCCTAATCTTCAAACTGACTGCGCCGCCATTGCACCGCGGCGCCAAGGCCTTCGGCCTGGGCCTTGGCGCGGAATTTTTCGCCGATCTCGGTCTTCGCCGCATAGAGCGGCGCCACCACATCGATGCCGGCCTGCATGGCGTTGCGGAAACCGGCCGCATCGGCGCCGCGGTTGATCGCGAGTTTGGTGGCGGCGAGCGCTTCCGGCGCGATTAGCGCCAGCCGTTTGCCGTATTTGATGGTGGCGTCGGCAAGCTCGGCGGCGGGCACGATGCGGTTGATCATGCCGAGGTCGAGCGCCGCCTTGGCGTCGATCATGTCGCCGAAATAAAGAAGTTCACGGGCCTTCTTGTAGCCGATGAGCCACGGCATGACGAAGCCGGGGCCGGCCTGGGCGTGACGCGTTTCCGGTTCGCCGAACTTGGCGTCATCGGCCGCGATGGTGAGATCGCAGAACATCGCGATCTCGCAGCCGGCACCGAGCGCGTAGCCTTGCACGGAGGCGATCACCGGCTTCTTCATGTACCAGGGCATCAGCTCCATCGCCAGGCTTGTGCTGAGCCGGTCGTGATATTTCAGCGCGTCGTTGCGCCAGGCTTCGTCGGTCCCGCTCGAGCCGCCGAGATCGTAGCCGACGCAGAAGGCGCGGCCGGCGCCGCGCAGCACCACGACGCTGGTCGCTGCATCCTCGTCGGCCAGGCGCAGCGCCGCGACCAGCGCCGTGCGCATGTCGCGGCTGAGTGCATTCAGCTTTTGCGGACGATTGAGCGTCACCAGGCCGATCTTGTCCTGGCTCTCGTAGAGTACAAGTTCTTCAGTCATTTGCGGGCCTTACTCTCTATCCGCCCGTCCCCGCGAAAGCGCGGACGAAGGATACCCATCCCAACGTTGGTTTCGTTTCATCTGGATTCCCGCTTGCGCGGGAATGAGCGGGGCCGATGGGCCCCTACGACGCCAGCCACTGCGTGAAGCGTTCTTCGAGTTTGGCGATGCGGTCGACCTCCCAGGTGTCGTCTTCCTTGACCGATACCGCTTCGTTGGCGCGATAGGTCGGCAGCTGCACGGCGATGTCCTTCGGGATCAGCGCATAGGCGCCCGGATTGGTCGGCCCGTAATAAAGCCGCGTGTTGAATTCGGCTTGCGGCTTGGCGCCCGAGACGAACTGGATGAACTCCCAGGCGAGCTTGCGATTCGGCGCGCCCTTGAGCACGCACCAGGTGCTGGAACTGCGCACCGCGCCGTTCCATACCACCTCGACCGGCACGCCTTGCTGCCTCAGTTCGGTGCCGCGCGCGTTCCAGATCGACATCATGTCGACTTCGCCGTCGCGCAGGAGCTGCTGCGACTGGTTGCCCTCGCGCCACCACACCTTGATGTGCGGCTTGATCTGATCGAGCTTCTTGAACGCACGGTCGAAATCGAGCGGATAGAGCTTGTCCAGCGGCACGCCATCGGCAATGAGCGCGAAAATGCAGGTGCGTGGCGAATTGCTCATGCACAGCGAACGGGGACCGGGAAACTTCTGCACGTCCCAGAAATCCGCCCACGATTTCGGGCCGCCGTGCGGAAATTTGTCGGTGCGGTAGCACAGGTTGGTGCCGAGGATCGCGAACGCGACGCCATGGCCGTCGGAGACGATGGCGTCGTCGGGCAGCGTGCCCTTTTTGAAGATCATCCAGTCGATCGGCTCGACGAGCTTGACACGCGCGGCACGCAACACGAGCATGGAATTGATCGACGTCAGGTCGAATTCGTAATTGCCGGACTCCACTTGCGCCTTGATGCGCGCATAGGACACCGGCGTCACGGTCTTGATCTGTATCCCGGTCGCCGCGGTGAACGGCTTGAAATAGGCTGCGTCCTGCGCCGCCGTGTAGCTGCCGCCCCAGGTGTTGACGTAGAGCGTGCGCGACTGCGCAATCGTCCGCTCGGTGATGAGCAGCGGGCCCAGCGCCGCCGCGGCTCCGGCCGTGCGCAAAAACATCCGCCGCCTGCGGTCGAAACGCCACCTTGCCATGGTCAGCCTCCATCGCCGATCGTCCGGATAATGGCGATCTTAGAGCATGACCGGGAAAACTGGCCACTGGTTTTCCGCACGGGCCGGCGCCAGGAAAGCGGGCGATGCACCCGAAAGCTCGCAGGTCAGGGTTCGCGCTCGGCAATAAAAACGGGCACGATCCGATATGGCCGCCGCACCTCTCGTTGCCGGCCGCCGCCCAGCAGGTCAACATATTCCCAAGACCAAGATTTGGCGGCGCGCCTTTTATTCCCGGCCGAAAGTCCTTTTCTTCTCATCCGT
>CAVPQA010000040.1:0-116667 GCA_963707175.1 uncultured Alphaproteobacteria bacterium
CGGCAACGTCTTCTACGACCTCACCGGCTCTTACGGCGTCAATGTGCTCGGCTACGATTTTTACAAGGACGCCATGGCGCGTGGCTTTGAGCGCGTGCGCGCGCTCGGTCCGGTGCTCGGCTCCTATCACCCGGTCGTCGCCGACAACGTCGAACGGCTGAAGCGAATTTCCGGCCTCGACGAAGTGTCGTTTCACATGTCGGGCACCGAGGCCGTCATGCAAGCTGTGCGGCTTGCCCGCTACCACACCGGCCGCAGCCACCTCGTGCGATTTGCCGGCGCTTACCACGGCTGGTGGGGCGACGTGCAGCCCGGCATCGGCAATCCGCTGCCGGCCCACGAAACCTACACGTTGAAGGACATGTCGGAGGATTCGCTGCGCGTGCTGCAGACGCGGCGCGACATCGCCTGCGTCCTTGTCAATCCGTTGCAGGCGCTGCACCCCAACGCCAATGCGCCCTCGGATTCCTCGCTGGTCGACAGTGCGCGATCGGCGCGTTTCGACAAACAGGCCTATGCCGAATGGCTGCGCCGGCTTCGCCGCATCTGCACCGAGCGAAATATTCCGCTGATCTTCGACGAAGTGTTCGTCGGCTTCCGGCTCGCGATGGGCGGCGCGCAAGACTATTTCGGCGTCCGCGCCGATCTCGTCACCTACGGCAAGACGCTCGGCGGCGGTCTGCCAATCGGCGCGGTGTGCGGGCGCAGCGAATTGATGCGGCGCTTCCGCGACGACCGCCCGGCCGATATCTGCTTTGCTCGCGGCACGTTCAATTCGCACCCCTATGTCATGGCGGCGATGAACGAGTTCCTGCGCTTTCTCGAAACGCCGGAATGCCGGGCGCTCTACGCCGGGCTTGACGATAACTGGAACGAGCGCGCGCGGCAGCTCAATGCGCGGCTGCGCGAAGCCGACCTGCCGATCCAGGTTGCCAATATCTCGTCGATCTGGACGGTGTGTTACACGGCGCCGTGCCGCTACAACTGGATGCTGCAATATTATCTGCGCGCCGAGGGGCTGGCGTTGAGCTGGGTCGGCACCGGCCGGCTGATTTTCAGCCTGAATTACACCGATGCCGATTTTGCCGCCGTAGCCGACCGGTTTGTCGCCGCGGCCACGGCCATGAAACGAGACGGCTGGTTCTGGCATGATCCGGCAGCGACCAACAAATCGATCAAGCGAACGATCCTGAAGGAAATGCTCGCTCATCGCTTACTGCCCGCGCTCGGCCGCAAGTCGGCGGAGTAACTCCCCGAACAGGCCGCAGCGCTTCAGCTCGTACGCGGCAACTCCTCGGCGTCATCGAGTTCTTCTTCATCGTCCCAGTCAGCGCCGATATGCGGATCGATCAGCTCGCCGCGCAGCAGCGCGAGCGGCGCCTTGTGGTACAGCTTGATGTCGTGAAACGGGTCGGTCAGGATTTTGGTGGCCCACACCAAGCCGGTCTGCACGTCCTTGATGAAAAACAACTGCACGGTGCGGAACATGACGCCGCCAACACCGAGCGCCAGCCAGATCGTTGCCACCTGACGCACGAATTCGGTCTTGCTGGTCGCCGGCGTGAACAGGCCAAAAAAGCTCGGGCTGACATAGAGCGTGACCGGCGAGAGCGCCCAGATCGACAGCAGCACGACCTTGCGCCGCAGGTTATAGCCGACCTTGATCTGCTTCCTTATATTCGTGACTGGCGTGGTTGACCTCGTCGTAGTCCTTTGGCTCGAAGAAAAAGTGCCCGGTTTGCCGCGTGGTCATCGCCACCAGCCAGCCGGCCAGCGCCGATATGGCCGGGTCCTTGAAGATCATGACGTAGGAAAACAGGAAGCTCAGCGCGCTGACGAAATGGAGCGACTGATTGATCCGG
Organism: uncultured Alphaproteobacteria bacterium; assembly: GCA_963707175.1. Lineage (GTDB taxonomy): Bacteria > Pseudomonadota > Alphaproteobacteria > Rhizobiales > Xanthobacteraceae > BOG-931. Next base: position 1,863 of record CAVPQA010000040.1, read on the forward strand.
CTGTGGTGATAATAGCGATGGTCGTCCCAGCGCTGGATTCTCAGCGTTTCAAGAAAGCCGGCCATGGTATCCCTCCGCCTCTATGTCGATTGTGCTGACGGTATGGCGATTCGATGAATGCGCCGTGACAGAGACAATTCGTGACGCTTGGGTGAACGCCGACGCCGCTGTTTGTCAGCCGACAGCGCGCGCGGCAGCGTTCGGCGTTTCGCGGCCGAACGCCGTGCCACCGCCGCTTGGCAAAGCGAATAAGCGAGAAATGGCCGAACGGCGGCATGGCGCGCCGCTCGACCAGCCGCATGCCGTCGGTCTCTTTGCCCACTGGGCGTAGCGTTCAAAGGCGAATTCCGTGCGCCAGCCGAGCTTGCGCGCCGCCGGCGCGAACCAGCGTTCGAGCGCGCGGCGCAATGCCTGCCTCGGCGCCGACCCGGCTGACCAGCACGATTTCGCCGCCGGGTTTCAGGACGCGCGCGAATTCGTCGAGCGTGGCTTCGGGATTCGGCACCGTGGTGATGACGTATTGCGCCACCACCACGTCGAACGACGCATCCGGGAAAATCAAGATGCTCGGCGTCCATGACGGCGAGCGCCTCGACGTTTTTGAGGCCAAGCTCGGTCACGCGCTGCTGCGCTTTGCGCAACATCGGCTCGGAAATATCGACGCCGCAGAGCCGGACATCGGCCGAGTAATACGGCAGCGACAGGCCGGTGCCGACGCCGACTTCGAGGATGCGGCCGCCGATGCGTTCGGCCGCAGCGATCGCGGCGTGCCGGCCATGCTCGAACACCGCGCCGAACACAAGGTCATAGACCGGCGCCCATCGCGCGTAGGCTTTTTCGATCGTGTCCTTGTCGAGTTCGGTGCGCGTAATGTCAGTCATCGCTCTGGCCTCTTGCTTGGTGTGTTCGCGGTTATGCAGTTGCGGCGTGCCCATCGAAGAAGCGGACCCGGTTGTCAGCCGCGGACGGCTGCGGCTGCCGGCGCAGCCCCCTGCGCCACTGGGGCGCCATGATTGGCCACCTTGCGAACGTGGCCGATGAACTGCCGTGCGCTATTCTCCCAGGAGTAGCGCAGCGCAAACGCGCGGCAGGCCTCGCGCGAGATTTGCAGCGCACCCAGGCAGGCCGCGCGCAAGTCTTCGCTCAAGACGCCGATCGGATTGTCGGCGACCACATCCTTCGGACCGGTCACGGGAAATGCGGCGATGGGCACGCCGCTGGCCAGCGCCTCGAGCTGCACCACGCCGAACGTATCGGTGAGGCTCGGAAACACGAAAACGTCGGCGGCCGCGAGGTGCGCCGCCAGCGTGCCGTTTTCCAGTTGGCCGAGAAATTTCGCCTGCGGATAACGCCGCTTGAGTTCGTCTTCCATCGGTCCCTTGCCGATCACGACCTTGGTGCCGGGCAGATCGAGCGACAGGAACGCGTCGAGATTCTTTTCGATCGCGACGCGACCCAGGCAGGCAAAAATCGGCCGTGCAAAGCCTGGATCGATAGCGCGATCGGGCTGAAACTGCTCGCTATCGACGCCGCGCGTCCACATGCCGAGGTTCGGAAAGCCGCGCTCGCGCAGTTCGCTCATCAGTGACGGCGTCGCCACCATCGTCACTGCGGCCGTCCCGTGAAACCGCCGCAGCGCCGCGTAGATCAGACTCTGAGGGATAGGCGCCCGCGCGGAGATGTATTCGGGAAAGCGGGTCGTGTAGCTCGTGGTGAACGGCCGGCCACGGCGAACGCAATACCCGCGCACCGAATGGCCGATCGGTCCCTCGGTGGCGATATGAATTGCATCCGGCCGCGCCGCCTCGATACGCTCGGCGATACGCCGCCGGCTCGGGATGGCAAGCCGCAGTCCCGGATAGGTCGGAACCGGCACCGTGCGGAACCCGTCCGGCGAGAGAAACTCGATGTCGACGCCGAGCGCTCGCGCCGCGCGCTGCAGCGACAACAAGGTGCGAACAACGCCGTTGACTTGGGGAGGCCACGCGTCAGTTGCGATGAGAACCCGCATGTGTCGTTCCCGCGAGAACAGTCCGATCGTCTGAAGTACGAATCGAATGCAACAAACATTGCCATTTCGTGTCTCAGTTATGTGACGGTCTGTTTGTTCCGCGGCACATCGGTAGGTGACGTAACAATAGGTGACGTAACAATAGTGTCGCAGTCCGATGCGACAATAACATTGCGAATCAGCAACCCTGCGGAACGCTCGTCGCAATGCGCCGATGTCGAATGTGATGAGCGCCGCGCAGCGCGCGGTTTATCAGCGACTGAATTGGCGTTGGCTTGCGGCAACGATCAGCCTCGTGATCGTCGTCATTGCAGGCGCTACGCTTTATCGCGTCTTTCGTGAAATCGAGATCGCGCGTGTCGTTGAGGCGCTCAAGGCGCAAACGCCGCATAGCCTTTTGCTGTCGTGCTTTTGTGTCGCCGCCGGCTATCTTACGCTGACCTGCTACGATGTGTTTGCCTTGCGGGCGATCGGGCGGGGTCACCTGCCATACCGCGTCGCCGCGTTCGCAAGCTTCACGAGCTACACGATCGGCCACAACTTGGGTGCGGCGATCCTCACATCGGGCATTATCCGTTACCGCATCTACTCGGCCTGGGGCCTGTCAGTCGCCGAAATCGGCCGCATCGCATTCATCACCGGACTGACCTATTGGCTGGGCAACGTTTTCGTTCTCGGCTGCGGCGTTGCGCTGGCGCCAGGCGCCGCCAGCGCGGTCAATCACCTGCCGGCGCCGGTCAATCGATTGATCGGGCTCGCGGCGCTCACCGCGATCAATTGTTACATGCTGTGGCTGCTGCCGCGGCCGCGCAGCGTCGGCCGCTCGCCATGGCGTGTCGCCCTGCCCAATCCGGCCTCGACGCTCGTGCAGATCGTCATCGGTTCGCTCGATCTGATTTTCGTGACGCTGGCCATGTATCTGCTGCTGCCGGCGCAGCCGGCAATCGACTTCTTCGACCTGCTCGTGGTGTTCGTCACGGCGATGCTGATCGGCGTCGTGAGCTATGTGCCGGGCAGCCTCGGCGTGATCGAGGCGGCGATGTTTCTCAGCCTGCCGCAATTTCCCAGGGAGGATCTGCTGGCGTCGCTCCTAACCTTCCGGATGCTCTATTTCGTCGTGCCGTTGCTGCTGGCCTCGCTGCTGTTCGGGCTGCGCGAAGCGCGCATGATTGCCGCGGTGTATGCACGGCGTGGAAAATTGGTGCGCTCCATCAGCGCCCGAAAATGAGGCTGTTCGGGTGCTGGTTGATGTTCTTGATGGTCTTCTGCAGTTCCGCCAGCGTGCGCCGTCCGTCAACGGCAAAAGCCTCGAACTGCTTCAGTCCCTGATTGGAGAACTGCGTCAGGCCGGCCGAGATCTGCGTGCTCTGCTTGTCGAGATCGTCGGCAAGACGGCGGATCGAACCGGCGGCCTTGCCGATTTGGCCATCGCCGTCAGCGCCACCCGTGAGATTTTGCAGCCCGGCCATCACCTCGTTCAGGCGTTGCGAATTCTGCGCCAGCGTTTTTGTCACCGTCTGAATATTCTGCAGCGACGCGCGCAGCGCCGTTTCGTTGTCGGCGACCATGCTGTCGATCTTGGAAAGGACGTCGCGGGCCTGCTGCGTCACATCGGCGGTCGCGCTCGCATCGGCATAGAGTGTCGGCGGCTCACCGTTCTGGCCGGCCAGCGGCTCCGCCTTAGCCGATCCGCCGGTCAGCGACACTTCGGCCAGCCCGGTCAAGCCCTGAAATGCGAGACCCGCCTTGGTATCGGTACGCACCGGCACCGCGCTCTGGAGCTTGAGCAGCGCCACGACCTTGCGCGGGTCCTGCGCGTCTAGCGTCAGCCCGGCGACTTGACCCACGCGGATCCCATTGAATGTCACGTCGGCACCGGTGTTCAGCCCGGCGACGGAGCCGGTAAAAACGACTCGATAGGCGGTCTCGTGGCCGCGGTCGCCGGCCCGCTGGAACCAGAACAGAAAGCCGAAGGCCCCGACGATGACCGCAAGCGTGAACAAGCCGGTCACCACATAATTCGCCTTGGTCTCCATGAGCGAAGGTCCTTCTGCGTATCTCAGTGCCGGAGGGGCCGGGCGCGCTTGCCGCGAAAATACGATTTCAGCCATGGATGCTCGGACGCGAGCAACGTCTCGATCGGACCGTCAGCGATCACGCGGCCTTCGGACAGCACCGCGATGCGGCCGCAGACCGCGTGCAGGCTGTCGAGATCGTGGGTCACCATGAACACGCTCAAGCCGAGCGTGCGCTGCAAGGTGAGAATCAGCTCATCGAATTCGGCGGCACCGATCGGATCGAGGCCTGACGTCGGCTCGTCGAGGAAAACAATGTCCGGGTCGAGCGCGAGTGCGCGGGCAAGCGCGACACGCTTGATCATGCCGCCGGACAGCTCCGCCGGAAATTTTCTGCGCACGCCGTCGTTAAGCCCGACCATTTTCAGTTTGGCGAGTGCGATCTCCTCGATCAGTTGCGGCGACAGGCCCTTCAGGTATTCGCGGATCGGAAATTCGATGTTCTGCTGCACGTTAAGGGAGGAAAACAGCGCGCCCTGCTGAAACAGCACACCCCAGCGTCGCTCGATCGACCGGCGCTCGTGCACGCTCAACGCGGCGATGTCCTGGCCGAAGACCTCGATGGTACCGTTGCGTTTGGGCAGCAACCCGATGATCGTGCGCATGAGCACCGATTTGCCGGCGCCGGAACCGCCGACAAAGCCGAGAATTTCGCCGCGCCGCACATCGAGCGAGACACAATCGAGCACCGTCGCGCCGCCGAAACTGACGACCAGATCGCGCACGCTGATGACGGGATCGCTTGGCGGCATTCGCTACATCCCGATCGCGGCGAAGAACATCGCAAAGACTCCATCGAGCACGATGACCAGGAAGATCGATTTGACGACCGACGCCGTGGTTCTCTGCCCGAGCGACGCCGTGCTGCCGTCGACTTCGAACCCCTCGGTGCAGGCGACAAGGCCGATGACCAGCGCCATGAACGGCGCCTTGATCAGGCCGACTTCAAATGTCGGCAGCCAGATCGCGTCGCGCAGCCGCGCCAGAAAAACCTCAGGCGCCATGCCGGCATAAAGCCAGCACACGAGACCGGCGCCGTAGAGCGCCGCCATTGAGCCGAGAAACGCCAGCATGGGAACGGCAATAATGAGGGCAACGATGCGCGGCAGCACCAGCACTTCGACCGGATCGAAGCCCATGGTGCGCAGCGCGTCGATCTCCTCGCGCATGGTCATGGCGCCGAGTTCGGCCGTGTAGGCACTGCCGGAACGCCCCGCCACCATGATGCTGACGATCAGCACGCCGACTTCGCGCAGCACCAGCACGGCAACCATGTCGACGACGTAGACGTCCGCGCCGAATGGACGGAAGCGAAAGATGCCCTGCTGCGCCAGGATGGCGCCGATCAGGAACGTACTGAGAAGTATGATCGGCACCGCGCGCCAGCCGACGCGCTCAAGCTGGTGCACAATGGAAGTCAGGCGCAGCCGGGACGGCCGCGCGATCGTTCCCAGTACCACCATCGTCAGCGCACCGAGCAAGTGGGCGATCAGCACCAGTGACCAGCCAATCTCGGCAGTAGCGCGGCCGAGGGACCCCAAGGCGCTCACGGCACGGTTCGGCGCGCGTTCGGCCGGCGCGGGCTCGCGATTGACGAGCCGCATTTCGTCGATCAAGGCGCGGTCGCCGTCGGAGAGATTGACGATGCGGATGGCGGCGCCGCGCGCCGCAAGCGCGCGGGTGAGCCGTTCGATCAGCCAAGCGCCGAAGGTATCCAGCCGCTCTAATTGTTGTAGATCGATGTCGACACTCTGCGCATTCTCGCAACGCCGAGCGCCGTCAACGACGATCCGCTCAAGCTCCGCGGCGCGCTCAGCCGTCCACGCGCCGCCGATCGCGAGCGATACGTGCGTGGCTGCGTTGCTGCCTCGATCATTGGCGGCAGCCGGTCCGGCGAGCGTTGCGGTCAGCGAAGCGGCCGTCAAAGCCTGATGCTCCGCCGCCTTCGGCCCGCGCCGGAGGGCTCTTGAGCCATAGTGGTCGCTGCGGTCATATCTGCCCCTGACATGGACCTTTCCGTACGGATCGAACGCTGGCCGCTGGCCGGCGCCTTCACCATCAGCCGCGGCAGCAAGACCGAGGCCGTGGTGGTCGTGGCCGAACTCAGCGATGGAACCCAATGCGGCCGCGGAGAATGCGTCCCCTACCCTCGTTACGGTGAAACCCCGGACCGGATTGTGGCGGCCATCGAAGCCATGCGCCCGGCGTTGCATCAGGGGCTCGACTGCGCGGCGCTCCAGGCCGGAATGCCCCCCGGCGCTGCTCGTAATGCACTCGATTGTGCTTACTGGGACGTTAACGCCAAGCGATCCGGTCGAAAGGTCCATGAATTGCTCGGACTTGTGGCGCCGGAGCCACGGATTACCGCCTATACGATCTCGCTCGCCGGACCGGAGGCCATGGCGGAAGCGGCCGAACGGGCAAGCTCCCGTCCGGTGCTCAAGGTGAAACTCGGCGCGACCGATGGTAACGATCCCCAACGGATCGCGGCGGTGCGGCGCGCCGCGCCGCGGTCGGAACTGATCGTCGACGCCAACGAGGGCTGGAACGCTGACAACCTGGCGCGAAACATCGCAGCCTGCGCCAATTGCGGCGTCACCCTGATCGAGCAACCCTTGCCGGAACGGCAAGATGACGCGCTCGGCCGCGGCAAGCGGCCGATCCCGGTCTGCGCCGACGAAAGCGTGCACGATCGCAGCTCGCTCGACCGTCTCGCCGGCAAATATGACGCCATCAACGTCAAGCTCGATAAAACCGGCGGCCTGACCGAAGCTCTGGCTTTGGCTGAGGCCGCGGAGCAGCGCGGGCTTGCCGTCATGGTCGGCTGCATGGTGTCGACGTCATTGTCGATGGCGCCGGCTATGCTGGTGGCGCAGCAGGCGCGTGTCGTTGATCTCGATGGGCCGCTGCTCCTTGCCAAGGATCGGCCAGGCGGCCTGCGCTATGAGGGCAGTCTGATCTATCCACCTGATTCGACGCTGTGGGGGTGAGCACCGGCGTGCAATGATGTATGATTGCCACCGAGCTTGCGGGCGGCTGCCCGGTCTAGGCTCGCCAAAAGGCCCGCCGCTGGGGAGAACGGCCATGACAACACGGCGCAACGTGCTGACGGCCATCGCGGGCGCTGGCGCCGCGCTGCCGCTGACGATGCTGCGGTCGGCGCAGGCGCAGCAGGGCTACCCCAACCGACCGATCCGCATGATCGTTCCGTTTCCGCCCGGTGGCCCAATCGACACCATGGCTCGGTTCATGGGCCAGGAATTGAGCGAAAGCGTCGGCAAGGTCGTCGTCGAAAACCGCCCCGGCGGGGGCTCGACCATCACCACCAAATATGTCGCTGGCGCCCCGCCCGACGGTTACACACTGATGTTTGGATCTTCCGGGTCGCTGGCTGTGGCGCCCGCGCTCTATTCCAGCCTCGACGTCGATCCGCGCAAGGCGTTCGCACCGATCGCCACAGTGGCGCTGCTGCCGCACGTTTTCGTCGTCAATCTCGACGTGCCGGCGAAGACCATCGCCGAGTTCGTTGCTTATGCCAAAGCCAACCCAGGCAAGATTAATTTCGGCGCCGGGCTGGGCACGCCTCCGCACCTGCTGAGCACCCTGTTCAAGACCGAAGCCCACATCAACGTCGTCTACATCCCCTATAATGGCTCGGCCCAATCGGTCACCGATCTGCTCGGCGGCCGCACGCAGTTCACCATCGATGGCCTGGTGACGCTCTATCCGTTGATCAAAGCCGGCAAGGTCCGGCCGCTTGCTATCGCGCGCCCCGAACGCTGGCCGGCGCTGCCCAACGTGCCGACGCTGGTGGAGAGCGGCTATCCGGATTTCGTCCTCGATGCGTGGACCGGCGTGGTGGCGCCCGCCGGCACACCCGTTCCAATCATCGAGAAGCTCAATGCGGCGATCAACACAGCCCTCAAGGCACCGGCGGCGGCAGCGAGCCTTGCCAAGTTTTCCGCCATCGCCAAGACCGGCACACCGGACGACTTCAGGACGTTCCTCGCCGATCAGACGCAGAAATGGGGAGCGATCGTGAAGCTCGCCAACGCGCAAATCGACTAAAATAAAATTTCCGTAGCGTGGCATTTGTTGGGTGCTGTTGTTGCGTCAGCTGTTGCGTTTGCCGGTTCCGTGCGTTTGAGCTTTTGACGGTCTGCCGCCCGCTGCGTCGCTGTCGCGTGTGGGCCGCCGGCCCGCGCTAAAGTGGTTGCCAGAGATGTCCACCGCCTCCATCGGCGCTGCATGCGAGCGCGACGACCCGATTCTCGCCGTGCGCGCTCCGCAAATCGCAGCTGAACCGTCCAACGAACTTACCGGCATTGCGACGGCCATCGAACGGGTCGAGGCGTTGCTGGGCGCATGCGACCCGTGGCCGGAAAGCGCCGACGCGATTGAACGCATTGCCGACATCGCGTTTGTGCTTCACGAACGGGAGGTGGAGGCGTCGCTTTGCGACGCGCTTGATGCCGCCGTGCGGGAACTCGGCAATGCCAACGCGGTCAAGCAGGCCAATGTGCAGCACGTACGCCAAGCCGCCGAGCTGTTGCGCGAACTGTCGCATAGCGTCGCCGACATGATCGCCCTGTTGCAGGTCTCGCCGCCGCCCGCCGCGAACGATATCGCTGCAATGGAAATCGCACCGCAGGAAGTCGGGCCCGCAGCCGCCGAGCAGCAGGCAAGCGAGGACATGTTGGACGGCGAAATACCGCGCAAGGGCCTGTTCACCGAGGAGCTGTTGGACGACGATGAGTTCGCGCGCGCAGTCGCCGAGCTTGCAGCCTCGCTGCCCGCCCTTGCCGAGCCTGCGGAAGCGGTCGTCGTCACGCCACGCCAGGACGACCGCAATGTCGCGGCAAATGAGCCTGCCCTCGCTCCCGAAACAGAAGCAGCAATTACCCAAGCCGAACACGAACCTGTCTCGACGGGCGAATTTGCACTCACGCCTGAGCTTGACGAAGCGGCGCCGGAAACAGCCGATTTCGCCGCGGATGAGCCGCTCGCGCCTGAGCCGAATGAAGCGTTTGCCGAAGCGCTGCGCGGTGGCGCCGACCTGACAACGAAAGCGGCAGCCTTCGCACCCGCGTTCAAAGAGGTGGTTGCCGAAACGCGGCGTGAATCCGCCGCCCTGCCGCCGGACGAGTCTGCGCTTGCGCCCGCGCAACAGCCGCCGGCAATTCGCGATCAGTCGGAGGCGACCGGACAGGTGCCGGCCGAGGAGTCCGCGACCGTCGAAAGTGCCGACGAGCAGCTTTTGCGCGAAGAGGCAGTCGGCACTCCAGATGCGGCCCCGGAAGCGCGGAACGATGAAGATACTGCAAGCGCAACGCCGGTGAGCGAAAGCGCGCTCGGCAACACGCCCTCCGGCGCTGCTTCGATGGCGAACGCCGATATCGCGGTGCCGCTATCAGACTCAGCCGCTCGTTCTGCTCGCGATTCTTCGGCGAGCGAGCATGCCGCCGTCTCACCGTCCGACGCGGACACAGCTTCTTCGCCCGCCGCAGCGCTATCGCCGCTGGCGCCGGAGGAATTGCCGGAAAGTGAAACCGTGCTCGCCCCGGACGATGCACCGGCCGCCGTTATCGCCGCAGAGCCGGAACTGCGGCCAAGCGAAAGCCCTCGCCCGCCGGACCTCGCGATCGCAGTGGAACTGGCGCCGGATCAAATCATGGCCAGCGACAATCGCGCCGATGGCCCGGCTCAAATCGCAGGCGACTCGCACGCGCCCGATGGCACTGTCGTTGAGCCCGCTGCCGAGGTTGGCGAAGAGCCGCCGTGCGTCAACGAATCATCGCAATTGCTGCCCGAATTGGCGCTGGTGGATCCGCAGGACGACCCAGGCGACCTGTTCGAGCCGCTGGCAGCCACCGCGCCGCCGATTGCCACGGTAGAGTTCGCTGGAGCGGAACGCGAGAACGAAATCTCAGCGCCTGCTGCCCCGACGCAGGCACACTCTGCCGCGCGCGCAAGCAATCCCCTCGCCGTCATGCATACGTTCAGCGCGGAAGAACTCCTCGCGCTCTTCACATAACGGTGAACCAGCGGCGTCTCTCTGCGTTGTTGCAGCGGTACTCCCGAACCGCCGCTCAAAAAGTGTCGCCGCGTGGTCATTAATCCTTTATTAGTCGAACTCCCAGCGCTTGATTCGCGTAAGCGGCACAGAAGTTGCTTTTACGGGAGATTGCGGATCGACAACGACGCGTAGGCAATGTGCAATTGCGTGCTCCAGGTCAGGAGGACCAGCCGTTTGTGGTCCGCACAGATCAACTACTGGAGGCCATAAATGCACAGACTTACCGTACCCGCTTTGGCGGCCGTGGCGTTGTGCATCAACGCGTTTGTTCCCAGCCGGTTGTTAGCGCACGACGATGGGCGGTTTGCCAATTCACCGCTGAAAGCCTGGTTCGATCAACTCGCCAGCGGCAAGGGCTTGTGCTGTTCGTTCGCAGACGGCGTGAGCGTGCAAGATGTCGACTGGGACACTACAACCGACGGCCGGTATCGCGTGCGACTCAGCGGTCAGTGGATCATCGTGCCCGATGCTGCGGTGGTGACCGAACCAAATCGCTTCGGGCCAGCCGTGGTGTGGCCGTACCAGGACATGAATGGTATGACACAAATCCGTTGCTTCATTCCCGGCGCCGGTGCGTGATCGTTTACTCTGTCCATGCCGGCAGGCGAGAGACGGGCCGAAGCGCGTAACTTTTCCGCAAACTCCGAGCTCCGTGACGGCCCGGGGAAGGCTGTGTGCGGCAACGCGGCGGCGCGGCGAATGATAGGGCAGCCACCGGGCGCAAAAACAATTCCAGCTCGACATCGCGGCCAGACAGCGTTGGGAGACCGCTACTCTGTCGCAAACGTCAGTGTTGCCTGTCATTAAGGCAGCTGAACGTGTCGCCGGTCTCGGCCACACGCTTCAATTCGGCAAACACAAAGGCGACCGCGACCTCATCGCTTGCCGTACCGCCGGCACCGAACAGCGAGCAGGTGATGATCAGCGTGACTTTGCCGCGTGCGCGCGCCATCAGCGCGTCGCAGAGGGCGCCGGTCAGCGCCGCAATCGGCTCACGCTGGCTGCCACGTTTAAATCAACAGAAAATTCGGGAAAGTCTCTTTCGACCGCTCGCAAAACCTCGTGCGTGAGTGAAATAAGTGTTTGATCATTTCGCTGCATTGCCGTACGCAAAGCTTCTTGTGCCTTAAGATGAGCCTGCCGAGCTTTTTCCCCTCGCTGGTCTAGGTTGTCTAGCGTTGTCAGGCGAGCGACTTGCCACATAGAAAAGGCAGTAACGTACTCGACAAAAGCGAGACCTACTCTCTCCTTTCTATCAAGCTCGGATATGCAGCTTAGCGCTTCCATAGCCGCTTCTAACGATCCGCGCGCAACCGCAATGTTGTTCAGGGAGACAGCAAAACTCACTCGCGCGCTTCTGTGTAGTCGCGCAAACTTTTTGGTCTTCCAGTCGGCACAAATCCTAAGCGCATCTATTGCTCTTCCGCGCAGGTATCTGTTGCGCTCTATATCAGATTTATCGAACCGCAATTCTTGCAAGATTTTCAGGTCAATTAAACGAAATTCGGTAAGGCGCCGCCAGTCATATGAATTATCGATGTCCCCAGCCAAGCTCTCAACTCGATCGTAATAAGGCCTCGCAGCATACTCGCCAGCGAAACGAGCAATGCGTTGAGCAGACGTCGCGCAGGCGCCCGAGATGACCGCCTTCAGATATAGCTCCTCATCCTTGGTCCAGGAGGCGCGTGAGTCAACCACAAAATCCAAAAGCTAAATCGCTGCGCGCCACAACGGGATGCTTTGCAATTGATCACGTTGGAAAACATCTGAGAGTGTACCTCTATCGCAAAATCTAAAAGTTCTTCGTTATCCAAGAATCTAGCGACGCGTTCGATAAATCGGAATACGGCTTCGACTTTGTTAGGATCAGACTCATATACCTCCGTGAATGTATTTACCGGCGGGTAACAGTAAGAAATGGCAGCCAGTCTTGAACGCTGGCTCTCAAGACCACTTGCGTTAACGCGGCGCGTTGCCTCTCGAAATAGGCCAACATAAACGGCGTCGGCGTCGGCTTCTTGCTGCCCGAGGAAGGACAACTGTTGTCGCCGGACTAATAAGCACTCCAGTGCACACTCGGCTGCCCGTTCTCTCGAATTAACTGATTCAAAGAAGGACGCTGCCCCTGTAAGATAATCGACAGCTTCGTCCAGCTCCATCCTATTTGGGTCGAGCCAATTTCTCTTTCGAACCAGTATTCCAATGCGCAGTGCCATCTCAGCGTATCGTCGAGGCTCTTCGCCTTGGCTAATAGCACCAATTTCGGCGCGCGCGTTTTCTTCCAATCTTATTAGATCCTCTGGGTCTGGTGTTCGCCGCATAATCTCTTCTACGAGACGACGATGCTCAGTTGCCATCCGTTCGCGCCATTGCCGAGACAGAGCTGGCGCTTCAGCCTCGGCGAGTTTACGCAATTTGACGGAAACGCTACGAAGCGCATCGAGCGTCGAGAGCGATGGCTCTGAAAGTGTAACTTGTGTCAATTGGGCAGCTTCATAGGCAATAGCTGTCGCGAGGGCGTCATCGAAATGAGTTGCTTGCTTGTCAAAATCGATGCATCGCTCTTCAACTACTCCCTTCTTGCGATCCTTGCCAACAAGACGAATAAACCCCACTGACTCGCCCTTGACCCGGCGCCCCCAAATTAGAATGTCACCGTTGGCGCGCTTAAGCCAACGCTTCGCAGTCTCAACGGCTTTGTCATAATCCTTTGTGCTTTGGCCGCTTGGTAGATTCAGTGGCAGCTGAACAACCTGAAAGGCGCGAGTTTCCTCGGCGTTCCAGCCCGCGAACACGCGAAATGCAGTTTCTAGGCGAACGCCGATTTCGCTGCCAATCGCGCCTGCGTTGTCGTTCTCAATCGGGCAACGGATGATCGTGAAGGCGAGACCTGTCGTCTTTCGAATGAGCCGGGCGCGCAAATAGTTTCGAATTGTTCGCCAGAGTTGCCCACTGGCGAGGAAGCTAGAAAATCCTACAAGTATAGCTGCAATAAGCGCCCCAAGTACTTCGATTACGACGCTCTCGACAAAACCATTTGAGCTCATAACATTCCCGACGAAAGTCGCCAATCCAAGTCATAGATCGCAGCCGTCTGCCGCGTCGGCGCTTGTTGGGGATTATCGATAGTTACTATAAGTCTTCGTTTCCCCGGCAGGACAATAAACCAAGCGCCGCACAACTAGAAGGAGCAGTGGGGTGCTGAGAGATTCAATTTTGACAAACGTTGGATGCAGCCGTCGAACAGAATCCTTGACCGAACCATGCCCTGCCCGCGCGCGAAGGCGAAACAAGCGGACGATAGGCTCTACATTCCGCGGAGTGTGAACTCCGCGGCGGCGGAGCGTCATCAAGCGCGACAATACGCATGGGGCGTGAGTTACGCCACCAGCCGGGAAAACAGTTCCGGATCGACATTGCCGCCTGACAAAACGGCGACCGCGACTTTCCCTCGGATGTCGATCTTGCCGGTCATCAGCGCAGCCAGCGCAACGGCCCCGCCCGGCTCGACCACGAGCTTCAATTCGGCAAACGCAAAGGCGACTGCGGCCGCGACCTCGTCGTCACTCGCCGCGACGCCGGCGCCGACCAGCGAGCGGTTGATGGCGAAGGTGAGTTTGCCCGGCGTACGCGCCATCAGCGCGTCGCAGATGGTGCCGGTCAGCGCCGCATTCTGCTCACGCTGGCCGCTCTTGAAGGAGCGCGCGTGATCGTCAAAGCCGGCCGGCTCCGCCGTATAGACGGCAGCTGCAGGCACGCGCGCCTTGACCGCAAGCGCGATGCCGGCCGTGAGCCCGCCGCCCGACGCGGTCACCACCACGACGTCGGGCTTTAAGTCGATCGCAGCCAAGTCTTCGACGATCTCGCGCCCGGTCGTGCCCTGACCGGCGATAATCAAGGCGTCATCGTAGGGCGGCGCCAATGTGGCGCCGCGCTTTGCGGCGATCGCCTCGGCGATCGCCTCGCGGTCGTCGCGCAGCCGGTCGTACAGCACGACTTCAGCGCCGAGCGCCACCGTGCGCTCATGCTTGGCGCGCGGGGCGTCGCTCGGCATCACGATCACGCACGGCATGCCGAGGAGCCGCGCCGCAGCCGCCACGCCCTGGGCGTGATTGCCGGAGGAGAACGCCACAACTCCGCCCGCGCGCCGTTCGGGCGGCAGCGCGGCGAGCTTGTTGTAGGCGCCGCGAAATTTGAACGAGCCGGTGCGTTGCAGGGTCTCGGCCTTGAGAAAAACACGCCCGCCGGTCATGGCATCGAGCGCGGCCGAGGACAACAGCGGCGTGTGCAGCGCGACGCCGGCGAGCCGGGACGCGGCTTCATCCACGTCGGCAACCGTTGGCAGCGTGACCGGGGCGTCCATGCCGCAAGGGTAGCGCCGCGATTGCGGCAACGGCAAGAGCCCTCGCCCGCGCTACGCCTACCTGCTTTTGTGTTCCTTTGCCCGAGCGCCCGCAGGCGCTTTCTTCCGCTTTTTGGCCTGATTGTAATCGGCGGCGGCTCGGACGAGGTTTCTCAGAGCGCGCTCGTTTATCTTCTCGCCCTCGTGGATATCGATCGCGCGCCGCATGTTGCCTTCAAGGCTGGAGTTGAAGAGGCTCGCGGGATCTTCCAGCAACGCGCCATTGGCGAAGGTCAATTTCACGACAGCCTTGTAGGTCTCGCCGGTGCAGATAATTCCAAAGTGCTCCCATACCGGAACACCTCGCCACTTCCACTCTTCGACCACGTCCGGGCAAGCCTCTTTGATGAGGCTTCGTACGCGGGCGAGCGTCGCACCGCGCCAATCGCGGAGCTCCTTGATCCTCGCATCGATCAGTCGAACCGCTGAAGCGCTCTGCTTTGCAGTCGTCGCGGCGCTCGTGCTCTTTTCCATGACAGGTTTGCTTTCTTCATCGTCGTTGCCGCTTGGCGGTCGCTTACCCCCTTACATGGAAATGAACCACGTCTGGCTCAACCACAAGCGACCGTTTTCTAATTCGACTTCTTCGAAAAATACCGCCGAACGACATGGCCTTTCCACATCCACAGCCCCGAAAGCAGCATGATGGGAAAGAAGATGAAGCGCGTCGGCGGCGCATAGTCCGGAAGGTGTTCAAACGGGCTGTAGATGTAACCGATAATTGGAATGCTGCAGACCAGGTGAATCCAGCGAACAATCGAACGTTGGGTAGACTCCTTCATGGGCAGGTCGCACCTCCGTTGATCGACAGGACCGGTCGCTCGACCAGGCTTCACTTTCCCCGCGCCAGAACCTGTTCCAGTTTCGTGAAAAACTGTTGCCAGCCCGCCCTGGCGCCGCCGTAGGCCTGCTTCTGCTCCGGCCGGAAGCCAACCTGCTCCATGCGCAGATGCGTGCCGGTAGGCGTCGCCGTGAGCGTAAAGGTCACCACGCTTTTCAGATTGTAGGCAGCGTCGGCATGCGCATGATTCCACGTGTAGGAAAGCGTCTCGTGTGGCACGACCTCCAAAACCTCGCAGTCCAATACGCCGCCCCACTCGCCGCGCAGATTGAAGCGATGGCCGGCGACCGGTTTGAAATCGTTTTTCATCAGCCACTCCTCGATCAGCCACGGTTGCGTGAGCGCGCGCCAGACCTTTTCCGGCGGAAAAGGGAACTCGCGTTCGACCACGACAGAGCGCGTTGCGACCGCACCTTCATTCATTGATTCGTCCCTCGCCGGCACGGACCTGACGGCCCCTACCAGCGCGCCAGCTGCGTGATTTGTACGAGGTTACCGCAGGTGTCGTTGATCTGGGCGATGGTCGAGCCGGTGACTTCGGTCGGCGGCATCTTGAATTCTCCGCCGCGCGCCTTGATGCGCTCGCAGTCGCCCTTGATGTCCTCGGAAAAAACCATGACCGCGGGCTGGCCCTGCTGGAACAGCGCTTGCTGGTAGGCCTTGGCCGCCGGGTTGTCGTTCCGCGCGAGCTGCAGCTCGGTTCCGTCGGGCTCATCGGGTGAAACCACCGTCAGCCAGCGATAGGGACCATTGCTGAAATCGGCTTTTTTGGCAAAGCCCAGCACATCAGTGTAAAAGCGCAGCGCCTTGTCCTGATCATCGACATACACACTGGTCAACTTGATCTTCATGGATGGTTCCTCGGTTTGTTAAGCTGTATGCCCTCGGTCTATGACGCCTATCGGTCCATCCGTTTGAGCAGATCTTCGAGGCGATCGAACCTGCCTTGCCAGAAGCCCGTCATCCGGCTTGTCCATTCGAGCAGCGGGGCAAGCGCGCGAGGCTGCGCGCTATAATGCGTCTCGCGGCCCTCGTGGCGGTCACGCACCAGCCCGGCCTGTTTCAAGACCCCGAGATGCTTTGAGACGGCCGGCTGCGAAACCGTGGCCCGCGCCGTGAGCGCCCCGACGGTCTGTTCTCCGTCACGGCACAGCCGTTCAAAGATCGCCCGCCGCGTCGGATCGGCAAGCGTTCGAAACAGCAGATCGTGAGCGGTCGCCATGTCGATCAATACACTGATCAATAACTCGCCGATTATCGATAAATGTATAACCGCGCAGCTATGTATTCGTCAAGCATCTGCCGGCCGCCGAAAGAGGCCCGACCGCGATGATCCGGGTTTTCAAAGATGCAACCGGCGGCGCGAGGCGCAACGCGCCGCCAAGTTAACGGCTGCTCAGTCGAAACGGCCCGCCGCGTGCGCCAGCATGGTGTAGACCTTGCCGGTATCGGAGGTGAGATAGTTGCGCGCCACCGCGGCGCCGCGATCGCCCCGCGAGACCTCTTCCAATAACCGCTCGAACTCGTGGATGTAGTGCTCGACGGTCTGCCGGAACTCGGGATCGGCGCGATATTTGTTGCGGATTTCCTCGAACGCCTTCTGACCCTGCGCGGTATAGAGCCGCCGGTTGCCGAGACCGCGCTCGCCGCTCTGATAACGCTCCCACAAATCGGCGGTCGCTTCGTGGTCGATCATCCGCGCGATGTCGACCGACAGCGATTCCAGCGAACTCGTCGAGTTGCGCGGGCGCTCCGGCTCGCGCACCGCAGACGGAGTGGCCGGCGTAATCGGCGGGCTGTCGTTTTGCGATGATGCGCGCGTCAGCAGATCGCTGAGCCAGCCGCCGCCCTTGGCATTCCCCGCGTCCTTGCCGCCCTGAATTGGGCTCAGCGACGGCGCATCGGGTCGCCGTGCCGGCGCACCGGTAATGTCACGTGTCGGCGCGGGCCGGGCCGGCGCACCGGTGTCGGCTCGGACCGGCCGCGGCTGCGCGCGGCCGCCGCCGGCCGCATAGGCCGGTTCCGCCTCGCGACGCACCGGCTCGACGGCGTCAAGTGCGCGGCCATGACGGGCGACAATGCGATTGAGCTCGGCCAAAGCTTCGATCTGATCGACGATGACCCGGCGCATCTGCGCCGCGCTCTCCGCGGTCTCCTGCGGCAGCTCGAACACCCCGCGACGCAGTTCGGCGCGCGTGGCCTCGAGTTCGCGCTGCATTTCCGACGCCATCTGCTTCATGCCCTGCATGATGTCGGTGAAGCGCTCGGCGGTCTGCGTGAACATGGCCTGCAATTCGCCGGCGTTCTCCTCGTAGGCGGAACTCAGCGCGTCGCTGGTACGCTTGCGATGCTCGTCGGCCTGGGTGCGCATCAAATCGAACTGCTGTTCGATCGAATGCACGCTTTCGTTACTGCTTTCAGCGACAATGCTGGCGATCTCCCGCGCCCGCGAGGTCGCGGAGTCGAGCGACTCGTCCAGCAGTCCCGAGAACCGCCGCAGGCGCTGCTCGAAGTCGTCGGTGCGCGCATCGAGCGTCGCCACCAGAGCATCCATCGTGGACTGCCGGCTGGCGATCGAGTCCTCGGTTCGCCGGTTGCTCTTCTCCAGCAGCTCGACCGCCTCGGCAAGCCCCCGGCCGTGAGACGTAAACTGCGTCGCAAGCTCGCTGAGATCGCTCAACACCTTGACGGTCGTGGAGTTGAATGCGCCGAGGTGTTCTTCCACCTTGGCGGTTGCGGTGCCGCTCCTGGTGTTCAGATCGTTCATGGCGGTCACGAATTCCGAAACGCGCGACACCATGGTGTGCTCGATCGCGTTCATATTCTCGTGCGCGCCGCTGAGCACTTCCTGCAGCAGGATATTGGCTTCGCGCAGGCGCTCGAACAGCGCGGTCGAGTCGTTCCGCAGCATGTTGTGCGTTTCCAGCATGTCCGCAACGGTCGCCGCCGCGGTCTGCTTGGACTCGTCGATCGCGGTGCGGGTCGCTTCATGCAGATCCGCAAGCGTACGCGAGAGGTTGCTCTTGGCCGCATCGGCGACGCCCTGCGCGCCCTCCTGCAGCTGACTGAGCGTGCGCGTTACCGAGGCCGTCGCGTTGTGGCCGGCGTCGTTGATGAGGCGCGCGATCTCCTCGCTGTTGTCCATCATCGTCTGCGTGAAAACAAAGCCTTTGGCCTCGATCGATTTGACGGCCTGGTCAGTGACGCGGCCCACCTCATTGGCGAATTGCTCGCCCTTGCTGGACAGCGCGCCGAGTAGTTCGTCCGACTTCTGCTCGAGTACCTGCCGCAGTTCGCCGACGCGCTGCGACACCGCGGTGTGGATATCCTCGGCCTTGCCGGAGATGTTCTTGGCGATGTCCGCGCTCATGCCGACCAGCGTGCGTTCCGCCTCGCTCGCGGTGCGGCCGATGGCGTCCGCGCTGGTGCGGGCGGTCTTGTTCATCAGGTCGGTCGTCGCGGCCGCCGTCTTGCCGATCGTCTCGCTGGCGGCGGCGGCGCTCCTGTCGAGCACCTCGCTGGCGCTCACCGCCGTACGATTGACAAGTTCCGTCGCCGCGGCGGCGTTCCGGTTGAGCACCTGGCTGCTGCTCACGGTCGATTTCTCGATGATGTCGCTGGCGGCGGCCGCGCTTTGCGCAAGCGCCTGACTGCTGCCGCGGCCGATTTATCAATGACCTCGCTGGCCGCGGCGGCGCTCTTGGCGACCGTATTATTGAGCGCCACCGTGCTGCGATTGAGGGCCGCGGCGGCCTCTGTTGCGCTTTTACCGACCGCGTTGGTCAGCAATTCGGCGCTCCGGCCGAGCGCCGCGCTGGCCTCGGCGGAGGTCTTGCCGAGAACCGTGCCGAGCAATTCGGCGCCCGATGAAGAGCTGCGGAAGCATCCGCGGAGCTCTTGCCGACGACGTTGCTCAAGACGTCAGCGCCGCGATTGAGCGATGCGGTGGCTTCGGCTGCGCTCTTGCCGACCGGGGACGTGAGCAGCTCGGCACTCTGACCAAGCGCCGCAGCGGCTTCCGCCGCGCTCCTGCCAACAGAGGTCGTCAGCAGCTCGGCTGTGCGATTAAGCGAGGCGGTGGCTTCCGCGGCGCTTTTTCCGACCGAATTCGTCAGTTGCTCGCCGCTGTGACCAAGCACCGCGCGGCTTCCGCCGCGCTCCTGCCAACCGAGATTCGAAAGCCGCTCGCTGGTGTGATTGAGCAGGCAGTGGCTTCCGCCGTGCATTTTTCCGACCGAATTAGTCAGTTGTTCGGCGCTATGGCCAAGCAGTTCGGCGGCTTCCGCCGCGCTCCTGCCGACAGAGGTCGTCAACAGTTCCACTGTGCGATTAAGCGATGCGGTGGCTTCCGCGGTGCTCTTGCCGACCGAATTGGTCAGTTGCTCGGCGCTGTGATTAAGCGATGCGGCGGTTTCAAGAGCGCTGCGGTTAAGCGCCTCGGTCACCGCCACGGTGGCGGCCGCGCTTTTACCGAGCGAATTCGTTGGTGGTCGCGAGAAGCTGGCTCAAGGTCTTCTCGGCATAGTCGGCGTTCGCTTTGACCGCCTCGGACAAATCGGTCACCCGCGCGCTCAGCGTGTCGGCGGCTGACCGCGAGCGCGTATCGAGTTCGCGCACGACGGCATCGGCGCGGCCGATGAGCAACTGCTCCAATTGCTCGATGCGGGAGTCCAACGTGCCGGCGACCTGCATCGCGCCCACGCCGAGCGTCTTGTCAATGGTGGCGACGCGTTCGTTCACCGCATCGGCAAGAGTTTGCCCGCGGCTGTCGATCATCGTGGCAACGTCGGTAACACGCTTATCGATCGCGTTGACCACATCCTTGCCGCCCTCGGCGAGCGTCTTGGCGATGTCCATGACGCGCGAGGAGAGTGCTTCGGTCAGCGATTGCGTTCGGCTGTCGAGCGTCTCCTGGAAACGCGTCAGCCGCTGATCGAGCGTCGTGGTAACCTCGTTCGCGCGCGAGCTGACGCGGCTGTCGAAGCTGTCGATATAGCCGCGCATCAACTCCGAGACGTCCTGCGTCCGGGCTCCGAGACGTTCGACCAGCTCGGAGCCGTAGGTCTTCACCGTGCGGTCGAATTCGGTCAGATGCCGTGTGATCAGGTTGCCCAGCGTCGCGGCGTCGCGCGAAATCCGCTCGCCGAGTTCGACGCCGGAATGGCTGAACATTTCCTCGTAGGCGGCAAGCCGCGTCGCCAGCAATTCCTTCATGGCGTCGCTGCGCGAAACGATGACCGAGACAAGCTGCTCGGCGCTCTCGCGCACTGATTCCGTCATCTTCGAGCTGCGCGAAATCAGCGCATCGGTGATGCGCGTGCCGGCCTGTTCGAGCTTCGCGGCCACTTCGCCGCCGCGCAGATTCAAATCGAGAACGAGCGATTCGCTCGACGTCTTCAGCGTGCTGTTGACCTCTTCGGCGCTGATCGCAATCCGGTCGGCAATCCGGCTCGACGTATCGATGATCGTATCGGAAAGCTCCTGCGACCGTCCGACCATCTGGTCGGTCAGTTCCTGGGAGCGCGAAACCATCTGCTCGGTCAGCTCTTGCGAGCGCGATACCATGAGATCGAGGACGGCCAGCGATTTCTCCGAGAAGCCCTCGGTGACGCTGTCGAGGCGCCCCGTCATCATGTCTTCGAGACCTTGAGCGATGTCGGCAAATTCCTCGCCGATGTGATCGGTCTTGAATTTCAGGCTCGAGGTCAGCCGGTCGCTGGCCGTGGCGATGGCGCGCGACGTCTCGCTGCTGGTGGTCTCCAGCCGCTCCAGCAGATCGCTGCCGCGATCGCTCAACTGCTGGATCATGTCGTCGCCGATCTGACCCAGCGACAGGGTGATGTGCTCGCCTTTCTCGGCAAGCGAGTTGGTAATGCGTTGCGCGGCTTCGTTGACCTGCTGCCCGACCAGTTCGCTGATCGTCGACAGATCTTGCGTCAGATCGATGTGCACGTTGTTGATGGCAGAACGCACCTGCTCGGCCTGGCTGACCAGCGTATCGCGCTGGCTGGCAAGATCCTGGATCAGGTTGCGGATGCGGACCTCGTTGTCTCCGTAGCTGCGGCCGAGCGCCGCGACTTCGTTGTTCACCATGGTTTCAAGTTCGCTCGCGCGCGCCAGCGCGCGTTCGACACCGTCGCCCATGGCCGCCACTTCACGGCGGATCGCCTGGCCGACGCTGACTATGGAATCGCGCGCCACACTCTCCGGCTCGGCGAGCCGCATGGCGACGCCGGCCATCGACTGGGCGATCAAGCGCAACTCCTGGGCGCGCCACGCCATGTGCGCAACGCCGAAGAAGAAGATGATAGGCAACAGCGCCGCGGCGCCGAGTCCGACGACCACCGCGGCCGTCGAATGTCCGGGGCCCATAGCTGCGGTGAGATCGTGCAGAAATGCCCACGACAACGCGAGGCAGCCGACGATCCAGGCGGCCGAGAATACGGCGGCGACAACATATGACGTCTGAGCGGGGCGGCGCTGCAGCGTTTGCAGAATTTGGCCGATCGATTGCCGGTCGTCGTTGGCGGCCGGCGCTGCCTCGGGCCGCAGATCGCGGCTGCCGATCGGCTCGGCGCGCAGATCGTCGTGAAAGGCAGGCGGCGGCACCGGCGCGCCATGTCCGTGGTCGATGACCGCTTCGGCCGGAAATTCCGCGGCTGGTTCGGCCGGCGGGATGTCCTCTTCGTCACGGATGTTGAGGGCCTCCTGAATCGCCGACAACGCCGCCTCGGTCGGATCGATCGTCTTTTTCGGGTAGTTGGCCATGTCGGTCGTCGCCTCGCGTGTTACGCCGGACTGAGGACGGCCTGGAGACACTCCGGCCGCGCCACGAGCGCGTGATCGTCTAAGGTCCCTAATGCGGTGCGGAGGGCTCCCCCGCCCTCATGTTGCACTCCCATACCCCATCCTATCGGTCTGGGGCATCGAAGGAAACTAGACCGGTAACGACCTTTTAATCATCGTTAACGGTTTGCTTACCATAACATCACCTGATCGCCGCAAGGCGTGCAATTGCCATTTTGATGCCAACAATGCGGCTGGCTTTGGGCTGGAACCGGCGAAATTCTCCGGCCGCGGCCGGTCTGCGTCGGTTCGGTGGATAATTTGGAACCTCCAGCCGTTATGTCGATCGGTTGACGCCAGCTGCGAGCCCGCCTCCACAAAGTCTTGGCCGAGAAAGATAGGGCAGCGGCCGGTTCCGTAGGACTTTGCTCACCACACGGTCGAAAGAGCACAGGGCGATGCCCCGAAAGCCGGGTCATTTTTACTCGCCTTTGGCGGCTTTGCTGGCAGATTTCGTGTGGTCGCAAGGGTTGGCGACGGGAGGACGAGATGATCGCATCGGGCGCCAAGATGGCCGGTGAGAGCGGGCAGACGTGCGCTACCGGGGCCGCCGCGGACCGGTGCGCCATCGATGAGGCCCATCTGAAGCGCATGACGCTCGGAGATGACCGCCTGGAGCGGGAGGTTCTGCAAATATTTGTCCGCCAGAGCGCCATGATGCTTGGGCGCATTTCCGGCCGACAGCCGGGCGCGGTGGCAACAGCGGCTCACACTTTGGTCGGTTCAGCGCGCGGTGTCGGTGCATGGCGGGTCGCTGGCGCCGCCGAACGGCTCGAGCGGGCGAGCCGCGATGGCAGCGAGGATGAGGTCGGCGATGCGATTGCGGAACTGAAGGCGGCAAGCCTCGAAGCCACCGCCGCAATCGGCGCGAGGTTGGCCGAACCGTTACCGTCACACTAGATTTACCGACGTTTCAGCCGGCGCACACCGACGCACTGGCGCGCGCCATTATGAGCCTATAGAAGAGGCGCGCCGCCAGTAGCGGCGCCCCGCCAATTCCGCTCCAGCCCACCGACAGACTGCCGCTCCGCCACTCAGCCGTTCCAGTCACTCTAAGCCATGGCCAAGATCACTTTCATCGACAACGAGGGTACGGCGCGCACGGTCGAGGGAGAAATCGGCGCAACGGTCATGGAGACCGCGATCAAGCACGGCATTCCGGGCATTGAGGCCGAGTGCGGCGGCGCCTGCGCCTGTTCGACCTGCCACGTCTATATTGAGGAGCAATGGCGGGAAAAGGTCGGCGAGCCGTCGCCGATGGAAGAGGACATGCTCGATTTCGCCTACGAGGTGCGGCCGAATTCGCGCCTGTCCTGCCAAATCAAAGTCCGCGAGGATCTCGACGGATTGACCGTGCGAACGCCGGAACGGCAGGCCTAAGCGGTAACTGGCGGTCGGATTCGAGCCGGCCGGAACAAATTTTCGAGCCGCGTTAAGGCTCTTGAGGCTTCCCCTTTCCCTGCCGCTGCCAGCACGCTAGACACTCGCCACCTTTATTGACGTTTCCGTTGAACTAAGAGCGCGACACGATATGAGCAAACCTATCAAGACCGACGTGCTGATTGTCGGCGCCGGACCGATCGGCCTGTTTGCCGTGTTCGAGCTTGGCCTGCTCGATATGAAGGCGCATCTGATCGACATCCTCGATAAGATCGGCGGCCAATGCGCGGAGCTTTATCCGGAAAAACCGATCTACGATATTCCCGGAATTCCCATGACCAGCGCCCAAGGCCTGGTCGATTCCCTGCTGGCGCAGATCAAGCCGTTTGGCGCTCAATACCATCTCGGCGAGATGGTGGAGACGGTCGAGAAAATCGGCGATCCGCTGTTTCGCGTGAAGACCGATCAAGGCAAGGAATTCATCAGCAAGATCGTCGTTATCGCGGCCGGCGGCGGTTCGTTCCAACCTAAGCGTCCGCCGATCCAGGGCATCGAACCTTATGAAGGTAAATCGGTGTTCTACGCGGTGCGGAAGATGGACGCCTTCCGTGACAAGCGCATCCTGATCGTCGGCGGCGGCGACAGCGCCCTCGACTGGACGCTCAATCTCGCGCCGTTGGCAAGGCATCTGACGCTGCTGCACCGGCGCAGCGAGTTCCGCGCCGCTCCCGACAGCGTCAACAAGATGATGGCGCTCGTCAACGAAGGCAAAATCGATTTCGTGACCGGCCAAGTCACTTCACTGGTGGGGGCCGACGGTCAGCTCGGTACGGTCAACGTCAAGAGCAATGACGGCTCGACCTTCGAAATCGGCTGCGATGTGATGCTGCCGTTCTTCGGATTGACGATGAAGCTCGGACCGGTGGCGAACTGGGGTTTCGAACTGAAGAACAACGAACTCATTCCGGTCGAGACCGCAAGTTTCGAGACCAGCGTGCCGGGCATTTTCGCCATCGGCGACATCAATTGGTATCCGGGCAAGCTGAAACTCATTCTTTCCGGATTCCATGAGGCGGCGCTGATGGCCCAGAAGGCGCACCATTACGTCTATCCGGACAAGCGGCTGGTGTTCCAATACACCACGTCCTCCACCAGCTTGCAGAAGAAACTCGGCGTCGCACCGGCGCGCTGAAGCAAAATCTTGACAGGCGCAAGACGTAGAGCGGCGGCTGGCGACCCTAAGGACTGCGCGACGGCGGCAGCACGGCCGGCGCGGGGGATAGTTGAACCGGGGGTGCCAGCGGCGCCGCAGGCGCGGCGCCGGGCGCTCCGGGAGCCGGCGCCGGAGACTTCTTGGGGCGTGGGCGGCGGCAATGTCTCGACGCTGACGGTCGGCGGTTGCGGCAGGCCGAGCACCACCCGCACGACCGGCAGTGCCGCGTCGGCCATCGCCGCGTAACCTTCGGCGGTCGGATGGATCGCGCCGCCATAGACCGCGCTGACGACGCCCCACAGCGCATCGTGAATGTCGGTCGGCCGCAGCATTGACGGGATGCCGACCGGATAAGTCATGGCGGTGAAATAACTGTCGTCGGCGGTTCTGATCCAGCGCGCCCGTGATGCATAGGCACGGTAATCGCTCGCCGGCAGCGAACAGGCCAGCGGATCGTTGGCGGCGGCAACCGGGTCTGTCCTAAAACTCTTGCCGTCCTGCGAAAAGCACTGCCGATCGAACGCCGGGTCGTCCGGGCCGAGCACGCACATGCCGTGGTGTTCGAATTCGGATTGATGCGCATCGACGAACGTCATGCGATCGGTCATCGGATCGCGGCATGTCTTGGCGCCGTCACAAGTCGCCAGGGCCTTGATCGTGGGCAAGAACCTCTTGTCGACGAAGTCCGCCGCCTCGCGCAGCCGAGTGGGGTCGGCGGAAAATGCCGGATGAATATCGACGCCATAGCGGCCGCCCGGGCAAGGCTTGTCCGGCGCCTGCATGGCCGGGTTGGCATAGGAGACGAAAACGACGCGCGCCAGATTGCCGCCGGCATAGGGCTTGAGCGCAGCACGCAACCGCGCGAACGTCCCCGGCAGGTCTCGTTCGAGGGCGTCTTCCGCATCGCGTACGCCGACAATGCCGCCGCCGCGGCCGAGCAGAAGCCGTTCGGTGGTCGCGTCGACGATGACGTTGCCGACCAGTGCGGCGAACTTTACGTCGTTGGCGCCGATCGTCAGCAATATCATATCCAGATTGCGCTGCGGCTCCTGTTTATGCACCCGCGCCATGATGTTTTTCAGCTCGGTGAACTGAGCGGGCGCAGTTCCGGTGCAGGCATCGAAGCCGACGTCGGTCGGGCAATCGTCGAAGTTTTGTCCGCTGAACATCCCGGCGTCGATCGAAGCCCCGCTGCAGGCCAGCGGCAGGAAGGTAATGGCGGCGTGGGGCTGCTCGATGGCAAGGGCGAGCGCGATGCGGATTTGGTAGCTGTAGAGCGAACGGTGGCACGCGGGGCTCATCCAGCGCGCGCCGTGACGCGCCCAGTCCTTGGCCGCGATGTCGCTCGCCGGTCCGTTCTCGCAGGTCCGGTCGCCGGTAAAGCCGGCGCGGCCCGGCCTATAATATTGTCCGCCGGCAAAGCGCCGGAAGCAGAAACCACCCTCAAGCTGGACCGGCTGGTCGGGATCGCCCTCGCCGGCTGCAATGGAATCGCCGAGCCCGGCAACGAGCAGATCGCGTACGCCGATCTCGGTTGCCGCCCGCTGCGCGGTGCCGTCGCCAAGCGGAATGTCGACGGTCGCAACCGTGGTGCGGCCGGAGCGGACCCGTATTCTGACTTCGGCATCGCAGGACGCACTGACCTGCCGAAGAGGCCCGCTGCCGTCATCGAACGTCCAGGCGCAGGTCTGGCCCTGCGGTACTGGGCCGGAGATTTCGACGCCGATCGCATGGTCGCGCGGGTCCAGATAGTTCTCATTGGCGCCGTCGCGGCTACAGGTCTGCAGCAGGTTGCCGTAATCGTCGAGGCAGAGATTGCCGACCACGTCCTCGGCCCAGCCGACACCGCCGTTGCTGGCCTCCAGCCGGCGCTCCTCGGCAAGCACGCCGTCGCCGCGGCTTGCCGCCACCTGGTGCAGGAAGTCGCTCTCCTTGCGGAACAGCCGAAATCGATTCTTCACCTCCCAGACGATCTGGAAGTTGCCGGTATTCGCCAGTTGTCCGCCCGCGTCGGCAGGTTGAGCACCGGTTTCCGCAGGCTGGCCATTTGCCGAAACGAACGGCGCGCTGACGGCGAAAGCGGTCAAGAATGCCAGGATGACCGGATAACGCATGATCCAGGTGTGACGCGAAGCCAGGGACGACGAACGTTTCCTAGCACGCCGCTTGCGGCGGAAATGTGAGGAGCCCGCGGTTGCAAAAACTGCCCTTATTATGGGCACGAACATGGTACTTGCGGCGGTCGAAAGGCTCCCGCGGGTATTCATCGAGCGTTCACGTTCCGTCTGCCAGATAGCTGGCGGGGGACAATTCAAGTCCGTTCTTTGCAGCCAGACGCGTCCGCTGGGGCGCGATGCACTTGTCCGCACGACTGTCGCCATGCTCGTTGTGTCGCATTCCCCAGGTTTTGCTCCGAAGTTCGCGCCTGCGGAGGCGGCAGCGGCCGCGCAACACGCCCGGCGTGCGGCTGAATTCACCACCGGCAAGATCGCCCTGCTCTTCGCTGTGCTGTTGGCGATTGCCGCCGTGCCGATCCTGCTCAATCCACTGCCGCCGATCTCCGACTACATCAATCACCTCGCGCGCATGCACATTATCGCGGCGGGCAACGGCGATCCGTTTCTGCATCGCTATTACGAGGTCAACTGGCAGGTCATCCCGAACCTGATGATGGACATGATCGTCCCGCTGTTCGAGCGGGTGATGAATGTCTATCTGGCGGGAGAAACCTACACGCTCTTGAGTTTCGCCCTGATCATCTCGGGCACGCTCGCACTGCACAGGGCGCTGTTCGGCCGCTGGTCGGCGCTGCCGTTGATCGCGTTTCCGCTGCTCTACAACGACATGTTCCTGGTCGGCACCATGAACTTCGTGTTCGGCATCGGCTTGATGCTGTGGGCGCTGGCCACCTGGGTCACGTTGCGGGAACGCAGCCGCGCATTGCGCCTTTCGGTGTCGGCGCTGTTCGTGCTCGGCCTGTTCTTTTGCCACCTGTTCGTGCTGGGCGTCTACGCCGTCGGACTGTTTGCATTCGAGTCGCACAGGCTTTGCGTCACCTACGTCAGAACACGCCGCGCTTCGGGCCGCGTCGCCGCGCGGCGCTCCTTGCCCAGCCTCCTGCTCGACTACGTGCTGACCGGCCTGCCATTTCTGCCGGTGCCGCTCTTGTTGATGTTGAGTCCGACACGCGGCCTGTGGGATTTCGTCTGGTCGCTGCAAGGCAAAGGCGACGGCGCGCTGGCCGCGATCCGGGCCTATTCGGACGTGCTTGCCTACGTGTTCGCCGGCATCTTTGTGGCTGCCGCCGCCTTGGCGCTGCGCTATCGCGCGCTGTCGTTCCACGGGTTCGGCTGGGTGTTGTTTCCCGTTGGCGTACTGACCTATCTGGCGCTGCCGCAGGTCATCTTCGAGACCTACCTGGCCGATCAGCGCATGCCGATCTCGCTCGCCTTCATGCTCATCGCCTGCTTCGACGTCGATTTTCGCAACCGCTTTGTGCGCCTCGGTTTTGCAACCGCCCTGGTTCTGATCGTCACTGCGCGCGTCGCCGAGGTCGAATACGTCTGGGCGCCGCTGTCGGCGGGCGTCGAATTCGTTCCGCCATTCGGTCGAATTGCTCAATCGCGGCGCCAAGGTCGCCGTCGCTTATGACGATCCCGACGGCGGCGACAGCCTGCGCGATTACGGTCTCGTGCACGCCGACTGCATCGCCGTCATCGAGCGCTCGGCGCTGGTGACAACGGAGTTCACCGTCGTCGGCAAGCAGATCCTGCACGCACGTCCCGCCTTTCGCAGCCGCGTCGACACTGAAGACGGCACGCCGCCCATGATCAGCCAGATGGTGCGGGTCGCCGATCTCCAAGATTCGGGGCGCCCGGCTCCATATGGTGAATATTGGGGCCGCTGGACGGCGGATTATGACTATCTCTATGTGCTGTTCACGCCGCCCAAGTTCAAGAATCCAGATCCGGCGCATCTGGCCGAAATGTACGTCGGCGATCGGTTCGTTCTTTATCGCATCGAGCATTCGCAGATCACGGCCGCATCGAAGCCGGCCAAATAGGTCATCCAACTTGAGGCTTAGTTGCCGGCGCCGCCGGCACGCATGGCCGCTGACGCCGCTTTGGCGATGTCGGGCGGCATGGCAAAGGCGTCATCGAGAACCTGAGCGACCTCGCCGCCGCTCACCTCGCCGATTTCGAGGTGCTGTTTCTCGGCTTGCGCAATGAAGCCAGGATCATGCATCGCCGCGTGGAACGCCGCGCGCAGCGCGGCAACGCGGTCGCCCGGCACTCCGGGCGGCGCGAGAATAGGACGATCCATCTTCAGCGGCGACAGCACGAGCTTGAGAATGCTTTTCGTGCGCGCGTCCTTGGCGAATTCGCCGACGGCCGGAACGTCGGGGAACAGCGGATTGCGCCGTTCGGCGATCTGGATCGGCACATTCACCTTGTGCTGCGGAAACCAGTCCGGCCGCGTCGACTTGATCGACGAGATCAGCCCGCCGCAGCGGCCCTGTATCTCGCCACGCTCCATCGCCAGATAAATGTCGTTGCCGCCCACATAGCCGGCGACGACCTTGATCTTGGTGCCGAACAGCTTGTCGAGCATGAGCGGCATCGTTTCCATCTGCGAGCCCGCGCCGGTAGAGCCGACGGTGAACGGCCTGGTCAGAAGATCCTGCCAGGTGGCGATGCCGGATGTGTGCCAGGACACGCAGATGCCGGTAGAGGCGTCGATGCTGCCGATCCAGTTCATCTTGCGCGGATCGAACCGGGCCGCCGTGATGCCGTAAAGCGGCGCAAACGGCACGCTGGAATGCACGAGCCCCAAGGTCGTGCCATCCTTCGGCGCGACCGAATAAAGATAAAGCATCGCGCGCAGGCCGCCGCCGCCCGGCATGTTCTGGATCACGATGTTGGGCTTGCCGGGAATATGCGCGCTGAAATAAGGCGCGAACGCCTCCGCATAGCTGGCGTAGCCGCCGCCGGCGCCGGCGCTCAGGATCCAAGAAATCGAACGGCCGCGATAGAAGTCGGCGATGGGATCGGCGTGCGCCAACCCGCTCACGGCGAGCGTCAGCGCGAGTGTGGCGATCACGCCGCGCATTGGCATCAGGCGGCGGCGACGTCGATCAACACGCCGTCGCAATCGGTCATCTGATGCTGACCGAGCGGGCAGGAGCGCCGGAACAGTTCAAGCAGCGCCTTGCCTTCGGCGCCGGTGCCGAGCGGCGACGGCGCGAGGAGTGGATTGTCGGCGGCGATCCGCTCGACATCCTCTTTGAGTTTCTCGACGCTCTCCACCTTGAAGCCGATATGGTCCATGCCGGCGGTGATGATGCCGGTGCCCTCATAGTCGGTGATGTCCCAAGGCATGATCACCAGCGTCATGTGGCCGTCGGTCAGATAATGATTGCGGTCGCCTTCACGCTTGTTCGACGGCGCGAGTTCGAACACGTCGCGATAGAACTCGGCCATGTCGTCGGGATGCATCGTGCGCAGCGCGACGTGATCGATATGGCGCGGGTTGATCTCGGATTTGCCTTCCTGGTCGCGGTACACCGAAGTGCGGTTCGCCATGTTCTTTTGCGAAATGTCGAACATGTTGCCGTCCGGATCGTGCGTCGAGACGCCGGCGAACGGCCGGTTCGCCGGCCGCTTGAGCCAGTTCACGGTCGGGTACTTCTTGCGCATGCGCTCGAAGGCGGTTTCGGCATGCTCAACCTCGATGCCGAAATGGTTGAGGCCGGCCTGCCGCCCGGCGCGGCGCGGATTGATATTGAGGCCGACATAGCCGTCGCCGACCGTCTGGGCGCGCGCCGGCCGCGCCTTATCGGAGGCGCGCATGCCGAACACCGCCTGATAGAACAACGTCGACGTGGCGTAATTGTCGCTGACGATGGCGACATGGTTGATTTTGGAGAACATCGGCGCCTCCTCCCTGAATTGACAATTGCAGCGGAACGCGCCGATCCTGCCGCGCGTTTTCGCTGGAAATTCGGTACAGAGTGAACTTTCCCGCGCCGAGGCGCAAGGCGCGCTCTTCGGAGCTATGCGACAATGGCCGACCAGTCGATCGAAACGCGCTGCTGCGTCGCCGGCGGCGGACCCGCGGGGATGATGCTCGGCTTTCTGTTGGCGCGCGCCGGCGTCGATGTGATGGTGCTGGAAAAACACGCCGACTTCTTTCGCGACTTCCGCGGCGACACCGTGCACCCGTCGACGCTGGAGGTCATGTACGAACTCGGCCTGCTCGAGGCGTTCCTCA
Source organism: uncultured Alphaproteobacteria bacterium (assembly GCA_963707175.1). GTDB lineage: Bacteria > Pseudomonadota > Alphaproteobacteria > Rhizobiales > Xanthobacteraceae > BOG-931. The sequence continues at coordinate 32,977 of CAVPQA010000040.1, forward strand.
AAGTGCCGCACCAGAAGGTGGAACGGCTGAGCATGCAGGTCGGCGGCGAGAGGCTTTCGATCATCGACCTCACGCATCTGCCGACGCGCTGCAAATACGTCGCCCTGATGCCGCAATGGGATTTTCTCAATTTCCTCGCCGACCACGGCAAACGCTACAAAACCTTCGATCTGCGCATGAACACCGAGGCGGTCGATCTGATCGAAGGCAGCGGGCGCGTCGCCGGCGTGCGCGCAACCTCCCCAAACGGCCCGCTGTCGATCCGCGCCGATCTCGTCGTCGGCTGCGACGGCCGGCACTCGACAATGCGGGCCAAGGCGGGCCTGCAAAGCGACGATTACGGCGCGCCGATGGACGTGCTGTGGTTTCGCATCACGCGCAAGGCCACCGACGATGTCGAGGCGTTCGGCCATGTCGAGGCCGGCCGCATGATGGTGATGCTCGACCGCGGCGATTACTGGCAATGCGCCTACGTGATCCCGAAAGGCGGCATCGATCGGATCAAGGCGGACGGCCTCGATGCCTTCCGCCGGCGCGTGGCGGCGATGACGCCGGCGCTGGCCGATCGCATCGGCGAACTGAAAAGCTTCGACGACATCAAGCTTCTCACCGTGGCGGTCGATCGGCTGCGCCAATGGTGGCGGCCGGGCCTGATCTGCATCGGCGACAGCGCGCACGCGATGTCGCCGATCGGCGGCGTCGGCGTCAATCTTGCGGTGCAGGACGCGGTCGCCGCCGCCAACCGGCTCGCCGCACCGCTCAAGACGCGCACCGTCAGCGACGATGATCTCGCCGCCATCGAACGGCGGCGCACATTTCCGGTGCGCGCCACGCAGCGGCTGCAGCTCACCATGCAGAACCGGATCATCGCCCCCGCGCTCGCCGGCACCGCGCGGCCGAAGCCGCCGCTGTTGTTCAAGCTTTTCAACGCTTTTCCCGTCCTGCGCCGCATCCCGGCGCGCCTTTTGGCCCTCGGCTTCCGGCCGGAACATGTGCAGACCCCCGATGTGGGGGCCTCCGCATAGATCTTTTGCTCTGCGCAATTCGGCAAGCGCTCCCGTTCTCGCGGCGCGTCCTGGCGCCCGAGTTTTGTTTGATGGCGAGTAGCGAGTAGAAAATCCTATTCGCTATTCGCCCCTTCGCTGACAGAGCGGTCTGCAACAGATAACGCCGGCGGTGGGACCGGCTTCCGTCACGTTGCGCTCTGCAGCCGTAGACCTTGCGGCCTTCGCCGCTGCTCCCGGGTATCGCGTCGCTCACCCGGGCTACAAATTGCGAAACAAACAAAAAAAGGATGCGGAACGCCGTAAGACGTAGACCGTATCCTCCGCAACTTGCGTTGCGGCGCGCACCCTGCAGGGTGCGCTCGCCTTCCGGCGTTCCACCGCGGCTCTGCCCCCGGGACTCACGCATCCCGAGGTGCGACTTCGGACCAGGTTTCGCGGAACAGACGCCTTGGCTGGCGGGGGTCTCCCGCCGGCGCCTGCCCCGGTTGCAGCGAGCACCTCGCATGCCGGTCATAATGCCGGCGGACATGATGTCCGAAACCGCCCGGGAACGGCTTGCAAGGCCATCCGCGGGCGCCGTCCTCGCCCGATGATCCGGCTTGCCTCCGGACCATCTCCTTCGCGGGGCGAGGATTATAGCGTATCCGAACTAGGGACAAAAAGTCAAGGAAATTGTCACGGAAAAAGATGATTTGCCTGCGACGCGGCGATCGAAGCGCGGCGTTCCAGGCCGCACCGATCCGCCCGCCGCCGCCGCCAAGGCGCGGGGCGCTTCACATTCCGGCGATGAGCTTTACGAGCTCGCTCTGCCGCCTCGTTCCGGTTTTTCGGAACACATTATGCAAATGCGTCTTCACGGTCGCCTGCGACAGGCCGAGCAAGCCGGCGATCGCCCTGATACCGTTGACTTTGAGGACCGCGTCAAACACCCGCACCTCGCTCGCGGTGAGCTTGTGGAGTTTGGCGATCTCCTCCAACGGGGACAACACGTTCGGCACGGTGTTGCGGATAAAAACGGCGGCGACGGCGCCATAGCTATTGCCGGCTTGTCGCCGTCTTCCGGAAGTCAGCGGCAGGACATGCGCGAACCAGCGCTTGTTTGATGCGCCTTCGAGCGGCATCGCGACGCCGCGCACCCCGACCGAGGCATCGCCCTTTCCGGCTGCAACGAAAATGTTCCGCAGAATGCGGTTGGGGTCCGGCGCGACCGCGCGCAGCGCGCCGCGTTCCTTCCGCACCAAGGTAGCCTCGCCGAGCATTTTCTTGGCAGAGTCGTTGGCGAAGGTGATCCATGCTTTGGCATCGACCAGGAAAACAGCGGCCTCGACGTGATCGAGCGTTTCCGTGAGCGCCTGCTCGGCTGCCTTGCTTTGATCGAACAGCCTGCCGATCGCAATCGCGCGCTGCAAATGCGGCACAAGAAGGCCGAGGCGGCGGCGCATGTCGTCGTTCAGCGGTACCGTCATGCGCACGTTGATCATTGACGTGCGCAGGACTCCCTTCTCCAGGTTTACGGAAAGTGCGCCCAGTGTACCTTGAGGCTTGATCCACTCCTTGTAGAACCGGGTTTTGTTCAACTCAGCCCTGGGCATGATGTCTTCATCGGCGACAACGATGCCCTCGTCGACAAACGTTGCTGCCGGGAACATCGGATTGAGCGGCAGATACTTTTCAAAATAAAGCCGAAGGTAATGCGGATCGACGTTATGCAGATGCAGTGCTTCGGACCGCTCCAGCGCCGAGTTATGCCAAAGGAGAGCCGCGGACGAGCCGCCGACAAAGGCGCAAATGCAGCCGAGTGCTTGACTCCAAAGCGTAGGATCGATCGCTGCGTCGTAAATATCGCCGATGACCGCCGAAAGCGCGGCCGCTTCCGTTCCCATTTTCCGCCCCCAGTGCTGCGGAAATTGCAACACCAAATGTTCGCCGGATCAACAGAGAACCCGCAGCGCTTCCACGGGGGTATCGCCGTTTCGGCTCGCCGGCGAAATGACGCGCTCCACGCCGGCGTTCGCCGCCGAGATCCGGCGATAGGCGTCGTGCTCGTGCGGCAGCGCCGCGCGGCGCGACCGCAGCCTGGTAGCCGGGAAGAAATCCCGATCGAGCCGGCGCCGTTGCGCGGCAGTTACTGCGTGCCGGCCAGGTTGGCGTCCTTGATGACCTTGCCCCAGCGCACGGTTTCCGACTTCACATAGTCGTCGAGCTGCGCCAGCGACTTGTCGCCGAGCGCGAGCATGCCGAGCTTTCCCAGTGGCCCGTTCATCTCCGGCGAGTGGACAGCGGCGTTCACGTCCTTGTTCAGTTTTTCGAGGATCGGCTTTGGCGTGCCGCCGGGCGCGAGCAGCATCTGCCAGGCAACGGTATTCGGCCAAGACGGCAGGCCTACCTGGGCAAGCGGCTTGATGTCGGGCGCCGTCGGGAACGGTTTATCGCTGGTGATCCCGAGAACGCGGGCCTTGCCGGCCTTGATCTGCGGCAGCATCGGCCCAAGGTCGACGAACAGCACGTCGACCTGACCTGAGATCAGCGCCATGGTCGCCGGCGCACTGCCCCGGTAGGGAACATGGGTCATCTTGATGCCGGTGAGGCTGCTGAACAGCGCGGCACAGAGGTGATGGAATGCGCCGACGCCGCCGGAGCCGTAGGTCAGCGGCTTGCCTTCGGCGTCTCGCTTTTTGGCGAGCGCCACCAGGTCGGCCACGCTGTGCACCGGCAATGACGGATTGACGGTCAGCACGAACGGCACGCCGGCGATAACCGACACCGGCACCAGGGTCTTCAACGGCTGATAATTCAGATGTTTGAAGATGGTGGGATTCATCGCCATGGTGCCGCTGGTGCCCTGCATCAGCGTGTAGCCATCCGGCTTCGCATCGGCCGTCACCGTCGCGGCGAGCGTCGTGCCGCCCCCGGGGCGGTTCTCGATGACGAACGTCTTGCCGTACTGCTTTTCAAGTATCTTGGCGTAAGACCGCGCCAGCAGGTCGGTGCCACCGCCGGGAGCGAACGGCACCAGGATGGTGACGTTGCGCGTCGGATAGTCTTGCGCACGCGCCCTGGGCAGCATCGCCATCGGCGCCGCCAGTATCAGCGCCACCACCATTACCCGCCATCGGCTCATGAGCATCTCTCCCTCAGTTGTGCCGGCGGTTCTGCTGCCGCCCTTGGCAACGAGAAGCTTAGCGGAGGAAACGGGCAGGTGCTAAGCGCCATAGCACCGCAGGTGACGCGGCCCGCTCGCCGGTGAACGACCGGTGCCATTGCGGCGTCCAGTAATGTCGTAAGCCGCAATCGCACTCCAGCCGGTGGTCAAGTGGCAGGGAGTTCCGAGCGCGCCGGTGGTTGTGCCGCCATAAACGCAGTCGGTTTCAAGACCGTAGGACTGGGTGCCGCCCTGGACATTGTTATGGTTGGTGGCGTTATGGTTGGTGGCCGAGCCGTTGTTGAGGTAGCGGAGCGCACCTTCGGTGTAGTTCACTTCACGCGCCGGGAGCGGTGCCGCCTGATGGAGCAAGCGCTCTCACTCCGCCCGTGGGATGAACCGCTCCATGCCGACATCTGCAGCCCAGACGCGCCGGTGAGCGTCGTGCATATGCGGCAGCGCGGCGCGGCGGGAGGCCACCACGGCCTCGTAATCGGGAACGAAGTGGCGCATCAGACTTTCGACTTCGCGGCGCAGCGCCTCCTCGTCGACGGTCTTGACCACGCGCTTCTCGACAACGACGCGACCGTCCACCATTACGCTGTCCACGCCGCGGCCGGACTCGGTGTAGACGAGCTGACGCGCCGCGCTGTTGTAGGGCAGATACGCGGCGTCATTCAGATCGATCAGAACGAGGTCGGCCTTGAATCCCGGCTTGATGGCGCCGAGGCAGTGACCGAGCCCGGCGGTGCGGGCGTTGCCGAGCGTGGCGTGGCGCAGCATCTCGTGCGCCAGCGGCGCGCCGGGCTCCGGATCGCTCACCGCCGCGGTCAGGCACAGCATCTTCATCGCCTGGAATACGCTTTCCACATCGGTGCCGCTGCAATTATCGCAGCCGAGGCCGAGCCGCACGCCGGCCTGCCGCATGGCAAGCAGCGGCGCGATGCCGCTTTTCAGCTTCATGTTGGACAGCGGATTGAGCACGATGCCGGCGTCGGCGGCGGCGAGTTGCTCGATCTCCTCGCGCGTGATCCAGACGCTGTGCACGATATTGAGCCGCCGGTCGACGAGCCCGCAATCGGCCATGTAGCCGATCAGCCCGCCATGCTTGCCGAACTGCTCGCGCCCGATCAGCCGCTGCGCCCGCGTCTCATAGACATGGGTGTAGACCGGCAAATCGTGTTTCCTGGCAAGCTCGCCGCAGGCGCGCAACATCTCGGGCGAGCAGCGCTGCGGCGCGAACGGCGCCACCGCCCAGTGCAAGGTGCCGGCAGCCGGATGCCGCGCGAACTGGTGTTCCAGATAGTCGATCTGATCGCGGATCGGCCGCGGCTCCTTGCCGAGCATGTCCTGCACCGCGGGCAGCAGGCTGTCGCCGTCCCGCATCATCGCGATCGGCGGAATGTCCCACACCATCGGCGAGAACACCACGCGGATGCCGGCGTCGCGATAGGCGTCGATAACGACATCGGTCTGCGCATCGGTGAGCGGCACCAGGCCGAGCATGTCCTGCACGGTGGTGATGCCGGCGCGCAGACATTCGACGGCGCCGACGAGCGTGCGCGCCCTCACCTCTTCGTTGCTGCGGTTGGCGCCCATCGGCAGCGTGTAGAGCAGCCAGAATTCGAGCGGCAGTTCCTCGAACATGCCGCGGCACAAAACGTCGTGCGAGTGATAGTGGGCGTTGATCAGGCCGGGCAGGATGAGGCGGCGCGACGCGTCGATCACCGTGTCGGCGCCGCCGGCCGCAAGGTTCCGGCCGACCGCCGCGATGCTGTCGCCCTCGATCAGAATGTCGGCTACAGCCGGCTTATGCACGTCGCCGTCGTGATCGTAGACCTGCCCGCCGCGGATCAGGGTTCGCTTCGCCGCCATTGCAGTCCTCCCCGCCACACCGCCATGCTGTCGGACGAGGCGGACACATTGCAAGCGCCGGACCATGCCGCCAACGCATGGTGGCTTGCGGTTTACGAGGCGTTGAAATCTTGCGGGCAATTTCCCATCTAATTGCCCATCCTGCATGTGGGCCATTTTATGGTTGACCCTTAGCCCACGCCTTGTTTCGCTTGAGAGGCAATCAGCAAGAGCGCCACCAGGCGCCACTGGCGAGAACCAGGGCAGGAAACGGCGAGGGTTGCCATGAACGCCCAGCAACTGCTGCAGGAAATATCCGATTATTGCCGGCAAACCGGTCTAGCGGAGTCGACCTTCGGCCGGCGCGCGGTCAATGACGGCAAGCTGGCGGCGCGGCTGCGCAACGGCGGCCGCATCACCACCGACACGCTCGATCGCATCCATGGTTTCATGGCTGCCCATCCTGCCCACGACCGGCCCACGATCATCGAACGGCCGCGCGAGGCGCGCAGCCTTCCGGCCGCTGCGCCGGCACCTGCGCCGATCGCCGCCGCCGGCGCCAAGCCGGGCGATCCGCAGCGCAATTTCCGCTTCTTCGACAACCGGCAGAAGTACCTGCTGTTCGTCAATACCTGCAGCGAGAAATGGCAAGTGGCGAGCCGCGTGTCGGACGAGTTGGCGCACATCCATCCGCGGCCGCCGGCGGTGCGCGTGTTCGACGCCGGCGTCGGCGACGGCAGCGTGCTCGACGCGCGTCATGCGCGCGATGCACGACCGCTTCGCCACCATGCCGTTCTATCTGGTCGGCAAGGAGATCAGCCTCGAAGACATCCGCCTAACCTTGCAGAAGATGCCCGACCGCTTCTTCGAGCATCCGTCGACGGTGCTGGTGCTGACCAACCTCGCCTACGCCGACGCGCCGTGGCTGCACGTCAAGTCGCTCAACGCGGCGTCGAGCCTGGTCTGGCACGAGCTGCCGCTGATCGGCAATTCGGCGCACCGCTTCGAACAGCAGATCATCGATCTCGAACCGTTTCTGGCGCAAAACTGGAAAGCCGGCGTCTCGGCGCGCACCGGCAACCCGATCTACGAGCGCCCGGTGGTGCTGGTGATCTATCGCGAGGATCACCGCTTCCTGCTCGATCCGATCATCCCGAAGCCCGGCGGCACGCTCGCCAATTACGATCTCGTCATCGCCTCGCAGCCGTACCGGGCGCGCGCCTCGCTCGACTTCAAGGCACAGCGGGTGATCGCGCCGCTCGCCCGCGCGCTCGGCCCCGGCGGCCGGCTCATCGCCATCCATTCGCACGGCCACGATCCGGGCATGGAGATCATTCAGAAGGTGTGGCCGGACGACCATCCGTTCATTCACGACCGCCATCAGATCATGAAGGCGGTGAAGCACGAACTCGGCGCCGCCGGGCGCGATCTGAATTTCAACGCCTATGCGGATAACCGCTCGCTGTTCCGCTACGACATGCACACGCTGCCGTCGGAGATTTCCGAATCGATCGGCACCTCGACGCTATTCGCCGCCTGGAACGCGGCGATCTACGTGGCGCAGGTCGAGGACGACCGCGTCGCGCAGGCCGCCGCCGACGGCAGCTACATCGAAGCGACGCGTGCCGTGCTGCGCGAACGCGGCGGGCTGTGGTTCTTCGACGAGAGCTATGTGATTTCGAGGCGACGGGCGTAGCCGCTTCCCCCTTCCCCGCGAAGCGGGGAAGGGGGACCGCGCCGCGATAGCGGTGGGAGGGACGCGGCCTCGACGAATTTCTTTCGACGAAAGCTGAAGTGGCGAGTCGACGCCCCCTCCACCGCGCTGCGCGCGGTCCCCTCCCCCGCTTCGCGGGGGCGGAGTAAGATAGGCCCATGCATTTCGTCGTCCACGCGCTCGATAAGAAAGACATCCTGCCGACGCGGGCGAAGCATTACCGTGACCATCGCATCCATCTCGACCGCTCCGAGGTGTACGGCGTCGACGTGGTCACCGCCGGCACGCTGGTTGCCGACGACGGCGAAACGCCGGTCGGCAGCATTTTTGTTATCGACGCAGCGGACCGCGCCGCCGTCGACGCCTTCACCAAGAGCGATCCGTATCACGTCAATGGCGTGTGGGAGCGCGTCGCCATCCACGGCTACAACAAGAAACGCGGCACGCCGATCGCGAGCCGGCGGTGACGCACATCGTCCCGTCGTCCTTCGACGCTCGGTTCGCTCGCACCTCAGGACGACGGAAAGAAGTCGGCAGCGCGGTTATGCGTTGCGCACCTTCTCCCGCAGCCCCATGCGCTGCAGCCGGCCGATCACCTCGTCGCAGAAATAGGGCAGCTCGTCGATGTAATTGACGAGCGACATGCCGATGCCGGTGAGGCCCGCCTTGGCGAGGTCGGCGAGCTGGCCGGCGACGTGGTCGGGATCACCGATGATCGGCAGGCCGCCCATGCCTTGGGCGTACTGGTTGCGCTTGGTGATGTATTCCTGCATCGGCACGGTTTGCGGCGAGATATTCTTCAGCGCCAGAATGCCGTCGACCGCCGACCAGTCGGCGTGCTCGACGATCGAGTGGTGGAAATACTCCTCCGCCTGTTTCTGCGTCGGCCGGCAGGTGACGACGCCCACCGTGTAGCAGCCGATCTCGCGGCCCTGCGCACGCGCCGCGTTCTGGGCGGCGCGGACCTTTTGCTGCGTGTCTTCCAGCGAGGTACGCGAGGCCTGCAGAAAGAACGCATCGCAGTTCTTCACCGCGAACGCCTGGCCGCTCGCCGAGGCGCCGGCATTCATGATCACCGGGCGCGCGCCGCCGAACGGTTTCGGCTTGCCGCGGACGCCCTTCATGTCGAGATACTTGCCCTTGTAGGCGAAGTCCTCGCGGTCGGACCAGATCATCTTGATGACGTCGATCCATTCCTGCGCGTAGTCGTAGCGGTCCTCGTGGGCGCGCTGCTCGACGCCGAACATGTCGAACTCGCCCTCGTTCCAGCCGACCACGATGTTGAGGCCGAAGCGGCCCTCACCGATGTGGTCGGCGGTGACCATTTCCTTCGCCGCCACCACCGGATTGAAGATCGGCGCGTGCACGGTGCCGAACACAGTGATGCGCTTGGTCGAGGCCAGAAGCCCGGTCGCCCAGGTGATGGTTTCGAGCGTGGTGCCCTGGTAGTCGGTGTCGCCGCCATAGCCCTTCCAGCGCCCGATTGGCAGCAGAAAGTCGATGCCGGCGTCGTCCGACATCTGCGCCAGACGCTTGTTGTCCGGCCAATTGCCCGACCAGCGCTCCGGCACCAGCGTCACCGCCCGGCCCGACGAGCAATTGGGCCCGAACAGGCCGATCTGAAGTTTGTTGCCGCTATGCATGGCGCGGCGGGCGGCGAGCGAGCCGTCGCGCGTCGTGGATTCCTGAAGAGCGTGCACTGTAAGAAGCCTCGTTTGACTGAGCCTACATCATATCCTCCCCCGCGCTAGCGGGGGAGGGGGACCGTCCGAAGCTTGCGCAGCAAGCGAAGGATGGTGGAAGGGGCGTCTGACTCGACGTTTCACTTCCCCGAAGGAGCTTCGTCAAGGCCCACGCCCCTTCCACCGCGCTTCGCGCGGTCCCCCTCCCCCACTTTCGTGGCGGAGGATTATGCTCACTTCCCGTTGAGCGCGGCGCGGACGCGGGCGACCACGGCGGGCGGCGTGTCGGCGAGGTCGGCGACCAGCTTCTGCACCGCTTCGCCGGTCAGCGGATCGATGTCCAAGCCGATTTTTTTCGCTTCCGCCAGAAAGCCTTGGTCCTTCATCGTGGCATCGAACGCGCGCCGCAAGGCTTCGACCCGATCCGCCGGCACGTCCGGCGGCAGAAACAGCGGCCGGCCGATGTCGGTGCGCGAAAACAGCATCGCCAGTGCCTGGCGGTCCGCCGGCGACTTGGCAAGGTCGATCATCAACGGCACGTCGGGGAGTATGGCGCTCCGCTGCAGCCCGAACTGGGCGATCACCTTGACCTCCTTGTCGGCGAGAAAATGCGACAGCTGCGCCTTGACCGCTTCCCAACCGAGCGCGGCAACGCCCTGGGTTTCGCCGCGCTCCATGGCCTCGTTCATCAACGGCGTCGAGCCGTAGCCGGGCACGATCTTGAACCTGGTGCCGAGCACCGCGTTCGTAAGTTGCGGAAAGTCGACCATGGTCGAGCCCGGCGTGGTGGCGCCGACGACGAGCTGTTCGGTCATGAGCTGGGAAAGACTTTGCACCGGCGCGGTGTGCCAGACATAGGCGACATAAGGTTCCCGCGTGGTGCTGCCGAGCCAAATCAGCTTGCCGGCGTCATAATGCGCAAAGCTTGGTTTCAGGAGCGGCGCGGCGGGGACGCCGTTCAGCGGCACGCCGACCGCGGTGCCGTCCTTGGGTCCGAGCGCGTAGAGCTGATTGGTCATGACGATGCCGCCGGCGGTCGGCTGGTTCTGCACGATGATCGTCGGTTGGCCTGGAATATGCGCGCCCATGTGGCGTGCCACCGCGCGCGCGATCAGATCGTAGGTGCCGCCGGGAGATGAGCCGACGATGAAACGGATCTCCTTGCCGCGATAAAAGCTCGCCACGTCTTCGGCATGGGCGGGTGAGATAGCCGAGAATAGCGTCGTTGCGAGGAGCGAAAGCGACGAAGCAATCCAGAGCCGTCCCACAACTTTCGCAAGCCGCCCTGGATTGCTTCGCTCCGCTCGCAATGACGAAATCCGAGCCATCATTTCCACAACTCCCTCGTCGCCAGATCGGCGCCGGCGCGCAGCGCCTTGAATTTCTCCCACACCACGGTCGGGTGCACCTCGGTGCGATACAACGCCTGCGAGGAGAAGCCGCAATCGGCCGCCGCCATGACGTTCTCGCGGCCGACCAGCTTGGCAAAGCGCACGATGCGCTCGGCGATCAGTTCGGGATGTTCGACGATGTTGCTGGCATGCGTGATCATGCCGGGCGCAATCACTTTGCCCGGCGCAAGCTTGATGCGCTCGAACAGGTGGTACTCGTGCTCATGGCGCGGATTGGCGGCCTCGAAGCTGTAGGAGCCGGCGTTGATCTTGAGCACGTAGTCGATGATGTCGGACAGCGCCGCTTCGTAGAGGCGCGGGCCTTCGTTGATGCCGTAGCAGGTGTGGAAGCGCACCTTGTCGGGCGCAATGCCGGCAAGCGCCGCGTTGGTCGCCTCGACGTAGATTTCGGCGCGGCGGCGCATCTGCGCGCGGTCGAGGCCCGGCTCGAAGAAAATATCCGGCAGGAACGGATCGTCGATCTGCACCAGAATGCCGGCGTCGGTAATCGCGCGGTATTCCTTGGCGAGTTCGCCGGCAAGCGCGTGGAAATACTCCTCGTCGGATTTGTAATACTCATTGATGCCGACGCCCGAAGGCGCCGTCGCCGGCAGAAAGACATGGTGATCCGGCACGCCGGCCGCCGCCGCGGCGCGTTTGACGTTGGCGATGTCGCGCGCGACGTATTTTTCGCCGCGATATTTGATCGGGCCGACGCACACCACCGGCGCAAGAGAGACGATGGCGCCACCCATCATCGCCTGCTTGAAATAATCGGCGTAATATTCGGGGAAGGCCGCCACTTCCTGCGCGAACAGTTTCAGCTTCTGGTCGGGCCGCCGCTCGAAGCCTTCGAGCCGCTCGTGCACGTAGGTGAAAAATCCGGGCTTTGAGAACTCGCCGTCGGTGACGATATCGATGCCGCAGTCGACTTGCTTGCGCACCACGTCGCGCACCGATTTGGCGATCACCGCTTCGTATTTGCTCTCGTCGTAAGGCTGGCCGGAAAACTTCGCCTTCATCAGATCGAGCAGCGCATGCGGGCGCGGCAGGCTGCCGATATGGGTGGTCTGAATGCGGTCGGTATTCTGCTGCAGCGTCATGGCTTAAGCGAGTGCCTTGCGCGCAGTTTCGGTGGCACCGAGAGTGTCGAACAGCCGGCCCGGGCAATTGCGCCGGTCGGTCGCGCCGAGCAATGCCAACGCCTCCCAGACCACCACTTGGTTGCTGGTGATGACCGGCCGGCCGAGCTGCTGCTCGATCTCCTCGATCACCGGGAATGCCGAGATGTTGGCGCAGCTCAGGAAATAGGCGTCGGCCTCCGGCCGCGCCGCCTCGAGCGCGCGGTCGCGCCAGAACTGTGCCGGCGTGGCGCAATACTCGTCGCTGCCGTTGAGCGCGAAGCCGCGGGCGTAGAGCACCTGGAAACCGGCCATGTGCAGGAATTCCGCCTCCTCGTCCGTGACCTGCTCGCTGTAAGGCGTCAGCAGAACGATGCGGCGCGCGCGCAAGGCCTCGAGCGCATGCCGAATGGCGGTCGCGGTGGTCGTCACCAGCGGCGCGCCGGCCTGCCGCAGCGCGGCAACGAGCTTGGCTTCGCCGGCCATGCCTTCCGACGTGGAATTCGCGGTGCAGTGAAAGGCGATCACGTCGCAGCGCGCATCGGTCAGCATCGCCGCCGCTTTCATCAGGCGCGGCACCAGCCCCTCGATGGCGACCCGATGGGCACCGGTCATGCGCAGCCGCGCCACATGGGCGACGAAGCCGGGCGGCAGGTGCCGCACCATCTCGCCTTCCACCATGCGATTGGACGACGGGATGATCAGTCCGATGCGCTTCGTCATGCTTTCGTTCTCCGGCCGTGGCCAGCGTACCCTAGCCCGGATTGCATAAATCGCAATCCGGGCATCGCTCGCCATGCAGGGCATGGATTTCGCTGTTGCATCCGCCGGCGAAATAGCCGCGAATAATCCCAAGAGGACACAGACCAATCACCGGAGGGCGCGATGCCAGCCAGTCGCTTCAGTGCAATCGTCTTGCTTTCGGCGCTCGTGGCCGCACCGGCCGCCGCGCAGGCGCCCTATCCGACGCGCCCGATTCACATCGTCGTGCCCTTCCCTGCCGGCGGACCGTCCGACGTACTCACCCGCATGATGGGCGACCGCATGGCCAAGGATCTCGGCCAGGCCATCGTGGTCGACAATCGGCCCGGCGCCAACACGGTGATCGGCGCCGAGCTCGTGGCCAAGGCCGCGCCCGACGGCTACACGCTGCTGATGGCGATCGATTCGACGCTGGTGATGAACCAGTATCTCTACAGCCACCTGCCCTACGATCCGATCAAGGATTTCGCGCCGGTCTCGCTCGCGGCGAAGAACATGGGCTGGCTCGTGGTCAACGCCTCGAGCCCGTACATGACCGCGAAGGATCTGATCGCCAAGGCCAAGGCCGCGCCGGGAAAACTCAATTGCGGCGCCGGCACCATCACCACCAAGCTCACCTGCTTCCTGTTCAACGACAAATTCGGGCTGAACACCGTGCTGATCTCGTACAACGGCAGCGCCAACGTGGCCCAGGGTGTGCTGACCGGCGGCGCCGACTTCGTGTTCGACGGCACCGCGGCCGAACTGCCGCTCATCCAGGCCGGCAATCTGCGCGCGCTCGCCAAACTCGACGGGCGGCCGTTCGCGCCGCTGCCCAAGCTACCGTCGCTGTTGCAGGCGACCGGCGTCGATCTCGGCGATCTCGCGGTGTGGAACGGCCTGGTGGCGCCGCGCGGCACGCCGCCGGCGATCGTCGACAAGCTTTCGGCCGAAGTGCGGAAGGTGCTCAACGAGCCTGATCTCAAGGCGAAGGCTGAGGCGGTCGGCATTTATGCGGTCAGCTCGACGCCCGCCGAGTTCGCCGCCTTCATCCAGCACGAAGCGGCGCGCTGGCCGGACGTCGTGAAGAAAAGCGGGATGCATTTTGATTAAGTTCCAATGAATCAAGCAATCGACCTGTTCTCGCCGTTCCGCCTCGGCCCGCTGACATTGCCGAACCGCGTGGTGATGGCGCCGATGACGCGCAATCGCGCCGGTGCCGGCAACGCGCCGACCGCGCTCAACGCCACGCACTATGCGCAGCGCGCCAGCGCCGGACTGATCGTCGCCGAAGCAAGCCAGGTGTCGCCGCAGGGCATCGGCTATCCGGGCACCCCCGGCATTCACAGCGCCGAGCAGATCGCCGGCTGGAAGCTTGTCACCGATGCCGTGCACGCCGCCGGCGGGCGGATTTTTCTGCAGCTCTGGCATGTCGGGCGCATCTCGCACCCTTCGCTGCAGCCCGACGGCGCGCTGCCGGTCGCGCCATCGGCGAACGCGCCGGCAGGCCAGGCTTGGACGCTCGAGGGCATGAAGCCTTACGTCACGCCGCGCGCACTGGAGACGGCGGAGATTGCCGGTATCGTCGAGCAGTACCGGCAGGCTGCGGCCAACGCCATGACGGCGGGCTTTGACGGCGTCGAAGTGCACGCCGCGCACGGTTATCTGCTCGACCAGTTTTTGCGCGACAAGACCAACCAGCGCAGCGACCGCTACGGCGGCAGCGCCTTAAACCGCGCCCGGCTCGTTGTCGAAGTGATGGAAGCGGTGGCGAGCGTTTGGGGGCCGGAGCGCACCGGCGTGCATCTGTCGCCGACCAATTTGGCGTTCAACGATATTTCGGACAGCGATCCGGCCAGCACGTTCATGACGGCGGTGCGCGAACTCGACCGTCTCGGACTTGGCTATCTGCATCTGGTCGAGCCCGGCCCGGCCGATCTGGCCCCCTCCCTGCCCTCCCCCGCAAGCGGGGGAGGGATGGATGGGGGTCGGCTCGATGCCAAATTTTTCCGCCCGCTGTGGCGCAGTGCGCTCGTCGCCAACAAGGCCTACGATCTGGCGCGCGCCAACGCAGTGCTGCAAAGCGGCGACGCCGATCTCATCTCGTTCGCGACCTTGTTCATCGCCAATCCGGACCTGCCGGAGCGATTGCGCCGCGGCGGTCCTTTCGCTACGGCCGAGCGCAAGACGTTCTACGGCGGCGCCGCTGGCGGCTATACGGATTATCCGGCGCTTTAAACCGCCCGGATTATTGCACCTTGAGCTTCAGCGTTTTGATCAACTGGCCCCATTTCTTATAGTCCGCTTCAATAATGCCGCGCATCTCACTCGGGGTGTTAGGGGCAGCCTCGAGACCGGCGGCGGACAGGACCTTTTGCACGTCCGGCATCGCCAAAATCGCAACGATCTCGGCATTGAGTTTGGCAACGCGGTCGGCCGGCGTGCCGCGCGGCGCGAACATCGCGAGCCAGGACACAGCGGTGAAGCCCGGAACACCGGCCTCCAGCAGCGTCGGAATGTTCGGCATGGAGCGCGCGCGGACCGGGTCGGCCACGCCCAAGGCGATAAGTTGGTGGTTTTCGATCATCGGCAGGACCGAACCGGTGTCGGTGAATCCCAACGGCACCACGCCGGAGGCGATCGCCACCGCGGCCGGCGCGCCGCCACGATACGGCACAGGCTGCAGCGTGATCCCGAGCGCGCGCTGGAACAACACGCCGGCCAGATAAGACGACGAGCCGATCGCCGCGGTACCGTAGCTCAAAGGCTTCGCCTTCGCTGCCGCGACGAGATCAGGGATCGATGCGATTCCCGCTTTGGGATTAGCCGTCAGGATGAGCGGACTACTCACCACCCGGCCGATCGGCACCAGGTCGGTGAGCGGGTCGTAATTGACCTTGGACAGATGCACGTTCACCGTGACCGGGCTGTCCGAGAGAATAACCAGGGTGTGGCCGTCGGGCGCGCTGCGCATCAGGTCGTCGATGCCGATGGCGGCATTGCCGCCCGGCTTGTTCTCGACGATGACGCTCTGGCCGACGCGATCCTGCAGGTGTTTGGCGATGACGCGGCCGGTCAGATCAATGCTGCCGCCGGGCGCATAGGGCACGATGATGCGGATTGTCCTGTTCGGGAATGTCGCCGCATGCGCGGGCAGGACGACGGCGGCAATCGCAAGCAAAGCGATCATCCACCGCTTCACGTGAAGGACGCTCATCTTGAAATATCCTCCCTCGACCCTCTATCAAATTTGCATTCTGGTCTGAAAACGCGCCCCAGCGCAGGCGATCACAACCCCGCAATCGCCTTGTTGTCATAGGACAAGTCGATGTATTTGTCCGGCGTCGGCGGCTTGCCGCCCCATTGCCCTTCGATCTCGGCGCGCAGTTTCAGAACGTTCTTGAAGCCTTCCATGTCGAATTTGCCGTCCTTGGCGAAGCCCTCGGCCGGATCGGTGACGATCGCATAGGTTTTGGCGGCATAGTCGTCGGACAGCTTGAGCTGGTCCTTCATCAGCGCCGTGACCGCGCTCTTGTCGGCCGGGTTGAGCAGCCAGCGATAGCCTTCGACGATCGCCTTGAGATAGCGGACCAGGACATCGCTGTTGGCCTTGGCCCAGGGCCGCATCACGACGATGCAGCCCGACTGATAGGCGCCGACGCCTTTAGTGGCCGAGCCCATGTCCTTCAGTCCGTCGGCAGCGGCCTTGAAACTCAGCGGCGGATTGATGACGCCGGCAGCGGCATTGGCCTTGTCGGTGAGCATCGCCTTGATGCGCTGCGGCGTGCCGCCGACCGCGTGAATCTTGTAGTCGCCCTTCTTCAACCCGGCTTCCTGCAAGGCCTTGTAGAGCAACAGCGCGAACGCGGTGTTGGGCGCGTCGACCACCACGGTCTTGCCGCGCAGATCGGACAGCGACTTGATGTCGGGTTGGGCGAAAATGCGGTTGAAGCCGTTGTCGCCGCCGGCGACGATGACCGCGTCCTGGTGCGCCAGTTCCACCATGGCGACGGCGTTGTCGGCCGCCGTGTGAATGATCTGGGTTTCGCCTTTGGCGAGCCCGTCGCGCTGCGCCTGCGAGTTCGGCGTGTAGGCAAGCTCGACGGCAAGCTTATATTTGGCGAACAGGCCTTGGCTCTGTGCCGCGTAAATCGGCAGATTGCTCAAGCCTCGAAACGACACGACCTTGAGCGGCGTTGCGCCCTGCGCAAGCGATGGCTTGGCGCCGACAGCGCTCGCCATCGCCGCTACTCCTGCACCTAACAGCACCGTCCGTCGCGTCGATCCTACGTCCATGGTCGTTTTCTCCCTCTGCGCGCGGTGTGTATTACACCCCGAGCTTGTCCGCCAAATCCTCAAGGCTGCTGGCCGCGATGTCCATCGGCTGTTTTGGCGCAGCCTCGCCTTTGCCTGGCCCATGCTCGTTGGGGCGCGCGATGTGGGCGGTGCGCAGTCCGAGCTTGGCCGCGGCCAATAGATCGTGCGTGTGCGCGGCCACCATCATGCATTCGACGACCGGCAGGTCGAGCGCTTCGGCGGCGGCGAGATAGACGCGCGGCTTCGGCTTATAGTCGCCGGCGATCTCGGAGCCGAGGATGGCGTCCCACGGAAAATCGTTACGCCGGGCGAGATCGACCATCAGCGAAATGTTGCCGTTGGACACCGGCGCCACCCGATAGCGGCGCTTGAGGCGGTGCAGCCCGCGCGATACGTCGGGCCAGGCGTCGAGCCGGTGCCAGGCCAGATTGAGGTCGTGGCGCTCCGCCTCGCTCAGGTTTTCGATGTGAAAGCGCGGCAGGATGAGTTCGAGATTGCGCCGGTGCAGCACGTCGAGCTTGCAGAACCGGATGCGGCCCGAGCGCACCTCGTCCATCGCGCCCTGGTATTCGCCGCGCCAGGCGTCGGCGAAGCCGAGCCAGTCGAGCGCGTAGCCTTTCGGCTCGAGCATCGCCTTGGCCTCGCGCGCAATCGAGCTGCGCCAATCGACCAGGGTGCCGAACACGTCGAAGAACAGCGCTTGGACGGCGAGTGTCATTGGATATCCCGGACGGACGCGATAGACATGTTCCCTTCCCGCTTGCTCCTGCGCAAGGGGGAACGCGCCCAAGTTACCCGCCAGTTGAGCTTCTCGCCGTTCTGAAGTCAGCACAGAATAACAACGGAGTTCCCGATGTCCGACGCGCTCGCCGAAACGCTGCACGAACTGATCGTCGCCACGCGCATTATGGCCAACGAAAAAATTCTCGACGCCTTCGGCCACGTCAGTGTGCGCCATCCGCACGATCCGCAGCGCTATTTCATTCCGCGTCATCGCGCGCCGGAGCTGGCGGAAGTATCGGACCTCGTTGAACTGACGCTTGATTCCGAGCCCGTGCGGCCGACCGACTTCCGCCTCTACAGCGAGAAGGTGATTCACGGCGAAATCTACAAGGCGCGGCCCGACGTCAATGCCGTGGTGCATCACCATGCCCACACCGTGCTGCCATTCGCCATTTCGGGACAGCAGATCGTCCCGGTATTCCATCTCGCCGCCGTGGTCGGCCATGTGCCGTTCTGGGACCAGCGCGACGAGTTCGGCGACACCAACATGCTGGTGGTCAAGCCTGAGGAAGGCGCGTCGCTGGCGCGCGCGCTCGGGCCGCACTGGATGGTGCTGATGCGCCGCCACGGCGCCACCGTCGCCGCTACCGGCATCCGCGAACTGACGTTCCGCTCGGTGTTCGGCTCGGACAATTGCAAGCTGCTGGCCCAGGCCTTGGCCATGGGCCATGTCGATTCGCTCTCCCCGGGCGAGGCCAAACTGACCTCGGCGCACCAGCAGCGCCCGCCCTCGACCAACCGCGCCTGGGACTATTGGGTGCGCCGGATCGAGAAGGCAGGCCTGATGCCGGCCATGCCCAAGGCAAAGGCCGCCGGCAAGAAAACCGCCGCCCCGGCCAAGCGCGCCGCGCCGAAACCGGCTAAGAAGACGGCCGCAAAGGGCCGCAGCAAAAAGCGCCGTTGAACCGATCGCAGAGAGGAAAAGTCATGCCCAAGACTGCCAAGCCAAAGAGTATGCAATCGCCCCGCCTTCCCGAACTATCCGAGGCGACGCTGTCGGCGGAGCAGAAGGCGCTCGCCGAATCGATCAAGTCCGGCCCGCGCGGCCAGTTCAAAATGTCCGGCCCGTTCGCCATCTATCTGCACTCGCCGTCGTTCGGCGAGCTGGCGCAAAAGCTCGGCGGACACCTGCGCTTTAAGACCAGCATTCCGCCGCGGCTGATGGAATTCGCCATTTTGTGCACGGCCTCGTTCTGGAAGGCGCAGTACGAATGGGCGATGCACGCGCCGATGGCGGAGAAGCAGGGCGTGAAGCCGAAGACCATCAGCGACCTGCAGGCCGGCCGCGCGCCGAAATCGGCACCGCGCGACGAGATGACGATCTATGCGTTCGTCAAAGAGCTTTACGCCAAGCGGCGCGTCGGCAAGGCGAATTTCAACCGCGCCTACAAGCTGCTCGGCGAAGCCGGCACCGTCGAACTGGTCGGTCTTCTGGGCTACTACGCGATGGTGTCGATGACGCTCAATACGTTCGTGGCGCCGCTGCCCGAGGGCATGAAGCCGCCGTTCAAGGAGCCGGCGAAGTAAGGCGACGTCCGCTCATTCGCAAGCGGGAATCCAGGCGGCACACGCTGGGTCCCCGCTTTCGCGGGGACGAGCGGTTGAGAATGGCCGAACTTACGCCACGCGCCCGACCGGCTTGCCGCCCGCTTGCATCGCCTCTCTGGGCGAGGCGCCGCGCGCGCGGCTCATGCGCTGGCGAAGGAGTTCCAGAAAGCGCTCCTTCGCCATCGGCGGCGCGATCAGCACGCCTTGGCCGAAATCGCAGCCCATCACCATGAGCGCCTGCAGGTCGGCCTGCGTCTCAATGCCTTCGGCGACCGCGGCGCTGCCGAAGCGATGCGCGAGATCGATCGCGGTCTGGCAGATCGCGGCGTTGGTGGCGTCGATCGCGCAGTTCTTGACGAACGAGCAGTCGACCTTCAGCTCCGCGAACGGCAGATCGCGCAGGCTCGAGAACGACGAATAGCCGGCGCCGAAATCGTCGATGGCGATCTTGATGCCGCTTACCTGCAGCTGGCTCGCGATCTTCTGCGCCAGCGCCAGATCGCGGACGATCTGATCCTCGGTCACTTCGACGAGAAGACCGGGCCAGCGCTCGGACTTCGGTCCGAACTCGCTGACCAGTTCCTGAACCGGCAGCCTGAGCAGCACGCTGACCGGCACGTTGATGGCAAGGTGGAGATTGAAACCTGCCTCCTCGAACATCACCCAGTCGCACAGCGTGGCGACCAGCGCCTGCTGGGCGAGCTCGGCGACGCTTGCCTCGTCGGCCTCGGGCAGGAAGCTGCCCGGCAGCAGCACACCCAATTCCGGATGCCGGATGCGGGCGAGCGCCTCGGCGCCGGCCAGGCACTTTCGCTTGAGATCGATTTTCGGCTGATACCAGATTTCAAACCAGCGATTGTGCAGCGCCTCGGCGATCGCGATCCGCGGCAGCGTTGGCGCGCTCATCGAGTTCGACCAGGGATCGGCGCTCGTCCTCGGCCAGATTATTTATCGGCCCGGACCAGTTCCGGACGTCTTTCGGATCCGAATCGCTCATGTGCTTTACGACCGTGCAGTGCGGTGCGGTTTCAAACGGTATACGGCAACTCGCCTTAACCAATCGTAAGGTCGCAACCCGTTAACCAACGAGGCCGGCGGCGCCGCCCGCCGAGGGGCAAGAATTGCGGGCGCCGCGCGGCGTCGCCATGACCGGCGGGCGCCGGATCGCGCTGACCGCCCTGGGCTGGCTCACATAACCATGCCGCGCCCCAGACGATCATTTGCGGCGCGCACCGATCATGCGGAATTAAGGCTTAATGCCGCCAGTTGGAACCGCCATAGACCAACGCATAGTAACATCCATGCAATTCTGTGATTAGATAATCTGGCGCGAAGGCGTATGCTGGATGCGATGCACGAGGGAACGTCCAAACTGACCCATGAGCCGCGGGAGTCCGAAGGGCCTCCGTACTCGGCGCAGATATTGCAATTCCGGCCGCGGGACCGCTTTGCCGAGCGCGCGAATTCGCGCGAGCTCCTCGTGCAACCGGAAGACGGCCCGCTCGACGATCTGGCTCAATATGAGCAGGACCAGCAAGAAGACGAGAACGTCAACTACCCGCATCGCATGCTGATGAACGTCATCGCGGTCGCGGTGGTCACCGTGCTGATCGGCGTCGGCGTGTGGCTCGCGGACACCATCGCCGACATGGAACGCGACCAGGATTGCGTGCTCCAAGGCCGGCAAAACTGCGCGCCGATTGAACTGGCCATTCCGCCGGGCTCCCGCTAATTTGCTCGGACGGCCGCGCGAATTCCAAACAGGCAGCCGGCATTCTTGAGGCGCGTTCTATGAGTGAAAGTCTGACGATTGGGCTGCCCAACGGCAAGATCTGTTACATCACGTCCGCGACCATGCGGACCATCGCCAAATACCTGCGCTGGGAAACGTTCAAGCAGGGGCAATACCAGAAGCCCGGATTCGAACTGCGCTCCAGCGACACCGTGGTCGACATCGGCGCCAATATCGGAATGTTTGCGCTGTGGGCGGAACCGCAAATCCCGCGCGGGCGCCTGGTCTGCATTGAACCGAACCCGCGGGTGCTTGAATGCCTGCGGCTGAACATCAGCCGCAACAATCTTCGCAACGTCGAGGTGGTCCCGGTCGCTGCCGGCTCAAGCGACGGCACCATGGAGCTGGTTTGCCACCCGGGCTGGGAGGCGCTGGCCTACAGCACTGCCGTCGAAGCGCCGTGGTTCTTCAACAAGTCGCGCACGGGCCGCGTGGTGCGCTGGATGATGCAGCGGTTGCGGCGGCAATCGCATCAAACGGCGGCCGAGGAGCCCTTCGCGGTGCCGCAGATGCCGCTTTCCCGCATCATGGACGAGCACAGCATTGCCAAGATCAATTTCCTCAAGGTCGATTGCGAAGGCAGCGAGTACGAAATCCTGCGCAGCCTTGACGCCGCGCACTGGGCGCGTATCGAGCGCGTCGTCATCGAGTACCACGAATTTGGCCGCAGCCGCAGTCATCGCGAACTGATCAAGATGCTGCAGGATAACGGCTTCGAGGTCGAGCGCGTCCGCACATTGCTGACGCGCTTCTTCACCCTCACCGGTGCATCGGTCGGCATGATCTGGGCCAAAAAGCCGATGCACGGCGCGGTACCGGCATAGCGAAGTTTGCCGCCGATGCAGCCAGCCGCCGTGATCACGGGCGCCGCTTCAGGCATCGGCCGCGAGCTTGCCCGCTGCGCGGCACTCGAACAGCCCAGCGTGGTTCTGGTCGACCGATCGCAAGACGGCCTCGCGGACATTGCTGCAGAACTCGGCAACGCCGGCGCCAGGTCCGGAACGCAAGTTCATACCGTGCTCGTCGACCTTACCAGCGAAGGTGCCGGTCAGCGGATCGAGACCGCGCTTGCCGAGCTCGGCTTGTATTGTGACGTTCTGATCAATTGCGCCGGCTTCGGTGTATTTGGAGCGGCGACGCAAACCGACCGGCAGCTTCAGCTGGCGTTGATCGACGTGAATGTTCGCGCCTTGACGGAAGCAACCTTGCGTTTCGTTCCCGGCATGGTCGAGCGAGGCCGCGGCCGCATTCTCAATGTCGGCTCCATCACCGGCTATGTGCCCGGCCCGAACATGGCGGCGTATCACGCCTCGAAGGCCTATGTGCGATCGTTCACCGCCGCGCTCGGAGCCGAACTGAAAGGCACCGGAGTGCGCGTGACGTGCCTTGCCCCCGGCATCGTAATCAGCCCGTTTTTTCTCCATACCGGCTTCAACAAGACACGGCTTGCGCGGCTGATGCCGCGTTCCACGACGCGCGAGGTCGCAACGGTCGGATGGCACGCGCTGCAAAACGGCAAGCCCTTGGCGATGCCCGGCCTGTGGAATCGGCTCATCATCGCGGCCTGCAGGCTCGTTCCGCATGCGCTGCTGCTGCGGCTGATCGGAGCTTTACAGCAGCCGAATTGAAAGGAGCGGCGCGATGTTTGATTTGGCCGGCCGCACCGCTCTTGTCACCGGCGCAACAGGCGGCATCGGCGCGGCAATCGCCCAAGCGCTGCACCGGCAGGGCGCCACAGTTGCGATTTCGGGCCGACGCCGGGACGCGTTGGATTCACTTGCCGCCGCGATGGGGGAACGCGTGCACGTCCTGCCGTGCGACCTCGCCGACGTGACACACACCAACGCACTCGTCGCCCAGGCCGAAGAAACGATGGGCAAGCTCGACATCCTCGTCGCCAATGCGGGCATCCTGAAGAGCAATCTGCTGGCGCAAATGAGCGACGACGAATGGAATGCCGTGATCGGATTGGACCTGACGGCGGCGTTTGCCCTTTCGCGGGCGGCGTTACGCGGTATGATCCGGCGCCGCTTCGGACGCTTGATCGGGATCACGTCGATGCTCGCCGTGACCGGCTTTCCAGGCCAGGCCAATTACGCGGCGGCGAAGGCCGGCATGATCGGCCTGTTCAAGTCCATAGCGCAAGAATATGCCAGGCGCGGCATCACGGCGAACTGCATTGCGCCGGGATTTATCGTCCCGGCGATGGCCGGAGTTCGAATTGGCGAGGAACAGCGCGACGCCATCGTCGCCCGCATTCCGGCCGCCCGCCTCGGCAGCGTCGACGATGTCGCTGCGGCGGCGGTTTTTCTTGCCTCCGATGAGGCGTCCTACGTGATCGGCCAGACACTGCACGTCAACGGCGGGCTGGTGATGGTGTGAGGTGAATTCTCCTTGTTCCGTTCAGCTTTCCCATTTGGCCCGCTCAAACTTCCCATCATGCGAAAAAGCGCCTAGTACTACGCGCGGTTTCGTCTCATGGCCCGGACAGACATGCTGGATAAACCGCAATCGGCCGCCGGCGACTATTCGCGGGGTATCTGGTCGAAGCTGGCGATGCTGCAGAATGCCGGCGATCCGCTGACCCTGCTCTTGCAGATCGCGCGCAACCGCCGCGGCTGCATTCCGTTGCAGATGGGTTCGCAGCGCGTCTTCCTGCTGACCGCGGCGGAGCAGTTCAAACAAGTGCTCGCCACCAACGCCACCAATTACGGCAAGTATCTTGAAGGCATGACGCCGATCTTCGGGCGCTCCATGATCACGATGGACGGCGCGCTGTGGCAGAAGATGCGCGCGATCCAGCAGCCGGCGTTTCATCCCGATGCGCTGGCCGAATACGTGCCGCATCTGCTCTCGGCCATCGACGCTCGAATTGACCGCTGGCGCGGACTTGACGACGGCGCCGTTGTCGATATCGGTCCGGAAATGTGGGGCCTCGCGGTCGATATGATCTGCAAGGCGCTGTTCGATCGCGACACACCGTTCAATCCGTATTTCGTCTACAACGCGGTCGAAGCCTTCACCACCGTCACCAACCATGGGTCGGTCGGCAAGTTCGGCGAACCACCCCCAGCGTCTCGTGCTCAGAAGAACGGCGCAGATGCCACCGACGACGCCATCGCCTATGCGACCGACGTCTGGGATTTACTGCCGGAACTCGTGCTCTCGGCGCCGCCATTTCAGAATCGCGAACGCACCTTTTTGCGAATGGTCGAAGCCGCCGCCGATCCGGCGATCGGCGAATTCGACCGGTCGCAGGTGATCGACGAGATCAAGCAATACATCTGGGCGGGAACGGAGACCACCGCGCTGGTGCTGACCTGGGCGCTCTACCTGTTGGCGAAGCATCCCGAAGCCGCCGATCAGATCCGGCGCGAGACTGATACCGTTTGCGGCGATCGTCCTGCCACCATCGCCGAGTACGAGCGCCTCGCCTTCACGCGCAGCGTCGTCTCGGAGACGATGCGAATGTATCCGCCGATCTGGTCGCTGGCGCGCAGCGCCGAGGGTCCGGACTTCATCGACGGCCAGCCAATCCAGGCCGGCGACATCATTATGCTGTGGGTCTATGTCGCCCACCATGACCCGCGCTATTGGGACGATCCGCTCTCCTTCGATCCGAAGCGCTTCGGCGAACGCACCAAGACGCCGGCGCCATACACCTACCTGCCGTTCGGCGGCGGCAAGCGGGCCTGCATCGGCAGCACCATGAGCCAGATCGAGATGGTGCTGGCGCTGTCGCGAATCCTGCGCGAAATCAACCTGTACTGCGTCGGCGACCCGCCGGGGGTCAAGCTTTCGGTGGTGTTGTCGCCCAACAGCCGCGTTCCGCTCCGGCTGGAGCGGCGCGCGAACAGCGGCCCGACGCGCGCCGCTGCCGGCAGTTGAACCGATCCGCAATCGGACTCGGTGCCCCATCCACGTCGCATCTGAGCCCGCTGCGATAAGTACTGACACGTGCAGCGTTAATTGTCCTCGGCGCCGCCGTTCCCGCAGCCCCGGCGCAGGCCGTCCGCCGTTGAACTTGGCAAAATCCTTCGCTATACGAAGGCGGAATAACCGAAGGGGCCCGTAGCGAATCGGGCTGTTGCGCGGCGTCCTTTCCGGGCGTCCATACTCGCTGCGGCGAAAAGAGCATGCCCGATGTCAACCACGTTCGATAAGGTGGCCGAAATCATCGCGGAAACGTGCGATATCCCGCGCGAAAACATCAAGCCGGAAAGCCACGCCACCAGGGATCTCGAGATCGACAGCCTCGACTTCCTCGACATCGCCTTCGCCATCGACAAGGCCTTCGGCATCAAGCTGCCGCTTGAGCAATGGACCCAGGAAGTCAATGACGGCAAGGCCACGACCGACCACTATTTCGTGCTGAAAAACCTAAGTTCGCAGATCGACCAGCTGGTCGCCGCCAAAGGCGCCTGAGGCGCCCCAATGCGTCTCGAATATTTTCAGATGATCGACCGCATCGTCGATGCCGACCGCGGCGCGCGGCGGCTGCGGGCTGCTTGCACGATACCGACCGAGAGCACGATTTTCGAAGGGCATTTTCCCGGCTATCCGCTGATGCCCGGGGTGCTCTTGACCGAGTGCATGGCGCAGACCACCGGCTGGCTGATCTGCATGCTCGGCGATTTTACCGCAATGCCGTTTCTCGCCGGCATCAAGGAGGCCAAGTTCCGCACGCTGGTCTTTCCCGGAGACGCGCTGGAATTCGAAGGCGGCATCGTGCACGAGGGCTCGGGCTACACCGTCGCCGAATGCAAAGGCCTGCGCGATGGCAGCAAGGTCTGCGACGCCGAACTGACGTTTCGCATCCGGCCCTTCCCCAGCCTGGAGTTTCGCCAGTCGTTTTTTGAATGGGGCAAGCGGCTCAACCTGCCCGTTCCGGAGTTCGTTAAGTGACCGACCGCCGCGAGGTGTGGATCACCGGCGTCGGTCTTCTCACTTGCCTCGGCGAGGGGCTCGAAGCCGCTTGGCTTCACCTCGAACGCGGCGACCCGCCGCCCTATGACGACAAGACTTTCGCGCCCAACATCGTCTTTCCGATGGGGCCGATGAGCTTCGACAAGCAGATCGCCAAGAAGAGCGATCAGCGGCAGATGGAGACGTGGCAGCGCGTCGGCGTATATGCGGCAGGGCTGGCGCTGAGCGATGCCGGCATCGCCGGCAACGCGGAACTGCTCGACCACACCGACATGATCGTTTCCGCCGAAGGCGGCGAGCGGGACATCGCCGTCGATACTGCGATCCTCACCGGCATGCGCAAGGCGGAGCATCCGCGCAGGTTTCTCAACGAACACCTGATGAGCGACCTGCGCCCGACCTTGTTCCTGGCGCAACTGCCCAACATGCTCGCCGGCAACATCTCGCTGGTACACGGCGTAATCGGCGCCTCGCGCACGTTTTTGGGTGAAGAGTTGGCGGGTCTCGACACGGTGCGTATCGCTCAGGCGCGGATTGCGGCGGGACAGAGCGAGGTGACGCTCGTCGGCGCCGCCTATCACGGCGCGCGCTGGGACGCTCTGATCAACATTGAATTAAGCGGCATCCTGCTCAAGCCGCCGTTCGCTCCGGTCTGGGATCGCGGCCCGAAAGGCGGCGTCACGCTGGCGACGATGGGCGCATTCCTGGTGCTCGAAAGCCGCGACCACGCGCAGGCTCGCGGTGTGCGGCCTCGCGCCCGTATCGGCCCGGTCTTCTCAGAGGGCCAAGCGCGTCAGCCGGGAGAGATCGAAGCGACATTGCGGCGGCTGTGGAAGGAAATTTCTCAAGGCGTCGACGTCACCCAGGCCGCCATCATCTCCGGCGCCAGCGGTGCGGAGCCGGCGACGTCGGCGGAACTCTCGGTCCTGACCGAGATCGGCCTTCCCGTCCGCAATCCGGGCACGTATATCGGACACGGTGTCGACGCCCATTTCGCCGCCTGCCTCGCCATCGCCTGTGGCGCCATTGAGCATGGTAAGCTGTTTGTTCCGGCGGGCAGCGGCGACCGCGGCGACAGCCCAGCCGGTTTGCGCCAGGCCGCGGTGACCAGCGTCGGCACGTGGCGGGGCGAAGGCATGACGCTGCTCGAACGAGTTGATTGAGGACAAGGGCCGATGGCAAGTGCACCCATTCGCGACAAAGCCGGCCGTCCGGTGATTGCCGTCACCGGCATCGGCGTCGTCACATCGCTCGGCATCGGCAAGGACGAGAACTGGTCGAAATTGAGCGCCGGCCTCTCCGGCATCCGCCGCATCTCGCGGTTTCCGATCGACGGCCTGCGCACCACCATCGCAGGCACGGTTGACGCCGCCTACACCGATTATATGCCGCCCGCCGACCTGACCACGCGCATTGCCTTCCTTGCCGCCGAAGAGGCGGTGGCGCAGTCGGGCATCGGCAGCAAAAATCATTTTCCCGGACCGCTGTTCATCGCCCCGCCGCCGCTTGAACTCGAATGGCATTATCGCGAAGTGCTGGACAAGGCGGCGGCGACCGACGGCGACGCCAACTATTCGGACCTCGTGCGCGCCGCGCGCCAGCCGCAGTTTTCGTCCGTGTTCCCGTCGGCGAAAGGCAGCACCGTCGCCGAACGGCTGGCCGATCATTTCGGCACCGAGGGCTCGCCGGTCTCGCTCAACACCGCGTGTGCGTCCGGCGCGACCGGAATTCAGCTCGGCGTCGAGGCCATTCGGCGCGGCGAGTGCCAGGCCGTGCTCGCGGTCGGCGCCGATGGTTCGATCACGCCGGAATCGCTGGTGCGCTTTTCGCTGTTGTCGGCGCTGTCGACGCATAACGATCCGCCCGAACAGGCCTCGCGGCCGTTTTCCAAGAACCGCGATGGCTTCGTGATTGCGGAAGGAGCGGCGGCTTTGGTGCTTGAAGACATCGATCATGCCCGCGCGCGCGGCGCTCGCGTGCTCGGCATCGTCGAGGGCTGCGGCGAGAAGGCCGACTCGTTTCACCGCACGCGGTCTAGCCCCGACGGCAAGCCGATCGTCGCCTGCATGCGCAATGCGCTGAGCGACGCCGGCGTCGGGCCGGCGGATGTCGATTACATCAATGCGCACGGCACCTCGACGCCGGAAAACGACAAGATGGAATATCTCGGCGTCTCCATGGTGTTCGGCGAGCGCATCAAGGACGTGCCGATCTCCTCCAACAAATCGATGATCGGCCACACGCTGACGGCGGCCGGCGCCGTCGAAGCGGCTTTCACGCTGCTCACCCTCCAACACCAGCGCATGCCGCCGACCATCAATTACGACATTCCCGATCCGGCGATTCCACTCGATGTCGTGCCCAACGTGGCGCGCGATAAGCGGATGCGGCGCGCCATTTCCAATTCGTTCGGCTTCGGCGGCCAGAACGTGTGCCTGGTGCTGGCGCAGGAACCGGCATGACCGGCATCGCGCCAGCGCTCGGCAGCGGGCGCGACACCGCCTCCCCCGCTGCCGCGCCGTCGACACAGGGTACCATGCGCGCGCTCACGCTGGTCGGCGACCGCAAGATCGAGCTCCTTGAAACCGCGCCGCCGCCAGCGCCGGGCGCGGGCGAAGTCCAGATTGCGATCCGGGCCGTCGGCCTCAACCACATCGATGTCTGGGGCTGGCGCGGCATGGCGTTCGCCAAACGCAAGCTGCCGCTCGTCGTCGGCGCCGAGGCGGCGGGCGAAATCGTCGCGGTTGGGCCTGATGTGGATGCGTTCAAGCCGCGCGACCGGGTCGTTCCCTACGGAGCGCTCACCTGCGGCAGCTGTAAGGCCTGCCGCGAGGGCCGCGACAATCTGTGCGAAAACGTCGGCGGCGTGATGGGTTTCCACATCGACGGCTTTGCCCGTGATCTGGTCAACATGCCGGCGCGGCTCGTCGTCCCGGTGCCGCCGGGCGTGAGCTTTCGCGACGCCGCTTGCGCGCCGATCGCGTTTGCCACCGTGCAGCACATGCTGTTCGACAACGCCAAGCTCGAGCCCGGCGAAAGCATTTTGGTGCAGGCCGGCGGCTCCGGCATCGGCACCGCCGCCATCAAGATGGCGAAGGCGATCGGCTGCACCGTCTTCACCACGGTCGGCGACGATGCCAAGGCCGAGAAGGCGAAGCTGCTCGGCGCCGATCACGTCATCAATTATCGCACCGACCGGTTCGAGGGCGTGGTGCGCAAGCTCACCGGCAAAAAGGGCGTCGATGTGGTGTTCGAGCATGTCGGACCCGACACGTTCAACGGCTCGCTCCTTTGTCTCAAGCGCGGCGGCAGGCTGGTGACCTGCGGTTCGACGTCCGGCCAGTCGACCAACCTCAACCTGTTCCAGCTCTTTACTCAGCAATACCGCATCATCGGCTCGTTCGGCGCCTCGATGCGCAACATCCGCGAGAGCCTCGCCAAGATGGCGTCCGGGCTTGTACCGGTGATCGACACCGAAGTGCCGCTCGCCGATTTCGAGCACGGCCTTGCGCGGCTCGAAAGCCGCCAGGTGTTCGGAAAAATCATTGTCGCGTTCTGATGATCGGATCGCGCTCTAAAAAGCTGCTCGACGCGGCCATCGGAGCGATCGCTGTCGGACTGCTGCGCGCCGTCAAGCTGACCAATCGCGAGCGGGCGGCGAATTTCGCCGGCGCGGTGATGCGCAAGCTAGGTCCTCTGGTGCCGGAGCACCGCCTCGGCCGCGACAACCTGCGCGCCGCATTTCCGGAAAAGTCCGCAGCCGACATCGAGCAGATCCTGTCGGGTGTCTGGGACAATCTCGGCCGTGTCGCCGCCGAGTTCGTCCACCTCAACGAGTTTCGCATCGTTGAGCCAGGGATTTCCCTGACCGATACCGTGATCGTCGACATGGCAGCGGTCGAACGCGTCGGGCACATCATCGCCAACAAGGCCGGCGTCAGCTTCGCCTGCCACACCGCCAATTGGGAGATTCCGGCGGTGGTGACGCATCAAATCGGCGTCAATTCGGCCGTGCTCTATCGGCGGCCCAATATTATCGCGATCAGCAACGCCATCATCAAACTGCGCGCCGGCGTCATGGGGCAGCTCGTTCCGACCGGACTCGACGCGCCGATCCGGCTCGCCCATCTGCTGCAGGATGGCGTGCATGTCGGCATGCTGGTCGATCAGCATTACACCAAGGGCGTCGAGGTGAATTTCTTCGGCCGTCCCTGCAAGGCCAATCCGCTGCTTGCGGTGCTGGCGCGTCAGTTGGAATGCCCGATCTACGGCTTGCGCGCCATCCGCCTGCCCGATCGCAACCGCTTCCGCATCGACGTCACCGATCCGATCGAGCCGCCGCGCGACGCCGATGGCCGCATCGACATCCAAGGCACCATGCAGGCGATCACGTCGGTGATCGAAGGCTGGGTGCGCGAGTATCCGGATCAATGGCTGTGGCTGCACCGGCGCTGGCGTTGAAAGCGCCGACGGCGTGGTTGAGCGCACGCCGCAGGCACGCCGCGCCGGGATCCCGCGCGCGTCCAAGCGCCCCCATCAGGCTGACCCACTCCTCGTCGGAGGCTTCGGCGGCGTAGCGTCGGACCGCTGCCGCCGCATAACCGCCGAGCGTCATGCCGTCGCCTTCCGCCGCCGCGCGTAATTTGGCGGCCAGCGCCAAATCGCCCAGGCCGAGCACGGCCTCGTTTGCAATGCCTTCGTCGTCGAAGCGCGCCAAGAGATCGCCGAGCAGCATTATCTTCTCCGCACTAATTGACGCGATGGGCTTCCGCGGCGCCCTCGCATGCGATTCCGGTAATGCGCGCCCGAGATATCAGCCGCGCGACATATTGCGCGCCGGCGCGCCGCCTGACGGCATCGCGCAGATAGTCGGCGATGCGGCCGGCAACGAGATCGAACGGCAGCTCGCGGCCCTCGATCTTGCGGTCGAGGCGGACGATGTGCAGGCCGTAGCGCGTCGCGACGGGCTCTTCGGTGATGGCGCCGGGCGCAAGGGCGAACAGCGCGCGCTCGAATTCCGCCGTGGTTTGGCCGGGGCCGATTTGACCGAGATTGCCGCCTTGGCCCGCCGACGGACAGGCGGAATGCAACCGCGCAAACTCGCCGAATTGTTCCGGATGCGTGCGCAGCTGCTCAAGCACCGCCGCCGCCTGCGCGCGGGCCGCAGCAAACGCATCGGCATCGTCCTTGCGCGCCGCAAACAGGATGTGCGCGGCCTGATACAAAGCCGGCGAGCGAAAGCGCGCGCGATTGTGTTCGTAGTAGCGGCGGCAGGCCGCCTCGTCGGGCTCCGGCGTCGTCACTTCGCGCTCGATGAGGCAGCGGATCAGCGCTTCCTCGTCGGTCTCCCGCCTGCCCTGCGCATCGGCTTGCGGCTCGGCTTCGACGCCGAGCCGGCGCGCCTCCTGCAGCAGCAGCTCGCGGACGACCAGCGCGCGCGCCGCGGCCTGCCAGGCAAGGATCGGCTTGTCGGCGGGATGATGCTGCGTCTCCCGCGCAATCGCGTCGCGCGGCACCACGATGCCGTTGACGCTCACCGTCACCGGCTTGGGCATAGATTTGGGCGAGCTACGGTCGGCGTGAGTGACGAATGTCATCGGCCCTACTCCGCCGGTACCGGCCGCGCCTGAGCACTCGGGCGCCGCGCCGGCATGACCGTGACGCGCGGCGCGGCTGGCCGCGGGTGAATAGCCGCCGCCGTCCGCCTGGTCCGCACGATCTGATAGCCGCGGCGGCCGAGATACCAGACCGGCGCGCTCCACACATGCACAAGCCGGGTGAACGGGAAGACGAGGAAGATCGTCATGCCGAGGAACAGATGCAGCTTGAAGATCGGATTGACGCCGGCGATCACCGCGGAGACGCCCGGCTGCAAGGTGAGAATGCCTTGCGCCCAGACCATGAACTTCACCATTTCGCTGCCGTCGAGATGCTGCAGCGAGACCGGGATGGTGCCAAGCCCAAGCATGAGCTGCGCGTAAAGCAATAGAAGGATCGCGATGTCGCCGAATGACGAGGTGCGGCGGATGCGGGCATCGAACAGCCGGCGATGCACCAGCATGGTGATGCCGATGAAGCAAGCGATACCGGCGATGCCACCGATGCCGATCGCCATCCACTGTTTGAAGGTGTGCGAGATGCCAAGCCACTCAAACACCCGGATCGGCGTCAGCAGCCCGACGAAATGGCCGGCGAAGATCAACAGGATGCCGACGTGAAACAGGTTCGAGCCCCAGACCAGCTGCCGGCGGCGCAACAGCTGGCTCGAGCCGGATCGCCACGTGTATTGCTCGCGGTCGAAGCGAACGAGACTGCCGAGCAGGAAAACCGTCAGGCAGAGATACGGGTACCAGCCGTAGACGATGTAAGTCATCGTGTCGCTCCTGACCCCGCTCCTATACCTGGGCGGCCGGCGGCGGCCGGCGGCCCGCGCGGATGCGCGCGATCAGGCCGTCCTTGCAGCCCGACGCGGCGCCAGGGCCGAACGTGACCGGCTCGTCCTCCCAGGCGGCGTCGAGCGCGGCGAGGTCGGCAGGATCGGCATCAGGCTCTTCCAGCATCGCCGCGACGGCCCCTGCATCGGGCTTGGCGGCCGTGAGCGCCATCAGCGCCCGAAACACCGCCTCGTACGGCGATTTGCGCTGCCGCAAGCGTTCGGCAAGTCCGTTGAGGATATGCACCGGCTGCGCCAGCAGATCGCAGGCCTCGGCGAACGGCAGCACGGACAGATATTCGAGAAACATCGGCAGAAAGTCCGGCAACTCGGCCGCGCTGATGGCAAGCCCGTGCTGCTCGTATTGCGTCTTCAGGTCAATCATGGCCTGGCCGCGGTCGCGGCTTTCGCCGTGCACGTGTTCGAACAGATGCAGCGACAGCGAGCGGGTGCGGTCGAACAGAAGCACGTAGCGTTCCTGCAGATCGTAGAGATCGTGCGCCTTGAATTCGCCGATCAGACGGTCAAGCTGCCGCATGACGCGCGCCGGCAATAGCCGCTCGCCCGCGATGGCGTCGCGGATTTCCCCCGCGGCTGCCTGCAGCTCCGCCGTCGGATAGGACAGCAGCGCGGAGAGTGCCTTGAAGGTTTTGGCCTTGGAGGTTGCGGTCATCACACCACCTCCATCGGCGTCTTCGCCTTCTTCGGGCCGCCGAACAGATTGGTCTCGCTGACGCCGCCGGAGCAGCCGTTGCCGAACGAGAAGCCGCACGAGCCGCGCAGATCGTAGGCGTCCTCGTCGAGTTCGCGGTGCGCGGTCGGAATGACGAAGCGATCCTCGTAATTGGCGATCGCCATCACCTGATACATGTCCTCGATAGCAAGACCGCTTAAGCCCACGCGGCGCGCGATCGATTCATCGATCACGCCGTCGACAGTCTTGGCGCGCATATAGGCGCGCATCGCCAGCATTCGCTCGAGCGCCTGTGCGACCGGCTCTTCCTTCCCGGCTGTGAGCAGGTTGGCCAGATATTTCAGCGGGATGCGCAAGCTGCGCACGTCGGGCATCTCGCCATCGTGGCCGATCTTGCCGGCCGCCGCCGCGGACTGGATCGGCGACAGCGGCGGCACGTACCAGACCATCGGCAGCGTGCGATATTCCGGATGCAGCGGAAACGCGATTTTCCACTCCATCGCCATCTTATAGACCGGGGAGCGCCGCGCGGCTTCGAGCCAGGCGTCGGAAATACCGTCAGCCTCGGCCTGGGCGATCACCGCCGGATCGTGCGGGTTAAGGAAAATACCGAGCTGCGCCGCGTAGAGATCCTGCTCGGACGGCACGCTGGCGGCTTCCTCGATGCGGTCGGCGTCATAGAGCACGACACCGAGATAGCGGATGCGGCCGACGCAGGTCTCCGAGCACACCGTCGGCTGCCCGGCCTCGATGCGCGGATAGCAGAAAATGCATTTTTCGGATTTGCCCGAACTCCAGTTGTAATAGATCTTCTTGTAGGGGCAGCCGGACACGCACATGCGCCAGCCGCGGCACTTGTCCTGGTCGATCAGCACGATGCCATCCTCCTCGCGCTTATAGATCGCGCCAGAGGGACAGGCGGCGACGCAGGCCGGATTGAGGCAGTGTTCGCACAGCCGCGGCAGATACATCATGAAGGTATTTTCGAACTGGCCGTAGATCTCCTTCTGCACGCCTTCGAAATTGACGTCCTTGGAGCGGTTTGAGAACTCGCCGCCGAGGATTTCCTCCCAGTTCGGGCCCCACTCGATCTTCTCCATGCGCTCGCCGGAAATGAGCGAACGCGGCCGCGCGGTCGGCGACGCCTGCATTTCCGGGGCGGTCTGCAGATGCTCGTAATCGAAGGTGAAGGGCTCGTAATAGTCGTCGATCTCGGGCAGATCGGGATTGGCGAAAATATTTGCGAGCACGCGCCACTTGCCGCCGATGCGCGGCTCGATCTTGCCGTTCCTCTTGCGGCGCCAGCCGCCGTTCCAACGCTTCTGATTCTCCCACTCCTTGGGGTAGCCGATGCCCGGCTTGGTCTCGACGTTGTTGAACCAGGCGTATTCCATGCCTTCGCGGTTGGTCCACACGTTCTTGCAGGTCACCGAGCAAGTGTGGCACCCGATGCACTTGTCGAGATTGAGCACCATCGCGATTTGCGCGCGGATCTTCATTCTGCGGCCTCCAGTCTCGGGCCGGCGTCGCCGGGCTGCTCGGCGGCGGGACGATCCAGCCAATCCACGTTCGCCATCTTGCGGATCACGACGAACTCGTCGCGATTGGTGCCGATCGTGCCGTAATAGTTGAAGCCGTAGGATTGCTGCGCGTAGCCGCCGATCATGTGGGTCGGCTTGAGCACAGTACGCGTCACCGAGTTATGGATGCCGCCGCGCTGGCCGGTCTGTTCGGAGCCCGGCACGTTCACGGTCTTCTCCTGCGCGTGATACATCATGCACATGCCCCGCTTGACGCGCTGCGAAACCACGGCGCGGGCGACCAGCGCACCGTTGGAGTTGTAGGCCTCGATCCAGTCGTTATCGGCGATGCCGGCGTTCCGGGCATCGGTCTCGCTGATCCACACGATCGGGCCGCCGCGCGACAGCGTCAGCATCAGAAGGTTATCCGTGTAGGTCGAGTGGATGCCCCATTTCTGATGGGGCGTGATGAAGTTGAGTACGATCGTGCGATTGCCGTTCGGTTTGCGGTCGAGCACCGGCTTAATAGTCTTGGTGTCGATCGGCGGACGATAGACGCACAGCGCCTCGCCGAACGCGCGCATCCAGGGATGATCCTGATAAAGCTGCTGCCGCCCGGTGAGCGTGCGCCACGGGATCAATTCGTGCACATTGGTGTAGCCGGCGTTGTAGCAGACCTTCTCGGATTCAAGCCCCGACCAGATCGGCGACGAGATGATCTTGCGCGGCTGCGCCACCACGTCGCGGAAGCGGATTTTCTCGTCTTCCTTGGCGATCGCGAGGTGGGCGTGCTCGCGGCCGGTGATCTTGCCCAGCGAATTCCACGCTTTCACCGCGACCTCGCCGTTGGTCTCCGGCGCCAAGGTCAGCAGCACTTCTGCGGCGTC
The DNA here is from genome assembly GCA_963707175.1 of uncultured Alphaproteobacteria bacterium. Taxonomy (GTDB): domain Bacteria; phylum Pseudomonadota; class Alphaproteobacteria; order Rhizobiales; family Xanthobacteraceae; genus BOG-931. Next base: position 68,529 of record CAVPQA010000040.1, read on the forward strand.
GATGTCGGTGTCGATCCTCGGCATGCCCTTGGTCGGACCCTCGTCGGTGACGACGCCGTTGAGTCTCTTCAGAAACTCGACCTCGTGCTCGGTATTCCAGGCGATGCCCTTGCCGCCGTTGCCGAGCTTGGTCAGCAGCGGACCGAGCGAGGTGAACCGCTTGTAGAGATTCGGATAGTCGCGCTCGACCACGGTGACCTGCGGCATGGTCTTGCCGGGGATCGGGGCGACCTCGCCTTTTTTCCAATCTTTCACATCGAACGGCTGCGCGATCTCGCCGGGCGTGTCGTGCATGATCGGGGTGAGCACCACGTCCTGCTCAACGCCGAGCACCTCCGGCGCAACTGCGGAGAACTTTTTTGCAATCGCCTTGTAGATCTCCCAATCGCTCTTGCATTCCCACACCGGATCGACAGCCGCTGTCAGTGGGTGGATGAACGGATGCATGTCGGAGGTATTGAGATCGTTCTTTTCGTACCAGGTCGCGGTCGGCAGCACGATGTCGGAATAGACGCAAGTCGTCGACATGCGGAAATCGAGCGTGACCAGAAGATCGAGCTTTCCTTCCGGCGCCTCATCGTGCCAGGCAACCTCCTGCGGCTTCTGCAACCCGGTCTCGCCCAAATCCTTGCCGAGAACGCCGTGACTGGTGCCGAGCAGATGTTTCAGGAAATATTCGTGGCCCTTGCCCGATGAGCCGAGCAGATTCGAGCGCCAGACGAACATGTTGCGCGGCCAGTTCACCGGCTTGTCCGGATCGTGACACGACAGCTTGAGCGCGCCGGACTTCAGCGCCTGGGCGACATACTCTTTCGGCTCGCTGCCGCTCGCCTTGGCAGCCGCAGCGATGCCCAGCGGATTGTCTTCAAGCTGCGGCGCCGACGGCAACCAGCCCATGCGTTCTGCGCGCACATTATAGTCAATGATGGCGCCGTCCCATGGCCCCTCGGGCGCGGTCGGCGACAGGATTTCATTGATCTTGAGCGTCTCGTAGCGCCATTGATCGGTGTGCGCGTAAAAGAACGATGTTGAATTCTGCTGGCGCGGCGGCCGGACCCAGTCGAGCGCGAAGGTGAGCGGCAGCCAGCCGGTTTGCGGGCGCAGCTTTTCCTGCCCCACATAATGCGACCAGCCGCCGCCAGACTGGCCGACGCACCCGCACATCACCAGCATGTTGATGACGGCGCGGTAATTCATGTCGCAGTGGAACCAGTGGTTCATCGCCGCGCCGATGATCACCATCGAGCGGCCATGGGTCTTTTCCGCGTTGAGCGCAAATTCGCGCGCGACCGTGATGATCTGATCGCGCGGCACGCCCGTGATCTTTTCCGCCCATGCCGGCGTGTAGGGCTCGTTGGCGTCGAAATTCTTGGCGACATGCTGGCCGCCGAAGCCGCGGTCGAGGCCGTAATTGGCGGCGATCAGATCGAACACCGTCGCCACCATCGCGTCGCCATCGGCGAGCTTCAGCGCCTTCACCGGCACTTTGCGGACCAGCACGCTTGGATGATCGGTGCCGGCGAAATGATCGTGCTCGATATTGCCGAAATACGGGAATGCCACGTCGGCGAAGCCGCTATTGGCTTCCGCCAATGTGAGCCGTAATTTCGTATCGGCGCCCTGCGAGGTCTTTTCTTCCAGATTCCATTTGCCCTGCTCGCCCCAGCGAAAGCCGACCGAACCGCGCGGCACCACGACGCGGTCACTGTTCGCGTCGAAGGCGACGGTCTTCCATTCGGGATTGTTGGTCTCGCCGAGCGTTTGGTCGAAATCCGAGGCGCGCACGAGCCGCTCAGGCACGAGCCCGTCCTTGGATTTCACCAGCCGCACCAGGAACGGCATATCCGTATACTGGCGCGCGTAATCCTCGAAATATTTGACCTGCCGGTCGAAATAGAACTCGCGCAGGATGACATGGCCCATGGCCATGCCGAGCGCCGCGTCGGTGCCCTGCTTCACCGAAATCCAAAGATCGGCGAATTTCGAGGCCTCCGAATAGTCCGGGCAGATGACGACGCTTTTGGTGCCTTTGTAGCGGACCTCGGTATAGAAATGCGCATCGGGCGTGCGCGTCTGCGGCACGTTCGAGCCCCACAGAATGATGAAGCCGGCGTTGTACCAATCGGCGGATTCGGGGACGTCGGTCTGCTCGCCCCAGGTCTGCGGCGAAGACGGCGGCAGGTCGCAATACCAGTCGTAGAACGACATGCAGACGCCGCCGAGCAGTGACAGATAGCGCGCCCCCGCGGCGTAGCTCACCATCGACATGGCGGGAATCGGCGAAAATCCGATGACGCGATCCGGTCCGTAGGTCTTGACCGTGTAGGCGTTCGCCGCAGCGATGATTTCCGTCACCTCGTCCCAGCTGGCGCGAACGAAACCGCCGAGGCCGCGTTTTTTGGTGTAGGCGGCGCGCTTATCCGGATTTTCGACGATCGAAGCCCAAGCGCCGACCGGCGTCTGGATCGCCCGCGCCGTGCGCCATAGTTTCAACAGGCGCGAGCGCACCAGCGGATATTTCACGCGGTTGCCGGAATACAGGTACCAGCTGTAGCTCGCCCCGCGCGAACAGCCGCGCGGTTCATGGTTTGGCAGATCGGGGCGCGTGCGCGGATAATCGGTCTGCTGCGTCTCCCAGGTGACGATGCCGCCCTTGACGTAGATCTTCCACGAGCACGAGCCGGTGCAATTGGCGCCGTGGGTGGAGCGCACGATCTTGTCGTGCTGCCAGCGCTTGCGGTAGCCGTCCTCCCAGCGCCGATCCTCGCGCGTGGTGATGCCGTGGCCGTCGGAGAAGTCGTCGACGACCCGATTGAAAAAGGTGAGGCGGTCGAGGAAATAACTCATCGCGGCCTCTAATGCGTCTGCAGCAGTTGCGCGCCAACCGCTACGCGCGATTTGGAAGCGCGGTCAAGGTGCCAAAAGTACGCGGCAACGCCGATCGCCATCACGGCAAGAATCACATAGGCGAAAAAACCGCCGGCATATCCTTGCGTTCCGAGCGCATCGACCACGGCGCCGAGAAACGGCGGAATGATAAAGCCGCCAAGCGCGCCGAGCCCGCCGACAATGCCAGCCGCGCCGCCGACCGCCTCCGGCACAAATTTCGGCACCATCTTGAACACCGCTGCGTTGCCGACGCCCATGCCGACGGCGATCAACAATTCGCCGCACAGCGCGGTCGAAAAATCCTGCACATAGGTGAGGATTACCGCACCGGCGAGCACGGCGATGAACGAAAACAGCGCGGTTTTCTCACCGCCGATGCGTTCGGCAATCACGCCGCCGATCACCCGGACGACTGCGGCCAAGAGCGAAAATCCGAGCCCGCCGAGCATCGCCGCGGATTTCACATCCATATGATGAAGGTTGACCCAGTAGATTGGGAACCAGGCCGTCAGCGCCAGGAAGCCGCCGAAGGAAACGAAGTAAAGCGCCACCAAGCCCCACGTGCGCGGATCTTCGGCAGCGGAGATCACCGCCTGCCAGACATGCTCGTTGGGGAACAGCTCTTCGCCCTTTTCTGCGGCGATCTTGCGGCTGGTGGCGGCGTCGAAACCTTGCTGACGCAACTGGAAGACATACGCATCGCGAGCGAACCAGGCATAGATCGCGGTGCCGATGATCAGGAAGGTGAACCAGGCGAAGTAGGAACCAGCGAGGCCCCACGCGGCGATGGCAAAAGGCAGGATCAGCGTGAACAGTCCCGGCGCCAGATTGCCGATCCCGCCGTAGGCGCCGAGCACCGTGCCCTGTCGCGATTGCGGGTACCAATAGGAAACCTGCGGCACACCCACCGAGAATGAAGCGACGCCGCAGCCGCTCAGGAAGCCGAACATGACGACGATCGGATAAGCCGCCACCGTCAGTGTCTTGACGGTGAGCAGGATGAACACGAGGCCCCACATGCCGACCAGCGACATCGCGAACAAGGTGAGCATCGGCACGCGCCCGCCGACGCGATCGACCCAGGCGCCGAAGGGGATGCGCAGCAGCGATCCGGTCAGTTGCGGCGCGGCGACCAGCAGTCCGAGCGCAATACCGCCGAGATGCATCTGTTCCTGAAAGTATTTGGCGGCCGGCCCGTAGAGCGCGACTGCCGCAAAGCCGACGAAAAATCCCCACGTGCCCATGGCGAGGCCGAGCGACGGGCTACCGGAAAGCCGGTAGTTCGCGCGCGGATCCGGCGCTGCCGTGCCGATTGTATTGGCCATCTCAGTCTCCGCTTGGACGTCCGGAGACGCTGAAAAAGCCGAAATACCGAAGGCGGGCATTGAGGCAGATCAATATTCGCTCTGATCGCGGTCAATTAAGAGAACCTTTATTGCTCTATCGAGCGTCCGCGCGCAGCAGGCAGTTCACACGCCTTGGCCGGGTTGGAGCTCTGAGCGGCAATCCAAAGCGCCGGGCCTTTTCGCGGATGCGACAAACACGCCGCTTCCCGCTCGATACCGCACGATAGAATTCTGCTATCGTACCATTTGCCGGCAAGGCGCGCGCCAGCGAAGCGACGCGTCAGCAACAACAATCGCGACAGGTCAGGGAGGACCTCAGCATGCGAAGGCTTGTTTTCATTCTCGTTGCCGCCGCGACGGCGCTGTTCAGCGCGGCGCTTTATGCCGACGATTTTCCGACGCGGCCAATCACGATGGTCGCGGTGTTCGGTCCCGGCAGCGCCAGCGACACGATTTGCCGCATCATCGCCGACAAATTCAGCCCGGCGATCGGGCAGCCGGTTGTCGTTGTTGACAAACCCGGCGTGGACGGGGCGCTGGCCGCAGATTACGTCCATCACCAGCCGGCGGACGGCTACACGCTGCTGATGGGGACCAACTCGCCGCTCTCCGCCGATCCGTTCCTGCACCACATTAGCTACGATCCGGCCAAGGATTTCGTCCCGGTCACGCGCGTCGGCAGCTTCACGCTCATGCTGGTGATCAATCCGAAACTGCCGATCCACTCGGTGAAGGAACTCGTCGACTATGCCAAGGCCAATCCCGGCAAGCTCTCGTTCGCCAGCGGCAACACCGCCGGCATCGTCGCCGGCGACACGCTGGCGCATTGGGCCGGAATCAAGCTCATCCACGTGCCTTACAATACCACGCCGCCGGCGCTGGAGGACATCATCGCCGGCCGCGTCTCGATGATGTTCGCCGACTTCACCACCGCCATCCCGCACGTCAAAGCCGGCACGCTGCGGGCGCTGGCGGTCACCCGCATCAAGCGCAGCGCACTGTTCCCGGACCTGCCAACGATGGATCAGGCTGGAATCAAAGGCTTCAACCTTGACGCCTGGGCAGGTCTCGTCGCACCCGCCGGCACGCCGCCGGACGTCGTCGCCAAGCTCAACAAGACGCTGCGCCCGATCATCGACAGCCCCGACGTGCAGAAGAAGTTCAAGAACATCGGCTTCGAGGGCTTTTCCTCGACGCCCGAAGAGCTCGGCAAATACATCGAGGAACAGCTCGCCGCGTGGAAGAAAATGGTCAAAGACGCCAACATCCAGGCGGATTGATTACAGCAATGATGATCGGCTTCGGCGCACTGGATGCGCCGAGGCCGGATTTTGCTGCGTCATTCGTCGCTTGAGCGGCGGCTGCCGTTGCTCACTACGTCGCGGTTACGTCTCGGTCGGCAGTCCCGCAGCCTTCCAGGCCAGGATGCCTCCGGCCATGTGCGAGCCGTAGGCAAAGCCCCGTTCCTGTGCCGCCAGCGATGCCGTCACCGAGCGGCGGCCGGAGCGGCAGGCAAATACCACCTCGCGGCCATCGGACGCCGGAATGGCGGCCGGATTGAACGCCGACAGCGGTACCAATATGGCGCCGGGAAAACGTTCGAACGCGGTCTCGTTCAGCTCGCGCACGTCGACCAGCAGCATGCGGTCTTCCGCAAGCCCGCGCTGCACCTCGGCCGGCGTCAGATTGCGCACGCTCGGCGCCGCCGCCGGTTGGTCAGCCATCGGTCATCTCCTGGTCTTGGCGAGCCATAATCGCCGCCACGTTGCGCCAAAGGGAGCGGGAATCAAGGGCCCTTGGCGGCCCGTTGGGGCTCTGGCGGCAAACACGGGTGTCCGGTTAGGGCGCCATGTCCGGCGGCACCGGCGGGGCCTCGCGCATCAGGGTGATGGTCACCCGGCGATTGGCCGCAATGTAGGGATCATCGGGGAAGAGCGGATCGGTGTCAGCCTTGCCCGCCACCTGGTAGATGTTGTTTGACGGAAAGCCCTGCGCTTCCAGAATTTGCCTCACCGCGTTGGCGCGGTCGGCGGAAAGGTTCCAGGGTCCGTAACCGGGCGCCGGCGGCGTTCGCGGCGCCGCGGTGTGCCCCGTGATCGAAATCCGGTAGGGCGTGGCCTTGAGCGGCGCGGCCAGCTTCTGAATGATTTCCCGCGTGCGCGGATAGGGCTCCTTCGAGCCTTCGGGAAACATCGAGCGGCCTTCCTGGTCGACGATCTCGATGTTGAGGCCCTCCTTGGTGTCCTCCAGCATGATATGCTTGGACGCCTCGGTGAGTTCCGGCATGTCCTGCAGCGCCTGGCGCAACGACGCCGCGGCGAGCGCGAACGCCTGATCCTGCTCCAGCTTGGCGCCGAAATCGCGTTTGCGATCGCCTTGGTCGGGGGTGGGTGTGGCCGAGGCGTCCTCGGGCTGGATGTGGGCGGCGTGTTTCAGCTTCGGCCTGGTGGGCAGGCCGTCGACCTCGATGATGCCGGAATAGCGCACGTTGGTTTGCACGCCGAACGCGTCGCGCATCGAGCCGGCGACGATTTGCAGCTTTTTCTGGTCCTGACTGGAAAACGCGACCAGCATCACGAAGAAGCTGACCAGGAGCCCCATGAGGTCGGCAAAGGTGACGAACCAGCCATGGCCGCCGCCGTGCGCCGCTTGCTTGCGTGCCATGGTGTCCCGGTCCCTGCGCCGCTAGGCAGGCACTGGCTCCGGCTCCTGGTCGCGGTGCTTCTCGGGCAGATATGCCAGCAGCATTTCGCGCACCAGCGTCGGGCTCTTGAACTCACGGATCATCAGCACGCCATCGATGATCAGCGTTCGATTGACCTCCTCATCGACCAGTTTCAGATGCAGCTTGTCGGCGATAGGCAGGCACAAGATGTTGGCGACCAGCGCGCCGTACAGCGTCGCCAACAGCGCGGTCGCCATGAACGGGCCGAGCTTCGAGGGATCGGTCATGTTGGCGAACATCTGCACCATGCCGACCAGCGTGCCGACCATGCCGAAGGCAGGCGCGCAATCGCCGACGGCGCGATAGATTTTCTGGCCTTCGTCGAGATGAGTGAGAAAGTTGTCGCGGTCGCGTTCGAGATTGTCGCGAATGAATTCGGCGTCATAGCCGTCGGCGACGAAACGGATGCCCTTGGCCAGATAGGGGTCTTCGATCTCGACCTTCTCCAGGCCGAGCGGACCTTGCTTGCGGGCGATTTCGGCGATGGTCGCGATTTCGTCAACCAGCTCGCGCTGGGTCAGACGCCGCATGGTGAAGGCGAATTTCGCACCCAGCGGCAAGCCGTGGATGATCGAGCCCAACGGGAAGCGGATCAGCGTAGCGGCGAACGATCCGCCAAAGATAATGATGACGGCATGTTCGCTGACAAACATCCCGAGATTGCCACCCATCAGCATCAGGGTGGCGACTACGGTTGCCCCGGCAAGCAGGCCAAGGCCCGTTGTAATATCCATGACTCACCGCTCCCACCCGCGCCACCGAGCGCCCTGCAGTGACACCGCTTCAAAGTAGCGTCTTTGCGCTTAAGGGAGCGTTACCGCGATACGTTGACCACCCCCGTGACCGGCACCGCAAAAACCCGCACAATAGGCAAAATGCAGCGGCTTCGCGCCGCGCTTGAACCGAGGAGACAGCCCATGCGCGAGATCGGACACTTCATCGGCGGCAAAGAGATGAAGGGCACATCCGGCCGGCACGGCGACGTCTTCAACCCCAATACCGGGGAGGTGCAGGCCAGGGTGGCCTTTGCCAAACATTCCGAGGTCGAGCACGCCATCGCCGTGGCCGAGGCGGCGCAGCCGGCCTGGGCGGCGATGAACCCGCAGCGCCGCGCGCGGGTGATGATGAAATTTCTCGAACTGGTGCAGAAGGAATACGATTCGCTGGCGCGACTATTGTCGTCCGAGCACGGCAAGACCTTCACCGACGCCAAGGGCGACATCCAGCGCGGCCTCGAAGTGGTCGAATTCGCCTGCGGCATTCCGCACCTGCTCAAGGGCGAATACAGCGAGAGCGCCGGCCCCGGCATCGACCTTTATTCGCTGCGCCAGCCGCTTGGCGTCGTCGCCGGCATCACGCCGTTCAATTTCCCGGCGATGATACCGCTGTGGAAATGCGCCCCAGCGCTGGCCTGCGGCAATGCCTTCATTATGAAGCCGTCGGAGCGCGATCCCTCCGTGCCGATGCGGATAGCCGAACTGTTTCTCGAGGCCGGCCTGCCGGCCGGCGTACTCAACGTCGTCAACGGCGACAAGGAGGCGGTCGACACGCTGCTCGTGGACTCGCGCGTCAAGGCGATCGGCTTCGTCGGCTCGTCGGCGATCGCCGAATACGTTTATTCGACGGCGGCCGCCAACGGCAAACGGGTGCAGTGCTTCGGCGGCGCCAAGAACCAGATGATCATCATGCCGGACGCCGACATGGATCAGGCTGTCGACGCGCTGATCGGCGCCGGTTACGGCTCGGCCGGCGAGCGCTGCATGGCGGTCTCGGTCGCGGTGCCGGTCGGCGAGAAAACCGCCGACGTGCTGTTGGAAAAGCTCGTGCCGCGTGTCGAGAGCCTGAAAATCGGGCGGTCCACCGACGCGCAGGCCGATTACGGCCCGATGATCACTCGCGCCCACATGGACAAGGTGAAGAACTACGTCGATCTCGGCGTCAAAGAAGGCGCCAAGCTTCTGGTCGATGGCCGCGGCTTCAAGCTGCAGGGCTACGAGAACGGCAATTTCATGGGCGGTTGCCTGTTCGACCGCGTCACGCCCGATATGCGGATCTACAAGGAGGAGATCTTCGGCCCGGTGCTGTCGGTGGTGCGCGCCAAGGATTACGAGGAAGCGGTGCGGCTGCCGTCCGAGCACGAATACGGCAACGGGGTGGCGATCTTTACCCGCGACGGCGACGCGGCGCGCGATTTCGTCAGCCGCGTCGAGGTCGGCATGGTCGGCGTCAATTTCGCCATTCCGGTGCCGCTGTCCTATTACACCTTCGGCGGCTGGAAGCGCTCGGGCTTCGGCGACCTCAACCAGCATGGGCCGGATTCGATCCGCTTCTACACGCGGACCAAGACCGTGACGGCGCGCTGGCCGTCGGGCGTCAAGGAAGGCGCGGAATTCGTCATTCCGACCATGAAGTAACTCATTCGCCCACGCAGTTTAGTCACTCGTCTAACTTCGGTGGTCGCAGTCGGAGAAAGCGCGCACCCCGCGCCCGGAAGACCCAAGCAATTCCGACAGGTTTGTGCCCGACGCTCGCTAGCATATTGATAGAAAATCAGCAGTAGTATAATCTTAAGTTGCAAGACCAATCGGCGTTCTTGGCTGATCGTCCGTTCGGCATTTCACGTGCAGTTCCAAGGTGTGCTCACGTCGGGTGTAGCAAGCAGCCTCCGTATCGGGCGTGTGACGAATAGGGAGAAGCGCAATGGCCACCAGCTTAGGTCTAGCTCCCGTGACCAAGGTCCTCCTGCTGGATGACTTCTTCAGCGACCCATCCGGTCCAGTTAGTTCGTCGCTTTGGAGTTTTCCCACTGGAGCCGCCGAATTTATCCCCTCTACGCTCGGTGCCAATTACCCCGGCACAGAACTAGAGCCTTACTTGCCAAGCGTCGTAAACGGGGCGTTGGACCTCACGCTGCGAACCTACAATCCGACTAGCAATCCGCCAGGAACGTCGTTTCTTGGCTCAGAAGTTATGAGCAATCAGACATTCAACGACAACGCGGGCGGCATTGCGTTCACCGCAGTTGCAAAACTTGCCACAACAATTCCCGGATTGGATGGAGGAATATTTAGCTTCGGCCTCAATAATCCAACGAGCCATAATGAAATTGATTCCGAACTGCTGACCGATATAGCTGCGCGCCAGAACAACGAGGAACAGACCAATATATATTTGAACGAGCCGACAAATTCGGTCGGCCACCCGTCACTCGTGCTTGACCCGAGCCTCACCGCCTATCAGACCTATACGATAGAATGGTTTCCCGACGCAGTGCTCTGGTTCATCAACGGTCAGCTTGTTCAAGAGACAACGAGCAATGTCCCGCAAGGGCCGTTGAGTTTCGATCTCAACTTCTGGGCCTATGATGCCGGCGGCGGCAGTCTGCAGCCGACGACCAACTCTGCTAATGATCCGACCTATCATTTTTATGTAGAGATGGCGAGTGTCGCCAGTATCGGCAGTAACACCGCTTTTCCCGCTGAGAATGTTGACGAATGGATACTTGCGAACGGCCAGTGGAGCACGAGCATCGGCCCGGGCATCCACCCAGCTGGCTATCAGACCGCGGCTGTCGGTAATTTCACAGGCAACGGCACAAGCGATATTCTTTGGACCGATCCGTTAACCGGCGATGTAGACGAATGGCAGCTCGCGAATGGACAGTGGACTGCGAGCGTTGATCTTGGCGCTCATCCCGGTACCGGCTGGCAAATCGCCGGCACTGGCGACTTCACCGGTGATGGGACCGATGATATCCTGTGGACTAATTCCAGCAAGGGCCAAGTCCAAACCGACATCTGGGAATTGTCCAACGGCCAATGGGCGAACAGCGTCAGTCCCGGCACTCACCCCGCTGGCTACGATGTCGTTGGTATCGGCAATTTCACCGGCAACGTCACCAGCGGCATTCTCTGGTACGACCCCATGACCGGCGATGTAGACGAGTGGACAATCGCGAATGGTCAATGGTCCGGGAGCATTGATTTGGGATCGCATCCCGGTACCGGCTGGCAAGTCGCCGGCACCGGCGACTTCACCGGTGATGGAACCGACGATATACTATGGACCAATTCCAGCAACGGCCAAGTCCAGACCGATATCTGGGAGCTGTCCAACGGCCAATGGGCGAAGAGCGTAAGTCCCGGCCTGCACCCCTCCGGCTATCAAGTGGTTGGCATCGGCGATTTTGCCGGCAACGGTACCAGCGGCATTCTTTGGTACGACACCACGACGGGCGATGTAGACGAGTGGAAGATCGCGAATGGTCAATGGTCTGGGAGCATCGATTTGGGCGCGCATCCTGGCAATGGGCCGCAAATCATGGGAATCGGCGACTTTTCCGGCGGTGGCACTAGCGCCGTTCTCTGGAACACGAAGGCCTGACGCCGAAGACGCATGAGGGCCGTCGGATATCTACAACGCACGCAATTCGTCATTCCGACCATGAAGTAAGAATCCCCCAGCGAGGCTCGATCCGGCCGCGCGCGGCTTCACTTCCCCGCCCAATTCGGGTTTTAGTGCAGGCTGCGGTTTTGGGGGGGATGGTCCGATCAGGATACATGAAGGCCACAGGTACCCGCGCGGTCGCAGTTGCCGCGGCATTTGTGCTGCTCACCGACCTTCTTGCGGCTTGCAGCAGTACGAGCCTGGTTGGGGGTAGTCCGGAGCCGAATGAGACACCGTCAGGCGACGTGGTCACGGCACCGACACCACCGCCGGTCGATCTGGCCGGCCGCTGGCAGCTCTCTGCCGCGGCGGGTGGCGCGTGTTCGATGAATTTCGGGGACACAGCCGGCGCGGGCGCTGGCGCCGGCCTTGCCTCCCGAGGAACGATAGCGCCGGCCGGCGGCTGCCCTGGAAATTTCTTCATGAGCCGCAAGTGGGCGTTCGAAAACGGCAAGCTGATCATTCACGATTTCAAGGGCCGGCCGCTGGCACAGATGTCCTATGTGGGCGGCCATTTCGAGGGGCACGATGCAAGCGGCAGCGCGCTGACATTATCGAAACAGCTTTAAAATCTGCCGCACCGGGAGCCGTCATGGCCGAATATGACCTCTACTGCTTCGCGCAATCCGGCAACGCCTACCGCGCAGCCTTGATGCTCAATCTCATCGGCGCCGACTGGAAGCCGATCTTCGTCGATTTCTTCGGCGCCGGCGTTCAGCGCACGCCGGATTATCGCACCAATGTCAACGAAATGGGCGAGGTGCCGGTGCTGGTACACGGCGCCAAGAAGCTCAGCCAGTCCGGCGTGATCCTGACCTATCTCGCCGAGCGGAGCAAAAAATTTCTGCCGCGCACCGATGACGAGCGGCTCGAAGCTTTGCGCTGGATCATTTTCGACAATCAGAAGGTCAACGGCTTTTTGGGGCCGTACCGTTTTCTGAAAAACTTCGCGCGGCCGGCAGGCGATCCCGCCGTCATGGCGTTCCTCAAGGGCCGCATCGACGGCAATCTGGCGATCCTCGACAAGCGGCTTGGCAAAGCCCCGTTCATGCTGGGCGATGTGCCGACGATCGCCGACCTTTCGCTGTGCGCCTATCTCTACTATCCGGCCGACGAATTCGGCTTCGACATCAGCGCCGAGCACAAGAATATCGCCGCGTGGCTCGACCGCATCAAATCACTACCCGGCTGGGCGCATCCTTACGACCTGATGCCCGGGCATCCGCTGCAGCGCTGACATATTAGAGCGGAATATCGAAGGCTTGAGGGGGCGCTGCAAGCGGCGCCGCCGCTACGGGCTTGGGGACTGCCGCGGCAGCCGGAGCTGCCGGCGCCGGCGCTGGCGATGTTGCAGGCGCGACCGAAACTGCCGGCGCCGCGGATGAAGCAGATGCGGCTGCCGGCGCTGAGTTCGCCGCCGGCTTCCAGAACTCCCACCAGTGCGTGGCCGACGGCCCGGGCGGCGTCACCGGCGCGGCCGATGCTGACGCCGTCCCGGGCGTCGCTTTCCAGAACTGCCACCAATGGGTTGCGGGAGCCGGGGCACCGGGATGCGATGCCGGGTGAGCCGGAGGTGCCGCAACGCTGACTTTCGGCGCCGGCGCGGGTTTGACGGCAGGCTGCGGCGCAGCAGCCGGACTGTCCACTTTGGCCGGCGGCTCCGGCTCGACCTTGGCCTCCGCGACCGGTTGTTTGGGTGGCGCCGGCGGTTGCGGCTCGGGCACGCTGGCATATGTCGCAAACAATTCGCGCGCGCTTGCCAAGAGCTTATCGCCATCGGCCTTGCGCGATCTGATACCCTTGCGCCACGCGTCGACCACGGGCTCGGTGGCTTTGCGCCAGCGTGCGACAGCATCACGGTCAAGCGTCACGATCAGATCGCCGTTCTGGCTCACCGCATCGGCGACAGCCTTGGCTTTCAGATCCCACATCGTGCCGGCCATGCTGGCGGCCACCTGTCCGGAATTGTCGTCGATCACCTTTTTCAGATCGGCGGGAAGCTTTCCGTACGCTGTCCAATTCATCGCCAGCACACCGGTCGTCGTGCTCAGCGCATCGTCGGCGAAATCGGTGTGCGCCTTGAGCAGATCGTCAAGCTTGAGCGCCGGCACCATGTCCCAGGGCAGGACACCGCCATCCACCACGTGGCGCGCAATTGCGAACGGCAATTGCGCGCTCGGCATCGGCACCGGGTGGCCGCCAAGCATCGCGACGGCGGCGGCAGTAAAGCGGGTGCTGACGTCGAGCCGCAATCCTTTAACCTCAGCGACGGCGCGGACCGGACGATTGGCATGGAGCACGCCGCGATCCGCACAGGCAAAACAGATCGGATGAACCTCGTGGAACTCATCCACCAGATGCATGGCGGCAAAATCCTGGATCGCCTTGGAGGCGACCAATGCACGCTGCGGCGGCACGAACGGCAGCTCGAACAGTTCGATCTTCGGAAAACGTCCCGGCGTGCCGCTCGGCATCGCCCAGACGATATCGACAATGCGATCGCGCGCTTGGTCGAACAGCTCGGCCGGTTGTCCGCCAAGCGCCATCGACGGATAGATGTCGATATGGATGCGGCCGGCCGATTGCGCCTCGATCCGGCGCGCCCACGGCGCCAAAAAGTTCGTATGCAGGCACGACACCGATGAGAAGGCGTGATGCAGCTTGAGCGTGACGTGAGGCGGCGGCACATCGCCACGCGCCGCACGCAGGAGCGCCGGCGCGGCGAGCGATGCCGCGGCCGAGGCCAAAATCGCGCGGCGGCCGACTGCCATTGCGGGTCCCCTGCCGTTACGGATACGCGGCGGTCGCCGTCGCGCGGCGCAGTTACGTCAATTCAGCCGCGGCGGACGGTCGTTGGTATCCGTCGTGCGGCCAAATCCGCCAGCGATCGGTGGCGAATGCATGGCAGGCGGCGGCGATTCCGCGGCGCTCTCGCGCGAGCGACGCTCATAACCGCGGTAGGACAGGTAGCCGAACGGCAGGCTCGCCAGATAAGCCAATGTTCCGGCGGTCAAGAGCACCCACGGATAGGCGAACAGCAGCGCAAAGCACAGCACGACGAACACGATCAGCGGTCCGACCAGTTCGGGCGTCACGCGCGTGCCGACGCGCTTGCCGGAAAAGACCGGCAGCCGCGACACCATCAGCCAAGCGATGCCGAGCGTGTAGACCAGCGTCAGCCAGGTCAGCACCGCCGAGTGCGGCAGCCCGAGAAACGAGGAGTAGATCGGCAGCAGCACAGTGATGGCACCGGCGGGCGCCGGCATGCCGACAAAGAAGTTGCTCGCCCACAGCGGCTGGTCCGGATCGTCGAGCATGACATTGAAGCGGGCGAGCCGCAGACCGGCGCAGATCGCAAACACCATGGCGGCGATCCAGCCGGCGGATTTGAGGTTATGCAGCCCCCAGAAATAGAGGATCAGCGCCGGCGCCACGCCGAAATTGACGAAGTCCGACAGGCTGTCGAGCTCGGCGCCGAACCGCGACGTGCCTTTGAGGAAACGCGCCAGCCGGCCGTCGATGGCGTCCAGAATCGCGGCAAACACGATCGCCGCCAGCGCCAAAGCGTAGCGGTCTTCGAATGCCAGCCGGATCGCGGTCAACCCGGCGCACAGCGCCAGAATCGTGACCACGTTCGGCACCAGGATACGCACCGGGATGCGCCGAAAGCGCCGCCGGCGCAGGCGCGGCATGCGCGGACGATCGAAGCCTGAACGGTTCATGGCCATGGCGGCTATATAGCCTCTTTGGGCTTGCGCTGCCACGAAGCAGAAACGCTCCAGCGAGGTCGGCGAACCGAGACGTTAACCCGTTCAGCCGACGCGGAAGGTGCGGCCGGCCTCAATACCCCGCAAATCGGCGATCACCGTCTCGCCGGCGATAGCCGTCTGACCCTCGCCGGCCAGCGGCCGCGCGCCATCCGGCAGGTAAACATCGACCCGCGAGCCGAACCGGATCATGCCGATGCGCTGACCGGCACTGACGATCTCGCCTTCGCGCGAAAACGGCACGATGCGCCGCGCCACGAGGCCTGCGATCTGAACGACAGCAAGCCGCGCCCCGCCGGTGGTTGCGATCAGGAACGCGTTGCGCTCATTGTCTTCGCTCGCCTTGTCGAGATCGGCGCTCAAGAACTTGCCGCGGCGATAGACGACGCGTTCGATGCGGCCGGCGATCGGGCTGCGGTTTACATGGCAATTGAACACGCTCATGAAAATGGAAATGCGCAACAGCGGGCGCGCGCCGAGCGCCAGTTCCTGCGGTGGCACCGCGTTGGCCACTTGGCTGATGAGGCCATCGGCCGGCGCCACCACGATGCCGTCGCGCACCGGCGTCACCCGCGCCGGATCGCGAAAGAAATATGCGCACCACAGCGTCGCGACGGTACCGAGCCAGCCAAGCGGCGACCACAGCCAGAACAGAATGAACTCACCAGCGCGAAGCCGCCAACGAACGGATAGCCCTCCGGATGGATCGGCGACAGCTGTGAACGGATGGAGTTGATGACAGACATGCGGCGTCATTCCGGCCGCGTGAGCGCAGCAAACAAGAGCCGGAATCCGCAACCACGGAATTTACAGATTATGCTTTGATGCTTCATTCTTGCTCGAACCATTGTGCTTATGGATTCCGGGCTCGCCGCTGCGCGCCGCCCCGGAATGACGATTACTCCGCGGCATGGGCGGTCGGAACGAGGTCGTCGCTCTCAGCCGCCGGCGGATTGCGATTGGGCGCGAGCGGCTCGTCGTCGCCGGTCTCCTGGAGAATCTCGCGCGCCATTTCGGCTTCGCGCTGGCGGTTCCACATGCTGGCATAGAGCCCGCCTTTCGCGAGCAGTTGATCGTGCCGCCCGCGCTCGACGATCACGCCCTTGTCCAGCACCAAAATCTCGTCGGCGCCGACGATGGTCGACAGCCGATGCGCGATGACGAGCGTAGTACGGTTCTTGGCGACGCGGTCGAGCGCGTCCTGAATATCGCGCTCGGTGTGGCTGTCGAGCGCCGAGGTGGCCTCGTCGAGCACCAGGATCGGCGGGCCTTTGAGGATGGTGCGGGCGATAGCAACGCGCTGTTTCTCGCCGCCGGAAAGTTTCAGGCCGCGCTCGCCGACCTCGGTCTCGTAGCCCTTGGGCGCGTGACGGATGAAGGTGTCGATCTGCGCCATCCGCGCCGCGTCCTCGACTGCGGCGTCGCTCGCGTCCCAGCGGCCGTAACGGATGTTGTAGCGGATGGTGTCGTTGAACAGCACGGTGTCCTGCGGCACCATGCCGATCGAGGCGCGCAGCGAACTCTGCGTCACATCGCGGATATCGGTGCCGTCGATGAGAATGCGGCCGCCGGTGATGTCGTAAAAGCGAAACAGCAGCCGCGAGATCGTCGACTTGCCGGCGCCCGACGGACCGACGATGGCGACGGTGTGCCCGGCCGCCACTCGAAGCTCAAGCCTTTGAGAATCGGCCGCGCCGGCTCGTAGGCGAACGACACGTTATCAAATCGGATGGCGCCGGCGCGGACCCGCAGCGGCCGCGCGCTGGGGCGATCGGCGATTTCGGGCTTGCGCGCCAGCAGCGCGAACATGGTCTCGATGTCGATCGTCGCCTGCTTGATCTCGCGATAGACCATGCCCATGAAATTGAGCGGCTGGTAGAGCTGGATCATCATGGCATTGATCATGACGAAATCGCCGACCGTATTGGTGCCGTGCTGAATGCCGTAGGCGCACAGCACCATGGCGGCGCAAAGCCCGATCGTGAACACGATCGCTTGCCCGGCGTTGAGCACGGTGAGCGACACATAGGCACGCACGCTCGCTTCCTCGTAGCGCGCCACCGAGCGGTCGTAGCGCTGCCCCTCGCGCGTCTCGGCGGAGAAATATTTGACGGTCTCGTAGTTGAGCAGTGAGTCGATCGCCTTGGCGTTGGCGTCGTTGTCGCTCGAATTCATGTCGCGGCGGATGCCAATGCGCCATTCGGTCGCCCAGAAGGTGAAGGCGATGTAGAGCGCGACCGTCGCCACGATGATGACGAGATAGCGCCAGTCGAAGTGAAACAGCAGCACCCAGGCGACCAGCACCACCTCGACGACGGTCGGCGCGAGTTGCAACAGCAGCATGCGCACGATGGTCTCGATAGCGTCGCGGCCGCGCTGCAGGACGCGGGTCAGGCCGCCGGTGCGCCGCTCCAGATGGAAGCGCAGCGACAGCAGATGCATGTGCTCGAATGTGCGCATCGCAAGCCGGCGCACCGCATTCATCGCCACCTTGGCGAAGATCGCGTCGCGCGACTGCGTCAGCACCGCCATCACAATGCGCATGCCCCCATAGGCGAGCGTCATCGTCACCGGAGTCGCCAGCGCCCAGGCGAAGATATTGTCAGGTCCGAGCGGCGCGGTGCCGTGGCCGGCAAGCGCGTCGGTCGCCCACTTGAAGGTGAACGGGACCGCGACGGTGGCGAGCTTGGCGGCAAAGATCAGAAGCGTGGCGATCCCGACGCGCACCTTGAGGTCGCGCCGATCGGCCGGCCAGATGTAGGGCCACAGATGCGCTAGCGTCGCAAGGAGCGCGTCGCCGCCGGCGCCGCCGGTTTCGCGCTTGAGACTGTGGGCAGACCGCTGATGATCGCTCATTATCGGTGTGGTGTCGCTCTGGGCCGGAACGGCCGCAGCGGCCGGAATCCCCCCGTCACATGGAATCTATGGTCATATAGTGTGTTTTGCGGCGCTGTGCACGCCGCCGGAAGCTATGCAAAAAACTTGCGGCGGCCGCGAATCACCGCCACATCTAATCTTCGCTGAGTATCAATCCATGGCCAAAATCAATGCGCTTTGCGTCTATTGCGGTTCGAGCCCAGGCACCGACCCGGCCTTTGTGGCAGCGGCGCAGGTGTTCGGCAAAATCCTCGCCGAAAACCATATCCGCCTGATCTACGGCGGCGGCTCCGTCGGCCTGATGGGCACGCTCGCCAATGCGGTGCTCGATCATGGCGGCCAGGTGACCGGCATCATTCCGGAATTTCTGACCAAACGCGAGCGGCCACGCCACGTCGCCCAGGAATTGATCGTCGTGGCGGACATGCACGCGCGCAAGCGCACGATGTTCGAGCGCGCCGACGGCTTCGTCGCGCTGCCGGGCGGGCTTGGCACGCTTGAAGAATTGGTCGAGCAGCTCACCTGGGCGCAGCTCGGCCGCCATCGCAAGCCCATTCTGGTCGCCAACATTGCCGGCTACTGGGACCCCCTGCTGACATTGATCGAGCATATGCGCGCGGTGAAATTCGTGCCGTCGGCGTTTAACGTCGACTTTCTGGTGGCGACGCGCGTCGAAGAGATCTTGCCGGCGATGCGCAAGGCGGCGCGCGCGGTTGCCGACGCTGAGCAACCAATGGCGGTGCCGGCGGAGCGGTTGTAGGCCGTCACCCTGAGGTGCTCGGCGCTAAGCGCCGAGCACCTCAGGGTGACGGCCTCGGCGCGTGAGCGGCATCCTTCGAGGGCCGCTTCGCGGCCACCTCAGGATGACGGACTATGTGTCCTTCAAAAATGTCACCGCCTCGATGCGATTGCCGTCCCAGTCGCGCACGAAGGCGGCGTAATAGCTCTGCGAATATTGCGGGCGTTTGCCGGGCGGGCCATCGGATTTCGCGCCCGCCGACATCGCCGCGGCGTGAAACGCATCGACCGCCGCCGCGTCCGACGCACGCAAGCAGATATGCAGGCCGCTGTCATCGGGTTGCGGTTCAAGCCGCGGCCTCTCGTTGAGCCAGAACTCGGGATAGCTCTTGCCATAGCCGATCGTGTTCGGCGCTTCGCGCAGCCGCATGATGCCGAGCGGCTTGAGCAGCGCGTCGTAGAACCGTGCCGACGATTTGAGTTCGCGCACCGGGATCGAGACGTGGTCGATCATGGGGGCCCCCTTTTTTCATTTCCCCTCCCCCACAAGGGGGGAGGGAAAATTTTCTCACGCCGGCGCGCCGGACTTCACCAGCTTGTAGATAATCGAGTCCATCAGCGCCTGGAACGACGCATCGATGATGTTGGCGGAAACGCCGATCGTGGTCCAGTGCTCGCCGGTTTCGTCTTTGCTCTCGATCAGGACGCGTGTGACGGCTCCGGTGCCGCCGTTGAGGATACGCACGCGGTAATCGGTCAGCTGCAGGCCCTCGATGTATTTCTGATACTTGCCCAGATCCTTGCGCAGCGCGACATCGAGCGCATTGACCGGTCCGTTGCCTTCGGCGGCGTTGATCAGCATCTCGTCGCCGACCTTGACCTTGACGACCGCGGTCGTCAGCACCTCGGCGCCGCCGTTCTGGCCGCGCTGTTCCACCTTCACGTCGAAATAATTCACGTCAAAGAATTTCGGCACGGTGCCAAGCGTGCGCCGCGCCAGAAGCTCGAACGAAGCGTCCGCCGCCTCGTACGCATAGCCGATGCTCTCGCGCTCCTTGACCGCGTCGAGCAGCCGGATCACGCGCGGATCATCCTTGCTCACGGCAAGCCCGATGCGCTCAAGCTCCGACAGCACGTTGGCCTTGCCGGCCTGATCCGAAACCAGAACTTTGCGCTTGTTGCCGACCGTCGCCGGCCGCACGTGCTCGTAGCTCTCCGCCTCGTCGCGTCCGGCGTTCAATTCCTTCATGATCGCCGACGCGTGGATGCCTGCCTTGGTGGCAAACGCGCTCTCGCCGACATATGGCGCATAGCGGTCGGGCGCGCGGTTGAGCACTTCCTCGAGCTTGTGGGAGACGCGCGTCAGTTTCCGCAGCGCATCGTCGGACACGCCGATCTCGAATTTCTCGGAAAAGTCCGGCTTGAGCTTGAGCGTCGGGATGATCGAGGTGAGATTGGCGTTGCCGCAGCGCTCGCCGAGCCCGTTGAGCGTGCCCTGAATCTGCCGCGCGCCGGCGCGCACCGCGGCGAACGAATTGGCCACAGCCTGTTCGGTATCGTTATGGGCGTGGATGCCAACATGATCGCCCGGGATCTTGGCGCAGGCCTCGCCGACGATGCGCTCGACCTCATGCGGCAGGGTGCCGCCGTTGGTATCGCACAGCACGACCCAGCGCGCGCCTTCGTCATAGGCGGCCTGCGCGCAAGCGAGCGCATAGGCGGGCTTGGCCTTATAGCCGTCGAAAAAATGCTCGCAGTCGAGCAGCACTTCGCGGCCCCTGGCCTTGGCGGCGCGCACGCTGTCGCGGATCGAGGCAAGATTTTCCTCTTCCGTCGTCTCCAGCGCCACGCGCACGTGATAGTCCCACGATTTGGCGACGAAGCAGATGGCGTCGGCCTCGGCGTCGAGCAGCGCGACCAGGCCCGGATCGTTCGACGCCGAACGGCCCGGCCGGCGCGTCATGCCGAAGGCGGTGAGCTTGGCGCGCAGCCCGCGCCGCTCGCCGAAAAGGCTCGTGTCGGTGGGATTGGCGCCGGGATAGCCGGCCTCGATGTAATCGATACCGAGATCGTCGAGCAGCGCCGCGATGGCGAGCTTGTCGGCCAGCGTGAAATCGACGCCGTTGGTCTGCGCGCCGTCGCGCAGCGTGGTGTCGAACAAATAAAGGCGTTCGCGCGGCATGATGGCTTCTCAACCCGAATAGAGGCGATAGAGGACGTAGAGGCTGACGAACACCGCCGCCGCGATCACCGCGTATTTGAGGACCACGTAATAAAGCCAGTGGCGCTGAAACGGCAAATCCTCGCGTTTCATTGCAAGGTCCCTTTCTGCGGCGGCAGCGGTTTGGTCATCGTGGTATTGGCGAGCCATTCGCCGCCAAGCGCCACGGTGTTGCGGGTGCGCGCGACGAAGCCGCGCTTTTCGAAAAAACCGCGCGCGTTGTCGCTCGCTTCCACGGTTAATTCCGTCGTCCCTCGTCCGCTGGCGAGCTTTTCCAACGCATCGGTCAGCATGGCGCCGGCGCCCTGCCCGGCCGCGGCCGGATGCACATAGAGCATGTCGATCTTTTTGTTGTCGGCGAGCGAGGCGAAGCCCACCGCGGCGCCGCCGAACGTCGCCACCAGGGTCAGCGCGCCGGCAAGCTTCTGGCCGAACTCTTCCTCGTCATCGGCCGCCGACACCCAGGCCGCCTGCTGCGCCTCGGCATAATCGTCGGCGGTCAATTCTTCAATGGCGGCGCGGAATATTTCCGCCAGGTCCGGCACATCCGCCGGCAGCATCGGCCGCATCGCGAGTTTGGGCGGGGTTCGCTCGGCGCTCATCGGGCAATCTCCCAGGTGGTGCCGTCTTTGGAATCTTTCAGGACGACGCCCATCTTGGCGAGTTCATCGCGGATGCGGTCCGAACTCGGAAAAATTCTTGGCCTTGCGCGCAGCAATGCGATCAGCCACGCGTGATCTGATTAGCATTGGATCAAGACCCTTTTCACGCGCGCTGGTTTCCTCAAAGGCCGCCGCAACATCTTCACGCACATGCCCTGCAACGACGTGATCAACTGCCCGATCAAATCCAAGCAGTAGGAGCGACCCGACCAATTCAGCTTTGGCATCAGCAGGTGCGCCACCCGGCGCCAACGCGAGATGCCCCAGTCGATGGAGTTCAGCGAGTACCGCCGGCGTATTTAAATCATCGGACAACGCTTCAAGCACGGCTAGCGAAGGTCGCGCCTTCGCCCTATCTGCGTTAATAACGGCACGCCTAAAGTTTGCATATGTAACTGCCAATTCAGCCAAACCCTCACTCGTCCAATCGATCGGCTGACGATAATGCGTTCTCAGCATATTGAGACGCACGACCTCACCCCATCGCGGATCGTTCGACAGCTGCAACGCATCCCTTATCGTGACAAAGTTGCCGAGCGACTTCGACATCTTCTCGCCTTCGACTTGAAGGAAGCCGTTGTGCATCCAGAAATTCGCCATGACCGGCGTGTCGAAGGCGCAGCGCGATTGCGCGATTTCGTCCTCGTGATGGGGGAAGACGAGATCGATGCCGCCGCCGTGGATGTCGAACGTCTCGCCCAGATATTTCCATGACATCGCCGAGCATTCGATATGCCAGCCGGGCCGGCCAGACGCTTTGATGCCGGCGGGTGACGGCCAGGTCGGCTCGCCCGGCTTCGACGGCTTCCACAGCACAAAGTCGCGTGGATCGCGTTTGTAGGGCGCAACTTCAACGCGGGCGCCGGCGATCAGTTCGTCAAGCGGACGCTTCGACAACTGGCCGTAATCCTTCATCGACGGCACGCTGAACAGCACGTTGTCCTCGGCAACGTAGGCGTTGCCGGAAGCGATCAGCCGCTCGATCAGCGTCTTCATCTCGGCGATATGATCGGTGGCGCGCGGCTCGACGCTCGGCGGCAGGCAGCCGAGGGCTGCGACATCCTCGTGAAACTGCCGGTCGGTCTTTTCCGTGACCTTGCGGATCGCCTCGTTGAGCGGCAGTCCGGGATATTCCTCGGCCGCGCGCGCGTTGATCTTGTCGTCGACGTCGGTGATGTTGCGCACGTAGGCGACGTGATCGGCGCCGTAGAGGTGGCGCAACAGCCGAAACAGCACGTCGAATACGATCACCGGCCGCGCATTGCCGATATGGGCGAAGTCGTAGACCGTCGGCCCGCACACATACATGCGCACGTTCGCCGGATCGAGCGGGGTGAAAACCCGCTTTTCGCGCGTCAGCGTATCGTAGAGTTTCAGTTCCATCGGTCGAAGTCTTTCAGCAACGCATCTCGGCCTACTGGCCGGGCGTCCCAAAATTCTCGATCGGAGAAAAGACGGCCACAGCCAGCGTTGCCGCTAGCGAATAATCTCCCGGCAAATGCCGCAAATGTGGTTAAGGCCGTGCATGGCGCGCAATGTGGTCGAGGACACCTGCCGCGTCAAGGCCGAACCGAGGCACAATCCTCGCCGCGGCGCCCATAAGGCGCCGAATGCGCGGCCAAAAGCGCGGTTAACGCAACCTTTACCGCATCGTCGCATTCTGACGATCCGTCGCAACCCGTATGCGCGGGGTTTTTGCCGCCGGAGGGGTGTCATGCGTTCCGTCATTGCCGCAACGGCGCTTGCCGTCATCATGTCCGGCGCCGTCGCACACGCCGAGAAGCGCCTTTTCATCCTCGCCAACCGCGCGGACGGCTACGGCGTCGACAATTGCCTCGCCACGGGCGCGGCCTGCGGCAAGACGGTGGCCAACACCTATTGCCGCTCGCACGCGTTCGCGCAGGCGAATTCGTTCCGTAAAGTGAGCCGCGACGACATTACCGGCGCGATCCCGACCGACGCCAGCGCCTCGTGCAAAGGCCGCGGCTGCGACCATTTCGTCGCCATTCAGTGCTCGCGGTGAATTTAAGCGAATAGCGAAATCGCGAATAGCGAATGGGGCTGTCCTACTCGCCATTCGCTGCTTGCTATTCGCAATGAACGCTATTTGCCCGCCAGCATGTGGTCGATGCTGAAGCGGCCCGCGCCGGCGACGAACAGCGCCAGCGTACCGCCGGCGATCGAGAGATCCTTGCTGAGAAAGACGTATTGCAGGGTCTGCGCCGCCGCCGGAAACTTCCAATAAAGATGCGCGGTCAGCAAGGCAATGACGACGAAAGCAAACGCCAGCAATGCGCCGTAACGCGTCGCGACGCCGAGCACCAGCGTCACCACAATGATCCATTCCACGACGTGCGCAAGCGGGCTCATGACGTCGGGAGCGATGAAATTGATGGATTTGAGATAGGCGGCCGCCGGCCCGCCGGTCCACACCGTCATCAGAAATACGGCAGCGATCAGGAGACGAGCGAGCAAAAGCAATATATCGCTCATTCCGGTGGCGACGCCATCGGTGCACGACAACAATGGATGCGACGATCTTTTCGCTTCTGGCGACATGACAGCCCTCCCCCTTCGGCGCCTTGCGTTTCCCGAGCAAATCTTCTGCGCGCCGGCTCGTTCCAGCCTAGCACCGAAATAAACACTGCCAAGGTCGATTATAGTCTCCGTGGCCGTTGGGATTTGAGCGTTGGGGATTTCGCCCAACTTTGCGGCGCGGCCGGCGCGCCGTTGCGTGGGACGGCAAGTTCGGCCATGTTCGCGCATCGGCTGTGCCGGGCACCGGCAGCGCCGCAGGACACGCGATGCCAGCTCAACCGGCGAGCCAAGGCCAAATACCGGGCCAAGCACGTGGCGAAACAGCAGATCGGCCGGCCGCGGCCGCCGTAGTTTCGGCCGACGACGCGCCGCTGAAGCTCGAAGATTTTCTGCCGTACCAGTTGATGGTGGTGGCAAGCCTCGTCTCGCAGGCGCTGTCGCGTATCTACGCGCGGCGCTACCGCATCGGCGTGCCGGAGTGGCGGGTGCTGGTGACGCTCGGCCAATACGGCGTGATGACCGGCAAGGCGGTCGGCGCCCACTCGCACATGCACAAGACCAAGGTGTCGCGCGCGGTGGCGCTGCTGGAAAAGCGCAAACTGCTGGTGCGGCGCAGCAACCGCGCCGACAAGCGCGAAGCCTTTCTCTCGCTGACCGCCGGCGGGCGGGCGATGTATGAAGAAGTGGCGCCGCACGCGCTCGATTTCGCCCGGCGGCTGACCGAAATTCTGACGCCGGCGGATCGCGAGGCCTTCAATCGCGCCGTGGAACAACTCACCGAACAATCGGCGCAACTC
The DNA here is from genome assembly GCA_963707175.1 of uncultured Alphaproteobacteria bacterium. Lineage (GTDB taxonomy): Bacteria > Pseudomonadota > Alphaproteobacteria > Rhizobiales > Xanthobacteraceae > BOG-931. The sequence continues at coordinate 93,535 of CAVPQA010000040.1, forward strand.
GTCGCCGAGACGGCGCAGGAGATCGAGGGGGACGCATGAAACTCTATTCCTATTTCCGGTCGTCGGCGGCGTATCGCGTGCGCATCGCGCTCAATCTCAAGGGACTGAGTTACGATACTGTTGGCGTTCATTTGATCAAAGACGGCGGCCACAATCGGCGGCCGGAATATCGCGCGATCAATCCGCAAATGCGGGTGCCGGCGCTCGTCACCGATGGCGGCGACACCTTGATTCAGTCGATTGCCATCATCGAGTATCTCGATGAGACTCACCCCGAGCCGCCGTTGTTGCCGAAAGATCCGGTGGCGCGCGCCAAGGTGCGGGGCCTCGCCGAACTCATCGCCTGCGATATTCATCCGCTCAACAACACCTCGCCGCTGCGCTATCTGAAACATCAGCTCGGCCAGGAGCAAAGTGCGATCGACGCCTGGTACCATCATTGGGTGATCGAGGGCTTCACCGCGCTCGAAGCGCTGATCGCGCCCGGCCCCTACGCGTATGGCAACGCCGTCACGCTCGCCGATGTCTGCCTGGTGCCGCAGGTCGCCAATGCACGCCGGCTCAAGGTGCCGCTCGACCAATTCCCGAAGATCGTCGGCGTCGACACTGCCTGTCTGAGGCTGCCGGCATTCGATCGCGCGCGGCCGGAACACCAGCCGGACGCCGAATAGCCCCGATCGTCCGGCGCCTCCACGCGCAGCGTGCGGTCATGCTTTCGTCACCATTGGGCGGCTTGATCCCGCGATTCCGGAACTCGCCGGTGTCGGGGCTCGAAATGACCAAACTTGCACGCGGCCTCGGCCAAACCGCGGTTTTTGCCGCGCTAGGCGCGCTCGCACTCTCGGTGTCCGCATCCGGACAGGGCTACCCGCAACCGCCGTATCCGTCACAGCCCTACCCCGCTCAACAGCCCTACCCGGCTCAACAACCTTATTCTTCCCAGCAGCCATATCCTGCCCAACAGCCGTATCCGGCGCAGGCCCAGCCCTATCCGGCGCAACAACCTTATCCGGCTCAAGGCCAAGCCGCTGCGCCGCCGCCTGCTCAAGGCTACCCGGCGGCGCAGGCCGCACCGGGGACGTCGCCGGTCTGTGTGCGCCTTGAAGCACAGCTCGCCTCGCTCAATTCCGGCTCGGCCAATTCGCCGCTCGCCGACCAGATCAAGCGCGAGGAGGATGCGATCGCCAAGCAGCAGGCCGACATCGACCGCGCGACGGAGCATGCGCGCCGCGTCGGCTGCGCCAACCAGGGGCTGTTTTCGCTGTTCTCCGGCTTCTCGCCGCAATGCGGACCGCTCAATTCGCAGATCGACGAGATGCGCAGCAAGCTCGATCGCATGACGAGCCAAGTCGAACAGCTCAAGAGCGGCAATAACGACCAGCAAAGCCAGCGTAACGTGTTGATCGGTCAGCTGGCGCAGAACAATTGCGGCGCCCAGTACACCGCTGCAGCGCGCGCCGCTGGTCCGCAAGGCTTCTTCGAAGCGCTGCTCGGCGGCGGCGGCACCATCGTCAATCCGGGCGACAATGGCGGCCCGGCCGGCACCTATCGCACGGTCTGCGTGCGCACCTGTGACGGCTTTTATTTCCCGATTTCCTATTCGACCGTGCCGAGCCGGTTCGCGACCGATGCGCAAACCTGCCAGCGGCTGTGTCCGGCGTCGCAGGCTTTCCTCTACACCTACCGCAACCCCGGTGAGCAAATTGAACAGGCGGTTACGGCTGACGGCAACGCGCCGTATACTGCGTTGCCCAACGCGTTCCGCTATCGCAAGGAAATCGTGTCGAGCTGCTCCTGCCGCGCCGCGGGCCAAACCTGGGCGCAGGCGCTGCATAACGCCGACGATTCCAGCACGCTGGAAAGCGGCGACATCGTCGTCACCGATCAGAACGAGAAGGCGCTGACGCGGATTCCCGGAACGGCCAAGCAGCCGCCGGCCAGCGGCACGACGGCGAAGCCCAGTGCGACGCCTGCGCCGCAGAACGGCAGCGCCGGCGACAAGCCTGAGACCGATCCTAAAAATCGCAAGGTTCGCGTCGTCGGACCGCCGTTTCTGTCGCAGCAGTAATCACGCACTTTTTGTGTACCGCTCGTTCCCGCTTGCGCGGGAATGAGCGGTATTCAGCCTGTATGGTTGTGGATCAGCCAAGATCGCCGGCGCCGGCCTTGGCCATGACTGGGCCGGCAAGCAGTGAACGGTCGGGCTCAGGCGGCGGCGTTCCCAGGTCGCGGAATCGATTGACGATCGGATAGCGGCGATCGCGGCCGAAATTCTTCAACGTCACCTTGACGCCCGGCGCCGCCTGGCGGCGCTTATACTCGGCGAGGTAGAGCATCCGCTCTACACGGATCACAGTAGCGCGGTCGAACCCCGCGTCGATGATGCTCGCCGTCGGCTCTTCGCCTTCGACCAGCCGCGACAGGATCGCGTCGAGCGCGTCATAGGGCGGCAGCGTATCCTGATCGGTCTGATTTTCGCGAAGCTCCGCGCTCGGCGCACGCGTCAGCACGTTCTCGATGATCACGGCCCCGTCCGGTCCGAGCGCCCCGTCCGGTTTCCAGCGATTGCGCAACGCAGCCAGCCGGTACACTTCGGTCTTGTAGATATCCTTGATCGGATTGAAGCCGCCGTTCATGTCGCCGTACAGCGTGGCGTAGCCGACCGACATTTCCGACTTGTTGCCGGTCGTCACCACCATCAGGCCGAATTTGTTGGAAATCGCCATCAGGATGGTGCCGCGGGCGCGCGCCTGCAAATTCTCCTCGGTGACGTCGCGCGCCTGTCCGGCGAACAGGCCGGCAAGTGTCTGTTCAAGTCCCTGTACGGCGTGTTCGATCGGCACGATGTCGTAACGCACGCCGAGCGCTTGCGCGATCGCGGCGGCATCGTCGAGAGATTCCTGCGCGGTGAAGCGGTACGGCAGCATCACGCAGCGCACCCGCGCGGCGCCGAGCGCGTCGGTGGCGAGCGCCGCGCATAACGCCAAATCGATGCCGCCGGACAGGCCGAGCACGACGCCCTTAAAGCCGTTCTTTTCGACATAGTCGCGCAAGCCGATCATGCAGGCGGTGTAGTCGGCATTGTCGGCCTCAAGCGGCGCCGCCATCGCTCCCTGCGCGCAACGCCAGCCCGACGCGGTGCGCGACCAGTGCGAGGTGACGACCGTCTCGACGAAGGCCGGAAGCTGGAAGGCGATAGACCGGTCGGCGTTGAGCGCGAACGAGGCGCCATCGAACACCAGTTCGTCCTGACCGCCGAACTGGTTGATGTAGAGCAGCGGAAGGCCAGCTTCGGTGACGCGCGCCACCGAGACGTTGAGGCGGACATCGGTCTTGTCGCGCCAGTACGGCGAGCCGTTCGGCACCAGCAAAATCTCGGCGCCGGTCTCGGCCAGGCATTCCACGACGTTCTCGTAGTCGCCCCAGTCGATCCAGCTGTCCTCGCAAATCGGCAGCCCGAGCCGCACGCCGCGGAAGCTCACCGGTCCCGGCACCGGGCCGGACGCGAACACGCGCTTTTCGTCGAACACGCCGTAGTTCGGCAGGTTGACCTTGAAGCGGATCGCCGCGATCCGGCCGGCCGCCAGCAGCGCATAGGCGTTGTAAAGCTTGTTGTCCTCGACCCATGGCGTGCCGATCAATACACCGGGGCCACCGTCGCCGGTTTCGCGGGCAAGCGCCTCCACCGCGGCGCGGCAAGCGGCCTGGAAGGCCGGTTTGAGGACCAGATCCTCCGGCGGATAGCCGGCGATGAACAGCTCGGAAAAGGCGACAAGATCGGCGCCGTCGCGGGCGGCGACAAGGCGCGCCTTGCGCGCCCGTTCCAGATTGCCGGCGATGTCGCCGACGACGGGATTGAGCTGCGCCACGGCGATGGCGAGACGGTCGGCGGGACGTTCGTTCATGCCGCAGGTCTAGCGCCGGACGAGCCGGCCCGGCAATGGGTTCCGGTCCACTCGCTGCCGCGCCTAAAACTTGATGCCGGCGCCGACGCGGGCGGTGTTGACATTGATCTTGGTGCCCGCGACCGGCTGAAACTGGACGTACTCGTATTCGCCGCGCACGAAGATGTGGTGCGTCAGTGCATAGTCGAGACCGCCGCCCACAGTGAAGCCGTAGAGCCACTCATTGTTTTTTCCAGCGGTACCGGAGAACACGAAAGTCCCGGGCGGCGATTTCTGGATCACCGTCGTGGTTTCCGCGATGTTGACGTTCGCCTGGCCAAGCGCGAAACCGGCAAAAGCATAGGGCAGGAAATTGCCCACAGCCCATCCTGCCCGCGCGCGCAGCGTGCCGAAGTCGAGATCGGTGACCGAACCGCTGCCGGTAATGGTGACCGTATTCGAGCCGTCCGGCGTGACGCGCGTCAGCGGCGAGTTCGGCGCGTAGAGCGACAGCGAGGCCTGGTCATAGTTCGCTTCGATGCCGAGCACGATTTTCGCGGTCGGCGCAAGGTATACGAAATTGTAGCCGACGAAGCCGCCATAGCCCGCCGCGCTATGGTTGGCGGTCCCCAGCACCGGCCAATTCGACGGCGCGAACGTGGCTTCCAGCGTCGTTTGGCGGAGGCTGTAGGCGATCGGGTCCTGCGTCGAATTGCTGAAATCGGCGTTGCCGTCGCTGTAGGAGAACTGACCGCCGACATAAAAACCGCGCCAATCGATGCGGGTCGCGTCCGCCCGCATGCCGAACGAGCCGTAAGGATCACCGAACGCGGGCGGAGCGCTTTCCGGGGCCGGCGACAGCCAAGGCATCGCCGACATGTCGGCCGCGAATGCCGGAGCCGCACTCAGGCAGACGGCGGCGAAGATACACGGTAAATACTTTCGTACTGGCACGACACACCCCTGCGTCTTTTATTTTTTGTTTTTTTGTCTTGACGCAGAGAGTTTGATTCAAATTATTTGCGTATTCCTTTACCGCCGCGCGGCAATGCGCATCAGCATGAGCGCTTCGTAAACACACGCCGTTTGGTGAGCGGTTGGTAAAATCCGCTACAGCGCCGCGACCGCCGGCAGCGGTTTTTCCTTGCGCTCGCGCTCCGACTTCAACAGGCCGGCCAGGAGGAACGCCAGATCGAGCGACTGCTCGGCATTGAGCCGCGGATCACAGACCGTGTGATAACGATCGGTCAGATCCTCATCGCTGATGGCGCGCGCGCCGCCGGTGCATTCGGTGACATTCTGTCCGGTCATTTCCAGATGCACGCCGCCAGCGACCGTGCCTTCCGCGGCATGGACTTGAAAAAACGTCCGCACTTCCTTGAGGATCTGGTCGAACGGGCGGGTCTTGTAGCCGGTCACCGACGTAATGGTGTTGCCGTGCATCGGATCGCACGACCACACCACGTTGCGGCCTTCACGCTTTACCGCGCGCACGAACGCGGGCAAAAGCTCGGCCGCCTTGTCGGCGCCGACGCGGCAGATCAGCGTCAGCCGGCCGGGCTCGTTGTCGGGGTTGAGAATGTCGATCAGCCGCAACAGTTCGTCGACCTTCTGGGTCGGACCGGTTTTCAGCCCCAGCGGATTCTTGATGCCGCGGCAGAATTCGATATGGGCGTGGTCGGCCTGCCGGGTGCGGTCGCCGACCCACACCATGTGGCCCGAAGTGCAGTACCAGTCGCCGGTCGTGGAATCGATCCGCGTAAAAGCCTGTTCGTAGCCGAGCAGCAGCGCCTCGTGGCTGGTGAAGAACTCGGTGGTGCGCATCTCCGGATGCGATTCCGGATCGATGCCGCAGGCGCGCATGAAGTTGAGCGCGTCGGTGAGATGGGTGGCGAGTTCCTGGTAACGCTTCGACTGCGGCGAGTCGTTGACGAACGACAGCATCCATTGATGCGCGTTCTGCAGGTTGGCATAGCCGCCGGTCGCGAAGGCGCGCAACAGATTGAGCGTCGCCGCGGACTGCCGGTAGGCTTCGATCTGACGGCGCGGATCGGGAACGCGCGCCTCGGCGGTGAATTCGGTGCCGTTGACGATGTCGCCGCGATAAACCGGAAGCTCCACGCCGCCGCGCTTTTCGACAGGCGAGGTGCGCGGCTTGGCAAACTGGCCGGCGATGCGGCCGACCTTCACCACCGGCGAGGCCGCCGCGTAGGTCAGCACCACCGCCATCTGCAAGAACAGCCGGAAGAAATCGCGGATATTGTTGGCGCCGTGCTCGGCAAAGCTCTCCGCGCAATCGCCGCCCTGCAGCAGGAAGGCTTCGCCGGCCGCCACCTGGGCCAGCGCCTTTTTCAGGTTGCGGGCTTCGCCGGCAAACACCAGCGGCGGAAAGGTCGCAAGCTGCGCCTCGACCTCGGCCAGCGCCTTGGCGTCGGGATAGTCCGGCATCTGCAAGGCCGGCTTCGCCCGCCAGGAATCGGGGCTCCATTTGGCGGAGTTGGACCGCGTAGACATGATAACTCTCCAAATTCGTCATCCGGACGCGGGGCGATCCCCGCGAGCCGTAATCCATCATCAGAGCCACTGCTTATGCGGCTGTCGCTGCTGGAATGACGAGGGGTATATACACGAGGCTTAGCTGCCGCGACAGTCTAATGAGATAAGCGACGTCTATTCGGCGGCGGCGCGGGCGTAGCTGGCGCTGCGCGTGCGCATCGTGACCAGTTCCTCGGCGGCGGTCGGATGCAGCGCCATGGTGGCGTCGAAATCGGCCTTGGTGGCGCGCATCTTGATCGCAATCGCGGCCACCTGGGCCATCTCGGCGGCGCCCTCGCCGACGATATGGCAGCCGACCACACAGCCGCTGCGGCCATCGACCACAAGCTTCAGCAGCACGGTGGTGTCGCGGCCGGACAGCGTGGCCTTGAGCGGCCGGAACATCGACTTGTAGATATCGGTCTGCTGCAGTTCGGCGCGCGCCTGCGCCTCGGTCAGGCCGACAACGCCGACTTCGGGTTCGGAGAAGACCGCCGTCGGCACGTTGGTGTGATCGACGATGGTGGGCTTGCCGCCGAACACCGTGTCGGCGAAGGCGTGCCCCTCCCGAATGGCGACCGGCGTCAGGTTGATCCGGTTGGTCACGTCGCCGACCGCATAGATGCTGGGAACGCTGGTGCGCGAATATTCATCGACCGCGACGCCGCCGTTCCTCGCAAGCGCGACGCCGGCTTCTTCGAGCCCAAGCTTCTTGACGTGCGGCACGCGCCCGGTTGCGAACATCACCTGGTCGGCGGTGAGATGATTGCCGTCGGATAGCTTGACCGAGTAATGCGGGCCAAGGTTTTCGATTGCCGCGATGGTCCGCCCGGTCACGACGCGGATGCCGTGTTTCTCCATGTCGGCGCGCAGATGCGTCCGCACGTCGTCGTCGAACCCGCGCAGAATATTTTCGCCGCGGTAGACCAGCGTTACATGCGACCCCAGGCCGGCAAAGATGCCGGCAAACTCGACAGCGATGTAGCCGCCGCCCTGGATGACGATGCGGCGCGGCAACGCCTTGAGATGGAACGCTTCGTTTGAGGAGATGGCGTGTTCCAGGCCTGGAATTTGATCGCCATAACTCGGCGTTCCCCCGGTCGATACGAGGATGTAGGCGGCGCGCACGCGATCGCCGTTCGCGACCTGCACGGTATGCGGATCGACGACCGCGGCGCGGTGCCTCGCCACCTTGACGCCGGAATTGTCCAACAGCTTGCCATAGACTGTCTCGAGCCGGGCAATCTCCTTGTCTTTGTTGGCGATCAGCGTCGGCCAGTCGAACGTGGCATGCCCCACCGTCCAGCCGAAGCCGGCCGCGTCTTCGAATTCGCCGTGAAAGCGCGACGCGTAGACCAGAAGTTTCTTCGGCACGCAGCCGCGGATCACGCACGTGCCGCCGAGGCGATACTCCTCGGCAACCATGACGCGGGCGCCGTGCTGCGCGGCAATCCGCGCGGCGCGCACGCCGCCCGAGCCGCCCCCGATAACGAAAAGATCGACGTCGTAATCCGACATATCAGATGTCGTGCCCGCGTTTTTTCATTTCATCGCGAAATTTGGCAATGATCTCTCCTGACAGCTTGTCGCCGAAGACGCCCGCATTGGCCACGCTCTGATCGAGCGCCCGCGGCTCTTCCACGACCATCTTGCGGCCAACCGGCGTCTGATAGAACGCCAGAATCTGCTTGAGCTCGGCTTCGGTGAAATGACTGGCATAGATGCGGGCGGTCTCATCGACCAGTTCGGCGGTCCGCGGCTGATATTGCTTCTCGAGCTGCGCGGCGATTTGGTTGAGATCCTTGGCCCACATGAAGTTCGTCTGCATGAACTGGTTCTTGACTTTCTCGACCACGCCTCGGATCAGCGGATCGAACAGCTTCTTGACTCCTTTGATCTCAACGATCTGCTTGGCGATCAGGATGGCGTTGGGAGACGGAGCCGCCGGCGTTTGGGCGAGAACGGGCTTGGCGGCGCCCAGCATGGCGAGCGCGACAAGCGCCGCCAGGACGTGACGCGTCGCCGCACGGCTCATCGAAAAACCGCCACTGAACGAATGGCGCATGGAAAGACCGGCGATCATGGGGCGCACTCCCTTGCAGGCTGAAGGTCAAGGCCGTTCGACAACTCGTATTCCGCTCGGTCCCGCCAGAATGGCAGTCCGCGCCAGACCGATAAACAGGCCGTGTTCCATGACGCCCGGGATTGCAGACAGCCGCGCGGCCAGCCCCCGCGGGTCGGCGATGCGCTGCAATTGAGCGTCGACGAGCCAGTGCCCGCCATCCGTGACAAAAGCATGGCCGTTTTGTGCCCTGCGCAGCGGCGCCGGCCCCGGGCAGCCGGATGCCGCGGCGCTCTTTTCGATCGCCCGCCGGGTGACCGTGGCGCCGAATGGCACAATCTCAATAGGCAGTGGAAAGCGTCCGAGCGTCTGCACCCATTTTGAACTCGTCGGCAATGACGACCATCTCGGCGGACGCAGCCGCTACGACCTTCTCGCGCAAGAGCGCACCGCCGCCGCCCTTGATCAGCGTCAGGTCCGGCGCGATCTCGTCGGCGCCGTCAATGGTGAGGTCGAGTTCGGGCGTTTCGTCAAGGGTGGTGAGCGCGATCCCTTCCCGCTCGGCCTGCGCGCGGGTCGCCTCCGAGGTCGGCACCGCTGTTATTTTGAGCCCGGCGCGAACGCGCTCGCCCAACAGCTCGATCAGGTGGCGGGCGGTTGAACCAGTGCCAAGTCCAAGCCGCATGCCCGGCCGCACGAACGCCAGCGCACGTTCGGCGGCGGCGCGCTTTTGCGCTTCGACATCCGTCGGCACCGCGAAGAAAGCCTCCAACTCACCGGCAATTGGCCGGGAAAACTAGCGCCGTTCCCTGGGCGCGCCTAGCGAAAAGGCAAAACTCCGGTGCGGCGATTGCGCCGCGAGGGGGAGCCGAGTTACCTGAGCAGTATGTTCACCATCGTGTTCGATCTCGACGGCACCCTGATCGATACGGCGCCCGATCTCATTCACACGCTCAATCTGATCCTGACGCAGGAAAGTCTGCCGGCGGTGCCCTACGCGGATGCCCGCAATCTGATCGGCGGTGGCCCCAGAAGCTTGATCGAGCGGGCGCTCGCCGTCGAGGGACGAACCTGCGCGACGACGGAAATCGACCGCCTCTACACGGCATTCGTGGCCTATTATGCCGAGCACATCGCCGACCGGTCGCGCCCCTTCCCGGAACTGGAACGCACGCTCGACGACCTCAGCGCGGGCGGCCACAACCTTGCCGTTTGCACCAACAAGCTCGAATGGCTGTCGCTCCGTCTTTTGCAAGCGCTCAACCTGACGCAGCGTTTTGCTGCGATCTGCGGGCCGGACACGTTCGGCGTGCAAAAACCCGACCCGGAGATCTTTCGGCAGACCGTGCGGCGCGCCGGCGGCGAGCCCAGCCGCGCCATCATGATCGGAGATTCGAAAACCGACATTCACACCGCCCGCGCGGCGCGCGTCCCCGTCATCGCCGTCGACTTCGGCTACACCGACGTGCCGATCGCGAGCTTGCAGCCGGACCGCATCATCAGCTCGTTTTCCGAGTTGCCCCCGGCAATCAGCGATCTTTTGGCGCCGAAGGCGTAATCCCGGCGCCTCGCTTCGCCACACTGCCAAACGCTTGCAATTATCGTTAACGGCGCCGGGCACACTCCTCGCGCTCCCGGCGCAATCATTAACGTATTCAATTCGTTAACCTTTCTCCCCTGCGCCCGATATGACTTGCGCTCAGGTCCGGTCTCCGGATCGATCGCGGGCACCCTAACCGCTTGCCCCGACTATCGTTCCGCGCTTTACCCATGCGCCCTGGGGGCCTAGTTTATGTTTTGGGACGGAGAGGGCCATGTCGCGCGTCAAACTCTCACGCGTCAAACTTATCGCCAGTATGGCGGCCATTGGCGTTGCGCTCGCTGGTTGTTCGGCCATGCCAAGCTGGATGACCCCCGATTTTATGTCTTCAAGTCCGGCTTCGGATATGCAGCCGCTGCGATTTGAATCCGACCCGCCGGGCGCCGACGTGCGCACGGTGCAAGGCCAAACCTGCCTGACGCCCTGCGCCATTCCGGTACCGTCCCAACCGCAGTCGGTGACGATCACCAAGATCGGCTTCGTGCCGCAGACGGTGCAGGTCAGCGTCGGCGAAGTCCCGGAACATTCGTTCTGGGAGGCCACGCCACCGCCTGCCCTGGTCCCCAATCCGGTGCAGGTCGTGCTGCAGCCGGTTGCACCGCCCAGGCCGATGCGCAGGCCGAGGCCGCGCCGACCCGTCGTGCGCGCCAGGACGGCTCCCAGGCCGCCGCCGCCGCGTGGCGCTCCACCGCCTCCCCCAGGGCAACCGGTAGCGCCGCCCCAGCAGGGTGGCTCGGTGTTCCCGCCGCCGCCGCCAACGCGGTAACGCCCATCGGGGCAACGCGTGCCGAAAGCGCGTCGGCGCGACGGTGCTTGCGCGCTCGGCCTCCTGGACGATCCAGGGTTCATTCGCCAGAATGAATGATTATCTACCTGACAGGAGCCCTTCAGGCGTGGAAGAACCGCGCCGGCGGAATGTGCGGGCATGAAATGAGCAGCGTCGAAGCGGATCGCATCACACTTGACTCCGCCGTGCCGGAAAAGTTCGGCGTTGCGGCGAAGCGTCCGCCGCTGGTCGATCCGTTCGGCCGCGGCATCTCGTATCTGCGCGTCTCGGTGACCGATCGCTGCGACTTCCGCTGCGTCTATTGCATGGCCGAAAACATGGCGTTCCTGCCGAAGGCCGACGTACTGTCGCTGGAAGAACTCGACCGGCTGTGTTCGGCATTCGTCGCGCGCGGCGTGCGCAAGCTTCGCCTCACCGGCGGCGAGCCGCTGGTCCGGCGCGGCATCATGACGCTTGTCGGCTCGCTGTCGCGCCACCTGCGCGCAGGCGCCCTCGACGAATTGACGCTGACGACGAACGGCTCGCAGCTTGCGAAATATGCGCAGGAACTGAAAGACCATGGCGTGCGGCGGCTCAACGTCTCGCTCGACACGCTCGACGCGGACAAATTCCGCGCCATCACCCGCTGGGGTTCGCTCGACCAGGTGCTGGCCGGCATCGACGCCGCCCAGGCCGCCGGTCTGAAAATCAAGATCAACGCAGTCGCGCTCAAGGGCGTCAACGACGACGAATTCCCTAAGCTGATCGAATGGGCGCACGGCCGCGGCATGGCTCTGACCCTGATCGAAGTGATGCCGCTCGGCGAAATCGGCGAAGGCCGGCTCGAGCAATATCTGCCGCTGTCGATGGTGCGGGCGCGGCTTGGCGAGCGCTACACGCTCGACGACATCGATTATCGCACCGGCGGCCCGGCGCGCTACGTGCGCGTCGCCGAGACCGGCGGCCTGCTCGGCTTCATCACGCCGCTGACGCATAATTTCTGCGAGTCGTGCAATCGCGTGCGCGTCACCTGCACCGGCACGCTCTACATGTGCCTCGGCCAGGAGGATGCGGCCGACCTGCGCAAGCCGCTGCGCGCGTCCGAAGGCAACGATTTGTTGTTCACCGCCATCGACGAAGCGATTGCGCGCAAGCCCAAGGGCCACGATTTCATCATCGACCGCCGCCACAAGCGCCCGGCACTGGCGCGGCACATGAGCGTGACGGGCGGGTAAGGCAAAACCGACCACGTTAAATCGCCTTCCGCTCGTCCCCGCGAACGCGGGGACCCAGTTCTATTCATGTCTTCGTGCCGATTCCCGCTTGCGCGGGAATGAGCGGTGAACTTGCTGTCATCCTTCAAAACAGCGGACGCCCTTCCGCGCCGCGGGACGAGCCGATGTGCAACAGCTTGGCCATTGGCGCGGCGGCGTCGCGCACGCGCATCTGCTCGGCGAAGCTGAGCTTCTGCAGACGCCGCCAGTAGCATTCGTAATCCTGGCAGCTGCGTGCGCGCCGGCAGCGGGCGTCGGCGCACGAGCGCCAGTAGCCGAACCGGTTGTTGATCGCGAGACCGACGAAGCGGTGTTTCATGCGCCACGGCGTCCGCCGCCATTTGGTGTACGTCATGCCCTGCGGATATTTGCTCTTCATCAGCGTTTGTCCTTTTGAAATCCGTTCCTCGTAGCGCCAAATTTCCTCACCCTGAGGTGCTCGGCGCCGTAAGCGCGTTCACGCGCGCCTTCGACCCGCTATGGCGCCGAGCCTCGAAGGGCGAGGCCCCGGCGCTGTGGCCTGCATCCTTCGAGGCTCGCTCCGCTCGCGCCTCAGGATGAGGATGACAGGCAAGCTCCTCCGTTCTCGCGGCGCGTTTTTTGTTCGCGTCCAAGTTTGCGGCACGGCAAGAAACAAGACCCCCAAGCAAACAAGGCAGGGGGCGAAGCGCCGAAAGGCGCATAACCATGTCCACGCCACACATCCAGGCGTTGCCACCTGGACATGCCCGGGCGCGGACGCGGGCTTTGCGAAGCCCGCTCGCCTTCCGGCGCTCCGCCGCGGCACTCGCCGGACCGGACGCATCCAGTATCGGCTCAGCTCCAGACCCGCGCTTCCTGAGACTAAGGCCGCGCCGGGCGTTACCCGGATCAGCCTGTCACAGTCTACCGAGCACCTCGGAGACCGGTCATAGTGCCGGTCGGTCGGGGACCCAGAGCCGCCCGGGAGCGGTTTGCGAGACCGCGCGCGGGCACCGCGCTCGCTCCACCTTCAGGATCGCATCCGGAATGTGCCCTGTGACGAGCGAGCTGATGCCGCTTTACCGTATTAGGGACTATTAGTCAAGAACTTGTCCCTGTAGCGGCAACTAATGCCTGATTTCAAACGACTTTTCAATGGTTTTCATTCACCCAATCATGGATCATGAATTGCGACAAAAACGATAATTCGCAAAATCATGCGTGCTTGTCACCATGTCATCGTGCGCGAAGGCGCCTTCCCGCTCGCGCCGCTTTGGCAGCAATCGGACTTACTTTCCTCTCCCGTAGACTGCCACTCCTATAAGCTCGCACATCGCCCAATAGCTGACATGACTGGCCGTGCGGGAATCGGTCGAAAAGGGCCAAAGGACTAAACCGCTCGCGCGGTAGGAGGCTGCGTGGAGCGTGGCGGGCAACAAACTAAATTTGTAGCGTGGCGGAACGCCCTGTCTTGAGATGGAGGAGTTTGCAACCTCATTCAAGACAGGAGCATTCCCATGACCGAGCGAGTTATCAGTGAGCTGCGTCGGCGCATGATCGAAGACATGACGATCCGCAAATTGGCGCCGAAGACGCAACACGACTACGTGCAAAGGGTCAAGGAGTTTGCGGTATTTCTTGGCCGCTTCCCCGATACTGCAAACCCTGAGGACGTGCGTCGCTTTCAGCTGCATCTGGTATCGAGCGGCGCCGGCACACCGAAGGTCAACGCGACCATCTCGGCGCTGCGGTTCTTCTTCAATGTCACGCTTGGACGCGCCGATCTTGCTCGGCCGTTGACGACCTTGCGTCAGGACCGCAAGGCGCCGGTTATCTTGAGCTCCGAGGAGGTGGCGCGCTTTCTGGAGGCGGCCCCGAGCCTCAAATACAAGGCGGCGCTGAGCGTCGCCTACGGGGCGGGGCTGCGTGTTTCCGAAGTCGTCGCGCTCAAGGTCTCGGATGTCGATTTTGAGCGTATGTTGTTGCGGGTGGAGCAAGGCAAGGGTCGCAAGGATCGGCATGCGATGCTCTCACCCGTGCTGCTCGAACTGTTGCGCGACTGGTACCGTGTCGGCCGGCCGCAGGGCTGGCTCTTTCCCGGTCGGGATCCGGTTTCGCCGATGACGACGCGCCAGCTTACGCGCGCCTGTCATGCCGCGGCCGACATGGCCGAGATCAAAAAGCGCGTGACGCCACACACTTTGCGCCATAGCTTCGCGACCCACCTGCTCGAACAGAACATCGACGTGCGGGTGATCCAAGTCCTGCTTGGACATTCGAAGTTGGAGACGACCGCGCTTTACGTGCAGGTCGCGACCAACGTGATCCGTGCGGTTACGAGCCCGCTGGTCGCCTCACGCCGCTGATTGGCAAAAAAGCTAAAGCCGAGAGCATGCTGCTCGCCTGACGCGCGCGCACGTGTGGCGTGCAAGGCTGGAGGTCGCGGATATCTTCCGCGATCACGGAGCGGCGTGGCGCGAAGCCAACGCCGGTCATGTCAGCCTCGGCCAATTGAAGGTGATGTCGGCAATCGAGCGCTGCCGCACGGCGGCGCTCGGCGGGCACGTCGCGCGCTGCGAGGACTGCGCCCATACGGTCATCGCCTATAATTCCTGCCGCAACCGGCACTGTCCCAAGTGCCAGGGCGCCGCGGCCAAGCGCTGGCTGGCAGACCGCGAGGCCGAGCTGTTGCCGGTGCCGTACTATCACCTCGTGTTCACTCTGCCGGCGCCGATCGGCGAGATCGCCTATCAGAATAAGGCGGCGATCTACGATATCCTGTTCAAGGCGTCGGCCGAGGCGGTGATGCTGATTGCTGCCAACCCCAAGCATCTCGGCGCCCGCGTCGGCATCACCGCGGTGCTGCACACGTGGGGCTCGGCGATGACCCACCATCCGCACATCCACATGATCGTGCCGGGCGGCGGCATCGCGCTCGACGGCCAGCGCTGGATCGCATGCCGTCCGGGTTTTTTCCTTCCCGTGCGCGTGCTCTCGCGCCTGTTCCGCCGGCTCTTCCTCGACAAGCTCGCCGCCGTTCATGCCGCCGGCCGTCTTGCGTTCTTCGGCGATCACGCTGCCCTCGCCGACGCGCAAGCCTTCGCCGCCCATGTCGCGCCGTTACGCAAAACCGAATGGGTGGTCTATGCCAAAAAGCCTTTCGGCGGACCGCAAGCCGTACTCGCCTATCTGTCCCGCTATACCCACCGCGTCGCCATCGCCAACAGCCGCTTGCTCGCGCTCGATGACAACAGCGTCACCTTCAAGTGGAAGGACTACCGCAGCAAAGGACCAGATCGATACAAGTCCATGACGCTCGGCATCGACGAGTTCATCCGCCGGTTCCTCATCCATGTGCTGCCTAAAGGCTTCCACCGCATCCGCCACTACGGCCTGTTCGCCAAACCCTCTTGTACCGCAAATATCGCCTGCGCCCGCCAGTTGCTCGCAGCGTCACAAGATCAGATCGCCAGCGCCGATCCCGGCAACCTTGAGGAACCGCCGGTCAATCGCTGTCCGTGCTGCAGCGGTCGCATGATCATCATCGAGCGCTTTAAGCCCGGCGCAACGCCGCGCCAACAACCGACAGCTCCGACAGTCTCCATCAGGTTCGACAGCTCATGACCACCTCAACGCCGCGGCTCGATAAATTCGCCCGCTCGCCGCGCCGGTCCTCAGCCGGTCTCGATGCTGCTCGCACACATGCTCAAGCGCTCAAGCCTAAACAGCTAAAAATCAGACTGCCGAGCCGCAAAACTCTGGCTCTCGCAACCGCCACCCTCGCTCAGCGCTCTCCCACGTCGGTGCACGCTCGTCACAACGCCTCACCGGCGGCGCTCAAATCCCCATAGCGCACGCCGCACCGCCCAAATCCTGCTCCCGCGGTTTCCTCCCTTGGAGGCTTTCGGACGCCGGCCGCCAATGCACGCCATTCGTCATCAGTCGCGGCCGGCATCCGAAACCCTTCACACAAGAGACGTCAAAGGAGCCAGCCGCAGGGAGGTTTTAGGTGAGCCCCATTATCCATTTTGTTGCCTGAGCCGGCTGCCCGATCATACCCAAATCGAGAACGAGAAAGATGGCTCCAGCTCGCGCGATGCTTGCCGACCTGGGGGAGGCTTTCAATGCCAGTCGGCGACGCGGCGCAGCTCGCTTTCGTTCGCAATCGTCAGCGAGCGACCGCTGATCTTGATTAGACCGTCACGCTGGAGCATGCGAATCACCTTGCTGACGTGCACCGGCGTGAGGCCGGTCGCGTCGGCGATGTGCCGCTGCCGCAGCGGGAATTCCATGGTCGGTCCGCGCTTCATGCCGCGCTTGTCGGCCTTCTTCGTGAGATTGAGGATGAGCCGCGCGATACGCTCATTCGCCGCACGGCGTCCGAGATCGAGCGCCAATTGATCGGCTTGCGCGCGTTCCTCGTTCCATGTCTCCGACAGCCTCTCAAGGACAGTGGGATATTTGAACAGAATCGCCTTGAAGTCGCCGCGCGGGTACTTGCGGCACGTCACCGGCGTGATCGCTTCGACCGAACGGCCCCGCATCGGTTCCAGCAGGACCGCGGTGGAAACCAGATCGCCGGGCATCAGGAATGAGAAGATCTGCCGTCGCCCATCTGGCAGCATGATCGAGGACGCCGCCCAGCCACTGCAAATGATCGTCACGAAATCCGACGTTTCTTTCGGATAGGAAATCGTCCGGCGCGCCGGTATCGTATGGGTGGAGGACGAAAGCGGCAACAAATCAGGATATTGCCCGCTTGCTTCGCGCCCTTTGCTTACAGCGCTGCACAGGTTAAGACTGAACATGGGACAGACCGCGCAAGTGAGCACTGCTGTCACGTTCTTCTTTTGAGACGCTGAAGTCCGGTCTCGATGTGGACGGCCATAGCCATCAGTTCATGCCCCGCCACTTCCAAGCCTTCCGCAATCTCGGCCTTGAGATTGGGCACCCTTGCGCAGCGAAAGCATTCTTCCGCTTCGCGGACGAAACGTTTAGCATCAGCGCGACTGAAAGGCCGATCCATCTCATATTCGGCCGCGACCTTGCGCAAGAGAGTCGCGCTCAACGAGACCAGCAGCTTGTGAAGCTGCTGATTTTGCTGCCGCAATTCGTTGAGCGTAGCGTCGTTCATCTTCGCGATTCATCTCAATAGTCTTTCCGGACATAGAGAGAAAAGCGGCAATTTACCAATACGCGGGAGTATCGCTTTCCATACGTGGCGGCTATGATTGATCTGCAGCGCTTCAAAGCGCTGGCGCGTTCTGGTTGCCTGATTTGGGGGATGGCAAATGGAACTGCGACACTTGCGCTACTTTGTAGCCGTTGCTGAAGAGCTGAGCTTTACACGTGCAGCCAAGAAGCTGCGGATCAGTCAGCCGCCTTTGAGCGAGCAGATTCGCCAGCTGGAAAGTGAACTCGGCACCCAACTATTTCGCCGCCTGACGAGAGGCATCGAGCTGACAGACGCGGGAAAACTCTTGCTCGAACAAGCCCGCATCATCCTAAAGCAAGTACAGGATGCCGCCATCGGTGTGCGTCGGCGCGGTCGTGGCGAAACGGGGCGGATTATTATCGGCTCGACCGGCTCGATCTTTCATCCACTTATTCTGAGAGTTCTGCACGAGTGCAAGACGCGCTACCCGAATCTCACGATCGCGGGGGAAGTTGAGGTGACCAATACCTCGTTGCTGGTGGCATGGCTCCGCACCGGGCGCATTGATCTGTGCCTGCTCTCTTTACCTATAGACGACAGCGAAGGTCTCGCCATCGAGCCACTGGTTGACGAAGATTGTGTGATCGCGCTGCCACATGGGCATCCACTCGCCAATTCTCCATCGGTGCCCTTGGCAAGCCTCGCCGAGGAGGATTTCGTGCTCTTTACGCGTGCCTTCAGCCCCGCCCTGCATGACGCCGTCGTCGCGGCTTGCGAAAAAGCCGGATTTAAGCCGAGACTGGAGCAGGAAGTGCCTCAGATCGTTGGCATAATCCCACTGATCGCGGCTGGTTTCGGCGTATCTGTTATCCCGCGATCTTTCAGCAGGATCCACTTCGCAGGTGTGCATTACGTCGATATTGCTGGCGATGCGCCTCGCTCGGTAATCGCTTTGGTTTATCGGGAGGACGAGCGCTCCCCAGCGATCAAGAATGCTATCAAGGCGACTCGCCTAGCTAGACTCGCTGCTCCGGAGCAGCCGCTCCAATCTTTGACTCCCTCACGATAACATTCAGAAGTTTAGCCAGCCCGTCGAGCAGGCCCTACGCGAGCATAAAAGCGGTGTGCGCAATTGTTGCTAAAAAGAGCCGCTGACGAGGTCAGATCGCTCGCCGATTTCTGAGGAGAAGTGCTGAAAGTGCAGCACCGCCTGGCGGATGACAATCACCAACGGCGTCGCGACCGCGACTCCCACCACGCCGAAAAGAACCCCAAAGAGAGTAAGACTGGCCACAGCCAATGCCGGGGGCAGGTCAAGCGTCTGTTTTTGGATCAACGGGATCACGACCATTCCCACGAGCATATGAAGGATCGCATAGAGCCCCAGCGCGACCACCACCGTGAAGGTGCCGAGCGGAAGCGCGATGAGAAAAATCGGGACGGCGGCAATGACCGAGCCGAGATAAGGGATAAATTCGAGTAAGCCTGTCTGAATGCCTAGAAGCAACGAGCTGGGCACCCCCAGTGCCAGCAGCGCAATCCAAGTCAACACCGCCAAAAGTAGCATCGCCGCCAGTTGTCCTATCAACCATCGTCGCAAAGTCTTGGAGACTTCATCGAGCAGCAAGGCCACGGACTGGCGCTTGTGCAACGGCAGAAACTCTAAAACGCGCTCTCGATAAGTCGCCGGATCGGCGGCGACAAACACCCCGATCAGCAGGAAAATGACGGCATCGCCAATGCCGCCAAGCGTTCGACTAAATGCACTTTGAGCCTGGCCCAAGAGTTGATTTGGATTGGGGAACACGAAGCGAAATAGATCGCCGATCGACGCGCTGCCCCTGCTTGCACTCGCGGGAGCAAAACCAAAGTCGGCCATTTTTTTCTCAAGGAAACCGAGTCCCTGATTGAGTGCTTGCAATAGCTGGTCTATCTGCAAAGCGATGCTGTAGCCGCTCCAGAAGAGCAATCCGAGAATGGCAACGGTGAAACCAAGGCAGACGATCGCCAAGTTCCAGCCGCGGCCGATCGGCAGCACTCTGGCAAGTCCGAGCGTACACGCATCGAGCAGCGCGGCGAACAGCAGTCCCGCAAAAATCAGGAAGAGAGTGTCTGCAGCTGTCCAGGCGAGAAATAGCCCAGCACCGCCCGCCAGCCCAACCAGCACTGCGCGCACGGTCCCGTCGCCGAATGGCCGAGTATGCACTGAGGTTGGCTGAGGCCTGGAAGTTGTCATGGGCTGTCCCTCACCCCCGCAAGCAGGAGGGTCCGCCATTCGCCGACCCGGCTGTCCTCGTGGAGTAATGCAAGCGCCTGTTGGTAATACATGCGCAAGCCAAATGTCGGGTCGTTAGTGTATCTTAGTGGGGACAGCAGAGAGGTCTAGGGGCTTCACCGCTTCGGACGGCCCAACGTTTGACAGCTCAAGCGACGTTGACTGTTTCAGTTGCTCTAAGGTGAGGCATGGCATCGCAGCCGCAACCGACTTTGAACCCGACCTGCATCCTAAACGGCAAGTCCGTTCATTTGCAGGTGGCCCTTATGCATATTAGGCGCATTTCTCGGGAAATCGGTGTGGAGGCGCAGGTCGTGGTGACGAAGCGCGGCGACGACATTTCGTCCTTGACCGCGCGTGCGTTGGCCGAGCGGCGTCGCCCGGTGGTGGCCGGGGGAGGCGACGGAACAGTCAACGCGATCGCCGGTAAACTGGCGGGCACCGACATCGCGCTTGGTGTTCTGCCGATGGGCACCTTGAACCATTTTGCCAAAGACGTTGGTATTCCGCTGAACCTCGAAGCTGCCGTTTATAATCTCTTCACCGGCAAAGTGAGGAAGGTGGACGTGGGCGAGGTCAACGGCCAAGTGTTCGTCAATAATTCGGGTATCGGCTTCTATCCACACTTCGTGCGCCAGCGGGAAGAACTGGAGCGCCGCGGACACGTTAAGCGGGTTGCTCTCCTGCTCGCAGTAAGAGCAGTGCTTCGGCGCTATTTCCGGCTTCGCATGAAGTTACATATGGATGAGGCAGAAGCGTTGGAACACCTTACACCCTTCCTCTTCGTCGGTAATAACCGGTATCAAACATCCGGCTTGGACATAGGGACGAGACTTAACCTGAATACCGGCCAACTCTGGGTCTGCACCGCGCCTAAGACGGATCGCAACAATGTTTGGCGCGCCGCGCTACGCACGCTTGTTGGCCGCCCGACCGATCAAGATATCAATGCCGTCGAAGTCGAGGAGATATGGGTGGAACCGCGGACTGCGCGTATCAATGTATCTACTGATGGCGAAGTAAGCATAATGAATGCGCCACTTCATTACAGAATTCGCCCGCGCGCACTCGAAGTGATCGTGCCAGATAGCAGCCCCGCCACCGAGCTTTTCTGAGTTGGGAGCTAGTTTGGGGATCTTCGAGACTGACTCGGCGAGAGCGTTTATACTGCCGGAAACCCCCAGGAATGCGGCGTGGAGCGCGGCAGGCCCCCATCTGATCACAGACGCTGATCCCGGAAGGACCTTCGCCCGGGCCTACTCCTTCTTGGAGCGCAGGCCCCGCAACATTGATAGAACAGCAGGAACAAGAAGGCTCTCGGTCGCGGTACTCAATGGATGCTGAACAAAACCAGCTATCGTATCCTTGGTCTGTCGGATTTGCTGGCCGAGCGAATCAACGGCAGCCTTGATGTCGCGCGAGTTAGCCTGAATGGTTTCGATCGCCATCTTGCGAACATCGAATGCCAGTTCGATCTCGGGACCCGGGTGGATGCTCCTGCCCACGATCACGATGATCACGGCAAGAATCAAATCAGCTAATGCGACGATCGCCGCCGACCATACGGGCCCCCAGGACTGCTGCAATCCGAAGAAACCGGCCAAATTGGCCATTCCAAGTCCGAACACCGCGACCAGACCGGCAAGCGCGAACAGTCCGAACCGGCGCGCCATAACGTTGAGCCAAATCTTTCCGATCAGGGAGTTGGCTTTCCCAAGAACCTGAAGGTCGCGGACAAGACTGTCGATCATGTTGTGCTCCTCAGCGCCGGCCGAGAAGGCGGCCGATTAGTATTCCGACCAGCAGAGCGCCGATGACGCTCTGGGCGGGATGCGCCGAGATGTTCTTCTCGCTTTCAGCGACAAAATTCTTCACCTCGTCCACTAGCTCCCGTAGCTGATCGCGCAGTTCCTTCTCCTCCGGCGTCTCCTTTGGTAGATCATCGGGGGCTGCCGGCGGGGCGCTCGCGCGGGCTGACGACACAACGCGCTCCCTCCGCGAAGCGGACAGCTCCTCTTGCAGCGATTTCAGCTCGCGCGAGACAATGGCATCCTCGGCCATCCCTATTCCCCTGTTTTGTTCAGTCATTCCGGCTGAAAATCGGCCAGGGCCAAACCCCGAGGATTACGGGGCCGCAGCGCCTTTGAGGGCGTTCCATGCGACTTGGTTAGCCTGATCAAAGGCCTTGCGCGATTCCGCCAGCGCCGCGCTGAACGCCGACCAGGATTCGCTCCCGGCCTTTTTGAGTTTCTGCAAGCGCGCGTCGGCTTCGTCTGCGTCCGCCTTCATCTGCTCGACCGCGGTGTCTAAGTCCGCCCGCTTCGCGGAAGCTATTTTGGCTCCCTCGTCGCGCATTCTATCGGCGGCCTCGCGCCAAGCCTTCACCTGAGCGGCGGCAACTTCCCGGAAGATCGCCTGCTGCTGCTCGATCTGTTTGCCGACGGTCTCGACATAGGCTTTTAACTGCGCTTCGAAACCGTTCCACTGGGCTTCCAGTTGAGCGTGGGCGCGCTGCCAAGCGGCCTCTCCGGCCTCGGCCTGTTTCTTGGCCAGCGACTCGAAGTCATCGCGGCGCTTTTTCAAGTCGGCAATCGACTGTGCGGCCTTCACTTTGGAGTTGGCCTTCAGCTCCTTCGCCTTAGCTTCGAGGGACGCCAGCGCGGCATCCATCTCGCCAATCCGCTCTTTGGCCCAATTGAAATAGAAATGCATTGTGCTGTCTGCGGACATAACTCAATCCCTCGATGTCTATCATGCTCCTTTTAAGAGGCGTTTTCGGGTGCGCTTTGAGGTAGATCAATTTATTCGGCAATTCGTCCGGTACCGAAGAGGTCCCACAAGGACAGGTTCGAGGAGGGCAAATCACGCAAGTTGATATATTTTCTATCCGCCCTTACGCCGGCCTTCTTCTCGATTCTGAATTATCATCTTCATCGTTCTCACGAAGCGCAGGTGAGCCTGAGTTGACGCGAAGGGCCACGAGGAGACATTCGCGAAATGACGCACGCGAAGAGGGAAGACCGCCTTGTGGCGGTCTCTCCCAACGCAATCGCATTTTTGGATCAGGCGGCTGTGCGCTTGGCCTTTTCGACCTCAAGGTGGCCAGCGACAGCATCGAGCACGGCCACTTTAGCCTGCTCGATAGATGCGATGGCGTAGTCGATGGCAAAAGCAGCGTCTTCGTCCAGCAGTTGGGCATAATTCGCAGCGCGTTTAACGTTCAGATCGTGCTTCCGCTGGGCTACTTTCGATTTCAGATCGTCCATGTCAGCGGCGATTTTCGCTTTCATTCCATTCCACTTGGCGGACGCCACATCGCTAGCGGACTTCATGTTCTGGTTTAACTTTTGGACCGCTTCCTCAGCAGTAGCTTGCGCCTGCGCAACGCGAGCAACGACTTTATCGTGCGCTTCCTTCTGTGCCGCCATCGCAGCATCCTCGGCATTTTTAGCGCGAACCGACAGGTTAGCGAGTTGTTCGGAAAGTGGCTTCATAATACACCTCCGCTTATCAGCCCTCCCATGCGGCTAGTAGCTGTAGGATTGGCGGAGCACATTGATCTAGCTCAACGCCTTATCCTCGTCTGGTGACAAGGCGTCGCCACAATTTCCGCAAAGGGTC
>CAVPQA010000041.1:0-76407 GCA_963707175.1 uncultured Alphaproteobacteria bacterium
TGCAGGAATGCGCAGCAGGATGGGGGAGGGGGCTTCGGCCTCACAGCATCGCCGCCGCCATTCGAACGATGGCGTCCGCCGCGTCGTCGATGCCGTTTGCTAGACCGGAAGCGGGGATATGCAGGACAGTAACATCTTGCTTTTTCAGCCAAGCGTCGCGGCGCATATCGCGCTGCGGCCGATCGCCCATGTCATGGCTTATTCCGTCGATCTCGATCGCCAACCGCGCTGTCGCGCAATAGAAATCCAGCACGTAAGGTCCGATTGGATGTTGGCGACGGAAGACGGGCTTTCCAGGAGCGCGCCAGCGCAGCCGGTTCCACAGTCGCGCTTCCGGCACCGACAGCGTGCGCCGGAGTCGCTGGGCGTTACCGATGACTCTCTTCGGTGCTCTCATTGGCGTCAGCTCAGAGGCCCCCTCCACCATCCTAAGCTCGCTGCGCGAGCTACGGATGGTCCCCCTCCCCCGCTATCGCGGGGGCGGAAAGAAATGTCACCCCACCTTCAGCCCCATCAGATTGGCGATCAGGTTGCGCTGGATCTGCGAGGTGCCGGCGGCGATGGTGGCGGCGCGGGCGTCGCGGTAGTGGCGCGCCATGTCGAATTCCTCGCAATATCCGAAGGCGGCGAGCACCTGCATGCCGAGGTTGGCGACTTTCACGTAGGTCTCGGACGTGAACAGCTTCGCCATGGTGATTTCGCGCAGTGCATCCTTGCCGGTCGAAACGAGCCAGGCGGCGCGCCACATCAGCGTGCGCGCGGCCTCGACTTCGGTCGCCATGTCGGCGAGCATATGGGCGATCGCCTGATTGGCGCCGATCGGTTTGCCGAACTGCTTTCGGTCCTTGGCGTATTGCAAAGCGAGATCGACCACGCCCTGCGCGGCGCCGACATTGCCGGCGCACGAGGCGGCGCGTTCGACGGCGATGCCGGACATCACCACGTCCCAGCCCTTGTTCTCGCCGCCGATCAGGCGGTCGGGCGTCACGCGCACGTTGTCGAAGGTGAGTTCGTAGGTGCCGGTGGCGCGGCGGCCGAGCATGTCGAGCTTGCGCAGCGTCAGCCCCGGCGTGTCGTTGTCGACCAGAAACAGCGACAGCCCCTGCCGGTAATGCGCCTTCGGATCGGTCTTGACGTAAAGACTGATGACGTTGTTGGGCGCGCCGGCGGTCGAGGCCCAGATTTTCTGGCCGTTGATCAGCCACTGATTGCCGTCGCGCACCGCATTGGTGCGCATGGCGCCGATATCGGAACCGGCATCGGGCTCCGACATCGAGATCGACAGCTTGATCTCACCTGCAGTGAGCTTCGGCAGCCAGTGGCGCTTCTGCTCCTCGGTGCCCTTGCGCAGCAGATTGAGCCCGCAAAAAATATTGCCCGTATAGGCCATCACCAAGTCGGCGGAGATGCGCGAAATCTCCTCGGCGACGATGGTCATGTCGAGCAGCGTGCCGCCGGCGCCGCCGTATTCCTCGGGGAAAGGCAATGCCAACAGTCCGGCGGCGGCGAACGCCTGGAACAGATCTTCCGGATAGGTGCGCTCGCGGTCGTGCTTGCGGACGTAGTCGGGCGGCGCGTGCCTCTGCATCAGCTTGCGCACGGACTCGCGCAGCAAATTCTGTTCCTCGGTGAACTCGAAATCCATCGTCAATCCTCGCTGGGCAATCCGCGCCGGTCGTTTCCTGGTCGGGGGCACCGCCGCGGGCAGCAAATTACAATCCCGATACTGAGGCAACCCTCACGCTTTAACAGTTCATTCACCATAATCTTTTACCGCTCGTTGACGCATCGCGCCGGCGCCGCCGGGCGATGCGCCGCGCTCATCTCGAGGGGACGACGCCACCAGCCTCGAAGGGTATCCCGATGCCAACAAAGCTGCGCTGCGCTGTTGCGATTGTCATTCTCGGCTTGGCCGTGGCGGCCGCTGCCGACCCGGCGTGCGCGATGCCGCTCGGCGCGCCGGCCGCGCCTGACGCCGCCAGCGCAAGCGGCGATTTCATCCTGCGGATCGCCAGCGTGTGCGGGGTGGGCGGTTGCGCGCCGGTGTTCACCAAGCGCGTGGAGCATCCGCCGGCAGGCTTCGCCAGGCGGGCGGTGCCGCTTGCGATACCGAGGACGACGGTGTCGCAGCCTGTCAACCAGCCCAAATAAGCTCGGCGTAAGGTCAGCGCAGGCTGTCGGGGTTGATCGACTGGCGGCCGAGCTGCTGCCACGCGGCCGGCGCGCCGGCTTTCTTTGCCGCCTCCGCGGTGGGCAGAGACTTGTCCCAATGCGCGCCGATGAAGCGCTGACCGTTGACGCCGTCGGATGCGTTCGAGCACAGCCAGATGAGCGGCGCCGCCATGACGTCCGGCTGAACGAGCTTGGTCCGATCCGGCGCCTGGCCGACCGAGACCATGCGGGTGTTGGCGGCGCCGCCCGGCACCAGCACGTTGGCGGTGACGCCGGTGCCTTCCAGCTCCTGCGCGAGACCAAGCAGGTGCGCTTCGTTGGCTGCCTTCGAGCCGCCATAGGGCTGCATGCCGCCGCGATACATGGTGTCGAGGCTCGTGGTGACGTTGATGACGCGGCCCCAGCGCTGCTTGAGCATGCCCGGCAGCGCGGCGCGGCTCATCAGGAACGCGGCGACGACATTGACGTCGATGATGCGGCGGAATTCCTCCGGCGTGACCTCCCAGAATTTTCCCGTCGGCTTGACGTCGGGGCGCCGGAACAGCGCCATGTTGACGCCGGCGTTGTTGAGCAGAATATCGAGACGGCCGAAGCGTTCGGTCGTGGCGCGCACGATGCGGGGTGCGCTGTCGTCGCGCGTGATGTCGGCAACGACATCGAGAATGCGCTCGCCGGCGCCGGCCGCTTCGGCGGCTTGTCCGGTTTCATCGAGCGCCTCGGCGTCAAGCTCGGTCGCCGCGACGCTCGCGCCGGCATCAAGCAACGCGAGCGTCGTCACGCGGCCGAGGCCGCGCCCTGCGCCAGTGACGATTGCGACTTTTCCATCGAGCGGTCCGGACATGCGGCTTCCCTGTTTTCCTTATTCGATCGTGATGTGACGTTCCTGGATGACGTGGCCGAGCAGTTTCGACGTCTCCATCCACAGCCTGGTGAACTCTTCCGGCGTGCCGCCGCCGGCCTGCCAGCCGTCGGCGGCGAGCCGCGACTCGACGTCGGGGCTGCGGACCGCCTTGGTGACGTCGGCTGCGATCTTGTCGATGATCGGCTTCGGCGTTCCGGCGCGTACGAACAGCGCGAACCAGGAATTGATTCCGAAGCTCGGATAGCCGGCTTCGGTGAAGGTCGGCACGTTCGGTACGCTGGGATTGCGCGCCGTACCGGTCACCGCGAGCGCGCGCAGTCTGCCCGAAGTGACGAACGGCTTCGAGGAGCCCATTTCGCCCATTACCATCGGAATGTGGCCGCCAAGCAGATCCTGCATGGCGGGCGCGACGCCGCGGTAGGAGACGTGCTGGAATTTGGTGCCGTAGAGCAGGTTGAACATTTCGCCGATCAGATGCTGTTGCGAACCGGCGCCGGGACTGCCGAACGGTACCGGCTTGGTCTTCGCAAAGTCGACCAGCTCTTTCATGGTGTGGAACGGGCTCGATGGCGCGACGAGGCAGATCAGCGGCGAATAGGACAGCACGGTGACGCCTGAGAAATCGCGTACCGGGTCATAGGTGAGATTGTGGTGCAGATACTGCGCAATGGCGTGGCTGCCGGCGACGCCGATCAGCACCGTGTAGCCGTCGGCAGGCTGCTGCAGCGCGTACTCGCTGGCGACCGCACCGAGCGCGCCCGCCTTGTTTTCGACCACGACCGGCTGTCCCCAGGCCTGGCTCAGCTTCGGCGCCACCAGCCGCGCCACGATATCGACGCCGCCGCCGGGAGCAAACGGCACGATCAGCCGCACCGGCCGGGTCGGAAAATTCACGGCTTGCGCGTGCGCGCTGGACGCCAAGCCGGCAAGCATGAATGCCAGCGCGATCATCGCATACCAGGCTCTGCCCATCCGCGCCTCCCTCGATCGCGCGCATTGTGCCCGCGCGCTGTCACTCAGCAATAGCTGGTCGGATCGGCCTCCGCCATGACTTCTGATGAGCAATGGCAACAAGCGGTTGCGCCTCAAGTCCCGGACGCCTATATTCCGGCAGCTTTCCAGTCATCCCTGATGAGTGGCTTCGCCTGAGCAAGGCGGGCGGAGCACAGAGGAGATTTACCCATGGCGACCGCGCCGTTGATGCCCAAAGCGACAGCCGTGTGGCTGGTCGACAATACGTCGCTCTCGTTCGATCAGATCGCGCAATTGTGCAACCTGCACCCGCTTGAGGTGAAGGCAATTGCCGACGGCGATTCCGCCCAGGGCATCAAAGGTCTCGATCCGGTCTCGACCGGCCAGCTGACGCGCGAGGAGATCGCCGCCGCGGAAGCCGACCCCAGCCATAAATTGCATCTCGCCGAGCCGAAGGTGCGCATGCCCGAGATCAAGCCGAAGAAGGGGCCGCGCTATACGCCGGTGTCGCGCCGGCAGGACCGGCCGAATGCCATTCTCTGGCTGGTGCGCAACCATCCGGAGCTGAAAGACAGCCAGATCATGCGGCTCGTCGGCACCACAAAGTCGACCATTGCGGCAATCCGCGACCGCACCCATTGGAATTCGGCCAATCTGTCGCCGCTCGATCCGGTGACGCTCGGGCTGTGTTCGCAGATCGATCTCGATCTCGAAGTGCAGCGCGCCGCCAAGGAGAAGCCGGTCCCGGTCGAAGAGCAGGGCGCCACGCTGCTGCCGGCGTCGGTCACGACCGCGCCGAAGGACGAGCCCGAGCTCGCGCCCGTGAAGAAATCGGGCGACGAACTCGACGTCGATGCGGTGTTCGCCAAACTCAAGCAACTTGGCGGCAAGAGCGAGTGATTTGTTCTTCAATCCCGGCCGCGATGGAAATCCGGCAGCGGCGGCGGGCCCCAGACGTTGTTCATGCCGGCCTTCCAGGTCTTCGGCCGCTGCGGCGTGTCCTGATGCCAGGGCCGCGGCTCGAAATAGCCGAGCTCCTCGTCGACCATCTGATCGAGTTCGCAGAAAAACTCGATGACCTGATCGTCGGGATTGCGATGATAGGTGGCGATGTTGTGGCCGGGGCCGTGGCGCAGCGGTCCCCAGATGATCGGGATTTTCTTCTGTCCGAACAGGTCGCATGAGTTCTGCAGGTGGATGAAGTCCTTCAGCTCGAACGCCATGTGATGCATCTTGCTGTTCTTGCCGCGGATGAAATTCACCGTGTGGTGATCGGTATTGCAGCGCATGAACACGAAGAAATCGTCGATCCAGTCGGACACCCTGAAGCCTAAGACCTTTTGATAGAACTCGCAGGTTTTTTGCGGATCATTGACCACCCAGGCGATGTGGCCGAGCTTTAGCGCGCCGACGCCGTGATGCGCCAAATGCTTGCCGAGATAGCCCCACTCCTTGAACAGCGCGATGGTGGTGCCCTTGTTGTCCTCGAACGTCAGCACCGGCCCGATGCCGGGAGTCGTATCGTTGCGCAGCTCGCTCTTGATACCCTCCTTTTCCAGCTCGCGCGCCAGGGCGCCGAAGTCGGAGTTGGGCGCGACTTCGAACGACAGCGTGGTGCAGCGCTCGGTCTCGCCCTTGTTGAGCTGGATGGCGAGGAGGCCAACCTGCGTGGTGAGGAAGGCGCGATCCTTCTCGCGCTCGGCGAGCACGAGCCCCATCACTTCGGTGTAGTAATCGATCATCTTTTCCAAGTCGGGTGTCTCGAACGTGGCGTGCCCGATGCGTCGCGGCTTGATCATGGGTGTCTCTCCAACCTCTGGGCGTGAGCGCTGTCGTGAGGGCGAATCAAGCACCGCGCCCGCGTCAACTCAAGTGCGCGGAACCGTTTCCGGCGCAAGGCGGTGTTGACGAGCCGGCCTTGCCAACCGGCCGGGATCGCGGTTTGGTCGCGGCCAGGGTTTCATCGTCATCAGGGAGTTGACGCATATGGCTGGGGCAAAATCAAAGCCGGCGGGCTACAAGATCGCAACCTATAAATCGGCCGAGGGACCGCGCGCCGGTATCGTGATCGGCGACGAGGTGTTCGACGCCGCCAAGCTGACCGGCAAGGCGGCCTACGCGACCGTGCTCGGCATCCTGGGAGATTGGAAAACCGCCGAAGGTGTGCTGCGCAAGGCGGCGGCGGGCGCCGCCAAAAGCCGGGCTAAGCGGCAGCCGCTGAAGAAAACGAAGCTGCTCGCACCGGTTCAGTACCCGCCGACGATCTTTTGCGCCGGCGCCAACTACGCCGATCATGCCGCCGCCATGGCGGCACGCGAAGGCAATCCGCCGCCGGCCGACCCTCACGAACAGGGACTGAAAGCCTGGCATTTCATCAAGGCCGCGCGCACCATCACCGATCCGGGGGCGACGGTGAAGATCTCCCATTACGCGAAGAGTATGGATTGGGAAATCGAGCTTGCCGCCGTCATCGGCCGGCCGGCCAAGGATGTGCCGCTCGATAAGGCGCTCAACTACGTCGCCGGCTACATGGTGTCCAACGATCTCTCGGCCCGTGATCGCGGCCGTCGGCCGCCGGTGCCTGCGACCTCGCCGTTCAAAATGGATTGGACCAAGCACAAGTCCTTTGACGGTTCGTGCCCGATCGGGCCGTGGATCGTCCCGGCGAGCGACATCGGCGACCCGCAAAATCTCGCCCTCAAGCTGTGGGTCAACGGCGAACTGAAGCAGGATTCCAATACCAGCAAGATGCTGTTCTCGCTCGCCGAGCAAATCGAGCAGCTGTCGATCAACATGACGCTGCACCCCGGCGACCTGATCCTCACCGGCACGCCGTCGGGCACGGGCGCCGAGAGCGGCACCTTCCTGAAGGCTGGCGATGTGGTGAAGCTCTGGATCGAGAAGATCGGCGAGATCGAGAACCGGATGGCCTAGCGCACCAGCTTCCGGTCGGTTGTGTGGGCTGCCGGAACAAGTGCTTTGCCGCGTTCAACAAATCCTTTCGTAACCGGCATGGCTGGGCTGGCAGTCATGCCAGTTCCGCTGGGCTTTGGGCATGATTTTGCTTTGTCCTACCTTAGAATGGGACTAGATACTCAACAGGCAGAAACCGCGGTCGCACGGTGTCACAGCCTGTGCTAAATGCATGGCTTGCGAATGCATGGCTTGCGAATGCATGGCTTGCGAATGCATGGCTTGCGAATGCATGGCTTGCGAATGCATGGCTTGCGAAGATGGGCGGCTAGGTCCGCACTGGCCGCGCCAAAGGGAATAAAATCGGCCCGTAGACGGGCGTAACACGAGGGCAGTAACGCAAATGGCGGAAAAATTCGTCGCAAAGCTTGCGGAGTTCAATGACGGCGATCGCCGGATCGTCTTTGTCGGCGACAACGAGATCGGCGTCTTCAAGCACGAGGGCGAATTCTACGCCTACAGCAATTTCTGCCTGCATCAGGGTGGTCCAGCCTGCGAAGGGCTGACCATCGCCAAAGTCGAAGAGCGGCTGCGCCCCGACAAGACCTCGATGGGTCTGTTCTTTTCCGAAGACGAAATGCATTTCGTCTGCCCCTGGCACGGCATGGAATACGACATGAAGACCGGCGAGTGCGTCTCCGACCGGAAAATGAAGCTGAAGAAATTCAAGACCGTGCAAAAGGGAGAGGACCTTTATGTCGTCGCCTAAGCGCGCGGCAAAGGGCATCGCCAAATCTGCGGCAAAGTCCGCAAAGACCGCGCGTCGGCCGGTCGCGGCAACGTCGGCGGCAAAGCCGCGCGTGGCCGTTGTTGACGGCGCCTCTGCCGAGGCCGCGCGCGTCGCCGCCGTGCTCGAGCGCGGCATCGTCGACGGCAAACTCGACATCGTCTCCGCCGAGGCATTGCAGAAGCTGATCGCCGCCGCGTGCCGCCTTTACACGGCGCGCGTCGAGGCCGGCGAACCGATCACGCCGGTTCCGAAGCATTCGATTTCCGCCACCGATGTAATGGTCACGGCGAGCGGATTGTTAAAGGCTGCCGATCTCGCGGTTTTCGAGCTCGGCATGTGGCAAAGCTGGACGGGCCGGTAAGCTCGTCGTCATAGGATAGGAACGTCAGGAGAAACACCATGGATCTCATCGCTGATCGCGGTCGCCGCGTCACCATCGAGGAACTCAATACCAGCCGGCTGCTGGCGCATGCGCGCAAGCAGGCTCATCAGCGCAACTTCGACGACATGGTTATCGTCGACGTGGACGCGCACCACTACGAGAACGAGAGCTACGACGAATTTCTGCCGTTCATGGAAAACGACGTGCTGCGGCAGCTCAGCCTGTCGGCCGGCAGCAAGCGGAATCGTTCGGGCATCACGCCGACCCAGGTCGGCTATCAGGACATGGGCGGACGCGTGACGCGCTACCCGATGCGCGGCTCGGAGAAGACCGAGGGTTTGAAGGGCGGACAGCGCGACGTTCAGCTCGGCCATCGCTGGATGGACGCCATGAGCGTCGATTATTCCTGCCTGTTCCCGACCGGCATGCTCAACATCGGCATGCATCCGCAGAAGGAAATGGAGGTCGAGCTGTGCTGGGCCTATAACCGCTGGCTCACCGAGAAGGTGATGCCGGAGTCCGGCGGACGCTTCTTCTCGATGCTGTGCCTGCCGTTCTCCGATCCCGAGGCCTCGCTGCGCCAGGTCGAGACCTTCGGCGACCGCAAGCACGTCGGCGGCTTCATGGTTACGACCGTGCGCTCGAACATGGCGGTCTATGACAACGCCTACATGAAGATGTACCGGGCGATGGAAGAGCGCGGCCTGGTGCTGTCGTTCCATTCCGGCCCGAACTGGGGCGAGCCGATCTATAGGAGCTGCAACCGCTTCATGGCGGCGCATGCGCTCGGCTTCTCCTGGTACAACGTGCTGCACTGCACCAACTGGGTGGTCAACGGCATGGGCGAGCGCTTCCCCAAACTGCCGGTGATCTGGATCGAGGCCGGGCTCGCCTGGGTGCCGTTCCTGATGCAGCGCCTCGACCACGAATACATGCTGCGGCCGTCGGAAGCCCCGCTCCTGAAGAAGAAGCCGTCGGACTACATGCGCGACATGTATTATTCGACGCAGCCGATGGAAATTCAGGATTATGCGGCGATGGAGCAGACCTTCCGGATGATGAACGCCGAAACCCAGCTCCTGTACTCATCCGACTATCCGCACTGGGATTTCGATCTGCCGTCGACGATCTGGGACCTGCCGTTCCTGTCGGAGAAGGCCAAGCACAACATCCTCGGTGGCACCGCCTCGCGGCTGTTCAAGCTGCCGCCCCGCAACGAGAAGCAGAAAGAGAACCTGAAGAAGTTCGGCAATCTCACCGCCGTCGCGGCGTGAGCCGAGCGCGCTGCGGCTTCGTTCCGCAGCGTCTGATCTTGTCTGCACTCCTCGTTTTTGAAATCCTGATGCCCGGCCTCGTGCCGGGCATCTTGCATTTCAGGGAGGCGCCTCATGAGCGACGATGTGCATGAAGTCTACGCGGTCCGCTACGGCCATCATAGGCGGCAGTCGTCGGCGAATTTCATCCACGGCGATCCGCACGACACGTTGCAGCCGCTCGATTATTTCGTTTGGGCGATCGTTGGGCCGTCGGGCACGGTTATCGTCGACACCGGGTTCGACGAAGCGACGGGGCGAAAGCGCGGCCGCGAAATGATCAAGCCGGTGCGCGACGGATTGCTCGCGCTTGGCATCGCGCCCGATGCGGTTATGGATGTCGTCATCAGCCACCTGCACTACGATCATTGCGAGAATTACGATCTGTTTCCGCAGGCCCGCTATCACCTGCAGGACCGCGAAATGAGCTACGCCACCGGCCGCTGCATGTGTCACGAGGCGCTGCGGATGCCGTTCGAGGTCGACGACGTTGTCGCCATGGTGCGCAAGGTGTTCGATGGTCGCGCCGCATTCCACGACGGCGAAGACGAGATCGTACCCGGCGTGACGGTGCACCACATCGGCGGACATTCGAAGGGCCTGCAGTCGGTGCGGGTCAAAACCCGGCGCGGACACGTCGTGCTCGCCGCCGACGCGACGCACCTTTACGCCCACATGGATTCAGGCCGCGTATTTCCGACGACCTACAATATTGAAGAGGTGGTCGAGGGTTATCGCACGCTCAAAAAGCTCGCGAG
Organism: uncultured Alphaproteobacteria bacterium; assembly: GCA_963707175.1. GTDB lineage: Bacteria > Pseudomonadota > Alphaproteobacteria > Rhizobiales > Xanthobacteraceae > BOG-931. The sequence goes on from CAVPQA010000041.1 coordinate 10,163, forward strand.
TTCGCCGCGCCACGTCGTGCCGGGGCACGATCCGCTGGTGCTGGCGCGCTATCCCGCCGCCAAGCCTGGCCTCGAAGGCTGGGTGGTGCGGCTCGATGCCGAGCCGAAGCCATAGCGGCGATCCGATCCACATCTTTCGGCATCCGGGCGCGCCCCAGGTTTTGGACTACTTGCGGTGGTGTCGGCAAAGCGCAAAGATCGAAACAAAGGGCGCCTCAAGACCCTTCCATACGATCCAGCTGGGAGGAATTCATGCGTCTTCAGCTCACCGCGCTGAAGCTCGCCACCGCGATCGGTGTCGTGCTCGGCGTAGGCGCTGCGCGGGCAGCGCCGTTCATGATCGTCGGCGACGACGAGAAGGTGTCGTTTGTCGACGGCAGGGCAGCGGTGTCGCCGGCCGGCAAAGATTCCGTCCTGATTGTCGACGTCGCCGATCCGCTCAATCCGAAGATCGTCGCCAATCTGCCGCTGAAGAATTCGATAGTCGGACCGCCGGTTAATCTGGACATCGATCCGAGCGGTTCGGTGGCGATCGTCGCCAACTCGATGAACGTCATCAAAGATGGCGACAAATACAAGCAGGTTCCGGACAACAAGATCTATGTCATCGATCTCAAGGCCAAGCCGGCCAAGCTGATCAACACAATCGAGGGCGGAAAGCAGCCCTCCGGCCTGTCGATCAATCCGGCCGGCAATCTCGCGCTGGTAGCCAATCGGGCCGGCAAATCCATCTCCGTGCTGTCGATTCACGGCACCGACGTAAAGCTTATCGGCACCGTCGATATGGGCGACGAGGTCTCGGCCGTGGTGTTCACGCCGGACGGCAGGCATGCGCTCGCCACCAAGGCCTCCGCCAACAAGGTCGCGCTGCTCGAAGTTGACGGCGACAAGGTGACCTACACCAAGCACGATCTGTTGACCGGGCTGTTTCCCTACAACCTCGTCGTCGCGCCCAACGGCTCGATCGCGCTGACCGCCGACAACGGTAATAACGGCACGTCCGACGGCAACGTGGATACCGTGAGCGTGATCGATTTGACGCAGCCGGCGCATGTCATCGACCACATCACGGTTCCCGACAGCCCGGAAGGATTGGCGTTCAGCCCGAAGGGGAATCTTGCCGTGTCAGCCGACGCGACCGGCTCCAACCACGCAAAGTCGGACTGGTACTATCACCCCCATGGAGAGGTCGTGATTTTCGGAGTTAACGGTAAGAAAGTCACTCGACTCAATGAGATCGAGGTCGGCGCGCTGCCGGAGGCCATATGCTTCACGCCGGACGGCCGCTACATCTATGTCGGTAACTACATGGACAGGGACTTTTCCATTCTCAGCGTGGATGGAACCAAGGTGACGGACACCGGTAAGCGCTTCAAGGTTCCCGGCGAGCCGGGTTCGACCCGTATGAGCCCGCACTGACCCGGTGGGTTGACGCTGCGTCTGCGGAGCGGGCCAGCTCCGCAGACACCAGCGTGGGGCGATCGGCGCCAAGCCGTACGGCCCGGCGGTCTTACGAAACTGACAAGTTTCCGCCGTATGATCGGTCCGATGCGGGCCTCTGGGGGGCTTGCCGACAATGACTTTGCCGAGAGGGGAGGCCCATGCGCACCTTGCTGCTGCCATTCAGCGCGCGTTTCATTGCCTATACGGCTGTGATGGTCATCACCGCTGCCCTGCTGATCGAGTTGTATTTCTTTCCATCGCCCATTGTCGCCGTGCTGCTGGTGCTGTTCGGCGCATTGGCGGTGGTCGGCACGCTCGATCTCATTCAGACGCGACATGCCGTGCTGCGCAATTATCCGCTGACCGCGCATATCCGCTTCATCCTGGAAGAAATCCGGCCCGAGATCCGCCAGTATTTTCTGGAGAGCGAGAAGGACGGCACGCCGTTCTCCCGCGACAAGCGGGCCATCGTCTATCAGCGCGCCAAACAGGCCTTGGACAAACGGCCATTCGGCACGCAGCAACGACGTTTATTCCAGCGGCTATGAGTGGCTGCATCACTCGATGGCGCCGCGGCCCGTCGCAGAAGAGGGCTTCCGCATCATGATCGGCGGGTCCGATTGCGCCAAGCCCTACGCGGCCTCGATCTTCAACATTTCGGCGATGAGCTTCGGGGCGCTGTCGCCGAACGCCATCCGGGCGCTCAATACCGGCGCCAAGAAGGGCAATTTCGCTCACGACACAGGCGAGGGCGGCTATAGCTCCTATCATCGCGAGAATGGCGGCGACATCATCTGGGAAATCGGTTCGGGTTATTTTTCCTGCCGCAACCAAGACGGCACGTTCTGCGCCGAAAAGTTCGAGGCCGTCGCGCGGTCGGATCAGGTCAAGATGGTTGAACTCAAACTCAGTCAGGGCGCCAAGCCCGGCCACGGCGGCGTGCTGCCGGCACCCAAAGTGACCGCCGAGATCGCCGCAGCGCGCGGGGTGCCGGTCGGCGTCGACTGCGTATCGCCGTCGCGCCACTCGGCATTCGCGACTCCGATCGAGATGGTGCAGTTCATTGCTACGATGCGGCGGCTGTCCGGGGGCAAGCCGGCAGGCTTCAAGCTGTGCATCGGCCATCCGTGGGAATTCCTGGCCGTCTGCAAAGCGATGGTCGAAACCGGCATCTATCCCGATTTCATCGTGGTCGACGGCAAGGAAGGCGGCACCGGCGCCGCGCCGCTGGAATTCTCCGATCATCTCGGCATGCCGCTGCGCGAGGGCCTCAACTTCGTGCATAACGCGCTGATCGGCATCAACGCCCGTGATCGCATCAAACTCGGCGCCAGCGGCAAGATCGTCAGCGCCTTCGACATCGCGCGCGTCATGGCGCTGGGCGCCGACTGGTGCAACTCGGCGCGCGGCTTCATGTTTGCGCTCGGCTGCATCCAATCGCAGTCCTGTCACACTGATCGCTGCCCAACCGGGGTATCGACGCAGGATCGCGTCCGCCAGCGCGCGCTCGTCGTGCCCGACAAGGCCGAGCGCGTGTTCAATTTCCATCGCGCCACCATGGAGGCGCTCGCCGAACTGGTGGCGGCGGCCGGATTGGACCATCCAACCGAATTGACGTTGGCGCATTTCACGCGCCGCGTCTCGCCGCACGAGGTCAAGCTCTTCGCCGAACTTTATCCGTCGCTCAAGCCCGGCGAACTCCTTGCCGGTACCCGCGATGCGCGCTACGCGGCCGCCTGGGACATGGCGAGCGCCAATGAATTTCGCGCGCTGCCGCTCGCGGCCTGACACGCCTCGCAGGGCGGCTGAAGGCTCTCCTTCAATGGCCGGGGTGCACCACGATGTTGATGAGCCCGCCCGGCCGCGTCTTGACCTCAGCCAAAGCATCATTGACGCCATCGAGCGGGTAGGCGCGCGTCGTTAATGCCGAAAGATCGAGCACGCCGGCGCCGGCCATCTCGGCCATCAGTTGGCCCTCTGCGGTGGTGAACCAGTTGGAGCCGCAGAACGTCAGCGCCTTGACCATGTAGGCGATCGGCTCGATCTCGAGTTTCTCGGTGAGCGCGCCGATATTGACCGCGATGCCGCCGCGCTTGAGCGCGCCGAGCGCCTGCGCGGTCGTTGCCACCGATGCAGCGCGGCCTGAGCAGTCGAGCAGCACGTCGGCGCCGAGCCCATCGGTGCGTTCAAGCAGCCAGTCGGTGACCGGCGCGTCGCCGAGCGCAAGCGTGTCGATCCGCCCTGGCGCCAAGGCCTGGAGCTCTCCCAGCACCGCGCGGTTGCGGCCGATGCCGAGGATGCGCGTCGCGCCCAGAGCGAGCGCGTGCAAGGTTGCGCCGGTGCCGAGCGTGCCGGTGATGCCGTTGATCGTGAGCCACGTGCCGGGTCCGACGCCGCCCCGGCGCAATGCGGCAAAGGACGTACCCAGATAGCCGAACCGCGCCGCGGCATCGAAGCTCACTCTGTCGGGCAGCACGATCAGCCGCTCCACAGCCGCCGGCATGTATTCGGCAAAGCCGCCGTGCGGATAGGCGTGCTGCAACGGCGCCGACTGATCGGTGAAGCCGAAATAGCCTTGAAACGCCGCGGCGATGCACTGCAGCGGCGTGCCGGCGCGGCAATAGGCGCAGCTGCCGCAGTTAAGCCAGGGATTGACGTAAACGCGCGCGCCGAGCGCAATGCCGGCGACGGCGGCGCCGGTTTTCACGACCACGCCCGCGGCATCAAGCCCGACGCTCGCCGGCAACGGCGGCAGCCGATTCCACAATGTGCCGCTGAAGATCGCGTTCATGTTGGGAATGACGCCGCACGCCTTGACCGCGATCAGCACATCGCGTGGACCCGGCTCCGGAACGGCGACTTGCTCTATGGCAAGCGGCTCGCCCGGTTTGTGCAGGCGCGCGGCGCGCATGATAGCGGGGATATTGGTTTCTGGCATCGATCACTCGGCCGGCCGCAATGCGATGGCGGCCGCGGTACGGTGCAGCGGTCCTCTGCGTCGAATTTTCATGGCGTCACCCCCGTCCTGCGCCGCTATGCTATACGAGCCATCCGTGGACCCGGAAGAGGCGCGGTCGTGACGCCGCACGCGGCACGGGTGATTGGAGGAACGCCATGCGGCTCCTGCGCCGGGAGTTTTTGGGAGTGGCTGCGGCAAGCGCCGCCGCTGCGTCGCTGCCGCGGGCTGCGCTGGCGCTCGACTATCCGGTGCGGCCGGTGCGCATCGTCGAAGGTTTCGGCGGCGGCGGCACGCCCGATCTGGTGTCGCGGCTGATCGGGCAATGGCTGTCGCAGCAGTTGGGCCAGCCCTTCATCATCGAAAACAAGACCGGGGCCGCCGGCAATATCGCAACCGAGACGGTGGTGAAATCGGCGCCGGACGGTTACACGCTGCTCACCTGCCTCACCGCCAACGCGATCAACGCCTCGCTCTATCCGAACCTCGATTTCAATTTTCTGCGCGATACCGTACCGGTCGCGGGTTTGATCGCGCTGCCCATGGTGTTTCTGGTCAATCCGTCGTTCCCCGCCAAGACTTTTGCGGACTTTCTCGCCTACGCCAAAGCCAATCCTGGCAAGGTTAACCTGGCGTCGCCCGGCGTCGGCACGCCGATGCAAGTCGCGGGCGAACTGATCAATCTGATGGCTGGCGTCAAGATGGTCGGTGTGCCTTATCGCGGCCCGGCGCCGGCTTTCACAGATCTGCTCGCCGGCCGCATTACCGCCTTCATCATCACCATCTCGGCGGCCATCGGTTTTGTCAGAACCGGCAAGCTGCGCGCGCTCGCGGTCACCGGAGCGAAGCGGTCGCCGGTCCTGCCCGACGTGCCGGCCATCGCCGAATTCTTGCCGGGCTTCGCCGCCACCGCCTGGGACGGGACCTGCGCGCCGAAGGGAACGCCGCCGGAAGTGATCGCCAAGCTCAACACAACAATTAACGCAGGCCTCGCCGATCCGCAGATCAAGGCCAAGCTCAAGGATCTGGGTGGCGACACCATGGCGATGACGCCCGCGGAATTCGCAAAATTCCTCGCCGACGAAACCGCCAAATGGGCCAAAGTGGTCAAGTTTTCCGGCGCCAAGGCAAACTGATAAGGAACAGCGGCTCCGGCTGTGCCGCCGCCGCATGAAGGAGAGGGGACGATGAAACTTGCGCGTCGAGACCTGTTGCGGCTTGGAGCGGCTGCTGCAGCTTTGCCTTGCCTGCCCGATGCGGCGGCGGCGCAAGCCTATCCGACCCGGCCCGTGCGCATGGTTGTGCCTTATCCGGTCGGCATTGCGCCCGACATCGCCACCCGTCTCGTCGCTCAGGGGCTGTCGGAGCGGCTCAAGCAGCAATTCATCGTCGACAATCGGCCGGGCGGCGCCGCCAATATCGGCACCGAGATCGTCGCGAAAGCGGCGCCGGACGGTTATACGCTGCTCACCGCGACCATGACCAACGTCCTCAACATGTCGCTCTACGACAAGCTTGACTTCAGTTTTCTCCAGGATCTCGTGCCGGTTTCTGGCCTGGTGCTGCTGCCGCTCGTGCTCGTGGTCAATCCATCGGTGCCGGTGAAGACGCTGCCGGAATTCATCGCTTACGCCAAGAAAAATCCCGGCAAGATCAATTTCGCCTCGGTCGGCAGCGGCGCCGCAACCGATGTCGCCGGCGAGCTGTTCAACATGATGGCGGGCGTTCACATGGTGAACGTGCCCTATCGCAGCAGCTATCTGCCCGATCTGCTCAGCGGCCAGGTCCAATCGTCGTTCACGCCGGTCCTGCAGACGATCAACTTCATCCGTGCCGGCAAGCTGCGGGCGCTGGCGGTGACGGACGATTCGCGTTCGAAAGTGCTGCCGGACGTCCCAACCGTCGCCGAGTTTGTGCCCGGCTATAAGGCGATCGTCTGGGACGGCATCAGTGCGCCGAAAAAGACCCCGTCCGAAATCGTCAACAAGCTGAACAACGAAATCAATGCCGTGCTGCGCGACCCAGCGATGCAGAAAAGATTTGCCGATCTGGGATCCACGCCGATGATCATGAGTCCCGCCGAATTCGGCAAGTTCACCGCGGACGAAGCCGCGAAATGGGCCAAGGTGATCAAAACCGTCGGCATCAAGGCGCAGTAAGCTTGCGCACCGCCGCAAATCGATCAGAGGAGTTCAGTCATGACAGTTCGCCGCCGCCATTTTCTGCAACTGGCAACAAGTGCCGTTGCGCTCCCCGCTCTGTCGCGCACGGTATTCGCCCAAGGCTATCCGACGCGGCCGGTGAAGCTGATCGTGACTGTGCCGGCCGGCGGCTCGCCTGACATCATCGGGCGGCTGATCGCGCAATGGCTGTCGCAGAAGCTCGGGCAGTCGTTCTTCGTGGAAAACAAGCCCGGGGCTAGCACCAACCTCGGCACCGAACTGGCGCTCAAGGCGGCGCCGGACGGCGGCACGCTGCTGCTGGCGATGTCGTCGAATGCGATCAATCCCTCGCTCTACCATCATCTCAAATTCAACTTTCTGCAGGACGCCGTGCCGGTGGCGAGCATCGCCACGATTCCGCTGGTGCTGGACGTGAATCCGGCGGTGCCGGCCAAAACCGTCGCCGAGTTCATCTCTTACGTCAAAGCCCATCCGGGCAAGATCAATCTCGCCTCGGGCGGCAGCGGCACGCCGCTCTATGTCGCCGGCGCGCTGTTTCGGATGATGGCCGATTTGAAAATGGTCGACGTCATCTACCAGGGCGAAGGCGCGGCGATGCCCGATCTGATCGGCGGCCGGGTGGAGGCAATGTTCGGCGTCATGCCGGCGTCGCTCGGCTATATCAAATCCGGCAAGCTGCGTGCGCTCGCGGTGACCAGCGCCAAGCGCCAGGAGCTGTTGCCGGGCGTGCCGGCAATGGCGGAAGTCTTGCCGGGCTACGAGGCGAACGGCTGGTACGGCGTTGTCGCCCCTAAAGGCACGCCGCCCGCGATCGTCGACAAGCTCAACAAAGAGGTCAACGCCGCGCTTGCCGATCCGGCGACGCGCAAGCGCTTCACCGACCTCGGCTGCAACGTGTTTACCGGCTCGCCGGCCGATTTCGAAAAGTTCATCCGCGCTGAAACCGAGAAATGGGCGAAGGTCGTCAAGTTTGCCGGCATCAAAGCAGATTGATTTTGTCATCTGCAGGCGCCTCGCGTGTCGTTCTGTTCGAGGCGCCGGCTTTCCCCTGCCGCATCGGGCGGACTCACACAAAAAAAGCGACGGAGTCGCGACGGCGCGCCGCCGCGGCTCCGCACGAATGTTTGCGTCTTACCTGACGATCGTCACCGGAATGCGAATCCAGGCTTCGTGCGTCATGTTCAACATCGACTGCTGATCGATGATGCCGATGGAATTCCATGTGAACATCGCATAGCAGAGGCCGGTGGGCATCCCGGGCGGAGCATGGACGGTGACATTATGCCGATGGAATAGACCGACCAGTTCCGCCAAGGTCCCGTAACCGCAGAGGCTCACGCAGTGATCTTCCGGCTGGTTCTTCGGGTAATCGTACATCGCCCAACCGCTCGTCCCCGGCGTGACCAGGCCATGGGGATTTGATTGGAAGTCCTCCGCTCCCACGCCGATTTTCACCGGCCCGTGGCTGTAGATGGCACTGTGTAGAATCGCGGCGTTGGTCCAGTTGACCGACTGGTATGGACCATCATCGTACGTCTTTCCGTTGTACGGAAAGCCGGTTCTTTGCATCGTCTGTCATCACGGAGGTAAGCGTGGCGCCATTGAGATAGCCATGCGTCTGCGCCCAAGACACCACAGTCGCCAACGGAATGAAGGTCTGCGGTGCGGCGGTGGCCTTGGCGAAGGCTTCCTCAGCGGACACGCAATCGCCGTAGGTGTAGTTATTCCACGACGACATTTGGATCGGCCACATCAGGAAGCTCGGCGGGACCGCGATATTCGGGTCCGGAACGTGAGGCGTCGCCGCCGCAAGTTCGTGCCGAGGCGACGGGATCGCGCCGCGTGGTAGCCGTTTCGTCAGATCTACGACATCATCGTCTGCCATGTCACCCTCTCCTGTTCACAGTCGGTTGCCGATGTTGACCTGTCTGTCGACAGGCATTCTCCGCAACGATCTTCCTGCCCGACGGTTAGCTGCCGAGTTTGTTGACGATCGTTGTCGGATTTCGAATCCAGGCTTCGCCTGTGATGTTCATCAGCGATTGCTGGTCGATGATGCCGATGGAGCCCCAGGTGAACATCGCGTAGCAAAGTCCCGGAGGCATGCCCGGCGGAACATCGACATTGACGCCATGGCGCTCGAACAGATCGATCAGCGCCGCCAGCGGCCCGTAGCCGCAAAGGCTCGCGCAGTGATTTTCAGATTGGCCCGCCGGCAGGCCGTAGATCGCCCAACCGCTCGACCCCGGGCGTGACCTGGCCGTGAGGGCCGGAGGCGAGGTTCGACGAGGCGACGCCGATTTTGACCGGCCCGACCCTGGCGATTGCGCCGTTCAAGATCGCCACGTCCTTCCAGTTGAGCGAATGGAACGGCCCATCCAAATAGGCCTCGCCGTTCATGTGAAACCCGTGCGTCTGCATGAAGCGGGCGAAATTCGACGGGCCGCATTCCCGCGCAGTGAGCAGGACCACGTCGGCCGGGATGAACACGTTCGGTTCGGCGCAGGCCTTGGCGAAGGCTTCCTCCGCCCAACTCGAATTGCCGGCTGTCTCGTTGCCCCAAGCGCCGATCTCTACCGGCCAAGCCAGGAAGCTTTCGGGCGGAGGCGCCGCCCGCCCTGTAGGGTTGGGCGGCAGCAAGCTCGTGATTAGGCGTCGGAAACTCACCGCTCGGAACGAAGATTTCGGCGCCGGTCTCGGGCCGATAGGGCTCCGAAGCGGCGAGTTCGACTTCGGGGCGTCGGGATTGCGCCGCGCGGCATTTTCATTTCGCTCTCCCTCGAAAACGCGGACACTGCGTCCTCAGAGTATTCGGACAGATGATTTTCTGATCTAGGAGAGAGTTTTCATCCCTGGACTACCTCGACATTTCAACTTGAGGCGCCGTGGTTGGAAGTGTCTTCGGCTTGCCAGCCCTCAGCGCGAGCATTCACAGACATCAGTCGGATTTCGAGCGAGTTTCTTGAACTGCGCTCCTGGCTTTCGGCGGATAGTTTGCCGTAGCTTGACCGGATCGTCTGTGATCTTGATCACACCACCGCCGAGCTGTTTCTCGACAGCAGATCGGTGCATTTTGCCGTGCCGCGCGCTGCCATTCGCTGACGCGATCACTCCGGAGCATCGTGCGCAGCTTGCGCTCTGCGGCGGCCGACACATTTTAACTGCCCGGGCCGGTGATCTTCGGATATGATTTTTGGAAACGATGGGTAAGCAATGCGGAAGGAATTCTCATCCACCGGCATCGGAAAATTCGGACGTATCGGGGATTCAATTCCCCGTGTTGAGGATCTGCGTCTGCTGACCGGACAGGGGCGCTACACCGACGACCCGGTGCCGTCCGGTTGTAGCTATGTCGCGTTTGTCCGTTCGCCCCACGCGCATGCGCGGATCCGTCAGATCGATCCGACTGTGGCCCTCAAGCTGCCCGGCGTTACCGTGATGACGGGAGCCGATCTCGATGCGGCCGGCGTGAAGCCGATCCCTAACCCGCACGATTCGCTTGGTGTCGGTTTTCCGGGCTTCATCGGCGATGTAGTCATTCCACCGTGGCGCGCGCTTGCTATCGGCAAGGTGCGTCACGTGGGGGAGGCGGTTGCGCTCGTGGTTGCTCCGACGGAGTCGAGCGCGCGCGACGCTGCCGAGGCGGTACGGGTCGATTACGATCCGCTGCCGTCGGTCGTCGGCATCGAAGACGCGGAAAAGACGGGTGCGCCGCTCGTTTGGGACGAGATTCGCGGCAACCGGCTGTTCGCTATCGAGGCTGGCGACAAGACGGCGGCCGAAGCCGCGTTTGCGCGCGCTGCTCAGGTTGTCGAGATCGAGGCGATCAACAATCGAGTCATCATCAGTTTCATGGAGCCGCGCAGTTGCATTGCGTCCTATGACCCTGAGAGGCAGCGACTCCTGGTCGAGATCGGCTCGCAGGGTGTGCACCAACAAGCAATGCGCATTGCCCATGCGCTCGGCCTGCCGCTTGAGCGCGTGCGGGTGACGACGGGCGACGTCGGCGGCGGCTTTGGCGCACGCTCGACTACCTATCCCGAATACATCGCGTGCGCTTATGCGGCCTGCAAGCTCGGCCGCGCCGTACGCTGGTGCGCCACTCGGTCCGAGTGCTTCGTCAGCGACACTCAGGCGCGCGATCATCTGACCAAAGCCGCGATGGCATTCGATCGCGATGGCAAGGTCCTGGCGCTTCGCGTGCATGGACGTTGTAACATGGGCGCGCATGCCGTCCCGCGTCAGCCGAACTCGACCGTCGGCAACGTCATCCGGATGCTGGTGGGCGCCTACGCGGTTCCGGCGGCTTACCTCGACTTCAAGGGCTATGTGTCCAACACCGTGCCGATCAACGTCTATCGGGGCGTCGGCCGGTTCGAAGACATCTACATGGTCGAGAGGCTCATGGACCTCGCGGCGTCGCGGATCGGGCTCGACCGCGCGGAGATTCGTCGCCGCAATCTGGTCAAGCCGTCCGCAATGCCGTTCACCGCACCAACCGGCGGGGTCTACGACTGCGGCGATTTTCCGCGCCTCATGGAGTCGGCACTGCGCTACGCCGACTGGGCCGGATTTAAGGCGCGGAAGGCGGAGGCTGCCAAGCGTGGCCGGCTGCGCGGCATCGGCGTCGTCTACACCATCGAAGGTGCGGGCGGCATGGCGCAGGAATACGCCATTGCCGAAGCGAAGGCCGACGGAACGATCGTCGTCGGCATCGGCTCGCAGTCACAGGGTCAAGGCCACGAGACGACGTTCGCGCAACTCGTCTCTGAGACGCTGGACGTTCCGTTCGATAAGGTCCGCATCATTGCGGGCGACACCGACAGGATCGCACACGGCGTAGGTACGTTTGCTTCGCGTTCGATGATCAGAGCAGGCGGAGCGGCGTTCGAGGCGATGCAGCTTCTGATCGCTGAGGGGCGCACTCGTGCGTCGGTGTATCTGGAAGCCGCGGCCGACGACATCGTCTATTCTGCCGGGCGTTTCGTCGTCGCCGGCACCGATCGCGATGTCGGGCTCGACGAACTTGCGGCAATGCAGCCGCTCTCGGCCGAGAAGCTGCATAGCAACGAGAACGTCGCTTGGCCGAACGGTTGCCATGTCTGCGAGATCGAGCTCGATCCGCAGACCGGACAGTCGGTTCTGGTGCGCTATGTCGCGGTCGATGATGTAGGACGCGCCGTGAACCCGATGATCGTGCACGGCCAGACCATGGGCGCGGTCGCGCAGGGGCTCGGCCAAGCGCTGTTCGAGCATTGCATCTATGAGGGTGGCTCGGGCCAACTCCTCAGCGGATCGTTGATGGATTACAGTCTGCCACGGGCAGACGATTTGCCGAACATCGAGACATGGCTTGACGATACGCCGACCCGCACCAATGCGCTTGGCGTCAAGGGGGCCGGCGAGGCGGGGACCGTTGCGGCGCCTTGCGCCGCAATCAGTGCGGTGCTCGATGCGCTGGCGCCGCTTGGCGTCACCCACATCGAGATGCCGGCGACGCCCGCCCGCGTGTGGGCCGCGATCGAGCACGCGCGGCGCGCCAAGGACAACTGATCTTCAAAAACGGACCATCCCAGACAAACGGATTCCGACGCTAGCCTTGGTCATGGCGCTTATTCCACGGCGACAAATCGGAATGCGTCGAGCATTTTCGGTTTCGCCCGACCTGGATTGTGGCGGGCCGCAATCCGGGGTACGGGTGGCTCGCCATGGCTGTTTCCGCCGCGACGGCGCTGCTGCAAGAGGGATTGGCGCTGCATCGGCGCGGCGCGTTGCAAGAAGCTGCGGCGCGCTACGCCGCGGTTTTGCGCGCCGAGCCGGGCAATACCGAGGTCCATTATTATCTCGGCATGCTGGCATGCCAGCAGGGCCATTTCTCTGAGGGCGCCGAATACGCGCGCGTCGCGCTGGCAGGCAAGCCGGAAAATGTCGGCGCTCTGGTGTTGCTGGGACGGGCGTCGAGCGCGTTGGGACTGCACGACGAGGCCCTGCAGAGTTTCGACCGGGCCATTGCGCTTGACCCGCAGCTTGCCGCCGCTCACGGACACCGCGCCGATCTGCTGAACGACCTCGAACGTCACGGCGAAGCGATCGACGCCTATGATCGGGCGCTGGCCCTGGCGCCCGATCGGGCTGCGGACTGGTTCAATCGCGCCGTAGCGCTCGTGGCGCTTGGCCGGGCCGACGAGGCGATTGCCAGTCTCGATCGCGCCGTCGCTTGCGGGCCCGATCTCGCGCGCGCCCATCTGTTGCGGGCAAAGCTGCTTGCCGGTTTCCGTCGCTACGACGAGGCGCTGAAAAGCGTGGACAATGCGGTCGCGATCGAGCCGGGGCTGGCCGAAGCTTGGGTTGATCGCGGCAATCTCTCTGTTCTCGTGGGAAACTATAAGGATGCGCTTACTGCGTATGACCGGGTACTCGAGCAAAGCCCGAATCTGGTTCCTGCCTGGGTCGGCCGCGGCAACGTCTATCTCGCGTTGGGCGAGACAAAACGCGCGATCGATGCCGCGCTACGCGCGCTCGAACTTGGAGAAACATCGCAGGCCAAGGCGCTGATCGCGCGATCGCTGGGCCTTGCGACGATCACTGTCGACGATGGACGCCTTCGCAGCGTGGCACAACGCGCTCTGGCCAAGGCCTGGGCGCGACCGCTGGAGCTGATGAATACCGCGATCGGTATCCTGAAGCTCGCCCCCAACGTGAAGGACTGCATCGCCAGCGCCAACCGCGCATGGCCCGAGCGGCTGCCGGCCGCAGAATTATCGGGGCCGCGGCTCTCCGCGCTGCAAGCGGATGGGCTGTTACGCACCATTTTGCAATGCGGGCCGGTGACCGACATCGGCCTCGAGCGGCTGTTGACCAGCATGCGCTACGCCATGCTGACGACGGGCTTGGCCGACGAGTTGCCGGACCAGCGCTCACTCGAGTTCTTCTGCTCGGTCGCGCGGCAGTGCTTCATCAACGAATACGCGTTCCCGGTGACCGGAGCCGAGGAGGAAGCTTCGCAGCGTCTGCGCAACGTGCTGCAACAGGCGCTCGCGTCCGGCGACCCATGCCCGGGTATCTGGGCCGTCGTCGCCGGCGCCTATTTCCCGCTTCACACTCTGACGAACGCCGAGGCGTTGCTCGATCGGTCATGGCCGCCATGCATCCAGGCTCTTCTTGTGCAACAGATCGCGGAACCGGCGGAGGAAAAGCGGCTCGCCTCCACAATCCCGGCGCTAACCGGGATTGCCGGCGAGGTGTCGGGAGGCGTGCGCCGCCAATACGAGGAAAATCCCTATCCGCGCTGGACCAAAGCCGTTTCGCCGGAGCTGCCGCCGCCGCCGGAACGTCAAGTCATGCAAGCCGCCGACGTGCTGGTAGCCGGCTGTGGAACCGGCCTTCTGACGATCGAGATGGCGCAGGCGCAACCTGAGGCGCGCATTCTGGCGATCGATTTAAGTCTCGCAAGCCTCAGCTACGCCAAGCGCATGGCTGTTAAAGCCGGACTCGGCAATATCGAGTTTGCGCAAGCCGACATCATGAGGTTAGGCGAGATCGGACGCCAATTTGACTTCATCGATACATCGGGCGTCCTCCACCATCTCGCGGATCCATGGGAGGGATGGCGTGTGCTGCTATCGCTGCTGCGGCCGGGCGGTGTCATGCAGATCGGTCTCTACAGCGCGATGGCGCGCCGCAACATTGTGGCGGTGCGGGAACTGATCGCGCATCGCGGCTATCAAGCCATTCCGGCGGACATCCGGCGCTGTCGACAGGAAATCACGGCGACGCAGGACGGTTCACTGCTGAAATCGGTCACGGCCTGGTCTGATTTCTTCGCCACGAGCGCTTGTCGCGACCTGCTGTTTCACGTGCAGGAGCATCGAATGACCTTGGCCGAAATCAAGTCGTTCCTGGTCGCGAACGATCTGAAGTTTTGCGGGTTTGTGCTGCCAACCCCGATTTTGCGCCGCTTCCAGGCGCGCTTTCCCGAACCCTCAGCCGTGATGAATCTCGATTGCTGGCACGCTTTCGAATTCGACGCGCCGCAGACGTTTTCCGGCATGTATCAATTCGCAGTGCAGAAACCGGATTCTCACGGGCCGCGGTGATGCGCCGCTGCGGCGCGCTCGGCCTCGATGTCGCGTCTCAATCTGCGCGCAGCGGAGGCCAATCACGCTTCATCAAACTCCGGCAGCAGATGCAGCACTGCGCTTCAGCTGGCTTGAACCGGCCGGCGCGAGCAGGGGCCGCACTTCGTCCAGTTGCTCGATGATGAAGTCGAAGAATGCGCGAACGCGCGGTGTCCGGCGCAGATCGCGGTGCGTCAACAAGTAAAACGGCGTCGCCATGTCAGGCCCAAGATCGAGTATTTTCACCAGATCGCTCTCGCTCTCACCGACGATGACCGGCATCAGCCCGATGCCCGCTCCGGACTTCACCGATGGGAGCAATGCCGCGATGCTGTTCGCGCGCGCTGCAACATGGGCGTTCGGCGCAACCGACTTCAACCATCGCGCCGCATGGTGATCGCTCAAGGCCCCCGCGAACATGACAACCGAGTGGCCGTCAATCTGTGCGGCATGCTCCACGCGTCCATGCCGGGCGACATAAGACCGGCTCGCGTAGACCGCCCAAGGCGAGTCGGCGATCTTACGTCCGACAAGTGCGTTTTTGGGATGGCCGCTTCGCGCGAATCGCAATCTCGGCTTCGCCCGAACCAAGCTCAAGAATCTTGTCACTCATGACGAATTCAATCCGCACCTCCGGATAGCGTGCATTAAATTTGTCGATCAGACGCGCACCTATCAGACGCGGGCCAAGCGCCTCCGGGCACGTGACCCTGACCGTACCGCTCATCTCACTCGATCTGGCGGAAACGGTGCGTTCAAAATCCGCGACGGCGGCCTCTACTCGCGTCGCGTGCGCGCGAAGATGCTCGCCCAGTTCGGTCAACTGGTACCCGGTCGGGTGGCGCCTCACGAGTTCACAGCCGAGTTGTCTTTCCAGTTCCTGTAACCGCCGATGGACCGTCGACTGATTGACGCGCAATGACTTCGCCGCGGCAAGTGTGCTGCCGGCGCGAGCAACCGCCAAAAAGTATTTCAGGTCGTTCCAGTCGAACATGCCGCAGTTATGCGCTTTTGAATCCGGACTTCGCAAGCTTGCTGCTCCCGTTCGGCCAGGCGTTCTGTTTCCATCGCTTCGCGGCCGGCATTCAAGGCCGCTTGGTTCACGGGATGATCCATGTCGGTCGCCAGCAGTGTAGGTCGACGGGCGGAAAAGGCCATAGTGCTGTGCGCCGGCGCAGCACTTTTCGCGCTTGCGACTTACGTCATGCTATCTTACGGCTTCGACGCCGTGGTGAGATGTGAGGTTAACGACTATCGTCTTTTGCGCCAGACACGGAGCGCGATTTCGGAAATCGCGGTGACGAATAGCTGCGGATTTTGACAAGCCTGCCGCCAAGATCAGTGCAGCGATCATCCCGTACGAATGATCGCCGCGAGGACAGGTAGCGAAGGGGGAACGCGATGCCGCTGGCAGGTGGATGTTCCTGCGGAGCTGTGCGCTTTGCCATCGAACGCTATCTTTACGCCCAGCTTTGCCATTGTGACGCCTGCAAGAAACGAACGGGCAGCGCTTACGGCATCTCGGTCGTGATCGACAATGCCGACCTTGTGCAATTTGACGGCGAAATACGGACCTATAAGCGCATTGCCGAAAGCGGCAATCCAGTCGAGTGCGACTTCTGCCCGTCCTGCGCGAATGTCATCCGCTGGCGCGTGGCGGCGCTGCATGATCGACAGGTGCTCGCCGGGGGAGCTTTTGACAACCCAGGCGCATTAGAATTGACGGGAGAAATGTACACGGCGAAAGCGTTGGCTTGGGCGCGCATCGGCTGCGAGATAACGACACCCGGCGAGCCGGATGCGGCTTACCGATCCGCTCTCATCAGGGCAATGGCTGGCAAAAGACAATCTTAAATTCCCGGTTGCCCAATGCATATGTCCCGCGCTCGACAATGGGCCCCCGGCCGAGCGCCTTCCGGCGCTACGATTCCAGCGCGTTGGCCGCGAACAGCTCCTCCATTTGCATGACGCGCGGCGTCAGGCCTTGTTGGTTGGAAAATTTGGCGGCCGTCTCGAGCACGGCGCGGTTGGCCTTGAGCCCATGGGTAATGAGCCGCGTCGCCAGCGCCTTGCGATAATCCTGCGGCACAAGCCCGGTTTCGAAATGATAGGCGGCGTGCTCGGACCGCTCGGCCTCGGCGATGTCATTCGCCGCAATGAACGCCTTGATGATGTTGAGAACGACCCAGGGTTCGCGCTCGAACACCGCGCGCTTAATCGCCATGCCGTGATTGATCGGATAGATGCCGGTCTTTTTATAATAGCGCAGCGCTTCGGCGGGCGTATCAGCGAACAGCGGTCTGATATCGGGGTGACTGCGGAGGTCGGCGTTGCTGCGATCGATGAGGCCCGGACTGCCGAAATAGGCCATGCAGGCATCGAGCTCACCCGCAAGCATCATGGAGGCGATGCTCTTCTCCGGCGGAATCTGGTTGATGGTGACGCCGGGCGGCGCCGAAAAGCCGATCGCGCCGGCATGGCTGCGCGCCGGTAGGCGCTCCATGAAGAACGTCATGTCCTTGGGGGCGATGCCGAACTCGTTCTCGAGCACGCCGCGGCTCCACAGTGCGGCTGTCTGCACGTATTCGGGCACGCCGACGCGCTTGCCCTTGAGATCGGCGGGGCCGACGATCCCCGCGTCCTTACGCACCAACGTCATGGTGTGGTAGAAGCGCCGGGTGGTGAAGACAGGGATGCCGATGAACCTGTCGTCGCCCCGGCTGCGGATCATCATCAGCTCCGACATCGATATTTCCGACACATCGAACTCGGCGAAGCTGAGTTGGCGCCAGAACATTTCCGCGGGGCCGAGCACCGTCATAATGAGATCGATACCGTCGGGCTTGATGCGTCCGTCGATGATCGGCCGGGTGCGCGGGTTGTCGGTGATCGCGAGACTGAGCTGCAGATTGGCCATGCGTCCTCCACGTCCTGGCAGGCGATGCTGTTGCGCTACTCATACGTGCATCGCCGCGGGCTTTTGCCGCATCATTCCGTTGTCAGCGGGCGCTGGCAAGATCGGCACCGCGCAGCCGCGGCATGCTAAAAAGTCGTCCACTGGCCCGGCGCGCGGCGCCGGCCGCCGGATAGGACGAGGAGCGCCGGATGAAGCGCTCGGGATTGGGGGAGGCAGGACGCTCATGACATCGTTTCGGCACGGCTCTTCGGCTGCGATCATTGCTCTCGCGCTGCTTTTGGCGGCTCCGGCGTTCGCCGCCGATATGACGCTGACGGTCGGCAAGGCCAACCCGACGTCGGACGCCATCATTCCCGTCAATGTCGGTGACAAGCTCGGCATTTTCAAAAAGCACGGGCTCGATCTCAAGATTGTCAACTTCGGCGGCGGCAGCAAGATGGTGCAGGGACTTACCGCCGGAGCCATCGACATCGGTGACGGCGCGGGCACCGAGATGGCCTTCGTCGCCAAGGGCGCGCCCATGCTCGCGGTATGCGAGAGCACGGGGCCTGCGCCCTTTCTCGGCGTCGGCGTGCCGTGGGATTCGCCGATAAAGAGGCTCGAGGACCTGAAAGGCAAGAATATCGGCGTCTCGAGCCCGGGCTCGTTCAGCGACTGGTCAGGCCATCAGCTGGCGCGCCATTTCGGCTGGGGCGAAAACGGCGTGAAGACGGTGGCGATCGGCGGCGGTCCGGCGCCGATTCGCGCGGGGCTGCGCGCCCACTTGGTCGATGCCGTGATCAGCGGCACGTCGCTGTTCCTGCAATTCGAGGAAACCAAGGAAGGCCGGCTCATCGCTCCGGTCTCGACCTTCGAGGGCAATGTCGGCTCGGGCGCGCTGTTCGCCTCAAAGGCGCTGATGGCCAGCAAACCGGACGCGATTCGCGCCTTCATCGCCGGCTGGCTGGAAACCGTCGATTACATGCGGACGCATAAGGCCGAGACGGTCAAGATCGAAACCGCGCTCAACCATTTCAGCGAGAGGGTGATGTCGCGGGAATACGATCTCACCATCGCCATGCATACCAAGGACTGCCGGTTCGATCCGGAGTCGCTTTCGACCTTGAAGCGGTCTTTTGTCGAGATGAAGCTTGTTCCGGGCGACGTTGACATGTCGAAGCTCTATACCGAGGCTTACCTGCCGAAGTGATCGGAGCAGACCCGCCGCGAGGACCTCATACCGTAGGGCGTCCGCCGGTCAGACGCGAACGAAGATCTTGTGGGTGTAAAGGTAGCGCGCCAGCGTCACGGCCAGACTGAGTGCCAGCAGAGCAATAATGAAATTGCCGGTCCCGGGCGCTACCGAGCGATCGAGGACGCTTGCGATATGGCCGCCGACCACGCGCGAGGCCACCTCCTGGTAACTCAACAGCTCGTTGAGGAAATAGAGCGCAATGGCGTTCGCTCCGATCCAGGTGAACACCTTTGCCCAGCGCCGCAGGCGCCAGACGTCGACGATTTGATGCAGGATCGCCAGGAGCAGCACGCTGTATCCGCCCGTGACCAGCACGTATGACGAGGTCCAGATCGCCTTGATGATCGGGAATTGCAGCGCCCAGAGGTAGCCCGCGGCGAGCAACGTGCAGCCGGCGGCCGCCAGCCACAGCGTCTTGTGCTGGGGAGGGACTTGACTGTCACGCATGAAAAGCCCGGCAAACACGCCGAGCAGACAGGTGGCGACCGCCGGCAGCGTGCTCAGCATGCCTTCCGGGTCGCGAGTGAAATCATAGAGCTTTCCGGGCAGGTAATTGCGATCAAGCCAATTCGCCAAGTTGGTGTCGGCGGCGAACGAGCCAGCGCCGATGCCGGGCACCGGCACGAACGTCATGATCGCCCAGTAGCCGACGAGCAGCACGGCAAAAGCGGCGATCATGCCCCGGAGATTGAAGTTCAGGAACAGCACCGCCGTGAAGAAGTAGCAAATCGCAATGCGCTGCAGCACGCCAAGCAGCCGCACGTCCCACCAGTGCGGGCCGATGCCGCCGGAGGCGATCAAGCCCAGCGCGAAGAGCAGCAGCGAACGGCGCGCCACCCGCCAATGGGCCTTGGTCTTGCCTTCACGTTCGACCAGGCGGGGCAGCGAAAGCACGACGGAGATGCCGGTCACGAAGATGAACAGCGGGAATATGATGTCGTAGAAATGCAGGCCTTGCCAGGCAACGTGAGCGAACTGGCTGCCGAGAAAGCTGCCGAGCGAGCTCAGCGTCGGGCCCTTGCCGCTGGTCATCTGCGCCAGTGCAGCGGCGGCGCTGTTGACGCCGAACAGCCAGAACATGTTGATGCCGCGCAAGGCATCAACCGACTCGATCCGGCGGGACTGCTGAATCTGTGACTGCTCTATCTGGCGCATTTCCATGTGGCGCATTGGGGCAGGTGGCTGCAAGAGGTTCACCGCGTCGCTGACTCGCTTGCACGAACCATGCCGACGCGAAGCTGCATGATCACCCGTAAAATATGTTCGAACGGCGGGCGTTCCGCCTTGCGCTAAATCAAATGTGTGCGAGATCGCTGATTTGGTCGGCGCATAAATTTTGTGAAAACAGCGCGCGGTCGACGACGTGCGAGTTAGCAGGCCTTTTTCGGAATTATGCTCTACGGCTGCCCGGCGACGGCCGGTCCCACCGTGCAATTGCCGCTGGCCTGCTGGACCCGAAAATATTCGCGGCCGCTATAGAAGCCGTCGTAGTGGTGCCAAGCCGTGCGGTGATCCAGGTCGATGACACCTTCCAGCGTCACGGCGAACACCGCGCTCTTCATGTCGCGGTCTTGCGCGTTCAGATTTGCCGGCAGTTTGGCGCTGGCATAGTCGACATAATACTCGCGCTTCACGCAGCTCATGTCCTTCACCGCGTCGAGCGCCAGTTTCGCGGTCGCCAGATGATCGGCATGATCGTGTGGATTAATGCTCGGGTCGGGGTCGGCAACATTGATCTGCGCAAGCGGCGAATGGCCGCGTTCGAAGCTGATAATGTGCTGCACCGTGTCGACGAGGTCTTTCCAATTCCGATAGCTGGTCGAACCGTCAACCGCGGACATGGCGCCTATGGCGCCATCGGCAAACCGTTTGAGCGACTGAAAGTTGGTGCCTGCAAAGCCCGCACCGGATCCGCCGTCCGGCAGCCGCAGAAAATAACTGACGGCGTTGCCGTACCGCACCCGATAGACCGAGTGACCATCGATGTTGACGGGGCCTTGCGTATCCTTGATCGGGTTCTTGTCCGCGTCCACCATGAACCGAATGGCTTGCAAGGCGCCATTTTCCCGCGCCAGGTAATAGGGGTGTCCGCGGCCGCCCGAACCGGCGCCGAGACCTGCGTCGCCGGCGGTAACGTGAACGAACACGGTCTTGCGCGCGCCGCCCATCACGTCGTCGAAGGCGTTCGGGTTCATGAACAATTGCCAATCGTCTTCGTGCGCGGCGAAGTAGAACGATACTTTGCTGGGGCCGGCAGCAACTTTGCCGGGCTCGGCCGCGCCCGCCGACACTTTGCCCGACACTTTGCCGAGGTCACCGGCGACCGCGCCGGCGGCTGGGAGCAAAACAACCAGCGCGCAGGCGCCGGCAAGGATTCGCATTGCTGGCATAATCTTCATCGCCCCGGGAAGATTTTCGCGTTTATCTCATATTTATTGTGACGCTGCGTCTAAATAAATCAAGTCGTGCCGCAGATTTGTGCAGCGCACAACTGTGGGTAGGGTAAAAAGCCCAAAGCCGCGTTTGGCGCAATTGCGGAAAAAACGTAAGGGTGCATACCGCCGCGTTAGGCGTGGCTGTGGCGCCTGCCGAGAATCTGTTTCAGCCGCTGCGGCGTCACCGGGATTTGCGTCACGGCGCCCGGCATGCCGATGGCGTCGTCAATCGCCGAAGCGATCGCGGCGCCAACGCCGGTAATGCCGCTCTCCCCGGCGCCCTTGATGCCGAGCGGGTTGCGCGGGGTGGCATAATCCTCGCGCAGGAGCACGTCCGGCGTCGGCGTCTCGTGGATTGCCGGCAACAGATAATCGGCAAAGGTGACGGCGAGCGGATCGCCGCGTTCGTTGTAGATGAACTCTTCCGACAGCGCGCCGCCCAGCCCTTGGGCATAGCCGCCGACGATCTGCGCCTCGACCAGCGCCGGGTTGATGGCGCGGCCGATGTCGTAGGCGATGAAATACTGTTCGACGGCGACGCCGCCGGTCTCCGCATCGACGCGCACGACGGCGACGTGGCTGCCGTAGGGATAGACCTGGTGGTCGACGCGGAACCAGCCTTCGGCCGTGAGCCCCGGATCGCGCTCGCCCAGCGTCTTTGAGGTCGGCGCCAAATGCTGGGCGATCTTACCGAGGCCGATCGACGGGCCACCGGTTTGGTCTTTGCGCACCACCTCGCCGTCGACGATGTCCAGTGAGTCGGGCGCGGCCTGCAACAGTTCGCCGGCAACGTCGAGCGCCTTCCTGCGCACATTGAGCGCGGCGATATGCGTCGCCGACGCCGTCATCACCGTGGCGCGCGAGGCGTGGGCGCCGATACCGAAGGCGATGCGGTCGGTCTGGCCGTGAATGACGCGGCACTTCTTGTAATCGACGCCGAGTCCGTCGGCGGCGACCTGCGCCATCACGGTTTCAAAGCCCTGGCCAAGCGACGCGCCGCCGGTCACCACTTCGACCATACCGGACGTGTCGACGGAGATGCGCACGCCGTCAGCGGGGCCGAGCCCGCTTTTTTCGATGAACATCGCGACGCCGATACCGACCAGTTCGCCGGCGGCCCTGCGGCGTCTCACGTCGGCGTTGAGCTTCTGCCAGTCGATCCGGGCCAGCTGCTTGTCGACCAGTCCGATGTAATCGCCGGTGTCCATGAAGATGGATTCGCCCAGCGCTTCGAGCGGCCGCTCGTAAGGCAGTTCGGCGCTGGTGATGGCGTTGCGCCGGCGCACCTCGATGCGATCGATATCGAGCTTCGCGGCGATCGCATCGAGCAGGCGCTCGCGCACGAACGTGGTCTCGTAGCGGCCGGGCGCCCGATAGGTCGCGGCCGGCGTCTTGTTGGTGAGGCGGAAATGGCCGACGGCGCGGTAAGCCGGCACGCGATACGGCCCGGGCAGAATGCCGGCCGTCATGTGCACGACGCGCGTCGCGTGGGTGCGGATGTAGGCGCCCTGGTCGTGGAAATAAGTGTCGTCGATGGCGAGAATGGCGCCGCTGTCATCGACGGCGGCGCGGATCTTGTGCAGCTGCTGGCGCGAATGATTGGCACAGATCAGGTGCTCGCGGCGATCCTCGATCCATTTCACCGGGCGATTGAATTTCTTGGCGGCAACGCAGACCAGAAAGTCTTCCGGATACATCTCGCCGCGGATGCCGAAGCCGCCACCGACATGGGATTCGTGCACATGCACCGAAGTCGGTGGAATCTGCAGCATGCGGGCGAGCAGTTCCTGGTTGCGGTGCGGCACCTTGGCCGCGCCGTGCATTTCGAGAATGCCGCGCGAAGCGTCGTAACGGCCGATGGCGCCGCGCGTCTCCAGCGGCACGCCCGAGTGCCGGCCGATCGCGAGTTCAAGTTCGACGATGTTCTTGGCGGTGCGGAATACGGCATCGACGTCGCCGTAGCCCTGCCGGATGATGGTCGGCTCGCTGAGGTACCCCGGGGAGAACTCAAACGGCGCCGCCCGCGCATCGAGTATTGGCGGCAATTCCTCGATTTCGATCTCGACCAGATCGGCGGCGTCCTCGGCGATGTACGGGTCTGAGGCAAACACGGCGGCGACCGGGTCGCCGACATAGCGCACCTTACCGTTCGCCAGGATCGGCTGGCGGTATGGATCGAGCGCTGGGATCGAGCCTTCGCGGAAATCGATCGGCGGGACGTCGGCAACATCCGCCGCGGTCCACACCGCGAACACGCCGGGCAGCGCGCGCGCCGCCGAGGCGTCGACCGAGACGATGCGGCCATGCGCATGGGCCGAGCGCGCGATGCGCATGGACAACTGGTGCGGGAAATTGATGTCGCCGGCAAACTCGCCGCGGCCGGTGACCAGCGGCGGATCCTCCAGCCGTTCGACCGACTGACCGATCCACGCCTTTGGCGCTGTGCTCATTTCGCCGCGCGCTCGAGCGCCCGGCGAGTCACCGCGAGCACGAGGTCGCGGCGGAACTCGGCGGTGTTGACGATATCTTCCATCGGATCGACTGCGCCGGCCGCCGCCGCGGCCGCCGCGCGGAAAGCCTTGTCGCCCGGCTCGGCGCCGGCCAGCACGCCTTCGGCTTCGGCGATGCGGCGCGGGCTGACTTCCACGCCGCCGAGCGCAACGCGCGGCTCGACGATCTTGCCGCCATCGAGCCGATATGTGGCGAGCGCTGCGGCCAGCGCGAAATCGCCGGCGCGGCGGCTGAACTCGTAGAAGCCGCAGCGCGTGCCGGCGGCGAGCACCGGCAGGCGCGCTTCGGCGAGCAATTCGTCGTCGCGGAGCGCGGTCGTCATGATGCCCTGAAAGAACTCGCGCGCCGCAATGAGACGCTCGCCGCGCGCGCTTTTGGCCACCACCTCGCCATCGAGCGCCGCCAGCACCAGCGCCCATTCGGACGCCGGGTCGGCGTGTGCCAGGCTGCCGCAGAACGTGCCGCGATTGCGGATTGGAAAGTGAGCGATGTGGCGCACGACCTCGCTCAGAAGCTTGCCGAGCGGACCGTCGCAGACTTGCCGCTCGAATGCCGCATGGCGCACGCACGCGCTAATGACGAGTTTGCCGCCTCCGACCGCCAGACGGTTGAGCGCTGCAACGCCGTTGATGTCGACCAGATGGGCGGGCTTGGCCAGGCGGAACGCCATGGTCGGCACCAGGCTCTGGCCACCGGCGAGCACGCGGCCGTCCTGGGCCGCCAATTCCGCAAGCATCGCCACCGCCTCGTCGACGGTTTTCGGCGCATGATAGCGAAACGCCGCAGGCTTCATCGGCTAGTATCAACTTTGGGATTGAGCTAAGTTTTCAAACTGATGCACGGTTTTCGGTACAGAGTCAAAAGACAGGAATTAGCAGTCCGGCATGAAACCACCGCCCTTCTCCTATCATGATCCTCGAACAGTCGCCGACGCAGTCGGCCTGCTCACAACGCTCGACAATGCCAAGCTGTTGGCCGGCGGGCAGTCGCTGATGCCTATGCTTAACATGCGCTTTGTGCTGCCGGACCATATCATCGACCTCAATCGGGTCGAGGGACTGAGCCATATCCGCGCCGATAATGGCGCGCTCGAAATCGGCGCGATGACGCGGCAGCGCGAGATCGAGTTTTCCGAAGCGGTGCGCGAGCGCAGCCCGCTGATGCACGAGGCGATCCGCCAGGTCGGCCATCGCCAGACCCGCAACCGCGGCACGCTCGGCGGTTCACTCTGCCACCTCGATCCGGCTGCCGAATTGGTGACGCTCGCCGCCGCGTTCGACGCCAAGGTCACGGTCGCTGGCAAGAGCGGCACGCGTAGCATCGATTTCGCGTCGTTTCCCGCGGGCTACATGACGCCGGCGATCGAGCCGGATGAGCTGGTCACCGGCGCGACTTTCCCGTGCTGGCCGAAAGGACACGGTTACGCCTTCATCGAGTTTTCCCGCCGGCACGGCGATTTCGCCATCGTGTCGGCCGCCGTGCTGATCGAGGAGGACGCAAACGGCAAGGTGACACGCGCCTCGGTCACGCTCGGCGGCATGGGGCCGGCGCCGCTGCGCGGGCATGAGGTCGAGAAAGCGCTGATCGGCGAAGCGATCGAAGAAAGCCGCATGCGCGAGATCTGCGA
Source organism: uncultured Alphaproteobacteria bacterium (assembly GCA_963707175.1). Lineage (GTDB taxonomy): Bacteria > Pseudomonadota > Alphaproteobacteria > Rhizobiales > Xanthobacteraceae > BOG-931. The sequence continues at coordinate 35,586 of CAVPQA010000041.1, forward strand.
GACTTTGCGCAAGTGCGAGGCCATCGAAGACATTCATGCGCCGGCGTCCTACCGCCAGCAACTGGCTACGGTGCTGCCGCGCCGCGCGCTGCTCAAGGCGCACGAACGCATTGCGGAAGGGAAGCGGGCATGAGCGAGACGCGCAAGATCACGGTCACGGTCAACGGTACGCGCTACGAGGAGACCGTGCCGGTGCGGGTGACGCTCGCCGACTTCATCCGCCATCAGCTCGGCCTGACCGGCACGCACCTCGGCTGCGAGCACGGCGTGTGCGGCGCTTGCACGATTTTGCTCGACGGCCACTCGGCGCGCTCCTGCCTGATGCTTGCGGTGCAGGCCGACGGCCACGAAATTCTCACGGTCGAAGGCATCGCGCCGAATGCCGAGACGCTGCATCCGCTGCAGGAGGCGTTCCGCGACAATCATGGTCTGCAGTGCGGCTTCTGCACGCCGGGCATCCTGACGACGCTGATCGAGTTTCTGCGCGACAACCCCGACCCGACCGAGGAAGAAGTGCGCATCGGCATTTCCGGCAATCTGTGCCGCTGCACCGGCTATCAGAACATCGTCATCGCCGCGCTCGATGCGGCGAAGCGATTGAAGAATTCGCCTGTTCCCGCGCCGCGAGGAGCGGAGCGCCCTCCGGCCTGATCGCAAGATAGGCGAGGGGCATTTACGCCAAAGCCGTCACGCCCCGCCCCATCTCTTTTCCCGCCGGCAGGGCGAGGGAGGAGCAAGCGATGCCGCTTCGCTTCGACGACATAGGTAACCGCCTGAAGGCGTTCCGCCTCGGCTCCGGGCTGGCAGCGGAGGAGATCGCGCAAAAGCTCGGCATTTCGCGCACCGCGCTCTACCGCTTCGAGAAAGGCGAGGTGGCCAAGATCGAAACGCTGGAGAATCTCGCCGAACTGCTGCAGGTCTCGGTGCCGACCTTGCTCGGCGTCGGGGTCGAATACATCGCTTCGGCGGTCAGTTATTTCGAGCGCATGCGGCAGATCGAGGAAACCGCCGAGCACATCATCGTACTCGCCGGCCCGATTTCCTACGTACTTTCGTCCGATCCGTTCGATGCCACGCTCGGCGATGTGCTGCACGAGTCGGTGCCCGATGCCGGCAAAAGCGAACATGCGCTGGCGCAGATCGACGAACTGATGGAGGTGCTGCGGCAGCGCAAGGAAATGTACCGGCGGCGGCAGCCGGCGATCGTCAATCTGATCTCGGCATCCGAAATGGAGCGATTTCTGCGCAACGGCCTGGTCGGCCGCCTCGATCTGCCGGAAAAACTGCGCCGCGAACGGCGCGCGCTCGCCCGCGCCGAGGCCGAGCATTTCACCGCGCTCATGGAGAATGAGCCGATCGGCGTGCAGATCGGCATTGTGCTCGACACGCTGCCGCACACGAGCTTTCAGATTTTCCGCCAGCCCGACCGGCAAATTCTGGCGTTGAGCCCGTTCCGCCTCGGCGAAGAACCCAACATTCGGGTTGGCGTGGCTATGATCACGTCGGCGCCGGAGGCGCTGGCGCTGCACGAGAAGATGGCGCGCGATCTGTGGGCCAGCGCGCTGAAAGGGCCGGCCGCGGTGCGCTTCATGCGCGCGATGATGGAGAAGCTGACGTGCGGTTAGAGCATTTTCCGGAAAAGTGGCCGCCGGTTTTCCGAAGAAAATGCGACCAGCTCAAGCGTCTGTCGTGGCAGTCACACATTCAGCCGGTGCATCTGTCCCGCCGGATAACGCGTGCCGGCGGCGGCGCCGGGCGGCACGATGCGGTTGATCTCGGCAAGATCTTCCGCGCTGAGCGCGATGTCGGCAGCGCCGACGTTTTCCTCAAGGTGCTTTCGCGATTTTGCGCCGGGTATCGGCACGATGAACGCCCCTTGGCGGGAGCCCTGGGCCATTGTCCAGGCTACCGCGAGCTGCGCGAGGGTGGCATTTTTTCTGTGCGCCAGTGCTTCGAGTGCTGAACGCAGCTCCATATTGGCGGCGACGTTGTCAGTTTGGAAACGTGGCAGCCGCTTGCGAATGTCGTCGGCGGTCATCTGCTGCAGCTGTGGTACGGCAGAGCTGAGCATACCGCGCCCGACCACGCCGTAAGCCATCATCGCCATGCCGAGCTCCTTGCAGGTGGCGATCTGGCCCTGCCGTTCAGCGTCGCGCGAGAACAGCGAATATTCCATCTGCAGCGAGGCTAGCGAATGCACGGCGCTGCCGCGCCGCAGCGACTCCGCCGAGCATTCCGACAGCGAGATGAAGCGCGTCTTGCCTTCCTTGACGAATTCGGCCATCGCGCCGACGCTCTCCTCGACCGGGATATTGGGATCGACGCGCGACATGCAAAACACGTCCAGCTGTTCGATGCCGAGGTTTCTCAAGCTGTCTTCAATCGTCTTTCGCAGATAGCGCGGGTCGCCGCCGCCGCGCACGCCCTCGGGATTGCCGTCGCGCGGGCTGCCGCTCTTGGAATGGATGATGACGTCGCTGAGACGGCCGCGGATCGCTTCGCCGATCAGGCGGTGGTTATGGCCCTGGCCATAGCTCGCCGAGGTGTCGAGAAAATTGACGCCGAGATCGAGCGCGCGGCGGATGGTGGCGATTGACTCGGCGTCATCGGCCGGCCCATAGACGCCCGACATGCCGTAGCAGCCGAGCCCGATCGCCGAGACCATGAGATCGGTATTGCCGAATTTGTGTCGTTGCATGGCGGTCCTTCCAGTTCGCTGGCAGACTAGCAAAGGCGGCGGCTAAATTGGGGGCCGCGAGGCCGGTCGCGGCGCAGTGCCGCGCCTTCGTAAGATGAAATCACCGCAATGAATTTTGAATTTAGCGACGAGCAGAAGCTGTTTGCCGAGCAGGTACGCCGCTTCGCGCGGGAAAAGCTCGCCGTGGGCGCTTTAAAGCGCGCTCATGAGCCGGGCTTCCCGTTCGACGTGGCGCGGCTCATGGCCGAGCAGGGGCTCATGGGCATCACACTCCCGCAGGACGAGGGCGGGCAGGGCGGCACCCTGATGGACGCGGTGATTGCCATCGAGCAGATCGCCGCCGAATGCCCGCGCAGCGCCGACGTGGTGCAGTTCGGCAATTTCGGCCCGATCCGTACTTTTGCCGAATACGGCACGCCCGAGCAGAAAAAACGCTGGCTTGGCGACCTGCTCTCCGGCCGCGTGGTGATGAGTCTCGGTATGACCGAGCCAGATGCCGGGTCCGCCGTGACCGATCTGAAAACCAGCGCGCGCCAGGATGGCGAGCACTACGTAGTCAATGGCGGCAAGGTATTTTCCACGTTTAGCGCCGAGGCGCAGGTTTTTCTGGTCTATCTGCGCTACGGCCCGGGGCTTAACGGGATCGGCTCGGTGCTGATCGAGCGCGGCACGCCAGGCCTCACCATTGGCAAGCCCTCCGCCTTCATGAGCGGCGAGGAGTGGTGCGAATTGCATTTTTCCGATTGCCGCGTTCCGACCGAGAACGTGCTGCTCGGGCCCGGCGGCTTCCGCAAGCAAATGGCAGGCTTCAATGTCGAGCGGCTCGGCAACACGGCCCGTTCGCTGGCTTACGGCCGCTATGCGTTCAATGCCGCGCGCGACCATGCGCTAACCCGCGAGCAGTTCGGCCGGCCGCTGTGCGAGTTCCAGGGCCTGCAGTGGAAATTCGCCGAGATGGCGGTCAAGCTCGAGAGCGCGCAGCTTTTGTTATATCGCGCCGCGGCGAGCGCGGACAAAGGCCTGCCGTCGGCGTATGAGACCGCGCTCGCCAAGGCTGCCTGCAACCAGGCCGGCTTCGAAGTGGCCAGCGAGGCGGTGCAGATCATGGGCGCGGTCGGCTACAGCTGCGAAGTCGCTCGTGGAATACTGCATGCGGCGCACCCGTGGCTGGATGATCGCCGGCGGTTCGATAGAGATGCTGAAAAACCGCATTGCCGAGCACGTGTTCGATCGCCGCTTCGACCAGCGAAAACCGAAAGCCGCGGCGGCGGAGTAATTTTCCTTCCAAACTGGCGGGTCTCTCGTTGTCAGCTAAACCCATCGTGAGATTAACAGGTGGCGATTTAAAACGGATGCTTGTAGTACATAGCTTCCCATTGCGGACAATGTTGGGCTTGCCTGACCATGGTTCGGGTACCCCAGATTGCTTTGAGGTCTGATGGGAAAGGGCTTCGATGTCCCGTCTGTTTCTCAGCCATTCGAGCGAAGACAACGCCAAGGCGGTGGCAATCCGCGACTGGTTGGCTGGTGAGGGCTGGAATGAGGTCTTTCTCGATCTCGATCCCGACCGTGGAATTGTAGCGGGCGAACGCTGGGAACGCGCTCTCAACGAAGCGGCATCGCGTTGTGAGGCGGTCCTGTTTCTAATCTCGCGCGCTTGGCTCGGTTCGCGCTGGTGCATGAAAGAATTCAGCCTGGCGCGCAGGCTCAACAAGCGCCTCTTCGGCGTGCTGGTCGAATCCATTCCGGTTGCCGAACTGCCGGCCGACCTCACCGATGCCTGGCAGGTGGTCGATCTTGCCTCCGGCCAGGACCACCTGATGCTGCGCGTACTCTGCCGCGGACGCAGGAGGAAGCCCATGTCACCTTCTCCAGGGAGGGACTGACGCGGCTTCGGAACGGGCTGACTAAAGCCGGGCTCGACCCACGCTTCTTTGCCTGGCCGCCGGAACATGATCCGGACCGTCCACCCTATCGCGGCCTCAAACCGCTTGAGGCGGAAGACGCAGGCATCTTCTTCGGACGCGACGCCCCGATCGTCGAGGCGCTCGACACATTGCGCGGCGCAAGGGAGGCGGCGCCGCCGCGCCTGCTTGTCATTCTCGGCGCATCGGGGGCCGGAAAATCCTCGTTTCTGCGCGCCGGACTTTTGCCGCGACTGGCTCGTGACGACCGCAACTTCCTGCCGCTTCCGGTGATTCGTCCGGAGCGGGCGGCAATTAACGGCGAGAGCGGTTTACTGCGCGCGATCGAGGCGGGGCTCGCCGCGTATGGTATCCCGCAGTCGCGGGCGAGCATTCGCGACGTTATCGCTGCGGGCAGTGACGGTCTGCGGTCCCTGCTTGTGCGGCTTGTTGAAAAAGCCTCGTCCGCCATCATCTCTGACGACGGCGAGGCGAAGCGGCCGGCCATCTTGCTCGCCGTCGATCAGGCCGAGGAGCTGTTTCTCAGTGACGGTGCCAAGGAAGGCCAAGAGCTGCTGGCGCTGATCCGCGATCTTGTCAAAGAAGACCGGCCCGAGCTTATTGTGCTTTTCACCATACGCTCCGATTCCTACGATCAGCTGGAGACCGTCAAGATATTCGAGGGCCTGCGGCAGCGCGCGATGCCATTACTGCCCATGCCGCGCGGCGCCTATCAGACGGTCATCGAGGGACCAGCCGCACGGTTGCGCGATTCCAGCCGTCCGCTCAGTATCGAGCCTCGGTTGACGCAAGCCTTGCTCGAGGACATCGAACAAGGCGGCGGCAGCGATGCACTGCCGCTGTTGGCCTTCACGCTAGAGCAGCTCTATCTGGAATATGGCGGAAGCGGTGCGCTGAAGCTTGCCGACTATGAGAAGTTCGGCGGGATTCGCGGCGCGATCGAAGCTGGAGTGCAGCGGGCGTTGGCGGCCGCCGACCGCGATCCGCGCATCCCGCGCGATCGCGAGGCGCGGCTTGCGCTGCTGCGGCGCGGCTTGATCCCTTGGCTCGCCGGAATCAATCCCGAGAGCGGCAGCCCGCGGCGGCGCGTGGCGCGGCTCGCCGACATTCCTCAAGAGGCCGCCCCGTTGGTGGCGCTTCTGGTCGAGCAGCGGCTGTTATCGACTGATCGCATCGTGCTGCGCGAGGGAGACAGGGAACGAAGCGAAGTTACGATCGAGCCGGCGCACGAGGCGTTGCTGCGCCAATGGGGCCTGCTGCGAGGCTGGCTCGAAGAGGATTTCGCGGCGCTAACCACGCTGGAGGGCGTGAAACGCGCGGCGCGCGACTGGGCGGCCAACGGCCGTCGATCCGATTGGCTGAACCACTCTGGCAGCCGCCTCGACGAGGCCGAGCAAGTGGCGATCCGCGGCGATCTCGCCAGCGATCTCTCGGCCGATGCCCGCGATTATCTGCGCGCCTGCCGGGAGCGCGAACAGGACGAACAGCGCGAACGGCTCGCGCGGCTGGAGCGCGAGCGCGAGGAACAAGAGCGCCGACTGCGGGACGCCCAAGCGCTCCTCGCCGCCAATCGCCGCATCGCGCGGCGCACCGGTATCGGCCTTGTTATCGCGCTGGTGCTTGCCGCAGGAGCTGGCTGGGAGTGGTGGACGGCGAACCAGCAGCGCGAACGCGCAGAGCAGTTTTTTCGCACTGCGATCGACGAAACCGACGGCATCGTCACGCGCGTATCGTCTCAGCTCAAGGATCTTGTCGGCATATCACGCAAGGGCATCCTCAGTATTTTGACTGTGGTCGAAAGCCAGTTCGCCACCTTGGCGAAGATGAACTCCGGCTCGCCCCGCCTGCAATTGAGCCGCGCCAGGATGCTGAGCGCATTTGTCGACGTTTACGTCGAACTCGGCGAGTTCAAGGAGGCGCAGGACCGCGCCAACGAATGCGTAGGCATCATGCGGCCGCTGGTGCCTGCGACATCCAAAGCGGGCGACATGATCGAGGGGCTGGGTCTGTGCCTCGAGAAGCTCGCCGAATTCCGCCCTTTGGAAAGGCGATTACGATGCCGCCGCCAAGGCTTACGGCGAGAGCGTCGACCTTCGCCGTCGCGTTCTCGCGCAGAATCCGGGGGACAACGCCGCGCAGATGCGGCTTGCCCATGTCCTCGGCTACGACGCCTATGCGGCTATGTTTGGGGGACATGCCCAAGATGCCGTGCCGCTGGCGCGCGAAAGCCTGTCCTTCACCGGCAAGCTTGTCTCCATCGACAAGACCAATGCGGCGTGGCGGCGCGAATATGTGGAGAGCATCAATTTCAATGCGATGGCCATGTTTTACACGGGCCACCCGTCCGAGGCCCTTAAAGGCTATGAGCAGTCACGCGATATTGCCAAGGATCTGCTCGCAAAGGATCCGAACAACGCCACTTTGCAGCGCTTTTACTCGAACCTGCTCGGCAACGTCGCCTACGCGATGATACGCGTTGGGCGCTACGACGATGCGCTGAAGCTGCTGCAGGAGGACCTTACCCTAAAGCGGAAACTGGTCGGGATCGATGCCGACAACACGTTGTGGCAATTGGAATTGTTTAATGCGCTGGAAACGATCGGCGATGACAATGTCGATTTGCAAAAAGCGAGCGATTCGATTGGCTATTATCGCGAAGGACTGACGGTCGCCGGGACCCTGCTGAAGAAAGACCCCGACAATCTGCTGTGGCAGAGAAACCTTGTCAGCGGCGTGGTCAAACTGGCGGATGCGCTCACGCTGACGCGCGATTACGACGATGCTATCAAGGTTCTCGGCGCGGCCATAGGCGTCAAGCCCGGCTATGCTGTCCTCTACAATTCTCGAGGCAACGCTTATTACGCCAAAGGCGATAACGATCGCGCGCTCGAGAATTACGACCGGGCGATTGCGCTCGAACCCAAATACGCCGTTGCCTACAATCAGCGCGGCAACCTGCACTATCGCGAGCGCGCGTATGATCTCGCGATCAAGGATTACGCTCAGGCGATTGCGCTGCAGCCAGCATATGCCATCGCCTACGCCAACCGGGGCGGCGCGTACCTGGCCAAGGGCGATCTCGATCAAGCCATCAAGGATTACGATCAGGCGATCAAGCTCTACCCAGATTATGCGGTCGCCTACGCGGGCCGTGGCTTCGCCTATTATCTTGCCACGGCCTACGATCGTGCGATCGCCGATCTCAGCCAGGCGATAAAGCTCACGCCTACCGCCGTCGCGGCCTACAACAATCGTGGCTCCGCTTACCGCGCCAAGGGGGATTACGATCGAGCCATTGCCGATTTCGACGCAGCGATCAAGCTGAACCCCAGCTTTGCGCGCGCCTTCTACAACCGAGCAAATGCCCATCGCGCCAAAGGCGATTTCGACCGCGCATCGGCGGATTACAAGGAGGCGATCAAGCGCGCCCCAAATGAAGCCGGCGGTTTGAGCGCAGTGTGCTGGATACATCTAGTGCAGCGCGAGGCCGCGGCTGCCGTCGATGCCTGCAACAAGTCGCTGGCGCTGCAAGCGCATGATGCATACGCGCTTGATGGCCGCGGATTTGGCTATCTGGAGCTAATGCAGCCGGACAAGGCGATTGCCGATTTCAATCAGGCACTTCGCATTGAGCCGGGCTTGGCCGAGGCGCTGCTCGGCCGCGGCTTGGTCAAGTTGAAGACGGGCGATAGCGTCGGCGGCAACACTGATGTCGGTGCCGCGAAAGCCCTCCGGCCCGGCATTGTCGAACAGTTCCGCAGCACGGGAGTCATGTAAGGCTCACGCGCACCCGGTCGCTTTCTCGGCGTGTCTTTTCGGTGACGGAAAAGCGGCGATCTATGGCGCGCTGATAATTCTATGGCGCGCTGATAATAGTGTGTGCGATGCGCCTGCCAGACGCGCTCACCGTTCGGTGGCAAATCGATGCCGACGCCCTGAACCAAATCATTCAGGCCTAAAATTCCGGCACCTGCGGATGATTGGAATGCTAATCTAACGTCCGAGGGGGGGTGGAAAGTGCGCCAGCACACAAATGCGTTTGACCTCATACGTCTCGCCGCCGCGGGCATGGTGCTCTGGTCTCACCAGCATGCGCTGATGGGCCTTGCCGAGTCGGGGATGCAAATGTTTCGCGCCAGTTGGGGCGGAATCGGCGTTCTGATTTTCTTTGCGATCAGCGGCTATCTTAACACCCAAAGCATTATTCGGCGTGGCGCAATGACGCCGTTTCTTCTCAATCGAGGGCTTCGCATCTATCCGGCACTGGCGGTCTGCATCGGCTTCACGGTATTGGTCGGCGCCTGCGCCGCTCCCGATCTCAAAAAGTATCTCGATTACGATCTGCTTTTATTTGTCGGCAAAGACGCGACGCTGTTCGCTGGTTTTAGGGCAGGAGTGGCCCACCCCGTGTTCGCAGGCAATGCTTTCCAAAATGCACTTAATGGTTCGCTGTGGACGCTCACCTACGAAGTGCGGATGTATGTTGCTCTTGCACTCTGTTTCGTCGCCTTCCGCTTCAGCGCCCTGATGGTGCTATTCGCGTGCGCCGCCGGCATGCTGGCGATCGGCTTCTCATCTCTGGGTACGTTTTGGCTGCAATACTCGGCCATGTTCGTCGCCGGATGCTTCGTTGCGGTCCTTAACAATCTTACAAATCGCGTTACAGCGGTTTGCTCGATCCTGTTGGTATCTGCCCTGTTCTACGCCATGGGCCAGGAGCTGTTTGCACTGTATCTGCTCCTGGCGGCGACGGTCATCGCAATTGGCTGCATCACACTACCATCGTGGCTCCGGCCACCATTGGATCTTTCGTACGCAGTTTACCTTTACGCTTGGCCGGTCCAACAGGTCAGCGCCATGGTGACGAAGAATTTTTGGATTGGAGGCTTATTCGCCACCGGCGCCACCTTGGCACTTGCATTCCTGTCCGTCACGTTGATCGAGCAACCTGCTCTGCGACTAAAGCCGGCTGTGGAGCGTTGGACGGAGCGGTGTTTGGGCATACGGAGAGGTCGCCAAGACCCGCTGCTCGGCGACGCCAAGGAGGTAACGTGAGCCCGCGAGTCGCTTCGAGTATAAATCCGATCAGTGAAAATCGGCCGATCCCGGCAACCCGTGGTTATCGCGGCACTTTTCATTTTTTGAAGCCGCCTTGGTTGATCGCTAACGAGGCTATGGCGGATACGACAAATGGGTGAGTACAGGTCTAACCATCCCGCCGGCGCGTGAAGGCGTGGAGCAGCCAGCCGACCAGAGCCGCGCCGCAGACGAGCGCGCCGATATCGACAATGACGCTGTCCGCAATCACGGTGGTGGCCGCGAGTACACCAAGGGCGAGATTGACGGCGAAGACCCGCGCGACGATTTCGGTGACGGAAAAGCCGCGATCGGTGGCGCGCTGATAGTAGTGTGTGCGATGCGCCTGCCAGACGCGCTCGCCGTTCGACAGGCGGCGCAGCAAAGTCAGCGTCGCATCGGCAAGATAATAAAGCGGCAACAGCAGTGCCGCCGCCAGATGGCCGGCTCCGGCGAGCAGGACCAGGAGCCAGCCGGTAACGAGCCCGATCGGCAGGCTGCCAACGTCGCCGAGAAACAGTTTCGCGGTCGGCCGGTTGAAATAGGCAAATCCGATCATGGCGCCGCCGAGCGCCAGCGCGACAGCGACGCCGTCGCGAGGGAGCGCGCCCAGGCCGCCGAGCGCGACGAGGGCGGCCGCGATCGGTACGATTTCTGCGACTGTCATCCAGTCGATGCCGTCCATGAAGTTGACGAGGTTGACGAACCACAGGCCGCCGAGGATCAGCAACAATCGCTCGAGCCACGGCGGCAGGAGCCAGACGATATGCAGGTCGCTCGGCAGCGCATAGATCACGGCCGACACGGCGAGCGTTTGAAGCAACAGCCGCGGCACGACGGCGAGCGGGCGGACATCGTCGGCTGCACCGACACACGCCATCATCACCGCGGCGGCGAAAACCGCTACGAGCGGTGTGGCGACCGCGACGGCAAGGCTGAAGCAAGCCGAATGCGGTCGCCACAATGGTAGCGGCCATGACCGCAATGCCGCCGCCTTGCGGGGTCGGCGTGCGGTGCGAGGACCGTGCGTTCGGTCTCGCTAGTGCGTAGCGGGGCAGCACGGGATGCAAGACGATGATCAGACCAACGCAGATCAGCGCAGACACAGCCGCAATCGCTCCGCCGCGTGCCGCCCATATGACTGGCGCCGTCGCATCCATTGCCCGACCGCCGCTCGCTGCCCGTTCCAATGCAAGGGATCACTAGCAAATGTCGCTCCGCGCCTGCGCGTCAAATCGCGGAATCGCACTAAATCCCCATTGTCTCAATGGTTTACGTGCCTTGCGGCAAGCCGGGATGGCGGCTCCGCGCCGGGGCGTTCGATATTGCGTTTCGTTCCCATGCGAGGCGGTCTATATGGTAGCGCCATGATGGGATTTTTCGGCAATCCGCGCCGCGTGTTGATCGTCATCCACGACCTGGCGATGACTGCGGCAGCGATATTGGCCGCGTTTTATTTCCGCTTCGAAGATATCGGGCCTGGCGCAGCGCTTCCATTGGCTCCTGGTCATTCTTCCCGGCTATCTGGTCTATGCCGGAGTGGTCTATTGGATTTTCAAGCTCTACGCCGCCAAGTGGCGTTTTGCGTCGTTGCCGGACCTGTGGAACATTTTCCGCGCCGTCACGGTGCTGGCGCTGTCGCTGCTGGTGCTCGATTACGTGCTCGTCGCGCCGAATTTCTACGGCACCTTCTTCTTCGGCAAAATCACGATTTTGCTCTACTGGGTGCTGCAGATGTTTTTCCTCGGTGGGCCGCGCATCGCCTACCGGCTGTTCCGGCATGCGCGCACGCAGCATCACGCCAGAGGTCCTGAAGCGGTTCCGACGCTCATCGCCGGGCGTGCGGCGGACGCCGAGGTTCTGCTCCGCGCCATCGAGAGCGGCGCGGTCACCAAGCTGCGGCCGGTCGGCATCCTGTCGCCGTCGCGCGCCGACCAGGGCCAGGCGCTGCGCGGCGTTCCAGTGCGCGGTTATCTGGCGGACCTCGAAGTCACCGTGGCGTCATTGGCGGAGCAGGGTATTCCTGTCGGACGGCTGGTGCTGTCGCCGGCGGCCTTGGCGCCCGATGTCCATCCGGAAACGATGCTGATGCTGGCCCGCCGGCTGGGGCTTGCCACGCACCGGCTGCCTGCGCTCGACGGCGGCGAAGATGCATTGCGGCTGGCGCCGGTCGATGTCGAGGACCTTTTGCTGCGCCCGAGCGTCAAGATCGATTACCTGCGGCTCGAACAGTTCATCAAAGGCAAGACCGTCGTGGTCACCGGCGGTGGCGGCTCGATCGGTTCGGAAATCTGCGATCGCGTCGTTACTTTCGGCGCCAGCCGGTTGCTGATCCTGGAAAATTCGGAATAGGCGCTGCATGCAGTGCTGGAACGGCTCGCGGCCAAATCGAGCGCCACGGTCGTTGAGGGCCGGATCGCCGACATTCGCGATCGCGAACGGACGTTTCGCTTGATTGCCGATGTCGAGCCAAATCTCGTGTTCCATGCTGCGGCGCTCAAGCACGTACCGCTGGTCGAGCGCGAATGGGACGAGGGCATCAGGACGAACGTACTCGGGTCGATCAATGTGGCCGACGCCACGGTTGCGGCCGGCGCCGAGGCGATGGTGATGATCTCGACCGACAAGGCGATTGAACCCGTGTCGGTGCTCGGCGCCACGAAGCGGCTCGCCGAGATGTATTGCCAAGCCTTGGATGCGGCTGCGCTGCGCGGCACAAATGGCGGCAAGCCGCCGATCCGCATGATCGCGGTGCGGTTCGGCAACGTGCTCGCCTCGAACGGCTCCGTCGTGCCGAAATTCAAGGCGCAGATCGAGGCCGGCGGGCCGGTGACCGTCACCCATCCCGACATGGTCCGCTATTTCATGACGATCCGCGAAGCCTGCGATCTGGTCATCACCGCGGCAAGCCATGCGCTGGGCCCGACGCGAACTGGCGCCTCGGTCTATGTGCTGAACATGGGACAGCCGATCAAGATCGTCGATCTAGCCGAACGCATGATCCGGTTGAGCGGGCTTGAGCCCGGACGCGACGTCGACATTGTGTTCACCGGCGTCCGTCCCGGCGAGCGGCTCAACGAGATCCTGTTCGCGCGCGAAGAGCCGAGCATGGATATTGGCATTGCCGGCGTTGTGGCGGCGACGCCGGTCTGTCCTTCCATCGACGTGGTGCGCGCGTGGGTCGCCAAGCTTAAGGCCGGCCTCGATCACAGCGAGCGCGGCGCTATCGTTCGCCTGTTGCGCGAGGCCGTGCCGGATTTCCGCAGCGAGGCCCGATAACGGACCAGCGTAGCGCTTTGCGGTACAATAGAAAGGGTTGGGGGGGAAGCTCGATGACAAACGCGGTTCTCGGCATCATCGGCGGCTCAGGCGTTTATGATTTGCCGGGACTGGAAAAAGCCCGCACGAAAAAGTTGGCAAGTCCGTGGGGCGAACCATCGGCCGCGCTACGGATCGGCGAAATGGCCGGCCTGCCGGTCGTGTTTCTGCCCCGACACGATAAGGGGCATCGGCTTTCGCCTTCGGACATCAACTACCGTGCCAATATCGACGTGCTCAAACGCGCGGGCGTCACCGACTTGATTTCGCTGTCGGCGTGCGGCTCATTCCGGGAGGCGTTGCCGCCGGGCACGTTTGTGCTGATCGATCAGTTCGTCGACCGCACCCACAAGCGTGAGAACTCGTTTTTCGGCAAAGGCTGCGTCGCGCATGTGTCGATGGCGCATCCGGTGTCGCCGCGGTTGCGCATCCATCTCGCCGAGGCGGCGATGGCCGAGGGCATTGACGTGGTGCGCGACGGAACTTACGTGTGCATCGAGGGTCCACAATTCTCCAGCTTGGCCGAAAGCCTGACCTACAAGAATCTCGGCTATGCCGTCATTGGCATGACCAACATGCCGGAAGCAAAGCTCGCCCGCGAAGCAGAAATTTGCTACGCCACCGTCGCCATGGTGACCGACTTCGATTGCTGGCATCCCGATCATGATGCCGTCACCGTGCAGGACATTATCAAGGTGCTGCTCGCCAATGCCGAGAAGGCCAAGCGTCTGGTCGCGCGGCTCGCCCGAGATTTTCCCCGAGAGCATGAACCGTGTCCGATCGGCTCCGATCGCGCGCTCGACAATGCGCTGATCACCGCGCCGGAAGCGCGCGATCCGAAGCTGCTCAAGAAGCTCGATGCAGTGGCGGTCAGAGTTTGGCGCGCCGCGCAGCCAAAGACGCGGGGCGGGGCTCGCAAAAAGCGCTGAAGCGCGCGATTGCACGCCAGACTAATAAATCGGCTGCTGCAGCGTGAAGGACGGCTGCGGCTGCGCGCCGCCAGCCGGGAACTGCGCCATCGGGGCGGCGGAAATGGCGCCAGTGTTGGCATCGAATGGCGCGTATTGCTGTTCGGCGCATCGATCCGAACGCACGTCATACCGCGATAACACCGTACCGCCATCGTTCATGAAGACCGCGTAGATGCGCGGGCGACCATGATCGAGGAAGCGGGCGCAAGCCAGCCAACTCCAGCCGATTGCGGCATGAACCCAACGCAAGCCGGAAATCTGGAAGCCGCTATAGCTCGCGAAATCCTTGGATGCCTTGAGGGCGGAACTGACAAGCGCGCCATAATTGGCCGGGGGCGGCGGCTGCGTGCCGTTGGCAAGCGGCACGGCGCTGCACTGTGCGAGCGCGAGGGCCGCGCTCAATAACGCCGCGAACTGCAGGCCGTTTCCGGCCGGGACGCGCTCATGCCGCCACGTTGTCGCCGTCATCGTCCCGTCTTCTCGCGTCGATTAGGCGCAGAAATAAGACAACGGCAACCTCATGCATGCTGTCTCTGACGGCGATACGCGACGGCTGCCGGCCTTGCATGATAGATCGCAAGGTATGTATAGGTGTTAAGATTTCTGCGTTACCCGAGTGTGGGCGGGGGATCGGTGCCGATGCGCTGGGACCGGGGAATCGGTATTGCACATCAACTCTTCCGGGTCGCCGTGGTGCTCGGTTTGGGCGCGCTGAACGCGGCCTGCTTCCAGCCCGTCTATGGCAACCAGCCACTGGCTGCGGGCGACTCGGTCCGAGACAAGCTCGCGGCCGTCGAGGTGGTGCAAATCGCTGCTCCCAACGGGCATCCGGAATCCCGGCTTGCCGTGGAATTGCGTAACAACCTGATGTCGGAATTCAATAACGGGGCGGCACCCTCGGCCCCGCTCTATCGCCTGCAGGTCAACGGCATCGGCAGCGGAATCCAGACCGTCATCGTCGATGTCGCCAGCGGCCGGCCGGACACGCAGCTCGCGGCGGTTAACGTGTCGTACACCCTGACCGAGATTGCGACCGGGAAGGTGGTTATAAACTCTTCGACGTTTGGCCGGGCTTCCTTCGACATCCCCGGGTCGGCGCAACGATTTGCCCAGCAGCGCGCGTGGCTGAATGCCGAAGACCGCGCCGTTGGGATGATTGCGGACAATATACGCAACCGTTTGGCGTCATACTTCGTGGCCGGCACGTAACCGGACACATTCAAGAGCCCAATTCAGCGAGCGCCGCTGCAGCAGTTACGACGAGCCGACCGCGTATTCTTTACCACTTCTTGGGCATGTTCAAGAACTAATTCTTGTTTAGTTTCAATGGCATTTGCCTTGGCAAAGCCATCATTTGGGACGACCAGTAGGCTCAGGGGACATAGCCTCTTCGGGCGTTTCGACGGTGCCGACCGGGTTAAGCCGGGCGGCGCCAGTGCGGGGTTTTGCTGGGGAGCAGGTTTAGTGACGGACTTCGGGGCTACCCGTCGGCCGGGGTGGCGACTACGCTGCGGTGCTTTCGCGCTTGCGACCGTAGCGATGTCGCTTGGATTCGGCGCTCCAGCAGGGCTCGCCCAAACTCCGTTCGGTCAAGTGGGCAATCCGAACGAATTGCATTTCCCGCTTCGGAATAGACCGCCGGCCTCGCCGCCGGTGCCGGCCAATAGCGCGATGCTGGTTCAGGCCGACGAGATCAAATACGACTACTCGAACAATACCGTGGCTGCCGTCGGACACGTGCAGATCTACTACGGCGGTGCCACGATTGAAGCCGACAAGGTCGTCTACGACCAGAAAACCAAACGCCTGCGCGCCGAGGGCAATGCCCGGCTGACCGAGGCGAACGGCCGCATCACCTACGGACAAATCATCAATCTGACCGATGATTATCGCGACGGATTTGTCGAACTCGCTTCGTCTCGAAGCGCCAGACGACACGCGTTTTGCCGCAGAGCGCGCCGATCGCGCGCAGGGCAACTACACGGTGCTGCAAAACGGCGTCTATACCGCCTGCGAACCCTGTCGGGACAACCCGAGCAAGCCGCCGGAATGGCAGGTCAAGGCCGCGCGCATCATTCATTCCGACAGCGAGAAGATGATCTATTTCGAAGATGCGACGGTCGATTTGTTTGGATTGCCGGTGGCGTATTTCCCGTTCATGTCGACCCCGGACACGACGGTAAAGCGCAAGAGCGGTTTTCTCTATCCGACGCTGGGTTACAACACAGCTTACGGATACAGCATTACGACCCCTTATTATTTCAACCTGGCGCCCGACTACGATCTGACCATCTACCCGAAATACATGACCAAACAGGGCTTGATGTTGAGTGCGGATTGGGGGCAAAGGCTGATCAACGGCTCCTATGGCATCAAGGCCTCCGGAATTTTCCAGCAGGATCCAGGCTATTTTTCTTCCGTTGTATGGCGCCAGTTCGCCAGAGGCGACGAAAACCTTTCGCGGAATCGTAGCGACCGCGGGCCAATTCGATATCACCCCTCAGTGGGTCTGGGGCTGGACGGGAGTGCTGGTCACCGACCCCACCGTGGTGAGCGATTATTCCCTGGGCCAGTATGGCGGCTCGAATCTCGATCCGTTTCACACCAGCACCAGCGAAGTCCGGGGAGGGCGTCTCCCAGCTTTACCTGGCAGGCCGCGGCGACCGCAGCTATTTCGACATCCGCTCGATCTACTACACGGGCTATTCGGAGCTTGATCAGCAAAAGCAGCTGCCGATCATTGCGCCGGTCCTGGATTACTCCAAGACGCTGCCCGAACAGGTGATGGGCGGCGAATTGAGCTATAAAATCAATATCACGAGCCTGAGCCGTCAGCAGGCGAGCTACGACCCGATCAGCACGGCCGCGATTGCGCAGGGCATCTGCGCCAACGGCATGGCGGAAACCGCGGATACGGCGCTGCTGAACAAATCGAACTGCCTGCTGCGCGGCATTCCGGGGGATTATTCGCGCGCCTCCGCCGAGGTAAACTGGAAGCGGACGCTGATCACCAGCAACGGCCAGATTTTCACGCCGTTCTTCCAGTTGCGCGGCGATGCAGCCTCGCTCGATGTCGACAATCAGCCCGGCGTGTCGAACTACATCGCTCCCGGCGAGCATGAGTTGTCGCGCATCATGCCGGTCGCCGGACTTGAATACCGTTACCCGCTGATCGACGTCGAACCGTGGGGCACGCAGACCATAGAGCCGATCGCCCAGCTCATCCTGCGTCCGAATGAAACCAGTATCGGGCAGTTCCCTAACGAAGATGCGCAAAGTTTGACTTTCGACGATACGAACCTGTTCTCTGTCAACAAGTTTTCCGGCTGGGATCGTGTCGAGGGAGGCGGTCGGCTCAATGCCGGCATGCAATACACCGCGCAGTTCAACGACGCGGGCTCGTTGAATGCACTGTTCGGCCAGTCTTATCAGCTCTACGGACTGAACTCATTCGGCGTCGGAGACATCACGAATACCGGCCTCGATAGCGGCCTCAATAACAACATTTCTGACTACGTCGCCCGCGTTTCCTACCAGCCGAATTCCACCTACATGTTTCTCGCCCGCGCGCGCTTCGACGAAGCCACTTGGGCAGTACAGCGACTCGAACTGGAGACGCGGGCGAATTTCGACCGCTGGGGCGTGTACCTGCTGTACGGTGACTATGCGGCGCAGCCGGACCTCGGCTTCCTGAACCAGCGTGAGGGGTTTCTCACCGGCGCCACCTACAAGCTTACGAGCAATTGGGTTGTGCTCGGCTCCGCGAGCTACGATCTGGTCGTGCACCAATTCAACCAGGCCAAGGTCGGTTTCGGTTATGTGGATGACTGCCTGATGTTTGCCGTCAACTATTTCGCCGGATATGCCTATAACGGAACGGCTACCCCGGTGCAGAATAACGGCGTCAATTTTCAGATCAGCCTCCGCACCTTAGGCCCGGATACGCTGGCCTACGCGTCGGGTTATTAGGCCGTCAACGGTTCGCTTCACAGGCGCAGCGGTCTATACTGATGGCGGTCCAAAAGGGCGAATCACCTCATGCGCGAGCCGGATGACATGGTCACGGCGTATTTCCGCCGGTCATGCGAGACGCTCGACCGCGCCGCCGGCGATCAAGAGCTTCGCGGCGCGATCTACGCCATTGCCGAAACGATCACGAACAGCTTCCGCAACGGCGGCAAAGTTCTGCTCGCTGGCAATGGCGGCAGCGCCGCCGACGCCCAGCATATCGCCGGAGAATTTCTGTCGCGGCTCAATTTCGACCGCAACCCGCTCCCCGCGATCGCGCTTACGACCAACTCCTCGGTGCTTACCGCGATCGGCAACGATTATGGTTTCGACCGTGCATTCGAACGTCAGGTGCGCGGGCTCGGCCGCTCCGGCGACGTGTTTGTCGCCATCTCGACGTCCGGCCGCTCTCCCAACATTCTCGCTGCATTGCAGGCGGCACGCGCGATCGGCGTCACAACCGTCGGCTTCAGCGGCGCGGGCCGACGCGACATGACAGCGCTCTGCGACCATTACCTTGCCGCGCCCGCCAACGAAACGCCCCTGATTCAGCAAATCCATATTGTCGCCGCGCACGCCATCTGCGGGCTGGTCGAACGCAATCTGTTCGGCGGCGGAGCGGTTGTCCGCTGATGGTCGGATTGCCGCAATCAGCGGACCGCCGAGGGCCTGCTGCCGCCATTGCCTTGTTGCCAAGCCCTGATTATTTGTTTGCTTGAAGGCTGATTGTTGCCGAGACATTTGGAATTGCGGATGGATTGCGACGTCGGTTTGTGGAGCGAGCTTGCGCCGGCGGGTCGGGTGCCGCGTCCGGCGCTGTTTTTGGATCGCGACGGCGTCATTATTGCCGATACGGGCTATGTCGGCCGCGCCGAGGATGTGCAGATGCTCGAAGGCGTGGCGGCCGCGATCGCCCGTTGCAATGCGCTACAGGTTCTTGTGGTGGTCGTGACAAATCAGTCCGGAATTGCCCGCGGGCTTTACGACTGGGACGGGTTCCAGGAGGTCCAGGCAGGCATGGCCGCACATCTGGCGGCAGCCGGAGCTCGCCTCGATGCGGTGCTGGCCTGTGCCTATCACGGCGACGGTTTGGGCCCTTTGCGGGTCGCCAATCACCCCTGGCGCAAACCCAATCCGGGCATGCTATTGGCGGCCGCGACCGCCATGAATCTCGATGTGGCGCGATCGTGGATCGTCGGCGACAGGGCGCTCGATCTTGCCGCCGGCGCGGCTGCAGGCCTTCGCGGCGGCACCCTTATTGCTCCGGACGAGCGCGAGCGACAGGCAGCGGCGGCGCTTAAGAATTCGCGCTTCAGCGTTCAGATTGCCGCGAGTCCGGCCGCCGCCATATTGGCCATTGCCGAGTGCGGGCAGTGCACCCTTGACGAGAGAAGTTCTTTCGAAAGACCGTAAGCGGCGATTTTTTGTCTGATCGGGATGACGGCCGAAACAATCAACTGGGAGCCCCATGGCCGAGCGTGAATCAAAACATGAGTAGCGCAGTTCCATCCGCGACGCTGTCGGTGCACAAGGAAGAAGTCCGCCGCCATGCCGACGCCAGCGCGGCCGAGCGCGCCAGGTGGCGCCGGCGCGCCGCGTTCTTCCACGGCGAAGATCTGCACTTTCTCAGGTTTCTTATTCCGGAGGGCGCCCGTGTCCTTGAGCTCGGATGTTCGACCGGCGAACTCCTGGCGGCGCTCAAGCCCTCGTTCGGTGTTGGCGTCGATTTGAGCGCCGAGGCGGTCGAACATGCGCGGCGCGCCTATCCGGGACTTGTGTTCCAGACGGGCGACATCGAATCTCCCGAGTTCATGCGATCGCTGCCCGGCCCGTTCGACTATATCGTCATCGTGGACACGCTCGGTTCGCTCGAAGATTGCCAGCTCGCGTTCGAGAACCTGCACAACTTATGCACGCGCGAGACGCGGCTGATCGTCGGTTATTTTTCGCACTTCTGGCATCCGCTCCTGAAGCTGGCGGAGGGGCTGCAGCTCAAAATGCCGCAGCCGCCGCAGAACGTGCTCGCGCTTGCGGATGTGCACGGGCTCGTGGCGCTCGCGGATTTTGATGCGGTGAAAAGCGAACGGCGATTGTTGTCGCCGCTGCGGCTGTTCGGGCTGGGGCGGCTGATCAACCGGTTCATTGCGCCACTGCCGCTGCTCAACGCGCTATGCCTGCGCCATTACACGGTATGCCGGTCGCTGCGGCACATCGAGCCGCCGCCGCGCAGCGCAACCGTCGTCGTTCCGGCGCGCAACGAACGCGGCAACATCGAATCCGCCATTCGCCGTATGCCGCGTTTCGCCGAATCGCTCGAAATCATTTTCGTCGAGGGACATTCGCTTGACGACACCTGGAATGAGATCGAGCGAGTGGTCAAAGCCAATCCGCAACTCGACATCAAGGCGCTGAATCAGCCCGGCAAAGGCAAGGCCAACGCCGTCTACGCGGGCTTCGATATCGCCAAGGGCGACGTGCTGATGATCCTCGATGCCGACCTGACCGTGCCGCCCGAGCAATTACCGAAATTCTGGCAGGCGATCGAGTCCGGCAAAGGCGAGTTCATCAACGGCACGCGGCTGGTATACCCGCTTGAAGACCAAGCCATGCGGTTCCTCAATTTCGTTGCCAACAAGATGTTTTCCCAGGCCTTCAGTTGGCTGCTGGGGCAGCGCTTTACCGACACGCTGTGCGGCACCAAGGTACTCCGCCGGAGCGATTACCTGCGGCTCAAGGCGGGGCGCAGCTATTTCGGCGATTTCGACCCATTTGGCGACTTCGATCTGATCTTCGGTGCGTCGAAGCTGAGCTTGAAGATCGTGGAGGTGCCGATCCGCTACGCCAGCCGTACCTACGGTGAAACGCAAATCTCCCGCTTCCGCCACGGTCTTTTGCTGCTGCGCATGGTGTGGTTCGCGTTTCTGCGCATCAAGGCGCAATGAACAGACGCCGTGGCCGGTATCGATGTACTGCCACTCGGCCTCCCGCCCATGGACGATGCTGGACGGATACGGAGCGAAAAGTGGGTACAAAGACGGTCAGCGGCAGCCGCCATGGCCCACGAGCCGTAAGCCTCGGATGCAAAATGTGTTCGAGTTCCATCCCCGGCCGGTCGCCAGCCGCGCCGGGCCGTGCTAGGTGATTGCGTCGGGGTTGGCGACTGCGCAGGCATCCTGCGAGGCTCGGGGTGAGGGTTCGAATTGGCGGGGAACGATACATTGCGGATCGGGGTGGTGGGCGTCGGCGTCATGGGCTCAAACCATGCGCGGGTGCTCTCGGACATGGCTGGCGTCGAACTGGTGGGCGTCGCCGATCCTGACCGTAAACAGCGGGATTTCGTCTCCGGGACGCTGGGCTGCGCCGCCTTCGAGCATGTCGATGCGCTGCTGGACCGGGGCGTCGACGCGGTCACCATCGCGGCGCCGACGCACCTGCACCACGACATTGCCCTTAAATGTATCGGCTGCGGCGTACACCTTTTGGTCGAGAAGCCGCTTGCCTCGACCGTCGCCGAGGGCCGGGCCATTGTTGCGGCCGCCCGCCGCGCCGGTGTGACGCTCATGGTCGGGCACGTCGAGCGGTTCAACCCGGCCGTCCAGTCCGTCAAGCGGGCGATCAAGGACCAGGACATTCTCTCGATCGCGATCACGCGCGTTGGACCGTTCCCGCCGCGGATGTCGAATGTCGGCGTCGTCATCGATCTCGGCGTGCACGATATCGATCTCATTCGCTGGTTCACCGAATCCGAGATCGTGGAAATCCAGCCGCAAATGTCGAGTGCGGTCGCCGAGCGCGAGGACATCGCGCTGCTGCAGTTCCGCACCGCCTCCGGCGTGCTCGCCCACATCAACACCAACTGGCTCACGCCGTTCAAGGCGCGCAATATCCACATCGCGACGCGCGACAAATATCTGATCGCCGATCTGTTGACACTGCAGGTTACCGAATGCTTCGGCTTCCAGCCGGACGGCAGCTATTCGATGCGGCATCTTTCGGTCGGCTACGCCGAACCGCTGCGCGCCGAACTGGTGGCGTTCGTCGATGCGATCCGGAGCGGCGAGCGCCCCGCTGTTACCGGCGAGGAAGCGGTCGCAAGCCTTGAGATCGCCATCCGCTGCCTCGAAGCGCGCGCCCCGCAGGCCGCAGCGCCGCAGCGCAAAGGACCGCGCCGGGTCGTCGGCTGATTATGGACTCCATTCCCTTCATCGACGTGGCGGCGCAGCGGCGCCGGCTCGGCCACGCGATCGACGATGCGGTCGCGCGCGTCTTGGAACACTGCCAATTCATCCAGGGCCCGGAAGTCCGTGCTCTCGAAGCGGATCTCGCGGCGTTCTGTGGCGCGCGGCACGTCATCGGTTGTTCCAGCGGCACCGACGCGCTGCTGCTCGTGCTGATGGCCTGGGAGATCGGTCCGGGAGATGCGGTGATCTGCCCGTCGTTCACGTTCTGCGCCACGGCCGAGATGGTGGCGCTGCTTGGCGCGACGCCGGTGATGGCCGATGTCGAAGCCGAAACGTTCAATCTCGATCCCGACAGTTTGCGCAGCGCGGTGGCAACCGCGAAGCGGCTCGGACTTAACCCGCGTGCCGTGATCCCCGTCGATCTGTTCGGCCTCCCGGCAGACCATGACGCAGTCGCCGCGATTTCGGCCGAGTACGGCCTGCTCGTTCTCGACGACGCCGCGCAGGCGTTCGGTGCGACCTATCGGGGCAAAAAACTTGGCGCGCTCGCGACCGCCACGGCGACCAGTTTTTTCCCGGCCAAGCCGCTCGGCTGTTATGGCGACGGCGGCGCCGTCTTCACCGATGACGATGCGGTGGCGGCGCGCATCAGAAGCCTGCGCGTGCACGGCGAGGGCATTGTCGATAAATACGACGCCGCGCGCATCGGCATCACCGGCCGGCTCGATTCGATCCAGGCGGCGGTGCTGATCGAAAAGCTGAAGATTTTTCCCGAAGAAATCGTCAGCCGCAATCGCGTGGCCGCTCGCTATTCGGAGGCGCTCGCCGACATTGCAACGGTGCCGCGCGTCGGCAACGAAGCGACTTCGATATGGGCGCAGTACACGATCCGGCTCGCGCCCAGCCGGCGCGACAGCCTGGCCGCGATGTTGAAGGCGCAAGGCATTCCGACGGCGATCTATTACCGCAAGCCGCTGCATCGCCAGGAAGCTTACAGCCGCTATCCCGTCGCCGACGGCGGCGCGCCGGTCAGCGAGCGGCTGGCGGAGGAAGTGATCAGCCTGCCGATGCACGCTTATCTGGAGCCGACGGTGCAGGATCGCATCATCGGTGCGGTGCGCGCGCACTTGGCGAACTGAACGTAAGCGCTTTGGCCGCTTAGCGCGAGCCGCAAGGCACCGGCGCCCACGCCCGTTCGTGGAAATGGAATCGCAGACCTGTGGTGGCCTTGTGTCGACCGTTCGGATATCGGACATAAAGATCCTCAACATGTTGCCAGCCATTGCCGCGCCGCGAACATCCGTTACGGTATTGATCGGCGCGCGGCGCGCTGGCAGCCCAGGGCCCGATGTTCAATAAGATTCTCACCGTCGGCGGCTATACGCTGCTCTCGCGCCTGACCGGCTTTTTGCGCGACATCATGCTGGCGGCGATCCTGGGCGCCGGGCCCGCCGCCGACGCATTTTTTGTCGCGTTCCGGCTGCCCAATCATTTCCGCGCGATTTTCGCCGAAGGCGCCTTCAATGCCGCCTTCATTCCCGCCTACGCGCGCATCCGCACCCAGGAGGGATCCGAGGCGGCAAAGACATTCAGCGACCGCATTTTCACGCTGCTGATCGAAACGCAAGTCGTGCTGCTGATCGTTGCGCTCGTCTTTACGCCGCAGGTGATCGAACTGCTGGCTCCCGGCTTTTCGCGCGAGCCGCGGCAGTTCGCGCTCGCGGTTTCGCTGACACGAATCACGTTTCCCTATCTCTTGCTGATCACGCTGGTGACGCTGTGGGGCGGCATGCTCAACGCCCTGCACCGTTTCGCCGCCGCCGCCGCCGCGCCGATCCTGCTCAATGTCGCCATGATGGCGACGCTGGCGTTCGCGGTCTATTTCCCCGGCCCCGGCTATGCCGCGGCCTGGGGCGTGCTGATCTCCGGCGTCCTGCAGGCGTTTCTGGTCGGCGGTGATGTCGTACACAGCGGTGTTGCGACCTGGTTTCGCGCGCTGCGTTTCGACAGCGACGTGCGCCGCTTCTTCAAGGCGCTGATCCCGGCGACTATCGGCTCCGCCGGCACACAGCTCGCGCTGTTCGCCGACACCATCATCGCCAGCTTCTTGTCGACCGGCGCCATCTCGGCGCTGTACTACGCCGACCGCATCGATCAACTGCCGATCGGCGTCATCGGCATTGCGGTCGGCACGGTGCTGCTGCCGGAGATGACGCGGCGACTCGCATCCAGCGACGATGCAGGCGCCCGCTCGGCACAGAACCGGGCGATCGAGTTCGCGCTCCTGCTCGGCATCCCCTGCGTGGTGGCTTTCCTGATCATGCCAGAGATCATCATGCGCGGCCTGTTCATGCGCGGCCGCTTCAACGCTGCCGACGCCCACGCCGCGGCGGCGACGCTGATGGCCTATACGATCGGGCTTGTTCCGTTCGTGCTCATTCGCAGCGTCGTCGCGCCGTTTCTCGCCCGCGGCGATACGGCGACGCCGGTCAAGGCCGCGCTCACCGGGACCGCAGTCAACATCGTCTTCAAGGTGGCGCTGATGGGCCCTCTGGCTCAGGTCGGTCTGGCGCTCGCAACCTCGATTGGCGCCTGGATCAACTTCCTGCTTGTGCTGTGGCTTGCCGGGCGCGCGGGTTTCGTCGCCGCCGACCGCGAACTGAAGGCCTCGCTCGGCCGCCTCGCCATAGCTGGCATCGCCATGGCGGCGTTGCTGGCAATCGCGGTGCCCATTGTCACATCGCTGTTGTCGTCAATGATAAGATTCCGCAACGAATCGGAGCTGCTGGTGCTGACTCTGCTCGGCGGGGCGTTTTACGGTGTCTTGGTCCTGGTGCTGTTTGGCCGCCGCTGGGCCGCGCTGCTAAGAAGGGGCTCCGGAACCGCGCCGGGAGTGGCGCAGGGACCGCCGAACGGGGCGGTCTGAGCGAACGGGGATAGGCGATGCGCGTAGGCATGATCGGCGCCGGATACGTCGGGCTCGTCTCCGGCGCCTGCTTTGCCGAGTTCGGCCATCATGTCACCTGCATTGACAAGGATGCCCGCCGAATCGCCGCTCTTGATGCCGGCGAAATTCCGATTTTCGAGCCCGGGCTCGCCGAACTGGTGGATGCCAATGTGCGCCAGGGCCGGCTCGATTTCGCCACCGAGACGATGAGTGTCGCCGAGGCGGATGCCGTGTTCATCGCCGTCGGGACGCCGTCGCGCCGCGGCGACGGTTACGCCGATCTGAGCTTCGTCTATCAGGCGGTGCGCGATATCGCTCCCCTCCTTCCGGCGAACGCCGTGGTGGTGACCAAATCCACCGTGCCGGTCGGCACCGGCGACGAGATCGAGCGGATTTTGCGCGACCTGCGGCCCGACGCCGCTCTGCCGGTTGTCTCCAATCCGGAGTTCCTGCGTGAGGGCGCAGCCATTCAGGATTTCAAGCATCCTGATCGCATCGTAGTCGGGACCGGCGATGCGCGGGCGCGCGAGATCGTGGCAAATGTGTATCGGCCGCTTTATTTGAATGCCGCGCCGATGCTTTATGTTAGCCGGCGCACGGCCGAACTGATCAAATACGCCTCCAACGCCTTTCTCGCCACCAAGATAACCTTCATCAACGAGATGGCCGATCTGTGCGAGCAGGTCGGCGCCGACGTGCAGGACGTCGCGCGCGGCATGGGGCTCGATAACCGCATCGGCGGCAAATTTCTGCATCCGGGACCCGGCTTCGGCGGCTCGTGCTTCCCAAAGGACGCGACCGCACTGCTCAAGACCGCGCAGGACCACGGCGTCCCGTTGCGCATCGTCGAAACCGTCTCCGCGGTCAACGACCAGCGCAAACGCGCGATGGCGCGCAAGGTGGTCGCCGCGCTCGACGGTTCGGTGCGCGGCAAGACAATCGCGGTGCTCGGGCTTTCGTTCAAGCCGAACACCGACGACACACGCGATTCGCCGGCAATCCCGCTGATCACGGCGCTGCAGGATCTGGGCGCCAAGGTGCGCGCCTACGATCCGGCAGGCATGGAGCAGGCCAGACCGTCGCTTCCTTCGACCGCGTATTGCGGCAGCGCCTACGAGGCTGCCACCGGCGCCGAAGCGGTGGTGATCGCCACCGAATGGGAGCAATTCCGCGCGCTCGACTTGGGCCAGCTCAAGAGCATCATGACGCGTCCCGTGATCGTGGATTTGCGCAACATTTATCGTGCCGACGAGATGAAGCGCGCCGATTTCCGCTACGTCGCCGTCGGGCGGGCGGGGGTGGACTGATACGCTTGCTCCGCTCCGCTCGCCCCGCTTTCGGCGAAACCGGGACCCGGTCTGCATTCCCGCTTCGCGGGAATGAGCGGCGTTGAATGGCCCATCTCGTCCTGGCCGCACCCGCCAAAAATTGCCCCTGCGCCGCCCGCCGAGTAAGATTCGCGAAGCGGAGACCATGCATGACTGTTCGCGCGGGTAAAGAATTTCTGGCCGTACCGGGCCCGACCAACATCCCGGACCAGGTGCTGCAGGCGATGCACCGGCCGGCGGTCGAGCTCTATTCCAAGCCGCTGATTGCGCTGACCGATACCCTGCTGCGCGATATCTCCCGCTTGTTCGGCACGGCGGCGCGCTCCTATATCTATATCGCCAACGGCCATGGCGCGTGGGAAGCCGCGCTGACCAATGTGCTGTCGCGCGGCGACAAAGTCCTCGTTCTGGAAAGCGGCAAGTTTGGCGTCGACTGGGGCGACGCGGCGGCTCGGCTCGGCATTGACGTCGAAATTCTCAAAGGCGACTGGCGCCACGCCGTTCGGCCCGCTGCGGTCGAAGCGCGCCTGCGCGACGACAAGACCGGATCGGTCAAGGCGCTCCTTGCCGTCCAGGTCGACACCAGTTCGAGCGTGTTCAACGACATCGCCGCCATCAGCAAGGCCATCAAGGCGGCGCGGCACGATGCGCTGTTCATGGTCGATGCGGTTGCCTCGCTTGGCTGCATGCCGTTTGCGATGGACGCCTGGGGCGTCGATGTCGCCATGTCGGGCTCACAGAAAGGACTGATGGCGCCACCCGGCCTGAGCTTTGTGGTGGCGGGCGAGCGCGCGCATCACGCGCATCGCAAAGCCGGCCTGCGCACGCCGTATTGGGATTGGACCACGCGCGACGGCGATTCCCATTATCAGAAATATGCCGGCACCCCGCCGGAGCATCTGATGTGGGCGCTGCGCGCGGCGCTCGACATGCTGCTCGCCGAAGGTCTCGACAACGTGTTCCTGCGCCATCGCCTGCTCGCCGAGACCGTGCGCCGCGCCGTCACGGTCTGGAGCGGGAAGGGGGCGTTGGCGTTCAACATCATGGCCCCGGCAGAGCGTTCCGACACGGTAACGACAGTGCTGACGAGCGATGGCTGCAATCCCGAGGCCTTGCGCGACTACTGCGAGTCGCAATGCGGGGTCGTGCTCGGGCGCGGCATTGGCAAACTCAACGGCAAGGCCTTTCGCATCGCCCATATGGGCCACGTCAACGCGCCGATGGTTTTGGGGACGCTCGGCACCATCGAGATGGGGCTGCGCGCGCTCGGCATCGCGCATGGCTCGGGCGGCGTGCAGGCCGCAACCGAATGGCTCGGCGACCAGGTCAAGCCAGACTCGGTCAGCCAGCCGGCGCTGCAAATGGCGCGTTGAGACGCCCAAACCCGTTCGGCCGCCTCAATGGCGGCAGGATGCCCTCGCGAGATCGTCGCCAATGCCCGCACCGGTCCTTTACCCGGTGGCGGCGGGAACCCGTTTGTGGCAGATCTATTACACCTAGATGTCAGTTTGATAGCATGTCGAGTGCGCCATGAGCGTGGAATTCCCGGCGCGGTCCGGTTCTCTGACCTGGTCTAATCCGCTCGCCTGGTGGTGGAGTTTTTTGACGCTCGTCAGCGGCGCAAATGTCGCGGCGTGGTTCTGGGTATATCGATACCTTCACGAATCGCGGACGGACGGCTTTCACAGCCCGTCGAACGTCCAGCTCATGCTTCTGTTCTCGGCAGCCTATGTTTTTGGCTGCGCATTCCGATCGCTGTTGCCGCGCGCGGACGTTCAGAGGATCTGTTTGTTCGACACCTGGCTGTCGAGTGTAACAGTCGGCCGATCGGTGGCCACCGTCGCTGAAGTCTGCTTCGCGGCGCAATGGGCGATGATTTTGCATCGACTTGGCACAATCACGGGTGCGGATACAACCTTGACCGCCGCCTGGGCGATCGTACCCCTGATCCTGATTGCAGAATGCTTCTCGTGGTACGCGGTGCTGACCAAGAAGTTTTTGTGCAATGCCATCGAGAACTCAATATGGGGCATCTGCTTCCTGATCATTGTCATCGGTCTTTGCCGGCTGCTCCCGGAAGCCGGCGGCGCGGCTCGCGCGGTTCTCGTGACTGCCATCGCCGGGATTTTAGGCTATCTGGCGTTTCTGGCGGTTATCGATGTTCCGATGTACCTGACGCGATCACGGACCGGAATTGCCGCCAGCATCAGGCCCCTGAGCCCGCTGGAAGGTCTCCGCGATGCGAGCGTCCGTTGGGTGGTGACGCACGACCTCGCGCAGTGGAGAGACGAGATTGCCTGGATGTCGCTCTATTTCAGCGCGGCGGTTTGGGCCAGTCTCGCGCTCTGCGTTTGCTACGCGCTTATAGGCCGGTTTTAGCCAAGGTAAGACCGCAGCCAGCGAACGCGCCGGTGCATCGCTACCCGCTCTTGAATTCCCGCAGCGCTGCCGCGCTCAGCATCGTTGCATCCCGCAACCCACGTTGTGCGAGTTCAATAATCTTCTGCGCAACGAGCCGCGTCGCGGGGTCATCCACAACGTGGAGACCCAGCGCTTCGCATACGTTTTCCAGCGCCTTCGACATCACGGCAATGGTTTCCGGATCGAACGCCTGGCCGGCGAGAAAAGGACGGATCGGCATGACGCACCCTCTACGACTGCTTCCCTTATAGCCGGCTGCGGTCTCCGCGTTTTATCATTTGACAAAGAGCCGAAACCCGGCCCGGCGCGTTGATTATTATCGATTGCGTGTCGGGTTTGCGGACATGGCGCCGAGCGACATTCTTCTGCGAAAGCTCCAATACCACTCTTCCATCGGTGCTGCCGACGTTGCCGCGATACGCCGCCTGCGCTGTGAAATCCGCGAACTCACGGCCGGCGAGGATTTCGCCATACAGGGTGATAAACCGAAAGCCGCAGCAATCGTGATCGAGGGCATCATGGCCCGGTATCACACTCTGCGATCCGGCGCCCGGCAGTACCTTGCTCTTCATTATCCAGGCGACTGGCCTGACGCCCAGGGGCTTTTTCTGGAGCATATGGATCATTCGCTTTGCGCCATGGGACGCGCTCTGGTTTGCTCCATTTCCCATGAACAGCTTATGAAAACATTTGAGGAGCATCCCACGATCGGCTTTGCCGTTTGGCGAGAGACATTGATTGACGCGGCGATTTTCCGCGAAAGTATCACCAACAACAGCAGCCGGCATGGCATGGCGCGGATAGCGCATTTCTTTTGCGAGCAATTCCATAGAGCTCAATTCGTCGGGCTCGTGGAGGCCAATGCCTGTCCGCTGCCGCTTAGCCAAACCCAGCTCGGCGAGATGCTCGGAATGTCTTTGGTGAGCGTCAATCGGCACCTGCAGGCACTACGGCGAACCAGGGCCGCCGATTACAGGGCCGGCAAACTGCTCGTTCGCTCTTGGTCAAAACTGACATCGCTGGGCGAATTCGATCCGGGTTACCTCCATCAGATTGTCCCGGCAGGCCGAGGCTCAGCAGAGCGGAGAATCGCGCCTTAAGGCTTCAGCTTCAGCAGCCGGTCCGCATTGCCGTGCGCGAATTTCTCCAGATCCGCGGGGGACAGCGGCAAGTTGTCTAGGAATTTCCGGCCCATTGCATTGCTTGAATAAGGATAGTCGACCGAGAACATAAGGCGGTCGATACCGAAGGTCTGCAGCGCGACAAGAAACGGCGGGTTGGTGAATAAGCCGGCGGTCGTGATGTAGACCTGATCGATGAGGATCTTGGACAAGGAACGGGAGAGATACGACAGATCGGACCCGAATTCGTGCTCGCAGCGCGTCAGCATGAATGGCAATGCCTCGCCCATATGGCCGATGACGAGATTCAGCCGCGGATATTTGTCGAGCGTTCCCGACACCGCAAGGCGCATAACATGCAGCGCGGTCTCGTAGTGCCAGCCCCAGGCGAAGGTTGAAAGTCCTAGCGCGACCTTTTGTGGAAAGGACCCTTCATACGCGTAGTAGATGTTGCGGATTTCGGCCGGCGGCGCCCCCGGATGCAGATAGAGCGGTATGCTGAGTTTTTCGGCGCGCGCCAACAGCGGTGCAAACTTGGCGTCGTCGAGAAAGCGGCCGCCGACCATTCCGCTGATCAGAGCGCCCTTGAAATCATATTCGACGACGGTGCGCTCCAATTCGTCCGCTGCCGCCTCGGGCATGCTGGCGGCGAGATGCGCGAAGGCGGCAAACCGACCGGGCCGCTCCGCGATGTTCCTGGCAAGCAGGTCATTGTATTTTTTCGCGAACAGGACTGCCTCGTCGCCTTCGAACATCTCGACGCTCGGGCCGCGCGAAATGCCCGCCCGGGATAAAACCTGCACAGTGATGCCGTGACGGTCCATATCGGCGAGGCGTTGTTCGAGGTCGCTGATCTTGTCGCCCGCGTTGCGGACGATGGATGGCATGTTCTCGACGGCGATCGTCGGGCGCGGCGGTGGCGACATGCCGCCGACATCGAGAAGGCTGAAATGTTCTTCGAGCGCGACAGTGCGCATCAGTTTCCCCCGAGATGAGATGGTATTCCTGGCAGCATATTACGACACATCGCAACGGCTCGGGCGATAATGAACTGATATGGTCCATTAACCACCCTTATTAATGATCCTTTATTGAATTAATTTCCCCGCTTAAATAATTGGTTTATCATAATCTTTATCTGTGGCGTTCAATGCGGCTCGGCCACAAGCGTCAGGTGGCATCGCATCGGCCGGCCTGCGTACGCGCGTGGCGGTATCTGGATAAAGACTAAGTGAAATGACTGCGGACGGAGCCGAAGCCGCCGCGGATCAGTAGTGCTGGGGTTGGAATGGTAAATTCGCGTTGGGGCAAGGCTGCCAAGCAAATTGTCAAGGCAGCATCGGGGATCGGTTACGCAGCGACCACTCTCATTCTTCTCGCGCTCTCCACTCGGCCGAGCTACGCGGTTCCATCGCCCGACCTGGTGATCGGGTCCATTTCGAGCATCTCGCAATTGATCGCGCTGGCTTCGGCTATGATCGGTGGCGGCGCCGTCGTGGTGGGCGTGCGTGCCGGCGCCAATGGGGCGGGCTCGGGCCGTGCCGCCCGCATCGCATGGCGCGTGGCGATCACCGCCACCGTGCTCGTCTGCCTGTCGCTTGCGGGTAACTACTATCAGTACGCCAAGCAGCAATCGGATCGCCAGAGCAGACTGCAGGCCGCGATCTTGCGGCCGACGGTGACGACGGACGGCCGCACGCTCGATCCCGATCTGAAGGAAACGTCCTATGCGGAACAGGCCCGCTCGCCGCGCGGGATATCGACCGCTCAGATGGCAACGCTGCTGAAGGACAAGCAGCGCGGGCTCGATTCCAGTGACGTGCTGCTGGATGTGCGCGAACCCGCCGAAACCAAAACCGGGATGTTGCCCAATGCGACCCCGATTCGCTTTCCGGATTTTCTCGAGAAGCCGTTCAGCCTCGCCGGCAAGCGCGCCATCCTCTATTGCGACAACGGCAATCGCAGTTTCGAGACCTGCCAGAAGCTCGCGGCGCTCGGTATCGACTGCCGGTTCATGATTGGCGGGCTGCAGAAGTGGCTGGCAGAGCACCGTCCGTTTGCCGGCAAGCGGGAAACGAGCCTTGCCGACTTCCGCGCGCTTCCGCGCTATCCAAATAGGGACGTTCTGCTCGACACGCCGGACGTGCATAAGCTCGTGGCGCGGGGCGCAATCTTTGTCGACGTCCGTTATCCGGGAGAATTCGCCGCCTATCATTTGCCGGACGCGATCGATCTTCCGGTGCGACCGACGCCCACCGCCGAGCTCAACGCGCGCATCGCCGCGCTGCCGCATCGCCCGATCGTAGCGCCCTGCTACGATACGCGGAGCTGCTTCTACGCCCAGGTACTCGGCGCCATGGTCAGCCAAGCGGGACTTGATTTCCGCGGCCGCTACACCGTGCCGTGGGAGTATTTCGTCCCGGAGCCACCGCGCCCGTATCTTCTCAGCTACCTGCACCGGATGCACGAAACCTGGTGGGGTAGGCTGGTCGATCTGCTCTCAGTATTCCTCAACAAGAGCGCAGACGCCATCGGCTTCCTGCCGGTCATTATTCTGCTCGCCATTGCGTCGCGCCTGTCGGTGCTGCCGTTCTCGCTCAAAGCTGAGCGCGATCAAATCGCGTCACGGCGGCTTAGCGGCGAAGTCGATGAGTTAAAGCGCCGTCTCAGTGGCGATCCGCGGCGCATGGCGCGGGCGATGCGGGCGTTCTACACCCGCCACGGCCTGACGCCCTTGCGCAATCTGCTGGGTCTGTTGTTCCTGCCGGTGATTTCGGTCTGCGTCGCCTCGGTTCATGCCGTTGCGGTCGAGCGTCATCAGCCGATGCTGTGGGCGGCGAATTCAGCGGGCCACGATCCGACTTTCATCCTGCCGGTGCTGTTCGCCATCCTGATCTGTATCTACCTCGACGCGGCTTTCGTCCGAACGTGGCGTCATCGTCTGCTGGTCTGGCCGATCGGCATGGTGGTCCTCACGGCGACCGGCGCGCTACTCAGTATCGCGGTCGACGTTTATCTTGTCTTCAGCGCTTGCCTCCTGCTGGTGCAGCGCGCAGCCGTGACGATGACCCTGGCCGACCATGGCCGCTGGTGGCGGCGGCGGCGCTTGAGCGACGGCGTGGTCCTGCTCGACGACGCGCAGCTTCTGTCCTATAGCGGTAACAAGGCCCATCGCCTTGCGATCATGCGCTCGCATGGCTTTGCCGTGCCCGAAGGCGTGGTCCTGAGCACTCGTTTTCTGGATAAATTTGCCACCGCGTCGGCGGCATGGCGGGAACGCGAACTCGACCGCCTGTGGCGCCAGATCGGTGCGCGCACGCTGGTCGTGCGCAGTTCCGGCAGCGCCGAAGACGGCAGCGCCAACAGTTTTGCCGGCGTGTTCGAGTCGGTCATCGACGTGGATCGTGCGCGGTTTGAATCGGCCGTGTTCGACGTGCTGCTGTCATTCCGCAATGCGCGCGTTGCGGCTTACGGCGCCGATAACAGCCGGGCCAATATCGTCGTCCAGCGCATGATCGAGCCCGATTATGCGGGCGTGCTGTTTACCCGCGATCTTGGCTGCCCAAGCCATTCGCTGGTCGAGTGCGTCGCCGGCACTGCCGACAAGCTCGTGTCCGGCACCGTGACGCCGATCGTGTGCCGGTTCGGACGGATTTCGCTGGAGCCGATCGGCGGCGATGAGGCGCCGATCGATTTGAAGCCCCTGGTGGCCACCGGCCGCGAGCTTGAAAAGCTGTTCGGCGGCCCGCAGGACGTCGAATGGGCGCATAGCGGCGGCGTGTTCTATCTGGTGCAGAGCCGCGACATCACCCGCTCCGAAGCGGGAGCCGAGTCGGACACGGCGGTTCAAAACGAGTGGTCGCGTGTGCTCGACTGCGCCGCCGCCGCCCCGCCCGACGCGATCATTTTCGAGCAGAACGAGCTGTCCGAGGTGCTGCCGCGCCCGACGCCGCTGTCGCTGTCGCTCATGGACGGATTGTGGGCGAGCGGCGGCAGTATCGATCTCGCTTGCCGCCAACTCGGGTTCGGCTATCGCATCGAGGAAGACGCTGCGCCGTATCTGATGACGATTTTCGGCCGGCTCTACGTCAACAAACGGCAGGAAATCTCCCGCGCGCCGAAGCTCAGTTCGCTGGCCGTGTGGCGGATGGGCCGGATCGCGGAGAAGATCAAGAGGGACTTCAACGATACCTTCCTGCCGCCGTTCTTAAAGGACATGGCCGTTCAGGAGGCGATCGACTTCGACAAGCTGCCGGCCGCCGATCTCTTGGACGCGGTGGGGCGCATCCGCGCCAACTAT
This sequence comes from uncultured Alphaproteobacteria bacterium, assembly GCA_963707175.1. Taxonomy (GTDB): domain Bacteria; phylum Pseudomonadota; class Alphaproteobacteria; order Rhizobiales; family Xanthobacteraceae; genus BOG-931. The sequence continues at coordinate 69,880 of CAVPQA010000041.1, forward strand.
ATGGGTGCGACCTGCGTCGCGGCGTCCGTGGTCAATATTGCGGCCGACTATTATCTGCGGCGGGCGAGGGAAAAGCTGAACACGGCCGGAGTAGAGCCCGCCCGTTTCCTGGCGCGTACCGACCGGACGGAGTTTGAGCGCGCGCTCGTCGCTGCCAAAGAGGCGCCGGCCGGCTCTCGCGAGCACGTTCTGCTGCAAGGCGTCGGCCACCGCTCCACGGTCGATTATGAACTGGCAGCGCCGCGTTATGCCGAGCGGCCGGCGGATGCCGATCCGTTGCTGAATGTTCCCGATCTGCCGGTGCGAAGCCTCGGCGAAATCGGCGCCGACCTCGGCGGGCTATCATCGGATGCTGCGTTGAAACAAGCCGTCGTGGTCGCATGCAGCTTCCAGACCCTGAAGGAAGACGCCAAGCATCACTCGCTCCGTGAGTTGGCGGTCCTACGGCGCGCGTTGCTCGCTGTCGACCGCCGATTTATGCTCGACGGTCTCGTATTTTATCTGACTTTCGAGGAGCTGGAAGCGCTACGCGACGAGAGCGCTGCCGCGGGCCTGCGCGCGGCGGCGCTCGCGCGCCGCCAGCTGGCGGCAGGCCTCGCCGAAGTGTCATCGGTCGATTCGACGCTGACGGTGCGGCAGATCGAAGACTACGCCATGGGGATCAGGCCGCAGACCGCGGACCGAACCGGCCGGATGGGCGGGCTGCGGGTATCCGGCAGCGGCCGCGTGGAGGGCAGAGCCTGTGTGATCAAAGAGGTCGATGGCGGTGCCACGTCGATCATTCCAAACTTTCAGGACGGCGACATCGTCGTCAGCCGCATGGTGCCGCCAGCCTGGCTTCCCTATTTTCGGCGCGCCGGCGGCTTCGTCTGCGAGGTCGGCGGCTGGCTCAGCCATACCGCGATCGTGGCGCGGGAATTCAACGTGCCGCTGATCGTGCAGGCCAAGGGGCTGCAAACGATCGAGACCGGCGATCTGATCCGGCTGAATTCGGATGGCGCGATTGAGGTCGTGGCGCCGCGCCCGGCCTTCGAGGCCGCCTAACGGACCGGGAACTCAACGGCCTTCGCGACCTTTGGTTAATAGGTGCCCAACGCCATCGCCGCGGCGACTTGGCGCACATCGGCAGGCGGCCCGCCGGAAGTTACGATTGATTCATTGTGCGCCTGGGGAAGGGGGCCCACATCGGCGGGGCTCGTTGACCACGCTTCGCCGATCGTGATGATCGACAGCAGGCAAAATGCGGCGATGGGCAACGTATTGCCCAAGTTCCACCGCAGCGCCATCCACAGCATGAGGCCTCACCGTTTTTTTGGGAAAATCCTGATTGGTCGTGACGCTAACAAGCCGGTGTGACGGTCGGATTACGCCCTTTAGTAAAATTTGATCTATCGCCGCGACATGCGGCGGCATTTGCCGAAACGGCCGTTTAAGAAGGGCGTAAGTCGATTCAGCCAATTGTAACGGGATCGCGCTAGGATTGGCGGTACTAAAATCAAATAAGCCGGAGGCGGAGACCCGTGCGCGCTGTCGCTTTTTTGTTCTTGTTGTTGCTGGGCTGTTCGGCGGCGGCGGCGCAGACCTATGTCGTGCAGGGATCGACGACGTTCACCCACCATATCATGGATGCGCACCTGGCCGAGATCGAGACGGGCTCAGGTCATAGGCTGACCGTGATCCCGAACAAATCGAGCCTCGGGCTGATGGCGCTGTTCGAAAAGCGTGCGGATTTCGCCATGATCTCGGGTCCATTGAACACCGAGATCGAGGGCCTGAAGCCGGCCCACCCCGATCTCGCCTACGGCAAGCTGCGCTCCTTCAATATTTGGAGCACGCGCATGGCCTTTGCGGTCAACAAAGATAACCCGGTTCGTCATCTGGCCGACGATCGGATGCGCGCCATTCTGCTTGGCGCGATCACCAATTGGCAAGCTGTCGGCGGCCCGGACCTGCCGATCAAGATCGTGCACGTTCGCGAAGGCGGCGGCGTGCAGGCTTCGATCGAAGCGGCGCTGCTCGACGGCAAGAGCATCGCCGCCAAGAATGTCATCCTGGTGCAGATCAGCTCGCAGGTCGTCAAGATCGTCGCGCAACTGCCGGAAGCCCTGGGCCTGTCGCAACTGACCATCGTGCGCAACTCGAATACCGTCGAACTGAAATTGGACCATCCGGTTGAGCAGCATCTCAATCTGGTGACGCTGGGCGAGCCGACCCCGGAGATGATGAAAGTCATCGAAACGGCTCGTCGCATCAAGAAAACGGCGACGCAGCTATGATGTTTGCCAAGTGGCGTCACCAGCCGTTGGGCCGGTATCTGGGCGTTGCCGCCAAGCTCTATTGGCTGGCGGCATTGTCGACGCTTTCGGTGGCGATCCTCGCCGCAGCGTCGATCCATTTTGCGCAAGTCACTGAGACCGCCGCTGCAAGGCTCAGCCAGCGGGCGTTCGCCACCGTCGAAAATTCGGCCCGCCTGCAGTCGCTGTTGGCGCAGCACCGGCAGATCGTCGAGAGCGCACCCGCCGAGGTCGTGCGGTCGCGCCTGGAAGTCAGTGAGCGCGACTTCATCGCGAAAAGCTCCGAACTTTCCGCACTGCTGGACAAGCTGACGGCGGAAAGGTCGGATGAAGTAGCGGACAAACTCGAAGCGCAGATTGCCAGCGAGGTGCCGGCGCTGATGAAGGCCGGCCAGCAGGTCATGTTCTATGCCTATAATTTCGCGCAGGACAAGGCTCTGGAGCAGGCGGCGATTTACGGCAAGCTTGCCGACGACATGGAAGAAAAGATCCACCAGTATCGCGAGCATCAGATCGACGTCGCCAATTCCACGGTTTCGACGCTACTCGACAGTGCGCGGTCTCTGCTGTTCTGGGTATCGACCAGCGCGTTCGCCGCGCTGATGCTGATTGGACCGTTCGGCCTCACGGTCATGCGCGGCGTGCTCAGCCGGCTCAAACGCATCACCGTGTACATGAGCCGGCTGGCCAAGCAGCCAATGGCTGAGGCGGTGCCGTCACGGGACGACCGCGACGAACTCGGCGACATGGCCCGCGCCGTCCAGGTGTTCAAGGAGAACGGCGAGGAATTGCTCGAGCGCAAGGTGCAGCTCGAACAGGTCAACACACAGCTCGATCTTGCGCTCAACAACATGGCGCACGGCCTGTGCATGTTCGACGCCAAGCGCAGGCTGATCATCTGCAATGGCCGCTATGCCGCTATGTATGGGCTGCCGGCGGCGCTGACTGCGCCGGGCACGCCGCTTCAATCCATTTTGCAAAATCTGGTCGAGCGCAGGACGTTTACAGAGAGCGCGGAGGAAACGTTCAGCGCGGTCGCGTCGACCCCGATCGAGAATTTCCGCATCGTCAAGACGCTCACTGACGGGCGCATGGTGGCGATCTCGCATCAGAGCACCGCCGACGGCGGCTGGGTCACCATTCACGAGGACATTACCGAGCGGCAAAAGGCCGAGGCGCACATCGCTCACCTGGCGCGGCACGATCAATTGACGGATCTGCCCAACCGCGTCTTCTTCCGCGAAGAGCTGGACAAAAGCCTGCGGCGGCTGCGCCACGGCGAAAAATTCGCCGTGCTTTGTCTCGACCTCGATCGGTTCAAGAGCGTCAACGATACGCTCGGTCATTCGATCGGCGATAAGCTCCTTAAGGCGGTCGCCAGCCGGCTCGCCGGCTGCATCGACGAGCGCGACTTCGTGGCCCGTCTCGGCGGCGACGAATTCGCCATCGTGCAGGCGAATATCGGCCGGCCCGAGGACGGCAGCACTTTGGCGGGCCGCATCATCGAGCGGGTCGGCGCGCCCTACGACATCGACGGGCAGCAGCTCGATATCGGGGTGAGCATCGGTCTCGCGATCGCGCCGGCCGACGGCAAGAACGCGGATCAGCTGTTAAAAAACGCCGACCTCGCGATGTACCGCGCCAAGGCCGACGGCCGCGGCTCCTATTGCTTCTTCGAGCCGGAGATGGACGCGCGCATTCAGGCACGCCGCGCGCTCGAACTCGATCTGCGCACCGCGCTCGGCTCCGGCCAGTTGCAGCTCTATTACCAGCCGCTGGTCAACGCCAAGACCGGCGAGGTGCGCTGCTTCGAAGCGCTGCTGCGCTGGTTCCATCCGCGGCTCGGCGCGGTGCCGCCAGGAGAGTTCGTGCCGCTCGCCGAGGAATCCGGACTGATCGGTCCGCTCGGCCAGTGGGTCCTGCGCGCGGCCTGCGCCGAAGCGGCAAAATGGCCGTCGCAGTTCCGCGTCGCCGTCAATCTGTCGCCGATCCAGTTCAAGAATTTGAATCTGGTCAAGGTCATTCTCGGCGCGCTTGCCGCGTCGGGCCTGCCGGCGTCGCGCCTCGAACTGGAGATTACCGAATCGGTGCTGCTCGAAGCCGATCCCAGGACGCTCGCCGTGCTGCACGAACTGCATGCGCTCGGCATCCGCATCGTCATGGACGATTTCGGCACCGGCTTTTCCTCGCTCAATTATCTGCGCAGCTTCCCGTTCGACAAGATCAAGATCGACAAGTCGTTTATTGACGACATGTCGAAAGGCGGAGACTCGATCGCAATCGTGCGGGCGATCGTCGATCTGGCGCGCGCGCTCAAAATCGAGGTCGTCGCCGAGGGCGTGGAGACCGCGGACCAGCTCGATCACCTGGTCGCCGAAGGCTGCACCGAGATGCAGGGCTTCTATTTCAGCAAGCCGGCGCCGATCGAGAGCTTCGAACAAGTCCTTCACGAGCGTAACGGGCGCATGGTGCTGGCGGCCTGAGCGCTATCGGCCGCCGCGCCGCGCTTACTGCCGCTCGGCCTGCAGCATCTTGTCGAGGATCCGCTTGTAGCGCACCGGCCCGACATCGACCGCCAGGATCACCGGATCGAGCGGCGTATTCGCGTTTTCGATCACGCGCTGCTGCGCTTCGATGACCGGAGCGTCCTGCTCGGCGAAGGCGAAGCGCCGCATCTCGGCGATCTTCTTCTGCAGATCGCGATTGAGTTTTTCGTCGGTGGTCATCACGCCGAAGCGCACCGCGGTGAAATGGTAGAGCGTCGAGCGCTCGTTTTCCGGGGTCAGCATATGAATGGCGTCGTAGCCGGTGCCGCTCTGAGGCGACGCGCCCATCTTGCAGATGCCGGTAACCAGCCGCAGCGTCGACGGCGCCATCCAGCGCATCTCGGTGAACTTGTCGACGCGTGGCGGATGGTTCGGCCAGAACTGCGCGAACATGCCGGGCGGCGTCGAGTTGGTGGCGTGGCGGCTTATCACCACGTCGTCGCCGTCCTGCTCGGCCGTGATGTCGGATTCGACCGTATCGGCGTTGCCCAGAATGCCCTCGTGCAGATACGAGGTGTGGCTGAGATCGAGCAGGTTATCGATGATGAGCTGATAATTGGCCTTGATGGTGATGGAGTCCCGCTTGGTGGTGTGAATTTCCGGCACGTTGTCGAGCACGCCGAAATCCGGAACCTTGGCCGCGTCGGCCGGCGCGTCGCCCATCCACACCCAGATGGCCTTGTGCTTTTCGATCACGGGATAGCTTTTGACCCGCGCCCGGGATGGAATGTTCTTGGCGCCGTGCGGGTTGCGCACGCAGGCGCCGCTGCCGTCGAATTCGAGACCGTGATACGGGCATTGGATACGGTCGCCGCCGACGACCTTGCCCATGGACAGCGGCGCGAAGCGGTGCGCGCAGCGATCCGCGATCGCCGCCACCGAACCGTCCGCCATGCGATAAAGCACGATCGGCTCGTCCATGATGGTGCGGGCGGCGAGCGCCTCCTCACCGAGGTCGTCGGACCACGCCGCCACGTACCATGCGTTGCGCACAAAGGGACCGCTGATCATCTCCTGGCGCGGCAGCGCGCCGGACATTTCCGCTTGAGACGAGTGTGCCGTCATGTGTTCTCCCGAGGAAATACGGTAGTTGCTTATATCGCGCAGGCCGGCCGAGCCAGCGGCAAAACATAGCACGCTATCGGGCGCGGGTCTTTGCCCGTGACGACGTCGCCGAGGGCAGGACGCGAGATGGACGGTGTTCTCCGCGGCAGGCCGTCGCCGATTTGCCACACAAAGGCGTCATCCACCGTCTTTGTTATTGGACGAGAACGGCAACGGCGCTTGGGTCCAGTGCGATTGAATCGGTAGCCGGGTGGAACCCCTCGTCCCGAGGGGGAGGGCCTTCCTTCGGGAGCCCTCTGCGCAACGGTCGTTGCAGCGCCATTGCCATACGGGAGCGGGCTGAAAGAGGCACCGCCGCCGCCGCTGGAGTCCGCCGATAGCCATGATATTTTGATTTCGAGGTGCGGTTTGGCACTCATGCATACTGACCGGGCAGGTGAGCAGAATTATTCGTTTCTGGCCACCGCGCTTGCGGTGCGCCGCGAAAAGCTCGTCGCGCTCGCGATTACGGCTGTAATTCTTGTTGCCTTTCTTGCTCTGGTGCCATTTGTGCGTGTGCCGCTCCCGCCGTGGCCGGCCTTTATTCGCAGCTACGAAACGGCGTTGTTCTTCATCGATCTGAT
>CAVPQA010000042.1:0-57455 GCA_963707175.1 uncultured Alphaproteobacteria bacterium
GGCGGCTACGCCATGGGCATGTATCTGATGCGGCAATCGGCACCCGCGGCGTCTATGCCAATCCAATCCTGCCGGACTTCATGATATTTTTGAACTGGCATGAGCTGCCGGTCTATTGGTACGGCTTCCAGCATTTCGCTTACGCGGCGCTCATGGTCGTGCTGGTGCCGGGCGTGCTTGCCTTCGTGTTCGGATGGTTCGCGTTTCGCAGCCGCGTTACCGGCGTTTATTTGTCGATCATCACGCAAGCCCTCACCTACGCCTTGATGCTCGGCTTTTTTCGCAACAATTTCGGCTTCGGCGGCAACAACGGACTGACCGATTTCAAGGACATCCTTGGCTTTGACGTGCAGGCGGAGACGACCCGTGCGGCTTTGTTCTCGATCTCCTGCCTGGCGGTGATCCTCGGTTTTCTGATCTGCCGCGCCATCGTCGCCTCAAAGTTCGGCAAGGTGCTGGTGGCGATCCGCGATGCCGAAGCGCGCACCCGCTTTCTCGGTTACCGGGTGGAATCCTAGAAGTTGTTCGTCTTCACCTTGTCGGCCTGCATGGCGGGCGTCGCCGGTGCGCTTTACGTGCCCCAGGTCGGCATCATCAACCCCGGCGAATTCGCGCCGGGCAATTCGATCGAGGCCGTCATCTGGGTGGCGGTCGGCGGGCGCGGCACGCTCGCCGGCGCGATCATCGGGGCGGTCCTCGTCAACTACGCCAAAACCTATTTCACCTCCGGAATTCTCGCTCCCTACTGGCTTTACATGCTCGGCGGTCTGTTCATCGCCGTAACGCTGCTTTTGCCGCGCGGCGTCGTCGGCAGCCTGCATCATTGGACGGCCCTGCGCCGCGATCGCGCTTCGGCCGCCGCCGAGGAAGGCGTCACCGAACCGTTGCCGGCGGAATGAGGATCGAGCGATGAAGCCGCAGGAACGATTAGAGCAGCGCGAAAAGGCGGCAATGGATGCCTTCGAGCGGACGCTCCTGTTCATCGAGAACGTAACGGTATCGTTCGACGGCTTTCGGGCGCTCAACAATCTGTCCTTCGCCATCGAGCCGGGCGAAATGCGGGCGATCATCGGCCCCAACGGCGCCGGCAAGACCACGATGATGGACGTCGTCACCGGTAAGACCAGGCCCGACAAGGGCTCGGTCATTTTCGACCAACGCCACGATCTTGCCCGCCTCGATGAAACCGAGATTGCGCTTCTTGGCATCGGGCGGAAATTCCAGAAGCCGACGGTGTTCGACAGCCATTCTGTGTACGACAACATCGAGCTTGCATTTAAGGCCGACCGGCGCGCACGCGCGACGCTGTTGTGGCGCAACACCGAGCGCGAGGAGCGCGGCGTCGACGAAATTCTGCAAACCGTCCGGCTGTCCGCGGTGCGCGATCGGCTAGCCGGCAGTCTCTCGCACGGCCAGAAGCAATGGCTCGAAATCGGCATGCTGCTGGCGCAAGACCCCAAGCTCCTGCTGGTCGACGAGCCGGCCGCCGGAATGACCGATGCGGAGACGCAGCAAACCGCAGAACTGCTCAAAGAGATCAATCGCGAACACACCGTCGTTGTCGTCGAGCACGACATGACGTTCGTCCGCGAACTCGGTGTGAAGGTTACCTGCCTGCATGAAGGCGCGGTGCTCGCCGAGGGTACGATCGACGAAGTATCGACCAACGAACGAGTCGTGGAAGTGTATTTGGGACGATAACAGGAGGCGAATAGCGAGTAGCGAATAGGGATTCGCTCAACTCCATTCGCTATTCGCCACTCGCTATTCGCACGACAAACCAATGCTTGATGTCCAAAATGTCGATCTTCACTACGGCGCCGCGCAGGCGCTGCGCGCCGTATCGCTCAAGGCCGAGCCCGGCAAGGTGACCTGCGTGCTCGGTCGCAACGGCGTCGGCAAGACGAGCCTGCTCGATGCGCTGGCCGGACAGCACCCGGTAAGCCGCGGCACCATCACCTGGGAAGGCAGCGACATCACCGCATTGCGGCCGCCGGAGCGCGCCCGGCGCGGCATTTCCTACGTGCCGCAGGGGCGCGAGATCTTTCCGTTGCTGACCGTCGAGGAAAACCTGAAGACCGGCTTCGCGCCGCTGTCGCGGGCCGCGCGCAGCATGCCCGACGACGTGTTCACGCTGTTTCCGGTGCTTAAGGACATGCTGCGGCGGCGCGGCGGCGACCTGTCGGGCGGCCAGCAGCAGCAGCTCGCCATTGGCCGCGCGCTGGTGATGCGGCCGCGGCTGCTGCTGCTCGACGAGCCGACCGAAGGCATTCAGCCCTCGATCATCAAGGATATCGGCCGCGCCATCGCGTACCTGCGCTCGCTGGGCAAAATCGCCATCGTGTTGGTCGAGCAGTATCTCGACTTCGCCCGCGAGCTAGGCGATCATTTCGCCGTCATGGATCGCGGCGCTATCGTCTATTCGTGCGACCGCGATAATCTGGACGAAGGCGCGCTGAAGCGCGCCATGGCCATTTGACGATGGCGATTTGAAAACGGCGATTCGACGATGCCAGCATCGGCTGCGGCGCTGCGCGACCGGACCTTCGCGGCCAATCGCGCCACTGGCGACATCGCGTTGTCGGTTGCAGCCGCGCACGGCGTCAGCCGGCGTGCGCGCGTACACGAAGCTGGCTCGCTGCGCGTGCGCTTCCCCAATAGCGACGACAAAGGCGTGCTTGATGCCGTGATCGTCAATACCGCGGGCGGAATGACTGGCGGCGACCGGTTCGCGTTTGACTTCGAGATCGCCGACGGCGCGCGGCTGTCCGTTACGACTGCCGCGGCCGAAAAGGTTTATCGCTCGCTCGGCCCCGATACGGATGTCAGCGTCAGGCTCACGATCGCGAACGGCGCGACGCTCGCCTGGCTGCCGCAGGAAACGATCCTGTTCGACCGCGTACGGCTGCGTCGCACCATCGACATCGAGCTTGCCGGCGGTGCCCATCTGCTGCTCGCTGAGGCTATCGTGTTCGGCCGGGCCGCGATGGGCGAAATCGTCGGCATCGGACATCTGTTCGACCGCTGGCGCGTGCGGCGCGATGGAGCGCTGATCTTTGCCGAGACAATACGAATCGACGGTGCGATTGCCGAGCGGCTCGCGACACGAGCGGCAGCGGCCGGCGGCGCGGCGATCGCCAGCATCCTGAAAATCCCTGGCAATGAGGAATCGGTTGCGGCGGTCAACGCCATGCAGCAAAATTTCAGCGGGGAAGTCGGCGTTTCGGCGTGGAACGGCCTGGCGCTGGCGCGTCTCGTCGCGCCGGACGGCGCGGCGTTGCGGCATGATCTGGCCGCGATCGTCACGGCCTGGAGCGAAACGCCATTGCCGCGGCTGTGGCTGAACTGAGGACACCGCCCCATGCATCTCACTCCGCGCGAAAAGGACAAGCTGTTGATCGCCATGGCGGCGATGGTGGCGCGGCGGCGGCTCGAACGCGGCGTCAAGCTCAACCATCCGGAAGCCGTCGCGCTCATTTCCGATTTCATCGTCGAGGGCGCGCGCGACGGCAAGAGCGTCGCTGCCCTGATGGAACAAGGTGCGCACGTGCTGACGCGGGCGCAGGTGATGGACGGCATTGCCGAAATGATCGCCGAAATCCAGGTCGAGGCGACATTTCCGGATGGCACCAAGCTCGTCACGGTGCACGAGCCGATACGATGACATCGATTTGGTCATTCCCGGGCCGAGCGAAGCGAAGAACGCTGTCGCGGCGTCCCCGAAAGACGTGAGTGGAGGCCTGCCGCATGATCCCCGGCGAATATTTCATTCCAAGCGGCGACATCGAACTCAACAAAGGCCGCAAGACGGTGACGCTAAGCGTCGCCAACAGCGGCGACCGGCCCATCCAGGTCGGTTCGCATTATCATTTTTACGAAACCAATCCGGCGCTGCGTTTCGACCGCAAGAAGGCGCGCGGCATGCGGCTGGATATCGCGGCCGGCACCGCCGTACGGTTCGAACCCGGCCAGACACGCGACGTAACGCTGGTAACGCTTGCCGGCACGCGCACGGTCTATGGATTCCGCCAGGAGATCATGGGGAAACTCAAAACGTGACAGCATAAATAAAAATATCATGACGAGCGGACTTGCGCAGGTCCGCCCGTCATGTTCTCAGCGCTGCTACCCGCTGCTGGGAACCAGGACCGAACCCATCCTTCGCGCAACGCTGGTAGCGGCTTGCGCAGCCAGATCGATCCGACCTTGGCGATCCCTCGTATCCGGCAGAACCAAACGCGAGCGATCTGGAAATAAGAATAGCGCGGCGTTTGCCGGCTGCAAGTTAAAGTATGTGTCTCCGCACGCCGATCGCGTTTGGGGATAACACTGGGGACTGAGCGCTACGAGTACAGCAAAAGCGCCGATACAAGACCATCATGCCTCACTGAGCCGCACTGGAGAACAACATGCCAGCACGCATCGACCGCTCCGTTTATGCCGACATGTTCGGGCCGACGACGGGAGACCGCGTGCGGCTCGCCGACACCGATCTGATCATCGAAGTGGAAAAGGATTTCTGCACCTACGGCGAGGAGGTGAAGTTCGGCGGCGGCAAGGTGATCCGCGACGGCATGGGGCAATCGCAGGCCACCAACAAACAAGGCGCGGCCGACACCGTCATCACCAACGCGCTCATTCTCGATCACTGGGGGATCGTCAAGGCCGACGTCGGCATCAGGGACGGCAGGATTTCGGCAATCGGCAAGGCCGGCAATCCCGACATCCAGCCCAACGTCACGATCGTCATCGGGCCGGGCACCGAGATCGTCGCCGGCGAGGGCAAGATTCTCACTGCCGGCGGCTTCGACACGCATATCCATTTCATCTGTCCGCAGCAGGTCGAAGAAGCCCTGATGTCGGGCGTCACCTCGATGCTCGGCGGCGGCACCGGGCCGGCGCATGGCACGTTCGCGACCACATGCACGCCCGGCCCGTTTCACATCGGCCGCATGATCCAGGCAGCCGATGAACTGCCGGTCAACCTCGGCTTTGCCGGCAAGGGCAATGCCTCGCGGCCCGCAGCACTGGTGGAGATGATCAAGGCCGGCGCCTGTTCGCTCAAACTCCACGAGGACTGGGGTACGACGCCGGCGGCGATTGATTGCTGCCTCGCGGTCGCCGACGATTACGACGTGCAGGTGATGATCCACACCGACACGCTCAACGAATTCGGCTTCGTCGAGGACACCATCAAGGCGTTCAAGGGCCGCACCATCCACGCCTTCCACACCGAAGGCGCCGGCGGCGGCCACGCGCCCGACATCATCAAAGTCGCGGGCCTGAAAAACGTGCTGCCGTCTTCGACCAATCCGACCCGGCCCTACACGCGAAATACCATCGACGAGCATCTCGACATGCTGATGGTATGCCATCACCTCGATCCGTCGATCGCCGAGGATCTGGCATTCGCCGAGAGCCGCATCCGCAAGGAAACCATCGCGGCCGAGGACATTCTGCACGACATCGGCGCGCTTTCGATGATGTCGTCGGACAGCCAGGCGATGGGCCGCGTCGGCGAGGTGATCATCCGCACCTGGCAGACCGCCGACAAGATGAAAAAGCAGCGCGGCCGGCTGCCGCAAGAAAAAGGCGACAACGATAATTTCCGCGCCAAGCGCTACGTCGCCAAATACACGATCAATCCCGCCATCGCGCATGGCGTGGCGAAGCTGATCGGCTCGGTGGAGAAGGGCAAGCTCGCCGATCTGGTGCTGTGGTCGCCGGCGTTCTTCGGCGTCAAGCCGGATTGCGTGATCAAGGGCGGTTCCATCGTCGCCGCACCGATGGGCGATCCCAACGCCTCGATCCCGACGCCGCAACCGGTGCACTACCGGCCGATGTTCGGCGCCTACGGCCGCGCCCGCACCGCGTCGTCGGTGGTGTTCGCCTCGAAAGCGGCGGTGAGTTCCGGACTGCGCAAAAAGCTAGGCATCGAGAAGGAACTTTTCGCGGTGCAAAATACGCGAGGAAAAATTTCCAAAAAAAGCATGATTTATAATGACGCCACGCCCGACATCGAGGTCGATGCCGAAACCTATGAGGTGCGCGCCGACGGCGAACTGCTGACCTGCGCACCGGCGGACGTGCTGCCGATGGCGCAGCGGTATTTTCTGTTTTGACTAAAAAACCTGGAGATTTTGCGCGCGGAACTCCATTGCGACGACAGGATGCTTTGAGGATAAACACTTATCGTCTTGATGATGCTGGACCCTTTCCGCGCTGCACCGTGACATCATCATGACATTGCGCCGGGGTGCTTGACGCTGGGCGGGCGAAGCCCCAAGCTAACGGCATGGCGGCGGATTATTCGACGTCGGTGGTCGCTGTCGGGGACTGCCGCATTCGGCTGATGCGCGGCGGCAGCGGCGAACCGCTCGTGTATTTGCACGGCGCGAGCGGTGCAAGCTTCTTGCCGTTCCTGCAAACGCTCACCAGGAATTTCGATGTCATCGTGCCGGAACATCCCGGCTTCGGCGAATCGGAGACGCCCGCCTGGCTCGATAACATCCACGATCTCGCCTATTTCTATCTCGACCTCCTCGAGGCGCTGGAATTGTCCGGCGCGCATCTCGTCGGCAACTCGCTCGGCGGCTGGATCGCTGCCGAAATCGCCGTGCGCTCGACGCAGCGCCTGGCGTCGCTGACGCTGGCCGGCGCGGCCGGCCTCTATGTTCCGGGCGTCACCCAGGTCGATTCGTATATGATCTCCGAGGAACAGCGGCTAACCGCCTTCTTCTACGATCAGAGCAAGGCCAAGGAGATGATCGCGCGCGTTCTCCATCCCGACATGGAAGACACGGCGCTGAAAAACCGCACGACCGCCGCCAAACTGTCCTGGCAGCCGCGCAGCCACGACCCGCATCTTGCCAAGTGGCTGCATCGTATCGATGTACCGACCCTGTTGATCTGGGGCGACACCGACCGGCTGTTCCCGAAGGAACACGCGCAAGCCTGGCAGGCGGCCATCCCCGGCGCCAAGCTGGTGACCATCCCGAAATGCGGACATGTGCCGCAGATCGAACAGCCCGACGCGTTCGTTGCCGCGCTCGAAGACTTCATCGGCGGGCAGCGGCAGAAACGCAAAACGGCCTGAGGACTCAGCATGAAATTCTTCAACTTTCATCTGATGCCGTACGCGCACGCCGATCTCGATGCGATTGCGACCAACGGTTCGGCCTGGGTGACGTATTCCAACAGCCACTACGACCCGGAAAAGGGCGCCGAGCTCTATCACGACTATCTCGACCAGATGGAGTTCGCCGACCAGCTCGGCTTCGACGGCGTCTGCCTCAACGAACATCATCAGACCGCTTACGGCATGATGCCGATCCCCGGCGTGATCGCCGGCGCGCTGTCCCGCAGCGTCAAGCGCGCCAAGATCGCGGTGCTCGGCCGCGCGCTGCCGCTCGTCAACAATCCGCTGACGATCGCCGAAGAATACGCCATGCTCGACAATATCACGCAGGGCCGCATCATTGCCGGCTTCGTGCGCGGCATCGGCGCCGAGTATCACGCCTCCGGCGTCAATCCGGCGGAATCGCAGGAGCGCTTCGCCGAGGCGCACGACCTGATCGTGCGGGCGTGGACCGAGCCCGGCCCGTTCGTCTATGCGGGCAAGCACTATCAGTTCCGCTACGTCAACACCTGGCCGCGGCCGTATCAGAGCCCGCATCCGCCGGTCTGGATTCCGTCACAAGGCTCGGCCTCGACCATCCGCTGGGCGGCGAAGATGCGCTACACCTATGCCCAGACGCTGTCGCCGATCGCCGCGGTGGCGCGGTTCTTCCAGCTCTATCGCGACGAGGCGGAGAAGGCGGGCTACGAAGCCTCGCCCGACCAGCTCGCCTGGTCGAATACGATCTATGTTGGCGAAACCGACAAGAAGGCCATCAAGGAGGCCAAGCCGCATCTCGAAGCGCTGGTGAACTATTTTCTCAAAATGCCGACCGAGATGCTGCTGCCGCCGGGCTATACCGACATCGCCTCGATGAAGCGCGTGCGCGCCGTGAAGGTCACCGGCAAATCGCAGACGCTCGAAGAGCTGATGGCCGCCGGCGTCGTGATTGTTGGCGGGCCGGAGACAGTCCGCGAGAAGCTCGCCGAATATCAGGACCTCGCCGGCTTCAACACCTCGCTGACCAAGACCCAGTTCGGCACGCTGCCCAGCGAAATGGCGCGCGCCAACATGACGGCGATCGCCGAGGAGATCATCCCAGCGTTCCGCGACCGCGAGCCGCGCCTGGCGTCCAGGCAGGCGGCGGAGTAGGCGGTTTCAGCGGCCGCGCTCCATTCGCTGTTCCGCCATCCGCATCAGCGCGCCGCGATCGAGCTTGTTGGTCGAGGCGAGCGGCAGGTCGTCGACGAACCAGACATGGCGCGGGTGCTGATAGGCCGGCGCGTGCCTAAGCGCATACTGCTTCACGTCATCTTCGCTCAGCGCGTGGCCCGGCTTGCGGATGACGAACGCCACCGGCTTCTGCCATTTGATCTCGTCGTCGATCGGCACTACCGCCGCCTGGGCGATGCCGGGATGGCGCTCAAGCATGCGCTCGACATCGGCCGGATAAATGTTTTCGCCGCCGGACACGAACATGTCGTCGGTCCGGCCGACGAAATAATAGAAGCCGTCGGCGTCGCGGCGGAACACGTCGCCGGTGACGTAGTAGCCGTCGGCGGTGATGGGCGCGCTGCCTTCCCCTCGCCCGCTTGCGGGGGAGGGTAGCGTGGGGACCGGCCGGTTGTGATACCCGAGCATCACCGCCGGACATTTCATTTCAAGGACGCCCTGCTCGGCATCGCGGTTATCGCCGTCGACGAGGCGCAGCGAAACTTTCGGATGCGGATAGCCGACCGAAAGCTCCGGCTGCGGCAGGCCGCGCGGATGCGGGCCGAACACAACGGGACCGGCCTCGGTGGTGCCGTAGGCGTTGGTCACCGCGGCGCGCGGCAACGCGGCATGCAGCGCCGCCATCAGGCTGGCGCTCACCGGCGCCGAGCCCATGCGCACGAAGCCGACGCTGGAGAGATCGGTCGCCGCCATCAGATCGCGCTCGCGCAGCATCATGGCGATCATCGGCGGCACCGCGGTCAGCCAGGTGCAGCGGTAACGCCCGATCGCCTCGATATAGGCGCGCGCCGAAAACTGCGGCAGCAGCACGATGGTGGCATGCGCCGCGCAGGCGAGCTTCGCCAGCGCCAGCGCGTTCATGTGATAGAGCGGCGCCGCGATCAGATAACGATGGCGGTCGAGGCCGGGCGCGAGCCGCGTTTCCACCACCCAGATATGGCTCTGGTGCGACAGCACCACGCCTTTCGGCGTGCCGGTCGAACCGGACGTGTAGAGAAACATCGCCGGCTCGGCTGGCGCCGGCGCGATAGCATCGAACGGGCCGGGATCGAGGACCGAATCGAATTCGGCGCCGAACGTCACGTGGGCGATATTGTCCGGGCAATCCGCGGCGCGCGCGGCATCGCAAAACACGAGCTTGGCGCCAGCGTCACGCAGGATGAAATGAATGGTCTCGCGCGGAAACTTGAAATTGACCAGCACCGCGACGAAGCCGGCGCGCATGATGCCGTAATACGCCGCGATATATTCGGCGCGATTGGCTGACAGAATAGCGACGCGGTCGCCGCACTGCAGGCCGCGCTTGCCAAGCGCGCGCGCGACGCCATTCGCCATCGCGTCGATCTGCGCGAACGAAAACTCGCGCGGATTTTGCTCGCCGCCAAGATCGACGATCGCGACTTTGGACAGATCGCGGTCGCGCGGGGTCAGGTCGCCGAGATTGGTGAAGGCCGGCATTTCACCCCTTTGGCGGCGCGGTGAAATAGGTGCCGCGGCCGCTGGCGATGAGTTGGCCGCCGAGGTCGAAGATGCGCGCCTCGGCCGTTGCGAATTGCCCGCCGCCGCGCACCACCTTGCCGTGGGCGACAAGATCGCTGCGGATCGTCGGCCGGTGATAGTCGACGCGCAGATCGATCGTCGGCACGCCGCGGCCGGTTTGTCTCACCATGGCCCAGTCGGCGGCGAGGTCGATCAGCGCCGCGATGATCCCGCCATGGGTGTAGCCGCGCTCGGTATTGACCACCCACTCCTCGCGCCACTTGGCCCGGATCTCGATCGAGTCGTCGGTCACCTCGACGACGGTGAGCCCAAGCCATTGGTGAAACGGCGCGCGCGTGACGAGCGCCTGGATTTGGTCGAGGGTCAGGTCGTTGGGCATTTGGGTTGCTCCTCCCTCTCCCCGCGTGCGGGGAGAGGGTTGGGGTGAGGGGGCGTCGCCGACGCGCTCAGAAATCGCGGATAGGCCCCCTCACCCTCGTTCGCTTCGCTCACTCGACCTCTCCCCGCGCAGCGGGGAGAGGTTATTTGTTCACGGCGTCACCACCACCTTGCCGATCACCTCGCGGTCCGCGATCAGCCTTAAGCCTTCGCGCGCCTCGGCGAGCGGCAGCACCTTGTCGATCACCGGCTTGATCTTGCCCTCGCTGATCAGCTGCATCAGCGCCGCCAGATTGTCATCGTAGAACGAGTTGGAGCCGATGATCTTCAGCTCGAAACTCCAGACGTAGCGCAGGTCCTCTTTGGGGTCGTAGCCGGCGGTCGCGCCGCAGACCAAAAGCTTGCCGCCGCGCTTCAGACAGCGCAGCGACGGCAGCCAGGTGTCGCCGCCGGTGAAATTGATCACCGCGTCGACGCCGCCGTCGTAGCTGCGCCGCTGCGGCTTGCCGTATTTTTCCACCGCCCATTTCGACCAGTCGGTCTTGGTGTAGTCGATCACGTGGTCGGCGCCGAGGGCTTTGAGCCGCGCGAGCTTTTCGTCGCTCGACGCGCAGGCGATGACCTCGGCGCCGAGCATTTTCGCCAGCAGCACGCAGCCGGTGCCGACGCCGCCCGAGGCGCCGAGCACCAGCACGCGCTCGCCCGCCGCCACGGTGTTGTGGATGATCAGCATGCGGTGCGCAGTGCCGTAGGCCACCGGCAGGGCGGCGGCGTCCTCGAAGCTCACGGCATCGGGCATGCGCACCAGCTGGTCGGCGGCGGCGAGGCAGTATTCCGCCATGCCGCCGTCGAGCATCTCGCCCATCAGGCCCTTTCGCTTGTTGACCGGATTGACCAGCACCCTGTCGCCCGCCTTCCAGCCCGCAACGCCGGCGCCGACCTCGGCGATTTCGCCCGCCATGTCGAGCCCGATGATCACCGGCAGCGGCACCTTGATGCCCGGCATGCCCCGTACCGTGAACACGTCATGGTAATTGAACGAGGCCGCGCGCACGCGGATGACGACATACCCGTCCGCCACCTTCGGTTTCGGGTAGTCGTCGACGACGTCGAGGTTGTCGAGAGTGCCGTGCTGGTGGAGGACGAGAGCGCGCATGGGTCCAGAGCTTCCCTTAAATTGCACGGCTAACCGCAGCGCAGAGAGAAATTGAAGTCAAGGACGGCCCGAAGGGCCGCCGCCTTCGGCGGTGCCAACGGCATCCTTGAGTTCAATTTCTCTCTGCGCTCTAATTCGACCGTGCAATCCAAGGACCGATGGCTGCCTGAGGGCAGCCGCTTGACAAGTGGAATGGGGCTTATGCCAGAGCGGTTGGTTGTCTGCATTAAAAATAAAGGCTACTCGGCATCGTTGGAACGGCGGAAGATTTATCTTTCGCTCCGTGATCCTGCTGCCGAAAAGCATGGTCTGGTGCGGGTCGTTGATGAATCGGGAGACGATTATCTTTACCCAAAAGGATTTTTCCGCGCGATAGCCTTGCCTCAGGCGCTCAAGAGAGCAGTTTTGGCTGCGGCATAAAATGCAAGAAAACTTCCGTCAATTCCTCGATCGCCTCCGCGACAATCGCGAGCTGGTCGACCTCACCCAGCCGGTCGATATCCGCCACATCGCCACCCTGGTCGATCAGGCCACGACCGCGCTGCTGTTCCATAACGTCATCGGCTACGGCGTCCCGGTTGTCTCCGGCATCATCCGCACGCGCGATCGCGCCACCATGGCGATGGGCTGCGCGACTTTCGCCGAGATCGAGCAGAAGCTCGCAACCGCCATCGCCAAGCCGATCCCGCCCAGGCATGTCAACGGCTCGCCCACGCGCGAGGTGACGCTCGTCGGCGACGACGTCGACCTCTTCAAGCTGCCGATCCCGATGTCGTCGATCTACGACGGCGGCCCGATGATCACCGCCGGCGTCGTCATCGCGCGCGATCCCGAGCTTGGCTTCAACTCCGGCATCTACCGCTTCATCGTCAAGGAAAAGGCGCTCACCGGCATCGACCTTGTCACGCCCAACAACATGCGGCTGTTCGTGCAGCGCGCGCTCGCCCGCAACGAGCCGCTGCCGATTTCGATTTCCATCGGCACCCACCCGTTCGAGATCACCGGCTCGGGCTTTCGCGCGCCGCTCGGCGTCGACGAAATGGCGATCGCCGGAGGCCTGCGCGGCGAGGCGGTGGCGCTGGCGCCGTGCGCGACCGTCGACGTGCCCTACATCGCCGACGCCGAGATCGTGCTCGAAGCCGAAGTGCTGCCGACGGGCTGGACCTGGCCGGAGGGCCGCTTCGGCGAATTCACCCGCCTGATGGGCGGGCTGCACTGGAATCCACTGGTGCGCATCAAGGCGATCGCGATGCGCAAGGACGCGATCTATTACAATCTGCACATGCCATGGGAGAACACCTGGCTGGCGGCGCCGACGCGCTACGCCGCGATCCGCCAGGCGCTGCGCACCGCCGGCGTGCAGGTCAAGGACATCAACGTCACGCTCGGCGGCTGCGCCTTCTGGCACGCGGTGATCTCGATCAAGAAGCAGCCCGGCGAGGGCAAGAATGCGCTGCTTGCCGCGCTGTCGGTGATGGACCTCAAACACGTCGTCGTGGTCGATGACGACATCGACGTCAACGATCCGGGCGAGGTCGAATGGGCCATCGCCACCCGCGTGCAGGGCGACCGCGACGTGATGATCGTGTCCAACGCGCGCGCCAAGCCGCTCGATCCGAGCCTGCCGCAGGGCTACGGCGTGGTGCCGACCGGCGCCAAGGTCGGCATCGACGCCACCATTCCGGAAGGCATTCCGCGCGAGTATTACGAGCGCATCACCTACGCCTACGCCGAGACCGCCAAGATCGACGATTACGTCAGCGGCAAGAGAGACCCGGCGGGCGAATCAGGCGACGAAGCCGCGACCGCCGCGCTGGCGGCAAAAATTATCGACACCATCGCGCATGCACCGCTCTACTACACCGACGTGGCCGAGCGTTTTTCCCAATACGATTTCAACACCGTCGCCCGCGCCGTCGGCCACCTGCACGCGACGGAAAAACTCTGGCAGGACTCGCGCGGCCGTCTCTGCGTGCGCGGCTCGGCCTTCGCGGCGAAGCCGCCGCAAAAATAATCTGCCGCTGCGACACCGGTCGAGGCAGCGACTGCTTCGGCACTTCACTTTCATCAAGCGAATTAGTAGGTTCCCGAAACGGCGGTTACTTAAGAGACTGTTGGCTGAGTCACCTCCAATGACAACGTCTGACAAGGCAACAGCACGACGACTGAGGTTCAACACGTTTCTTGGAATTGCGGGTCTGTCACCTGGCCATCCGGGGTATCTGGAGTCCCTCAAAGCGCACGAGAATCTTTCGCAATCTCCAAAATATCGGCAGAGACTTAAAGAGCACAAAGATCGCGCCGTTGCGCTCGCAATGGCGTTTTTGTTGAACGGCCCCGGTCTTTTTGCCAACTCCTATCTCCGCAAATTGTTGCTCGAATACAATAACCGGGTTTTCCACGGCTTCGGTGCCGAACAGCCCACGTCTTTTAGTGTTATGCGCTCTTTCATCGAGCCGGATGATCGAGCTTTAGTTCTAAGAATCTTAGACGAATGTTTCTATCAATGCGACCTCGACGACTATCTCGACTTTATCACGGGCGGGGCAATCCTTCAGAAAATAGTTGATCCGTATGCGTTTGAAGAACTCAAGAGTTATGAATTCAATAGTGTTGGTGCATTCTCCCAAATCATATTGCCCGACTTCGGCGAGTTCGTGTTTTGCGGCGCGGCGATGGTGCGTGAGGAATCAGAGCTGTCGATTGTGGGTATCTTCGGCCACAAGAGCGCAAACTACGATCCAAAGAGCCTTAAAGATTTTGGTGCGGATTCGATCTTGCCGTCAAAACGCGAATTGTTTCGCCGAACCGGGGCAGATGGGCAGGTCGATTTTTCGGCCGAGCCACTGTTCGACAACGCCGATTACTACCCGGTGCTGGCTCTTACCCGAATTGATTTGAATGAGATGAAGATACAAGTCCAACATCTGATGTTCGAAGCGAAAGGAGCATTTCGAGTCGTCACCGACGATCCAACAGCGTATTACGACGAAAATGGTAACCTTCTCAGTCCCCAGGTGCTGGAGATTAAGGAGAACGCGCTCAGGCAACTGGCCGCTCATCGGCACATCTTTGATTTCCTTTATCACTTCGTCCATTTTTCCGAATTTGTACGCGCAAATGAAGATGATTTCTATGTTGAGCGACATCCAACGCAAATAAAGCTCCAAAATGACCCGAGCATAAAAGGCATTAAGAGGACAGTGCAGCGGCTAAAATCGTCGGCGGTCGAACCGCAATACAGGCCACTCTATCGAGAGGTTCTTACACTCCGTCCGCGCATAACGCGCGCGATTGCTCGGACTCTCGAAACACTGGAATTAAGGCGTGAAACGTCGGGATTTTGGAAAATGCTTTCCTTTGAGAAAACCGGCGCGGACAAGAATGGCAACAGAATTCAGGGGAAAAGCTGGGTCACTAAGGAACTGACTTGGAACGAAAGCCCGTCGCGACCGAGCGATCAACTGGCATTAATTTCGATTACGCCTCAGCCAAATAGTCAGGAAATTGGGTACGTTTACGTCATGCGTTCTCCAATGCATGAGCGCAACATTTACAAAATCGGATTTACGAATAGAAATCCAGAAGATCGTGCGGGCGATCTATCCGCGTCTAGCGGACAACCTGATCATCTCGTGGTTGTTCAAAGCTGGAAGGTGCTGGACGCCCGGCGCATTGAGCAGGCGATTCATAGGCGTCTTGGCGAGTTTCGACTCACTGACCGGCGTGAATTCTTCAAAGTTAAGTTCGAACGAGCAAGGTCGGTCATTGAGGAAACAATCGCCGAGATGAAAGCGGGTCAGTCGTCGTAGCAACCGCGAAGCGACATCCGGTATTCTGTCTTCTCCAATAATTGTGATTATCCCGCATACCGCTGCGCTCGCTTCCTCCTACGCCCTCCACGGATTGAGCACCGATACCCGCGCCTTCTCATAATCATTTGTGTCCCGCGATACGACGGTCAGCGCGTGTTCGAGCGCCGTCGCGGCGATGATGAGGTCGGGTTGCGAGAAGGTGTGACCGTTCTTGCGTCCCGCCTCGACCAGGAGGCGCCACTTGAACATGATGTCTTCGCTGACCGGCAGCACCCGCTGGGCGAACAGCGGCCGCACCTTGTGCGTCAGCCAATCGTTGAGTTCCGCGCGCCGTCCGGCATCGGCCACGAGTTCGATGCCGAAGCGGATTTCCGCAAGCGTGACCGCGCTGATGTGCAGACTCTCAAGCGGCTGTGCCGCGACGAAAGCTACGACCTTTTCTGAGGGCCTGGGGCGGCGCAACTCCGAGAGCACATTGGTGTCGAGCAGCCAGCCTGTCACAGTCCGACGTCGCGCACGGGCAAACGCGAGCGCCTCGGTTCAATGTCAAGTTCGCGATACGGGGAGGTCTGCAGAGCGGCAACGAGAGCCGCGCCGCTAAGATCGCCTTGCAGGCGGCGATAGTCTTCGGCGGCAATGACGACAACCTCATCGCGTCCGTGCACGGTGACGTGCTGCGGCCCTTCCGCGCGCACGCGCCGCACAAGTTCGCTGAACCGCGCTTTTGCATCTTGCAGAAGCCAGCGGCCGGGCCGCCGGTCGCGTGACCGCCGGCGGGATTTTGAGGGCTTCATTGTCTTCGATTTCGCCAATCTAGTCATACTGACTAGATTAACAAGTGGTCGCCCGGTTTTCAATCACGGCGTTTCATCCCGCCAAAGGCGGCGCGGTCACGCGTCACCCTGAGGCGTGTTGCGATGATCAGGTTCTGGAACCGGCGCTGCGCGCTTACTGCTTCGCCTGCGCCTGCTGCGTGCCGGCGTCGGCGTAGCGGGCTACTACTTCGCTTCCGCCTGCTGCGTGCCCGCGTCGGCGTAGCGGGCGTAGAGCGTGTCGATGCGGTTGCGCCACATCGCGACGAAGGCCGCCGAGGTCAGGCGGTCGACGCTCTTCCATTCTTTTTTGATGGCCGGCAGCGTGTTGCCCCAGATCGCCTTCTTGCACCAGCGCTCGCCCTTGCCCCGGCCTTCGTCGGTGGCGCACATCGAGCGCCAGGCGACCCAATCCGGATGGCTGACGTGTTCGGCGGCGCCCTGCCAGCCCTGCTGATGGATCAGATAGAGATCGGCGATGGTCGGCTTCTTGTGCGTCACGTAAGCGAACATCTGCGCTTCGATGACGAACTTGTAGGCGGCCGCGATGGCGTTGTCGCGCGCGTTGGTGATCTCACCCGACCCCGAGCCGAAATTGTTGAACTCACGCTTGCTGAGCTGGAACAGGCCGATATACGAGCCGGTGCGGTCCCGCGGATTGAAATCGGATTCGATCTTGGCGACGGCTTTGAGGAAATTTTCGTCGAGCCCGAACGCATCGGCGGCGCGCTTGATCTCCTCGACCGGCGTGCCGAGCGGAACGTCGCTCATCGCCGCCAGCGCGATGACCGGCGGCTTCGCCGGCGGCGGCAGTTCGGAATAGACGTAATATTTCAGATACGGCAGTTCCTGTTTGGCCCAGGCGGTCGAGCCGGTCGGCGCCGGCTGTCCGCTCGGCACCGGCTCGCGATCGGTGTGGATGCTGACCGGCGCAGGTGCATCGTCGAGCGACGGGATCGAGCCCGTCGTGTCCGCATAGGCCAGCACACGGCCGTGCGACAGCGACGCCTGTTCGCCGGACGTCGACAGCGCATCCGGCCACGCCGCCTTGAACTCGGCGGCGATCAGCACATTGGGCGCGATGGCGTGGGAGGTGTCAGCTGCGGAAGACTGCGGCGCCGACGCGAGGCTGTATGTCGCAGGAGTGGAGTTGGCAGGAGTGGAGTCAGCAGGACTGAACTTGGCGAGGATCGTCGTCGTGTTCAGCGGAATGACACTGAAGGCAGCCTCGACGCGTGCGTTCGCCGGCACCGCCGCCATGGCCGGCCGCTCGCTCGCGAGCTGCCAAATCCCGGCGACGATCAACGCCGTCAAGGCGCCGACTACGCAGCTTAACTGCCAGATCTTCAAATTGTCCCGAACCGCCCCGACGCGGTTTCCCCCGAATCAACTCCGAACGCGAGATCCCCGACTTCCGACACGCAGACCCTAAGCCAATCCTAGGAAGAGAATGAGGTGCGCGTATGGCGGACTTGCGGTCATTTGAACTTGCGTCATCGCGCCAGGGTGCGCGGAATTGGTTAATGCCCGCTTGATTCGCACGAAATGTGTGTCAGCGGCGCCGGGCGAGCGGCGGCGCCGGACCGGAAAAATGATGTTGAATCAGGGCTATGGTCGCCATGAAAGAGACTATACTTGACAATAGTCTCGGAGCGAGTAGAAACGTCGGCCTCTCGCTCTGCGTAACAGGACGCCAGCCGGTGACGACGGCTGGCGGGAGCGAGGGACGGTGCCCGCGGGCGGAGGGTTCGTCCCCTCCGCACTCGGGCGGCTCGGACATCATGTCCGCCGGCATTATGACCGGCGTGCGAGGTGCTCGCTGTAACCGGGGCGGACGCCGGCGGGAGACCCCCGCCACCAAGGCGTCAGCTCCGCGAAACCTGGTCCGACGCCGCACCTTGGGATGCGTGAGTCCCAAGGGCAGAGCCGCAGTGGAACGCCGACAGGCGAGCGCGCCCTGCGCAGGGTGCGCGCTGCGCCTTAAACGGTGCAGCAGGGAGACCCGCGTCTGTCGGCGTTCTGCTTTCCTTTCTTTATTTCCGTCCGTTCGTTCGTGCGCCGTGCTCGATCGTGATGCATCCGACCTTTTCCACTGCCGGAGGTATCTGACGAAGGTCGGGTTGCGGCGTCGTTTTTAGGAATGGCTTTTTTGCGCATGGCCCGATCCGAAAACCGGTGACCACTTTTCGGGATCATGCGCCTTCATAGCTCGGGTGCGAACAAAAAAAACGCATCGCGAGAATGAAGTTGCGTTGCCTGTATCCTCACCCTGAGGTGGCCGCGAAGCGGCCCTCGAAGGGCGAGGCCGAGGCGCCCGGGCCTGCATCCTTCGAGGCTCGCTTCGCTCGCGCCTCAGGATGAGGAATCTGGTGCCGCATTCACCGCCTTGCCGGGCCACTTGCAGAGATCGGCGATGATGCACTTTTCGCACAGCGGCCGGCGCGCGACGCAAGTGTAGCGGCCGTGGAGGATGAGCCAATGATGCGCGTGCAGCAGATATTTCTCGGGCACCACCTCCATCAGCTTCAATTCCACGTCGTGCGGCGTCTTGCCGACGGCGAGACCGGTGCGGTTGCCGACACGAAAGATGTGGGTGTCGACCGCGATGGTCGGCTCGCCGAACGCGACATTGAGCACCACGTTGGCGGTCTTGCGGCCGACGCCGGGCAGCGCCTGCAAAGCCTCGCGGTCGCGAGGCACCTCGCCGCCATGCTCGGCGACGAGCTTTTCCGACAGCGCGATCACGTTTTTCGCCTTGGTGCGAAACAGCCCGATGGTCTTGATCAGGTCGCGCACCTTGGCTTCGCCGAGCTTGATCATCTTCTCCGGCGTGTCGGCGAGCGCGAACAAGGCCGGCGTCGCCTTGTTGACGCCCGCATCGGTCGCCTGCGCCGACAGCACGACCGAGATCAGGAGCGTAAACGGGCTCGTATGTTGCAGCTCGGTGTTCGGCTCCGGATTGGCCGCGGCGAAGCGGCGGAACGCTTCCTCGATTTCGGCTTTGGTCCATTGCGGCAGCGCGCCTTTGGCCGCCTTGGCGTCGGCCTTGGTCCGCGCTTTCCCCGGCTTGAGCCGCGCCGCCTTGCCCTTGCGGGCCGCCCGCAAGCGCCGCTTGACGGAGTTCTTGATGGTTTTACGCGCCATATTTCCCCTATACTGGCCGCCATGAACGAGAACAACAGCGACCCGGCCGGCGCGCCCGCCGAGCCCAGGATTTTTTCCGCCGTGATCACGCCGCATCGTTCGCTGACGCCGCGCGGTTTTCTCATACTGATGCTCTGCCTCGGCGCGGTGAGCTTCGTCTCCGGCATCGTGTTTGTTTCGATGGGCGCCTGGCCGGTATGCGGCTTCTTCGGGCTCGACGTGCTGCTGGTCTATGTGGCGTTTCGCGCCAATTTCCGCTCCGCGCGCGCCTACGAGGAGGTCACCGTGACCGCATCCGAATTGACCGTGCGCAAGGTCAGCCAGCGCGGCGGGGTGCGCGAATGGACGGCCAATCCGCTGTGGGTGCGGCTTGAGCGCATCGTGCACGAGGAGTTCGGCATCGAGCGGCTGTTCCTGGTGTCGCAAGGCCGGTGGCTGTCGATCGCGGCTTTTCTCGGCCCGCACGAGAAGAAGAGCTTCGCCACGGCGCTGTCGGCCGCGCTGGGCGAAGCCAAGCGCGGTCCGACCCGGACGGTCTTTGAATAAGCGAAACTTCAATCCAGAAATCGGGTGGGTTGAGGCGCCTGCGCGACCTAAATGGGAGACAAATGATGGAGACTCCCATGCTGTCACCCGATCGTATCTTGAACCCGATGCCGCTTGCCGCCGCCGCCGCCGATTACGATGTGGTGCGCAAGGCGATCGGCCACATCCGCGGCCACTGGCGCGAGCAGCCCGAGATCGAAACCATCGCCGAGGCGGCCGGCGTCACGCCGACTGAATTGCATCATCTGTTCCGGCGCTGGGCCGGGCTGACGCCAAAGGCGTTTCTCCAGGCGCTCACGCTCGACGGCGCGCGCCAGCTCCTGCGCGACTCGGCGAGCGTGCTCGACGCCACCTACGAAGTCGGCCTCTCCGGTCCCGGTCGCCTGCACGACCTGTTCGTCACCCACGAGGCGATGTCGCCCGGCGAATGGAAAATGGGTGGCGAAGGCTTGACCATCAGCTTCGGTTTTCACCCCTCGCCGTTCGGCAGCGCGCTGGTGATGGCGACGGAACGCGGCCTGGCCGGTCTCGCCTTCGCGGATCCCGGCGAGGAACGCGCCGCTCTCGCCGACATGAAAGGCCGCTGGCCGCGCGCGACGTATGTGGAGGACAGCGCCCGCACCGCGGCGATCGCGCGGCGCATTTTCGATCCGGCGCAATGGAGCGCCCAGCAGCCGCTGCGCGTCGTGCTGATCGGCACGGATTGGGAGGTGCGGGTGTGGGAGGCACTGTTGGCGATTCCGATGGGCCGGCTCATGACCTATTCGGGCATCGCCAGCAAGCTCGCCGCGCCGAAAGCCGCGCGCGCCGTCGGCGCCGCTGTCGGCAAGAACCCGGTGTCGTTCGTGGTGCCGTGTCATCGCGTCGTCGGCAAGGCCGGCGATCTCACCGGCTATCACTGGGGCATCACGCGCAAACGCGCCATGCTCGGCTGGGAAGCCGGCAAAGTGGCGGCAGCATAAGGGAAGGAGCACCGATTGACGCTTCGGCCTCGATCCGCAATACCCCCTTCGGCGTTATCTGAGCAGCGCTATCCGCGCGAAGGGAATGTGACATGCAGCAGCGTCGGCCGGTGATGCTGGTGATTCTGGACGGCTGGGGCTGGCGCGAGGAGCGCGCCGACAACGCCGTGCGACAGGCCAAGACGCCGACCTTCGACCGGCTGTGGCAGACAGGCCCGCACGGCTTTCTGCGCACCTCCGGCAAGGACGTCGGCCTGCCGGATGGACAGATGGGCAATTCCGAAGTCGGGCACCTCAATATCGGCGCCGGCCGCGTGGTGATGCAGGATCTGCCGCACATCGACGCGGCGATTGAAAGCGGCGAGATCGAGCGCGCGCCGGCGCTGCTCGACCTGATCAAAAAACTGAAAGACAGCGGCGGCACCTGTCATCTGATCGGCCTGGTGTCGCCCGGCGGCGTGCATTCGCATCAGCGTCACGGCGCGGCGCTGGCGAAAATCCTCGACCGCGCCGGCGTGCCGACGCGCCTCCACGCCATCACCGACGGCCGCGATACGCCGCCGCAATCGGCCGGCGATGACATCATGCGGCTCCTCGCGGCGTTGCCGAAATCGGTGACGATCGCGAGCGTGTCCGGCCGCTATTATGCGATGGACCGCGACAAGCGCTGGGATCGCGTCGAAAAGGCCTATAACGCCATGGTCGAGGCTGACGGGGCCCGCTTCGTCGATGCGCCCGCTGTGGTCGCCGACGCCTATGCCAACAAAAAATTCGACGAGTTCATCATGCCGGCGGTCGTCGGCGATTATCGCGGCATGAAGGACGGCGACGGCATGCTGTGTTTCAACTTCCGCGCCGATCGGGCGCGCGAAATTCTGTCAGCGATGCTCGATCCGGATTTTTCCGGCTTTGCGCGCAAGCGCATTGTGCGCTTCGCCGCCGCCGTCGGCATGGCGCAGTACTCAGCCGAGCTCGACAAGCTGATGCAGACGATCTTTCCGCCGCAGAGGCTGGAGCACATCCTCGGCGAAGTCGTGGCCGAAGCCGGGCGCAAGCAATTGCGCATGGCGGAGACGGAGAAATATGCCCACGTCACCTATTTTTTGAACGGCGGCCGCGAGGAGCCATACGACGGCGAGGACCGCATCATGGTGCCGTCGCCCAAGGTCGCGACCTACGATCTGCAGCCGGAAATGTCAGCGCCCGAACTGACCGACAAGGCGGTCGGCGCGATCACTTCCGGCAAATACGACCTGATCGTGCTCAACTTCGCCAATCCCGACATGGTCGGCCATACCGGCAGCCTGCCGGCGGCGATCAAGGCGGTGGAGACAGTCGATACCGGCCTCGGCCGCATCGTCGACGCCGTGCAAAAGTCCGGCGGCGCGCTCCTAGTCACCGCCGACCACGGCAATTGCGAGATGATGCGCGACCCCAAGACGGGCGGGCCGCACACTGCGCACACCACCAATCCGGTGCCGCTGCTCCTGGTCGGCGCACGCAACCGCGCCCTCAACGCCGAAGGCCGCCTCGCCGATATCGCGCCAACCTTGCTCGAACTGATGGAATTGCCGAAGCCAAAACAAATGACCGGCACGTCGCTGCTGCGCGCGGATTGAGGCGGCGACGCTTTGCCGTCAGAACTGATTGTACGACGCAACCATGGCGCCGAGCGCCGGAAAGCGAAGCATGAAATTGAGCGCCGTCAGCACCATAATGATAAGGAGCAAAACCATTGTCAGCCAGTCCTGATCGATTTTCGGCAGCGTGAATTTGCGCTCGCCTGCACTGCTCCATCCGGCGCCGGCGCGGCTGGGTTTTGCCGCGGATTTAAGGCCGCGGTCAGCCGCAGTCCTTGCGCTTCGATCAACACCCTTACGATCACGGGCCAACATCGCCGCCTCCTGGCGCTGGAGTCATTTTCAGCTCGCTATCGAATTTGCCAGCTGGCCGCGGCGTGATCTGTGCCGTTCATCACAGCTAATGGCTGCGCGAATATGGGTTCCCGCGCCGAAATTTGATCGCAATTTTATGCACGGATTGCCTAATTGGGCGCCCATTCTGATCCATTCGGTAAAGCTAGTTTGAAGTTTGTAATTCGGTGGAGGGGATCATGTTGAAAATCTCCGGCCTGGTCGGGGCTGCTGCATTTGTTTGTGCTTTTCTGCTGGCGGGAGCGAACTCCGGCCTTTCGATCGATACTGCCCGCGCCGACGATTGTCTCGCTGCCCCAAAGGCTGCCGCCCCCGCGGGCCAGCATTGGTATTATCACTTCAATCGCGCGACCCGGCGCAGATGCTGGTATCTGCACGCCGCCGTGCAGCTGCACCATCGCGCCATGATTCGGCATCATGCGGCAGCTGCCGCGGCGGCAAAGGCCGAGCCTTCGCCCGAGCCTCAGGCTGTGGCGCCGCCGGCCGCGGCGGTAGAATGGCCTTCGCCGTCCTCAGCGGGACTGGCCGCGGCACCCGAGACACCCGCTCAGACTGCAACGGCGCCGGCGCCGGACACCGCCGACGCCCCGCCCGCCCCCCATGTCACTGTGCTCGCTGTCCGGCCGGCCACGCCCTTTGTCAGTACAACGGCTGCGCCCCAACAGAGCACGTCCGAAAAACCGCCTACGACACCGACTTCGCACACGCCGCCTGATCTCAACGACGCGGCGGCCATCAGCGGTGGCAAACCGGCTGATCCTTCCGATGCGATCTCACCGCAAGGCAAAGCAGTCGCCGTGTCCAACGCGCCGCCACAAATGACCGATGCGGCAACCACGGACGCAAGAACCAGAACGGCGGAAATGTTCATCCTGCTGGCGCTCGTATTCGGCGCCGCGGCAGCGCTGGTCGCGATCATGAGCAAGATCCTCGGCGTCTACCGCAGGCCGAGAATTTCAGACCATCCCGACGCCGCCTGGCTCAGTTATCGCTCCATACGACAGCGGGTCGGAGCGGAACCCGGATCCGACGAGCACGACGTTCCATTTCTCGATCCTCAAGAACATCTCGGATTGAGCGATCTGCACGCGCAAGAATGGCTTGACAGGTCCGCCCCAGCGCAAGACGGATCTTCGGCGTCGGCTTTGAGAAACCAGGACTTCATGGACCCACAACCGCCCCAGCCGAGCCAGACGGATATCGAGCCGGCGTTACGCGCGCTGCGGCAAGCGCGCCAAAGCCGAGTGGCCTAGTCGCGATCGCGCAGCCCCATCAGGGGAATTGCCCAAGCAGAGCGGCGGCGGGATCGAAAGCGGGATACGCCGCCGCGAGGATGACCGCGATCAAGACGCCAACCGCGGTGAGCCAGGAGATGAGCTCAAATTCGCTGCTGGTCAGCCGGTCCACGCGCTGGGGCGCATGTGCCGGCGCCTTGATACCACGAGGCCTGAGCTTGTCGGTTCGAAGAGTGTTGCGCATGGGCATGAGAAGGCCTCCTTCAACATGACGCGCTGCAAATCTGAGGCCAATTAAAGCTTGCGTGAATCGCCCGGCGTCGAAATCCAACCGGCGCGACCGAACAGCAGAGCCCCGCTGGCCACAATCAGGAGCGATACGCATTGCACTTGCCGCGGCGCGAAAGGATCGAGGCACATCTCGAAAGCGGGGTTGAACAGTAGTGAATCGCTGCGCGCTCGGGACGCGGCGCACACGACCGCTGATTGTTTTTTGAATGCGTCTAACAAATCAGCAAATGCAGCGCCGCTTCACCATCATGAGGGATTCATTCAACATTTGGCCGCATTGTGAGCAGTACCTTAAGCGCGTTACGTGACTGAGAGGAAACGTTATGCACGCCCGATGGTGGACCGCCACACTGCGCATCGTCGGCCTGCTCGGCATCGGAATCGCGATTTCGAGCGTCGCGATCGCCGAAACGAAGGAGAAGGCCGCGCCCAGGCGAGCCGTGCAGCATCCGCGCGTCGCGCCACGCTCATTTGCCGTCCAGCGACGCGGGCTACCGCCCCAAGGGCAAAACGCCGGGAACCGCCTCAGGCAGGGAAATTTCGTCCGGCCCGGTCTCGGAGCGGCGTTCGGCCACCACGGCAACGGCGTGGGACTTCGCGCCTTGGGCCCCGGATCGCGCCACCCGACGGCCGCGCTCGGCAGCGGCCGCAATGTGAGGGCGCTCAGCGGGCGACATCCGGCATTCGCCAACGGCCGAAATCCCGGCGCCTTCGGTGGTCGCGGGCGGTTCGCAAATTTCGGCAACAGAGGCGCACTCGGCGGCCGCGGTCGGTTCGCGAATTTCGGCCGCAGAGGCGCCGTCGGCGCGCCGCGGCGGCCGTTCGGCGCGACGCCGTTCGGGCGGACCAGAGTAGGCGGCCTCGCCAATCGGCTGCGCGGCGGCAATGGCGCGCCGCCTGGCACGCGTCTGATCGACATGCGGGTCATGCCCCTGCCGCCAGGTACAGGCCTGCCGCCGACCGGCGAAACGCGCTTCGTGTCACGCCAGGTGGTGCTTCAGTTCGGACCCGACGTGACGCCCCAGCAAGTGACAGCGGCCGCGCAGCGCTTCGGGCTGACCGTCGTGTCGCAACAAAGCCTCGGCGCTCTGCACCGCACGCTTTACACATTCCGCATCAACAACGGGCAATCAGTGCCGGACGTGATTCGCGAGGTCCAGGGCGCCGGGCTCAATTCCGCGGCGCAGCCCGATTACACATACAGCCTGATGCGGGACCAGGGCGGCCGCGCGGCCGATCTCGGCGATCCGGCGCAATACATCGTGAAGAAATTCGACCTTGCAGCCGTCCACCGGATCAGCCAGGGCGACGACGTCGTCATCGCGCTGATCGACTCGCGCGTCGACCTCAGCCAACCGGATTTCGCCGGCAGGATTGTCGCCAGTTACGATGCCGGCTGCGGCCCCGATGCGCCGCCCGACGCCCACGGCACCGGCATGGCCGGTGCGATCGCGTCGCATGTCGGGCTCCTCGGTATTGCTCCGAACGCCAAGATCATTGCGATCTGCGCGTTCGGCGGTAGCGGCGCCACGCCCGAGGCGACGTCGGCCAATATTATCCGCGGCCTCGACTATGCGATCGAGCACAACGCCAAGATCGTCAACATGAGCTTTGCCGGACCGCAAGATCCGGCGCTCGCTCAGGAACTGCAGGTCGCGCGCGAGAAGGGCATTCTCGTTATTGCGGCCGCCGGCAATGCCGGACCGAAATCGCCGCCGCTCTATCCGGGCGCCGATCCGAACGTCTTGGCCGTCACCGCAACCGACGCGCACGACCAGTTGTTCAGCGGCGCCAATCAAGGCGACTATGTTGCGGTAGCGGCGCCAGGCGTGAATGTACTGGTGCCGGCGCCGAACCGTCACGTGCAGTATACGACCGGCACATCGGTTGCGAGCGCGAACGTCAGCGGCGTTGCCGCGTTGCTGATCGCCGAGAAGCCGTCGCGGTCGCCCGAAGACGTTCGCGACATCCTGGTGCAAACGGCAAAGCATCTCGGCGCCGCGGGCACAAACCCGCAGTTCGGCGCCGGCCTGGTTGATCCGCTCAAGGCACTGCGCACCGCTCCCGAAATTGCGAGCCAGAAATCCCCAGACGCGCCCAATACGCCGCGGGTGCTGCTGGCGCACTGATCGATTCGCGACCGCGGCGATCAGGAGCAATGCGCAGTCAGCCCGCCTTGGCTGCACATGCATACGCCTGATCTACCAAGCGTACCGCTCGCAGACAGTCTTGCACACCGATCGGCGGCGGTTCGCCTTTCTGCCAACGATCGAGTGCATCGCGCAGCGTCGTGAAATAGGGGGCGGTGACGTCGGTGCCCGGCAGCACCTCATCGCCGGCCGCGGTCGCGAGCTTCAAGACGCCGTCCTTCATGGTGAGGATCGCGTCACGGCCGGCGAGTTTCCACTCACCGTCAGTACCGTCACGCGGAAAGCCGTTGCCGACCTCAACGGTGCCGAGCACACCGCTTTGCGAGCGGAGCGTCACCGTGGCGTAATCCTCAACCGCAAGCGCGTGCGCGCGATGGCTCAGCTGCGCGCCGGTCACCTCCGCATCCTCGCCGGTGAGATGCAGAAACATATCAAGCCCGTGTGGGCCGAGATTGCGTACGCAACCGCCGCCCGCCTCGGCCGGATCGAACATCCAGGGACAATCCCACGCCTTATAGCGCGCCGGACCGGGCCGGTTGATGCGCACATAGATGTGCGACAGCGGACCAATACGCCCAGCCGCCATCAGTTCGCGCGCGCGCCGCGCGAACGGCGAGTAACGCTGCGCCAGCGGCACCGCGACGAACGCATTGCGCTTTGCCGCCTTGGCGGCCACTGCTCCCAGTTGCACAGCGTTAAGGCCCATCGGCTTTTCCATCAGAAACGGAAAGTCCGCATCGAGCAGGTCGTGGGCAATGGCCGCCATCTGACTGTGACGGCCCAGCGCGACCACGAAATCCGGCCGCACCGCCGCCAGCATCTTTTTGTAGTCGGTGAATGTCGGCGGGTTTTTCACCTCGGCCGCGCGCTTGGCGACGATACTCGCATCCGAATCTGGATGCCGACCAGTTCAACGTCCGGCATGGCCAGGAGATGGCGCAGATAGGCGGCGTCGTTGAGCGCGTGCCAATGGCTCACCTCGACGGCGGCAACGCGGATGGTCATGGGCACGCCTCTGCCGGCCGAAGCTGCTTCAAAGTCCGCTCAATCAATTTTGGCATTGGCAAACTTGATGACCTTCGCCCATTTGGCGGTTTCCGCAGCGATGAAATCGCCGTATGCGCTCTGCGTCATTGGCATTGCGGTGCCGCCGAGCTGCGTGAGCCGTTTCTTAGTTTCGGGCTGGTCAAGAATGGCGTTGACGGCCTTGTTGAGCGTTTCGAGGATCTGGTGCGGGGTGTTCTTCGGTGCGCCAATCCCGTGCCATGAGCTTGCTTCATAGCCGGCGACCGTTTCCGCGACGGTCGGAACGTCCGGCAGTGCCGGCGAACGGGTCGCGGTTGTTACCGCCAAGGCGCGCAGCTTGCCGCCCCGGACATAGCCGATCGTCGTCGGCATCACGTCGAAGCTGACCTGCAGCCGGCCGGCCATCAGATCGGTAGCGGCCTGTGCCTGGCTGCGATACGGCACGTGCACGATATTGACGCCGCTCATCATCTTGAACAGCTCGCCGGAGAGCTGAACCGTGCCGCCATTCGCGGCGCCGAAATTCAGCGTACCCGGGTGCGCCTTCGCGGTCTCGATCAGATCGTGGATGGTCTTGATCGGCTGCGACGGATTGACGGTGACGAGATTGGGCACGCGGATCACGCCGGCGATCGGCGCGATGTCGCGCATGAAATTGAAATTCAAATGCTCGTACAGCGTCGCGTTGGTGGCGTTCGCGGTGGTCGAATAGAGCAGCGTATAGCCGTCCGGGGCGGCGCGCACGACAGCCTCGGTGCCGAGATTGCTGCCGGCGCCCGGCCGGTTTTCCACCACGAAGGGCCGACCCAGCCGTTCCGACAGCCACTGGCCCATGAGCCGGCAGACGATGTCGGGCGCGGCCCCCGGGGCATAGCCGAGGATCAGGTGCACGGGACGGCTCGGATAGGTATCCGCGCGCGCGATCCCGGAGAGTGCCGGAGCTGCGATGGCCCCGGCGGACAGACGCAAAAGCTGCCGACGTTGAATTTTCATTTTTTTAAATCTCCGCAAGCCCCAGGACATCCGCCATCGAATAGAGCCCGGGCTTCTGATCACGTGCCCACAGCGCCGCATGCAACGCGCCGCGCGCGAAAATCATGCGGTCCTCGGCGCGATGCGTGAGTTCAACGCGCTCGGCCGGCCCGGCAAAGATGACGCTGTGCTCGCCCACGACGGTGCCGCCGCGCAGCGAAGCAAAGCCAATGTCGCCGGCATGGCGCGCGCCAGTCATTCCGTCGCGGCCACGCACGGAATGCTGCGCCAGATCGACGCCGCGGCCGGCGGCCGCCGCTCGGCCGAGCATGAGCGCGGTACCCGACGGCGCGTCGATTTTCTTGTTGTGGTGCATTTCCACGATTTCGATGTCGTAAGCATCATCGAGCGTCCTGGCGACGCGCTTGGTCAGTGCCACCAGCAGATTGACGCCCATGCTGAAATTGCCGGCCTTGACAATCTTTGCGCGGCTTCCTGCTTCGGCGATGATTTTTTCCTCTTCGGCCGAATGACCGGTAGTGCCAATGATGTGGACAAGGCCGGCAGCAGCCGTCAGCTCGGCAAAGGCCAGCGTCGCGGCCGGAATCGTGAACTCGACCAGCCCGTCGGCCCCTTTGAGCGCGGCCGCGACATCGCTCGTCACCCTGACCCCGTTCGGGCCCAGGCCGGCAAGCTCGCCGGCGTCGCGGCCGATCACCGCCGATCCTTCGGCCTCAACCGCGCCGGCGAGCGCCAAGCCTTTTGTCGCCGCAACCGCATGTATGAGCGTGCGGCCCATGCGTCCGCTAGCCCCGGCAATCACGACTCGCATGTCGGCCATCGGCTTTCTCCGGTTATCGCCCATATAGCGGGGCTGTACGGATGAGGAAAGCGTCAGAACTTCGGGCCGTCGTAGCCTTCGACGATGACCAGATCGAGCTCGGCATTGCCATCGCGGAATTTCTTCGCGGTCTGATAGTCGTCCGAGCGATAGCAGGCGAGCGCCGCCTGGTAGCTCGGGAATTCCAGCACCACGGTACGGCTGCGCGCCTTGCCCTCGGTGATCTCTTGCTTGCCGCCGCGCACCAGATAACGGCCGCCAAAGCGGCCGATCGGCGGCTGGTCGGCCACCATGTAGCGCTTATAGCTCTCGAAATCGGTCACGTCGCTGTGGCCGATCCAATAACCTTTGCGCGCCGCGGCGGCCGGCGGCTTGGCGTCCTGCGCCGGCTGCGGTTGCGGGCCGTCAAAGCCCTCGGCGATGATGAAATCGCACTGCGAGTGCGGCAGGCGCTTAACACGCGCGCTCTGATATTCGGGCGAGCTGTAACAGGCGAGTGCGGTCGCGTAGTCGGGAAACTCGCGCAGCACATTGCGCGCCCGGGCGCGGCCCTCGACCACTTCGTATTGGCCGCCGCGAATGAGCGCAACGCCGGCATACTTTTCGTGCGCCGGCGGTGTCGCCTCCATATAGGCCTTGTAGCCTTCGGGATTGCTCACATCGATGTGTGGAATCCAATAGCCTTTGGGCATGATGTGCTCCTAAGGACGCGGGCGATTTACGGCTGCGGCCCGTCGTAGCCTTCGACGACCAACAGGTCGACGTCGGCATGACCGAGCCGCCGCTTGATATTCTCCTGATATTCGGGGGAACGATAGCAGGCGAGCGCGGCGGCATAATCGGGAAACTCGATCACGATATTGCGCGACCGGCGCGAGCCTTCCATGGCTTCGAATTTGCCGGCGCGCACCACGAAGCGGGCGCCAAACTTCTTGAATATGTCGGGATTGGCCGCCGCATAGTGCTTGTAGCCGTCTTCGTTTGTTACATCGACCCGTGCGATCCAATAGCCTTTCGCCATTCGAACTCTCCCTTCAGCTTCCCGCTTGTGAAATCTCCTCGACGATCGCCTCCGCGGCCGCCTTTGGATCGGCGGCAGCGACGATCGGCCGGCCGACCACCAGATAGTCGGCGCCGGCCGCGATCGCCAAGGCGGGCGTCGCAATACGCTTCTGATCTCCCGCCGCCGTTCCGGCTGGACGGATGCCCGGCGTCACCAATGCAAGACCGTCGCCGACGATCGGGCGCACGCTTGCCGCTTCCGCGGGCGAGCAGACAATCCCATCGACGCCGATATCGCGCGCCTGCGCGGCACGCTCGGCGACCAGTTCGGGCACGGTGAAATCATAGCCGGCGGCGGCCAGATCGGCGTCGTCATAAGACGTCAGCACAGTAACGGCGAGAATGCGCAAGTTGCCTTCGCGCGCCGTAACGGCGGCATGCATGGTCTGCGGATAGGCATGCACGGTAAGGAAACTGGCGCCGAGCTGTGCGACGCTGCGCACGCCTTCGGCGACCGTATTGCCGATGTCGTGGAGTTTCAGATCGAGAAAGACACGTTTGCCGGCGTCCGCCAGAACCGGCACATAGGCGAGCCCGCCCGCAAAGGCGAGCTGATAACCGATCTTATAGAACATGACGGCGTCGCCGAGCCGCCCTACCATGGCCTGCGCCGCGTCGACCGACGGCAGGTCAAGCGCAACGATCAGACGCTGGCGCGGCTCAAGCGGCATCGCTCAGTTTTCCCGCGCCAGGGCGCGCGCCACATCGACCAGGCGGCGGGCCAGCGCCTTGAGCGCCGCGGCGGCGAGCTCGTCTTTGAGGTTGTCCATGTCATCAAACGCGTGGGCCGCATTGGCAACGCTGATCTGCTCCGGAATGACCAGCGCGCCACAGCCAAGTTCAAGTATGTGGCGCAGCGCCATGAGCGAGCGCATGCCGCCGCCGGCGCCGCTCGAGGCCGCACCGACAGCGAACACGCGGTCCTTAAAGGCCGCGTAGTTGGGCTCGCCGTGCACGCGCGCGCGCGAAATCCAGTCAATCGTATTTTTCAAGAGCGGCGTCACCGAGGCGCTGTATTCCGGACTGGTCATGAACACGCCCTGATGCGCGCCCATCATGCGCTGCAGCTGCACTGCATGGTGCGGCAGCCCATCCGCGGTCATCGTGTCGGCGTCGAACAGCGGCAGCGGGTAATCCTGCAATGAAATTTGCGTCACCTCGGCATCGGCCAGCACCAATTCCTTGGCGGCGAGCGCGGCAAGGCGGGCGTTGTGCGAGCCGGAGCGCAGCGAGCCGGGGATCACAAGGACTTTCGGAGCGGGCATGACAGCTATCAGGGATCAGCGGTCAGGGATAAGAGAGCTTGCTTATTCCTATCGTATCCTGGATCCGCTGTTTCCCGATGCCCGATCCCTGTCAACCTGCCCGCCGGTACACCCACACCCGCGCCGGAGGAATGTTCATCCAGATGCGTTCGGAAGCTTCTACCGAGAACCCGCCGAGGCGTTTGGGCAGCGGCGCCGCCACCGAATAGGTGAACTGCACGAACGGCGCGCCCGGCGCCATGAGATCGATGGCGTCGCGGATCAGCCGCAGACGCTGCTTGATCGGCTTGGTGACGAGCGGCAAGCCGGAAACGACAGCAGCCGCCGGCTGGATGAGCAGCGTCTCCAAGAGACGGCGCAGGCTGTAGGCATCGCCCTGCACCAAAGTCGCGTCCGGATAGCGCGCGCGCAAATTCGGCAGAACGCCGGATTGAACTCAACCAGGACCAGGCGCGCTGGCGAGATGCCGGCTTCGACCAGCGCCTCTGTCACCGGCCCGGTGCCCGGACCCAGTTCGACCACGGGCCCATCGCTCGACGGATCGACATAGCTCGCCATGGCGCGGGCCAAAACCTTGCCGGACGGCGTTACGGCGCCGGTCGACAGCGGCCGCTCCAGCCAGGAACGGATGAACCGCACCTCATCGTCGAAGCGAATGCCGTTCTTGCGTTCGAACTCGCGGACTTGGCGTTCGATTTTTTTGCCAATGCCGTTGCGCTTTTCCTCGAACAGCCGGAAATGACGTCCGATCTTGCGCTCGATCAGATACTTTTTGGCTTCCAGGAGCCGTATATGCCGCTCGATGGTACGCTCGAAATTCTGCAGGGCAGGCAGAGGCATAGCTTCTCACACGACAAAATCTTGCCGCTTTTAAAACATTTGCGGGGCAAAGACCAGCGGCCTCTCAGGCAGAGTTGGCGCGGCCGCCCAGGCCGTCGATGAATTCCTTGACCTTGCCGAAGAAGCCCGAAGATTCAGGATGCGTCTCGCTCGACGACAGCTTGTCGAATTCGGCAAGCAGTTCGCGCTGCCGCTTGGTCAATTTCTGCGGGGTCTCGACCAAGACTTGCACGTACATGTCGCCGCACTGCCTCGAGCGCAGCACCGGCATTCCTTTGCCAGGAAGGCGAAAGCGCCCGCCGGACTGCGTGCCTTCCGGTACTTTGACCCGCGTCTTGCCGCCATCGATGGTCGGCACTTCGAATTCGCCACCGACCGCCGCCGTCACCATCGAGACCGGGACGCGGCAATGCAGGTCGGCGCCTTCACGCTGAAAGAATGGATGCGTGCCGATCGACAGGAAAATGTACAGATCGCCCGGCGGCCCGCCGCGCACGCCGGCCTCGCCTTCGCCGGCAAGACGGATGCGCGTGCCATCCTCCACGCCTGGCGGAATCGTCACAGACAATGTCCGCTCGCGCGTAACGCGCCCGGAGCCGGCGCAGGACGCACACGGGCTATCGATGACCTGGCCGCGGCCCTGGCAGTTCGGACAGGTACGCTCGAGCGTGAAGAAGCCCTGCGCGTGGCGCACCTTGCCCTGGCCGGCGCACATCGGGCAGACCTTCGGCTTGGAGCCGGCCTTTGCGCCAGAGCCCGAGCAGGCCTCGCAGGTAACGGATGTCGGAATGCGGACTTGCGCCGTCTTGCCGACGAACGCTTCCTGCAGGGCGATCTCCATGTTGTAGCGCAGATCGGCACCGCGTTCCTGCCGGGTGCCGCGGCCGCGGCGGCCGCCCATACCGAACAGATCGTCGAAAATATCGGAGAACGTCGTGGCGAAGTCGGCGCCGAAACCGGCGGTCGGACCGCCACCCATGCCATGCTCGAACGCAGCGTGACCGAAGCGGTCATAGGCCGCGCGCTTATTCGGGTCTTTGAGCACCTCGTAGGCTTCGTTGATTTCCTTGAATCGGTGCTCGGCGTCCTTGTCTCCGGGATTCCGGTCCGGATGACATTGCATCGCCTGCTTGCGGAACGCGGCCTTGATGTCGGTGTCGCTCGCTGTCCGCTCGATTGAGAGGCTTTCGTAGTAGCAACGTTTGGCCATCATACCCCGCCCGATGACGTCCAATCATCGCATATCCGCCGCGTGGCTGCCAGATGCACGCACCCCCGCCTCATGTGCGGGGGTGCTGTTCTGACAATCCGCAGCGGCATCGAACGCTCCGCCGGATCAAGCGGACTTTTTGTTCTTCTTGTCGTCGTCGACTTCGGTGAACTCGGCGTCGACGACGTCGTCCTTCTTGCCTTCAGCGGCACCGCCGCCCTCGCCGCCACCACCGCCCGGCTGCTGGTCGGCGGACTGCTTGTACATCGCCTCGCCGAGCTTCATCGAGGCCTGCGCCAGCGTGTTGGCTTTCGCCGTGATCGCCTCTGCGTCGGTCCCTTTCAGGGCCTCCTTGAGGTCGGCCAGCGCATTCTCGATGGCGCGCCGTTCCGCTTCGCCGACCTTCGAACCGTGTTCGGCGAGCGCCTTCTCGGTCGAGTGAACCAGAGCCTCGGCGTGGTTCTTGGCTTCGACCGCCGCCTTGCGCTTCTTGTCCTCCTCGGCATGAGCCTCGGCGTCCTTGACCATCTTCTGGATATCGGCCTCGGAGAGACCGCCGGAAGCCTGGATGCGGATCTGCTGCTCCTTGCCGGTGCCCTTGTCCTTCGCCGACACGTTGACGATGCCGTTGGCGTCGATGTCGAAGGTGACCTCGACTTGCGGCACGCCGCGCGGCGCCGGCGGCAGACCGACCAGATCGAACTGGCCAAGCATTTTGTTGTCGGCCGCCATCTCGCGTTCGCCCTGGAACACCCGGATCGTCACCGCGGTCTGGCCATCCTCGGCCGTGGAGAACACCTGGCCCTTTTTGGTCGGGATCGTGGTGTTGCGATCGATCAGCCGGGTGAACACGCCGCCCAGCGTCTCGATGCCGAGCGACAGCGGCGTCACGTCGAGCAACAGCACGTCCTTGACGTCGCCTTGCAGCACGCCGGCCTGGATCGCCGCGCCGACCGCGACGACTTCGTCGGGATTGACGCCCTTGTGCGGCTCCTTGCCGAACAACTGCTTCACCACTTCCTGGACCTTCGGCATGCGCGTCATGCCGCCGACCAGGACCACCTCGTTGATCTCGGCCGCGCTCAGCCCGGCGTCCTTGAGCGCCTGCTTGCACGGATCGATCGTCTTCTGCACCAGATCGTCGACCAACGCCTCGAACTTGGCGCGGGTCAGCTTCATGGTCAGATGCTTCGGCCCGGATGCGTCCGCCGTGATGAACGGCAGATTGATCTCGGTCTGCGTCGTCGAAGACAGCTCGATCTTGGCCTTCTCGGCCGCCTCCTTGAGCCGCTGCAGCGCGAGCTTGTCGCGGCGCAGGTCGATGCCCTGCTCTTTCTGGAACTCGTCGGCCAGATAGTTGACCAGCCGCATGTCGAAATCTTCGCCGCCGAGGAACGTATCGCCGTTCGTCGACTTCACCTCGAACACGCCGTCGCCGATTTCCAGGATCGAAACGTCGAACGTGCCGCCGCCGAGGTCATAGACCGCGATGGTGCCGGTCTTCTGTTTGTCGAGACCGTAAGCGAGCGCGGCCGCCGTCGGCTCGTTGATGATGCGCAGCACTTCAAGGCCGGCGATCTTGCCGGCGTCCTTGGTGGCCTGGCGCTGTGCGTCGTTGAAATAGGCCGGGACAGTGATCACCGCCTGCTCGACCTTGGAGCCCAGATAGGCTTCGGCGGTCTCCTTCATCTTCTGCAGGATGAAGGCTGAAATTTGGGAAGGTGAATAAGTCTTGCCTTCGACCTCGACCCAGGCGTCGCCATTCGAGGCCCGGACAATCTTGTAGGGGACGAGCTTCTTGTCTTTTTCCACCATCGGATCGTCATAGCGCCGGCCGATTAGGCGCTTGACCGCGAAAATCGTACGCTCCGGATTGGTCACCGCCTGGCGCTTGGCCGGCTGGCCGACCAGACGCTCACCTTCGTCGGTAAAAGCGACGATCGACGGCGTCGTCCGCATTCCCTCCGCATTCTCCAGGACCTTCGGCGTGTTGCCTTCCATAACGGCAACACAGGAATTCGTGGTCCCGAGATCAATACCGATGACCTTGGCCATGGTTGTTAATCCTCTCTTTTCTCGGCAGGTCGGGCAGGCCCAGAAGGCGCCCGTCAAATCCGACCCCCGCATAGTCTTGCGACCGCCCGGCAAGTCCAGGCGATTGCCCTTGGCTCATATAGGAGAGCGTCAGTGCCCCGCAAGACAGGAATGCCGATGCAGTGCGCTTCACCGAGGCCGATCGGCGCGCATCGGAGCCGCGGATGAGGCGTTGGGGTGAGGGTCTCTTAACAGTGTCCGAGTCGAGCCCCCAATAATGCCAGCGCGCTAGCTGGGCATTAAGGAAAGGCTGCCAGTGATGCCCCGGACGAAGGGGCGGCCGGCAAACGGCCGAACACGGCGCCGGAACGCCCCGCCCTTGCCCGGGGAGACGTGATGCGCGTCGGCAACTGCAAAGACTTCGGCGCCGCGACCGGCGCGGCCGTCTCCTATTCGGGCCGGACGCTGTTCGCCTTCCATCGGCACCGACCGGCCTAATCGGCGTGATCTGCCCATGAGCGTCGACACCGATGTGTTCGTGATCGGGGCAGGGCCGGCCGGATTGACGGCAGCCTATTGCCTTGCCAAGCAGGCACGCTCCGTCATCGTCATCGAGCGCGATCCGGTCTATGTCGGCGGCATCAGCCGCACGGTCGACTACAAAGGCTTTCTGTTCGACATCGGCGGCCACCGCTTCTTCTCCAAATCGAAGGAGGTCGTGGCGCTCTGGCAGGAGCTTTTGCCCGACGATTTTATCACCAGGCCGCGGCTGTCGCGCATCTACTACAACGGCAAGTTCTTCTCCTACCCGCTCAAGGCGTTCGAAGCGCTCCTCAGGCTCGGCGTCTTCACCAGCGCCGCCTGCCTTGCCTCCTACGCCCGCGCCAAGCTCAGCCCCGTCGCGGAGCCACGCACGTTCCATCAATGGGTGCGCAATCAGTTCGGCGAACGCCTGTTCCAGATCTTCTTCAAGACCTACACCGAGAAGGTCTGGGGTATGTCGTGTGACGAGATTTCCGCCGATTGGGCGGCGCAGCGCATCAAGGGCCTTGACCTCGCCACCGCCGTTGTCAATGCGCTGACTCGGTCGCTGCGGCTGCGCCGCAAAGCGAGCCCCGGCGACAATACAGTCAAAACGCTGATCGAGAACTTCCAGTATCCGCGCAAAGGCCCGGGCATGATGTGGCAGGCGGCGGCGCGCAAAGTCCGCGCGCTCGGCGGCCGCGTCCTGTTAGGCCGCGAGCTCATTGCGCTCGACTACGACGCCAGCCGCCAGCGCTGGCGCATCGAGGTCGCGGTCACAGGCGGCGCCCGCAAAACCTACACGGCGCACCATGTCGTCAGCTCGGCGCCGTTGCGTGAACTCGTCGAGCGCATCAAGCCGACCCCGATCTCGCTGCTGCATGCACGTGCGCTGCGCTACCGCGATTTCCTCACCGTCGCGCTGATGGTGCGCAAAGCCGAGACGTTCCCCGACAACTGGATTTACATCCACGATCCGAGCGTAAAAGTCGGCCGCGTCCAGAACTTCCGCTCCTGGTCGCCCGAGATGGTGCCGGAAGGCATGAGCTGCCTCGGCCTCGAATATTTCTGCTTCGAAGGCGACGGCTTGTGGAACGCACCCGACAGCGAGCTCATCGCGCTAGCCAAGAAGGAAATCGCGCGGATCGGATTGGTCGGACCCGACGAGGTGATGGATGCCTGCGTCGTGCGCCAGGCCAAGGCCTATCCGGTTTACGACGAGGGCTATGCGGACAATGTCGCTGCCATTCGGCTCGACCTTGAATGCAGCTATCCGACGCTGCACTTGATCGGCCGCAACGGCATGCACCGCTACAACAATCAGGATCACGCGATGATGACGGCGATGCTGACTGCACGCAAC
This sequence comes from uncultured Alphaproteobacteria bacterium, assembly GCA_963707175.1. Lineage (GTDB taxonomy): Bacteria > Pseudomonadota > Alphaproteobacteria > Rhizobiales > Xanthobacteraceae > BOG-931. The sequence goes on from CAVPQA010000042.1 coordinate 37,409, forward strand.
ATTATCGCCGGGGCGCGCCTCTACGATGTCTGGAACGTCAACGAAGACGCCGAATATCACGAAGCTGGCGAGTCCGGCGTAAAGGAAGCGCTCGATAGCCTCCGGCGCGTTCCTGAAAAAGCGGCGGCGGATCGGGCAGCTTAGCCATCCGCTTGTCGCCGGAACGGCGGAGGGCGCCCAGACCGCAACATAGAGACGCTGATCGCATTCGGTGTCATCGGCACGATCGCGCAATAGCGCGACGAGTTCAATTTCGCGTACAATTCCTCGATCGACGTTTTGCCCCGAGAGAGCGGGTTGCGCCACAATGCCGACTTGCCGGAAGAGCAAAGACATTGGCGCACGATTGCCTGCACAGTGGTAGAAACACGATGAAAACGGCCGGCGAAACCATCATCGAGAGGGAACTTGCCGCGGCGCCGGGCGCCAGCGGTCTGCGGCTTTATCCCGGCTATCTTGACCGCGCCGCGCAGACAGCCTTGCTCGCGGAGCTGCAGCAGATTTTCGTGGTCGCGCCGCTCTACACCCCGCGCATGCCGAAATCAGGCCGGCCGATGTCGGTACGCATGTCCAATTGCGGTCCGCTCGGCTGGGTCACCGATGAGGCGGGATACCGTTATGAGCCCAGGCACCCCATCACCAAACAGGCTTGGCCGCCGATGCCCGAGCTGTTGATCACGATGTGGAACGAACTCGGCGGCTACTGCTACCCGCCGCAGGCGTGTCTGATCAATTTCTACGGCGCGACGGCCAAAATGGGACTGCATCAGGACCGCGACGAGGAGGATTTCAACGCTCCCGTCGTTTCTCTGTCGCTGGGCGATTCCTGTCTATTCCGCATTGGCGGGGCCAAGCGCAGCGATCCTACTCGTTCGTTGCGGCTAAGCTCCGGCGATGCGCTTGTACTCGCCGGCAAGGCTCGGCTTGCGTTCCATGGCGTCGACCGCATACAGACAGGCACATCAACGTTGCTCGCGCAGGGGGGCAGGATCAATTTGACGCTGCGTCGGGTCACACGACCCGGCATCCAGGTTTCATCTCGGGCGGGCGATAGCGGAGGCTCTCCGACATGACGAACGGCAATATCGGCTCCAGCATTGCCCGTGGCGCACTTGCCGCCGCGTTCGCGCTCTTGACGCTCGCCCTGCCTGCACTGTGCGCCGAGCCTGCTGCGCCGGCTGCTCTTGTTTTTCCCATCGGATCGCGTGTCGGTCTTGTACCGCCCCCGGGCATGATGGCGAGCAAAACATTCTCGGGCTTCATAGACCCGACCAAAAACGCCGGCATTGTCATTCGCGTGATGCCCCCCAACGCCTACACGGCGATGAAAGCATCGCTCGCGGACGACACGCTGAAAAAGCAGGGCTTCACGGTGGAAAAACGCGAGACCATGAAGCTTGCCGTCGGCAAGGCCGATCTGATCGTGGGCACCGAGCTTTCGCCCGACAAGAAGCCATTCCGCAAGTGGCTGCTTCTGGTGCCGACGAACGATCTCACCGCCGCGGTGAGCGTTCAGGTGCCTGCCAACGACAGCGTCTATTCGGATGCGGCGGTGCGTACCGCGCTCGCCAGCCTGACGCTTCGGGACAAGGTGCCCGAGACCGATTACTTCAAGCTGCTCCCATTCAAGGTTGGAGACACTGCCAGCTTCCACATCGGCAATGTCATTCCGGGACGGGCGCTGCTGTTGATCGACGCGCCGGCCTATGCGCACATGATCGCAACCAGCGGATTGCCCGCATATGAATTCAACGCGCGCTTCATCGTGACGGCGGCGCCGGGCGGACCGAGCGATCCCGGTCAACGCGCCAATCTGGCGCGCGATGCGTTCAACAGCATCGATGGCATCAAAGACAAGCACATCACCATGGCGGAGCCGGTGCGTATCAACAGCCAAGAAGCGTTTGAAACAGTCGCTTCTGCCAAGGACACTTCCACTGGCGCCAACGTGATGGTGGTGCAGTGGCTGCGCTTCGGCGGCGGGGCGTTCTTGCAGATGATCGGCGTTTCCCGCGCCGAGATATGGAACAAGGAATTGCCGCGGTTGCGCACCATCCGCGACGGCATCTCGTTCAAATAACGGCGCGGGGCGTTACGCCCTGACGTTATCGTTGTTGGCAGACGTTGGCGCCGGCTTTGGACCGCCCTTTGAGACCCCGACCATGGCCGGGCGCAACACGCGGTCGCCGATCATGTAGCCGGGCTGCACCACCTGGACGACGTTTCCGGCCGGAACCGACGCATCGGGCACTTCGAATATCGCCTGATGCAGATTAGGGTCGAACTTTTCGCCCTGCGGGGCAAACCGGCGGACGCCGTTCTTTTCCAGCACCTTCAGCAGCTCGCGCTCGGTCAATTCGATGCCATCGATCAGCGCCGTCACGGCGGCCTGTGCGCCCTGGCGCGCTTCCGGCGATACGGCATCGAGCGCGCGGCGCATGTTGTCGGCAACGCCGAGTATGTCATGGGCAAACGACGTGATGCCGCGCAGCTGCGCGTCGGCGACTTCGCGCGCGGTGCGCTTGCGCATATTATCCATATCGGCAAGCGTCCGCAGGAGCCTGTCTTTCAGCTCCGCCGCCAGCGCCGCCGCGTCGCCTTCCGCCGGGGCTGACCCAGCCGCAGCCGGCGCCGGATCGGCCGCCGTAGCGGGGCCCTCACCGGCCTGCGCCGCTTCGTCCTCGCGAGCGGTCTGTTTCGTCATGGTTTTCCCCTGTTTGGTGCCCCGCATATCAGGGCTTGAGGGGCAAAAATCAAGCGACCGGCCGATTTGGCCGCTCTGCTGAAGCCTTTAGCGGGCCGCCAGCCTAGTGGCCGAGCAGCTTGCTGACGACCTTGGCGGTGTAGTCCACCATGGGGACAATGCGGGCATAGTTGAGCCGGGTCGGCCCGATCACCCCCAGGACGCCCACGATCTGGCCGGATGCGTCATGATAGGGCGCCACGATTGTGGAGGAGCCGGACAGCGAAAACAGCTTGTTCTCCGAACCGATGAAGACACGCACGCCCTCGGCCCGCTCGGCGCGGCCCAGGAGATCGATGACCTCGCGGCGGGTTTCCAGATCGTCGAACAACAGCCGCACGCGCTCCAGATCGGCCAGCGCCTTGAGGTCGTCGAGCAAATGCGCCTGGCCGCGCACGATCAGCTTGCGCTCCTCGCTCTCGCCACCCGACCAGCTCGCCAATCCCGCGGCGACAATCTTCTGGGTCAGCGCGTCGAGTTCGGCCTTGCCTTCCTTGAGCCTGGTTTCGATCTCGGACCTGAGCTCGTCGAGCGTGCGCCCGCGGATGCGCGCGTTGACGTAGTTGCCGGCCTCGACCAGGGCCGAGGCCGGCAACCCGACCGGAAGATTAAGAACCCGGTTCTCGACCTGTCCATCCTCGCCGACCAGGATGACCAATGCGCGCCCGGGTTCAAGCTGCACGAACTCGACATGCTTCAGTCGCGGGTTTGCCTTTGCGGTCAGCACCACGCCGGCGGCGCGGCTCAAGCCGGAGAGCAGCCCCGAAGCCTCGGTAAGCACCGCTTCCAGCGATTTCGGCTGGCCGGACGCCGCGACTTGGGCCTCGATCGCCTTGCGGTCCTGCTCGGTGAGATCGCCAATCTGCATCAGCGCGTCGACGAAAAACCGCAGGCCCAATTCGGTCGGTAGCCGGCCTGCGGAAGTGTGCGGCGCATAAACAAGACCCAGGTGTTCCAGGTCCGACATGACGTTACGCACCGACGCCGGCGACAGCGTCATCGGCAGAATGCGCGACAGGTTGCGCGAGCCCACGGGCTCGCCGGTCGCCAGATAGCTCTCGACGATCTGGCGAAAAATTTCGCGCGAACGCTCGTTCAGCTGGGCGAGACCCAGCTGGTTTGCGGCAAGCGGAAGGTCATGACTGGTCACGGCTGCCCTCGCTGTTGCGAGCCAGCATATAATATCACTCCGCGGCTGCCATCGCCCGCGGCGCCACGCGCAGCATATCCATCAGACCGCCGACCGGGCCGAAATCCTCCAGGTGCTCGACCGCTTCGATGACGCCGGCAATGGCGGCCTCAGGCAGCACGCCGCGCGCATAGGTACGGAATTTCTGCGCGATTTGGCTACGCGACAGCGGATTCTCGAACGAACCGAGCGGATGCTCGCAGCGCGCCGACAGCGCCGCTCCGCCGTCCACCTCGATGTCGACTTTGGCCTGCGAGCCCTCGACGGAGTCATCGCCGTAAGCCTCGACCCGCTCGGCCGCGAACCGCCGCAGCTCCGGATCCTCGTAACGATCCGGCTCGAACTGCGTCAAGGTCAGCGCGCGGTCGCGCAAAATCACCGCGGTCGTGTAATGCGCCGACAGCAGTGCTTCGAACTTGCCTTTGTAGCTGCCGAAACCGCCATGCATCTTGTAAGTGCCTGGGCTGAGCCCGACGCGGACCTTGCGGACCCTGGCGAACTCGACCTGACGCCGGTCGAGAATATCGAATAACGCGCTCGCCATGCCCTGAATGAGCGACGCTGACGGCCACAGCCGCAGCGCGATCTGCTCGAGCTCCCAGCGTTTACCAAGTTCCGCGACGGCGGTATCGGGCAGGCCGCCATCCACATAGGCATTGTAGAGGCCGCCATCCTTGGCGGTGAGGAATTCGCGCGTCGCAACGAATTGCTGCTGCGCCAACAGCGCGGCCATGAGTCCCGACAGCGCGCCGCGGCATTGGTGGAATTTCACTGTGGGCGTGCCCCAGGCGGCGAAGGTGCCGGCCGCCTGGCTGCCGGCGAGCCCGAATGCCCGCGCCATCGTATCGGCATCGAAGCCGAGCAGCGCGCCGACCGCCGCCGCGGCCCCGAACGGTCCGATCACGCCCGGTCCATGCCAGCCGCGGGCGCGGAATTTCGGATAATCGAGGCCGAGCCCGACCCGCGTCGTCACCTCGCAACCGGCGGCGAGGGCCACCAGCAGATCGCGGCCGGAGTGGCCGTCACGTTCGGCGATGGCAAGCGCCGGAGGCACCACTTCGGGCGTGATGTGGGTCAATGTCGGGCGGTACACGTCACACATGGTGACCGCGGTGACGAGGTAGGCGTTGAACAGGGTCGCGCCGGCGAGCGACAGCGATTCGCCGCCGAGGACACTCGCTTCGCGGCTTTGCGCCAGCGCTTCCGCAAAGGCCTTCACCTGGTTGGTCTCTTCGCCCAGGCGGCCGGCGACCGCGCATGCCAGAGCGTCGAGCAGCAGGTTCTTGCAATGCTCGCGAGCCCGATCGGGAAGGTCGTCATAGCGCAGAGAGGCGGCAAATTTCGCCAGCGTCTGTGTCGCTTCCATAGCCATATCGGTCTCCCTGCAGCCTATGCCCTTGTGGCGACCATATCAGAACGCCTAAAAGCGTGCGCCCCGCCTTGACTGCCGCACACACGGCGCCGGCCGGCGGTACAGCAAGGAGTAGCGCATGCGGCCAAGCCGCCGACAGCCCGATGAGTTGCGCCCGGTATCGCTGGAGCGCGGCGTGGTGAAATTCGCCGAGGGCTCCTGCTTCGTGAAATTCGGCGAAACCCACGTGCTGGTCACCGCCACCCTGGAGGATCGTCTGCCGCCTTGGCTCAAAGGCCAGGGTCGCGGCTGGATTACGGCGGAATACGGCATGCTGCCGCGCGCTACGCTCGAGCGCACGCGCCGCGAAGCGTCGGCCGGCAAGCAGAGCGGGCGCACGGTGGAAATCCAGCGGCTGATCGGGCGTTCGCTGCGTGCCGTGGTCGATCTGAAGGCGCTCGGCGAACGCCAGATCACGATCGACTGCGACGTCATTCAGGCCGACGGCGGCACCCGCACCGCCTCGATCACCGGCGCCTGGATCGCGCTGTACGACTGCCTCGCCTGGATGAAGGCGCGCGACATGATCCCGACGGAGGTGCTGCGCGACCACATCGCCGCGATCTCTTGCGGCGTGTGCGGCGGCGTCGCGGTGCTCGATCTCGATTATGCGGAAGATTCGCAGGCCGAAACCGACGCCAATTTCGTGCTGACCGGCTCGGGGAACATCGTCGAGGTGCAGGCCACTGCCGAAAAGGTTCCGTTCTCGGAAGAACAATTGACCACGCTGCTGGCGCTCGCCCGCAAGGGCGTGACGAAGCTCGTCGACCTGCAGAAGATGGCGTGCGGGTGAGCGGTCTTCCCGTGTCGAATGCCATCGAGCATCGAAGACTGACCGGCAGGCTCGTTATTGCCACCCATAATCCGGGCAAACTCGCCGAAATGCGCGAACTGCTTGCGCCCTACGGGATCGATGCCATCTCTGTGGGTGACCTCAAGCTTGCCGAGCCGGACGAGACCGGGATGAGCTTTCGCGAGAACGCGCGCATCAAGGCGGAAGCCGCCGCCAAGGCATCCAGATTGCCGGCGTTCTCGGACGATTCCGGACTTGCGGTCGAGGCGCTCGATGGTGCACCAGGCATCTATTCGGCCCGCTGGGCCGGCGCCGACAAGAATTTTGCCCGCGCCATGGAGACGATCGAACAGAAACTGCGCGCGCATGGCGCCCATGCGCCGGAGCGGCGCAAGGCGCAGTTTGTGTCGGCGCTCTGCGTTGCCTGGCCGGACGGCCATGTCGAGGAGTTCGAAGCCCGTGTCGACGGCACACTGGTCTGGCCGCCGCGCGGCAACCAGGGCTTCGGTTACGACCCGATGTTTTTGCCCGACGGTCACACGCGCACGTTTGGCGAAATGCCGAGCGAGGAAAAACACGGTTTGCCGCCGCGCGGCAAAGGGCTGTCGCATCGCGCCCGCGCCTTCGTGAAACTCGCGGAGGCCTGCCTTGAGCGGCGCTGACCCCCTCCCCCAACCCTCCCGCGCAGACGGGGGAGGGAGAAAAGCAATTCGGCGTCTACATTCACTGGCCGTTCTGCCTGTCGAAATGTCCGTATTGCGACTTCAACAGCCATGTGCGGCGCGAGCCGATCGACGAGCCGCGCTTTCTGCGCGCGTTTCACCAAGAGATCGGGGTGACCGGCGAGCGGACCCGCGGTCGCACGGTATCCACAATCTTTTTCGGCGGCGGCACGCCGTCGCTGATGCAGCCTTCGACGATCGCCGGAGTGCTGAACTCGATCGCGCGGCAGTGGCGTATCGCCGACGATGCCGAGATTACGCTCGAAGCCAATCCGACCAGCGTCGAGGCGGAACGCTTCCGCGGCTATCGGGTGGCCGGCGTCAACCGCGTCTCGCTCGGCGTGCAGGCGCTCGACGACCGCGCGCTCGCCGAACTGGGACGGATGCACACGGCGCTCGAGGCGCTCGACGCCGTCGCGGTGGCGCGCAAGGTATTCGAACGTTTCTCGTTCGATCTGATTTATGCGCGACCCGGACAAACACCGGATGCGTGGGCGAGCGAGCTGAAGCGCGCTTTAGCCGAAGCCGGCGAGCATCTGTCGCTTTATCAGCTCACGATCGAGCCGGACACGCCGTTTTACGCGCTGCACACTGCCGGCAAGCTCAAAACGCCGGACGAAGATAGCGCGCGCGCGCTCTACGACACGACCCAGGAGATTTGCGCGGCCCACGGTCTGCCGGCTTACGAAATCTCCAATCATGCGCGGCCGGGAGCCGAGTGCCGGCACAATCTGGTCTATTGGCGCGGGCATGAGTATGCCGGCGTCGGACCGGGCGCGCATGGTCGGCTCGATATCGACGGCGACCGGCACGCTACCATCACGGAAAAACGTCCTGAACTGTGGCTCGCGCGCGTCGAGGCGCATGGCGACGGTATCGTCACCGACGACGTGCTGACGCGCGAGGAAATGTGCGACGAATTTCTGCTGATGGGCTTGCGCCTGGCCGAGGGCATCGCGCTCGATCGCTACGCCGAGCTTGCCGGCCGTCCTCTCGATCCGGAGCGCATCGCCGCGCTGCGCGCTCACGGTCTCATAGAGACGACGCCGGCCGGGCGTCTGCGCGTCACCCTTCCGGGCTTTCCGGTGCTGGACGCTGTGGTGGCCGATCTCGCGGCGTGAGTCATTTGCAGTGGCTCCTTTTTGAGCCGCCGCCAGAAATCGAGGAAGCGCGCGCTAAATCCCGGAATTCCCAAAGCTGCGCGGCGGCGGCGAAATGGTCTGCGGCCCCGAACGGGTGACTCGCAACACCGCGAGCCCGCGCTGGTTCGTGCCGTTAGGCAGGAAGCGGAACAAACCGTCAATACCGGTGAACCCCGATGGATTGGTCAGCACCTGCGGTGAAAACCGTACCTGCGGGTCGGGCTGGGTTTTCACCAGCGCGGCAACCAGCGCGACGGCGTCATAGGCGAGCGTCGCGGTGCGGACCGGATCCGTTTTGAAGCGGGCCCGGTAGCGGTTGGAGAAATTGCGATAACCGGCGGCATCCGGAGCCGCATAGACGGCGCCATCGAGCGCCGGCGTCGAGTAGATGCGCGGGTCGTCCCACAGCCCGGTGCCAAGCAGCTGAATGCGCTTGGTGTTCATGCCGTCGGCAACAAGCATCTGCACCACGCCCGGGACTGCATCGCCACCGTCGGGAATGAACAGCGCGTCGGCGCGCGACGCGGCCTGCGCCACGGCCCGCACCGGGCCGGCCATGCCGGCATTGTCATGCGGGTAATGTTCCAGCGCCACGATCTGCCCGCCGCGGCGGGCGACATCCTGCCGGAATGCCGCTTCGACCACCGTGCCATACGGGTTGCTCGGCACCAGCGCGGCGAACGACCGCTTTCCGGTCGAACTTGCATACTGCACGATACGCTCGACGTCGGACTCCGGTAAAAAGCTCAACAGATACACACCGGGCGAGGCCACATTGGCGTCTGTCGAGAACGCGATGACGGGGATGTTGCGCTGCCGGGTCATCTGGCCGACCGTATTCACCGACTGCGCGAACAATGGGCCGAGAATGATCTGCGCACCCTGATCGAGCGCCTGCTGGGCGACGACCCGCGCCGTGTCGGCGTTGCCGGCATCATCCTGGACCACGAGCTGGATATTGGGTGAATTGAACTCCGCGAGCGCCATTTCCGCGGCATTGCGCATGGCCTGGCCGGCAAGCCCGGCATTGCCACCGGCCGACAGCGGCAGGATCAGGCCGACCTTGACCTGCCCGGTTCCGATGGTCGTGGCCGGTGTCGGCGGCGGCGCTTCGGCCGGCGGGGTCGACGAGAAAAAGTGCGAATTGCCGAACACGCTCGACGCGCTGGAACACCCGGAGAGGAGAGCCGCGCTGGTCGCCAACAGGGCGGCAACCGATCGGCGCCGCGTCAGCAGCGCCGGCGCGGTCGCCCGAACCTGCAATTCCGCGGACATTGCGGTTCCCCTCACCTCTGCCTGCGCCTCGGCATAGGTTTATATCAAATCGTCATCTTGGGAGCGAATAGTTAACCAAATGAAAAGGATAATTGGTCGCGTTCGCCCTGACACGCGGGTACAAGCGGGGCTAAATTCGCCGCCATGACCCCGGCGTCCGCCAGTTCGCCCGGCGCGGCTCCACCGCAGGATCGCGGCCGGCGACGCTATTCGGTCGGCGGCACCGTCATCGACGTGCCCGCCGTGGCAGGTGGCCTTTACGTTGTCGCAACTCCGATCGGCAACCTGGGCGACATTACCCTGCGGGCATTGGCCACATTGGCCGGCGTCGACCTGATCGCCTGCGAGGACACGCGGGTGACCCGCAAGCTGCTGGACCGATACGGAATCGCCACGCACCTCGTCGCCTACCACGACCACAATGCCGCCAAGGCCCGGCCCGTTCTGCTGCAACGGCTGGCCGAAGGCGCTTCCATTGCGCTCGTCTCCGACGCTGGCACGCCCTTGGTGTCCGACCCGGGATACAAGCTTGTCGCCGCCGCGCAGGAAGCGGGCCACGCGGTGACTGCGCTACCCGGACCCTCCGCACTGCTGGCGGCGCTGACGGTCGCTGGCCTTCCGACCGACCAGTTCCTGTTCGCCGGCTTCCTGCCGCCGAAGCAGGCGGCACGGCGGGCGCGTATTGCCGAGCTAAAGGCGATCCCGTCGACCATCGTGCTGTTCGAGACCGGGCCACGGCTTGCGGCGGCCCTTGCCGACCTTGCGGACGGGCTAGGCTCCAGAGCGGCGGCCGTTTGCCGCGAACTCACAAAGCTGCACGAGGAAATCCGGCGCGGCGATCTTGACACCTTGGCGCAAGGCGCCGGCGTGGGCGAAGTCCGCGGTGAAATCGTGCTGGTCATCGGTCCGCCGGCGGTAGCGGAGCAGCCGAGCACTGCCGACACCGAGACACTCCTACGCGAGGCGCTCGCCCGCAGCTCGCTCAAGGATGCGGTGGCAGAGATTGCCGAAGCGACCGGCCTGCCGCGCCGACAGCTTTACCAGCGTGCGCTGGAGCTGACGAAACAGCCAAACGCGGCGAGCGGCCCGGGATCGAGCGAATGAGGCGCCCCGCCAAGCTCGCGCAGCGCGCGGCAAAACTAAAACCGCCGCCCCGGCAGGAGCGAGTGGCAGCGTTCCGGCTCGGCATTTCGGCAGAAAGCCGCGCCGCCCTTTTCCTTATTGCCAAGGCCTACCGCATTTTGGCGCGACGCTGGAAAACGCCGTTCGGCGAAATCGATATCGTGGCGCGGCGCCGCAACGACCTGGTATTCTTCGAGGTCAAGGCACGCGACACGCTCGATGACGCGGCGGAAGCCGTCACCGCGCGCAACAAACAACGCATCGTCGCCGCTGCCGAACTCTGGCTCGCGCACCATCCGCAGGACGCGCAACGCGCGCTGCGTTTCGATGTCATCCTGATGGTGCCCGGCAAAATGCCGCGCCACATCGTCAACGCGTTCGATGCCACGCGCTGAACGCCGCGCCGCCTGCCGGGTAGCCGTCCGCGACAAAATTGCGTAGACCTAAATCGACAATCATCCGCATCAACCTGAGCCCAGCACACCATAACGCCATGCGCCTCAACGTCGCCGTCCAAATGGACCCGATCGACCGGATCAATATTCGCGGCGAATTCGACCTTTGCGCTGCTGCTCGAAGCGCAGAAGCGCGCCTATCCGCTGTCCTACTACACGCCCGACCGGCTCGCGCTGCGCGACGGCAAGGTGTCGGCCACGGTGCGTCCCCTCGCGGTGCGCGACGTTGTCGGCGATCATTTCACGCTCGGCGAGCCGCACCACGCCGACCTCACGAGCTTCGATGTCGTGCTGCTGCGCCAGGATCCGCCGTTCGACCTCGCCTACATCACGTCGACGCATCTGCTCGAGCGCATCCACCCCGAGACGCTGGTGGTCAACGATCCGGGCCACGTGCGCAACGCACCCGAAAAGGTGTTCGTCACCGAATTTCCCGACCTGATGCCGCCGACGCTGATCACCCGGGACCTCGACAGCATCAAGGCGTTCCGCGCCGAGTACAACGACATCGTGATGAAGCCGCTCTACGGTCACGGCGGCGGCGCGGTGTTCCGTATCACGCATGACGACCTTAATTTCGGCTCGCTGTTCGATATGTTCGCGGTCACGTTCCGCGAGCAATGGGTGGTGCAGAAATTTCTGCCCGAAGTGAAAGCGGGCGACAAACGCATCATCCTGGTGGACGGCGAATTCGCCGGAGCGATCAATCGCATACCCGCGGCCGACGATCTGCGCTCCAACATGGTGCGCGGCGGCGCGCCGGCGGCAACCGATCTGACCGACCGCGAGCGCGAAATCTGCGCGCGGCTCGGGCCCGCTTTGCGCGAACGCGGTCTGTTATTTGTCGGCATCGACGTGATCGGCGATTTCCTCACCGAGATCAACGTCACCTCGCCGACCGGCATCCGCGCGATCAAAAACTTCGGCGGCCCGGATATCGCGGCGCTGATCTGGGACAAGATCGAGGAGAAGCGCAAATAGTCTCTCCGCCTCACCCACGCACTGGAACGGGCGCCGGAACTACGATGCCCGCGCCCGAGGACTTGCGCACCGAGACCACCGCCAGCGCCGCAATGATACAAAGAGCGCCAGCAAAAAAGAACGCCGGCAGATAAGTCGAGTACTCGGTGCGCACCAGCCCCGCGCCAAAGGCCGCACTGGCGGCGCCGATCTGATGGCCGGCAAACACCCAGCCGAACACGATCCCCGCCCTCTCGCGGCCGAACCGGTCGGCGGCAAGCTTCACCGTCGGCGGCACCGTCGCGATCCAGTCGAGGCCGTAGAACACCGCGAACAGCGACAGGCCGTAGAAGGTGAAATCGGTGAACGGCAGATAGAGCAGCGACAGCCCGCGCAGGCTGTAATACCAGAACAACAGCCAGCGCGGATCGAACCTGTCGGACAGCCAGCCGGACCCGATGGTGCCGAAGAAATCGAAAAAGCCCATCATGGCAAGCACGCTCGCCGCGGTGACGGCCGGCAAGCCATAGTCGTGGCACAGCGTGACGAAATGGGTCTGGATCAGGCCGTTGGTGCTGCAACCACAAACAAAAAACGTGCCGAACAGCACCCAAAAAATAGGGACGCGCGCCGCATCCTTGAGCACGACCAGCGGCGACAACAAGAGCGACACAAGACCCACACCAGCCTTGGGCGGCGGCGCGATCACGGTCTCACCGTAGAGCGGCAGGCCGACGTCGCTCGGCCGGTCGCGCATCAGCAGCAGTGCGACAACTCCGGCGACCGCCAGCATGCAACAGACCATGACCAGCGCCATGCGCCAGCCGTATGCGGTTTCCAGTTTCGCGATCAGCGGCAGGAACAATAGCTGCCCAGTCGCATTGCTGGCGGCGAAAATGCCCATGACCAGGCCGCGGCGAGCGTTGAACCAACGCGTCGCCACCGTCACTGCGAGCACCATGGCGGTCAGGCCGGTGCCGAGCCGACGATGATGCCCCACAGCAGAACGAGCTGCCACACGTGGGTCATCGCCAACGACGTGATGAAGCCCGCCGAAATGATCACCACCGCGCTCACCATCACGGCGCGTACGCCGTAACGGTTCATGAATGCGGCGGCGAACGGACCGAACAGCCCGAACAGCATGAGCCGGATCGCCAGCGCCGAGGAGATTTGCGCATCGGTCCAGCCAAACTCTCGCTCAAGCGGCACGATCAGCACGCCGGGCGTGCTCATCGCCGCCGCCGTCACCACCGTGGTGAGCAGCGTGACGCCGACAATGATCCAGCCGTAAAGAACGTTGCGGCGGGCCAGCGCCGCGACGAAGGCGGAGGACCCCATGGTTCGACTTCCCAATTACACAAATTCCAGCTTAGATGATGAACATCATCTTAGTTGCGCATTGATGACGACCGTCATATATTTTGTCAAGCCGGCGGTCAGGCCGCATAGCTGAGGTGCACAATGCGCGTGAGCCGCGAGAAGGCTGCCGAAAACCGCGAGCGGATCATCGAGGCCGCGGGCGCCTTGTTCCGCGAAAAGGGATTTGGCGGGATCGGCGTCGCCGACATCATGAAGGCGGCCGATCTGACGCATGGCGGCTTTTACGGTCATTTCGAATCCAAGGACGATCTGGTCGCGCAGGCGTCGCGGCGGGTCATGGCATTGGCGATTGCGAGCTGGGAAAAGACCGCCGCAGGCGATCCCGATGATGCTTTCGGCGCGTTGCTGACGCGCTATCTGTCGCCGCGTCATCGCGACGACCCGGCGCGAGGCTGCGTCTTCGCAGCCCTGGGCGCCGACGCCGCGCGCGGTGGGCCGTTGGTACACGACGCCTTCGCTGACGGGCTTGAGCCGCTGATCGCACTCCTCGCCAAATCCGCTCACGGAGCGTCGAAGACTGCTCGCCGGCGCAAAGCGGTAGCCGCCATGGCGGGCCTGGTCGGAGCGCTGCTGTTGGCCCGCGCCATCGGCAAACGCGAACTCTCGGACGAGATTCTCGAAGCGACCCGGCGCGAGCTGCTCGACGGTCCCGGGCGCTGAGGCTGTCGTCTAAGCCCAAGCCTCTTTCCGCCGCACGATCCGCTATCGTACATCATCACGATCATCGACGATGAATGCATGCCCCTTTTCGGGACATGACCACACAGAGGAACGCCATGCTCGCGACCGGCAGCGAACGAACTCGAACGCATGCGCGACGGCCGCGTCGTCTATATCGGCGCCGAGCGGGTCGATGACGTCACCAGCCATCCCGCGTTCCGCAACGCCGCCCGCACCATCGCGGCGCTCTACGATCTCAAAGCCGACCCGAGTACGCGCGATCTGTTCACGTTCGAGGAAAACGGCGAGCGCATCGGCCTGCAATGGGCGCGCTGCCGCACGCGCGACGATCTCGCACGCCGCATGCGCGCCATGAAGGCGATTGCGGACGCCACCTATGGGCTGATCGGCCGCTCGCCGGACCACGTTGCCGGACTGATCACCGGGCTCGCCATGCGGCCGGAATTGCTTAACGAATTACACGCCGGCTTCGGCGACAATCTGATGCGTTTCTACGACCGCGCGCGCAACGACGATCTCTATCTGTCATTTGCGGTGACGCCGCCGTCCGGCATTCGCGACCGCGAAATCTACACCGGCATCGCGCGCGACGACCCGACCCTGCAGGTCGTCGGCGAAGACGATTTCGGCGTCATCGTTTCCGGCATGAAGATGCTGGCGACGGGAGCGATCTTTGGCGACGAAGTTTATATCGGCAACCTCACCGCCATCGACGACAGTCGCAAGGGCGAGAGCATCACCGCGGCGATTCCCAACAACGCGCCGGGCGTGTCATTCTGGGCCCGCGAACCCTACGAGCGCCACGTACGCGAGGCAGCGGACTATCCGCTGAGCTACAGGTTCGACGAGAACGACGCGGTGCTGGTGTGCGACCGGGTGAAGATTCCGTGGGAGCGCGTTTTCCTGCACAACAACGGCGCCTGGTCGCGCCGCATCTATATCGAGACCCCGGCCAACGTTTACCAGAATCAGCAATCCAATATCCGGTTCTGGGCCAAGATGGGGCTTGTCGTCGGGCTGGCGAGCCGGATGTGCCAGGCCAACGGCGTCGACAAGGTGCCGGCGGTGCGCGAGACGCTGGGCCGGCTCGCCGCCCTGGAAGCGACCATCGCGGGTTTGGTTCACGGCCAGATCGAAGCCTGCGAGAACTGGCCGGAAGGCTATGTCACGCCGAACCGGCGCATGGTCTATGCCACGCTCAACTGGTGCCAGGAGCATCACACCGAGATCATCGATACGTTGCGAACGCTCGCGGGCGCCGCGCCGCTGCAGATGCCGGCGAGTCTCGACCTGTTGGCCGATCCGCAGCTCAAGGATCGCTTTGAGCGCTGGTGGGGTACTGCCAGCATGCGGGCCGATGCGCGCTACAAGCTCTACAAGCTGGTCTGGGATTTGATCGGCTCAGAGTTTGCCGGCCGCCACATGCTGTACGAGAAATTCTATGCCGGAAATTCGATCATCGTGCGCAATCAGAGCGACCGCGAAGCGCCGTGGGAGAAATTTCACAGCATCGTCGACGGGCTGCTTGCCGATGTAACAATGCCAGGCGCATCGTAGAGCGAAGAGACTTGCCGCCGTGAATATTCCCATCGTCTTGATCTCCGCAACCGTGATCGTGTCCGCCGCCGGCCAAATGTGCACCGACCCGCGCGTCAGCCGGCGGTTCGCCCAAAAGCGGAAAGTATTGCTTGCAATCTATGCGCTCTACGCAGCGCTGGGTGTCGCCGTACTGGTCGCCTTCGTGCCCCGGGGACAGGTCGCGGCGTTCGGCGCGTTTGCCGCCGTGTTTGGCTGGATCGGTCTTGCGGTGCTTGCTTCGCTCCGCTTTTCCCCTGGCCCCGAGACGCCGAAGAAGGTCCTGCAATTAGGCGGCCCCGACATTGCCTGCCTCATCGGGATTGCGGCAGGTCTGGCGCAGGCCATGCTGCTGAGCTGAGCTGAGCCGAGCTGAGCTGGAGCTGACGGTCAATTTTGCCGACCATTTTGTTCATGAATTGTTCTTGCGGGGAGTTGACGATGGTGTCTTTTGCAAACTAGCGTCAACCCGTAGTATGCGGGAAACGCGATGGGATTTCTTCAGATTATTGCCGGTTCCGGCGCTTTGGCGCTGGGGCTAGGGGCTTGGACAATGGCCAGCCGTAGCGAATTTGGCTGGGCATATGGCCTGTTTTGGGTTGCTGGCGTCGTGGCTACCCTGGGTGGACTATGGTATGGATTCACAACTCTTGATCCGTGGCCGCTACGGATCGGGTCCGGGCTTGTAGCGGCCCTATATGTTGGCATCCTTTTACCTATATTATTCAGATGGATACGAGCGCAGAAAGAGAAGGTTGGCACCGGTTCTCCCAGTACGTTGCCGGGGCCGTCATCGGCGTCCTAATTTTTGTGACCGCCCCGGAAGGATTTCGCTGGTTACATGGCGGAGCTTTTGCGCAAGCCCCCACATCAGGCGGGGTGGATCAGCACAATCAAGACGGCCCGAACGTCAATGTTCCTGGCAACGGAAATCATATCAATATCTACCCTTCCTCACCATCTCCGCCTCAGGCGGCGCCGATCGCTCATCAAGCGCCCGCTGATCCTCCAGAATGTCCGCCCGGAACGTTCGTCTGCCTCAATGCAAATGGTGGCTCGATTGAAAGCGTTCACGTTGATGATTTGCATAAGTGCGGCGGCGGCCGAATCCTTGGGGTTGCGTCAAAAAACGGCGGCATAATCAAAGATGTAACGGCAAATAATACACAAGAGGATTGCGGCCCGCCTCCTACGCCAGTAATCAATAATGGCCCAAGCATAAACACGACAAACCAAAGCGGGGGCAGCAACACAATCATTACGGAACCGCCTCGGCGGCCTTTTGGATTGTATCAGGCCGGCCAAATGGTGGGTTCGGTTTCCGATGCCACGCCTGGGCCGTTCCCTGGTCAGATAACATTCCAAAACCTGCGGATCACAAGTGGTACTGTCGATACATCGTCACCCTTTGCACCGTTCACGAAAATGGCGATCGCCAAGAGGTAATCCCGGATGGCCAGCTTGCGGCTGGCGAAGATCGTCCCGGACGTGACGCTGAATTGGTGGGCGCACGACTTGCATTTCCAAAGCTTCCGGGTCCGGTAGCTGTAGAGGGCTGCGCAGCGGCACCGGGGGCAGTACGGCTCGCCCGAATTGTCGGACCAGCGAACCAGTTTGAACGCCTCAAAGGCTTCCTCGTCCGTCATACGGGCCACGGTCGCTAACGAGAGCGACCGGGCGGCAGAAGAAAGGAGGAAATGCTGTGGCATGGCGTTTATGCCATGAACATAGCATTTGCGCCATTGAAGTCAACAGGAAAATGTCATATATGCTATGAATTATTCGCCATTGCCAGGATACAGCCATGCCGGAAAAGCGACCCTCTTGGGAAGACCGGGCCAAACGATACCTCAAGGCCGAATTGAAGCGCGCCGACGTGAGCTACAAGGAACTTGCCGATCGGCTCGAAAAGTATGGCCTCAAGGAGTCGGAAGCCTCGATCGCCAGCAAGTTAAGCCGAGGTACATTCGCCGCAACCTTTTTCCTCGCGGCTCTTACGGCTCTTAATTGCACAACTGTCGATCTGGAAAGTCTATAGTGCCATGTTTGCAGATCGCATCAACTCTCGGTCTAATCTTCGCCGGGAACCGAGAACATCGCTCATAGCCTCCCAGTATCCCTTCATTTGCTGGATCGAGGTTGTCTCCGGTAGTTGTTTGTTCAGTCTTTCAATCGCCATCTTATAAGCTGCCAGCACCTGCGGGTCGCGCTTCAGCAGCGGCTCCAAATCAGCCAATTCGGTGTATTGTCGATTGAGATTTGCAATCAGCTTCGCTCGGTCTTGTTCATCGGCGGCATTCTTGTCCATGATTCCAGTCGCAAGCGACGCGGCCAAAGCGTCGAACTCGCGAGTTGTATCGATGAACGATGAAACGCGGGCTTCCACTTGTCGCTGATACCGGTCGTGAGCTTGTTGGTAGTGATAAATGATTTGCGTCCCGCCGAACGCCAACAGCGAATAAACGAGCGCAGCAATGCTGGTCGGCGCCTTCACGACGCTCCAAATATCGGCCGCCCAATGTTTCGCCCGCTCAATCATTTCTTCTCGGCTTTACTTTTACCGTTTAGGCCCGTATGCGAATGTAATTCATGCGCTTTTTTACATACTTCTTGCCAGCGCTCGTAACCCATCAGTCTAAGTTGTTCCAGTACTTCATTTGATACTTGCGCGGTGCATGGATCAGCTTTATTGGGGGTCTCGCTATTCTTGACTACTACCTTCCCCTGAGCCATTGCCTCCCACGTCACGTCAGCGCCCAAAACGCTCAATGCAAGCACGCCAGCGGCCACAAGGGGAACTACCTTGGCGCAAGAAAGGACCAGCGATCCCGGTGAATTGATGTTGATGCTGAGGACTGGAACATAGGCATCGTCCGTCAGTAAATCAATGATATCATCAAGATTTTTGCTAGCCCGACCTATTCATCGAACATACGTTAGTTGCTTGCCGGCGGGGTGATTTTTGACGTGAGGGCACGGGGTCGGGATCGCGTCGGACGGTGTCGACGCGGCGAGTTGCGATTGTGTTTTTACGGGTTGGAGGTTGCGACGGGGGGCGAGACGCGGCGACAGTGCCGCGTCGCTCACGGTCCGGCTGCGCAGAGCCGCCCTGCGAGTTGGCGGAAGACGGCACGATCGGGACATGCGGTGGGCAAGTGGACACGGATGCGGGCCGCTCCTTCGATCACGCGGGCGGCGATCTTGATCAGGCGAAGGCGCAGCGTCGCGAACTCCGCAACCGCGAGCGGCAAGCGCTTTGCGATCGCATTGCGTGCGGTCAGCATCAGCCAGTAGGCGGCGGTGTGCAGGATCAGCCGGAACTGGTTGGCCTTCGGGTCACGGCACGAGGTGCGATCTGAGGCGAGTTGCGCCTTGTGCCATTTGATGAAGTTCTCGCACCTGCCGCGGCCGCAATAGACGGTTTCGTAGAGATGCTTTGCCGTGCCGTTGAGCGAGGTGACGACGTAGCGGATGTCGAGACCGTTCGGCGTTGCTTCGATGCGCGCGGCGATGCAGCGTTCCTTGTTCCAGCCCTTGGCGCCGTAGCGGAGGGTGGCGAAGGAGCGCAGCTTTGCCGCGGCCCTTGCGGCACGCTCCACGCACAGCACGTCGGCGGCCTCCTGGGTCATGGCCTTGAGAACCGCGTTGCCGCCAAAGCCAAAAATGTAGTCCACGCCGTGTTCTTCGCACCATTCCATGGCCTCCACCCGGCCGTAATGGGAATTGCCGCGCACCAGAATGCGGACCTCGGGCCAGTGACCGCGGATGCGTCCGATCACGTGCTTGAGGATGGTCCGCACTTCCCGGCCTGCGGGCGTCTTGCCTTCGCGCAGGATCACCGCCACCGGCTTGCCGCTGGTTCCTTCGTAGATGTGGATCGGCAAGAAGCAGCGTTCGTCGTAATGCGCGTTGAACAACGACAATTGCTGGTGACCGTGCACGGCATCGAAGGTGTCGTCGATATCGAGCGTGATCGCGGCCGGCGCGCGGCGGTAACTCGTGCAGAACTGGTCAACCATGGCCGCCATCGCCCGCGCGACCTCGATCTTCGAGGGGGCATCTCCAGCCGCGACATCGTCGGCTGCGAGCACAAAGGCTCGCCCGTTCTCGGCAGCCGGCCCACCGCCATCTTGAAGATCGGATCGTATCTCAGAAAATCGCAATCGTCGGCGTCCTCGTAGCCCGCGGCGATCGCGAACATCCGAAGCCGGAGCATTTCTTCGACCGTATGCAAAATCAGGTCCGGATCGTGCTTGTCTCTCAGGCACGATGCCAGACGCGCCACAATTCCCAGCCGCTTCTCGATCCCCCGCAGCAAAAGCACGCCCGCGTCCGATGAAAGCTGCCCGCCATCGAAGCCAACGCTCAACTTCTTGCGGCAAACCGATGGAAGATGAAACGGAAGTACGGTATTTTCGCTCATGACGGGTGTGGCGCTCCTCAATCGACAAATGAATTGGCTTCGCAACCAGAATTATGAATTGAATGACGGCTTTCCGCTACATCCGTCGCTCATTCAGGCAACTTCGAGTAGAGTTGAGGATGGGCGCGGTAGCTTGGGCCATTCGGCGACGCCCCGTTTCCCATCCCCGCTCA
>CAVPQA010000043.1:0-95176 GCA_963707175.1 uncultured Alphaproteobacteria bacterium
CTTCCCGCTGCACCACCTCACCGTCGGCACCAGTCAATCCGCCGGCCTATGACGCGGTGAACGGCACGGCGAGACGGCGCCAGACCGGGTACGTTGCTATTTCCGCTTCTTCCCAACGGCGCTCCGATCCCAGTACAGAAATCCCAGCCCGCCACCGCCAGATAACCCTCGTTCGGCCCGCAGGAACCCTGCGTGATATCGCCAAAGTCAGAACCATTTCCCGAATTTCCGTAAACAGTGGCAAGCTCGGTTTGGCTTGTGGCCGAGAAACCATTGCCGGCGTTGACAATGCCGGCCCAACCGGGGCGGCAACGCTGGTGCCGCCGACAATGTACCAGTAGGGGTAATCGTAGACCCACACCCCGGTTGCCGGATCGGCATCGGCGGCGACGTCCGGGGTGCCCCGCCTGCTGCTGACAACCGCTGAAATTGCGGCCTGATAGGCAGGTCGTGCTTCGTAAAGACTAGCCCCGCCGCCGCCAGACTGCCACGCAATCTCCTGCTGAAGGTCGCCGCTCAACGGGTTGCGGCTGATGCTGGTGCCGCCGACCGACACCACATTCGGCGAGGCAGACGGCCAAATCACGCCGGGGCTGTCGCCAGAGGACGCGGAGTAGACCACCCCGGACTTCGGCGAAATAGGAGTCTTAGCTGGTCTGGCGCTGAATTCGCTACCGCCCCAGCTCGACACCTCGCCCCCCCCGCCGCCTTGAATGCTGGGCCGGGCGGTGAGCGCCGCAACGGTGAGCCAAGTCGCCAAGACGCTCGATGCCGCGGTGGCCGCCTTCCATCGCCGAGCGCTGGCGAACCGCTACAAGGCGCTGATGCTCGATGGCGTCGTGCTCGCCCGCAAGACCGGCGCCGGTCTGCGGCGCCCGGTCCTGGTAGCCTTGGGGCTGCGACCCGACGGCAAGAAGGAGATCATCGACTTCCGCTTGGCCGGCTCGGAAAGCGCGGCAGAATGGGAGCAATTCCTCACCGATCTGTACCGTCGCGGCCTCACCGGCGAGGGACTGGACATGATCTGCGTCGATGGTGGCGCAGGCCTGCTCGCCGCCTTACCGACCACCTTGCCCAACATCCCCATCCAGCGCTGCTGGGCGCACAAGATCAGGAACGTTCTCGACAAAGTCCGCAACGCCGATCAGCCCAAAGTCAAGCGAGCCCTTCATAAGATCATGAATGCGGCCAACACGTCCGAAGCACGCTCCGCAGCCCGCCGTTTCGCTGAGCGCTTCCAGCAGCGCTATGCGGCGGCTGTCGCCTGTTTGCGCAACGACCTCGACCAGTTGCTCACCTGCTTCCGCTACAAGTCCGAAGCCGACCGCCGCGCCGTGCGCACCAGGATGAGATCGACAAGTCTTTTCTGCTGCGCGATCTGCTATTCTGGAGGGGACGGGTGACCGCGTGGAAAGAGCGGGCGAGGATGTCAGCCGGCCGCGCAGCCGTACCGTCGCTTATTGGCGGCACCGTGGCCGCTTACCAGGACCACGCCGCTGCCATCGGCTGACAAACTGTTCGTAGGCCTGTTCAGCGTGGCGTGCGACATCGATCTCCCGATCGCGCAGTTCCTTGATGTTGTAGGCATAGGCCGCGCCACGCTTGTTGCCCTTTCTCGCCGGCTGTCCAGCCTGTAGCTGCATCGCGCGTATCTTGTTGGCGACCAGCGCGGGACGCGCCCATTGGTACTCGGTATCCTTGGTCAGCAAATGCCAGCAGAGCACGGCAAGCTTGCGTGCCACGGCGACCGCTGCGACTTGGTGACCACGTCGGGCTCGGATACGCAGGAAGAACGAACGCAGCGGGCCTGGCGCCTTGGAGGCCGCCAGGCCGCCTCGACCAGCATGGCGCGTGCGTGGCTACGACCGCGCTTGCTGATGCGGCCATGCTGCGCCAGGCCAAGACCCGATTGGCGCACCCGCGGATTGAGCCCGACATAGCTCACGAGTTTCTGCGGCGAGGAGAAGCGGCGGATGTCGCCAATCGCGGCGACGAGGCCTGCCGCCACGATGATGTTGACGCCGGTGACGGTCAAGAGACGCTTGACTGACGGGTCCTCGATCACCCGCTCGGCGATCTCGCGGTCGAGAAGCTCGAGATCCTCGCCCAGCCGGTCGAGTTCGCGCAAGTGCCGCTCGATGGCGGCTCGCTCGTCGACCGGCAGCTCCTGTCGTCCGAGCCAGCTCCGGCCCAGCCGGCCGAACAGATCAGCATGCGGGCACGGCGGGATAAGATGCGCTTGCAGGATAGAATGTACCTCGTTCTTGATCCGGGTCCGATGCCGAACAACTTGGTTGCGGCGAGCCACCAATCGGCGCCTGAGTTCGGTGTCCGCATCGGGCAGCCAGACCTCCGGCAGGAAGCCGGCTGCCCGTAGGGACGCCAGCACGCCTGCGTCGATTTTGTCGGTCTTGACGTGAGCATGCGCGATCGCCTTCACCTGCAGCGGATTGGCTATGATCACTCGCGCAACATACGGGCTGAGCACCCGCACCACCGCCATCGCGTTGCCAGTTGCCTCGACAACGACCTCGTCTTGCTTGCTTAAGCTGCGACCGAACCCCTCAAGCCCCGAGCGGGTCATATCGATCCGCCCGGCCGGCCGGAGCCGACCTGCCTCCCAGAAAACCACCTCCGCGAAAGTGCGGTGGATGTCCATGCCGATCACGCGTTGCATCTCCTGCTCCTCTCTCCTGTGGTTCGACGGGAGCAGCGGGCCACACGACACTACGGATCCGCGCTCACGGCGCAACCGGGTGGGTCGCAGGGGCGGCCAGTTACTAACACGAGCTCTCGGCTCATCGTACGCGTCGGCCTGCCCACTGACGTGCTCCCGGTGCCCCTCGTCCCGGATGGACACCATACGCCAGGACCAAAGCTGTCCCAGCCGGATGAGCGGGCACGGAAAGTACCAACGCAGTCGAACGTCGCTTCCGAGAAGTCAGACGACGGACCAGGCCGATGGGCACCTTCCAGGATAAAACCTCCATGGATCGCATCCTGTTCGCCGTCTTCACTCATGAAAACAAGTCACAGGGCGTCAGTACCCCTTTCCTGCTGACACAGAACAATTGACGTTACCTCGGCCCCACAAGCTTGTTGTAGCGGGCGATCACGTCATGTGGCGTGGCAGCGGCCTTGGCAATGGCGTCGTGTACTTGGGTGCCATCGATCGGGCTCAAGTCGATGCCGAGCTTCTGCGCGGCTGTAATGACCTCCGGATCCTTGCACATCGCCATGAACGCTGTTTGCAGCGCCGCGGCACGGTCCGCCGGAATGCCGGGCGGCGCTGCAAACGGCAGCGAAATCAAGAATTGCAGGTCGGCGAAATTGAGCAGCGCTTGCGCGCCGGGGTCTTTGGTGAGTTCGTAGGCGGTCGGGATGCCGGCAAAGTCTGGATGGCGCGTTTTTCTGCCGAACTGCATCAGCGCGCGAAACGCATGCTGGTTCCACAGCGTGCGCTGACCGGTGCGCACGGAACTGTAGCCGACCACCTGGCCGTCGATCTCGCCACGCTGCATCGCCAGGAACATCGGCGCCGCTCCGCGATAACCAGTCACGACCTTGATGTTGAGGCCGAGGATCTGCTTGGCGATCGTGGCGTAGATGACGTTGCTCGATGCCGCGTTGTCGCCGCCGAGCGAGATCGATTTGTTGCTTCCTTTTAGTTCGTCCACCGATTTTATGGGGTTGGTTGCCATCACCATCATCAGGTACGCGTCATTCGCGTACGACGAGAGGCTGCCGAGCCAGGTCAGCTTGAGCGGATCGAACTGTACGTTGGGGTCGCCCTGAATGGCGAGCAGCGGCACCGCGCGTTCAAGTTTGACGAGGTAGGTGCCATCCTTTGGAAATACGTTGGCGAGCCGGTTGGCGGCAATGATGCCGCCGGCGCCCGGCTGGTTCTCGACCACGATCGTCGGACGACCCGGAATGTATTTGCCGAGATAGCGCGCCACAAATCGTGCCGAAATGTCGTTGATGCCGCCGGGCGCATTGCCGACCACCATGGTGATCTGGTGCGTCTTGTAGAATTGCTCTGCCGTTTGGGCCTGGGCGGCGCCGCCGACTGCGCCGGCCGTAAGGCCGCCGAGCAGCGACAGCGCGGTGCGGCGCGTAACCACAGTCATATGATTCTCCCTGATTGTTGTGCTTCATTAAAGGCTGCAGGCGAATCCAGGCACGCCAGGTGACGGGCGACGTTAGGGAAACGCTTCCAGCAAATGTCCATAGCCCTTCACCGGCTGGCGCACGGAGAGCCGCTTCTGGATTTCCCACACCCGCGCCGGCACCGGATGCACGACCGGAACCTGCAAATCCTGTTCGAGCATGGCAATGATGTTGAGGGTGCGCCAGCCTGAGCCGAGCATGTAGATGGCATCGGCGCCCTTGGCCTTGAGAAAATTCCGTTTGATGTGAGCGTAGACCTGTTCGCCGGACAGCGTCTGCACCTGATTGAACGGTACGTCGATGCCTTCCATGCCGCGCACGGTGAAACCCGCATCGCGGAAATATTTGGCGAAGACGGCATTGAGCTTTTGCGGAAAATAGGTGGCGCCGACAAAGCTCTTGGCATGAAGTGCGCGCAGCGCGTTGACGTGGTTCTGCGCCACGCTCATCACCGGCACTTTGTATTTCTTCTCCCACGCTTTGACGATCTTTTCCTCGCCCTTGCGGCCGAGGACCATGAAGGGCGGCGCGCCGTGCGGGTGGATGAGGTCGCATTTTTCTTCCGCCAGCACCGCGACCAGCTTTTCGTAATGCGGCATCATGGTGTGAAACTCGTCCTCGGTGCCGCGCCGGATGTTGAGGAACAGGGGAATGAGGCCGATGCCTTCCGGCAGCAGCCGGCAGACCTCTTCGGTCACGCCCGGCCGCATGGTCGGATTGATCATGCCGACAACGCCACGCCAAGAGGAAAACGCCATGATGGAAATCCCGGGAAACTGCGAAGGGACGGGGAGTGTAGCACGCCGGCCGAGAAAGTAAGGACGTGCGACATCGAGCGCACCGGGCAATAGGCGGCGATGCCGCTCATCGGTGCGCCCGCGACAGCGCGCGTCCGGATGACGCTTACTGCTTGAGCAGCGCGTCGTAGGCCAGCGCAAAACCTTTGAACGACAGCGGGATGGAAACGCTCTGCCCGTTCGCGCTCTGGAATGTCATTTTTCCGGCGGCGGTCGCTGCGCGGAATTTTTTGATCATGTCCTCCTTGAGGACAAAATCAGCGAAGCAACCGACCGGCAGGCAGCGGTCGAACGGCGCGGCGATCCCGGCATCGGACGTGCCGGCCTGCACCCGCACTTCCGTACGCAGGTAAACATTGACCGGCACCTGGACAGTGAGTCGTGCAGCCTGGCCTTTTTCCGGGCGCCCGATGGCGACGCGCGACAGCGGCACGCTGCGCCCCTGGCTTTGCATCTGAGTGAGTTGCTCGATATCGCAGGTTTTCTGCGCCGGGGGGCCTGCCTGGACCGCGCATTGCAGAACCCAGTCATCGTAGGTCGCCGTGGTGCGCTCCTGGGCGAGCGCTACGCCGCCAAAAGCGATGATGAGAGTGCCGGCAAAAACCCATATGGCCGTGAGGCGGAGATCGGGCATATGGCTCCCTTGGCTCGGGGGCAGTCCGGTCGGCAATGGGGTTGGCAACGCTGCTCCCGCCGCCTCTTAGCGGATTTTCATCGCGGCCGGAATATCTGATCTGAATGGCGGCTTGGCACCAGCATGCAGCGGCCGGGGGAGGCGCTCAGTCTTCCTCCTGCCGTCCCGCGGCGCGAGCGACTGGCCGGCCACCGAACAGCTTCTCGCCGGCAGCGAGGAAACGTTCCGGGTTTACGGCCTCGCCATTAATGCGGGTTTCATAGTGCAGATGTGGGCCGGTCGAGCGACCGGTGGAACCAACGCGGCCGATGACTTGTCCGGCGCGCACCTTCTGGCCAACCTTAACTCCGATCGACGACATGTGGCCGTAACGGGTCGACAATCCCTCGCCATGGTCGATCTCGACCATCTGGCCGTAACCGCCTTCCCAGCCCGCCTTGACCACTTTCCCGGCGGCGGTCGCATAGATCGGGTCCCCGGGAGTGGCGCGGAAATCCATTCCGGTATGCATCGATGGCGCATGAAAGAACGGATCGATGCGTACGCCGAACGGCGAGGTCATTTCCAGATCGCCGGTGAGCGGCTGGCGCAGCGGCACGAAGTTCAACGTGGTGGTGAGGTCATTGGCTTGCGCGCGCGCGATGTTCACACGAGTGAGCGCACGCGCAAACGATTCGTTGGCTGGCGGCAGTCTGACCGGGACGAATGGTCCGCCGGTTGCAGCCGGGACGGCATGAAGGTTAAGGCCGAGGCTCGCGAGGACGCCGCGCACGCGCTGCGTCCGAGTTTGGTAGCGCGCCTGCAGCCGGTTGAGGGTGGCGGTCTCGTCCTGGTCGACGCGGTCGAGCGAGGCCTCGACGTTGTGCAATTGCGTTTCGATGCTTGATCGCTTGCCGTCGTCGAGCCGGTGGGGCGTGAACAGCATGTCACCTGTCGAGCCGCGCCGCGGTGCGGTTTCGGCGCTGTGTTCCCCTGGGGGAGTTGTGCCTGTGGTCATCGGGTCGCCGGTGCCGCTCAGCGCGCTCGCGCGCGACTTCAAAGTGGCTTGCCGGCGCATCAGTCGGTCGAGCTTTTGTTCGAACTGGTCCTGGTCGAGCAATTGCCGGCTCGTGGTGCGATCGATCTCGGCACGCAAGTCGGAGATACGGTCCTCGTAGGCGTATTGCTGCGCTCGTTCGCGCGCCAGCAGTCCTTTGAGAACGTCGTCATGGAAGGCGAAATAGGTGGCGGTGACGATCGACCACCCGGCCATGATCACGAAGCTGCCAACTGCGATCCAAAATACGACCGGACCGAAACGCACCTGCCGCCCCGCGTGGGCGAATGTGTAGGCTGCGCTTCCGCCGACGCCACTTGCGCCGCGCTGCCGCGGCTCGGGCCGGCGAACAGAATTGCGATGGATGTGGTGCGCGCTGGCGCTGTGGTGTGGCTGCGACGCGATCCGCTGCGACATTAGCACTCCCACTGGCCGACTGACGCAAATCCGGCCCGGACCGGCCACTGAAACGTAGCTGCCTTCTTGGTTGGGAAGTCAGACGCGATCTTCGATCGATGCGCGCCGGCCTCGCAGCCGTGACATTGGTCGCGCATTTGACGCGGGTATGGTTAATTTTCAGGAAATCGCGGCGGCGATTTTCTTATCCTGGGTAAATGTTTAGACAAACTTGCCGGGTTTAGACTGCCTTAACCGCGGCAAGCACTGCTTCGGCGTGCCCGGCGACGGAAACCCGCGGCCATACCTGCACGATCCGCTGATCCGGCCCGATCAGGAAGGTCGTGCGCACGATGCCGAAGAATTTGCGGCCGTACATCGACTTTTCCTGCCACACCCCATAGGCCTCGAGCATGTGGCGCTTCTCGTCCGAGGCGAGCGCGATCGCCAGCTTATGCTTGGTCTTGAAAGCATCCTGCGCCGCGACCGGATCGGCGGAGACGCCCAGAATTTCAGCGCCCGCGCGGCCGAAGGTGGCTTTGTGGTGCGTAAAGTCGATCGCTTCCTTGGTGCATCCCGTTGTGTCGGCGCGCGGGTAGAAAAAGAGCACGAGTTTGCGTCCGACAAAGTCCTTCAGTGAAACGTTGCCGCCGCCGTCCCGGGGAAGCATGAAGGCCGGGGCTTTCGCGCCGGGGCCGGGGCCGTCGCCGGCTCGCTTCACCTTATGTTCCGACATATGCCTTCCTTTCGACGCTTTCCCGGCGGCATCCTAAAGGCCAGATTACGCAAGCAGGCCGGCGTGGTCGAGCACGGGGGGTGCGGCTTTCGACGGCACCACGGACGAGGGGACGCCCGAGGGGGCATGGCTAAGCAGGATCGGCAGAGCGTATCGCTCCCGAAGCGGGAGCCGGCCGTTTATGCCCGTCGGCGTGGCAGTCTGGCCGCTGCCCGCCGTGGCGATCGCTGGGGTGACGGGCGCTATGTGGCCGCCTACCGCCGTCTGCTGGCCCGTCACAAGCGCCTGATCCGACGCGTCAGCATTGGCGGCGGCGCGGCCGTGGCGCTGGTCATTGTTGCCTTCCTCGGACTTTGGTGGCGGCTCGATAGTGGCCCCATTCAGATTGACGTCTTTACGCCCTGGCTTGCGTCGGCGATCGAAGAGAATTTCGGCAGCCATGATCACGTCGAGGTCGGGGGCACCCAGATCGAGCGCACCGAAAACGGTGGCACGGCGGTGCGCATTCGCGACATCGTCGTCCGTGATGCCGACGGCGCCGTGGTGGCGAAGGCACCGAAAGCCGAGGTCCGGGTTTCAGCGCTGAGCCTGCTGAGCGGCCACATGCGGGCGCGCAGCCTTAATCTGGTTGGCGCCGAGCTCAACGTCCGCATCGACCAAAACGGCGAAGTCACGGTCTTTGCGGGAGCCGACAAGCATCCGATTGCCACCGCCACCGTGCCGGTGGCCGATGCCTCAGTCGGCGGTGGGGCTGACGAGTTCAGGCCGGCGCTGGTGGCCGCGCCTCCCTCCACCACCGAGTTGCATCCCGCCGAGCCGGCGGCCACACCGACGAAAGCCCTGTCGGCTTCCCCCAATCGCACGAGCGATGTGCTGGCGGCGCTGCTGTCGTGGATCGACGGCATCGGTGAATCCGGACTTGATGGTCACGATCTACGCGAACTCGGTCTGAAGGAAGGCACAGTCACCTTTGACGACGAGCGCAGCGGTAAAACCTGGGCGCTTCATAATGTCAGGCTTAGCCTTGAGCGGCCGGCCGGAGGCGGGGTTGTGCTTAGGCTCGGTTCTGAGAATCCGGATGAGCGGTGGGCGCTCGTCGCCTCGATCAAGCCGATCCACGACGGTGTCCGCAGTATCGAAGTCGAGGCTCGCCAAGTCCCAGGCAGCGATCTCATTCGCATCTTGCACCTCGGCGACGGCAATCTGCATACCACGCTGCCGCTGTCCGCGAGCATTCGCGGCGAAATCGGCGCCGATGGCGTGCCGCGGGCGCTCGTCGGACGGCTCGTCGCCGACGGCGGCTATATCGGCGATGCCGACGTCGCCGACGGCCGGATCAATATCGATCACGCCGAATTCAAGTTCAGCTGGGACGACGCGAACCGCGTGCTTTCGATGCCATTCCAGATCGTGTCCGGCGGCAATCGGTTTACGCTGCTCGGACAGATGAAAGCTCCGGCGCAGCTCGGCGGCACGTGGTATTTCAAGGTCGGTGGCGGCACCGCAATGCTCGCCGCGCCCGGCACCGGCGCCCCGCTGATCCTCAACAGGATAGCGATCAGCGGCCGATACGATCCGGCGAAGAAGCGCTTCGTCCTCGATGAGGGCGACGTCGGCAATATGGACATCGGCGTGTTCATGTCCGGCGATGCGCAATACACCGACGGTGACGTGCTCCTGCATGCCGGGCTCGCCGGTCAGCGCATGTCGGTGGACGATTTCAAGCGGCTATGGCCGGCCTTCGTCTCGCCGAAAGTGCGCGATTGGTTCAACGAGCATCTGACCAGCGGTACGCTCGACCACATTACAATCGCGGTGAATGCACCGTTCGAGACGCTTAAAGCCAGCGGGCCGCCCATCCCCGACAACGGCTTGTCGATCGACGCAGTGGTTAATCACGGTGTCGTCGAACCGGTGAACGGCCTTCCGGCGCTCAAAGATGCCGATCTCACTGTTCATGTCGTCGGCCGCGACGCTCAGGTCCGGCTGGGCAAGGCGACCGCCGATCTGCCGTCGGGGCGCAAGCTTGTGATGTCGTCCGGCTTGTTCGAAGTGCCGGACACAGCTCCGCATGATCCGCCCGCGCGGGTTCATTTCAAGCTTGATGGCCCTGTCCCGGCGGCGGCTGAACTGCTGTCGATGGACCGGCTGCGCGATGTATCCCACACGCCGTTCGATCCGGCCACGACCCACGGCACCATGACCGCCCAAGTGGCGCTGGCGATGCCGCTGAAGCCGGATTTGCCGCCGGGATCGACCAATTATTCGATCGCGGTCGATGCCACGAATTTTTCGGCGGACAATCTGATCATGGGACAGCGGCTCGACGCGGCTGCGCTCCACGTCACCGCCACCCCGCAAGGCTTCCAATTCAAAGGCGACGTCAAGATCGCGGGCGCCGCGGCTTATCTGGAATACCGTCAGGCGCGCAACGATCCGCAAGCGGACATTCGCCTGAAAGGCACGCTCGACGCGGCGGCGCGCAAGAGCTTCGGCCTCGATCCGGGCGACACCATCAGCGGCTCGATTCCTATGCGCATCGTCGGCCGCGTCGGTACCGACTCCGACCGCGAAGGACGCTTCTCCATCGATGCCGATCTTACGCCGGCCAAGATCGATGGTTTCCTGCCGGGCTGGGTCAAACCGGCCGGCAGGCCGGCGCACGTGTCGATGACGTTGACGACGCAGCCGCAATCGGTCCGTATCGATGATCTGGTGATTGCGGGCGCCGGCACCGGCAATGGCGTCAAGGGATCGATCGAACTCGACAGTGCCGGCAATTTGCAATCGGCGAGCTTCCAGTCCTACGGTTTCTCGGACGGCGACAAGGCGACGCTGAAGGCCGACCGCGCACCGGACGGCGCGTTGCGCGTCGTCATGCGCGGGGACGTCTATGACGGCCGTGGCTTCATCAAAACGATGACCGGCGCGCCACCGAGCGGTGAGGCAGGGGCGCCGGCCGCGCAGCGCAAAACGGCACCGGATGTCGACCTCGATATAAAGCTCGGCGCCGTGCTGGCATTTAATGGCGAGGCGCTGAGCGACGTCGATCTGAAAATGTCACGTCGCGCCGGCGAGGTGCGCAGCCTGGGTTTCAGCGCGAAAATCGGCCACGACGGTACGCTTACCGGCCAGCTGCAAGCTCAGGCCAACGGCCGTCAGGCGGTGATCTTGCGCACGACCGACGCCGGTGCGCTGTTTCGCGCGACGGATGTGTACAAGCGGATGATGGGCGGCCAGATGGCGATGGTGATGGAGGCGCCGTCGTCGTCCAATCCGACGCAGCAGGGCACGCTCAATGTGCGCAATTTCGCCGTCCATGACGAATCGGAGTTGCAGCGCGCCGCGTCCGGTGGCGCGCAGAGTGCGCCGCAGATGTCCGAGAACGATCTGCAATTCACCAGCATGCGGGTCGATTTCACCCGCGCGCCGGGCCGAATTGCATTACGCGACGGCGTCGTACGCGGTCCGATGCTCGGCGGCACAATGGATGGATTGATCGATTACACCCACCGCAACGTCGATCTGCGTGGCACGCTGGTTCCGTTGTACGGCGCGAACAATATGTTCGGATGGATCCCCGTGGTCGGGCCGATTCTGGGCGGCGACAAGGAGGGACTGGTCGGTTTCACTTATGAGGTCGTCGGCCAGCCCGGCAACCCGGTGCTTAATGTCAACTTCTTTTCGGTCTTGGCGCCCGGCGTGCTGCGCAAGATTTTCCAATTTCCGGCCGCGACCGACGCCGCTACCGTCGACAATCAGCATTAGCCGTATCACACCGGCTTGAGCAGCACATGCCGCTTGCGGCCAAGCGACAGTTTGACCACGCCGTCCCTGGCCAAATCGGCTTCGCCGATCACCGCCTTGTCGCTATCGACGCGCACGTCGTTGACCAGGACCCCACTGTTGGCGATGGCGCGGCGCACCTCACCGTTTGAACTCGCGAGGCCGGCTCTGACGAAAGCGACGGGCACGCTGATGCCAGCTTTGAGCTCTGCGAGTGTCACTTCAATTGTCGGCAGGTTGGCGCCGAGACCGCCTTCCTCAAAGGTCGTGCGCGCAGTGGCGGCGGCCTCATCGGCGGCCTTGCGGCCGTGCACGAGCGCGGTCGCTTCGGTGGCGAGCACCTTCTTGGCCTCGTTGATCTCGGCGCCCTTGAGCGCGGCGAGGCGGCCGATCTCGTCGAGCGGCAGCACCGTGAACAGCTTGAGGAAGCGCATGACATCGGCGTCCTCGGTGTTGCGCCAGTATTGCCAATACTCGTAAGGGCTGACCAAATCCGCGTTCAGCCAGACCGCGCCAGCCGCGGTCTTGCCCATCTTGGCGCCCGAGGAGGTCGTGATCAGCGGCGCCGTCAGCGCGAAGAATTGCGCGTTATGCAAGCGGCGGCCGAGATCGATGCCGTTGACGATATTGCCCCACTGGTCGGAGCCGCCCATCTGCAGAACGCAGCCGTGGCGCCGGAACAGCTCGACGAAATCATAGGCCTGCAAGATCATGTAGTTGAATTCGAGAAACGACAGCTCCTGCTGCCGGTCGAGCCGCAGTTTTACCGAATCGAACGCGAGCATCCGATTGATCGAGAAATAACGGCCGATGTCCCGCAGAAAATCGATGTAGTTCAGCCCGTTCAGCCAGTCGGCATTGTTGGCCATGATCGCATTGCCGCCGGCTTCCTCGAAATTGAGGAACTTGGCGAAAATGGCGCGGATGCCCTTGAGGTTGTCATTGATCGTTTGGTCGGTCAAAAGCCGCCGGCTCTCGTCCTTGCCGGACGGATCGCCAACGCGCGTGGTGCCGCCGCCCATCAGGGTGATCGGCCGATGGCCAGTCTGCTGCAGCCAATGCAGCATCATGATCGGCAGCAGAGAGCCAATATGCAGTGAGGGCGCCGTGCAGTCGAACCCGATATAGGCGGTGATTGTCCCGGTGCGCGCCAGCGCGTCCAGAGCCTCGGGCTCCGAAACCTGGTGAATGAATTCCCGGCTGGCGAGGACGTTGAGAAAGTCCGACTTGTAGGTGCTCATTGCCGTCTGGCCGGTTCGCGCCAACGCATCGGGCGGCGCGCGGCGCTGGTGTAACAGGTCCGGGCGCGCTGGCAACCGTGTTGCCGCCGTTGGTCCGCAGCAAGCGCTACGCGAACTGGCCGCTGGCATACTATGTCAGGTGCCGCTCGCGGTTGACCCGCCGCGCGAACTAGCGCAGGTTTGGGCCGCGCGGTCGCTTCGGCACGCGAAGATAATTCTTCATCTATCGGGAATTTCACGCAAATTGATGCTGACCAGGGACATCGCACAGGCCCTTTCCGCAAGGCTTGAGGGGGATGGAACGATCGCGATCGACCGCCTGGTTCATCCGGAGCGGGCGGAGCGTCCGTCAGATCTCGCCGTTGCCATGAGTGTCGAGGCGGCTACCGCGTTGCCGCGCAGCAAGGCCCGGGCGGTCGTCGTTTCGGCGGCGCAGGCGGTCCCATCCGGCGGATTCGCCGCAGTGATCGCGGTCGCTGAGACGCGGATGGCGCTGGCCAGGCTGACCGCCATGTTCGATCCGGGACCGCCGCAGGAACTCGGTATCCACGCCTCGGCCATGGTCGCCGGCGACGCCGAGCTCGGCGAGGGGGTGAGCATCGGGCCGTTTGCTGTGGTCGGCGCCCGTAGCCGCGTTGGCCGCGGCACCAAGATCATGCCGCACGTGACGATCGGCGCCGACGCCGCAGTCGGCGCACATTGCCTGGTGCATTCCGGCGTGCGTATCGGTCATGGCTGCCGCATCGGCGACCGGGTGATCGTGCACGCCAATGCCGTGATCGGCGCCGACGGCTTCAGTTACGCGCCCGATTTGATGTCGGCGACCGCATTCACTGCGGGAAGTCGCGGTCACACGGGTGCATTCGCTGGGTAATGTCGAGGTCGGCGACGATGTCGAAATCGGCGCCTGCACCACGATCGATCGCGCCACCCTGGAAAGCACGCGCATCGGCCGCGGCAGCAAGATCGATGACCATGTGCATATCGGCCACAACGTTATCATCGGCGAAAGCTGTATTCTGTGTGGCATGGTGGGAGTTTCCGGCAGCGTCGTGCTCGGTGACAGGGTGCGGCTCGGCGGCGGCGTCGGGATCGGCGACCACGTGCGCATTGGCGATCAGGCGGTGATTGCCGCCGGATCCGGGGTCGGCACTGACGTTCCAGCGAACGCCTTTTTCTCCGGCTATCCGGCGCAGCCGCATCAGCGCTCCGTCGAGCAGCACCTTTATCTGCGCCGGGCGAGACGGCTCCATGATAAAGTGGAAGCAATGGCGTCGCGTCTGGACGCTCTGGAACAGGCCGTGAAGAAGTGATGGGGACTTCGGCATCATGAGCGACGTAGCAAGCGACGTCATTGCGATCATCGCCAAAAAGAAGCGGGTCGAGAAACCCACGGTCGAGATCACCGACCGGCTCGAGGATCTGGGGCTGGAGTCGCTCGACGCCGTCGAAATGATTTTCGACCTCGAAGAGAAGTTCGATATCCAGATTCCTTACAACGCCAATACCAACAATCCGCGCACCGAATTCGAGACCGTTGGCGATGTCGTCAAGGCCGTCGAGGCTTTGGTTGCGCAGAAGAAATCGTGACTGCAGTGAACCGTGTCGTCGTCACCGGCCTGGGCGCGATTACGCCGCTTGGCCACACCACCGCGGCCTACTGGGAGAATCTGCAGGCGGGTGTCAGCGGCCTCGGCCCCATTACGCTGACTCCGTCAAATGACGAACTGACCCAAAAGGTTGCCGCCGAGGTCAAGAATTTCGACCCGCTGCAGCACTTTGCCGAGCGGCAATTGTCGACACTCGACCGCGTCTCGCAATTCGCCGTCGTGGCGGCGCGCGAGGCGATCGCCAACTCTGGCCTCGTCTTCGACATGCCGCTGTCGGTGCGCACCGCCGCCATCGTCGGCACCGGGGTCGGCGGCCAGACCACGCATGACGACAGCTTTCGCCGCGTCTATGTGGAAAAGCGCACGCGCGTTTTTCCGCTGACGATCCCCAAGCTGATGGTGAATGCACCG
This sequence comes from uncultured Alphaproteobacteria bacterium, assembly GCA_963707175.1. Lineage (GTDB taxonomy): Bacteria > Pseudomonadota > Alphaproteobacteria > Rhizobiales > Xanthobacteraceae > BOG-931. Next base: position 14,818 of record CAVPQA010000043.1, read on the forward strand.
GCGAGCCAGGTCTCCATGGCGTGCGGCTTGCGCGGGCCGGCCTTCGCGGTCGCGAGCGCCTGCGCCTCGGCGACGCATGCCATCGGCATCGCCTTTCACATGGTGCGCGCCGGGCAGGTCGATTGCGCGGTGACCGGCGGTGCGGAAGCCTGCATCACGTTCGGCACGCTGCGCGGTTGGGAGGCGATGCGGGTGATGTCGCCCGACGTCTGCCGGCCGTTCTCGAAGGACCGCATGGGACTGATTCTCGGCGAGGGCGCCGCCATGATGGTGCTGGAGCCGCTTGAGCGCGCGCAGGCGCGCGGCGCTCAAATCCTTGGCGAGATCGTCGGCTTCGGCATGAGCGCCGATGCCGCCGATCTGACGGCGCCCGACCAGGGCGGCATGGTGCGGGCGATGGGGGCCGCGCTCGACCGATGCGCAACTCGCGCCGGCCGATATTCAATACGTCAATGCGCACGGCACCGGCACCGCCGCCAACGACGAGACCGAAACCAAGGCGCTGCATGAGGCGTTCGGACCGCATGCGCGAAAAGCTCGCGATCTCGTCGACCAAGTCCATGGTCGGTCACGCGCTCGGCGCCGCCGGCGCGCTCGAACTGGTGGCAACGGTCCTGGCGGTCCGCGACGGCATCGTGCCGCCGACCATCGGCTATCTCGGCGCCGGATCCGGCCTGCGATCTCGATTATGTGCCCAACGCGGCGCGCGCAACTCGCAATCGAGCGCCGCACTGTCGAACTCGTTCGCCTTCGGCGGGCTCAACGCCGTGCTGGCGGTGAAGAAGTTCATGTAAGTGTGTCGCAGGCCCAGGCGCTACGCCGCTGTCGTCGTCCGCCCGCCCTTGGTACCCAGCCGCTTGTCGAGATAGGCGCTAATCGAACTCATCAGCGGCTCGATCTTGCCGTCGAAGAAATGGTTGGCGCCGGGAACGACCTTTTGCTCGATGACGATGCCCTTCTGCGTCTTGAGCTTCTCCACGAGCGTGGTGACGTCGCGGTGCGGCACCACCGCGTCCTTGTCGCCGTGAATGATGAGGCCGGAGGACGGGCAGGGGGCGAGGAACGAGAAGTCGTAGAGGTTCGCCGGAGGCGCGATGGAGATGAAGCCCTCGATTTCGGGCCGCCGCATCAAGAGCTGCATGCCAATCCAGGCGCCGAACGAGAAGCCCGCGATCCAGCAGCTGCGGGCTTCCGGGTTGACCGACTGCGCCCAGTCGAGCGCCGCCGCCGCGTCGGAGAGTTCGCCGATACCGTGATCGAAGCCGCCCTGGCTCCTCCCGACGCCGCGGAAATTAAAGCGCAGCGCCGAAAAATTCCGGTGCACGAACGCGTAATAGAGCTGGTACACGATCTGATGGTTCATCGTGCCGCCAAACTGCGGATGGGGATGCAGCACAATGCCGATCGGCGCGTTTTTCTGCCGCGCCGGATGATAGCGGCCTTCGATGCGGCCTCCGGGTCCGGTGAAAATGACCTCGGGCATGGCTTAAATTAAACCTCGATGCATGCGTTTGTTCAAGGGAGCGTTGCTTGACGGCGCCGGCTGGGCGCTCCTAAGCATTTATAACCACTTGAGATTTTTGCAACTGGCGATGCGATTGGCGGCCGATGCAAATGGCGTGGCCGCCTTCTAGCACAAGCCAGGGGACAAAAAGCAAGCATAACGAGCATGGCCGAGCGCAGCTATTTCGATTGGAACGCCACGGCGCCGCTGCGGCCGGAGGCCCGCGAAGCCTTGCTGGAGGCGTTAGCGGCGTCGGGCAACCCATCTTCGGTGCATGCCGAGGGGCGCGCGGCCCGCAGGCTGGTCGAACGTGCGCGCGAACAGGTGGCCGCGCTGGTCGGCGCGCAGCCGGCCGATGTGGTTTTCACTTCGGGTGGGACCGAGGCCAACATGCTAGCCTTGACGCCGGCGATCGAGACAGCCGGCGAGAAGCGGCCACGCGACCGGTTGCTGATGTCGGCAATCGAGCACTCCTCAGTGCGGGCGGGAGGGCGATTTCCTCACGAGGGCGATCGAGGATGTTGCGGTCACACCTGACGGGCGGATTGATCTTGCAGCACTGGCTAAGCGGTCGGCGGGGTTCGCGGCCGCTGGTTTCCCTCATGCTTGCCAATAACGAAACCGGCGTGGTCCAGCCGGTAGCCGAGGCTGCCGCGATCGTCCAGAACTGCGGGCGGGCTCCTGCATGTCGACGCGATCCAGGCCGCCGGGCGAATCCCCTGCGATATCGGCGAGATGGGCGCCGATCTTGTGACGCTGTCTGCGCACAAGATCGGAGGGCCCAAGGGTGTCGGTGCCTTGGTCCGGCGGAGCAATGACATTCACCTTCCGGAGCCGCTGATCCGCGGCGGCGGCCAGGAGCGTGGGCTGCGCGCGGGAACCGAGAACGTGGCCGGGATCGCCGCTTTCGGGGCGGCCGCGGCGGCGGCGCGGGACGCGCTTGTTGCCGAAGCTACCCGCATGGTGGCGTTGCGCGACCGCTTAGAAGCGGATTTGAAGGCGATCTCGCCCTCAGCCGTTATTTTCAGCGAAGCTGGCGAACGGCTGCCCAACACAACCCTGTTCGCGGTTGAGGGGATGAAGGCCGAAACCGCCGTGATTGCCTTCGATCTGGAGGGCGTTGCGGTGTCGTCGGGCGCTGCCTGTTCGTCCGGAAAAGTGCAGCCGTCGCATGTGCTTGCCGCCATGGGGATTTCGCCGTCCCTGCTGCGCGGGGCCGTGCGTGTCAGCCTGGGTTGGACCACCACCGAAGCCGATATCGAGCACTTCCTTGCCGCTTGGAGAAAGCTTGCAAGTGCATTATCTAAAGCGCACAGCATTGCTGCTTAACCGGCTGTAGGAACGGCCGTTTTGGCGGCTTTTGGAACGGTTCAAGCGGTCCAGCGGGGTAAACGGCCGTCAACGCACCGACCATAACCGACTAAATCCAACCCGCGGTCCTTGAAACCGTGAGCGGAGGGACGAATGCCGGCAGTACAAGAGACCGTCGAACAGGTCCGCCGTATCGACGTCGATCAGTATAAGTATGGATTCGAGACGCTGATCGAATTGGACAAGGCCCCGAAGGGCCTTTCCGAAGACATCGTGCGATTCATCTCGGCAAAGAAGAACGAGCCCGAGTGGATGCTGGCGTGGCGGCTCGACGCCTATCGCCGCTGGCTTACCATGCGTGAGCCGAAATGGGCCAAGGTCGAGTACGGCCCGATCGATTACCAGAACATCTATTACTACGCCGCGCCCAAGAGGGCGCCGCAATCGCTCGACGAAATCGACCCGGAAATTCTGCGCACTTACGAAAGACTGGGCATTCCGTTGCGCGAGCGCGAGGCGTTGCTCGGCATCCAGAAGCCGGCGGAGGACGGCGGCGACGGCCAAGAGGCTGAAAACAGCGGCAACGGCTATGCCCGCGTCGCGGTCGACGCCGTGTTCGATTCCGTCTCGGTCGCGACTACCTTCAAGGCGGAGCTGGCCAAGGCCGGCGTGCTGTTCATGCCGATTTCCGAGGCGCTGCAGAAGCACCCCGATTTGGTCAAAAAGTACCTCGGTACGGTGGTGCCGATCAGCGATAATTTCTTCGCTACGCTGAATTCGGCGGTGTTTTCCGACGGTTCGTTCGTCTATGTGCCGCCGGGCGTGCGCTGTCCGATGGAACTGTCGACCTATTTCCGCATCAACGAGCGCAATACCGGCCAGTTCGAGCGTACGCTGATCATCGCCGACAAGGGCTCCTACGTCAGCTATCTCGAAGGCTGTACCGCGCCGGTGCGCGACGAGAATCAGCTCCACGCCGCGGTGGTCGAACTCGTCGCGCTCGATGACGCCGAGATCAAATATTCGACCATCCAGAATTGGTATCCCGGCAACGCCGAGGGCAAAGGCGGCGTCTACAATTTCGTCACCAAGCGCGGCGATTGCCGCGGCAACAACGCGAAGATCTCCTGGACGCAGTTGGAGACCGGCTCGGCCATTACCTGGAAATATCCGAGCTGTATCCTGCGCGGCGACAATTCACGCGGCGAGTTCTATTCGATCGCCATTTCCAACGGCTATCAGCAGGTCGATTCCGGCACCAAGATGCTGCATCTCGGCAAGAACACGACCAGCCGGATCATCTCAAAGGGCATCGCTGCGGGCCACTCGAACAACACCTACCGGGGGCTGGTGACCGCACACCGCCGCGCCACCGGCGCGCGCAATTTCACCAATTGCGATTTGCTCTTGATCGGCGATCAGTGCGGCGCGCACACCGTGCCGTATATCGAGGCGAAGAATTCCAAGGCCGTGTTCGAGCACGAAGCGACCACGTCGAAGATCTCCGAGGAGATGCTGTTCTATTGCCGCCAGCGCGGGCTGTCGGCCGAGGAGGCGACCGCACTGGTGGTCAACGGCTTCGTCAAGGACGTGCTGCAGCAGTTGCCGATGGAATTCGCCGTCGAGGCGCAGAAGCTGATTTCCGTCTCGCTCGAAGGCTCGGTGGGCTAAGCGCGGAGAGGTGTGATGACCGAATTCTGGTTCAAACCGAAACGCTACGGTTACGGCGCGACGCCAACGACATGGCGGGGCTGGGCGGTCACGCTTGGCACCGTGGCGGCGATGGTGGCGGTGTCGCTGTTTCTGCGGCTGACCGAACCGCATTATTGGGCGCTGGCCGCGACAGTCGGCTTCGATGTGCTCGCTCTCGCGTTTTTGTTGATCGTCAGCGGCCGCAAGACCGAGGGTGGACTGCGTTGGCGCTGGGGCGATCGTCGCTAGCCCGCGAAGGATAGGTTGGAGCTTTGTTGATGGCTTTGTTGGACGTGAAGAATTTGCGCGCCGGGATCGTGGGCAAGGAAATCTTGCGCGGCCTCGATCTCTCGGTGAACGCCGGCGAAGTGCACGCCATCATGGGGCCGAACGGCTCGGGCAAATCGACGCTGGCCTATGTGCTCGCCGGCAAGGACGGTTATGAACCGACTGCCGGGCAAGTGCTGTTCAACGGCAAGAACCTGTTCGACATGGCGCCCGACGAGCGTGCCGCGGCGGGTTTGTTCCTGGCGTTTCAGTATCCGCTGGAAATTCCCGGTGTTGCCACCATGACCTTCCTGCGCACGGCATTGAACGCGCAGCGCAAGAAGCGCGGCGAGAGCGAGTTTTCAACCCCTGAATTCATCAAGAAGGTGCGCGAGACCGCCGGCAAGCTCGGCATCGACCAGGACATGTTGCGTCGCGCCGTCAATGTCGGCTTTTCCGGCGGCGAGAAGAAGCGCAACGAAGATTTTGCAGATGGCGCTGTTGGAGCCGAAGCTCGCGGTGCTCGACGAGACCAATTCCGGGCTCGACATCGACGCGCTCAAGATCGTGGCCGACGGCGTCAACCGGCTGCGCTCGCCCGAGCGCGCCTTTGTCGTCATCACGCATTATCAGCGGCTGCTCAACTATATCGTGCCCGACGTGGTGCACGTGCTGTCTAAGGGCCGGATCGTGAAGACCGGCGGCAAGGATTTGGCGCTCCAACTCGAAGCGCACGGTTATGGCGAGTACCAGGAAGAGGCGGTGGCGTGAACGCCGAACTCACCACGATCAAGACCGCGGCAGAAAGCGCGCTCGCCAATACCTTCGCGGAGGCGCGCGGCCGCCTGCCGGGCGACGGCGCGGTCGCCGCGCAGCGCGCCGCAGCATTCGACCTGTTCGCCCGGCAGGGTTTGCCGCACCGCCGGGTCGAGGAATGGAAATACACCGACCTGCGCGCGCTGATGCGCGAGGCGAAGCCGCTCGCCAGCCCGCCCGATGCGGCCGCCAAGGCGCGCGCCAAAGCCGCGGGTGCTCTGCTGGGCGATGTCGAGGTGCGGCGCTTGACCTTCGTCGATGGCGCGTTCGTGCCAGAGCTGTCCGACCTCAAGGCCATGGAACGGGGACTTTCGATCGGCTCGCTTGCTGATGCGCTGACTGACGGCGATCCGGCGGCGCTCGCCCATCTCGGCAAGATTGCGCCTGCGGGCGATGTGGCTGTGGCACTTAATACCGCGCTGATGGGTGACGGCGCCGTGATCCGCATCGCCGACGAGGCAATGATCGAACGGCCGCTGCATCTTTGCTTCGTCGCGTCTCAGAAGCCGGCGGCGACATTCGTGCGCTCGTTGGTGATTGCGGCCCCGGCTGCGCGCGCGATGCTGATCGAAAGTCATGAGGGCCCGGCTGGCAGCGACTATCAGGTCAACGCCGCCCTTGAATTGTTCGTCGGCGAGCGCGCGCATATCGATCATGTCAAAATTATCGGCGAGGGCGCGGAAGCGCTGCATGTCTCGACCTTGGCGGCCGCCATTGCTGCGCGGGCGCGGTTCAACACCTTTACGTTCACCGCGGGCGGCGCCGTGGTGCGCAATCAGATATTCCTGAATTTCGACGGCGAGAACACGGTCGCCGGCGTCCGCGGCGCAACGCTGCTCGGCGGGCGCCAGCACGCCGACACGACGCTGCTGGTCAATCACATCGCCCGCGGCTGCCAAAGCCGTGAAATGTTCAAGTCCGTGCTATGCGACGAAGCCCATGGGGTGTTCCAGGGCCGCATCGTCGTGCGCCGCGGCGCACAGAAGACCGATGCCAAGATGATGACGCGGGCATTGCTCCTTTCCGAGCGTGCCGAGGCGGACAACAAGCCGGAACTCGAGATTTATGCGGACGATGTGCAGTGCGGGCACGGCGCTACCGCAGGCGCGCTCGATGATGAGCTGAAATTCTACCTGATGGCGCGCGGCATTCCGGCCGCGCAGGCCGAGGCCCTGTTGATCCAGGCTTTTGTGGGCGAGGCGATCGAAGGTATCGAACACGCGGGCCTGCGCGAGGCGCTTACGGACTCAGTGGCGGCGTGGCTCAAGGCGCGGCGGTAAGGCAATGAACGACGCGGCCAGGATCGAAACCTACGACGTCAACCGCGTTCGCGCGGACTTCCCCATCCTTGCGACCAAGGTTTACGGCAAGCCGCTTGTCTATCTCGACAATGCCGCTTCCGCGCAGAAGCCGCAGGCCGTACTCGACCGGCTCAACCAGGCCTATACGACGCAATACGCTAACGTGCACCGCGGCCTGCATTATCTCGCCAACGAAGCGACCGAAGCCTACGAACTCGCCCGTGAGAAAGTGGCGCGCTTTCTCAACGCCAAGCGCAAGGAAGAGATCGTCTTCACGCGCAACGCTACCGAGGCCATCAACCTCGTTGCCTATACGTTCGGACACGAGCGCATCAAGGCCGGCGACGAGATTGTGCTCTCGATCATGGAGCACCATTCCAACATGGTGCCGTGGCATTTTTTGCGCGAGCGCCACGGTGCGGTGCTCAAATGGGCGCCGATCGACGACCAGGGCAATTTTCTGCTCGACGAGTTCGAGAAACTGCTCGGCCCACGCACCAAGATGGTCGCCATCACCCACATGTCGAACATGCTCGGCACCGAGGTGCCGGTGAAGGAGGTGACACGCCTGGCGCATGCCCGCGGCATTCCGGTGCTGGTCGATGGCGCGCAGGCAGCCGTGCATCTCGACGTCGACGTCCAGGATATCGACTGCGACTTCTACGCCTTCACCGGTCACAAGCTCTACGGTCCGACCGGGATCGGCGTGCTTTATGGCAAGTACGCCCATCTCGATGCGATGCGGCCGTTCAACGGCGGCGGCGAGATGATCCGCGAAGTCTTCGAGGACCGGGTCATCTATGGCGAGCCGCCGTACAAGTTCGAGGCGGGCACCCCTGCGATCGTGCAGGCGATCGGGCTCGGCGCCGCGATCGATTATGTGGCCGGAATCGGCAAGGTGCGCATCCGCGGTCATGAGCAGACCCTGGTCCGCTATGCCCATGACAGGCTGCGCGAGATCAATTCGCTGCGTATTTTAGGTGCGGCCGAGGACAAAGGCCCGATCGTCTCGTTCGAAATGAAGGGCGCGCATCCACACGATGTGGCGACGGTGATCGATCGATCGGGCGTGGCGGTCCGCGCCGGCACGCATTGTGTCATGCCATTGCTGGCGCGCTTCGGCGTAACGGCGACCTGTCGCGCGTCCTTTGCCATGTACAATACCCGCCAGGAGATTGACGTGCTGGCACAGGCGTTGTTGAAAGCACAGGAATTTTTCACATGACGGACGATGTGAAGCAGTCCGAGGCCGAAAACACAGTGCGAGCCGAGGCCGCCACGCCTGCCGAGACGGCAGAGAAGCCATCCGCGATTCCGCCGGATGAGATGGCGCGCCTGACCGATGAGATCGTTACCGCGCTCAAGACCGTGTACGACCCCGAAATTCCCGCCGATATCTATGAGCTTGGGCTGATCTACAAGGTCGATGTCGACGACGAGCGGCTGGTCACGATCGATATGACGCTGACGACGCCGAACTGTCCGTCGGCGGCCGAACTCCCGAGCCAGGTCGAGAACGCCGTTTCCGGGGTGACGGGGGTGCGCGAGGCCAAGGTCAACATCGTCTGGGACCCGCCGTGGGATCCGAGCCGCATGTCGGACGAGGCCCGGACCGTGCTGGACATGTGGTGAGGAGAGCGCTGCGTTGCGCCGGAGCTGTCAGCGCATTACATCGTTTAGGATAGGGTTGTTTAGGTTTGTGAAGCAGAATCACCGAAGAATGCCGCCGTCCATTTGCAGGAACAGCAGCAGAGGATGAAAACGATGGCCGCTCCCCGGCCGAGACCTCAAGTGATGCGGCTCACCGAAGCCGCGGCGGAACGCATCAAGGCGGTGATGGCCAAGGCCGATCGTCCGGTTGCCGCCGTGCGGGTCGGGGTCAAGAACGGCGGCTGCGCCGGCATGAGCTACTACATGGAATATGCCGAGAAGATCGATCCGCTCGACGAGGTGATCGAGGACAAGGGCGTGCGCATCCTGGTCGATCCAAAGGCGGTGCTGTTCCTGCTCGGCACCGAGATGGACTACAAGGTCGAAAAGCTCGGGGCGCAGTTCGTATTCAACAATCCAAACCAGACGGCGGCCTGCGGCTGCGGCGAGTCGGTGCAGATCGAGCCGGCCACCGGCGAGGCGGCGGCTGACGCGAATTAGGCGTGTGCGGCCGCAGATGGACAAGTTCCGCGACGTTGAGCGGACGGCGACGAATCCGACCGGCGAGGCGCGGTTGCGCAAGCTGGCCGAGACGGCGCCCGGACTGCTTCCGCTTGGGGAAGGTTTGGCTCCTAAATTTTTAGTGCGCCGCGTTTGCGTCCTTCAGAGACGTCGAGAAACAAATCCTCTGCCCGGAACAAGCGTTTCACCAGGCCAAGCTCGACCGCATAGCGCGCCATGGTCGCTATAGTAATGCGGTTTTGCGCCGTCAGCCCGTACTGCCACGGATCGGGCCCGAGCAGTTGCTGCTGCTCTTCCCAAGCTTCCCGATACCACGCCAATGGCGTGATCCTGGGATTGACCATGCGTTTCATGGCGGACGTCTTGGCGGCGTCGAATGCCTTGTAGAGATTGACCGCTAGCCATGGATTTTGCTGGATAATCTCGCGGCGGATCGCGAGCAAATGCATGATCGGAAAAATGCCGGTCTTGCGATAATAGGCAATTTCCTCGCGCTTATGGTCGGGAAAGAGCCGCGCGACGGCTTTATTGCCTTGCAAGAACGGTGCGATGAGATTGGAATGAATAACAGCATCGAGTTCGCCGGCGACCAGCATGGCTTCAACCGAATCGGAATCGGGAATCCGGGTGAATTTCAGGTCAGCCGGCGGGACGAACTCGACGTCCTCGTCAAGTTCCGAGAACCATTCGATTGAAGTCTGCGGCACGCCATATTCGCTTTGCAGAATGCCGCGCATCCAATGGATTGCACTGACCTGGAAGGATTTTACTCCGATCTTGCGGCCGATGAGGTCCTGAGGCCGCTTGATACCCTTGCGGGTATTGATAAACACAAAGCCATGCCGAAAACGTCGATGCAGGAAGACCGGGATTGCTTCGAGCGGCGCATCGAGTTCCTTCGCGATTATGTAGGAAGTGGCGGAGAGTTCGGCGATGTCGAATTCGCGATTGCGTAGGAATCTCCAATTGCGCGTGCTCGCGTCCATCTCCGTGAACACCGTCAAGTCGACGCCATCCGGCGACACCTCTCCCTGGATCAATGCCCGGGTAATTTCGTAGTCGCCACACGCCAGCGTGAATCTGAGTTTTCGGCGCTCGGACGTCATCGCGAAATTTCCTTGCTCGCAGTCGCTTCCCGATCAGAGCAATCGCCCTGCGCGGGACATGCGAACGCATCGGCAGCTTTTTCGAAGGCAGATCGTTTTCGCCGCGAACATTGGGTATTACTTGATCAACTGGGCAATTCTGTCGACAATCGGCTTCGGCGTCGCGTAAATCTTTGTCATGAGGCTGGCCAGATATTCGCCGCGTTCCGGCCGCACCACGCGTTTCTCCTTCTTGGCGTCCGCCAGGAATTCAGGGTCCGTCATCGTCGCGTCGAAGGCATCGCGCAGCATCTTCAATACGCCGGCGGACAGATTCGGCGGTGCGACGAACGGCCGGCCAATAGCCTGACCGGCGTACAGAAATTCGATGGCCCGTTTTTCGTCCGCCGTCTTGGCGAGATCGATCCACGAACGGCACGTCCCTTGATTTCCGCATTGGGCTCGGCACCGCCTTGGAAAAGGAGCACGACCTTCTTTTCGGGAATCCAAGTCCGGACGTTTGTCTTTGACGCTGTCGAGGCTCTCGCAGATGCCGTCGACCTCACCGCGCTCCATCGCCAGAAAGACGTTGGGAGTTGCCGGGAAGCCGCCGACGAGCTTGAATTTCATTCCGAGCAGCCCGTCCAATGCTTTGGGGTAGGTATACGTCCCGTTACCGGCACCGGTGTCGCCGACAATCAATTGGTGCCTGTAAAGATCGGCGACTGTCTTCACCTTCACCAGCGATGTGTTGTAGGCGATGCATACATTGGTTTCGGTCGTCGGCGTGCCGATCCATGAAATCTTCAAGGGGTCGAAGGTCGCGCCTGCGGTACCAGTGATCGGCCCCAAAGCCGCATCGCGTGCGATGAGAGCCATGACGGTCCCGTCTTTGGGCGCGATGTTATAAACGTATCCCGCAGCGGCGTAGCTGCCGGCGCCCGGCATATTCTCCGAGACCACCGTTGGATTGCCGGGTAAGTGCTCGCCGATATGGCGGGCGACGAGACGGCCCCACGTGTCGTAGCCTCCGCCCGGACCGAAGCCAATAATCATTCGTACGGTTTTGCCGGCGAGTGTCGGCGCCTGCGCTTTGGCCGGAGTTGCCGCTGTCAGCGTCAAGATTGCCGCGAGTGCGAGCGGCGCCAGAGTAGCCGGTGACTTCATCATGATATGTCTCTCTGCCCTATGCCGAGGCGCGGGACCGGCCGGCCTCTATTTCCAGAGCGCGAAGCCCATGCCGCAACCGGTGCCGGCGAGCGAACGGTAGCAGGGCACGTAATCCTGCCATTGCGTCTTCAGCGATTGGGCCGCACCGGCGACCGTGATCCAGTTTCTGATTTCGGAGCTGCCGGAGTTGAGCTTGGCGGCCGGAATGCCGCCGAGTGCGGCTCCATTGCCGCTCCGGCAGGCATCGAGCACAAGCTGATCGAGTTCCTCATCGACCGTGAAATGGCTCAGGCCCCCGGATGCAAGAATGCCGACGCGTCGATCGCCATCCCATGAGGGCAAGGCGCGGGCGATCGCCTGTCCGAGCGCGTAGCAGCGCTGCGGCCGCGGCTGGTTCGGAGGGAAATAGGTGTTGAGCGCCACCGGGACCACGGGAACGATCGTTCCCGCCATCAGCCGCTGGTGCACGAAGCCGAACGCATGGCCCTCACCGTGCGCCTTGCCGAGGCGCTTGGCGTGGCTGACGTCGAAGCCCTGATCCATCAGCGCTTCGATGATGTGCAGGCCCAGCGCGGCGTCGACCGGATAATCGCGAGAGCTTTTGGTCTCATGATATTGCGAACGCGCGCGGCGCCAGAATTGCGGTGCGTCGGCCGGCATGTCGAGAGGGTTGTTGGCGATGGTGTCGCCCCAATAGACCAGAATCGACGGCATGTTGTCATCGAAGAACTGCTCGTTCTGATCGTCGCCGATGATGATGAGAGCATCGAGCTTGGCCTGTTCGATCGCTTCAGCCAATTTCTTGATGTTCTCATTGCAGCGCGCCGCGCGCTCCGTCAGCACCGGCATCGCAATCTGTTCTCTGATCGACGGGTCGGCCCGTGCCAGCAGATCGCCGTAGCTGCAGGGCTTGCCGCTCTTGTCGATCAGCTTGCGGCCTTTGGCATCGATCTCGGCGTGTTTCGGATAGTCCTCGGGCGGTGAGGCGAGCAGCGGGCTGTGGGAAGTGCCGATGGCGAGCACGAGTTCTGCCATGACGAGTCCTCGAATTGCCGGTGCGACGGTCAGATCAGGGGTGGACAGTTTCGGTGAACCATTCGGTCGGCAATTCGCGGCCGATACCGGCCGCGCGCGCCTTTTCGTAGACGATGTGGCCGGCGGCGGCGAACTGATAACCCATGCCCAGATTGTTGAGGAAACAGGTGATCTGGGTATCGCTGGTACGGCCCTTGTGCTTGCCGGTCATGATCGCGGGCAGCGCCGGCAGGGAGGCGTGAAATTCGTCATGCGGCATGCCCATGCCGGTACCCGCCTTGTCTTCGCCGACGCGTACACCGTGGGTGTAGATCATGGTTGGCGAATCCTCGTGATCGAGCAGCGCGAACAGATCGATCTTCTCCCATGCCGGCTTTTCGATCTCGGTTGCGGCGGGACGGATCGCGCCGAGATGCATGCCGGGTTCCAGCCATTCCTTGAAGAACACCGGCTGCACCGCGTTGGTGGCGCAGGCGACGATGTCGGCGCCCTTGCAGGCTTCGCCGCCGGAGTCGCATGAGCGGATTTCCTTGCCGAGCACCTCGCCCATCTGCTGAACGAAATTGTCGCGGCTTTGCTTGCTGGGGCTGAAAACGCGAATGTCGTTGAGATCGAACACCGCATCGAGGCCGCGCAACTGCGTGCGCGCCTGCCAGCCGGAGCCGATGACGGCGACGCTGCGGCTGCCCTTCTTCGCCATGTACTTGGCCGCCACCGCACTGGTCGCGCCCACTCTCATGTGCTGCATCACGCCGTCCGGGCAGATCAGAAGCGGCTGGCCGTCATGGGTGCTGAACAGCAGCACCAGTCCGACATAGCGGTTGCCGGGCGCCGCCGGCACCTTGACGCGGCGCATCTGGCCGCCGGACTCCGGAAATGTCAGAATATCCGAGTTGATGCGGATAGCGCCGACGCCGAATTTCGGGATCACGCCGTCCATCGATTTGAGGGCGTAAAGCCCATCGGGACTCTGCGTCGTCGGCGTGACGATGTCGGAACGCAGCCGGTTGCCGCCGCGGCCTTCGCCGAGTTCGAGATAGGCCTCCTCGATCTTCGGCACCAGCTCGTCCATTGTCAGCAGCTCTTCGATCTCCTCGTTCGACAGAATGAGCGTCATCGGATGTTTCTTTCCCTCACAAAGGCGGCTAGCGCAGCCGCATTTTCAGGCGAAATGTGTCGCCGCGATTGAAGCTTTCGTAGAAGCACAGAACCGCATCGTCGGCGCCGTAAAGCGTGCGATGGATCACGGCGAGCGCCGCGTTGAGCTTGATGCCGAGCAGGCCGCTCAGCTCGACGTCAGCGGTCGCCACCGTGAGCGTCTGCATGGCGCGATCGATGGTGACGCCTGGCATTTCATGCAGAAGCAGCAGCGTCGGCACGTCCCGGATCGCCGTCTCGCTCAGCCGGCGATAGACGCGCTCCTCGATCCAGGCGGCGTCGACCGAGACCGGCTGGCCGGAGATCCGATTGAGGCGGCGGACGTAATGGTAGCGGCCTGCAGTCTGCGCCTCGTCATGGCTCGGCGGCGGCTTCGATGTCGGCATGGATTCGATGATCTGACTGCTGAAGCCGTCGTGCCGGTAGGCCTCGACAATCGAACTCCACTCGGCGCCGACCTCATGGAGGAATTCGCGTTGCGGCCGGTGAATGACGATGGTGCCGCGGCCGCGATAGCGCGTTACCAGACCTTCCTGCCGCAATAGCCCGGTGGTCTGGCGGACAGTCGCCCGCGCCACACCGAACTCCAGCGCCAGCGCATCGAGCGTCGGTATCTGATGTCCGACCGGCCACTCGCCGCTCTCGATCCGGCGGCGGAACAGCCCCGCCAACTGGACATAAATCGGCGTGCCATCGCCGCGAAGGTCGAATTCCTTGGCGATTTTCACATCAATCATGCGGGCTTCCACACTAGCGGAGGGCACGGCTGTCGTGGACAGCATGCCACATCGAATCGACTTGTGATAGTGTTATGTACTTTCGAACTATAGAGATAATGCGTGCAAGCTTACAGGGTCGACTCTATGGTGATGTGGATGAAATTGCCGTCTTGGCTCGTCGCCGCGCTCTGCGGCCTTCAAGAAAAGGCAATCCGCACAAGGCCTTGCATCCTGCAAGAGCAGGAAATCGATGCTCGCCGAACGCCCGGGGAGGGATGGATGAAACGATCTCTGTGGTTGGCCGTAATCTTGTTCGGCCTGGCTTTCGCCCCTGGCGGCGCTCTTCGGGCTGATCCGATTGCCGATTTCTACCACGGCAAGACGATCCGTATGATCATCGGCTATGGGGTCGGCGGCGGTTATGACCTTTATGCCAGAGTCGCCGCCGAATTCCTCGGCAAGCATATTCCGGGCAATCCGCTGGTGCTGCCTGAAAACATGCCGGGCGCCGGCAGCTTCCTGGCCGCCAAATATCTCAACGAGGTTGCGGCGCGTGACGGCACAGTTCTCGGCAGCCTTGCACAAACGCTTGCCGTTGATACGGCGGTCGGCACGACGGGCACCAAGCTCGATGTGACGCAGTTTCATTACATTGGCCGGCTCACCCGCAACATCGATACCGGCGTCGCGCTGCCGAGTGCCGGCATCAAGTCATTCGACGATGTGCGCAACAAGCAATTCACCGTGGGCTCTACCGGTGGTGCATCAACGGCCGTGCTGCTTCCGGCCTCGCTCAATGCCTATGGCGGCGCGAAGTTCAAGTTGGTGCGCGGCTACAAGGGTGCCGCGGAGGTGCTGCTCGCATTGGAGCGCGGCGAAGTGCAAATCGCCGGCGCCGTTGGCCTTCCCAACCTGCTCGCCCGCCATCCCGACTGGGTGACGCAAGGCAAGGCGACTATCATTTATCAGGCCGCGCTCAAGCGGAGTTCCTACCTGCCGCAAGTGCCGACGCTGCCTGAACTCGGGTTGACCGACGATGGCCGCGCGGTGCTGCGGGCAATCGCCAGCACGGCGGAGATCGGACGTTCGATCATCACCACTCCGGGGGTGCCGGCCGACAGGCTGGCGGCGCTGCGCAAGGCCTTTGCCGACATGCTTCGGGATCCGGCTTTCATAGAGTCCTGCAAGAAGCGCCACATCATGATCGACCCCGGCACCGGCGAAGACATGGACGTCATCGCAAAGAACATCGTGACTTTGCCGAAGCCGATCCTCGCCAACCTTGGCACCCTGGTACGTCAGTAAATTCCGGCGCCAAAGCAGCGCTCGTCTTGCTTCGCTTGTCCGCCCGCATCTTGGCATGCTGATGCTGCCGAACATGACTCGATCGTGACAGCATTGCGCTTGCCGCGCCGCTAAAGGAGATTGCCAGTGCCCGTCATCGTGCTCACCAACGAACACGTCAGAGACCTCATGCCGATCGCCGCCTATGTCGATGCGATCGAGGCGGCTTATCGCGAATACGGTCTGGGCCGGGCGGTAAACCAGACCAGGATCGACCTCTACGGCGAGTCACCCGCCGAAAATCAATACTGCGTCTTCAAGTCCATGGTCGGCATGCTGCCCAAGGATCACGTCGTTGCGATGCGCATCAACTCGGACGTGATTTCCTGGAATCGGCGTGAAGGCAACCTCCGCAAGGAGAAGGTACCCGCCGCCGAAGGCGGCCGCTGGGTCGGGCTGGTGTTTGTGTTCGATACGCTGACCGGGGAACTGCGCGGCATTATGCCCGACGGTGAGGTGCAGCGGCGCCGGGTCGGCGCCACCACCGCGGTCGCGGTCCGCCACTTGGCGCGGCGCGGTGCCGGCACCGTCGGCCTGTACGGCAGCGGCTCCCAGGCGGAAGGCGCTGCGATTGCGGTCGCGGCCGCGTTGCCGGGCTGCAAAATGCGAGTGTGGAGTCCCAACCGCAACAATCGCCTCGCTCTGGAGCAGCGCTGCAGGGCGCAAGGCGTCGATATCGAAGCGGTCGAGTCACGGGAGCAGGCGGCGATCGGCGCCGACGTCATAGTCACCGCCACCAACGCACTCGATCGCGTCGTCGAACCGGAATGGATCAAGCCCGGTGCGGTCGTCGCCTGTGTGAAGGCGCAGGAGCTTGGCCGGGAAATCCTCCAAAGCGCGGATCGCATCATCCTGCATACGCATGATCTCGATCCGATCAACTATATGGCGGGGAAAGGCAATCAGCCGTTCCGCGATACCGACTTCGTCGATACCCTGTTCGGTGAGAAGCGCGGCGACGGCGATGTCCGCGATCTACTCAAATCGCTCGCCGACAAGACGCCGGACCTCGCCGACGTGGTCAGCGGCCGCGTGCCCGGGCGCACCAGCGATCAAGAACGCGTGGTCTTCCTCAATCCGGTCGGCACCGGGCTGCAATTTGCAGCAGTGGCAAAGCATATTCTCTTGGCTGCTGAGCAGCAGGGGATCGGCGAACGGCTGCCGACGATCTGGTTCACCGAAGACATGCACCCCTAAGAGAAGACATGCATCCTTAAGAGAAGACTCGCGGCGGCCGATGGGAGCGGGATGAGACGGCGGCCGCTCCGCGGCCCTGATTCCGCTATGCGACCCGTGCCGGCGGTGAGGCGTCGGCAGTGGCCGCCGCATCGCCCTCGCAGACGATGCGATTGCGTCCCAGGCGTTTGGCGGCGTAAAGGCAGCCGTCGGCACGCTCGATCAGCGATTGCGCCGTGTCGCCGGTGCGCAGGACTGCAATGCCGGCGGAAATCGTCACGCGGCCGAGCCGCTCGCCGCTCGAGCGCTTCATCAGTTCCTTGGCCATTACCGCGCGCCGGATTTGCTCCGCCACGGTAGCGGCCGATCTCAGCTCGGTCTTCGGCAGCGCAATGACAAACTCCTCGCCGCCGTAGCGCGCGGCGATATCCTGGCCCTTGACGTTCTGCTTCATCGCTGCGCCGACAAGGCGCAGCACCTGGTCGCCGGTGAGATGGCCGTATCTGTCGTTGAACTGCTTGAAATGATCGACATCGGCCATCATCAGCGAGAACGGTTCGTTTCTCTCCTTGGCGGCGGTGATCGCCTTGAGCAGCGACGCATCGAACGATTTTCGGTTCGACAACAAGGTCAACGGGTCGGTCAGGCTCTCGCTCCGCACGACTGCAAGATTTTGCTGGAGCTGCTCGATTTCCTGCTTGGAGGCGGAGAGGCTGGCCTCAAGTTTTTTGTTGTTGACCTCCATCGCCCTGGCGCCTTCCATTAGGTGCTCGATCACCGCGCGCAGCGTGTCGCCGTCATAGGCGCCGGCGAGCTTGGCGGACGCGTCTGCCAGATCCTCCGAATAGCTCGTTGCAGAGCCGGAGGCCGCGTCGATCATCGCCAGCACCTGCTTGATCTCGTCGAGCACGCGCGCGCCGACCGTGTCGAGCTGTTCGCCGAACCGGCTGTTGCTGATATAGGAATTGTAGATTTGCTCGAGGTCGGCCTCGCCGAGGCTGTGCTTCTGTTCGATCGCCTGATTGATCGCGCGGTTGAGCGCCGGATTGTAGCCGGTGGCGTAATTGTACCAGATTTCGTAGTTGCGCGGCGATGCCGGCTGCGCCAGCGCACGAATTTGGCCGAGCGCGATGTCGGCGAACGCCAGGGTGCGTTGATATTCGTCGCGGGGCGCGCCCATCAATCGTCTCCGGTCGCGGGCAATGCATCCCCCCGCGGCAGATGCACTGTCGCTAAATATGATAGGAAGATTTATAAGATAGCGATGAAAGGACGGTAAACGTTCGGCGCACGCCGCAGGATGTAGATCGCTGCGGCTAAGCCTTGAGTGGTACAGGACGCAGTAAGAACGCCGGCAGATGCGATGTGTCGCCTTCGTCCGGACGGGTGTGCGCCGGTGCGTTGCGGCGTGAACGCGCCTGATCGATGCGGGTCACGGAGGCTTCCGGCCGGCGCATCTGGCGGTTGCTGTCGGGCCGCCCGCGATGCTGCCGCTGATGATTTGGCTCTGCAGGCTTTGGCGCCGGCCGACGCTCCGGTAGCGGCGTACCCCCCGGCAGTTCGAGGTACGGAATCTCGCACCCGATCAGCTTCTCGATCGCGGCCACGGCTTTCAGGTCGTTGGAGCCGGCGACGATGGTGATGGCGGTGCCCGTCCTGCCGGCCCGGCCGGTGCGGCCGATGCGGTGAACGTAATCGTCGGCGTGAAACGGTACGTCGAAATTATAGACGTGACTCACATCGGTAATATCGAGGCCGCGCGCCGCAACATCGGAAGCGACCAGAAGCGTCACTTCACCCTTGCGAAATTGTTCGAGCGCTGCCATGCGCGCCGGCTGGTCCATGTCGCCGTGCAACGCCTGGACCGAAAAGCGATGGCGCAGCAGCGAACGGTGGAGCGTAGCGACGTCGCGCTTGCGATTGCAGAAAACGATTGCGTTCTTCAGTCCTTCGGCCGAACGGATCAGGCGGCGCAGCGTCTCGCGCTTTTCGAACGCCTCGCGACCGGATTTGACCAACAGCTGCGTCGTGGTGGCGACGGTGGTGGCGGGACGCGCAACTTCGACGCGGACCGGATTGTGCAGAAACTGTTCGGTGATCCTGCGGATCTCCGGCGGCATGGTGGCCGTGAAAAACAGCGTCTGCCGCGTGAACGGAACGAGCTTGCAGATGCGTTCGATGTCGGGGATGAAGCCCATATCGAGCATGCGGTCGGCTTCGTCGATCACCAGAAGCTCGACGCCTGAGAGCAACAGGCGACCGCGCTCGAAATGGTCGAGAAGCCGGCCGGGGGTGGCGATAAGCACGTCGACGCCACGGGTCAGTTTTGTGTCTTGGTCGTCGAACGACATGCCGCCGATCAGCAAAGCGACGGTCAGCTTGTGATTCACGCCATACTTGGCGAAACTTTCTTCGACCTGGGCCGCGAGTTCGCGCGTCGGCTCAAGAATGAGCGTGCGCGGCATACGGGCACGGGCGCGGCCCTTTTCCAGCAGCGTCAGCATCGGCAGCGTAAACGCCGCCGTCTTGCCGGTGCCGGTCTGCGCGATGCCCAGGACGTCGCGCCGGGCCAAAACGTGGGGAATCGCCTGATCTTGGATGGGAGTGGGAGTTTGGTAACCTGCCGCCGCTACGGCGGCGATAACTTTATCGGACAAGCCGAGATGCGAAAATGACATGAAACCTCATTGCAGCGCCCGTGAGCGGACTAAGTTTCCAACGATGGACTGGAAAAACTCGCCGGGCGCCCGAATCTTCCTAGCCTTCGGCTGCTGCAACATATGGTCGAATAAGCGAAAGTCAACGGTCAGGGCCGGCCGGTGATGGCCTAAGCTAAACGGATTGCTTCACTTTTTAGGATTGGAGATGCTCGTCATGACCGATTCAGCCGCAGATCCATTACCGAGCATCCTGATTCCAGGACTGAATTGCTCGGCGCGCCTTTACGCCGAACAGATCCCGGTGCTCTGGCAATTCGGCCCTGTCACGGTCGCCGATCACCGCCGCGATGACAGCATAGCGGCCATCGCACGGCGAATTCTGGCCGCCGCACCGCCGCGATTTGCGCTCGCCGGGCTGTCGATGGGCGGCTACATCGCGTTGGAGGTTGTACGCCAGGCGCCCGAGCGTGTGGCAAAGCTCGCCCTGCTCGATACCGGTCCGGGGTCCGAGGTGCCGGAGCGCATCGCGCAGCGCAAGCCGCTCATCGAGCTGGCGCGGCAGGGTCGGTTTGGCGAAGTCACCGAGGATCAGTACCCATGGCTCGTCCATCGCAGGCGACATGGCGATGCCAGGCTCAAGGCTGCGGTGCGCGCCATGAACGAGGAAACCGGACCTGAAGCCTATATCCGCCAGCAGCAGGCCATCATGACGCGCCCGGATTCACGTCCCAGTCTGAAGGCCATTTCCTGTCCGACACTGGTGCTGGTCGGCGACGACGACCGGCTGACGCCGCCCGACTTGTCCCAAGAAATGGCTGCGGCAATTCCCGGCGCGCAACTCGTCGTCGTTGCGGACAGCGGGCACTTGTCGACGATGGAACAGCCGGAGGCTGTGAGCCAAGCGCTCGCGCAGTGGATGAAATCCTGACACATAGGCGGCGCTGCTGACATCGGTTCTTGATCTGATCCACCGGCGGGGCGACAGCCGCAGGGCAGGGCGGCGCCCGTTGCCGAATTGTGCAAATGCGATTAGCACGGCAGGATAAAGCCGAAGGGAATGGAGGAAACTGCCTATGCGACTGACTCACGTGGCGCGCGGAGCAGTGCTGTCTGCAGCGGGGCTGCTGTTACTGGCGGCGTCAGCGCTCGCCCCGGCGGCGGCGCAGACTGATTTTCCGACCAAGCCGATCCGAATGGTTGTCGGTTTTGCGGCGGGCGGCGGCAACGACATTTTTGCGCGGCTGGTCGGCGCGAAACTCGGCCAGATTCTCGGCCAGCAGGTCGTGGTCGAAAACAAGCCCGGCGCCGCCGGACGATTGTCTGCCGAATACGTCTCGCATCAGCCGGCGGACGGTTATACACTTCTGGTCGGAGCCAGCGGCGCTATGGCGATCGGCCCGGCGATCTACTCCGATCTGCCGTACCAGACCAACAAGACATTCACGCCGATCGGCATGATCGCCAATTTCCCGCTCATCATGACAATTGCGGCCGACAATCCATCGAAGAACCTCAAGGAGTTCGTGGCGTGGATGAAACAGCATCCCGACAAGGCCAATTATGCGACGTCATCGCCGGCCTTCACCATCACGGTTGAGCTTTTGAAACTGAAATCAGGCATGCCAGGCGTCGCGATTCCGTATAAGAGCAGCAACGAAATGAATCTCGCCGTGATCAGCGGGCAGGCGGCGATGACCATCGCCGACGGCCCGCCCACCGTCCCGCAGGTCAAGGCCGGCAAGGAGAGGGCGCTTGCGGTCACAGGCAAGGAGCGCTCGCCTGAACTGCCCGATGTGCCCACCATGGCAGAAGCGGGCTATACGGGAGTCGAAGTGAACCTCTGGAGCGGTGTGTTTGCGCCGGCAGCGACGCCGCCGGCTGTTGTCGACAAGCTGTCCAAGGCGTTCGCGCAAGCCATCGCCGATGCCGGCGTGGCGCAAAAGCTCAAGGCGATGGCGGTCAATCCCGGCGGCGCGAAGCCCGCGGAATTCCGCCGCATTATCGACAGCGATGTCGTCAAGTTCCGCAATGTCGTCAATGCCGCGCATTTGCATTTCGAGTGACAGCGAAAGTCTCAAGGTCCACGAGGGGGAATAAACAATGCGTCTTCGTCTTGCAGGCGCGATGGTCGTCGCGCTATCGCTCGCGTTGTCGGCAAGCGCACCAGCTGTGGCGCAGAGCGATTATCCGGCGCGGCCAATCCGCCTGATCGTCGGCTTCGGCGCCGGCGGCGGCACCGATCTGATCGCGCGCGTTGTCGGCGCCAAGCTTTCGCAGCTCCTGCACCAATCGGTCGTGGTCGAGAACCGACCGGGCGCGTCGGCGCGCCTCGCCGCCGAATACGTGACGCACCAGCCGGCTGACGGTTACACGCTGCTCGTCAGCCCGATCGGCGCCATGTCGATTGCGGCCGCGGTATTGCCCGACCTGAAATACAGTCCGACCAAGTCGTTCGTGCCGCTGTCGATGATCTGCAACATTCCGCTATTCATGGTGATCAGAGCTGACAATCCGGCGAAGAACCTGAAGGAATTCATCGCTTGGATGAAACAGCATCCCGACAAGGCCAATTATTCCAGCTCATCGCCGGCTTTCACCATCGTGACAGAGCTGCTGAAGCTCAAGTCAGGCATGCCCGGCACGATGATTCCGTATAAGAGCAGCGCCGAAATAGAATCTCGCGGTGATCGGCGGTCAGGCTGCCATGACTATCGCCGATGGCCCGCCCACGATCCCTCTGGTCAAGGCCGGCAAGGAGCGGGCGCTTGCAGTCACAACGGCGGAGCGCTCGCCCGATCTGCCGAACGTACCGACCATGATCGAGGCCGGCTATCCGGAGGTGTCCGCCACATTCTGGAACGGCGCATTTGCGCCCGCGGGCACGCCGCCGGCCGTTGTCGCCAAGCTGGAAAAGGCCCTGAGTGATGCTGTGCACGATCCGGACGTGGCCGGCAAACTCAAGGCCATGGCTCTCGTTCCCAGCAGCGCAACGCCGGCGCAGTTCGCGCACATCATCGATGGCGACATCGTGAAATTCCGCGGCGTTGTGCAGGCGGCGGGTCTCAAATTCGAGGAGTAGGGCCGCTCAGGCGGCCGGCGCAGCTCGAAACCGGTCAAAATTCGCGGCCGATCAAGTGGTCGAGCGAATAGCGGCCGCCGCCTTGCAGGAAGATGCCGAGCGCCACCAGGCCCATCAGCAGGGCGTATTCCATGCCGTGATGGCCCCACGACCAGTTCGGATAGAGCACGGCAAACGAGATCACCGCCATTTCGATGACGATCGCCGCGGCGACGACGCGCGTGAACAGCCCGAACGCGAGCATGAACCCGCCAAAAAACTCGAGCGCGCCGATGCCATAGGCCCAGGCGAGCGGATGTGACCAGCCGAAATGCACAAAATTGCGCGAGGCCGGAACGGCGTCGTTGAGAAACAGCTTGGCATAACCGTGCGGTACCAGAATGAGGCCGAGCGCCACGCGGATCAGCGTAGAGCCGAACGGAGCCAGCGCCGCATGGAACGGCGCTGCCGCGGGCACAAACAGCTTTTTGCGCTCTTCAATTGCGAAATCGTGTGCTGCAGTCATTACTTTGTCCTCCCTTTGCGCGGTGCTTGCGATCGCCTTTTGGCGGTCCGCGGCCCCGTTGTGATTTGTAGCGCGAAGATGGCTTTGACGTAATGGGCAACGCCGGAAACCGGCGCGGGGGCGACCCGACGACCCATCGAGCTGATCGTGCTGTCAGCAGCTATTTTCCGCGCCAACGATTGCGCTCGTACAGTACTATCGCGGCGACCACGACGGCCGCAGCCAGCATAATGAGAATGATGATCGTTGTATGCACGATGCCTCGCCCCAAGGCCCTTGCGGCACTATGCGATCCTCGTTTCAGTCGTGCCCGTTATTTGTGCGGGCGAGCACCGTGAATGCTGCCACGGCCAGAATTCCCACCATTATGAGAATAGCCCAATCCATCTGCGACTACCCGAAGCCCGGCAATTCATTTTTGCAGCCAATTCTCTTAGCGCGAATTCGATACAACACATTGATCTGTCTCAAACGGACTAAGGATTGCCGGACAAGATCGCCGTATTCAGGGTATAGTCGCGCACAAACGGGCAGCGCGGCACGATTTAAGCCCGCGCGCCCGGGTAATCTGCAGTGCGCCGCTCCGGGCTACGATTGCTATAGTTTTACTGCCGGCTTCACCGTGCCGCATTTTTTGCAGCTGCGGAATTCCGCCGAACCGTTGAACCGCTCGTAGGCGCGCGACACCGGATCGGCCTTGTAGTCGTCGACCGTATAGGTCTCGACGTGCAGCAGGTTATCGCAGTTGTCGCAATACCAGTGAAACTTGTCGATCTCGCCCGGGTGCCGCGCGCGCTCGATGACGAGCTGGAACGAGTCCGGCGAGAAGCGCGGCGAATGCGGCACCATCGGCGGCTGGAACAGGCAGGAGCCCTCCGGCACGAAGGCGATCTGTTCCTTGTTCTCGGCGTCGCGGTAGTGCAGCTGCAGATCGCCCTTGAGCGAATTCTGGATTTCATAGCTGGGATTGAGATGGAATTCGTTGCGGTATTCGCGCCCGCGCGCGACGAAGGCGAGCCACTCGTCGTTAAGCCAGAGCTGATGAGCGCGTTTTCCCGTCGTTCTCAGATGCTCCATGATGCCGCCAAGATCGACATTCGGCATCACGAACATCGCGCCATTGCTTACGACGGTGAGCGTGTCAGGCTTCTGAACAACTTAATTCATGACCGGCATCCGATGCTTTCACGACGGTGGTGTCGAAGGCTAATCGCTTTGGCACGGCAAATCCACCGCCAACGCGGCGCGCCATCATTGAGCCTCCAGCAGGCTGCGGGCGATGTCCCCCACGCGTTCGAAGACCGCATCCGGTTTGAGGGCGCGCAACACCTCCGGCGCCGAATAGCCCCAGGTGACGGCGCCGCAGGCGATACCGGCGGCGCGCGCGGCCTCGATGTCGCGCAGCTCGTCGCCGATCGCGATGGCGTTTTCGGCGGGCACGCCCGCGCGCCTGACGACGCGGCGGAATTTTGCTGCCTTGCCGAACACCGAGGCGCCGCAATCGAGCGCGGAGAACAGCGCCACATTGGCAGCGCCGAGCTGGGTCCGCGCATTCGCCTCGGTGTCGGAGCTCACAAGCACGAGGCTCAGGCCTCCCGCCGCGAGCGCGCGCAGCATCGGCGCGACGCCGGGAAACAACGCCATCTCGGCCGCCTGCGCGGCCTTGAGCCGCCGCATATGCCGCACGATCGCCGGCAGCTTGCGCCGCGGCACTTCGAGGCGCTCGAAAATCTCGCGCAGGCCGGCGCGGCGCAACATGGCGACGTCGTCGGCGGCCACCCGGCGAAAGCCGAATTTGTCGGCGACGCCGTTCAGGTTGCGCAGAAACCACGGAAAGCTGTCGACCAGCGTGCCGTCGAGATCGAAGATGACGAGACGATCGGACAATGGCCGTCGACGTTATTCGGGGTCGAGGTCTTTGCTGGGATCCGGATCGAGGCGGCGGTGCAGCTGCTCGGCCTCCGCCAGCGTATCGACCACCGCCTTGAAGGCGCTGCCGACCCGGTGCGAAAAACTCTCATGCGCCGGCGGCGGCGCGCTCGCCGGGGCGGCCGGTCGGGCGCTCGCGGCCGGCGCTGCGGCCGCGGCCTTGGGCTTTAGCGGCGCCGGCTTTGGCGGCGCCGGCTGTTTCGGCGCCGCGACCTTGGGGCGCGGCTTCGCGGCGGCGGCCTTCTTGGCGGTCGGAGCCGCGGCCCGCTTTGCCGCCTTGGCGATCACTCTTGTCTTTTTCTTTTTCGTCTTTTTCGCCACAGCCTTTTTCGCCGCAGCCTTTTTCACGCGCGTCTTCTTTGCTGCGGTTTTCTTTGCCTTCCTTGCCGACTTCGCCTTTTTCGCCATCGCCAACCCCATGCCATGGTTTCAAGTCGTCATCAGCATAGGCGTCGCGCCGCCGCAACGCCAGCCGTTCCCGCGGCGCGGCTTAATTCGCGCCCGAGTTTTTGCAACGAGCGAATGGCAAATCGTGAGTGGCGAATAGGGCCAGCCCCTATTCGCAATTCGCTACTCGCTATTCGCCTCCTAATAAGGGAGGCGGAGCGCCGAAAGGCGCGGGGGTAGATACCGCGGGCCCGCCGGCAAGCGTTGCCGCCTGTCTTTGCGTTTCCTCGCGGCGCGCGCTCCTTTTGGGAAACGCGCTCGCCTCTCGGCGCTCTACCGCGGCTCTCGCCAAGTTTTCAGGCTTGGCTCAGTCCGGTCCCGCGCTTCATGGTCGCGGACAACCGATCCGCGCCCCGGGCAGCCAGCTTCTGGCAGGCCGACTTTCGCCAGCCGGGCGGGTTTCCGAACCGCCCGCGAACAGAGTGTATGGCTCCGCCCGCAGGCACCGCCCTCGCTCCCTCTCGGGGAGTACCCTCGGCCGAAAGGCCCCTCACAAATCGTGAGCGAGGTAGAAGCCTTGTAGCACATTCGGGGACCTTGTCAAGGAAAAAGGGACAAGAAGGTCGGCCGTTGTCGCCGCCGCTCAGTGTCGCCGGCCCTTACGGACGTCCGTGTTTTGCGTCGCGACGATGCGCCAACGGCCGCCGATCTTGTGCACCACGCGCGTGCCGACGCTCTCGCGTGAGGCCTGGCTGTGCTCGTCGTGCAGCACTTCGCCGTCGATCCAGAAGCGCGAATGCAGAATGGCGATGTCGGGCGCGAGGAATGTCACCTTCATCTCCGGCGTCCGGCGCGTCGATGTGCGGAACGGGCCGTTGGCGCCATGTAGCCGCGCCATCAGGTCGCGAAAACCGTTGCGCGTCGTGGTCCAGGCGCCGTTGACGGTGACGAACTGCGCGTCGTCGGCAAGCAATTCCGCCAGGCCTTCAGGATCGTGGGCGTCCCACGCTGCGTTGAAGGCGTTTTCAAGTTCGCGGATCTGGTCTTCGTCGGTGGGCATCGTGCTTCTCCCTGCACTGCGTTTGCCATACGCGGGCTGGCCCGCGTATCCATGCGGTATCGCTGAGTGGATGGCACATCAGCATGGACCACGGGGTCAAGGGCGGTGGTGACGATAGTGTGAGCGTCATTGCGAGGAGCGAAAGCGACGAAGCAATCCAGGGGCCGCTTGCATTGAGCGCTGGATTGCTTCGCTTCGCTCGCAATGACGCAGCGCAAACGCCGCGGGCGCCGGGGTTATGGATTCCGGGCTCGCGCTTGCGCGCGCCCGGAATGACGGCTCACCGCCAGCCCATTGCGGGCGCGACGTGCTTGAGGATCGCCTCGATGACATGGGCGTTGTAATCGACGCCGAGCTGGTTGGGTACGGTGAGCAGCAGCGTGTCGGCCTCGGCGATGGCCTCGTCTTTCTTGAGTTGTTCGACCAGCGCGTCCGGCTCGGCGGCGTAGCTCTTGCCGAACACGGTCTTCCGGCCGTCGCCGAGAAATCCGATCTGATCCTCGCTCTCGCTGTCGTGGCCGAAATAGCTGCGGTCGCGGTCGTCGACCAGCGCGAAGATGCTGCGGCTGACCGACACCCGCGGCGTGCGCGCGTGACCGGCCGCCTTCCAGGCCTCGCGGAATTTGCGGATCTGGGCGGCCTGCTGGACGGCGAGCGGCTCGCCGGTCTCGTCATAGACCAAGGTCGAGCTTTGCAGGTTCATCCCGATCTTGGCGGCCCACTCGGCGGTGGTGCTTGAACCTGCGCCCCACCAGATGCGCTCGCGCAGGCCCTCCGCATACGGCTCGAGCCGAAGCAGGCCCGGCGGGTTCGCAAACATCGGCCGCGGATTGGGTTTGGCGAAGCCCTGGCCGCGTAAGACTTCGAGAAACACCTCGGTGTGGCGGCGCGCCATGTCGGCATCGGTCTGGCCTTCGGGTGGCACGTAGCCGAAATAGCGCCAGCCGTCGATCACCTGCTCGGGCGAGCCGCGGCTGATGCCGAGCTGCAGGCGGCCGCCGCTGATGATGTCGGCTGCGCCGGCGTCCTCCGCCATGTAGAGCGGGTTCTCGTAGCGCATGTCGATCACCGCGGTGCCGATCTCGATGCGTTTCGTGCGTGCGCCGACGGCGGCCAGGAGCGGGAAGGGCGAGCTGAGCTGGCGCGCATAGTGATGCACGCGGAAAAACGCGCCGTCGGCGCCGAGCTGTTCCGCCGCGACCGCAAGCTCGATCGATTGCAGCAGCGCATCGGACGCTGTGCGCACCTGCGAGTGCGGCGACGGAGTCCAATGGCCGAAGGAGAGGAAGCCGATCTTTTTCATAACTGTAAATGTAGGGCGGGTTAGCCGGAGGCGTAACCCGCCGTTGTTGCCCGGCGGATTGTGACAATGGCGGATTACGCTTCGCTAATCCGCCCTGCGTTTCATTCGCTTATGTGAGGAGCGGCGCAGCGTATTGCTACGCACACCGATGATACCGTCGCGTTGCTCCACTCGCTCGTCCCCGCGAAAGCGGGGACCCAGCCTGGATTCCCGCTTACGCGGGAATGAGCGGAATAGGCCCGCGAAACCGTGAGCCCGCCAGGAGCAGCTCTGTTCAGCGCTTTTTTTTCTTTTTCGCCTTGCGGGCTGCATAGCGGGCGTCGCGCTCGGCTTTGGCTTGCGCCTCCGCGGCGCGGGCGCGTTCGGCCGCCTCGGCTGCTTCGCGTTCGGCCTGGGCGGCGGCCTCGCGCTCGGCCGCGGCGGCCGCCTCGGCCTCGCGGGCCAAGCGTGCGGCCTTCTCCGCCTCGCGGGCTTGCCTGGCGGCGTTTCGTGCGGCGGCCTCCGCGGCCCGCTTCTGCTGCAGTTCGGCGGTGGCCGGGTCCGCGGCCTTGGCGCGAAACCGGTCCAGCAACGCCTTTTTGGCGTTGGCCGCCGCTGTCTGCCGTTCGAGGAATTCAGGCTCTTTAGAGCGCGCTTTACCCATGTCTTTCGTTCGTCCTTGCCGAAGCTTTGCGCCGGATGATTTATGCGATCAGCCTCGCGTGCGCCAGCCTATCACGGTGGCCTCGATGCGCTGGCCGGTTTCGACGCTGTGCCAGTCGCCGTCTGTCCACCGGCACAAGAACGGCACCACGTAAGTGCCGACATGGTCCTCGCACAAAACTTCAAGCGGCCGGTCCCCGGGCGGCTCGCCCTCATGGGTGAAGGCGGCCAGCCGCTCTTGCCGTGTCGCCATCCCTATGGCTCGCGCGCGCGCTTGCGAATCTCGGCGAACGCTTTGCCGGCGAGGCGGCCGAGCTTGACCGCCGCCGGCTGCGGCGCTTTCGGCGGCGCCATGCCGGCTTCGAATTGCGCGAACCAGCGGCGGAATTTCGCCAGCTCCGCCGGCGGGAGTTTCAGGATCGCTTCTTCGATGTCTTCGAGGGTCATGGGCGAGTAATATCCCGGATCGAGTGAAAGCGAAATCCGGAAGGGGCCGGCAGACGCGGCTGGCCGGCAAGACGAATCAGAGGCCGAAATGTTCGAGAAAGACGAGGTGCTCAAGGAGTTGCACGCCCGGCTGGTGGCCGCCGGCATCAATCCGCTCGACCCGAAGGTGCAGGCGATCAGCGAGGTCGTGAACGCGTTCTACGCGGAGAAGACCCGCCAGGTGTTGCAGCAGATGCAGGCCGTGCTGAGCAAGATCGAGACGTAGCATCGCCGGGCGTTGCCGCCGGTGAGCGGCGATGCTCAAGCCGGCTACAATTGCCGGCGTCAGCCCGGCGGCGGGTATTCGGCATATTGCGGCAGATCGTCGGTGATCTCGAACCACGGCGCTTTGCTGCCGACGAAACAATGCAGCTCCGGCCGCACCGGCGGATCGTCGAGGATGGCGAGCGCAATGCCATATTGCGGCGACGGCGGATTGGGAAAGTCCGCGGGCGCTTGCCAGTTCGGTCCGGCGCGATTGAGGATCGGCGAGCCGCATGCGCTGCAGAAACCGCGCTGGTAGCCGCGCGGGCTTTCATAGAACTTGAGCAGATGCTCGCCGCTGAGCCAGTGGACATCGGACGCCGCGACGCGGACGCGGCTGCGAAACGCTGAGCCGTGCTGCTTGCGGCATTGCGAGCAATGGCAGTTGAGCGGGCTAAACAGCGGCCTGGTGATTTCGAATTCAATGCCGCCGCACAGGCAGCGGCCACGGACCGGGGGCATGGCAGGCTCCGTTAGTTACGATGGCTTTTTTGGACGCGGACTACACCCGCTTTTGCCGGTCGACCAAGAGGAAGCCGGTCTTTTTCATCACGATTCGTCATGGCCGGGCTCGTCACGGCCATCCACGTCTTATTTACTCGATGTTACCATCCAAACAAGACGTGGATGCCCGGCACAAGCTTGCACTCGGGCCGGCCTTCGGCCGGACCCGGGTGGCCGGGCATGACGGCGCTGTAACGAGCCACAACAATGCCGCCTAAACCCAAACTGCTGCGCCGAGCGGCAGCGCCCCGCCCACTCCTGGCGATTGACGGCGATTCCTTCGCCCATCGCGCCTATCACGCGTTGCCGAAGACGATCCGCCGCAAGGGCAACCGGCCGGCCGGCGCCATTCTGGGCTTCGCCAATCTGCTGCTGCGGCTCTATCGCGACGAAGAGCCGCGCGCCGTCGTCGTCGCCTGGGACACGCTGGAGGAGGAGACCTACCGGCACGAAGCCTTTCCGGCCTATCAGAGCGGGCGCGAATTCGATGACGACATCGTCGAACAGCTCGCGGTCATCCCCGAATTCGTCAGCGCGTGCGGCTTCGCCAACGCGCGCGGCGCGGGCTTTGAGGCTGACGATTTCCTCGCCGCCGCGGCGGCCGGCGAAGGGAAGCGGCGAGGGCGGATGCTGGTCGCGTCCGGCGATCGCGACTCGTTCCAGCTTGCCTCGCCGCGCACCACCATTCTCTATCCGGTGCGCGGCGGCGGCGTCGAGCGCATCGGGCCTACGGAAGTGCTCGCGCGTTATGGCGTCGAACCGAAACAGGTGCCGGATTTCATCGCGCTGCGCGGCGACCCTTCCGACAAACTGCCCGGCGCGCCCGGCGTCGGCCCCGCCGGCGCGGCGTCGCTGATCCGCCGCTACGGCAGCCTTGAGGCGCTCCTTAAAGCCGGACGTTTCCCCAAACAGGCGGCGGAGCTGCGGCTCTACAAATCCATCGCCACCATGGACCGCAAGGCGCCGCTACCCAAATTACCCGACCAGACGCCAACCTGGGCCAAGGCCGCGGCGCTGGCGCGCGCCTGGCAGCTCGATGCGCTGGCCGACCGGCTTGATATTCTGGGGGGCGGCGACAAGTCGCGGAGTGTTTCGGGGCGAAGAGGGTAGCCCGGATTGAGCGGAGCTAAATCCGGGGAAGGATTTTTGAGTAGTATGCCGATCCTGGCTTTAACTGCGTCAAGCCGGGCTACGCTTGCTCGCTAGACCCGCGCCAAGACGGAAACTTGATATTGCACGTTGAGCAACATGCCATTCTGGACGGCAATATCGGCGGTTAACATCAGGCCGGTAAAGACGTTGGGGAGCATCGTCAAGGTCGGATTGTTTATCGCAACTACGGAGAAGTTATCGTTGGCATTCCAGCTTGTGGGCAAAATGATAGGAACAGGCGGGCCGATGATTTGGCCAAGCCCCAGGTTGCCATTAGGCAGCACGATGTTGAGCTGATCGTGCAGCGTGGTGTTATTGCCGCTGACGAATTTGCATTGCACCTCGCCGGTATAGAAAAATAATACATTTGCTGGTTCATTGTTTGCGATGGTTTGCTGGGTACCAGTCAGTTGCACGTCAGTGCGTGAACTCTTGAGTATCGTGCCGGTTTGAGCCATTTGCCTTCCTCCCGTGCCAGCGGACGTGGGCGTTGTGCAGCAATGACGTTTGACGACAGCAACTTGAAAATTCAGACGGCTTCATCCGTCTCCCAGGGCGTTTCGAGCGAAAGAGCTAGCGGACGCACTCACGCCAGGATTGTAGGGGGAACTTGTGTTGAGTTCAACCGGACAATGCATTCCATTTCGCGGCGGATAAGTCGGGTGAGCCGGGCGTTTCCCCAAACAGGCGGCGGAGCTCAAGCTCTACAAATCCATCGCCACCATGGACCGGAAGGCACCGCTGCCCAAATTACCCGATCAGACGCCGACCTGGGCCAAAGCCGCGGCGCTGGCGCGTGCGTGGGGGCTGAATGCACTGGCTGGGCGGGTCGATGTTCTGGCGGGTGGGAATAGGGCGCGGAATGTCTCGGGCCGGAAACGGTTGATAAGGCGGTGAGTTCATCCCGTGGCCTTTTTGCTCTTTTCTATGTCGTCCAGCGTAGCAAAAATGGCGTCTACAAGACGTGTTGCGCTTGATGTCTGGCGAGCAAGTGCTCGTATCTGTTCATGGCAGGGCACGCTGTTGGTCTTATGTGGATAGTTGATAGAGTGATCAACTTCACCCCAAACCTCCTCCATCAGTGTACGGACCTGTATCTCACACGTGACCTTAGTTCGAGATTTTGAGGCGACCACGTAGTGGACGCTCGTATAGAGGTTTTCGCTATCTTGGGTACTGATGCCAATGCTTCTGAAATAGGAGCGGTACTCATCGTCCCACGTCCTAGCTGACGGTCCTTCGATCAACTCGACAGCCTGCTCTGCGATTATGGCCTTAATGCACTGGTCAATCTGCTTCATTTGCGTCGTGTGCAGATGAAGAATTCTAACTCCAGCAAGGTCGTTAATACGAACAAATAAGTTGTCCCTGGTTATATCGAACAAAGCATTCTTTTTCTGAGCAGCGAGCATCTTGCGTTCTAGCTTATCTCGCAAGTGGTCTGGCTCTTTCATTCGCGAACGGATGGAATGGACGAGCTTCTTTAGTTCGACGGACTCGTCAATGTAGACAAGCATCGACTTAAAGAAATTGGATACAAGACTTTGGTTGAGTCTATAGTTCTCGTTTTCCATTTTGGATTTGTCTGCCAATACCCGAGAGTTGCCAACAACGTGCCAAACAACGCAAACAATGGCAATGCGAGGCTATAGGAATATACACCCTAGATGGTCTATTTGGTGTACGGTTTCGAGTTTGTGCACTTTCTCCGGCGACAAGTACGGCGACCACGCTGTGTCGTCCTCGATCAGCTCGATCGGAACCTCGGCGGCGAATCCGCCCTCGTGGATCAGCTCGGTCAATTTACTGGTTCTGGTCACTATTTCTTTTTGGACTTGATTTCGTAGTCGCTCAGGGCGTCGCCGACGATGCCGGGCAGGCTCCGAGCCAGGGCGTCGAGTTTTCGATCCAAGCCATCGACCTTACGATCGAGCCCGTCGACCTTTTCCTCGACGCGATTTAGGCGGGTCTTTACGGCGGCAATATCGTCGCCGTTGCGCCGCGTCTGTTCGAGGATGTGGCGCGTGACAAGCTTCTCGCCCTCGACTTCCTGTTCGAGCGCGGCGAATTGTTCCCGGGTCACGTCTGCGGCCATCGACCGATCCCCTTACCACCGGTTGCAGATTAGCACGTCTCAATGGGCGATCCAGCGCCATTTCCCATCCCGCCCCCGCGATAGAGGCTGTGAAGGAATCGGCCTTGCGGATGGTGAATGGTGGATAGCGGTTAGTGGTGCAGAGGCGCCGTGGTGGGGCGTTCATGCGCGGCTTCAGACATGAGCGAGCCTCAATCGGTTCACCACCAGAATGTTGTGCGCGAGCGCATGCCAGAGAGCGACGATCTTGACCTTGGCCAGGCCGCGGAGATTGAGGCCGCCAAGGCCGCGGTTCTTCATATGCGCGTTGATGAGTTCGATCCGGCCGCGGACTTTGTAAAAGCCCTGCGCTGCCGGCGAGGCCATTCGGTTGCGCCATTCCTTGAGCGGCTCAGGTTCTTTGGCGCGTTCTGCAGCGCGATTGCTCAGCGTCTTAAGGCTGACGTCGTCCCGCTCGGGCGGCGGCGGAGCATACACCATAACCGGTCCCTGTTGCCGCGTCGCCAACGCCACAATGTCGTCTGCGGTGGCGAAGTTGGTGTCGAGCAGAACCCGCTTCGGCGCCCGGCCATAGCGCCGC
This sequence comes from uncultured Alphaproteobacteria bacterium, assembly GCA_963707175.1. Lineage (GTDB taxonomy): Bacteria > Pseudomonadota > Alphaproteobacteria > Rhizobiales > Xanthobacteraceae > BOG-931. Next base: position 48,214 of record CAVPQA010000043.1, read on the forward strand.
GCGATGTCCTCGATCATCGGTCCCGCCAAGCCGGCATCGTTGCGCCGGTCGGTGGCCGTCAGCGCAAGCACCACGCCTTTGGCGCTCGCCGCCACCGGGATATTGTAGCCGGCTTTGATGCTGCCGTCGGCAAAGCGCATGAAGCGTGCCTGCGGATCGGTCAGCGAGACCCGCGGCTCGCCCTTTTCTGCCTCGGCCTTGGCATGCGTCTTAGCCCGCTGTTGTTTCTCCGCCTTCAGCCGCTCCAGCGTGTCGCGTGCTTTACTGGCCCGCATGGCGATGTCGCGTGCCGCGCGCTCCGACGCCGCCCGCTTGCGTCGCGTGCTCGCGCCAGGGTCGGCATCAAGCTCAGCCTTGAGCCGGGTGACCCGCTCGCTCGCCAACCGCTCAGCGCGGGCAAGGCGGTTCTCCCGCGCAAACGAATCCTTGCTGGCCGATGCCTTTACCTTGGTGCCGTCGATGATGACTTCGTCGAGATTGATCAGCCCTTCGCCAAGCATGGCGGCAACGCTCTCGCTCAACAGGCGGTCAAGCAGCTCGCCGTGCCCGACCCGAAAGTCGGCGAGGCCATGATAGTTCACCGCAACGCCGCCACAGAGCCAGCGATAGGCCACATCGCGCTCACAAAGCCGCTCCAGTTCGCGCGCCGAGCCGACGCCCTCCAGCGTTGCATAAAGCCACAGTGCCAGAACAACGGCAGGATCCGCCGGTGGGCGTCCAGGCTCGCCTTCGCGCGCTTTGATTGCGTCATAGAATGGAGCAAGATCGAGGCCCTCAACAAACGCCCACACCAGCCGGGCTCGATGATCCGCCGCCAACAGCCCCTCCAAATCGATCAGGTCCCACTGCAACTGGTTCCGATCGGGACGCATCACACGCGCTTCGCCAGCCGCCATGGCCATCCCCGTCCCAAAATCACCACCTCACCAACTGAATCATGAAACAAGGAACAAGACCATTTCTTCACAGCCTCTATCGCGGGGCAGGATGAGGAATTACTCCGCCGCCTCAACCCGCTTCTTGCGCTTCTTGCGCTTCTTGCGCTTCTTGCGCTTCGACGCCGCGCCGCGCGCCAGCATTGGCTTCAAAATTTGTACTCGGATACTGCGACTGTGTCGCACGCGCCCGGTTATGGCCGTGATTTTCTGGCGCAGGCTTTGCCATCGACCGCGCCACATTAAATCACATTCAGCGCTGAACAACCGGCCTCCATTAAGGCGTGTGGGTCACGTTGCGTATTAATGCGAAGGCGCGGCTTCGGCCGTCGCCGGCTGCGCTGGAGTATGCCGATGAACAAGCGTGCGATGTCGTGGCTCGCTGTGCCGGTGTTGGCTTTCACAATGCTTGCAGCGCCGCCGCTGGTTGGCGCAGCCGCGCTGGCGCGAGCCCAGCCGGCTCGAGCCCAACAGGTTTGCACGGCGCTGGTGATCACGGGCCATCCGTCCTATCCGCCGGTCGCCTGGGCCGCGCAGGGCAAGATCGTCGGCGCTGCGCCCGACCTGGTGAGCGGCATCGCCGCCAGGCTCGGCGTCAAGGACGTGGTGTCGAAGAACTTCGGTTCGTGGCAGGGCGCGCAGGCGGCGGCGCGCAACGGCGAGGCCGACGTGATTTTCGGCATCTACAAGAACGCCGAGCGGGCGCGCACGCTCGACTTCATCGAGCCGCCTTTCATGAGCGATCCGGTGGCGATCGTCGTGCGCAAGGGCGCGGGCTTTGCCTTCGGTCACTGGCGCGACCTCAAGGGCCGCAAGGGCGTGACCAGCGCCGGCGAGAGCTACGGCGATAAGTTCGACGCCTTCATGGCGAAACAGCTCACCGTCGCGCGCGCCAAGGGTGTGGACCAGGCGTTTGCGGCGCTGCTCGGCCATCAGGCCGATTACCTGATCATCGGGCTTTATCCGGGCCGCGAAGATGCCAAACGGTTGGCCGTTGCCGACAAGATCACGTTCCTGCCCAAGGAGCTGTTGTCGTCGGCGATGTATGTCGCCTTCTCCAAACAATCCAAATGCGGCGCGACGTTGCGGGCGGGCTTTGCCGCGGACATCAAGGCCGCGGTCGACAGCGGCAAGGTACGGAAATTGCTGGAAGCGGCGACCGAGAGCCAGAGCCGGTAGGGGCGGGGCTACTCCGCCGCCTCGACCCGCGCTGCATCCCGCCCCGCGAAGCGGGGAGGGGGGACCGCGCGGAGCGCGGTGGGAGGGGCGCGGGCGGTGACGATACTTTTTCGACGACGATGACGCGTTGAGTCAGACGCCCCTTCCACCGGCCTTCGACCGGTCATCCTTCCCCGCTTCGCGGGGAAGGATGAATTATTACTCCGCCGCCTCAACCCGCTTCTTGCGCCTCGACGCCGCGCCGCGGGTCAGCACCGGCTTGAGGAACTGCCCGGTATAGCTTCGGCCTTCGCCCTGCGGGCTTCGGCCCGACGAGGCCGCCGCCTTCACGATATCCTCCGGCGTCCCCGCCGCGACGATCTCGCCGCCGCCGTCGCCGCCTTCCGGGCCGAGGTCGATGATCCAGTCGGCGGTCTTGATGACTTCGAGATTGTGCTCGATGACGACGACACTGTTGCCGGTCTCGACCAGTTCGTGCAGCACTTCGAGAAGCTTTGCCACGTCGTGGAAATGCAGGCCGGTGGTGGGTTCGTCCAATATGTAAAGCGTGCGCCCCGTCGCGCGCTTGCTCAGCTCCTTGGCCAGCTTGACGCGCTGCGCCTCGCCGCCGGACAGCGTCGTCGCCTGCTGGCCGACATGGATGTAGTCGAGGCCGACGCGGTGCAGGAGCATCAGCACGTCGCGCACCCGCGGCACCACCTTGAAGAAGTCGAGCGCCTCCTCGACCGTCATGTCGAGCACGTCGGCGATCGACTTGCCCTTGAACAGCACTTCGAGGGTTTCGCGGTTGTAGCGCTTGCCCTTGCAGACATCGCAGGTGACGTAGACGTCGGGCAGAAAGTGCATCTCGATCTTGATGACGCCGTCGCCCTGGCAGGCCTCGCAGCGGCCGCCCTTGACGTTGAACGAGAAGCGGCCGGGCTCGTAGCCGCGGGCGCGGCTCTCCGGCAGGCCGGCGAACCATTCGCGAATGGGCGTGAAGGCGCCCGTATAGGTCGCCGGATTGGAGCGCGGCGTGCGGCCGATCGGCGACTGGTCGATGTCGATGATCTTGTCGAGGTGCTCGATGCCCTCGATGCGGTCGTGCGGGGCAGGGGCCTCGTTGGCGCCGTTCAAGCGCCGCGCCAGCGCCTTGTAGAGCGTGTCGACGAGCAGCGTCGACTTGCCGCCGCCGGACACGCCGGTGACGGCGGTGAACAGGCCGAGCGGAATCTCGGCGGTGATGTTTTTCAGGTTGTTGCCGCGGGCGCCGACGATTTTCAGGGTGCGGTTGCGGTTCGGCGGCCGCCGCTCCGGGATGGCGATCTCGCGCACGCCGTTGAGATACTGCCCGGTGAGCGAAGCGGGGCTCGCCATGATGTCGTCGGGCGTGCCCTCGGCGACGATGTTGCCGCCGTGCACGCCGGCGCCGGGTCCGACATCGACGACGTAGTCGGCGGCGCGGATGGCGTCCTCGTCGTGCTCGACCACGATCACGGTGTTGCCGAGGTCGCGCAGCCGGCGCAGCGTTTCCAGAAGGCGGGCGTTGTCGCGCTGGTGCAGGCCGATCGACGGCTCGTCGAGCACGTAGAGCACGCCCGTGAGCCCCGAGCCGATTTGCGAGGCAAGCCGGATGCGCTGGCTCTCGCCGCCGGACAGCGTGCCGGACGCGCGCGCAAGCGTCAGATATTCGAGGCCGACATCGACCAAAAATTTGAGCCGGTCGCGGATTTCCTTGAGCACGCGGACGGCGATTTCGTTCTGCTTCGGCGTGAGCCGCTGCGGAAGCTCGGTGAACCAGGCGGCTGCGGCTTTGACCGACATGTCGGAGATTTCGCCGATGTGTTTGCCGGCGATCTTGACGCACAACGCTTCGGGCTTGAGGCGAAAGCCGTGGCAGGCCGCGCACGGCACGTCGGTGAAATAGCGGCCGATCTCCTCGCGCGCCCAGTCGCTGTCGGTCTCGCGGTAGCGGCGCTCCAGATTGGTGATGACGCCTTCGAACGGCCGCTTGGTCTCGTAGGCGCGCATGCCGTCGTCGTAGGAGAAGCGGATTTCGGTGTCGCCGGAGCCGTAGAGGATGGCGTCCTGGGTCTTCTTCGGCAGGTCCTTCCACTTGGTGTCGAGCGTGAACTTGTAGTGCTTGCCGAGCGCGGTGAGCGTCTGCACGTAATAGGGCGACGACGATTTGGCCCACGGCGCGATGGCGCCCTTGCGCAAGGTGCGCTCCTTGTCGGGAATGACGAGGTCGGCGTCGATGTGCTGCTCGACGCCGAGGCCGCCGCATTTCGGGCAGGCGCCGAACGGATTGTTGAACGAGAACAGCCGTGGCTCGATTTCCGGAATGGTGAAGCCGGACACCGGGCAGGCGAATTTTTCCGAGAAAACGAGACGCTCGGCGGTCTCGTTGCGTTGCCGGTTGGCCTTGGCGCCTTCGACCGGCGCGGCGTCGGCGAGTTCGGCCACCGCCAGCCCTTCGGCGAGCTTGAGCGCCGTCTCCAGCGAATCGGCAAGCCGCGTGGCGATGTCCGGGCGCACCACGATGCGGTCGACCACGACGTCGATGTCGTGGGTGAATTTTTTGTCGAGCGCCGGCGCGTCGGCGATCTCGTAGAATTTGCCGTCGATCTTGACGCGCTGGAAGCCCTTTTTCTGATAGTCGGCGAGTTCCTTGCGGTACTCACCCTTGCGGCCGCGCACCACGGGTGCGAGCAGATAAAGCCGGGTGCCTTCCGGCAGCGCCATGATGCGGTCGACCATCTGGGAAACGGTCTGGCTCTCGATCGGCAGGCCGGTGGCGGGCGAGTAGGGCACGCCGACGCGCGCCCACAGGAGCCGCATGTAGTCGTAGATCTCGGTGACGGTGCCGACCGTGGAACGCGGGTTGCGCGAGGTGGTCTTCTGCTCGATGGAGATGGCGGGCGATAGCCCGTCGATCTGGTCGACGTCGGGCTTCTGCATCATCTCCAGAAACTGCCGCGCATAGGCCGACAGGCTCTCGACATAGCGGCGCTGGCCCTCGGCGTAGATGGTGTCGAAGGCGAGCGATGATTTTCCCGAGCCGGACAGGCCGGTGAGCACGACAAGCTGGTCGCGCGGAATGTCGAGGTCGACGTTCTTGAGATTATGCTCGCGCGCGCCGCGGATGGCGATGACGCGGCGATCCTGGGCGCGGCGGATGTCCTCGCGACGATCCTTGGTGCCCTTCGCCGCTTTGTCGAACAGGTCGTTCATGCCGGAACTCGGGAAGACAGCGACCCCGCGCGTAGGCCAGCCGCAGTGCCGTGGTGCGTTCGCCGAACGTAGTGAGAACGCGGCGCTTTTGCCAGGGCGGGACGGCGCACATCCCCTACATTCCGCTCATTCCCGCGCAAGCGAAAATCCAGTCGTGCGGCACTGGGAACTGGATCCCCGCCTCCGCGGGGATGAGCGCATTGCCTGCGCTCAAATGACAAGGGCCGGCACCCTGCCGGCCCTTGCCGCTCGCTCCGTTGCGGATCGGTACGCAGTACTTGGACACGTTGGTCTTTGGCCACCTCGTTGACCCGAGGCGTGCTCGCCGTCCGCTTGAAGCGATCAGCGGCGCCCTATTTTTCGGCGCGCTGTAGAGCAGCCTGGCCTTCCCCGAGACACCGCCAAGCCGCAGTCGGGAGAAACAGGGTGAGGGAGCTTCCACTTTTCCTTTCAGTCCAGCGGATATTCCCTCACCCCGCGCTCATCCCCCGACACCCCATTCCCCGACGCTCATTCTCAAAATCGGATCAGCAATCAGAACGGACTGAATTTGAAGTTGAGGCCGGCGCGCACGACGCTGGCGTCAAACGTCACCGGAACGTTGGACGCCGTACCGCAAAGCACCGCGCCGCAATTGCCGTTCTGCAGATCGACAAACAGATATTCGACTTTGGCGGTGACGTTATCGGTGAGCGCCGCCTCGATACCGCCGCCGGCGGTCCAGCCGAATTCATTCGTATCCGTAGAACCCCCGGGTATCGCGGCCTTGACGTTGCCGGCCGCGCCGCCGCCTGTGCCATAGACCAGCACGCGATCGAACGCATAACCCAGGCGGCCGCGGAAAGTCGCCAGCCAGTCATTGGATGTCTGGCACGTCCCGGCTGTGCAAGCCACACTGCTGCTCTTGATATCGGTCCAATCGCCGTCGCCTTCGATGCCGAACACGACCGGGCCGCTCTGAAAGTTGACGCCGAGCGTAGCGCCGACGACACCGCCGTTGACGTTGAAACTGCCGGTGTCTGCAAAACCCGGGGTAGATTGCCAATCGGTATTACCGAACGCGTAGCCGCCGTTGATGCCGATATAGATGCCGCTCCAGTTGTAGACCGGCGCGACGACCGGAACGTAGGCGGCGGGGGCTCGGGGCGGCGGCGCGGCGGGCAGATCGGCGGCAAATGCCGGCGTTGCAGCGGACAGCGCAATCGCACCGGCAAACAACATCCGCTTCATGTGACGCTCCTGATACTGCGACGCCCCGCAAATTCTTGCTTTTGCCGGATCGTTTGAGACTCGACCCGTGGTATCCCTGTTGCCCAATAAGTATCTGATTGCGCTCCGGAATGATGTCACCCAAATGCCACAACAATAGACTTTCGATTGTCCGAAGTCGGGCGGTCGGCGTTGGCTTGGCGGGAACGCGAATTCGCGGCCTTCGGCAGCCTTTGGCCGGGCGAAAACTTGCATTTGCGCCGGGAACAAAGTAAGAACAAACGCTAAGGCAGCAGCCCGGCGCGGCAGCGTGCGTGTGGATAAGGCCGACAGTTGGCCGATCGGCCTTGCCGGGCACAGGCCCGGCAGTACGGTGACAGGCGATGCGACAGAGACCAATGCGATAGAGACGCTTTAAGCGAACGGAGCGTGTGATGGCGGGAAGCGTGAACAAAGTGATCCTGATCGGCAATCTCGGCGCCGATCCGGAAATTCGCCGGACCCAGGACGGCCGGCCGGTGGCGAACTTGCGCATCGCCACCTCGGAATCATGGCGCGACAAGGCGACCGGCGAGCGCAAGGAAAAGACCGAGTGGCACCGGGTCGTGATCTTCAACGAGAATCTGTGCCGGATCGCCGAGCAATATCTGAAAAAGGGCTCAAAAGTTTACATCGAAGGCGCGCTGCAGACGCGCAAATGGCAGGACCAGTCCGGCCAGGACCGCTACTCGACCGAGATCGTGCTGCAGGGCTTCCGCGGCGAACTGACGTTGCTCGACCGCGCCGGCGGCGCGGGCGGCTCCGGCGGCGATTTCGGCTCCGATGCCGGCAGCGATTTCGGCTCGCCCGGGCCGACGCGGAAAGTCGCCGCTGCGGCAGGGGCGGGCGCCGGCCGCGGCGATATGGACGACGAAATACCGTTCTAGGTTGTTGCGTCCGTCATTCCGGCTGAGCGAGCATGGCAAGCGAGGCCGGACTCCATAGCCGCGATCTTTTAGGTTGAGCTGCAGCGCCCGCGCTCAGCGTGACTGTGGATTCCGGGCTCGCGCTGCGCGCGCCCCGGAATGACGAAGGCCCATGCTCGACACCATCTACGCCATCAAATTCGTGCACATGATCGCCGTTGCGGTCATGTTCGGCACGTGGCTCGCCATTGCGCTGTTCACGGTGCTGGCGCGCCGTTCGCGGAACACGTCGGTGGTCGCGGTCACGGCGCTGTTCGCGGTGCGCGCCGAACTCATGCTCATGCTGCCGGCCGTGGCGCTGACGCCGCTCGCCGGCTATCCGCTGGCAGTCGCCATCGGCGCCCACCTCGACGAATACTGGATCGAGCTGTCGGAGGCGATCTACGCCGCGGTGGTGGTGGTCTGGCTCGCCGGCCTGATCGTCGAGCGGCGCATCCGCAAGGTCACGCGGGAGGCGGCCGTCAACGGCAAGTCGCTGCCGGATTCATATCGCCGCCTGTTCCGGATATGGTGCGTCATCACACTCGCCGGGCTTTCGGGCATGATCGCCATCATGGCGCTGATGATCCGGCAGCCGCACTGGTACTGAAAGTCCTTCCGCTCTTTCACGCTCTATCGTCCCCGTATTACAGGGTCGCCCGGCGGAACACCAAGATCAGGATCGTTGCGAGCCCACCCCGCCCTCGGTTATTGTTCGCTGTGCCAGGGCGGTTTTGGGTACAGGATCGGCCGGGCGCCGGACAGCGTCGCCGGCGCGATCCCGTAATATTCGCCGTGCTGCCATTGACCGACGTACCACGTGCCCGTGTACAGGTTGTCTTGCAGCTTGATCGGTCCGACGATGGTGTCGAACGTTCCCGTCTGCAGTTCCTTAATGACGGCGGCGCGATCGATCTTGCCGACACGCTCGATCGCCTGTTGCAGCATTTGCAGCGAAGCATAAGTGATCGGGCTCGCCCAACGATCCGGTTCCTGGCCGGTCAACGCGACATGCCGTTGGAAATAGGCCTTGCTGGCGGGAAGGTCGGGGTTCCATCCACCAATGCCCATCACGCCTTCGACATCGGCGCCGAAGCGCTGCTTGTAGATCGGGAAAGCGGTTCCGACGGCGGTATAGAAAACCTTGGGATTAAAGCGCAAGGCGCGCGCCAATTCAGTAATCGCCATGGTGTCGGGCGGATAGCTGAAAGCGGCAAAGACGTCGGGGTTAAGCTGGGCTGCTTCGGCTATCATCGAACGCATATCCAGTAAATTCACCGGATACGATCGGTCATAGACAAACTGGAAACCGTTCTTCCTGAGCACCGTACGCGCGGCCCGCGCCAGCCCGATGCCAAACTGATCGGCGACGCTTACGATCGCTATCCTGCTGCCGAGCTTGCCCTCGGCGTGCAGCTGGCCAATCGCATCGACGAAGGACTCTGCGGCTCCGGTCGCGGTGCCGAGAAACCAGAAGCTGTCGGGCCAGCGTTCGGCGAATTCCGGGGCCTGATCGGTCGTCGAGGTCACCACCAGATCGGGAAAGCCGCCGCGGTTGAACAGCGGCGCCACCGCCACGTTGAATTCGGTTCCCCACGGCGGCAGCAGAAAATCGACCTTGTCTTGCGTGATCAGCCGGTCGATTTCGCGGATGGCATCGTCGAGGTTGCTGTGATCGTCGTATTCGATCACCTCGATCGGCACGCGCCTGCCGATGCTGGAGAGCATGATGCCACCGGCGGCGTTCACTTCCTTGACCCAAAGCCGGTAGTCGGAAAGCTGCGTGAATTGCGCGCCGAGCGCGCCCGGGCCGGTCAAAGAGATCGCATAACCGATCTTGATCGATTTGGGTTCCTCGCCGCGAACGGGGAGGCCGAACGTCAGCATCGCAACGGCGGCAACAGCGATTGCAAAGATTGGCGATCGTTTGGTCATGGCCCTCTCCAGCGCGGCAGACGCACCGCAACTTGCCCCGCAACAAATCCTGCAAATCAAAAAATACTCGCGCGACGGAATTTCCGCTTTGATGCAGAACAATCGATCCAAATCGACGTACATTTGCCGGTAACCGGCAACCTCAGGGCGCGTTGCCCGGTTTCACGTTGTTTGTTTGTTAATGCGTCGCTTACCATGGCGGCGACAAAACCCGGACGCACCGGGCGCTCCCGACGGTCCGGCAACGCTCGATCAGTCAAATGGCGGCAGAGGCCAAGATCGACTCTGCTGCGCCTGCTCGCCCGCTTCAAGACGTTCATTCTCCTCAGCGCCCTGGTCGCCGTGATCGGCGTCGCCGGTATCGCCTTTACGCTCAGAACGACTGTGAATTATTTGCTCTATTGGGACGCTACCGCGGCGGCGGAGAGCTGGGCACGCTACGTCGTCGAGAATGTCGACGACATCGAAGACATTGCCGCCGGGAAACAACCCTCCGCGGACAGCATGAGCTTTTTCATCCGCACCCAGCAGATACGCAATGTGTTCGGCTTCGAAATTACGGATTTGAGCGGAAACGTGCAGTTGATTTCCGATGGCGCCAAGATCACGAGCGTTGGCGGCGCCACGCATGACGATATAGCGGCACGCGCCGGCAAGTCGGCGCAGCCGATCGTCGCCGTCAAGGAAGGTACCCCGCCGCTTCGTCCGCTGCATTATTCCGAAGCCTACCTGCCGGTGGTCGTCGATAGGCGGCCGCAGGCCGTGGTCGCGGCCTATGTGGATTTGACCGATCAGTACAATCACTTCCGCAACGCGTTCCTGCTCGCGGCGGCGGCTTTGTGCCTGTTGACGGGAGTGGGCGTCAGTATCCCCACCATCGCTTGGCGCCGTCGCACCAAGGAAAAGGAACGCGCCGAACGGCGCATCGAGTTCCTCGCCCGACACGATGCCCTGACCGGCTTGGCGAATCGGACGCAATTCATGGAGCGGATGGAACTGGTCTTTGCGACGCTGCCGCTGCGCGGCAGCAGTATCGCTGTGCATTTCATCGATCTCGACCGCTTCAAGGGCGTCAACGACGCTTTCGGCCACGACGGCGGCGACTTTCTGCTCAAGACGGCGGCGGAGCGCTTGCGCACGGTCATCCGTGCCAGCGACGAGGTGGCGCGGTTTGGCGGCGACGAGTTCATCGCCTTGCAATCGAACGTCAGCGACAGAGCGGACGCCGAAAGGTTCGCGTTGCGGCTCGCTGCGGCCCTGAGCAAGCCGATGCGGTTCAAGGAGCAGGAGATCAACGTCACCGTCAGTGTCGGCTTCGCGCTGGCGCCGGCGGACGCCGAGAATTTCGAACGCCTGCTCAAATGCGCCGACCTCGCCGTCTATCAGGCGAAAGCCGACGGCCGCAATTGCGTGCGCAGTTTTTTGCCGGCGATGGACGAAACGCTCATGGAACGGATCAGGCTTGAAAAGGCGATCCGCCACGCGACGGAACATGACGGCTTCGTGCTGCATTACCAGCCGATGTTCGGAATCGGAAACCGAGACCTGATCGGGTTCGAAGCACTGATCCGAATGCGGGTGGAGGACGGAACGCTGATGCCGCCGCTATCTTTCATTCCGCTTGCGGAAGAGCTGCGCCTGATCGGCAAGATCGGGACGTGGGTCATTCGCGAAGCGTGCCGAACGGCGGCGAGCTGGCCGGCGCATTTGACGGTGGCGGTGAACGTATCAGTGGCGCAATTCGAGGCCGGCGGCGTCAGCGAGATCGTCGCCGCCGCGCTTAAGGACGCCGGTTTGGAGGCGAAGCGGCTCGAACTGGAGATTACCGAAAGCCTGCTGCTCGACGACAAGAAATCGGTTATGGACGAATTGTGGAAGCTCAAAACGATTGGCGTGGGAATCGTGATGGACGACTTTGGTACCGGCTATTCGAGCCTGAGCTATCTGTGGCGATACCCGTTCAGCAAGATCAAGATCGATCAGAGTTTCATGTCAGGCCTCGACCATTCTGGCCAGAATGCCGAAACCATCGTTAAGACGATTGTTGCGCTCGGACGCGAATTGAATATGCGCGTCACAGTCGAGGGCGTGGAAACTCCCGAACAGGCGAGCTTTCTGAACGAAATCAAGGGCGATCAGGCGCAAGGGTTCTTCTTTGGCCGACCGGTCCCGAATTCCGAGGTCGCCAGCATCGTTCTCGCAGATTTCCAGCGCTCGCGCCGGAAGCCGGCGCAAGCGGAAGCAAGCAAGCCACCTTATAAAGTGATCCGTGGTAGAGACCAGTAACCATGAGATTGGGGGTTTTAGCCGCAGCGTCCCATTTGATTTGATGTGCCGCCGCGAAACTCCGCCGATCAGCCGCAGGTCGCCGGCAATCACAAGCCAATAGAAGAACCGCCGCGGGCGCAATGAAGCACGCTGTTATCGACCTTTAACAGTCGAATTCTTCGCCGCCACCGAACGGTCGCGCCGAAAAACGAAGAAAGAGTCCCGCTCAACCGGCCAGTGCGAGCGTTGCTTTATTCTCGTTCTTGTCGTCGTCGCTCTCGGCAAGAGCGGCGAGAGCGGGGCCGGCCAGCACGTATGTCAGGCATTGCGGCAGCGGGGTAAAGCCGTTCTTGCGGTAGAACGCTTGTGCCGGATTGTCGGACCGCACCGTCAATTCCACGATCGGGCTGCCAAGCTCGCAGGCCAGCGCCGCGACGCGCGCGGTGAGCGCGTGTGCCATGCCGCGCTGGCGGTGCGCGGGTTCGACGAACAGATCCTGCAAGAAGATTACCGGCCCGTTCCACCCGGTGATGACGCGGCGGCTGCACGTCGCCATCCCAACAATAGAATTGCCGACGACAGCGCCGTCCGCTTCGGCCACGAACGCGCAAAACCCCGCGGCGGGCCCGAAGCCGTCGCGCAGCCAATCCGCCGCGCTGGCCCGCACCGCGTGCAGCGAGCCCTCACCCTCGGCCAACAGCTGCTTGAGCCGCATCAGCGCCGGGATGTCGGCCGGCGTTGCCGCACGCACGGCAAAGGCGCCCTTTCGTGTCTTGCTCTGTTCAGTTTTTTCCATAGCGGGCTAATACTTAGGCGGTGATGTTGACCTTGCTTTCGATCTTACCGGTCGAACTGGGCGGCGAAGCTACACTCGATCCCTGCGCATCGATGTCGGTCAGCGACGGTATGCGGCGGCCATTGTGCTTGTGCTGGCCGGCGATTGCGCTGCCTGATGGCTCTCGGCGTAGAAACTCGGCGCAGCGAGAATTCCGTAAACGCTCATGCGGCGAGCATGCGCATTTATGGTTAACGAGCGATTAGCGCGGCTGCCGCGAACGTGACGGCAGACGCGCTCAGTATTTCGCTTGGAACTATTCTGCCGTGGTCGGATCGATCACCCCGCGCACGCGCGCGATGGTGTTGGCCGGAAATCCGCCCTTCTGCGCATGCGTTCGCACCGCGGCTTCGTCGGGCGCAACGTAGATGCAGTAAATCTTGTCGTCGGTGACGTAGCTCTGGACCCATTGGATCTGGGGACCCATGCTGTGTAACACGCCGCACGACTTTTGCGAGATGGCCTGCAGCTCCTGCTTGGGCAGTTTGCCGGCTCCGGCGATTTCCCGCTCGATGACGAATTTTGGCATAGCGCTCTCCTCCAGTTCGGGCATGCACCATGCATGACCTGCGCGGGAGGCTAAGGGAGCCGCCAGCTTTGTCTTGAGGCGAATGCCCCGGGACGTATGTCGGGCAGGCACGAATGATCCGGGACCGCTGTCCCGGCTCAGCGTGCGCTGGCCCGCCGCCCCGTCTGCCCCAGGCCGGCATCGCGGGCGCGCACAATCGCCTGGTATCGGTGCTCGACCGCGATCTTGTCGAAGACGCGCGTGATGTGATTGCGGACGGTTTTTTCCGAGAGCCCGAGCGAGGCAGCAATCTCGGAATTGTCAAGACCCTCAGCGATCCCTTCGAGCACGGCGCGCTCGCGCGGGGTCAGATCCGCGAGCGGCAATGAATTGCTTGCCGGCTTCGGCTCGGACGGTTCGTTGAGAAAGGCGCCGATTTCGGCGACAAGCCGCGGCCAGGCCGGCTCGTCGGCAAGCGGCATGTGGTTCTTGCTGTCGAGCTGCACGAAGCGGCAGTCGGGAATGAGACTGGCGAGCAAACGGCCTTGGTCGATCGGCACCACCGCATCGTACTCCGGATGCAGGATCAGCACCGGACATTTGATGCTGCGGGCGGCTTCGCGTACGTCGACGTTCCAACCGATCTGCAGCAGGCGGACTGCGATTTCGGCGGAGGTCGCGGCGCATTGCTGTTCGGACCACGAGCGCAAATGGTCGAGCGTGCCGCCCGGCTGAAAATACGAGGCCCAGACCTGCAAGAAAGCATGGTTCTCCTGCCCCCAGCCAAGGCGCGTGAGGTCGAGCAGCACACGGGCCTTTTCGACTTCTTTCGGACGATCGCTCCAGCGCAAGCGTCCGAGCGCATAGGTTCCATAGAGGACGAGGCGATTGACCCGCTCCGGATGCTTGGCGGCATAAGTGATCGCGACCGGTCCGCCCCAGCACGTCGCCAATAGATCGAAGCGGCGGACACCCGCGGCGTCGATGACGCATTCGAAATCGCGCACCCAGTTATCGAACGACAGATCCGTCGTGTCGCGGTCCGACAGGCCGCAACCGCGGGCGTCGTAGCGCAACAGCTCGTGCTCGCGGGAGAAGGCATCGAGCCACGGCCGCCAGGCGAGGCTGCGCCATTGATGTTCGAGATGGGTGAGCCAGGTCGCCGACATTACCAGCTGCGGTCCCTTGCCGCTGACCGCATAGGCAAGCCGGACATGATCGCTGGTCGTGCAGAATCGGACGTTCTGGTTCATGGCGACGAAGCGATGAGTTGGCTCGATTGCGCCGTTAACGATAGCACATTTCGGGCATCGCTGCGGCCGGGGCGGGGATCAGCGCGCGGCGCTGTGGCCGTTTCGGCCGAGCCCAGCGTCGCGGGCGAGCACGATGGCCTGATAGCGGTGCTCGACGGCGATCTTGTCGAAGACGCGCGTGATGTGATTGCGCACGGTTTTTTCCGAGAGCCCGAGCGACGCGGCAATTTCGAAATTGTCCAGACCCTCAGCGATCCCTTCGAGCACGGCGCGCTCGCGCGGCGTGAGGTCGTGCAGGGGCAACGCGCTGCGGGCGGCTGTGTGCGCGGCGGGCTCGCCGAGAAAAGCCTCGACCTCGGCGACCAGGCGCCGCCACGCCGGCTCGTTGCCGAGCGGCATATGGTTCTCGCTGTCCAGTTGAACGAAGCGGCAGTCGGCAATGAGGCTGGCAAGCAAACGGCCTTGTTCAATCGGCATCACCGCATCGCGTTCGGAATGCAGGACCAGAACGGGACATTTGATCTTGCGCGCCGCCGCTCTCACATCGACGTTCCAACCGGCTTGCAGCAGGCGAGCGGCTGTTTCGGCGGAAGTCGCTGTGCATTGGTGTTCGCGCCAGGAGCGGAGCGCGAGCGTGCCGCCCGGCTGATACAGCGAGGCCCAGACCTGCAGGAAGGCGTGGTTCTCCTGTCCCCAGCCGAGCCGCGTGAGCTCCAGAAGCAGCCGCGCCTTTTCAATCTCCTTGGGCCGGTCATCCCAGCGCAATCGTCCTACCGCGTTGGTGCCGTAGAGGATGAGGCGATTGACCCGCTCCGGATGCCGCGCCGCGTACTCGATGGCGATTGGGCCGCCCCAGCATTTGGCGAGAAGATCGAACTGCGAAAACGACGCGGCTTCGACGACGGTTTCCAAATCCCGAACCCACGCCTCAAATGAAAGATCGTCTGCATCCCAGTCCGACAGACCGCAGCCGCGACTGTCGTAACGCAAAAGCTTGTGCTTGCCCGAAAAAGCTTCGAGCCAGGGTTGCCACGCCGGACTGCGCCATTGATGATCGAGATGGGTGAGCCAGGTCGCCGACATCACCAGCGGCGGTCCCGTGCCGCTGAACGCATAGGCCAGTCTCACGTTGTCCTGGGTCCTGCAGAACCGGATGCTCTGATTGTTGATGTTCTGAGTCATGGGCTGCTCGGAGCCGTTTCGCTTCGATGGCGGCGCCTGCCATAGGTTAGCACGGCTCATGTGCCGCCGTCCCGCTGTTGGCTGGCATGACAACGCGGTTCAGCCGGCCAGAATGGCGCGGATGCCGTCGACAACGTATTGCACGGCCAGCGCGGCGAGCAGCACGCCGAGCAGGCGCGACAGCACGATATTTCCGGTGACGCCGAGCAGGCGCGCGAGACGCGTGGCGAACAGAAAGGTGGCGAGGCAGCACGCCGCGACCGCCGCCACGACCGCGAGCAGCACAGCGAGCAGCAGCAGATTCCCGTTGGCGCGCCCGGCGAGCAGCACCGTCGCAGTGATCGCGCCAGGACCGGCCGTGAGCGGGATTGCGAGCGGGAAGGCCGCAATGTTATGCGCGCGCTCCTCGATGGCCTGTTCGGCGGCTTCGCCTTCGCGGCGCATGCGCACGCCGAATACCATTTCGGTGGCGATCGAGAATAGCAGCAGCCCACCGGCGATACGGAATGCCGACAGTGAGATGGCGAGCCGGTCGAGGAGCCAATTTCCGATCAGCGCGCTGCCGATCAGGATCAGACCGGCAATCAGCGCCGCGCGCAGCGCGACCTGATGGCGAAGTTTTCGCCGACAGGCCCTCGGTAATGCCGATGAAGGTCGGCGCCAGGCCGACCGGATCGACAACCACCACGAGTGTCACCAGCGCCGAGATGGCGAAATTGAAAAGCATGGCCGCGTTCCGAGGTCCGAAGCGGAAAGCTTATTCTGTAAACGCTGCTTTGGTGAGTACGGTAAAGCGCACGGCGCCGACCGAAGCGCCCGCTTGCTATGGCGGCTGGACGGGGTCCATGTCGGCCCCGGTGGAGGGGGTTCGTCCCTTGCGCCACGCCCCGGGCGGCGTGCCGACATATTTCTTAAAGCTGCGGTTGAAGGCGGCTTCGGATTCAAAGCCGACCTCCGCCGCTACTTGTCCGATGCTGATACCGGGGACTTCCAAGCGCCGCGCCGCCAGCTGCATGCGCCAACGGGCGAGGTAGTGCATTGGCGCAAGCCCGACATAATGCGCAAAGCGTTCGGCGAAGACCGAGCGGGAGAGGCCGACTTCGCGGGCAAGGGCATCCAACGTCCATTGCCGCGCGGGTTGCCCGTGAATGAGCCGCATCGCCTGGCCGATATGCCGGTCTCTTAACGCCGACAGCCATCCGCGCGAATCCCCGGGTAAGCCGGCGATATGTTTGCGGATGACTTCGACGAACATCACCTCGGCGAGCTTGGCCAGCATGGTCTCGCTGCCGGCGTCGCCGAGTTCGGTTTCTTCGGCGGCGACGCGAAGCATATTGACCAGCCAGCTTTGGCCGGCGGCGGACATTTGGGCGTGAAACAGGCGCGGTAGAGATTCGAGCAGCGGATTGAACGGTCGCGCGTCGCAGCCAAAAAATCCGCAAACGAAGCGGCAGTGTTCCGGACCGGCACCGTCATGGAAAAAAACGAACGGAAGATGGCGGTGATTTGGGCGATGGTACAAAGTAAGGTCGGGTTCGGCGCGCATGCCGGGCGCGGAACTCATGACATTCGCGTCGCCCATCGGGAAGATGACAATATCGCCCGCATCAAGCCGCGCGCATTGCCCAAGGTCGTCGCTTAACGCCGTCCAGCAGGAGCCTGCAAGCAGGGCATGGAATTGGATGACATGCTCGGCGTCCGGCATCACCTTGCCGGCAATTGCAGCCGAAGGTGGCGACCCGCCGACAAATGGCGTTCGAACATAGTGATCGAAGAAGATGGCGCCGCTCAGACGCACGGCGCGGAGCACGTCGGACAGAACATCCATGAGGCTTCTCCTGCCGAGAATTATTTCGGATGAGCAAAGAATTCTAAGCGGATTCCCGAACGCGCCAGCAAAATAGCTATGCCAATGTAGCGGAAAATGCGTAATCGCGGCAGGGG
The DNA here is from genome assembly GCA_963707175.1 of uncultured Alphaproteobacteria bacterium. Taxonomy (GTDB): domain Bacteria; phylum Pseudomonadota; class Alphaproteobacteria; order Rhizobiales; family Xanthobacteraceae; genus BOG-931. Next base: position 65,619 of record CAVPQA010000043.1, read on the forward strand.
TCTTCTGTCGCGGAAGCGCGACTTCCGGACGATTGAGCAACAAAACAGGACGACGGAACATGCCCGGCGTGCGCTTCTTGGGGTAGCGTCGGACGCTGCTACTGCCCCATTACGTGGTTTGATTGGGAGGGAAGCTCATGAACGACGATGCCGTCGCCAAATTCGCCCAACACCATCGCGGCCCCGTCATCGGCCGCGACCACCCGGACTATGAGGAGGCGCGCAAGCTCTATAACGGCATGATCGACAAGCGGCCGTTCATCATCGCGCGCTGTGCCGACGCGGCCGACGTGATGGCGGCGGTGAATTTCGGCCGCGACAACAAGCTTCCGATTGCCGTGCGCGGCGGCGGCCATAGCGGGCCCGGCCTGGGCAGCGTCGATGACGGTCTGGTCATCGACCTGTCGATGATGAAAGGCGTCAGAGTCGATCCGGCGAAGCGAACGGTGAGAGTCGGCGCCGGCTGCGTCACCGGCGATGTCGACCACGCCACCCACGCATTCGGCCAGGCCGTGCCGTTCGGCATCATCTCCACCACGGGCGTTTCCGGCCTGACGTTGAGCGGCGGCCACGGCTATCTCAGCCGCCAATACGGCCTTGCCGTGGACAATCTGCTCGAGGCCGACTTGGTGCTCGCCGACGGCCGCTTCGTCACCGCCTCCGAGTCGGAGAATGCCGACCTGTTCTGGGCGCTGCGCGGCGGCGGCGGCAATTTCGGCGTCGTCACGAGCTTCCTGTTTCGCACCAATGCAGCCGGCATGGTGTATGGCGGACCGATCGTTTTCGAGCTCGCGGACGCGGCCAAGGTGATGCGTTGGTATCGCGATTTTCTGTCAACGGCGCCGGACGAGTTCTATATGTTTGTCGGGTTGCAGGTGGTGCCGCCCGGCGAGCCGTTCCCGAAAGAGCATTGGGCGAAAAAGATGTGCGCGCTGCTGGTCTGCCATAACGGGCCGCCCGCCGACGGCCGAGAAGGCCGTCAACGCGATCCGCGCCGCGCTACCAAAGCCGATCATCGATTGGGCGGGGCCGATGCCGTATCCGGTGCTGCAGTCGCTGTTCGACCAACTCTATCCGAAAGGCCTGCAATGGTACTGGAAGGGCGATTTCGTCAAAGATTTGCCGGACGCCGCAATCGACGCGCACGTTGCGCATGCCGCCAAGCTGCCGAGCGTGTTCTCGGGCATGCACCTCTATCCGATCGATGGCGCGGTGCACCGGCGCAAACAGGACGCGACCGCGTGGAATTGCCGAGATGCCACCTGGTCGATGGCGATCGTCGCCGTCGATCCGGATCCTGCCAAAGCGCCGGCGCTCAAGCAGTGGGCGCGGGATTATTGGGAGGCCGTGCATCCCTTCAATCTCAGCGGCGCTTACCCGAACTTCATGATGGACGACGAGGGCGACGCGCGCCTCAAGGCGGCCTACGGCGACAACTACCAACGCCTCGCCGCGGTGAAGAAGAAATACGACCCCGGCAACCTGTTCCGGGTGAACCACAATATTCGCCCCGCGGCATAGACTGCGGCAAGCTCGGGCGAGAAGCCGACCGCCTGTGAAATCCCTGCCCTTGCGTCAGCTCAAAGGAAGCCAGCAGGGCGGCCGCTGTGATCGGTCGTAGACTATTGAAATTCCAGAGAAAAATCATACATTCGGCGTGCCGATAAAGGTGGTGCGGCAGCGCCGGATCGGCTATGAAAATCGCGACAGATTCGTGCAGGATTCGTAAGCTTTGGCCGATCAGGATAATCCGCCGTCGACGGACGAAAACGGCCGCTCGGACGGCCCTTCCGACATTCGCCCCATCTCCATCACCGACGAGATGAAGAAGAGCTACCTCGATTACGCCATGAGCGTGATCGTGGCGCGGGCGCTCCCTGACGCGCGCGACGGGCTCAAGCCGGTGCATCGCCGCATCCTCTATTCGATGCACGAGAACGGCCACACACCGGACAAGAAATACGTCAAATGCGCGCACGTAGTCGGCGATGTGATGGGCAAATACCACCCGCACGGCGACCAGTCGATTTACGACGCGCTCGTTCGCATGGTGCAGGATTTTTCCATGCGCCTGCCGCTGATCGACGGTCAGGGCAATTTCGGTTCCGTCGACGGCGATAATCCCGCGGCCTACCGTTACACCGAATGCCGGCTGGCGCGGCCGGCGATGGAACTGTTGCGCGATCTCGACAAGGACACGGTCGACTTCCAGCCCAATTACGACAATTCCGAACACGAGCCGGTGGTGTTGCCGGCGGCCTTCCCCAACCTTTTGGTCAATGGCGCCGGCGGTATCGCGGTCGGCATGGCGACCAACATTCCGCCGCACAATCTCGGCGAGGTCATCGACGCCAGCGTGGCGCTGATCGACAATCCCGGCCTGTCGATCGACGAACTGATCGCTTTCGTCCCCGGGCCGGATTTTCCCACCGGCGGCCTCATCCTCGGGCGGGCAGGCATCCGCGCCGCCTACCATCTCGGCCGCGGTTCGATCGTGATGCGCGGCAAGATGGAGTTCGAGACGCTGCGCGGCGAGCGCGAGGCGATTGTCTTCAGCGAAATTCCCTACCAGGTGAACAAGGCGCATCTGGTCGAGCGCATCGGCGAACTGGTGCGCGACAAGAAGATCGAGGGCGTGGCGGCTTTGCGCGACGAATTCGACCGCGACGGCTATCGCGTCGTGGTCGAGCTGCGGCGTGACGCGGTGCCCGACGTGGTGCTCAATCAGCTCTACCGCTTTACTGCGCTGCAATCCTCGTTCGGCGCCAACATGGTGGCGCTCGAAGGCGGCCGGCCGCAGCTCATGAACCTGAAGGACATGCTGATGTCCTTCATCACCTTCCGCGAGGAGGTGATCTACCGGCGCACCAAGCATCTGCTCGGCAAAGCGCGCGACCGCGCCCACATCCTGGTCGGGCTCGCCATCGCGGTCGCCAATATCGACGAGGTGATCCGGCTCATTCGCGCCGCCAAGGATGCCAACGAAGCGCGCGAGGAATTGATGAAACGCGAATGGCCGGCGCGCGATGTCGCCGCCATGGTCACGCTGATCGACGACCCGCGCCACCAGGTGTCGGAAGCGGGCATGACGCGGCTGTCGTCCGAACAGACCAAGGCCATTCTCGATCTGCGCCTGCAGCGGTTGACCGCGCTCGGCCGCGACGAGATCAAGGCGGAACTCGACAAGCTCGCCGCCGAGATTGCCGATTATCTGGACATTCTGCGCTCGCGCGCCCGCATCCAAAGCATCGCCAAGGAAGAGCTCGCCAAGATCAAAGGCGAATTCGCCACGCCTCGCCGCACCATCATTATCGACCAGGAAGGCGAGATGGAAGACGAGGACTTGATCCAGCGCGAGGACATGGTCGTCACCGTCTCGCACGCGGGTTACGTCAAGCGTGTGCCGCTCTCGACCTACCGGGCGCAGCGCCGCGGCGGCAAAGGCCGCGCCGGCATGCAGACGCGCGAGGAGGATTTCGTCACGCGGCTATTCGTCGCCTCGACCCATGCGCCGGTGCTGTTCTTCTCGTCGCGCGGCCAGGTCTACAAAGAAAAGGTCTGGCGCCTGCCGCAGGCGGCGCCGCAGGCGCGCGGCAAGGCGCTGATCAACATCCTGCCGCTCGAACAGGGCGAAACCATCACCACCATCATGCCGCTGCCCGAGGACGAGGCGACCTGGGACCGGCTCGACGTGATGTTCGCCACCACGCGCGGTACGGTGCGGCGCAACAAGCTGTCGGATTTTTCCGATGTGCGCCGCTCCGGCATCATCGCCATGAAGCTCGACGAAAACGATTCCATCGTCGACGTGCAGATTTGTACCGAAAGCGACGACGTGCTGCTCACCTCGGCCGCGGGCCAATGCATCCGGTTTGCGGTGAACGACGTGCGGGTGTTCTCCGGCCGCACGTCGATGGGCGTGCGCGGCATCAGCCTGGCCGGCGGGGACAAGCTGATTTCGCAGTCGATCCTGCGCCACGTCGAGGCTACCGCCGAAGAGCGTGCCGCGTATCTCAAGCGCGCCAATGCCGTGCGGCGCGGACAAACCGTCGAGGGCGACGAGAACGGCGCCAACGGCGACGCCGAGGAAGCGACCGGCGCCATCGAACTGGGCGAGATGCGCTACGTCGACATGTCGGCGAAGGAGCAGTTCGTGTTGACGATTTCCGAAAGGGGCTTCGGCAAACGCACGTCGTCCTACGAGTACCGCACCACCAACCGCGGCGGCAAAGGCATCGTCGCCATGGCGGTCACGGAGAAAAACGGACGTCTGGTCGCCGCCTTCCCGGTCGAAGAGAGTGACCAGATCATGCTGGTCACCGACGGCGGCCAATTGATCCGCTGTCCGGTCGACGGCATCCGCATCGCCGGCCGCGCCACCCAAGGCGTGATCGTGTTCAATACCGCCGAGGGCGAGAAGGTGGCGTCGGTCGAGCGGCTGTCCGAGGAAAGCGACGACAACGGCGGGGAGTGAGCGGCGGCTGCCGCCGCTACTCGTGCCACTCTCCAATCAGCCGCAGGCTGAAGATGCGCTTCAGCGTGCTGTCGGCAACATCCATTCGCCATTCGGTCCCGGGGCGGAAATTCGGGCCGAGATCGCGGATCATGTCCCCGGCCGCGCGAACCGCCTCACTCCAAGCGGCGTGCCGATCGGGCAGTTCGGTCGCAACCTGGGGGGAGCGTTGATCGTTGTGAGTGACGTCGAAATAGAAAGGTGGCATGGTCGTTGAGCAATCCGCAAGACGTATTTTGGTTCCGGCGGATTCCGCTTATCACATCCCAACGATTCGGCGGTGCTGATGGTGGGAGTAAATCGCTGCCGCGTTGTAGTTACAAGGTCTGCGCGTGCATGTTGCAATGCACACGCCATGCGGTCGCCGCGCGCTGGCAGCAGTGGTGCGTCAGCGGGCGCGAGCTTCGTCCACGGCTGCGGTCGGCGCCGCGTGATCGGCCGCAGCAGTTCCGGCGGCGCCGTCCGGATGCTCGGCCCGCCACCGCGTGACCAGCGACCAGGCTTTGTCACGTTCCGCGGTGCTCATTTTTGACATGACGCGATCCCGGGTTGCGCTCACCCATCGCTCTCCGCCGTCGATCGAGAGCTCGCACCACATCAGCGCCAGCACCAGGTCGCGGGGCACGCCGTCGCCGTGAAGATGCATCCGGCACAGAAACGACTGCGCGGTCGGTTCGCCCTGCAGAGCGGCGAGGTAATACCACTTCGCCGCGGCTCTGCTGTCCTGGCGAACCCCCTTGCCTTCGTGAAAGAGGTAGGCGAGCGAGGATTGCGAATTCGGGTCACCCTGTCGGGCCAATGGCAGCCAGATCGCGTAGGCGGAGGCATATTCGCCGCTGTTGAAGGCGCTCAATCCGTTGACGAAGGTTTCGCCTTTGACGAAGGTCTCGGCGCTGGCCGGCGCAAACGCCGACACTGCGATGCAGGCGGCGACAAGCGCTCGCATAATGGCAGCGCCATCTAGATGCAAAGATATCAAGGCTACCCGAAACATGATGAGCCTTTCCGCGTTGACGTTGCCGCGTTGACGTTGCCGGGTTGACGTTGCCAGGGCTCTAGCGAACCGAAACGCCTCGATCAGTGCCGCGCGTCACACTCCCGGCCGGAGAATCTGCGCATTATAGTTTTATTGCAATCTTTCAGTCGTGCTGTCGCAAAGAAGCACTACGGCGCTACGCGCGCGCAACAAGCGTTCCGCCAAGTCAAACGCCAACAGACGGCAACTAAGACTTGCAGCGGGAGTTGTATCAACAAATTGGAGCTGCATCGTCAAAAGACGACTACGAAGTCAGTACTACGGCTGGCTGATGGCTGTCCTTTTTATCGCGCGAGGATGGGCCTTGAAGATGCGGGAGGGCCTCGCCGACGGCCTGCTCAAGCTCCTCGAGTATCTCCGCGTCGGATTTGAGGAGCTCGTGATTGTACCCCTCCGCCATGATCAATGCCGATTCGTACGTCTCCTGGACGACACTGATACGGTCATTCGCAGGAAGCGATGCGATGAATTTGATCGCCTCCTCGACGTGCGCAACTTCGCTGCCCAGGCCGCTGTGCGTTCTGAGAAACCGTGTCGCATCGACGCTGCCGGGGCACAAGGCCCGCACCGCGTCGACGTCGGATTTCTGCTTGAGCGCGGAGATGCGCTCCAGGCAGTATGCGTAGCCGATGCAGCCGATCGGATAGTCGCGGAAGCAGAGATCGTCGAAGCGCTGGCAGAGCGGCTTGACGCCCTCGGGAACGAAGTTAGCGACCAGTCGTTCAGCGGGCACACCCAGCGCCCGCAGATCCTTGAGCGCGAGCCGATCGTGTCCCGTCTCCTCGTGCGCACGATCCTCCAGGTAGACCGCCACCTCGGGCCGCCCCAGTTCGTTGAAGCGGTCGGCCGCACGGCAGAGATTTCGCGGCGTATGTACCGAGGTGTGATAGCAGCCGACCAAGGCCACGATATAGGCGGCGAGTGTCGGCTCCCGCCGCGCCAGCCGCGTTTCAATTCCCGCAAATCCGAGATTGATGGCGGCGTCGAGAAGCCGCACCGTGCTGCCGGCCGCGCCCGTGCCAGTCATCGGTGCTGCGAAGGGATCGATATCCTCGTTCGTGCTGTTCCGGGTGTGAAACCAAACGTCACCCAACTCGCGAGCGATGATCGAAATATCGCCCCTGACGTTGACCCACTCCACGACCGGCCGCGTCATTTCGAAGCCTTCCCGTTCCAGATGCTCACTCGCAACCGGCTGCCTGGAGAATGCATTTGAGGCAGCCGGGCTGAATTGTCTTGAAGCCAGAGATACACGGGCTACCTTGAGCGTCGTCGTCGCAAGATCAGACGCCGTTCGGTGTGCAGCCCATCAGCAATTTGGCCGTGTCGAGAAGGTTCCTGGCGGGCGCCGTTACCCGGTTTTTGTTCGGCAGCACAAAGACGATTTCATTGTCGGATTGCATGAGGTAGTCGCTGTCGTGTTCCGCTTCCGTAATCACGACGGCGCGATCCAGATCGTAGCCGGCCTTCTTGACCCTGGCTGTGGCTTCTTCTACGGCGCGCTTTGTCGGCAGGTGCGTCTTGGAATCCCGGTCCAATAGATGACCGGGATCGGCCCACGCATCGATGACCATTTGTGCGAGGCCGTCAGTGGGCTCGAAGCCAAAAGCAGGCAATACCAGGTGCTCTTTCTTACCCTTAACCTTCTTGTGAATGGCCATTGTCCAACCCCTCCGTGATGAACAGGTTTGGCGTTTTGCCAGCCCGCCATTTCTCATTTTAGTTGTGGAATTTTGCGCTGGCAAGCTGGTGGTGGCACGATTGTGCTGCCTTGCCGCTTTCTGTTATGGCCCGGAATACCAGGGGTTTATGCCCATCCGCTGCCGATCAACCAGTATGCCGACCGAATCCAAAAGGTGGAATCAGCGCAAGATCATAAGGAGCTCTCGCGCACCCCTTAAGTCCGTCGTATCCGACCCTTCTTCGAACCAGCGATAGATCGGCTCTAACAGATTGCGGGCCTCGACGCCTCTTCCGTGTTGCTGCCACAGCTTCGCCAAGCTAGTCGCCGCGCGCAATTCCAGGGCTTTTGCACTTTGACCGCCGGCGATCTCAACGGCGCGCTTAAGATATGCCTCGGCGTCGGTGGCTGTCGACGGATTCAGTTCCAGAAAGAGTTGCGCTCTTTGACGATACAGTTCGGATTCCCACGACCTGCCCGTCGCGCCGCCGAGCTCGCCCAAGACCTGTTCAACAATCGATAGCGCGATCTCCTTCCGGCCGGATTGGGCGTGCACGTCAGCCAGCCAGCTCTGTATCATTGGATACATCATGCCGACGCCCGTGCGCCGCGCCTCGGCAATGCCCGTTTGCATCTCGGCCGCTGCCTCGCCAAGCCGGCCAAGCTCGCCAAGGGCGCGGCCGCGAGAAATGGTAGACAGGATCACGTACAGCGAGAACCGTTGTTCGCGTGATATTTCGAGGCTTTGATCGGCACTGCGAAGGGCGCCGGCCGGCTCGCCACGCAGAAGATGCACAATGGAAATCATGTAATGTGCAAATGCGATACTGTAGGGCTGCGCCAGATTCTGCGCGAGAGCGAGAGCTTCCGACACGCGAGCCAGCGATTGGTCCAAATAGCCGAGGAACCACAGGTCCCAAGACAACAACAATAGCGAAGCGACTTGCGGCTCAACCATGTAGAGGTCATAGACCGGTTTCCGGCCATCGATCTTAGAAAGCGCGATCGACTCCTCGAAATGGTGCCGCGCCGTCCGAAATTCGCCGATGGTCAACAGCGTACTTCCCATGATCCGATGCGCGACCATCAAACGAACGCTATTGGGCGATGCTTGCGACCTCGATAGGAACTCGTTCGCCATAACCAGGGCGGCGTCATTTTTGCCGCCCATCCACGAATGGCCCCACAGCCCAAACAGCGCCTGAAAATATTCTGGCGGGTTGTCGAGCTTGAGGCACAAAGCGCGCGCCCGCGCAAATGCTTCGCGGGTTTGCTCGGCGGCATACCCCTCGACAGCAATCAGAGGGATGCCCAGCGCCAACTGAATATCGACCTCTTGCTTGACGCGTTGCGCCGTATCCGGCAGCGCGCTCAACAGTTGCAGCGCGTTGCGAAAATGGCTGATGGCTTCTACGTTGGCGGAATTTGCAAGCGCGCGCCGGCCCGCCTCACACCAGCAGCGAATTGCCCGTTCGTTGTTTCCCGCCTCGCCATGGTGATAGGCCAGAATCTCCGGCCGATAGTCGGCAAGTTCGCCAAAATGCTTTTCCAGCACCGCGGCGATGTCGGCGTGTATCTCCTGTCTCCTGCCGCGCAGCAGCGAATTATAAACCGCATCGCGCAGCAGGACATGCTTAAAGGCAAAACGAACGGACGGCGAAATTCCGGTCCGATAGATGATGTCGGCTTCCTCAAGCTTCGACAGAGTTGCCTGAAGATCCGTCTCCTCTGTTCGGGACGCAGCCGTCAACAGATCGTATGAGAATTCCCGCCCGATCACGGCGGCAACCTGCGCAAGCCTTCGACCGTGCACGACCCGATCAACCCGCTCCATCAATGCGTCGTGCAGGGTTTCGGGAACTTTCGTCGGCCCTATTGAGGTGGATCGCTCCAAATCGGTTCTTAGGCGGCTATTTTGCAGCGGCGCCGTAATGGTGCTCGTTGTCAGTTCCTCTATGAACAACGGCACCCCGTCTGCCTTTTCGGCAATTTGATCGAGAATTTGCTGCGGCAAATCCTCATCTCGCGACATCTCCCTGATCATCTTGGTCACTTCGCTGCGCGACAATCGCGAGAGCGAGTGTGAGGTGACGTTGGCGCGACCAGACCAGTTATGACGAAATTCCGGCCGGAACGACACCGCGATCATGACGTGGGCGCGATCGACCCGACTCATAGCCAGCTCAAGCAGCTCAAGCGTCGACGGATCGATCCAGTGTACATCCTCGAACATGCATAACGTTGGTTGCTTGGCGGCCAAGGATCGGATCATTTCAAGAAGCGTATCGATCGTCTTGTTCTTAATTTGCGGAGGCGTCAGCGTGGATTGCTTGTTCCAATCTCCAAGTGAAATTGACAGCAAATGAGCGATCAACGAAGCCGCTTCGATTTGATCGCCAATAACGTTGGCGATGTAGGCTTTTACCTTGGCAAACTTGTCAGCATCGGAATCGGCGCCTCTCAATTGGGCCGCCAGTTCTATTTGCTCGATGATCGGTAAGAACGCGCTCTGGGTATGATAGGGAGAACACTGATAGTTCAACAAGAAGTGCGGTTCGCTCTGGATGCTCGACTTTAGCTCATGGATGAGCCGTGACTTTCCAACTCCTGGAAGCCCCGACAACAGCACGACTTGCCCGTCGCCCTCTTTGGCTTTCTGCCACCGATCGAGCAGCAAGGCGAGCTCGGCAGAACGGCCGATAAGCGGGGTGAGGGCATTGGCGTGCGCCGCGTCGAAACGGCTCGTTTGCTGCTTCGCGGAAAGGGCGCGATAGACATGAAGCGGTCTGGTCACGCCTTTAAGTTCTTGAGTGCCGATGTCTTGAAAATCGAAGGCGCCTGAAGCAAGCCGCTGCGTTGAGTCCGATACGAGCAGAGTGTTCGGTGCGGCAAACGCTTGCAGCCGCGCGGCGATGTTGGGTGTCTCGCCGACTGCCTCCATCCATCCTCCAGGACCGCCGGTTTGTCCGACCACCACGCGGCCCGAGCAAATGCCCACCCGCGAGGCGAGAGTCACGGCTCCGTGAATGCGTGTGACTTCGGAGAGGATCTCCAGGCCGGCATGCACGGCGCGAACCGCGTCGTCCTCATGCGCGCGAGGCCAGCCAAAAAATGCCATTAAGCCGTCGCCGGCATAGTTTGCGACCTGACCGTCATATCGCCTGATCGCCGTGTCGCACGTCTTTCGATAGGCGTCGATCACCGTACGAAGATCTTCGGGATCGAGTTTCTCCGAAAGTTCGGTAGATCCTACCAGATCGCAGAACACCGCCGTAATCTGGCGGACTTCAGGTTCGTGGTTCTCAGCGGGAGAGAATGCCTCGGCGGCTTGCTTCGAAGCCGCGCGTGATGCATCGCCGGATTGCTGGCTCGCCGCCAACGCCAGGATCGCCCTAAGCAGCCTTTTGCGATGACCCAAGGAAAGCCCCAGGTCCTTGAGGTCGCCGTCGGTCAAATCTCGGAGCGTGCCGTAATCAATATGGTTTTCAGCAAACGCCTGGGCGTATTGACCCAGGCCGTGTTCTCCTAACCACTCGGCCAGGTTTTTGCTTGCGCCCGACATCTCGGAAGGCTTTGCTGTCACCACAGTTCACATCGGTTCTATCAACGGGTGACGACAGCGTAACCTGCCACTGGTCCGCTCGCTGGCCTCAATCTGGCCTTCATGCGCCGGCCTCATTGTCCCGTCCTGCCCAACCCACGGGGGCCATTATAGCAACCCGGCTGCCGCGATAAAATGACAGAACTTCCGCAGGCGCTAACGACCGAGCTTGGCCAGGCTCACGGCAGGTGCTCGCCGGCTTCCTGGATGTCCTGCAGCGCTTCCGGCTTGAGGATGATGGTCCAGCGATTTTTAAGGTCCAAAATGCCGCGCCGCTGCCAATCGCGCAGGCAGCGGTTCACGTTCTCGCGGGTCGCGCCCGACATTTCCGCCAATTCACGCTGCGAGAGTGCCAGCTTTTGCGGACCGCGGACCGGAGCCGGGTAACGCAATAGCGCCTTGGCGAGGCGCGCGGGCAAATCAAAGAAGGCTATCTCCGCCATGCGCTCGTCGGAGCGGCGGATTCGCGCGCAGAGCAGCTTCATGAGATTCAGACAGGCCGTCGGATTGTGCTCCAGAAACGGCAGCATGTCGCGCCGGTCAAGCACCATCAGTTCGCAATTGGTCACCGCCGTCGCACTGGCCGAACGAGGCTTGCCGTCGAGCAGGGCGATCTCTCCGAAAAATTCGCCCGCAGGCAAATCGGCGAGGATGACTTCTCGGCCTTTCGGGGCGGGGAGGGAGATACGCACGACGCCGACGAGCACCCCCATCATGCTCGAGCCCGGCTCCCCGGCGTGACAAATCGGTTCATTAGCGGCGAAGGTGCGCGCCCGTGCCAGCGCGGCAAGATCGTGCCGTTCCCGTTCGCCCAATGCCTTGAAGAGCGCGCAGCCATCAAGCAGCTTGCGCGCTCGGTCTGTGGTCGCATTGTCCACGACCGCCCCCTTTGTGGCGGCGCACGAAGACGAAACAGCGTTGGCGGCACTGCGCTTCGAGCCGATGCAATCATCGTTGAAGCTGCAAGCGGTGTCCAGCGCGCGACCGGCGCCGCAAATGTCGCAAGCCAAAAAAGCATATTATCTTTGCACTTGTCTTAACGCCACGGCAGCGATTTCGTTGAATCGCACCAGCCCTACACGCATGTCGTGCAGACGAAACGGCGCAATGGGCGACCGCGCCTGGCGCGCCGGCAGCCTTCCATCCCGCCGCTGCAGGCTTGTCCTCTCGTGTCGAAACGACCCGGCCGTGCAGGGTTCGCTTGTTCAGGGACCGACCAGCACAGTGGCTTCAGAGAGCGCACCGGAGAAGCCGGGCAGGGTTGATGCGGCAACGAGCGTCACGATCAGACCGACCGCGCACATGGTGAGGACCGCCAGCACGTCGGGGCGCCGGATCGTGGAGAACAGCCGGCTTGCCACGCCGGCAACCTGGGAAGTGGACTCTCCGAATTGCTGCGCCGGGCCGTAAGAGGATAATTGAGTCATCGATTGACCTCCTGTTTTTCGCGGCTCATCGCCACCCCGGCGCAGAGCCAATTCATTCGCGCATCGAAACTTATCAGGCAGGTCGCGGGCGTCTGTGCCGCCCATCACAGCGCGATGGCGCAGCCCGCCGCTGCACAGTGCCGTACGTCACATCCCGCTTTGACGCCCTGGACTAGCGTGGCTGTCACGGTCGCTAGACCGCAACGACAGCGCGCTCGGCGAACGCATTGGGGTCGCACGCAGCGCCGACAGGGACACGGGAGTCGTCATGCAACAGAGTCTGGCTGTGTCGGGGGCAAAAACCGCATGGCAGCGGTCGGTCAAGATTCGTTCGGATGAAACGCTGATTGCGCTGATCGCGGCGCACGACCGGAGCGCCATGCGCGATCTGTTCGTGCGCCACAATGTACGGATCTTCCGGTTTTTACTGCGCGCGGTCGGCGACGTTGCCGCGGCCGAGGATCTTCTGAACGAGGTATTCATCGACATCTGGCGTCACGCCGGCCAGTTCGAGGGGCGGGCGAAGGTGTTGACGTGGATGTTGGCGATCGCGCATTTCAAAGCCGTCGCGTCGCGGCGGCGGCGCTCCTGCGATCAGCTCGACGACCGCGCGGCCGAATCGATCGAGGACACGGGTGATGATCCGGAGACCGCGGCGCTACGGCAAAGCTCCTGCGCGGCCGTCCGCGAGTGTCTCAAGCTGCTGTCACCGGCACATCGCACGATTCTCGATCTGATCTACTACCACGAGCGATCGATTGCCGAAGTCGCCCGCATCATCGGCGTACCTGAGAATACTGTGAAGACGCGCGCGTACTACGCGCGCCAGCGTCTCGCTCAGATGCTGGCGGAACGAGGTATCGCCCGCGACGCGCTCTGATCCCGGTAGCTGTTCGCTCGCGCCGTTCGTCTTGCTGCTTTGCGGTGATGCGCGGCACAGACGCCGGTTCTTCGGACACCTAGATAGGCATCAGGGTTGATGAGGCTCATGCCGCCCTTCGAAAAACGCAAAACGTGGGTCCGGCAAAAGGAGGCTTCGATGGCGAGGATTCCGACTGTGTCACGGGGTAGCCGTCTGACAATTGCAGACGCCCTCCCCATGCTGCGGCGAAGGCTCGTGGAAACGGTCCAGGAGTGGCGCCGCCGTGCAAGTTTGCGGGCCGATTTGATGCGGCTTAGCGAGCGCGACCTGTGGGACCTGCGCCTCACGCAGGCCGATGCCGAAAGGGAAGCGAGTAAGCCGTTTTGGGAAGAATGATCGCGAGCAACGAGCACTGTGCTGAACGCGCGCGGCCATCCGCCAGCCGCGCTCATTGACATGAACAGTCGCTTGGCAATGCCGCGTCGGCGGCAATCAAACGCCGGCTACTCCGCCGCCACCAGCCGCCGCTCGGCGCTCTCCACCACCATCGGCGTTTCCCAATCCTGACGCAGAGGCGGTGCCGCCCATCGCTTGGTCACCATCGACACCCAATCGGACGTATAGAACGCCTCGGCAGCGGCTTTGCTGTCCCATAGATAGATGCCGACCAGCGATGCGCCGTCGGGCGCGATTCCATAATATTTGCGGATCAGGCCCGGAATGCCCTCGTAGGTGTGCGCCGTTGCGTTGATGGTGCTGATCAACTGCGCCTTCGAGGTGCCGACCGGAACCTTGAACGTCCACATCACGGTGTGCATGACCTGTCTCCTGCGGGTCAGTCCATAGCAGCGATATTCAACCACATGCCGCTCGGACGCGAAAGATGACCGGCGCTCTTGCCAGCACTGGGCGCAAAGGCAATTGTCGATTGCTCGGAGGAGGAAACCACGCCATGTCGATAGAGTGCAAAACGTTCAGCGGACCCGATCTGTATGGCTATGTCGCAGTGCCCAAGGCCGGGGCGCGCGGCGGCGTTTTGATCTTGCCTACGATCTTCGGCGTCAATGAGTTTGTCCGCGGTTACGCCGATGCTCTGGCGAATGCCGGGCTTGCAGCGGCGGTTTGGGACATCAATTCGGGCCTGCCGCTGTCCACGGATTATCAGGAGTGCATCAGGCGCGCGCGAACGCTGACCGACGAAGGGGTGCTGAATATGGCAGCGCGCTGGCATGACGCGCTCAAGGCTCAATGCAGTTCCGGCGCTATCGGGGTGCTCGGCTTCTGTATCGGCGGCCGATTCGCGCTGCTGCAGGTGTCCCAGAACCGGAGCATTGCCGCTTGCGCCATCGCCTACCCCTCGATCGAAAATCCGCGGCTGCAAAATCAGGCCATGGATGCGCTGGCTTTGGCGGCGAATATCGCTTGTCCGGTGCAGATGCTGCGTCCCGGCAACGACCATGTCAGCAGTCCCGAAACCTACGAAATGCTGACGCGTGCGTTGCTGTCGCGCCGCCAACCCACGTCGATCCAGACGTATCCGGAAGCCGAGCATGGCTTCATGCATCGGCAAACTCCGGAAGCCAACGTCGCCGCGACCAAGCTTGCTTCGCCGCAGGTCATCGCATTTCTCCAGGGATGCCTGAGTTGAGCCGATCCGGCGGACAGACCGCTGGATTTCGCGTCTAATCGACTTTGACCTTACGCTCGTAATACGTCCACAACAGCGGAAACAGCCGCGGAATGAACGTGCCCGCTGCGCAGTCGCGCGCTTCCTCCTCGGACAACGGAATGGCGCCGCCCATGATCTCGGCTTGAAGCTGGATCTGGGCATTCTCCTCCAGAAACGTGCAGGCAAAAAAGGCCTCTTCGGCAGTGGCGCCGACGACAACGCTGCCATGGCCGCGCATTTGCGCCGCGCGATGGTTGCCGAGCGCTCGCGACAAGTCGGCGGCTTGATCGTCGTTCACCACCAGGCGAGGGTTGTCCCAGGTCGGCACGCCGGTGCAGAGAAACGAGCCGTGCAGGAATACCGGCTTGAGTTGCTTGCCGGCAATGCCGAGCGCGCGGGCATGCGGCGCGTGCAGGTGGCACACGCACATGGCGTCCGGCCGATCGCGATGGATCTGGGTGTGGATGCGCCATTCGAGCGGAATGAGGCCGCCCGGGTGTTCGATGATCGTGCCATCGATGTTGTAGACGAAGATCTGCTCAGGCCGAACCGTGCTCTTGTCCGTGCTGGCGCCGGGACTGATGAAGCACTTCTGCGTGCCAGGAACGCGGATCGAAACGTGGCCGAACATGCCGATCATGCCCTGCAGGTTGAGCATGCGCGCCAACGTTGCAGTCTTCTCGCGCAAGATCGTCTCGTCACTCATCGGATTCGCCTTTTTCTGACGGCGCCGCAGCAATCGCTACAGCGTATTCGCCACGCCAGCGTGCCGGATCAGCTCGCCCCACCGGCCGATCTCGGACGCCAAGAATTTTTGCAGTTCTGCCGGGGAAGGGCTCTGCACCGGGATTGTGCCGAGCTTGACGATGAGTGCATGGACCTCGGGGGTCGCCGCGGCGGCCGCGAGTTCCGCACTCAATCGGTCGACGATCGGCTTCGGCGTCGCCGCAGGGACTGAGACGAGCGTCCAGCCGACAGCCTCAAAGCCGGGCACGCCGGCTTCCGCTATGGTCGGCACATCGGGCAGCGCGGGGACGCGCATGGTCGAACTCACGCCGAGCGGGCGCACCATGCCGGCTTTGATCTGGCCGACAACGCTGCCGGCATCGGCAAACATCAGCGCGACGTGACCGCCCATGACATCGTTTAGGCCGAGCGGCGCGCCGCGATACGACACCGCAATCATCTTGGTGCCAGTCATGGTCTGAAACAGCTCGCCGGCGAGATGGATCGCCGAGCCGGGGCCACCGTGGGCGTAATTGATCTGGCCGGGCTTGGCTTTCAGCAGCGCAATGAGCTCGGTTATCGAGTGGACCGGCAGCTTCGGATTGACCACCAGCACAAGCGGGGTGCGAAAGATCAGCGACACGGACCGCAGATCTTTGAGCGTATCGAACGGCAAGGACTTAAACAGCGTCGGGTTGGCCGCGAGCGAACTCGCCGATGCCAGCAGCGTGCGGCCGTCCGGCGCGGCCTTGATCACGCTCTCGGTTGCGAGCACCCCGCCGGCCCCGGCGCGGTTTTCGACGATAACGGGTTTGCCAAGCCGCTGCTGCGGTTTTGCCGCCACCGCCCGCATGACGACGTCGATGCTGCCGCCCGCAGGAAACGACACAATGATGGTGATCGGGCCGGACGGAAAATCGTCCGCCAGGACTGACGAGCCGGATGAAGCCGCGGCGGCCAGCAGCGGTACAAATAACAGCGTACGTCGTGTCGGCATGAGTTCCTCCCGATCTTCGCGGCGGCCAAGCCGAGCCGCCGTGTTCTTGTATGGCTTCGAGCGCTGTGGCGAGGTGGGCGAGCAGGGTGGCAGGGGCCCTTCATTCAAGTCTCGATCGTCGCCAAAAGCCAGTGCGCGGCCGTTGTGCCAGCGTCGCACTACAAGCATCCCACGACGTGGCCGCGCGAGTCCTTGATTGATATTGAGCATTCGAGGCGCTTGAGCTGCGCCTTGGCGTCCTCATCGCCGAGGGCCGCCGCCCGCGCGTAAAAATTTTTGGCAGCCTGAATGTCGCGCGGCCCGCCGCGGCCGCTGGCGGCAAATGACCCCATCCATTCCAGCGCATTCGGATTGTTTTGCGCTGCCGCCTTTTCGAACCACGACCGTGCTGCGACATCATCCTTGGGGCCGCCGACGCCGTTCGCATACATCAGGCCGAGCTGGAATTGGGCGTCGGCCGAATTCCCTTCTGCGGCGCGTGCCAGCATCTCCCGTTCCTGCGCCGGATCGGCGGCTCCGCCGCTCACCGCGCCGGCCGTGGCAAGGCGGGTGAGCGCACGGGGATTACCGGCTGCGGCGGCGCGCTGAAACAACGCGCGGGCCTGCGCATCGTCCTTGGCGACGCCGGCGCCGGCCTCAAGCAGCGTGGCCAATTCAACCATGGCGGCCGTACTGCCTTTGGCGACGGCTTTACGATATGCGGCAATTGCCTGGGCCAACTGTCCGCCGGCCGCGTAGGCGCGGCCGAGTTCGTAAAACGCCCGCCGCGAGCCGCCAGCGGCGGCCCCGCAGAACTTGATCGCAATCGGGATGTCCTGCGGCGCAACACGGGCGACGCCCGCAATAGCGGCCGGTTTGTCCGGATCGGTCGGGTCGGCAGCGATCCGGTCGCACAGAACGAGATCGGCGGACTGCGCATATGCCGTGGATTGAATTGTCGGCGACAGCCCTGCGCCGCCGAAGATCGCGCAAGCAACCGCAAGGCTATGATATCTTCGTCTCATGCATCCCGCGTCGTGCTACACCTGCAAACAGCGCGCTCGACGCAAGCTTAAAACCGGCGCCTCGGGCTGACAAGCTTGCACGCGCCGCGGCCAGGGCTTGTGTTCGCCCGCGCAGCCCCGGTAACATTTGCGCAAACGCCATCCAATCCAGGAAACGCTGCAATGACGACACCGATCTCGCTCAAGGACATTGCGATCTATCCGATTGTCGAACAGCAAGGCCCGTTTTTCAAAGCCTTGGAATTCTTCCCGAAGCTGAGCAAGGAAATGCTCGACGAAAACCGATCGTGGTTGCAGCCGACCTTTATCGATCCCGACGGCGGGGTGGTGCTGTGCATCCAGGGTTTCGTCGTCAAGACGGCGCACCACAACATTCTGATTGATGCCTGTGTCGGCAATCACAAGTCGCGGCCGATGCGGCCGTTCTGGAACATGATGAACAGCGATCGGTTTGAGAAGGCGCTGGCCGGCGCCGGCATGGGTGTCAATGACATTGACTATGTCATGTGCACGCACCTGCATGGCGACCATGTCGGCTGGAACACCAAACTTGAGAACGGCCGCTGGGTTCCGACCTTTCCCAAGGCGCGCTACATCATGGCGGAACGCGAGCTCGCTTATTGGACGGCGCGCGAAAAGGAAAATCCGCAGAGTTTGCCGTGGATCACCGATTCGGTGCTGCCGATCGTGGCGGCCAAGCGCGAGCAGATCGTCAAAAGCGATTTTGCTTTCAGTGAAACGGTGCGGCTGATGCCGACGCCCGGCCACACCATCGACCACTTCTCCGTCCTGGTCGGCCGAAGCGGCGACGATGCGCTGATCACGGGCGATATGATTTACTCGCCGATCCAGGGCAAATATCCCGATCTCGGCATGCTGGCCGACTACGATTCGGCACAAGCCGGACAGACCCGGCGTGCGGTGTTCGACCGTTTCTGCGAAGAGCCGACACTGATGTGCTTGACGCATTTCCCCATGCCGTCGACGGCACGGGTGCGCCGCTGGGGCGACGGCTACAAATTCGTCGCGTCAAACGCCTGAAATTCGCTCCGACTAGCCGCCGCCGCGACGTCTACGCCGTGGTCGGCTCGTCTTCGAACTTGAAGCCGATTTGCTGCAGGCCCTGCAGCGCGGACTTGCCGTACTCTGTCTCGATTTCGCGCGCGAGGCTCGGCGCATAGGAAATCGGATCGGCCTGCTCGTCGGTTTCCGGCACGATCATGACCAGGAGCCTTCCGGTTTCGCTGCCGACATTGCGGAAGCTTCGGTTCTCGCCGCGCGGCACCGAAATCATGTCGAGCGGTTCGAGCACGAGCGTGTGCTCGCCGCGATCGCCCCAGGCGATCTCAAACCTGCTCGACAGGCACATGAAATTCTCGACGGTATTGAGGTGGCGGTGCAGTCCCGGGCCGTTGCCGGGTTCGCATTCGGCAATGGTGACGACCAATCCGCGCGGACCTTTGACCGGGGCGCCGGCGCTGCGGCCCTTGTAGTCCGCCGGCGCCATAACCGGGTAGACGCGGCGGGCCGTGATCTTCTCCACCGCGCCGGCCGGTATGCCGTGCGAGGCGAAATTCTGCTGCTGATAGGTCTGCAGTTTGTCGAAACGGGCAACGCGCTTTGCCATTTCCGCGGGCGTCGTTGATGTTGCTGTCACGGCGGTTCCTCCAGGTGGGCGCGAGTTGTTTGGGGCGATTATTCTCGGCGGCCGGGAACGTGTCCAGTCCAAAGGCGCAGTCGTCTTTGTCAGGCCGACGGCGTCTCGCCACGCAGAATCTGCGCCAGCACGGGCATGTCGATGTTGCCGCCGGACAGCACGAGGCCGACGCGCTTGCCGGCGTAGCGATCCTTTTCCCGCATCAACGCCGCAAGGGGCGCGGCGCCGGCGCCCTCGGCGAGATTATGCGTTGCGGTGTGGTAGAGGCGCAGGGCCTCCGCGATCTCGTCTTCGCTGACGCTAACGACGCGTGCGGCGCCAGCCTTGATGATCGCGAACGCGTCAGGTTGCGGATCGCGACAGGCCATCCCGTCGGCAAACGTGCGCGCTGTATTGGTCGGCACCGGATGCCCGGCGGCGAACGACAGCGCGAAGGCCGGCGCGTTCTGGGCGACGACGCCGACGATCTCGGTTTTGAGACCGAGCAGGTCGCGCACGGTGATCATGCCGCAAATGCCGGAGCCCATGCCGATTGGGACATAGGCGACGTCGAGGTCGGCATGGGCGCTAAACAGCTCGAGCGCGTAGGTCGCGACGCCCTTCACCAGCTCGACATGAAAGGACGGAACGAAATGGTAGCCGCGCTCGCGCTCCATCTGCATGGCAATCGCGCGGCTTGCATCGAAATCGGCGCCGGCGGTGACAAGTTCGCCGCCAAAGGCTCGCATCGCGGCGTTTTTCTCAGGCGAATTCCCCTCCGGAATGACAATCGTACACGGAATGCCGTTGCGCGCCGCAGCCAGTGCCACCGACTGACCATGATTGCCGCGGGTCGCGGTGACCAGGCCCTTGGGTGGCGGACCCGCGCGGCGCAGCGCATCCACATAAACGAGGCCGCCACGGGCTTTGAACGACCCCGTCGGCGTGTGGTTCTCGTGCTTGACCACGACCGCGGCGCCAGCTTTCGCCGCGAGCAGCGGCCACGCATAGGCAGGCGTTGGCGGCATGAAGGCCCGCAAAGCGGCGACCGCCGCAGCCAGTTCATCGAGCGAAAACAACGGCATGTCCGCTCCTGTGGTCGACGCTCGGCCCGGCGTTGCGTGTTGAAGAGCTCAAGCGGTCCCGGAAGAGTCACTATTTGCGCGCAGCAGAGGCGAAGCGTTGCGCTTCCTCGGCGGCGCGGAACAGCGCTTTAGCCTTGTTGATGCATTCCTGCTGTTCAAACTCCGGATCCGAGTCGGCGACGATGCCGGCGCCGGCCTGAACGTACATGACGCCGTCCTTGATCAGCGCGGTACGCAGCGCGATGCAGGTGTCCATTTCGGCGCCGGCGGAGAAATAACCGACGCAGCCGGCATAGAGCGAACGTTTCTCCTTTTCCAATTCGTCGATGATTTGCATGGCGCGCACCTTCGGCGCCCCCGAAACCGTGCCGGCCGGAAAGCCTGCGGTGAGCGCGTCGAGCGGATCGCGATCCTTGGGCAGCTTGCCTTCGACGTTGGAGACAATGTGCATCACTTGGCTGTAGCGCTCGATGAAGAACTGGTCGGTGACCTTGACGCTGCCGATCTCGGCGACACGCCCGACGTCGTTGCGGCCGAGGTCGAGCAGCATCAAATGCTCGGCGCGCTCCTTGGGGTCGGCGAGCAGCTCCGCCTCAAGCGCTGCGTCCTCGTGCGGGGTGGCTCCGCGCCGCCGCGTGCCGGCGATCGGCCGGATCGTCACGACGCCATTTTCGGCCTTGACCAGAATTTCGGGGCTCGATCCCGCGATCGCGAACGTCCCGTAATCGAGGAAGAACAGATAGGGCGACGGATTCACCCGGCGCAACGCGCGATACAGCGCAAAGGGCGGCAGCCGGAAGGGTGCCTCGAAGCGCTGCGACAGCACCACCTGGAAAATGTCGCCGGCCGCAATGTACTCCTTGGCCAGCCCCACCATACGCTTGAATTCGGCGGGCGTGGTATTCGAGCGCGGCGCCACCTTGAGCGGCCCGCGGTGGGTTTCGGCAGCCGATTTGCTGACCGGCCGGTCGAGCGCGGCGACGATCTCGGCGAGGCGCTTGCGCGCGCGTGCCAGCGCCGCCTTCGCGGTGACGGACTTCTGCGGCCGGACCGGGGTCACGACGGTGATCGTGTCTTCGACGGCATCGAATACGATGACCAGCGTCGGGCGCACGACAATGGCGTCCGGAATGCCGATCGGGTCCCCGGCGGGGGCCGCCAACGTATCCTCCATCAGCCGCACCATGTCGTAGCCGAGATAGCCGAACACGCCGGCAGCCATGGGGGGCAGCGCGTCCGGCAGCGCAATCCGACTTTGCTCAATCAGTGTGCGCAAAGCTGCAAGCGGCGTTTCGGCAACCGCCTTGAAGTCGATGCGGCCGATGCTGTGGATTCCGGTTGATCTCGGCCCGGCTGCCGCTGGTGCGAAAGATCACATCGGGCTCAAGACCGATGATCGAATAACGACCGCGCACCGCGCCGCCTTCGACGGACTCGAGCAGAAAGCTGACGGACCGGTTGCGTCCGCTGCGGGACCCCCGCGCGCGTGCGCCAGTCACCTTGAGGAAAGCCGAAACCGGAGTTTCCAGGTCGGCGACCAAGCTTGTCCACACGACCTGCGGTGCGCCCGCCCCGTAGCGGGCGGCGAATTCGCCGGCCGCAGGCTCGATTTGCATTACTCGCTTTCCGGCGGTGTGGTGTTGCCCACGGCTTGCGCCAGCGCGGCCTGATTAATCGTTGTGCCGAGATTGTCTTCGAGCCACCCGAGATATTGGGTGAAGACATCGTCGCTCATCGCCTGCTGCAACAGCTGTACGAGCTTCTTGCCGTCCGTCGAATTCGGGTCGAGCGGCGGCGTTTTAACGTCGCTGACGCGGAATACCATCCACTGGGTCGGCTTGTCGCCTTCGGAGCTGCCGAAGGCGCCGTTCGCGGTGTGAAAAACCGCGTCGATCACTTTGGCGGGGATGCCGCCGCTCACCGGGCCGCGCTTTAGATCGGCGGCGCTCTGAACCTTGACATTGTCGGCGGTGGCAAGCGCGTCGAATGGATTGCCGCCTTTCAGCTTTTCGAGCAGATCGGCGGCCTTGGTTTTGATTCGCGCTGCGACCTGGTCGTCGTGCCAGCGCTGTTCGACTTGCGTCTTGACCTCGTCCAGCGTGCGGTCACGGGCCGGCGTCACCGCCTCGACCTCGTACCAGACGTAACCCCCGTCGGCATCGACCGGATAGGTATCGACGCCGACGTCGTTGGAGAACGCGCCGCTGATGACGTTAGTGGCGGCGGGAATGGCCGCGACGAATTTGCCGGCGGGATCGCGCCCGGAACGGTCGATATCGAGCGTGACCGGCTGCAGACCCAGGGTCTTGGCCGCCTCTGCAAGCGTAGCGCCGCC
Source organism: uncultured Alphaproteobacteria bacterium (assembly GCA_963707175.1). Classification (GTDB taxonomy): domain Bacteria; phylum Pseudomonadota; class Alphaproteobacteria; order Rhizobiales; family Xanthobacteraceae; genus BOG-931. The sequence continues at coordinate 88,191 of CAVPQA010000043.1, forward strand.
GGCGCGCGCGTCCTCCATCTTGTCGTGAAGGTCCTGCACCTTGCTTTTGGCACGTTCGAGCGCAATGTCGGATTTGATGAACGGCTCCACGACGTTAAATGGTTTTGTCGTAGCCGGCTCGACGCTCTGCACGGTTACAATCACCACACCGAACTTGCCCTGGATCGGTGCGCTCACCTCGCCCGGCTTGAGCGCGAACGCGGCATCGGCGACGGTGGGATCGATGATTGCCGATTTCGCCACGGTCCCAAGGTCGATGTCGCTCGCTTTGAGGCCGCGCTCTGCCGCCAGAGCATCGAACTTGATGCCGGACTTGAGGCGCGTGCTGGCGGCCTGCGCCTGCGCCATGTCGGGAAAGACGATCTGCTCGATGTGCCGGCGTTCGGGGGTCTGATACTGCTTTAGATTGTCGTCATATCGCTTTTTTGCGTCCGCATCGGAAACAACGGTCGACTTCGCCATTGTCGCGGGTGTGACCGCCAGGGTCACGATCTTCCGGTATTCGGGCGCGCGGAATAGGATTTTGCGGTCGTTGAAATACTTGGTCAGCTCCTCAGCGGTGGGCTGCGGGATGTCGCCGGCCTGTGCCGGACCGAGTGCGACATACTGAATGCTGCGCTGCTGGTTTTGGAATTGATTGACGGCATCAAGGTACACTTTCGGCACGCTGATGCCGCCGGAGATCGCGTCGGTAATCTCACGGCGCGGGATGGTGCGGCTCAATTCGTCAAAGTAGCGCTGTTCGCTGAAACCTATCGATTGCAGAGAATCCTTCAAACTGTGCGCGGTCGAATTGACCGGTCGGCGTCTGGAAATGCGGGTCCGCCAGCACCTGCCGCACGATATCGGACATCGGAATGCCGATCCGCAAGCGGTGGGCGAGCTGATCCAGGCCGGCCTGCGCGATCAGTTGGGCCAGAACCTGTCGGTCTATTCCCAGCGCGGCTGCTTGCTCGGGCGGAATCGGACGGCCAAACTGCTGACCGAGCTGCTGCAAACGCTCGTTATAGGTTTGGCTGAACTGGTCCTGCTGGATTTCGATGTCGCCGATCTTGGCGAGATAAGTGGCGCTGTAGCCGCGGAAGATGTCGTTGATGCCCCATACCGCGAAACTGCCGGCAAGAACCGACAGTACGACGGCCATGAGGATACGGCCGAGCCAATTTTCGGAGGCTTTACGGATACCTCGAAGCATAGGTTTCCAGCGTCGTTAGGTGAGAGAAATCGACTTGCCGAAGCAAGGGCCGCGCATCATACGAACCGATGCTCTCTGCCGCAATCGACTGAATTGACTGTTAAAACGTCCCTTTTCGCCATGCAATCGGTCTGCTAACGGCTCTTTGTCGCATTTTTGAGGCTCAGCCATGGCGCGCCGTCCGCTTGTCGCAGGCAATTGGAAAATGAACGGCCTGTCTGCGGCTGCGGCAACGCTGGATCGGATCATCGCCGGAGCGGCCAAGCTCCCCGCGCAGGTCGACGTGCTGGTCTGTCCGCCTTTTACGCTTATAGCCTCCTTTGCCGCGCGCGCTGGCGGATCTCGGGTCGCGGTCGGCGGTCAGGATTGCCACGCCGAGGTATCAGGCGCGCATACCGGAGACATTGCTGCCGAGATGCTGGCCGATGCGCACGCCACTGCGGTGATTGTCGGCCACTCCGAGCGGCGCAGCGACCATCACGAAACCGACGCTGACGTCCGCGCCAAGGCGCTTGCGGCGGGCCGCGCCGGCCTGTTGCCCCTCGTCTGCGTCGGCGAGACGCGAGCGGAGCGCGATGCCGGCTGCGCGCGGTCCGTTGTCGGGGCGCAGCTCGATGGCTCGTTGCCGGACGGTACCGCGGATTTTGTCGTCGCTTATGAACCGGTCTGGGCCATCGGTTCGGGCGTCACACCGACGCCTGCCGATGTCGGCGAGATGCACGGCTTTATCCGGGAGCGGCTTGCATCGCGTTACAGCCGAGCCGCGGAAGCAGTCCGCATCCTTTACGGCGGTTCGGTCAAGCCAGCCAACGCGAGGGAACTGATGGCCATCGCGAATGTCGACGGCGCATTGATCGGCGGCGCCAGCCTCAATGCCGACGAGTTTCTGGCAATAGCCAGCGTTTATCGCTGAGCTGTGCTGCCGTAGCTGCGCTGGCGCCGATCGGCGAATTGGTCGTCGCCTTCGTCAAGCAGTAGCGGCGGTCGAGGACGCGATGAAGGCCCGGGTAGCGGTCAATTTCCAGAGCGGCGGCCATAGAAAATCCATGGTGGGTCGTGTATGGCGGGTCGTGTAGACAGCGCCCCGATATCCTATATGGGGCCCAAGACGCGGTCGGGCGACATCGTCGAGCCGCGGCCAAGAGCGGATTTACCGATGCTGAGTGTCGTTATCGCCATCCACCTAATGCTCGTCCTCGCCCTGATCGGCGTGGTTCTGCTGCAGAAATCCGAGGGTGGAGGGCTGGTCAGCACCACAAGCGGGTTCATGACCGGCCGCGGCACCGCGAATGTGCTGACGCGGACGACGGCGCTCTTGGCCGCGGGGTTTTTTCTCACGAGCTTGATCCTGTCGCTGCTGGCCGCGCACAACGGCGCGCCGGTGTCTTTGATCCCAGGTGGGGCCCCCGCCCGGCAGGCGCCCGGACCCGGCGCTCCGCCGCCGGTCGCGCCGCTCAACTCCGGGAGTGGTGGCTTGCTCGGCACGCTCGGTGGCGGCGGCGCACCGCCCGCGGGTACGCCCGCACCGCCCGGTGCATCGTCTCCCGCCCCGGCGCCTGCGCCGTCGGCTCCGCCCGCCGCGCCGAGCGGTCCGCAGGTTCCGCAGTCGCGCTGAGGATGGCCAGAATCGTCGGCTGTCGGACCATGGAAAAGCAGCTTTAGGTGGCTTCCCAGACGGCATGAGGATGTCCGCCAAACATTCTGGAGGGCCAGGGTTTTTCGGCGCCCGCGCGTTGGTCCTTGCGGCGCGTGGCAGACATTCCGGAAAATCGCTCGTCGAATCGTAACCGGCGCGCTAAACATCGATTCCCATGGCGCGGTACATTTTCATCACCGGCGGCGTGGTCTCCTCACTCGGCAAGGGCTTGGCGTCGGCGGCGCTCGGCGCGCTGCTGCAGGCGCGCGGCTACAAGGTCCGGCTGCGTAAGCTTGACCCCTACCTCAATGTCGATCCCGGCACGATGTCGCCGTACCAACACGGCGAGGTTTTCGTCACCGACGACGGCGCCGAAACCGATCTCGACCTCGGCCATTACGAGCGCTTCACCGGCCGGCCGGCGACCCGCATGGACAACATCACCACCGGCCGCATCTACCAGGAGATTCTGCTCAAGGAGCGGCGCGGGGACTACCTCGGCGCCACCATCCAGGTGATTCCGCACGTCACCAACGCGATCAAGGATTTCATCCGCGACGGCAACGACGATTTCGATTTCGTGCTGTGCGAGATCGGCGGCACGGTCGGCGACATCGAGGGCCTGCCGTATTTCGAGGCGATCCGCCAGCTCGGCAACGATCTGCCGCGCCACCACGCGGTTTATATCCATCTGACCCTGATGCCGTTCATCCCGAGCGCCGGCGAGCTTAAAACCAAGCCGACTCAGCATTCGGTGCGCGAGCTGCGCGCCATCGGCATTCAGCCCGACATTCTGCTCTGCCGCACCGACCGCCCGATCCCGGCGAGCGAACGCAAGAAGCTCGCGCTGTTCTGCAATGTGCGCGAGAGCGCCGTGATCGAGGCGCGCGACGTCGACAACATCTATGCCGTGCCGGAAGCTTATCATGCCGGCGGTCTCGATGACGAAGTGCTGGCCGCGTTCGGCATCGAAAATCCGCCGGCGCCCGATCTCAACACCTGGCATCTGATTAACGAGCGCATCCGCAATCCCGAAGGCGATGTGACCATTGCCATCGTCGGCAAATACACCGGGATGAAGGACGCCTATAAGTCGCTGATCGAGGCGCTCTCCCACGGCGGCATCGCCAACAAGGTGAAGGTCAACCTCGACTGGATCGAGAGCGAGGTGTTCGAGAACGAGGACCCGGCGCCGTTTCTCGAACACGTCGACGGCATTCTGGTGCCGGGCGGTTTCGGCCAGCGCGGCGCCGAGGGAAAAATCCGCGCCGCCCAGTTCGCGCGCGAGCGCCAGGTGCCGTATTTCGGCATCTGCTTCGGCATGCAGATGGCGGTGATCGAGGCGGCGCGTAACCTGTGCGGCATCGAGGCGGCGAATTCGACGGAATTCGGCGCCACGTCCGAGCCCGTCGTCGGCCTGATGACCGAATGGATGAAGGGCAACGAGCTGCAAAAGCGCGGGATCGAGGGCGATCTCGGCGGCACGATGCGGCTCGGCGCCTATCCGGCGGTGCTTGGGCGCGGCTCGCGCGTGGCGGAGATTTATCACGCGACCGAAATCTCCGAGCGGCACCGCCACCGCTATGAGGTCAATACCGCCTACAAGGACCGTCTTGCCCAGCACGGCATGCGCTTTTCCGGCATGTCGCCCGATGGCCTCCTGCCGGAGATCATCGAATACGACGATCATCCCTGGTTCATCGGCGTGCAATTTCATCCCGAATTGAAGTCGCGGCCGTTCGCGCCGCACCCGCTGTTTTCCTCGTTCATCGGGGCAGCGGTGGAGCAGAGCCGGCTGGTGTAGTATTCCCGTCATTCCGGGGATGCGGGCAAAGCCCGCAGGTCCAGCATCACGGCTGTGGTGATGGATTCCGGACTTGCCGCTGCGACAATGCGGAATGACATCAGGGGAGGAAGCCTCAATGCTCTACGAAATGCGCGTGTATCGTTGCGTACCGGGCCGGTTGCCGGCTCTGCTGCAGCGTTTTCAGAACGTGACGCTCAAAATCTGGGACAAGCACGGCATCAAGCAGGCCGGGTTCTGGACCACGCTGATCGGCGAGTTCAAACCACGAATTGACCTACCTGTTGGCGTGGGAGTTGCTTGCCGACCGCGAGAAGAAATGGAACGCGTTCATGGCCGATCCGGAGTGGATCAACGCCCGCGCCGCAAGCGAGAAGGACGGCCCGATCCTTGCCAACGCAACCAATCAGATACTGCAGCCGACGGCATTCTCCGCTGTCAAATAGAGCCGGTTGACCGGGCCATCCGTGGGCTTCATGGTCGCTCGCGAGGAACCGGATGACCGCGAAGCCAAATCCGATTGTCACCGTCGGTAAAGCGCGTTTCGGCAACGCGCAGCCGCTCGCTCTGATTGCCGGGCCGTGCGCGCTGGAAAGCCGCGCGCATGCCTTCGAGATGGCGTCGGCGCTCAAGGAGATGGCCGGGCGGCTCGGCGTCGGCTTGGTCTATAAAACCTCGTTCGACAAGGCCAACCGCACCAGCGCCAAAAGCGCGCGCGGCGTTGGCTTCGACAACGCGCTTTCGATCTTCGCTGAGCTGCGAGAAAAATTAGGCATTCCGTTGCTCTCCGACGTGCACGAGCCGGATCAATGCGCGCCGGTCGCCGACGTTGTCGATGTTTTGCAGATTCCCGCCTTCCTATGCCGGCAAACAGATTTGCTCGTCGCCGCCGCCAGGACCGGGCGCGCCGTCAACGTCAAGAAGGGCCAGTTTCTGGCACCTTGGGATATGGCCAACGTGGTGGAGAAGATCACCGGCGCCGGCAATCGCAACGTACTCGTGACCGAACGCGGCGTTTCATTCGGCTACAACACGCTTGTCTCCGACATGCGCGCGCTGCCAGTTCTGGCGAAGACGGGTGCGCCTGTCATTTTCGACGCGACCCATTCGGTGCAGCAGCCAGGCGGGCAGGGCACCTCCTCGGGCGGCGAGCGGCAGTTCGTTCCGGTGCTGGCGCGCGCCGCTGTTGCGGTCGGTGTCGCCGGCGTCTTCATCGAGACCCATCAGGATCCCGACCATGCGCCCTCGGATGGCCCCAACATGATCCCGCTCAAAGACATGGAACCGCTCGTCAAGCGGCTGATGCAATTCGACGCGCTGGCGAAAGGCGGCTAGCACCGGATAGCGTCGAGGTCCGGACCGACCGAGCACGCTTGCGCTTGACCTACATCAAGGCCACATCGTCGGCCGCTGCTAGACATCATGCATGGCTCACGCGAAGGCCCACGCCACTTGGGAACACTCATTTCCGCCGCCTGATGGGGCGCAGCGAAAAATCGGCATCGAAGGGACAAACATGCAGGAACACGCCTATCGCAAGGATATGAGTCATGTCACCTGGGAGGAAGTCTATGCGCGGCAGGGGCAGCGCGGCGGCCTTGTGGGTGATTGGCTCGATGCGCTGCAATTGCGAGCAGGGGACATAGTATTGGATGTAGGAGCGGGGCCGGGTTTTGTCAGTTTTCTGCTTGCGGAACGCGTGGGTCCCTCAGGCATAGTCTATGCGATCGACCCCAAGGCCGACGCTTTGGATTACCTGCAGCGACTGCAACGCGATCGAGGCGTCTCAAACATCAGGAGCGTGGTCGCTGACGCGGCAAACGTAGACTTGGATGGTCTGCATGCCGACGCGGCGCTGATTTCAATGGTGCTGCATCACACCGACGATCCGGCCGGCATCATGCGCAATATCGCGCGGCTGCTGAAGGTCGGAGGCCGGGCGGTGATCGCGGAATTCAACCCCGATGGGCCGTGCGATCACGGGCCGCCGCGGCAGGAGCGGCTGACGTCGCGGCAGATCCAATCTTGGTGCGAGGCGGCTGGGTTTGTCACGCTTGAAGTGAAGCAGCAGACGCCGGAGCATTACATGCTGGTGCTTCAGCGCGCGTCCTGACCGGGTTCGGAACGCATCATTCCGTCATGACATGGATCACCGTTGGGGCAACTTCGGCCACGACCGGTGTGCCGCGTTCGAGATTCATCTTTTGCACCTGTGGCGCGAGCAAATAGGCTTTAAGCGGAAATCCGCAGTCGATAGTGGCGCTCACCAGCGGGCCGGCGCGGCGTAACTCGACAATCTGGCCCGCCAGCCGGTTCGTCCTGGCCGTCTCCGCCGGCGTGGCCGTTGCGGC
>CAVPQA010000044.1:0-62561 GCA_963707175.1 uncultured Alphaproteobacteria bacterium
GAAAGGCCCCAACGAGCCGGTCTTGCAGGCGATGGCTGCGCAAATAGCGACCCGGAAGCGTTTATCGCGCGCATGAAACATCTTTACGAGCATCCCGACGAAAAGGCTCACGATGAACTCAGGCTCAAGGATGGGCGCGTCATCGATCGGCACACGGCGCCGTTGCGCGACGCCAAGCAGAAATATCTCGGTCGCATATGGTATTATCGCGACATCACCGAACGCGAAGCGCGCAAGTCGATACGATTGAGAAGCAGAATTTGCAGTTCGACGCGGCGTTGAACAACATGGTGCAAGGCCTTTTGATGTATGATCGCGCCGGCGACGCTCATCGTTTCCAATCGGCGCTTTACAGAAATGTTTCGGGTGCCATGGGAAAAATGGAAAACTTCGGCGTTCGGCATGACAGTTCCTCAAACCATGCAGCTTGCTGAGCGACTTGACCAATGTGGCCATGAAAAATCGGTCGCAAATCGTTGCCGAGCTTCAGAATATCTTAGACCGCCGCAGAAGGCGTGATCGTGTTCGAGCGTACCGACGGGCACACGTTCCGTGCATCGTGTTCGCCAATGGCCGATGGCGGTTTCGTGGTCACGTTCGAAGACACGACAGAACAGCGGCGCATTCAGGACCAGATTTCGCACATGGCGCATTACGACGCGCTTACGGATTTGCCGAATCGGGTGCATTTTCTATGAAAAGATGGAAGAGCTTCTCACCCGCGCGCCGCAGAGCCGGCGCCTTCGCGGTCTTCAGCCTGGACCTCGACCATTTCAAGAGCGTCAATGATACGCTCGGACATCCAATCGGAGACAAGCTGTTGCAAGCGGCGGCCGAGCGCATGCGCGGCTGCATCCGCGAAACCGACATCGTCGCGCGGCTGGGCGGAGACGAGTTTGCTATCGTGCAGGTCACATTCGAGCGGCCGCGGACGCAACCTCGCTCGCGACGCGCCTGATCGATGCCGTGAGCGCGCCCTATCAGCTCGACGGCCATCAAGTCATCGTGGGGACGAGCATCGGTATCGCAATCGCGCCGGGTGACGGCACGGCTCCGGATCAGCTTATGAAGAACGCGGATCTGGCGCTTTACCGCTGCAAGGCCGATGGCGGAAATATGTATCGATTTTTCGAAGCGCAAATGGACGCTCGCATGCAAGAGCGCCGCGCTCTCGAGCTCGATCTTCGCAAGGCGTTGGTCAACGGCGAGTTCGCGCTCAACTATCAGCCCATCGTCAATCTCAAGACCGGAAAGGTCACCGCTTGCGAGGCGCTTATTCGCTGGCATCAACCCGAACGCGGCTTGGTGCCGCCTCTGGAATTCATTCCGATCGCGGAAGAAACGGGACTTATCGTCCCGATTGGAGAATGGGTGCTGGGACGAGCCTGCGCCGACGCCGTCGAATGGCCGGATGAAATAGCGGTCGCGGTCAACGTATCGCCGGTTCAGTTCAGGACCGCCGATTTTGTCCAGGTCGTCAAAAACGCGCTTGCAAAAGTCCCGCTTGCCCGCAAGCAGGCTGGAGCTTGAGATTACCGAGTTGGTGCTAATGCAGGACAGCGATGCGGCATTAGCCATGCTCCATCAGCTCAAAGAGCTCGGCGTCAGTATCGCAATGGATGATTTCGGAACGGGATATTCATCGCTTGGTTATCTCCGCAGCTTTCCATTCGATAGGATCAAGATCGATCAATCCTTCATTCGCGATTTGTCAAATGAACAAGGAGAGCCTGGCCATCCTTCGCGCGGTTGTTGGCCTTGGTAGCAGTCTCAACATTGTCACGACCGCTGAAGGAGTCGAAACGCAGAATCAGCTTGAGATCCTGAGAACTGAAGGATGTACCGACGTCCAGGGTTATTTCTTCAGTCCGCCGAGAGCCGCGGCGGAGATAAAGAGCCTGCTCGGTTCGCTCAGCGAGCATGAGGCGGCGGTGGCGTGATTATCTGACATTGAGTAAATCGTCGGGCGCACGTCCGCTTTGGGTTAGCGTCATTGCCATTGCCGGCCAAAATTGAGATTTGTCCGTTGTTGTCCGATAGCGACCAAAAACGGTGCACCGCGGCGAATGCAACAGTGTGCCTTCAACGCTGGGCATCCCGGTTCGCCGTTAATTTTCGCTTCTGCAGGCTTGCTGATGCGTCTTGCCGGTCTACGCCTCGCTGTCGACGATCTCCTTCAATATCCGCTGCGGCAGCGTCTCCATGAGGACTGGATTCATTTCATCGGTCAATATGATCGCGATGGCGCGGCCATCTGCGTCGAGGACGTCGCCCCAAAACGGCTATTCCGCCGATCGCGCCACCGTGCGTCAGAAAAAGACTGGGCGGCCTGTCCAATTCGAACTGACGGAACAGACCCGCCAAGCGGTGGACGCCTATATCAAGGCTGCCGGCAAGAAGCCCGGCGACTTCCTGTTCATGGGCCCGCGCGGCGTTGGGCAACGTATGACCACCCGCCAATACGCGCGGCTTCTATCGGAGTGGATCGCCAGCATTGGGCTGGACCCGCATTTGTTTGGCACCCACTCACTGAGACGAACCAGGCCACGCTGATCTATAGCCGGACCGGTAATCTGCGAGCCGTGCAGCCGGCAGTCTCGCGGCCAATCCGCTCTAAGTCATTGATATTCAAGCCATTGAATTGCCAAACATTTCCATTGTAAAATGTCGGGTTTTTGTTTATATTGAGTGTCGGGTTTTTGCGGAGGTCTATCATGCCGCGACGGAAGACATTGCGCCAAAGAATCGAGGAGCGGATGGCCCGCCGCCGTGGCGACGCCGTGTTCCTCACCCGCGAATTCACGAATCTCGGCGGGGAGGACCAGGTGCTGCGCGCCCTACGCGGCCTTGTGCGCGACGGACATCTGGTGCGCCTCGGCTACGGCGTCTATGGCCGAGCCGTCGCCTCGCGCCTTTTGGGCCGCCCGATGCTCTACAGCCCCAATGGCTTCATTGGCGCCGCCCGCCAGGCGCTCGATAAGCTCGGCGTCGATTGGCAGCCGACGGAATCCGAGCGTGCCTACAACGAGGGCCGCTCGACGCAAGTCCCGGTCAATCCCGTGGTCCGCGTGAAAGGCCGCTTCCGCCGCCATCTCCGCTACGGGAATTCGGAGCTGGTCCTTGAGCGATAGGCCGACCCTTCAGGAGCTCCTCGAAATCCAGGAGCATTTTCGACTCCCGAGCACCGCGCTGGTCGAGAAGGACTGGCACGTGGTCAAGGCGCTCGCCGCCATCATGGCGGCGGACGTGAAACCCTTCCGGCTGGTCTTCGGCGGCGGCACGGCGCTCGGCCGCGCCTATGGCCTCATCCACCGCATGTCGGAAGACATCGATCTCCGGATCGTCGCCGACAAGACCCCGACCCGAGGCCAGCTCCGCCACGTCCGGCAAAAGATCACCGACGCGCTGCTCAAGGCGGGATTCAAGTTCGACCCGACAAACCCGGCCCATCGCACGACGATGCATGAGGGCCGGTACACCATCTACCGGATTCCCTACGAGCCCGTCGCCGAAGAAGCCGGTGCGCTGCGTCCCGAAATCCAGATCGAGACGGCGGTATTTCCGCTCCGCCGCGACGCGGTGGAACTTCCCGTCAGCTCCTTCGTCGCCGAGGGCTACTCCAGGCCGGCCGAGATCCCCGCGATCGCGTGCGCCTCGATTTCCGAGACCGCCGCCGAAAAACTAGTTGCGCTCACCCGCCGCGCCGGCGGCGAACTGGCCGGCTTGCGCGAAAAACACGATCCCACTCTCGTCCGTCACTTGTACGATCTTCACGCCATCCGCGATCACTATGACGCGGCGGACGTGGCGCGCCTCGCAAGCGAGATCATGAACGCCGACGCCGGCCGGCAAGCCAGGGATTTCCCCGCCTACCAAGCCGATCCGTTGGGCGAAACGCTGAAGGCGATCGAGGGTATCGCGGCCAGTTCCGACTATGCCGCGGATTACGCCACTTTCCGGCGCGACATGGTGTATGGCGAGGGAGCGGATTTCGAAACGGCTGCTGCCACGCTCAAAAAACTCGGCGAGCAATTGCGGCAATGTTTGAACGGGAGATTGACATGACGAGGAACATGTCTGTCGTGCTTTACATTGCGGTGTTGATTGCCGTTGTCGTTGGTGTGGATTTTTTGTTTTTTAAGAATAGATTCTGGGAACGGCTGATAGTGAACATCGGCATTGTTTTGGTGTTTGCAGCGTTCTATTTGAGGTTCCTAAAGAACCCATAGGCTAAGCGTGCGGCCACGGACGCAACATGGAGGTGTGGATAACCGCAAAATGGGCACTCCGAAATGGCGGATTACCAATCCGCCGGACGATCAACTAGTGCCCGTCAAATCGACACCAGCGGCGACGCAACAAAACACGCAACACGCGCGAAAAATGCTTTATACTTCAATGGGTCTCAGAGGCTTTTGATACCTCACCGGATATCTTGGCAGCAACCGCATGGCAAGCCGCTTGACTTGCGTCGGCCGCCGTGAGGAGATCGGCAATGTCGCTTACTCCTTGGTTGGCTTGACGGCGAAGAGCGTCTTGATCGGCAACGCGGTACGTCACGAAGAGAAGAGCGAAAACCTTAAGTTGCGGTGACGGCAATTCGCCGCGCTTGCGGTCAAAGACGAGAAGCACCGCGGTTAATAGGATGGTGCAAAAGGGGAGGGTTGCGATGCGAGCCAAGGGCGTCGGTTATATTGTTTTCTCATGCGTCGTTGCGCTGGCATCGATCGCCGGCGCGGCTTCGGCCGCAGCGCAAAATTGGCCGACGCGGCCGATCACTCTTGTCACGCCCTTCGGCGTTGGCAGTGCCTCGGATACGGTCGTGCGCATTCTGGCGCCGAGCATGTCGGCGACGCTCGGTGAGCAGATCGTTGTGCAAAACATGGGAGGAGCGGGCGGCACGATCGGCACCAGTCACGCGGCGAAAGCAGATCCCGACGGCTACACGGTCGTGCTCGGCGCTGTCGACACTTTCGCGCAGAGCCAATCGTTGTTCAAAAACCCGCCGTACAACTCCATCAAAGACTTCACGCCGGCGGGACTTGCGGTTGAGCAGCCGCTTCTCCTGCTGGTCAAGAAAAGCCTTCCGGTCGACAATTTGAAACAGTTTGCCGACTATACCAAAGCCCATCATGCCGGCATGCAATTCGGGTCCGCGGGCGTCGGCTCGGCCGCGCATTTGGCGTGCTTTCAGTTCACTCAGGCTGTCGGCGTCACGGTCACCCATGTACCGTATCGAAGTTCGGCGCCGGCGCTTCAGGACCTGATCGCGGGTCGGCTCGATTTCTATTGTCCACTGGCGGTGGCCGGCATCCCGCTAGTCCAGAATAAGAATGCGAAAGCGCTTGCCGTGCTGACGCAAGATCGGTCGCCGCTGCTGCCGGACTTGCCGACCGCGAAGGAGCAGGGCTTCCCCAAGATCGACGGCTATTACTGGATGGGTTTCTTCTTTCCCAAGGGTACGCCCGCTCCCATCGTGATCAAATTCAACGCCGCGCTCAACGTCGCGCTCAACACGCCCGCCGTACAGCAGCGCTTGCGCACGCTGGCCACGACGGTAGTAGCGCCCGATCGCCGCTCTCCCGCCTATCTGAAGACCTATCTCAAGAGCGAAGTCGCCAAATGGGCGGTCACGATGAAGGCCAGCGGGGTCGTGCCGCGATGAGGCGCCGGCGCGCGTGACTGCATGTAGGTTCATCGGACAGCCGATCGGCCGGATCGAGGATGCCGCCCTGCTCAAGGGGGCCGGCCGCTTCGTCGACGATATTCATCTGCCCGGAACGCTCGAAGCCGCCTTCGTGCGCAGCTCATTCGCGCATGCGAAGATCAAGTCGATCGACGTAAGCGCGGCGCGTGCCGCTCGCGGCGTCCGCGCGGTGCTGACTTTCGACGATTTGCGGCCGCACCTGACACAAGACCGGATGCCGCTCGAACTGCGCCTCGACGTGCTGCCGCCGAACATCACACCGTATCCCCTGGCCAAAGACGAAGTGGTCTTCGTCGGCGAGGCCGTCGGCGTGGTTATTGCCGAGTCCCGCTATGCGGCAGAAGATGCGTCGAGCCTCGTCATCGTCGAATATGAGCCGCTCGATCCGGTTTCCGATTGCAAGCAGGCGATAGCGCCCCAATCGCCGAAGGCGGACACGCGCAAGCTGTCGAACATCATCAAGGAATTTCGCCAGGCGTACGGCAATGCGGACGCCGCTTTCAACGATGCGCCGCACTGCACGCATCTGCGCCTCAAGACGCATCGCGGCGTCGCCCACCCGTTGGAAGGCCGCGCCGTGCTTGCGAACTTCGACACGATCGAGGATCGGCTGACGGTCTGGGATTCGACCCAGGAGTCGCACGATGTGCGCGGTATTCTCATCGCTCTCCTCGCACTTAATGAAAATCAGGTGCGCGTGGTCGCGCCCGATGTCGGCGGTGGGTTCGGTTGCAAGCATTTGATGTATCCCGAGGAGGTCGTCGTGGCGGCGGCCAGCCGGATGCTGCGCCGGCCGGTGAAATGGATCGAGGACCGACGCGAGCACTTTCTGTGCTCGATTCAGGAGCGCGACCAGTATTGGGATCTGGAGATCGCCTTCGCCGGCAACGGCCGGCTGCTTGGCATGCGCGGGCGTATGATTCATGACCAGGGCGCCTACACGCCACGCGGCACCAATTTGCCGACCAATGCGTCGACCGCGCTGCCCGGTCCGTATTTGCTGCCGGCGCTCGACCTGCAGGTGATCGTTGCCGAGACCAACAAGGTTGCGACGATCCCGATCCGCGGTGCCGGCTATCCGTCGGCCAATTTTGCCATGGAGCGCTCGCTCGATTGCATCGCGCGCAAGCTCAACCTCGATCGCGCGGAGGTGCGCCGCCGCAATCTCATTCCGCCCGAGCGGATGCCGTACGACACCGGCTTGAGGGCCCGTTCGGGGGCCGCAATCGTCTACGACAGCGGCGACTATCCGAAAACGATGGCGACCTGTCTTGAGGCAATCGACTATGCCGGATTTCCGGAGCGTCGGCGACGTGCCCGCGAACACGGACGCTTTCTCGGCATCGGCATGGGCATGGGTCTCAAAGGCACCGGCCGCGGCCCGTTCGAAATCAGCCACCGTTCGCATTGACCGCTCCGGCAAGGTGTCGGTCTACACCGGCGCGGTCGCCATCGGCCAGGGCCTGAAAACCGCGCTGGCGCAGATTTGCGCCGAGCAGCTCGGGGTCGCGCCCGGCGACATTGCGGTCGTCGCCGGCGATACCGGGGCCATTTCGCTCGGTCTTGGCGCCTTTGCCAGCCGGCAGACCGTTATGGCGGGATCGGCGGTTCACGTCGCCGCCGCGGCAGTTCGCGAAAAAGTTCTCAAAGTCGCCGCAGAGCTTCTGGAGGCGGGGCTCGAAGACCTCGAGCTGCGGGATGGACGAGTCGAAGTGAAAGGCGTGCGTGGCCTCGGACTGAGCTTTCAGGAGCTTGGTCTTACGATGGCCGGAGTGCCGGGATACAAGCTACCGGGCGATGCGCCTGGCCTCGAACACTCGCACAATTTTCTGAATACAAATCTCACCTATTCGGGGGCGGCGCTCGCCGTCGAAGTCGACGTCGATCCCGCAACCGGCCGCATTGAACTGCTCGATATCGCCGTCGTCAACGACAGCGGCCGCGTCATCAACCCCAATACCGTGCGCGGCCAGATCATCGGCAGTGTCGTCCACACGCTCGGTAATACGATGTTCGAATGGATGGGCTACGACGATCAAGCGCAGCCGCTGACCACGACGTTTGCCGAGTATCTGCTGCCGACCGCGCCCGAATTGCCGAATATCAAGATAGGGATGCTCGAATATCTCGGCGCGAACAATCCGCTCGGCATCAAGGGGGCCGGCGAAACGGCGTGTATTGCGGTGCCAGGAGCCGTGGTTTCGGCAATCGAAGATGCGCTCGATCCGCTTGCCCTTGAGCTCGACCTTGCAGAATTTCCGCTGTCGCCCGCCCGGCTTTTCGAATTGATCAGAACCGCGCAATCTCGATCGGCGAGTCCGCCGGCCGTGTCGCGCCGGACGCCGCCGTGATCAGCATAATGGGCCCGAAGCGCTGATTGACGAGAACATGCAACCGCTGACGCTGTTTGGGCCGCACGCAAACCAAAGCGCCTCTATGGCTTTGCCGGCATCGCCCACGATCTGTTGAAGCGGTCGGCGGCGCGGCCGCCGGCGTGTCAGGCGCCGGCGCCGCAGGCTACCTGTCGGGAAACGGACTATTGACCGCGACAGCGCTTGGGCGGATTGCAGGCGCCGCGGCGGCACGTTACTGCGGCCAATCAGGCGATTGGCGCGGCAATTGAAGAACGCCAAGGAAACACGGCCAGGTTCCGCAGCGCCCATGTAAGCGCCCATGTAAGCGCGCATGTAAGCGCCGATGTGCCCAAGGCGAACCGCGTGTAACGCCTCGGAGAAGCCTGCAATGCCGGATTGGGACTTCCTAAAGCGCCAAAAAAGGAATGAAATGGTTTTTAACGAGATTAAACGGGGAGGTCGCCGATGTTGAGAGCCTTGCTTGCGGCAGTGCTGTGCGCCGCGTGGGCGTTGTGTGGCGCCGATTTGGCCAATGCGCAAACCTATCCGCATAAAGAACCGATCAAAGTGGTGGTGCCGTTTCCGCCGGGCGGCCCGACCGACGGTATGGCGCGCATCATCTCCGACCGTCTCGGCAAGGTTTTGGGCCAAGTTATCGTCATCGAGAACCGCGGCGGCGCCGGCGGCGGCGTTGGCGGCAAATACGTCGCCGAAGCCAACCCCGACGGCTACACCGTTCTGATGTCGCCTGGCGGTGCGCTCACGACCGGCCCCATCGTCAATCCTCACATCGGCTACGATCCCGCCAAGGTATTCGCGTCGGTCTGCGAGTTGATCGAGACGCCGCTGATCGTCTCGGTCCGGCCCGATCTGCCGGCGAAGACCCTGGCCGATGTCGTGGCTTACGCGAAGGCAAACCCGGGCAAGCTCAGATGGGGCTCACAGGGTTTCGGCACCGCGCCGCATCTGCTTGCCGAAATGTTCCGGCTCGAAGCCGGCATCAACATGCTGCACGTGCCCTATCGGGGCACCGGCCCGTTGCTCAACGCCATTCTGGCCGGCGAAGTCAATATTATCGCCGATCCCAGCACAACTAGTTTGCCGTACATTCAGGCCGGCAAGCTGCGGCCAATCGCGATCGCGGGTAATGACCGCGATCCGAAACTGCCGGACGTTCCAACCACAGTGCAGGCTGGCTTTCCCAGCTTGATATCGCCGTTCTGGCTGGCGGTGGTGGCGCCGGCCGCGACGCCTCATGACGTCATCGCCAAGCTCAACGATGCGTTTCGCCAGGCGCTCGCCGTGCCTGAAACGCGTCAGCGGCTTGCAGCGCTCGGTGCCGAGATCAAGATCGGCTCACCGCAGGATCTGGACAAGATGCTCGGCGCAGAGCGGGCGCGATGGACTCCCGTGGTACAGAAGGCGCACATCACGATGCAATGACGCTTCACGGCACGATGTGAAGCAAAGGGCTTCGTCGCACCTTCATCCATCACAGCAGCAAAATCGTCAGTCAGGTACCGACCGTGTTTCGTCGTGATACGCCCGCCGAAGCTCAGTTCCGCACCGAAGTCCGCGCGTGGCTGGAGGCCAACTTGCCGGCCGCATTGCGCTGGCGTACGGCGCGGCCGCCGCCCGAAGAGGTGCTGCCGTGGTATCGGACGTTGTCGCGTAAAGGCTGGATCGCGCTGCACTGGCCGAAAGACTATGGCGGCATGGGCGCCACGCTCAACGAACAGATCATCATGACCGAGGAGATGGCGCGGGTCGGCGCGCCGCATCTGCCGGTCCAGGGCCTCAACCACATCGGTCCGATTCTCATGGAATTCGGCACCGAGGCGCAGAAGGCGCGGCATCTGCCGCCGATTCTCGCCGGCAGTGTAATCTGGTCGCAAGGTTATTCCGAGCCGGGCGCCGGCTCCGACCTCGCCAGCCTTGCAACGCGCGCCACGCTCGAAGGCGACCGTTTCGTGGTGCAAGGGCAGAAGATCTGGACCACGTGGGGGCATTATTCTCAATGGATGTTCGCGCTGGTGCGCACCGATCCGCAGGCGCAGCCGCGCCACGCCGGCATCAGCTTCCTGCTGATCGATCTGAGTAGTCCGGGCATTAGGATCAGGCCGATCAAGACGATCGCCGGGGACGACGAGTTCAGCGAAGTGTTCTTCGACGGGGTCGTCGTGCCGGCCGAAAACCTGGTCGGAAAGCTGAATGACGGCTGGCGCATTGCCAACGCGCTTTTAGGCCACGAACGCCTTGGCACCTCGAACCCGCAATTCGCCATTGTTGCGCTGGAGCGCATCAAGACGATGGCGCGGGCGTCCGGAGTCATCGAGGATCCCGCGTTTCAGGATCGGCTTGCAGCGGCCAGCATCAATGTCACGGCGCTCGCCGCCATGTTCAGCCACGCCGTGGAACTCACCAACCGGCAGAACAGTCTCGGGCCGGAAGCGTCGGTGCTGAAGATTTTCGGCTCCGATCTGATCCAGTCACTCAACGCGCTGTTGATCGAGGCGGCCGGCGGCCTCGCGACAACGGAACAGCCGGTCACCACGAACTTCGGCACCGTGGACATCGCCGCGCCGTTTCTGCAGGCGCGGCGGGCGACGATCTACGGCGGCTCATCGGAAATTCAGCGTAACGTGCTGTCCCGCCGTGTGCTGAATCTGCCAACCTGACAGAGACCGCCGGGCGGCGATATGGAACTGCACCTCACTTCGGAACAGACTTTGCTGCGCGACAGCGCCGCCAAGTTCGTCGCGGCGGCCGGGCCCAAAGTCGCGCGGGGGTTTCGCCAGCAGGACCCAAGCTTCGCGCCGGCGCGGTTGCGGGAGGCCGCGGACCTCGGATGGCTTGGAATTCTCGTTCCGGACGGCGCGGGCGGGCTCGGTCTCGGCCTGACCGAATTGGCACTCGTTCTCCAGCAGGCCGGCCGTGGACTTGTTTGCGAACCGGTCGGAACTCGCGGCGATCGCGGCCGCGGCCCTTGGGACAGCGCCGCGACCGCATCCGCTGCTGCCGCGCTTGATGAACGGCGAGGTCTTGATCGTTCCGGCACTACAGGAGAGCGGCGCCGGTGACGATCCGCTGGCGCCGCGCACGCGGGCAAAGGGCGAAGGTGGCGCGCTGCGGCTGACCGGGCAAAAGGCCTTCGTCTGTGCCGACGGTGCCGATGGCTTCCTGGTCAGCGCAAGCGGCAGCGGCGGGCCTGTGCTGTGCTACGTCGGACGCGATGCTGCGGGCTGTGCCGTATCCACGGCTCGGACCGTGGAAGGCCGCGGGCTTGCGACGCTCAGCCTTTCGGACACGCCCGCCGATCTTCTCTTGCCGCATCCGGCATCGCATAGTGCAGTGGAGACGCTGCACAATCTCGCGCTGTTTGCGCTGTCCGCCGAATTGCTTGGCGTCATGGAAAAGGCCCACGAGACCACGCTCGACTACCTGCGCATTCGCAAGCAGTTTGGTAAGCTGATTGGCAGTTTCCAGGCTTTGCAGCACCAGGCGGTGAATTTGTATGTGCGGATTGAGGCAACGCGGTCGCTGGTGTTTCAAGTCGCCGCCAACAACGAGCCCTATCGCATCGATCCGGTGCTGGCCGTGGCCGCAAAAGCCAAGGCGTCGGAAGACGCCATGGCCGTTACCGAGGCCTGTATCCAGCTGCACGGCGCGATCGGGTTTACTGACGAGCACGACATCGGACTTTATCTGAAGCGCGCGATGCTGCTGTCATCGCTTTTCGGCAACGCAGCGGCGCAGCGGCGCCGTTATGTCAAAATAGCCAATGTGGCAGGATAGAGCCACGGCAGGCACGAGCGAAATCCGAAGGCGGCCGACGCCGCGTCTGCTTTGTCCATCGAGACGGGAGTATCCATGAGCGAAGAGCAAACGGTCACCTACGAGCTGGACGGAGAGGTCGCGCTGGTCGGTCTCAATCGTCCGGACAAGCGCAATTGCTTCAATCCCACGGTGATGAAGCAGCTGCGCGAGGCCATCGAGCGGGCGGGTGAAGAGGCCAAGTGCGGCATCATTTTCGGTCACGGCGATAATTTCTGCGCCGGCCTCGACCTGCGGTGGGCCGCGGAGAACTGGAAGAATGGGCGCTCGGCGCGGCTGCCCTTTCCATTCAACCGCAACACTTATTTCGAGGCGATGGCGCGCGGCAACATCCCGTTCATCGCGGCTTTGCAAGGCGCGACCCTCGGCGGCGGGCTCGAAACCGCTGCCGCGGCGCATATCCGGGTGGCGGACGTAACGACGTTCTTTGGCCTGCCCGAAGGCACGCGCGGCATCTTCATTGGCGGCGGCGGTTCGGTGCGCGTGGCGCGGCTGATCGGTTTCGCCCGCATGCAGGACATGATGCTCACCGGCCGCGTGCTCAAGGTCGAGGAAGCCGAGCGTTACGGCATCGTGCAGTATATCGTCCCGAAGGGCCAGCACATGGCCAAGGCCAAGGAACTGGCGCTGAGGATTTGCAAGAACGCGCCGCTGTCGAACTTCGCCATCACCAACAGCCTGCCGCGAATTCAAGACCTGTCCTACGACGACGGCCTGTTCTTCGAACGCATGGTGGCGGAATACACCCGCAGCCCGGAATCGATCACGCGGCTCAATCAATTCCTCGATAAAACCGCGCCTCGCGTGCGTCCTGAACAAAGCTGAACCTAGCGGATCCAGGGAGAAGATGAATGAGTTTTCGCGATAACGCGATCGTTGGTTATGCCGAAACCAAGGTGATGAAGAAGAGCGACCGGGATGTCTGGGTGCTGGCCGGCGAGATTCTGGAATCGCTGCTCGATAAGACGGGCTTCGAGAAGAAGCGAAATCGACGCCGTCGTCATGTCCGGACTGACCGGGACCGGCGGAGCCAGCATGTTCTGGGCGCAGAGCACCTGTGACATGCTCGGCCTGGAGGTCGGGTTTTGCGAACAGGTGCACACCGGAGGCTGCTCGGCCATCGGCGCGGTCGCCCGCGCCGCGGCGGCCATCGACGCGGGCATGTGCGAGGTCGCACTGTGCCTGTACGCCGACACGCACGTGCGCGAGCACAATGGCCGCAATGATCGCAACTACCGCCGCGACTGGACCGAGCCGTATGGCCTGCTGGGGCCGCCCGGCGCCTTCGGCCTGCTGCAGCGGGCGTATGATGCGAAGTATGGCGTCGATCTGCGCGTGCTCGGCAAGCTCGCGGTGACGCAGCGCAACCACGCGCTGATGAACGAAAATGCCTGCGAAGAATTGCGGGTGCCGCTTACTGTCGAGGATTATCTGAACTCGCGGATCATCGCCGATCCCATTCGGCTGCTCGACTGCGTGATGCTCGCCGACGGTGCCGCCGGCGTCATCGTCACCAGCCGCAAGCGCGCCAAGGAAAAGGGCATCAACAAATATGTCGTCCCGGTCGGCTACGCCGAGCGCACTAATTTTCTCGGCGGCGAGAATTTTGTCGACGTGACGCGCAGCGGACACGAGATCGCCGGCAAGAAGGCGCTGGCGGAGGCAGGCTGGAATATCAAGGATGTGCGCTCGTTCCACCCCTACGATGACTTTCTCATCGCCATCGTCATTCAGCTCGAGGCATTCGGCTTCTGCAAGCCCGGCGAGGGCATGGCCTTCGTGCGCGACACCGATCTTTCCTATAACGGCACGCTGCCGCTCAACACCGGCGGCGGCCAGATCTCGGCCGGTCAGGCGGCCTGCTCCTCGCACAATCTGATCGAGGCGGTGCGACAGCTCATGGGCGAGGCCGGCAAGCGCCAGGTCAAGGACACCACGAACGCGCTGGTGACCGGCATCGGCTGGATCAATTACGGGCGCAACTGGGGATCGAGCGCGGCACTGGCGCTGGTCCCGAACCAGTAAGAGGGCGAGATGGCCATCACATTGAACGATACGCTCGGCGTCAAGCGCGACATCAAACACTATGATTTCGGCATGCCGTTCTGGGAGGCGACGCGGCAGAAAAAGCTCGTCATCCAGTATTGCAAGACCGCGAAGAAATATCAGCATTTTCCGCGACCGGTCAGCATCTTCACCGGCCGGCGGCGTGACATCGAATGGCGCGAAGTGTCGGGCAAAGGCACGGTGTTCTCCTTCACCATCGCCCATCGTGGAACGCCGGCCTTTCAGGGCAGCGAACCGTACGCGATCGCCAGCGTTACGCTCGATGTCGGGGTCAATGTCATAGCCGACGTGGTCAACTGCACGGCCGATGAACTGAAGATCGGCATGAAGGTCAAGCCGTACTGGCACCCGCTTGCCAACGGCGAGCACCTCTTGATGTGGCAGCCCGACAAGGACGCCGCATGAGGGGACCGCAAGACGCGCGCGGCCCGAAGGCGGTTGCCCGGTTCCTAAATCCTCGCTCGGTCGCGATCATCGGGATGTCGACTCGCGCAGGCAGCGCCGGTCAGATCATTCTGCAATGCCTGAAGGTCAACAACTTTCAGGGTGATCTGCACCTGGTCGGCCGCACCGACGAGCCGATCGACGGCCGCACGGTGCTCAAGAGCCCGGACGAGTTGCCGGAGGGCGTTGACCTTGCGGTGTTCACACTGCCGGCCGCGGCGGTGCGCGAGGCGATGGAGGCCTGCGCGCGGCGCAAAGTCGGCTCGGCGCTGGTGTTCGCCGCGGGCTTCGCCGAAGTCGGCGACTACGCCACCCAGGACGCGGTGGGCGCCACCGCGCGCGCCGCGGGGCTCGCCATCGTCGGTCCCAATTGCCTCGGCATTACCAATAATGTCGACGGGCTGTGGCTGCACATGCTGTTTGCACGGCAGGCGACGCGCGGCGTCGAGAACGGCGTGGCCATTGTCGGCCAGAGCGGCGGACTGCTTGGCCACTTTCAGCGCGCCGCCGACGGGCGTGGCGTTCCGGTGTCATATGTAATCTCGAGCGGCAACGAAGCCGGCCTCGAAGGCACCGACTTCCTCGAATTTCTGGTCGAAGACCGCGCGACCCGCGTCATCGTGCTCTACTGCGAAGAGATCAGGCGCCCACAGGCTTTTCTGGCCGCGATCCGGCGCGCGCGCGCTGCCGGCAAGCCGGTCGTGCTGATGCAGGCCGGCCGCAGCGCCAAGGCGCGCAAATCGGCGCAATCGCATACCGGCGCACTGATCGGCGACTTTGAAACGATGCGAACGCAGGTCGAAGACGCCGGCGCCATCGTGGTGTCGACCATGGACGAGGTCATGGACCTCATCGAAATCCTGCAAAGGTTTCCCGTCCCGCCGACCAAAGGGCCTGGCATCCTGACGGCGTCGGGCGCGTATGTCGGACTGACGAACGATTTCGCCGAGGAGATCGGGCTCGAAATTCCCGAACTCGATCCCGCAACCTTGAAGAAGATCGCCGGCGTGCTGCCGTCGTACGGCAACTATGGCAATCCGCTCGATACGACGGCCGGTTTCACGCCGCCCATGCTGCCCGGCGTGACCAAGACGCTGATCGACGATCCCAATGTCGGGATGCTGTTCATCTCGTTCCCGATCAATACGCCCGTTCCCATCAAGGCATTCAACGAGGGCATGGCGCATTCTTCCAAGCCCAAGGTGATGGTTGCGCTCGGCGACACGTGGAAACTCGGCCCCGACGTTGAAGCAGCGATCAAAGAAAGCCCCGCGGTGTTTTCGCGCTCGTCCGACCGCATGCTGCGCGCGATCGCGCTCTATACCCGGTACGGGCGTTTGCTGGCGCGCACGCGGGTCGCCGAGACGGCGGCGCCTCTCGCCGGACTGCCGCAGCTCGGCGAGGGCGAGCAACCGGAATGGCTTGGCAAAAAGGTCCTTGCCGCAGCGGACATTCGCGTGCCCGACGGCGCTTTGGCGCGCACGCCAGACGAAGCCGCGGCCGTGGCCAAACGGATCGGTTACCCGGTTGCGCTTAAGGCGCAGGCCGCGGCGCTGTCGCACAAGACCGAAGCCGGCGGTGTCGCGCTTAATCTGAAGGATGAATCTGCGCTTCACGCCACCTGGGATTCCATGATGCGGAACGTCAAGCGGGCCGCGCCGCATGTGAGCCTCGACGGCGCGCTGGTTGAGAGAATGTCGCCTCGCGGCGTCGAGCTAATGGTGGGCGCCAAGCGCGATCCCGCCTGGGGCACAGTGCTGATGCTGGGCCTCGGCGGAATCTGGGTCGAGGCACTGGGTGATGTGCAGATGCTGCCGGGAAACGCCGATGCAGCTCAGGTCGTCGAAGCGCTGGGACGGTTGCGTTCAAAAAAACTTCTCGATGGCGTCCGCGGCGCGCCGCCGGCTGATATCGATGCCGTGGTGCAGACCGTGCTTGCGATCGGTCGCTTGATGCGGGCCGTTCCAGAGATAATTGAGATCGACGTCAATCCGCTCATGGTGCACGCCAAGGGGGAGGGTGCGACCGCGCTGGACGCCTTGATCGTCACCGCGTGACGATCGGGGGCGCGGCAGCCCGCGTCAAGGACAGTACACCCACGCTTCCATCATCACCGTGGCGTCGGGGACCGGCAGCGGACCCGGCACCTCTACCGTGGAAAACGGCAAAGGCTGCCCGCCGAGCCGGCGCTCCCATACTTTGTACACCGGATAGAACTCGCGCATGTCGGTGAGGAACAACAGTACGCGCGCGGCATTGGCGAGCGACGTTCCAGCCGCCTTGCATATCCGTGCCATATTATCGAGGATGACCTCGGCCTGGGCTGCTGACGATGACGAAAAATGCGGCTGCCGCGGGTCGGTCGCCGCGGAAGCAACAAGACCGCCGCTGTCGGCGGCCATGGAGGCCGGGATGAACAGTAGGTCGCCGGCTTTGACCGCTTGCTGCTGATAGCGAAATGCGGTTTCTAAGCCGGCGGCGATATGCCGTTTGCTCGCGGTGCTGCCGGGTTTTGCCGCGATCACATTGATCTCGATCTTGCCGTCATAGGGCGCCAGCCCATGTTCAATGCATGGAATGATCGAAACAGTCGGCCCCGCGGCGCCGAAATGCCGAGTCCAGGCCTCGTTGAAGGCTGAATAATCCTCGCGATCAGTCAAATAAACCTGCGCGTGCACGACATCTTCGAGGCCTGCGCCCGCCAGCGCCAGCGAGGCCGCCATCCGCTGCGTAACGATGAATTCGGTTTCGAGCTTGATCGGCTCGCCGCCCCACTGCGTGCCTTGCGCCATCAGTGCCGCAGCGGCGACGCCATTGCGTTGCGGCTCGTTGCCGACTGCGAGGGACGTAATCCCGGGAATAAAGATGAAGTCGCCGACAGTGAGCGCCGCCGAATATCCCGGAGGTTGGGCGCCCTTGAAGTTGCTCATGCTTGACGTGTTCGACCTCAAATCCTTTTGTCGGGATTGCGGCGATCGCCTGGATGTTGATGTCGGCCCCGGGCAGCAGCAAACCTTGCTGCGCGATCGAGGTTGAAGGCGGGATGCGGCCTTTGAGGAACTCGCGCCTGACTTGCTGATAGGCGGGCACCGCCTTGACGGTCGTGTAATACTGGTCGGTGCGCAGGAGATTGGTAGGGTCGGTACCTGCAGCGCGCAGCACGGCGTCGAGATTTTCGAAGATGCGGCGCGCTTCCTTTTCGCGCTTCGGCAGGCCGGCATGGGGCGCGCGCTCCGCGAGCACGTCGGGCGCGATGCCGTTGACGAAATCCTGCGCCATCACTCCGGTGGCGAATACCCAGCGGCCGGCCTTGATGCCTTGCGCGAACTTGATCCTGCCGGGGCCGAGTTCGACAGGAAGCAGTGGAACGACGGAGGAGGGGACAGTTTCGCTCATCGGAGACTCGCTATTGGACGGACTACGGCAGTAGCGCGCGCCGGTTCGGCGCGGGCGCCGCGCTCCATGCAACGTCTCGCGAATTAGCACGCGTTGCAAGACGCAACACTTGGGTGCGACTTGACGGATGAAACACCTGAAAGCAACTTGCGCATCGAGCTTCGCGACACGACGGAATTTTGGAGTTGAGCCCAATGCGCAGAAGACCGTCCCTGACGACCGACGACGTTCTGAAAATCGTAGCCGCGTGCAAAGCGGCGGGCGTAAAGATCAAGCGCGAGCCGACCGTCGCGGTGGTCGATGCCGGCGGCCACTTGCTGCACCTTGAGCGTCCCGATCGCAACGGCGTTATCACCGTGGACATGGCGACCCTCAAGGCCCGCACAGCGGCGCTTCGGGGCCGACCAAGTTCGGCGTTTGAAGCGCGCGTCAAGGAACGGCCCGGTTTTATGATGACGCCGAATTGCCTCGGCGTGGAGGGTGGCATTCCGATCCTGTTCGAAGAGGAATGCCTGGGCGGCGTTGGCGTCTCCGGAATCGATCTTGATGACGAGAACGTCGCCAAAGCCGGTGCCGCGGCCTTCGAGGCTTAGGCCGCGTCAGCCGACGTCAAACGAAGATCGCGCTGGGCACCGCGCGGCACTGCGCCCTAATTCTGTAGCGCCAGATCGCCTGCGCCATTGAGGCGCTCGAACATCATCAGCGTTTCGAAGGCGCGCGACTTTCTTGCGTCTGGAAACGCCGTGCCAAGGCACTCGGCGAATTTGTCGAACAGCTCGTCGCGCGACAATGGCAGCTGATGGCTGCCCTTGGCGTATTCGACGGGACCGCTCGTGAATGTCTCACCGTTTCTGGTGACGATCTCAACGGCGTCGGCAGGTGCGAACGCGGTACCCGCCATCAGCGCGTCGGTGCCGCTCAGCGACACGCGATCAAAGACCGCCTGGACTTCGGGCCGCAGCACGAAGCTGTCGGTCAATTGGGCAAGCCCTACTTTGCGCGCGACCAGCGCCGATGCCATGGCAAACTGCATGGAAAATTTCGCCTCAAGCCCGGTTTGCGGCCGGCTGTTACGCAGCATGCGCAGCTGCGTCGCTCCGGTCGAGACATGGATGCGCTCGACTGCGTCGGGCTTCAGGTCGTGACGTTCAACCAGCCCAAGCGCGGCGTCGATCGAGCGATGGGTAGCGTAGCAGATGGGGTAACGCTTGATGTTGAGACCCTCGCCGACGATGTGCCACTGCTTCCGCGCGACATCGAAGGCGCGCTCGCGCTCCGCCTTGCCCTCGGGCGACAGCGCCGCCAGCAGACCGGACGGGTGCTCGATCGCATCAAGCGAGGCAGTGAGGCCCGCCTGCGCCAGCCGAGCCGCGATCACGCCGGATTGGGCCGCGCGCGCGACTTGGAACGACTTGGTCATGGTGCCGAAATTGGCGACGAGACCGGACGACATCGAGGCGGCGATCGCCATGGCGGTAGCCGCTCCGCCAGAATCGAGGCGGCGCAATTTGGCGCATGCCGCCGCGGCAGCGACAGCGCCAAGGACGGCACTCGGATGCCAACCTTTGCGATGCAGCGGTGTCGGCTCGCGCGTGAGAAGCTCCGCCCACACTTCGAATCCGGCCACATAGGCAGTCAGCATCTCAGCGCCGCTCGATCTGCTTGCTTCGCCCTGGGCGAGGATCGCCGGCGCCAGCACCGCGCTCGGATGGCCGTCGAGCGAGACGTCGTCGTAGTCGAGCACGTGCGCTGCGACGCCATTGATCAAGGCGGCGCTATCCAAACTGCGCCGCTCGCCCGACGGGATAAGCGAGGCAGCCGCGCCGTTCGTGCCGGCGCCCAGCTCCCGATCAATGAGCGCCACCTCGGGATCGCGCGCACCAGCAATCATAACACCGAAGCAATCGGTGATTCCGGTGCGCGCCGTCGCAACTCCCTCGGCCGGAATCTGGCGCAAGTCCAAACCGGCGACGAAGCGGCCGAGATCGAGGGTAAGCGCGCTCATATTGGCTCCGATGACGAAAGCGTGGAAACCGGAAAGCAACCTGCAATCGTCATCTTAGCCGAATTCCGGCGTTGCATCTAACGTGATTTGACGGCCCCCGGCTTACGGCTTCCAGCCCTGTTTCCACGCCGGCGGTGTTTGGCTGTCGATCAGAATGAAGGCGATGCGGCAAGGCTTGCCGCTATTGTTGACCCAGGCATGGTTGGTGCCCTGCTGCACGACGACATCCCCAGCCTTGACGTGGATCTCGCTATCGTCGAGCAGCATGTCGATCTCCCCCTCCAGCACCAGCGCGTAGTCGATACTGCGCGTTCTGTGGGTGTGGGCATGACGCTGATAACCCTGCGTAGCAGGATCTATCCCCATGCCTTGCAGCATCTTGTTATGATCGACGGGGGCGGCATGCGCCGTTTCGGCAGCGAACTCGACGATGCGGAAGATCGCGCCGTTGGCGGGCGGCGGCACCGCAACCGGCGTCTGCGTGCGGTCGCTCGTAACCGATACATCGACCGGGAACTCCGTGGTCACCCATAAATTCGTCGAGCCGCCGCCACCGGGGCGTGCTTTCGCTGGAACAACGCTATCGAACAGAACGATGGCCTTGCCTTGTGCGTCGTGGCCGGTGACGACCCGGCGTGTGGAGTTAAGCTCCATTTTTGCTCTCTCCCGTGGGGCTTGATCGCGCAACTCTATCGCACTAAACGATATGCTGCGCGTTTGCCAAGGCCAAAATTGCGAGCCATGCAACTGCGCGGGCAGGGAGAAAGTTGTGAACGCCGAGTCCTCAAGATTATTGTTGCAGTCGGCCGAAAGTCCCGGCCCGGGATACGACCGCGAGCCGACGTTCTCGACAATGGTGCGCGACCTCGACGTCATGGTGCCGATGCGCGATGGGGTGAACATTTGCGCAGATATCTATCGGCCCGATGCGCCTGGGAAGTTTCCGGCGCTCTTGGCGTTCGCCATCTACAACAAGGATATTCAAGGTCCCGATATGGCGGAGGCGCTGCCGCCGCAGCCGGCGTGGTCGACGCTGTGGACCGGCCCAATGGAAGCCGGCGATACCAAATTCTTCGTCTCGCGCGGTTATGTGCATGTGATCGGCTCGCCGCGCGGCGTCGGCAAATCGGAAGGCGGCGGTTCGCGTGAGTGGGACTGCTACGATTTGATCGAATGGATCGCGGCGCAGCCGTGGTGCGACGGCAACGTTGGCATGGTCGGCATTTCCGGCTTCGGCGCCGAGCAGCTTGCGGCGGCGAAAAAGCAGCCGCCGCATCTGCGGGCGATCTTCCCGTTCGATTCGCGCGGCGCCTATGGCGAACTGGGCGGCTTTCGCGACGAATATCCGGGCGGCGTCATTCACCTGTTCCGCTATCTGGTCGGACATTTCTCGGCCATGCATCAGCACAAGGGCGCGCCGGCGGCGCTGCCGCCTGAGCGCGAAAAGCTCTGGCGCGAGGCGATGGGCAATCCCGACTACAAAATGTACCCCCACGTCTACAACGTGATCGCGCAAAAGGGCCAGCACATGCCGCCCTATTTCAACGTGCTGGTCGAGCCGTACGATAACGAAGCATCGGTGAAGAAAAGCGAGGCCGAGTTCTCCGCCATCAAGGTGCCGACCTACACGGGCTCCGGCTGGTACGGCTATAGCTACAAGACCCATCTCAACGGCTGCCAGCATTGGTACCGCAACATCACTGCACCCAAGAAGCTGCTGCTGGCCGGGCCGGCTCATCTGGAGCGGCCGTACCATACGTTTCACGGTGAAGTGCTACGCTGGCACGATCAATGGCTGAAGGGCATCGACACCGGAGTCATGGATGAGCCGCCGGTCCGATTCTGGGTGATGGGCGCCAACGAATGGCGTACCGCGAGCGATTGGCCGCTGCCGGAAACACAGTGGACCAAGCTTTATCTGAAGAGCTGGGAACGGCTTGCACCCGAGCAGGCGATGCCGTCGAGCGTGACCGAACAGCAGCCGCCGGACGCCTTCGTGCAGATGCCGCCTTCGCAGACCAACGTCATCCAGCGCCTGCGCTATATAACCGATCCATTGCCGCATGACGTGCTGGTCGCCGGGCCGATTGCGCTCACGCTATATGCGTCGATCGATCAGGACGACACCAATTGGATCGTGATCCTCAAGGATGTCGGACCGGACGTGTCGGTGCAAAGCGTGCGCGACGGCGAGCGCGAGGTGCCCAAAAACCTGCCGGAGCGCGAAGTCACCCGTGGCTGGCTCAAGGCGTCGCACCGGGCGATCGATGCTGCACGTTCGACGGCGTACTGGCCCTGGCATCCGCTCACCCGCGAGGCGCAAAAGCCCGTCACGCCGGGCATGATCGAGCAATATCAGATCGAAATCATGGCGACCGCCAACCTGTTCCGCCGAGGCCACCGCATCAGTCTCGAAATCACAAGCCTCGATCTGCCCACAGGTGTCGCGGGCGCCACCAACGCCGAATACGTGCCGTACCACATCTGCTCGAGTAAGACGGTGCTGCACAAGATCTACCACGACCGTGTCCGGCCGTCGCACTTGTTGCTGCCGGTTATTCGCGAATGAATGCCCGCTGACCGTAGGACTGCTCGTTGGATCTCCGGGCCAGCTACTGGATCACCCGGACGATTGGCGTGATCGAAAGATCGGTGGTTGCGGTCTGGATAGCGATCAGCTGCGCCAACAGGCCGAAGACGCGTTTGGTTGTTGTGGCCTCATCCGGGACGCAATAGTCGCCATCGTTGAACCAGGTATGCACGAAACACTCACCGCCAATATTTCGGACAACAGTCATGAGGTGAGGATCCTCATGGATCGTCGCCAGAGTTGGCGGCTCCCCGACATCGTTTCGACCTGGAGGAATGAGGTGGGTCTCAGGGACATAGTGCTCCCGCTCCAGTTTCATTAACTGTCCAAGAAATTCGAACACCCCGTAAGCTGAACGAGGAATTATTCTGAATTTGATCGGACCAAACTCGAGCGGAAGAATATCGGGCTGCGCTTTGTCGGCGGTCGCCTCCGGATCCCAGTCACCGCCACATCTGTGCTTTTCGTCATAAAGCGCCTTCTGCGGCAAATCCAGATTTCTCCTGGTTTCCGCGACGAGTGCCTGCGGTACCAGCGCTGCCGCTTGCTCGGCCTTTATCCGGTTGAAGCAAAATCGCGCGTACGTGTACCTTATCGGCTTACCGGTGCCGCCACTGGAGGTGCTGCCGCCGCCGCGCGCTCCGCCGCGCCCCGGTGATTTTTCCACGGTTTTTTCTTCGACCGTCAATCCGCCGAAGGTGGCGATATGTACCCAATCGATGAAACAGCGATGTCTTGGATCGTTCGGGTCGCAACCAAGGCTGTCAGGGGGATTGTAGCGGTAGCCAAGAATGCCTTTGGGCGTCGTCAGTTCGAATAAATCGGTAAAAAGCCAAAATAACAGTTCGCGCGGATAGCCCTGACGAATGAAATAGGCCAGCGTCTGCAAATCGATCGGCTTGAGAAAACCGTCATAAAAGGCGCCGGTTTCCTGCGTAGAGATATTGAAATTTGTGCCGACTGCGGTTGCATTCGAGGCGGTGGTGTTGCTGAAGATGACGTCGCGACCGATCGTGGTGGGTAGCGTCTTATTGAAGGCCGGACCGAGGAGAAAGGTGGGCAGCCCGAACGACGTCGTATTCGTCATCGTCGGCGTGACGTTGGCAATCGTGGTGAAGCTGAGCGGGTAATCGTGGCTGGCGCGGACGAGATTCAGAAAAATGGCTTCGTTGCGCGCCTTTGCCAAACTCCGAGCCACGGTATCGTAGCGTTGATCGACCGGATCGACGACCGCACACGCACTGAGCAGGCCGGCAAAAAGCCCGCCGGCAAGCAACGCACGCCACCACATAAAATCCCCCGACGCCTACCCACGGAGGCAAACCCGCCACGCCGCCCACAGGCTTTCCCTTATCGCAATTCTGCATGGCGAAATTTGATCGTCAACATATATGCGCCGGATGAAGCGGTTGGGTGACAAGTGTCGCTGGACCGTGGCGCTATTGCCACACCACAATTCGATACCGGGAGTTATATGCGTGCCGCCGGCCGATTTGGGGGCGAGTCACGCCGGAAGGGCGAGCAGGCGTGTCCGAAATATGGTGTGCCAGTCGCTCAGTTCAGCCGTCAGAACGTCCGACGTATTTTCGACGCGATCCACCATCCGGGCGAAGCCCGGCTCTTCCGCCGTGAGCAATGTGCCGATCGCCGCGAGCCGCTTGGCCGTCCGCGCCGATTGTTCGGCCAGCGTTTTGAATTCCCCCTGGGCGTGAATGGCCCCGAGCGCCGCACCGAGTGTCGGCAACAGCGCGGTGAAAAACGTCAGAGAGTTGAGGATAAAAATTCTGTATGGGGGTTCGATGCGGTCCACCGCACCCAACCAGAACAAGATGAGAAAAGCAGCGCAAAGGCCGGCGGTGACGCCAAATAATACCAGTCCCGAGCGGTGAAGACGATGGTCGATCTTGTGCATGCGCACGGCGTTGCGCTGGTGATAGTTGATCTGGTCGGTGATTTCGGCGCGCAGGACGGCGTCGCGGATGTTTTCCAAATAGGTTCGGTCGACCACGCGGTCTGGCAGCGGCAACTGGCGCCGCAAGGTCCACGCGTACCAGTTAATCCAGTTCTCTTCGCCAACCGCGCCGCGCCGCGGGCGATGTGCCGCGCCTGAGACGCCTAACGGGGCGAAAATACGAAATTGACGGATGCATTCGGCGAGGTGGCGGCATTCGAGCCAGCGCGAGTGCCATTGGCGCCGATGGCCGTAAAGCCAGGTGAGTAGAATCGTGCCGATGATTGCGAGTTCGGTACTGACGCAGTAGCTTTTCACTTCCGGCTCGTGAATGAAAATGCCAAGCAGTGCCGTTGCAACGGCCAGCGCAGCAAAAATAAAGTTAAAGACATAGGTGCTGCGATAGACCAGCGAATAGTAGTTGGCGAGATGGTCAGCGACGGCGTAGGCCGGCAGCAGGATATGCTCAATCGCAGGACGCTGCACCCGATCCTGGGGTACGATGCTGAGATAATCGCCCCACGTCTGGCGCGTGTCGGCAACGGCCGGCGGGAGATAAAAGTCGCTGCGCGATAACGGCCGGCCGGCAAACATCCAAGCCAGCAGCGAGTACCAAGGACAGAAATTCCAGCGCCGCTCCTTGGTGCGCAGATAACGGGCCAGAGAGAGCTTTGCCTCAGGCTGCATCGGCAGCGCGAGCATTTCGCCGACTGCCTGCGCCAGTTCGGCGTTACCGGCGGGTCGGAAAGTTTCACGAGGCCGTGCAACGGCGTCCGCGGAGGGGACACTTTCGGCGGGTGACCGCGACAAATGGATAGCGGAAGGCTTATCCGGCTCGATCCAGACGACGGGGATGCCGTCGGACACGGCGCGGCTGACAATCTGCGCCGTGCCGCCGACGCCTGCGGCAGGCTGGCCGTCCCAAATCGCAATGAGGATGTCGATGTTGGCCAACATGATGAGGCCCGCGGTCTCGTAGCCTTTGGAGCGGTCGGTGAGATTGCCGTCCAGCTCGAACACTGCCGAAGATCGCCGGAGCAGATTTTCGTAGGCGGCTTGCGAGTCCGCAGTTTTGAAATCGCTGCTGTAATCCTTGCGGTGGAAAGGCAATACCGCTTCCAGCATGAAACCGGCTGCAAGACCGGCATCGGCGACAAGCCGGTCCGCCCCTTCGGCGAGCGAGGAGACAACGACGAATTCGGCAGTCGGCGCATCGCGCGGTGCGGGAGCACATGCGTTATAGGCGGCCTGGGCCTTGCGCCCTTCTTCGGCGATGACCGCCAACACGCGATCGAGCGTGGCGCGCGCCGGTGCCTCTGACTGCGCCGGCAATTTCGGCGGTCCGCGATGGCCGGTGATGCCAACGCGAAGCCGGACGCGCGGTGGCAGCGGATAAATGGTGGGGGTCACGGCGCTCGGCTATCCTGCCTTGCCGCCATCAGTCGAGACGAGGCCATATGAAAGACGGTCGGACTGATCATGGCTTGTGGTGCCTCGCATCAAGCGAGCCGGCCCGGCGGCCTATTGGCCGCTCGGCGTGCGCAGGCCGAACCAGCTGTCGCGCACCTGATGATAGTGAACTTGCGGATCGTAGATCGTGACCGGCAGATGCAGTTCGCTTGCCGACAGCCGGCCGACTGCCGATAGCA
The DNA here is from genome assembly GCA_963707175.1 of uncultured Alphaproteobacteria bacterium. Classification (GTDB taxonomy): domain Bacteria; phylum Pseudomonadota; class Alphaproteobacteria; order Rhizobiales; family Xanthobacteraceae; genus BOG-931. Next base: position 25,998 of record CAVPQA010000044.1, read on the forward strand.
GACTGTACGACGCGACGACGCGGTCGTGCTGCGCCACGATCAAGCTTTGCCGGGCGTTGACCAGGACCTGCTCGGCGTTGAGCACATCCTGCGTGGTGCGCTGCCCGGCCATGGCCTCGTTGCGCACGCCCGTCAGCGCCCGCGCGGCGGCGTCGTTCTCGCGCGTCGCGGCTTCAACCTGCGCTTTGGCGGCTTGCAGCTGCCCCCAGGCCCGCACGACGTCGGCGCGCGTCTGATCGCGCACCTGGTCGACATTCAGGCGCTCCTGATCGAGCGCCTCCTTGTCGAGGCGGATCGACGAGTATTCCGCTCCGCCTTGATAGAGCGGGACGGAAAGATTCAGCGCGACCGTATTGGTAAACAGGTGCGGCGTCAGTAATGCCGGCTGGTACTGGTTTTGGATGCTGTACTGACCGGTCAGCGTCGGCCACAGCGCGCCTTCGGCGATTTTCACCTGAAGCTGAGCGACGTCGACGCCGTAAAGCGCCGCGGTCACCGACGGATTTTGCTCGATGCCCAGGGCGACGGCCGCATTCAAGTTCGATGGCGCAAATCGATCAACGGGGCTCGCCGGGCTGAGAGCGGCCGGTTCGGTGCCGATGATGCGCCGATAATTGGCCCGCGTTGTCATCAGCGTCGATTCTGCGGCGTGCAAGGTTGCCTGTCCGGCTGCGAGTTGCGCTTCCGCCTGGGCGACGTCGGTCGCCGTCACTTGGCCGGCATTGAATCGGTTGCGCGTGTCCTGCAGCGTTCGCTCGAGAACGCGCACGTTGTTCTGCTGCACCTGCAGATTGGCGTTGTCGCGCGACATGTCCATGTAGACGGTCGCCGCCGCCAGAAGCACGGATTGTTCCATCATGCGCAGCGTTTCGCGCGCGGCCGAGACCTGACTTTCCGCCTTGCGAACACTGTTGGCGGTGCGGTTGCCATTAAAAAATGTCTGGGTGCCGTTCAAACCGATCGAGCGAGGCGTCGACAAGCCTTTGGCTTCGAACGATACGCCGCTCGGCAGATTGGGCAGCGGCGGTATCTGCTGCTTGGTATCGGTGTACTCGCGCCCGATCGAAGCGTTGGCGGTGATCGTGGGACGATAGCCGGAAAGCGCCTGCGGCACGCCCTCGTCGGACTGCCGCACGATGGCGCGTTGTGCGTTCAGCTGCGGATTATTCTGGTAAGCCTTGGCGAGCGCAGTTTCGATCGTTTCCGCAACAGCCATGCGCGGTGCGGCGATGCCGACCGTGGCGCACAATGCGGCGCTCGCCGCGATCGTGTTTAGAACCCACGCTCCCAGCGCCGCTTTCCGCAACTTTGGAGCCAGAACTCTACTCACCACGCCGCGAGCCCCAATCCACCGCAGCGAAGCTTAGCGACAGTGGGTTTGGGTTACAAGGAATGCACTGAGTTTGTCGTGGATTACTGGCGTGCCAATGTCTGATTTGCCACCAGCGCATCGTCGAGTTCCTTGGCTCGAAGGCAGGCCGGACGTGCGCTGAGCTTTTGCCAATATCGTTCGAACGCCGGGCGCTTTTCGATCATGCCGAACATCATGCCGAAACCGAGGTGGGAGCCGACGTAAAGATCTGCCGCCGTAAAGGTGCTACCGGCAAGATAGTCCGACTGCGACACGGCCGCTTCGAGCGTATCCATCACGAGCTCGATGCGCCCGTAGCCCATCATCCGTTCCCGCTCCGGCGGCACCACAAAGCCCATGGCCTTGTTGCTGGCTGCCGCTTCCGCGGGCCCCGCGGCGAAGAACAGCCACCGATAGTATGGAGCGCGCATGCGGTCGCCGGGCGGCGGGGCGAGGCCGGCTTGTGGAAAGGCATCCGCCAAGTAGGCGCAGATCGCGGGTGTTTCCGTCACGACGGCGGCGCCATGCCGCAGCGCCGGGACCTTACCCATTGGGTTGATGGCGAGATAGGCGGGCGCCTTCATCGTGGTGGCGTAATCGAGCACATCGACACGGTACGGCTGGCCGATTTCCTCAAGCATCCAGCGGGCGATGCGTCCGCGCGATTGGGGGTTGGTGTAGAGAATGAGTTCGTCGGTCATCTTTTGCTCCGTTTCAGGATTGCACCCCGCCCAAAACCTTTTCGTCACCTACCCGGCGGCTGCGAGCGCGCGGTACATTTCGGCGCTGTCATGCGACTCTCGCAGCGCGGCAGTGACGTCGGGCCTTCTGAGTACGCGCGCGATCGCGGCCAAAGCGCCAAGCTGCTCGCCGGCCGGAGATTGCGGCAGCAGGAGCAGAAAGACGATGTCGACCGGCGCGCCGTCGACGGCCTCGAACTCGATCGGCTTGCGCAGTCGCAACAGCATGCCAATCGGCCTGCTGACCTGATGGAAACGTGCATGCGGCAAGGCTACGCCACCGCCCACACCGGTCGAGCCGAGTTCCTCGCGTTTGCGCAGTTCGGCTAACAGATGATCGGGGAGAACATCGATGATCGCCCCCGCTTTGCGCGCGAGCACCTGCAGCAGCTTTTGCTTGTCGGCGGCGGCGACGTTGGTCATCACATCGCTTGCGGCAAGGAATTCTGAAATCTTCATGGCGGCTCTCGGTGAAGGGCGCGCTCTGGATGAGGCATCAAGAGGTGGGAGGGTCGCGCGCGCCTAATCGGGGGCGCGCAACCGGTAGCCAATTCCGGTTTCGGTGAGAATGTATTGCGGCCGTTCGGGATCGGCTTCGATCTTCTGTCGCAATTGTCGTACATAAACGCGGAGATACTGAGCATCGGTCAAATTGTCCCACAACTCGCCGAGCAGAAATTTATGGGTCAGCACCTTGCCGGCGTGCTGCACAAGAACGCGCAACAGATCGTATTCCTTCGGTGACAGCTTGATTTCCTTGTCGCCGATCTTGACGATGCGGCGGACCAGATCGACGGACAATTCGCCGACGCGGAAGATCGGCCGCTCGCCGTGCGTTTGCAACTGGTGCCGCAGCGCTGCGCGCATGCGCGCCAGCAGTTCGTCCATGCCGAACGGCTTGGTCACGTAATCGTCCGCGCCATAATCCAGCGCCTGAACCTTGCCGGCCTCGTCGCCGCGGCTCGACAGCACGACGATTGGAACGTTTTCACTCTTGGCGCGAATCGTGCGCAGCAGATCGTGGCCCTGGGTATCGGGCAGGCCGAGATCGAGAATGATCAGATCCGGCTTCTCGCCCAGCATGTCGATGGCGGTCTTGCCGTTCGGCGCTTCGAGAATTTGATAGCCGTGCGCCGAAAGCCCCATTCGCAAAAGCTTGCGGATCGGCGGTTCGTCGTCGACGACGAGCACGCGGAGCGGAGCCGCGCTCATGCGGCGGCGCCCAACGGCTGGCGCTGCCGCGGGATCGGCAGGCTGATGGTAAACATCGCGCCGGAGCGGTCGGAGCGGTTGGCTGCAACGATGGTGCCGTGCAGGGCTTCGACGAACCCGCGCGAAATCGCCAGTCCCAGGCCGGTGCCGGCGCGCACCTGATCGGTCTTTTGCGCGCGGTAGAATTTGTCAAAGATATGCTCCAGGTCGCCGGCTGGAATGCCGCTGCCTTCGTCGATGACCCGCAGGGAGACGGTACCTGCGCCGCGCCAAGCCTGAATGCGGATGGTCGTATTGTGCGGCGCGTATTTCGCGGCGTTGTCGAGCAGATTGAACAGCACTTGTTCGAACAGTACGGCGTCAAGTTCGAGCATCGGCAAGTCAGCGGCGAGGTCCAGTTCGACGCTGTGATGGGAAAGTATGCGGCTCGCACGGCGCAGTGCGCTGCCGACGATCTCGCTGAGATCATGCAGCGCGATGTTGGGTGAGACGGCGCCGGACTCGAGCTTGGTCATGTCGAGCAGATTGGCGATGAAGCGGTTCAGCCGTTCGGATTCATCGATGATTGTGCCCAGAAGATCGGCCTTCTCGGCGTCATTGAGTTTCTGATCGAGGTCACGCAGCGTTCCCGCCGCTCCGAGCACCGCGGCAAGCGGCGTCTTGAGGTCGTGGGAGATCGACGTGAGGAGAGCGGACCGCAGTCGCTCGGTTTCGGCGACCCGCTCGACGCGATCCATGTCTTCGACCAGCCTGACGCGCTCGATGGCAAGTGCGCCTTGATCCCGCAGCGCGTCGAGCAGGCGCCGCTGATCGGGGGTGAGCAGCGGTCCCGGCTTGTCGCTATCGATGCCCATGACGCCGATGGCGCCGCGCCCCGTATGCATCGGCAGAAACAGGCGCTTGGCTCCCGGCAGCGTATCGGAACCCCGGCCGGCGGTGCGGTCGTTCTCCCAGGCCCATCGCGCGGCGGCCAGGTCGGCGCTGTCGAGGATGTCCTCCGGGGGATAGCCGGCTTTCACCGCGATCGTGCCCTGCTCGGGCAACAGCAGAACCACGCGTACCTTGAGCATCAGTGCGGTCTGATAGGCCGTCGCCCACAGCACGTCGTCGAGCGTTGCGGTGCCGGCAAGCTTGCGGCTGAAGGCATAGAGCGACTCGGTCGTGCGTGCCCGCTCCATGGCCGCCACCGCCTGGGTACGGCCGCGCGCCGCGACGTTCGAAACCAACAAGGCGACCAGCGTGAAAAACCCGAACGCCGTGAAATTGGTCGGGTCGGCGAGCGTGAACCTGAAATAAGGCGCTACGAAAAAGGCGTTGTAACAAATGGCCGATGCGATACTGGTGAAGAGAGAAGGCCACAAGCCGAACCGAACGGCCACGGCGACAACCGCGGTCAGAAAAACGAGGTCGATGTTGACACGCCCGACCCAGCGCCAGATCAGCCCGCCGAGCACCAGCGCCACGACGACCGCCAGCAAAGCGGCGAGATACGCCCGCAGATCGAATATTTCATTGCGTTCGGCGGTACGGACGGTTTTTTTAGGAATGGCTTGGCCGCCCGCGGTGTCGCCGGCGATGACGTGAACGCTGATGTTGCCGGACCGGCGCACGAGCTCGTGCACCACCGAGCCGTGGAGGATTTCGAACCAGCGCGTTCGCGCCGATTTGCCGATGACGATCTGCGTGACGTTGTTGGCCTGCGAATAGGCGATGACGTCCTCGGCGATGTGGTGATTGCTGCCAGGAAGCGTGATGGCCTCGCCGCCGAGCGCCTCGGCAAGCCGCAGCGTATCGGCGACGCGATCGCGCTCTTCCTCGGAAAGCTGCAGGCTGCGGCGGCCCTCGACGTAGAGTGCGGTCCACGGTCCGTGCAGGCGGTCGGCCAGCCGCTTGGCATAGCGGACCAGGCTGGCGCAGCGGGGATCCTCGCTGATGCACACCAGGATGCGTTCGCCGGCAGGCCACGGGCCTTGGATGGCGTGCGCCTGCATTTCGTTGAGCAGTTCCTCGTCGACCCGCTCCGCGGTGCGGCGCAGGGCGAGTTCGCGCAGCGCTGTGAGATTGGCGGGCGAGAAGAAATGTTCAAGCGCGCGCTCGGCTTGCCGCGGAACGTAGACCTTGCCTTCCTTGAGCCGCTGTATGAGGTCGTCGGGCGTCAGGTCCACCAGCTCGACCGCATCGGCGCGATCGAACACGGCATCGGGCACGGTTTCGCGCACGCGCACGTGCGTGATCTGGGCGACGACGTCGTTCAGGCTTTCGATGTGCTGGATATTGACGGTGGAATAGACGTCGATGCCGTAGCTCATCAGCTCTTCGACATCGAGGTAGCGCTTTGGGTGGCGACTGCCTTCGACGTTGGTGTGGGCGAGTTCGTCGACCAGAACGATTTGCGGACGGCGGGCGATGATGGCGTCGAGGTCCATTTCCTCAAGCCACTGCCCTTTGTAGAGGATGCGCCGGCGCGGTACGACTTCGAGCCCTGCCAGCAGCGCTTCGGTCTCTCTACGCCCGTGCGTTTCGACAACTCCGACGACGATGTCGTAGCCATCCTTCTGCCGCGCCTGCGCCTGCGTGAGCATCTCATAGGTCTTGCCGACGCCGGGCGCAGCGCCGACAAAGATTCGCAGCTTGCCGACGCGCCGCTCCTCGCGGCGTGCCGCTTCGAGCAAGGCCTCGGGGGAGGGTCGGTGTTCGGAATCGCGCCGCTGATCGGCCATTTCGCGATAAGATATCAAGCCGGCGGGGTGTCTGCCAGTCTACCCGGACCTGCCTGCTGACTGAGAGCCTCCCGGCTGCAAGCTCTATTTGGCGGCCAGTTTGTCGAGCGCCAGATTGAGCTGCAGCACGTTGACACGCGGCTCGCCAAGCAGGCCGAGCCAGCGTCCTTCGGTATTGTCCTCAATGAGCTGGCGAAGGCGATCCTCCGGCAGATTGCGCGCCTTGGCAACGCGGGGCACCTGGAAATACGCCGCCTCGGGCGAAATGTCGGGGTCTAACCCGCTGGCCGACGTGGTCACCAGGTCGATCGGCACTGGCGTACCGGGATTTTGCTTTTGCAAGGTTGCGATATCGCCTTTGACGCGGTCGACCAGCGCCTTGTTGGACGGTCCAAGATTCGATCCGCCCGAGTTGGCCGCATTGTAGGGGGCTGCAATCGTCTTGCTCGGGTCCTTGGGATCGGGCGCAGTCGTGGCCGAGGGCCGGCCGTGGAAATACTTTTCGCTGGTAAAGCTCTGGCCGATCAGCTCGGACCCGATAACTTTGCCGTCGCGTTCGATCATGCTGCCGTTGGCCTGATGCGGGAAGATCACCTGGGCGATGCCGGTCATAGCCAGCGGATAGACAAGCCCGGTGATGATTGTGAGCGCGACCAGGACGACGATCGCCGGACGGATTTCGCGCAACATGACGTTGTTCTCCTTAAGCCAGATGCAAGGCGGTAACGATGACGTCGATCGCCTTGATACCGATGAACGGAATGATCACGCCGCCGCCGCCATAGATCCAAATGTTGCGCAGCAGCAGTGGACCGGCGCCGATCGGACGATAGCGCACACCTTTGAGCGACAGCGGGATCAGCGCGATGATGATCAGCGCATTGAAGATGATCGCCGAAAGAATCGCGCTCTCCGGCGTCGAAAGCCGCATGATGTTGAGCGCCTGCAGCTGCGGATAGAAGGCGACGAACATCGCCGGGATGATGGCGAAATATTTCGCCACATCGTTGGCGATCGAGAACGTCGTCAGCGCGCCGCGAGTCATCAGCAGCTGCTTGCCGATTTCGACGATCTCGATGAGCTTGGTCGGGTTGGAGTCGAGGTCGACCATGTTGCCGGCCTCGCGCGCCGCCTGCGTGCCGGTGTTCATGGCGACGCCGACATCGGCTTGCGCCAGCGCCGGTGCATCGTTGGTGCCGTCGCCGCACATGGCGACGAGCTTGCCCTTGGATTGCTCGTCGCGAATGAGGCGCAGCTTTTCCTCGGGGGTCGCCTGGGCGAGGAAATCGTCGACGCCTGCCTCCGCCGCGATTGCGGCCGCAGTCATCGGGTTGTCGCCGGTGATCATGATGGTGCGGATACCCATGCGGCGCAGCTCGGCGAAGCGCTCGCGGATGCCGCCCTTGACGATGTCCTTGAGATGGACGACGCCAAGCACGCGGCCGTCTTTGGCGACGGCAAGCGGTGTGCCCCCCGACTTGGCGATGGCATCGGCGATGGTGTTGAGCTCGCGCACGGTCTCGGCGTTCACGTTCGGCCGCAATGCGACCGCTACGTTGCTCGCGCCCGCGGCAGTCGGCGTGCCGTTGAGGAAATTAAGGATCGCATCTACCGCGCCCTTGCGGACCCACGAGTTGCCGACCTCGACGCCGCTCATGCGGGTTTGCGCAGAAAACGGAATGAAGTTCGCCTTCATCTCCGCGAGCTCGCGGCCGCGGATGCCGTACTTCTCTTTGGCGAGCACGACGATCGAGCGTCCCTCCGGCGTCTCGTCGGCGAGCGACGCAAGCTGCGCCGCGTCCGCCAGCTCCTGCTCCGTGACACCGCGCACAGGCTTGAACTCGGTGGCTTGGCGGTTGCCGAGCGTGATGGTGCCGGTCTTGTCGAGCAGGAGCGTATCGACGTCGCCAGCGGCTTCGACGGCGCGGCCGGACATTGCCAGCACGTTGAACCGCACGAGGCGATCCATGCCGGCAATGCCGATCGCCGACAGCAGCGCGCCGATCGTAGTCGGGATCAAGGTGACGAACAGCGCCACCAGGATCACGACCGAAATCGTGCTGCCGGCATAGTGCACGTAGCTCGGAATCGTCGCGGTTGCGAACACGAAGATGATGGTCAGGCCGATCAGCAGAATATTGAGCGCGATTTCGTTCGGCGTTTTCTGCCGTTCGGCGCCTTCGACCAGCCGGATCATGCGATCGAGAAAGGTCGAACCGGGCGCAGCGGTGATGCGTACGCGGATCCAGTCGGACAGTACCTGCGTCCCGCCAGTAACGGCGGAGCGATCGCCGCCGGATTCGCGAATGACCGGCGCGGATTCGCCGGTGATCGCCGCTTCGTTGACCGAAGCCATGCCTTCGACGACTTCGCCGTCCGACGGAATCATGTCGCCGGGTTCGACGAGGACGAGGTCGCCGACCTTCAGGTTGGTGCTCGGCACCAGGCGATAGCTCTGCTGGTCGCCGGCGCCGGTCATCAGCTTGGCCTGCGTCTCGCTGCGCTGTCGCCGCAAGGTGTCGGCCTGCGCCTTGCCGCGCCCTTCGGCGACGGCCTCGGCGAAATTGGCGAACAGAACGGTGAACCACAGCCAGACAATGATCTGGAACTCAAATTTGATATGGCCGCCGCCGGTGATCAGGTCACGGACCAGGATCACGGTCGTGAGAATCGTCACGATCTCCAGCACGAACATGACCGGATTTTTGATCAGCGTGCGCGGATCGAGCTTGACGAACGCGGAGCCGATAGCCGGCACGACGATCTTCGGATCGAACAGTGCCGATACCGGCATCCGTTTGCGCAATTGTGAGGTTTCCATCGAATTGACTCCGAGAGCCTAATTGGAAGCGAACAGGGTGCCGGCGTTCTGCGCCAGTTGCTCGACGATCGGGCCGAGCGCCAGCGCCGGGAAGAAGGTGAGGCCGCCGACGATCACGATCACGCCGACGACAAGGCCGACGAACAGTCCGCCAGTGGTCGGGAAGGTGCCCGAGGACGGCGGGATCGACTTCTTGGCGGCGAGCGAGCCGGCGATCGCCATGGCCGGAACGATCATCAGGAAACGGCCGACGAACATCGCGACCGCGCCGGTCAGATTGTAGAACAGCGTGTTGCCATTGAGCCCGGCGAAGGCGGACCCGTTGTTGCCGTCCTGCGAGGTGTAAGCGTAGAGTACCTCGGTGAAGCCGTGCGGGCCCGGATTGTTCATCGAGGCGACCGCAGACGGCACCATCATGGCGACCGCGGTCCAGCCGAGATACATCAGCGGCAGAACCAGGATGGCAAGCATCGCCATCTTGACTTCCTTCGCCTCGATCTTCTTGCCGACATATTCGGGCGTACGGCCGACCATCAGGCCGGCGATGAAGATCGAGATGATGACGAACAGCAGCATGCCGTACAGGCCGGCGCCGACGCCGCCGACAATGACCTCGCCGAGTTGGATGTTGATCAGCGGAATCATGCCGCCGATCGCGGTGAACGAATCGTGCATGGCATTGACCGCACCGCAGGAAGCGGCGGTCGTAATGACTGCGAACAGCGAGGAGGCGACGATGCCGAAGCGGACCTCTTTGCCCTCCATGTTGCCGCCGGTCAGGCCGAGCGCGTTGAGGGCGTCATTGCCGTGTGCTTCCGCGGCATAACAGACGGTGACGGCGGCGATGAACAGCACGCCCATCACTGCAAGAATGGCCCAGCCCTGCTTTTGGTTACCGACCATGCGGCCGAAGACGTTGGTCAATGACGCCCCAAGCGCGAAGATCGAGATGATCTGCACGAAGTTTGACAGCGCAGTCGGGTTCTCGAATGGATGCGCGGCGTTGGCGTTGAAAAAGCCGCCGCCGTTGGTACCGAGCATCTTGATTGCAATTTGCGAGGCGACCGGGCCAAGCGCGATGGTTTGCTTCACGCCTTCAACGGTGGTCGCGTCAACGTAGGGGCCGAGCGTCTGTGGCATGCCTTGCCAGACCAGGAACAGCGCATAAGGCACGCAAATTGGGATGAGTACGTAGAGCGTGCAGCGCGTGATATCGACCCAGAAATTGCCAACGGTGCGCACCGAGTGGCGGGCGAAGCCGCGGACAAGTGCGATGGCCAGGACGATGCCGGTCGCCGCCGAAAGGTAGTTCTGGTGGGTCAGCCCGAGCATCTGCACGAGATAGGACAAGGTGCTTTCGCCACCGTAATTCTGCCAGTTGGTGTTGGTGATGAAGCTGATGGCCGTATTGAACGACAGATCGGGGGCGACCGCGCTCTGATCCGCCGGGTTGAACGGCAGCCACTGCTGCACGCGCATCAGGACGTAAAGAATAAGAAATCCGCCGACGTGGAACAGCAGCATAGCGACTGTGTAGGTCACCGCATGCTGTTCCTGGCGCTCGTCGACGCCGCTGATCTTGTAAATACCGGCCTCGACGGGCCGGAGGATGGGCGACAGCCACGTTCGCTCGCCGTTGAATACGCGCGTCATGTAGGCGCCGAGCAGCGGCGTGATCGCGATGATGATCGCGCAGTAGAGCAGAATCTGCCCCCAACCAATGGCGGTCATGGTCGTTTATCCTTCAGAATAGCTCGGGCTTGAGCAGCGCGTAGATCAAGTAGATGAGCAGTCCCGCAGTCACGAGACCGGCGAGCGAATAGTCGAAGATCATGTGCGCCTCCTCACAGCTGATCGCAGGCGTAGACGTAGGCGATCGATACGGCGAAGAAGGCAAAAGCAATCGCCAGCATGACGACGTCCAACATGGGAATGCTCCGGGCAAACGATGCGGCAGCTCGTAATAAATACCTATAGGCGCCACCGGCCCTTGACCTAGGTCAAGGCGCGCAAAAGTGCCGCCTGTCGCCGGGTAAGTGTCATTATTCGTGTAGGAATTCGAGAGGGTGGCGAACGTAATCGTATAAAATCCTATAAAGATCGCGCGCTTATGCCGCCTTTATGAAAATGTGGGCGCTCCCGTCTCGAATTCATATGGCCTTGCGCGCACATTCAGCGCAACGCAACGAAGACAGGAGGACCCCCATGGGCGTCATTCCTAGCAACACCGGCCGCAACGCGGAGATTGGGACGCAGCCGCGGCCGTTTTGGCAAAGAATTGCACAGGCGCTTGATCGCTTCATGGCTCAGCGCAGTCAGCGATCCGTCCCCGCGCCGGTGCTCCGTCAATCCAGAGCAGACATCAAGCGGTGCCATCGGCTGATAACTCAAGCCTCGCCGATTGCAGTTTCCGGGGGAAACCGGCCGGACGCCACGCTCGGCCGCCGCTCCCATCCTACCAATCGACCGTGAACAAGCCGCGACAAGTGCGGGACACGGCGGGCGCCTACTTCTTTGGGGTCGCACCGCGCTCGGGAAGCTTCTTCGCCATGGCGGTCGAGGAATGGTGGAAGCTTGTCGCTGACGTCGCGCACGCGTTCGCTGGAAAGCCCAGTCGACCCGCTGATGCTATCGAGGAAAAGCGGTTGGGAGATCAATAGCGGTCTTTCGATCATCGTTCGCGCCGAACTCAATAACCGACGTAATGGGAAGCACTTCCATGAAACAATCGGACAAGCCCTCTGAACCTCCCTCGTGCCTGCATCCGCCAGTTTTCATGATTGGACGAGATAGCAGGGGGCGCCCGCCGGACTATGATACCGCTCGCGCAATTGAGTGCCGCTCTCGCCCGTGAAACGAACCCGGCGCCGCTCAAATACGCATTGAGTTTCTGCGGTCTGATGTCGCCCCGGGTGCGCTTGCCGCTCGCCTGCGTTACCGAAGAAACCCGATGCGAAATCTTGGCGGCGCTGCAAACGCTCTGGAAGAAATATTCGGACTTTATGATCGAGCGGGTGCTTATGCTACCGAATCCTTTGGCCGCGGCACTGTAACGTGGTATTTCTACGTTACCTGCGAGGGTGACCATGCCCCAATCAGAGCAGACCGTTCAGCGTGAGGCCTCGCGCGCAATAGAGGAATGGCTGCTTTCCATTTTGCGTTTCGCCATCACTTTGGACGAGGTGGATCGCGCGACTGTTTTGGCTATGGCCGGCCACATGGATGGCCGCGATTCGCGATTCACGTTCTTTGCGAGAACGAGCATCACGGTGTGCGATGCCATCGTCGCCGAGGATTGCGCAGAGGCGATGGCCGTATTGCGCGTCTTTATCCGGGCAATAGACCATGTTCGCCTCCGGCGGGCTTTTGAGGCTGTGCTCGATATCAAGACGCCCGGAACGGATCGACGCATAATTTCCACGCGCAGTCGGGAAAACCTGTGGAAAGGGCTCGCGAACGGCGGGGCCAGAACAGCGTCTTGGCGGTAACGCTACAGCGATTTGTCGTTTCAGAACGTAAATGATTTCAGATTTTTCTCGATCCGCTGCAAAATCGGCGTCTCGCCGTATTGGAATTTCGTTCCGGTGATCTGCTCGTACATGGCGATATAGCGGCGTGACAGCTCCTGGACCAGTTCCGGCAGGCGCCGGCGGCAATGTGGCGTCGCGGTACGGATCGCAATGGTCGCGGAACCACAGCCGCAAGAATTCCTTGTCGAAATATTGCGGCTCTTCGCCGGCGGCAAAGCGCGCCCCGTAGAGTTTTGCTGCCAGTAGCGCGAAGAATCCGGCGTGTGAATTTCGTCGATCAGAACAAGCGTACCATTCTCGTCGGTGCCGAATTCGTATTTGGTGTCGACCAGGATAAGGCCGTTGCGTGCCGCCAGCTCCTGGCCGCGCGCGAACAGCTTGAGTGCCGTGTTTCTGACGCCGTCGAGCAGATCCCGCGTGATGAAGCCTTCGGCAATCATTTGCTCAGGCGAGAGCGTGCGGTCGTGCGCGGCTTCCTTGGTGGTGGGATCGAAGATCGGCTGTGGCAATTGCTGGTTCTTGCGCATGCCGTCGGCCAGGATCGTGCCGCCGAAATCGCGCGAGCCCGCCGAGTACCGTGTCCACGCCGCCGTATCGGTGACGCCGGTGAGATAACCGCGCACCACGGCTTCCACCGGCACCATCCTGCATTTCCGCGCGACGGTGACATTCGGATCGGGAACCGCGAGTACGTGGTTCGGCACGATGTCCTTCGTCTTTTCGAACCACCACGCGCTCACCTGATTGAGCACCTGTCCCTTCCAGGGGATGTGGGCGATGATGCGGTCGAACGACGAGTGCCGATCGGTGGTGATCAGCACGAGCTTGCCGTTGCGCTCATACATATCGCGGACTTTGCCGGTCCTCTTCGGGCCGAGAAAGTCGAAATCGGTCTCTTGCAGAATATCCATTGGGCCCGCGTCGGTCTGGGTCCGCCCGTTTTAGGCCATACGCCGTTGCGGGCAAGCCCTGGTTGCCAGCCAGCTGCAAGTGACAGGCACCGCCGGGATCGAATATGGTGGCGCATTGAGGGCCCATGATGCGGCAATTGCAATCGATTCGCGTACACCTCGCAGCAGTGGCGACGCGCCCTGTTGGCCGGCATCGTCCGGTCATCCGGTCTGCCGCAGCCGCCGCTTTTGCGCTCGCGCTCTTGCCCGTGGCGGCCCCGGCGTCTCCGCTGAAGGCCGCCTGGAATGATTCGGCCGCCATGCCGTTGGTCGCGGTCGATTGGCAGCCGCCTTGGTCACTGCCGCCGCGCTTCCGCAATCATTGCCGCTACGACCGCATTCACGGCCGCCCGTATTGCGCCAATCATTGCGGGCCCGGTTATCAATTCTATTTCTGCTCGCCGGAATCGTTCGGCTGTTGCCATCCCGGCTATGGTTATTGCGACTGGAAGGGGCATCTGCGCTGCGCGCCATGAAACGCCTGTTGCGCGCGGTTGCGGTCCTGAATTCTATCGTGGACGGAGACCGCCGCCTCGTTTAAATCTTCCTCGACGCCTCATGGAGATCAAAGAATCATGCTGACGGACCGTCATCACCAAGACCGCTTCCGCTGGCCCGACAATGCGCGCGTCGCGGTGACGCTGACCTTCGATTTTCAGGGTGGCGAGGATGTACGGCCGCTGGCCGATGGCACGCGCGATCACGAGGAATACACCCAGTGCGAATACGGACCGCACACCGGCATCTGGCGCATCTTGCGTATTCTCGACGAAGAGAAGGTCAAGGCGACCTTCATGACGTGCGGCGCGATCGCCGAGCGTTTCCCCGATGCGGTCAAGGCGATCGTCGCGAACGGTCATGAAATTGCCGGGCACGGCTATCATCACGAAGTCGCGCGCAACCTCAGCCGCGATCAGGAATGGGAGGTGATGCGAAAGACCGTCGATATGATCCGCGGCCGAACCGGGCATCGGCCGTTCGGTTGGCGATCGTGCACACAGAGCCCCAATAGCCTGGAACTGCTCATGGAGCATGGCTTCCTCTGGAACAGCAATTCGTTCTCGCACGACCTGCCGTTTCTCTGGCAATCCAACGGCCGCACGCTGGTCGAGTTGCCGCGGCAGCCGTTCGGCGACGGCCGGACCTATCAGCACCGCAACAACGATGCCGGCAATCCGCACGACACGCTGCTCATCTGGAAGGGCATGTTCGACGAATTCCACGACGAGTTCGAAACTCGCGCCGGCCTACTGTCCATTCCAGTTCCATCCCTATATCTCCAGCCGGCCTGGACGCGCGAAAACGCTGCGCAGCATAATCCAGCATATGAAAGCGGCGGGCGGCGTCTGGTTCGCATCCGGCAGTGAAGTCGCGCGCTGGTGCCTCGACGAAATCTTCAAGGTCGAGCGTGCTGCGGCGGTGCCGCTCCGCGCTGCGGCGTCATAACGCTTGAATCTCTTATCGTCAGCCGTTTGCCGTGAGCTGCAGAATCACGGCGATGATCGCGCGCGCCGACCGGGTGACGACCTGCGAAATGACATCGAGGTTCAGCCCGAACTGTGCGCCGAGAAGCGGCAGCACAATGAGTAATCCGATCAGCAGCGCCAGGCCGTATGGCTCAATCCGGGAAAAGGGTCTGGCCAAGACCCCGGGCAGCAGGCCAGCGAGAATCCGGCCGCCATCGAGCGGCGGAACGGGAATGAGATTGAAGACGGCGAGCACGACATTGAGAATGAGGGAATTCTTCAAGTTGTCGGCAATGAACCGGCCGACCACGTCCGGCGCATAATCTATCAAGTGAAAAGCCGCCGCCGACAGCGTCGCCAGCACGAGATTGATCGCCGGCCCCGCGGCGGCCACCAGTATCGTGTCGCGGCGTGGATAGCGCAGCGCGCGGAAATTCACCGGCACCGGCTTGGCATAGCCGAACAGGAACGGCGAGCGCGCCAATAACAGCAGCACCGGCAGCACGATGGTGCCGAACGGATCAATGTGCTTGAACGGGTTGAAGCTCACGCGGCCCAGGCGCCAGGCGGTGTCGTCGCCGAGCAGATGCGCGACGAAGCCATGCGCCGCCTCGTGAAAAGTGACGGCGATCAGGATCGGCAGCAGCCAGACCGAGATTTGAAGGGCGATGAAATTGAACGTTTGGTCCATGACCGCCGGTGCCGCTATGGCGCTGCTTTGCTGTCGCCGCCAAGGCTTTATCAGCCGGATGGCGGTTCTGCCAGCCGCGGCTTGACCGCGATCCGGCACAGGTGCGAACCAACGGTATCGGCTTGATCGGCTGGATTCGGCAGCCTGCCGGCCGGGCTTGGGATGCAGGACTGTGAACTCCGGATCGGGAGACCGAACATGAACTACCGCAAGAAATTCATCGTTGCGCCGGGCGCGAAGTTGCGTCTCCCGCAAGATCGACCCGGCCTATTCCGGCAAGAACATGTCGCACGAAACCGCGGTCGAGGAAATCGCCAAGGATGTGGCGCGCATGGACCGGCTGCAATACCTGCTCTATGCGGACGCCTCACGTTCGCTGCTGATCGTGTTGCAGGGGCTCGACGCGGCCGGCAAGGATGGCGTGATCCGTCACCTGTTCACCGGCATGAATCCGCAAGGTACGTTCGTGGCGCCCTTCAAGCAGCCCAACAAGACCGAGCTGGCGCATGACTTTCTCTGGCGCGTGCATCGAAGCTCGCCGGGCAAGGGCGAAGTGGTGATCTTCAACCGGTCGCACTACGAGGATGTCCTGGCGGTGCGCGTGCACAAGCTGGTGCCGCGCTCGGTCTGGTCGAAGCGTTACGATCTGATCAACGGCTTCGAAAAAATGCTGAGCGAAAACGGCACGTGCATCCTGAAATTCTATCTGCATATCAGTCCCGACGAGCAGCTTGAGCGTTTCAAGCAGCGGCTCGACGATCCGGCGCGGCAATGGAAGATCAGCGACAGCGATTATTCCGAGCGCGAGCTATGGCCGAAATACGCCGAGGCCTATGAGGAAGCGATCGAGCGCACCAGCACCAAGCACGCGCCGTGGTACATCATTCCGTCGAATCACAAATGGTTTCGCAATCTGGCGATTTCGCGGATCGTCGCCGATACGATGGACGAGATGGGATTGAAGATGCCGAAGCCGCGCGTCGAGTTTGCGGATATCCGGCGCAAATACCATGCCGCCACACGCGAAGCGGACGGAGGAAAGAGAAGAGCTGAAGCACAGGTCTGGCCCGCAATAGGAAGCCCAGCGGCAGATAGCCGCCGGGCTTGCCGTGACGCGAGGATACCGGCGACGAGGCGCCGCTGCTATTGCGACGCGTTGTTACGCTTTGAGGTGTCCGGCACCCAGGTCGTCGTCTGCTTATCGTATTTGAATCCGGGCGCGGACTTCAGCGCGTCCTTGGTCGTGTTCATTGTCAGATAGACCGAATTGTTCTTCGTGGTCCGCTTGATGGCGCTGAAGTCGACGGCGACATCCTTTTCGCCTGCGCCGAGAAAGCCGCCGACGCCGACGATCACGGAGTTGACCTTGCCGTCGCGGGACACCAGCACGTCCATGATCTCGCCGATCTTGGTGTTGTGCGGATCGTAGACGTTCTGCTTGTACCAGTCGGTTACCGTGACGCTGTTTGACGGAATACTGGTCATCAGTTCGGTGGCGGCCATCGCGGTGCCGGTCGCAACGAGCAGACCGGCGCCCAGGGCAAGAAGGGGAAGGCGTTTCATTGGAGTTGACTCCGTTTTGGTTGTTGACACGCCACCCTAACGCGCGAACTGAAACTTTGTGCCCGTGCGTCCAAAAGAATTGGCGGGCTAAGGCGATTTAAACAGATGCCGGAATTGCCGGTGATCCGCCGCGCGATCTTGCCGAGATCGCGAATGGAAACTTTATCGGGCCGTGTGCGTTGGCGCTTATTGCTCCTGCGCTGATATTGCCTTCCGATCGGCCGGGCTTGCACGAGCCGCGACCTTGCAATCCCGACGGGGCCGCGCTGTGCCGCCAATCGGCGCGTTCCTTGAGGGCTATTCCCCTTCCGGGCTAACGTTGGCGCAAACGGGCCGGAAGGAAACGCCATGCAGGACACCATCGACATCGAGGTCACGCCATTGGCGGCCCGGCCTGCGGCGCCGAGATCAAAGGCGTCGATCTGTCGAAGCCGCTCACCGCCTACGAGGTCCAGGCGATCAGGGAGGCCTGGAACAGGCACCTCGTGCTGGTGTTTCGCGGCCGGCAGGTGTCGCAGGACGATCAGCTGCGCTTTGCCTCCTATTTCGGCGATCTCGGCAGCCGCAAGAAGGCGCCCGAGCCGTTGCGCGCCCGCGCCGAGGGCGTCCAGCAGGATCATGAGAAGGTCCTGCTCGTCACCAACATCAAGGTCGACGGCCAGCCGATCGGCGCCTTCGGCGACGGCGAATTCTGGTTCCACATCGATTCCGGCTACTCGGCGCGGCCGTACAAATACACGTTCCTCTACGCGCTCGAACTGCCCTCGCGCGGCGGCAACACCATGTTCTCCAACATGTACAAGGCCTACGAGGCGGTGCCGCCGGCGCTGAAGGAAAAACTCAGAGGCAAAAAGGCGCTGCACATCCACGAATACAATCGCGCCAAGCAGGCAAGTTCGTCGGGCGACATCAGCGGCATCCCGCACTTTTACCATCCGGTCTTCATTACCCATCCGGAAACCGGACGGAAAACGCTGTTCGTCGACCGGCTGATGACGACCCGCATCGAGGGCATGAGCGAGCCGGAGAGCGACGCCATGCTCGACCAGCTTTATGAGATCGGCGAACGGCGCGATTTCATCTTCGAGCACGAATGGAACCTCGGCGATTTTCTGATGTGGGACAATCGCTGCACCATCCATGCGCGCACTGATTTTCCCAAGGAGGAGCGGCGGCTGCTGCGCCGCTGCACCGTCGAGGGCGAGCCGCTATCCGAATAGGGGACGACACCATGCCGAATTCGCGTCTGCCGGTCTTTGACGAGTTCATTGCCGACCTTCGCGCCATCTGGGCGAACGATGCCGATGACGGACGTCGCATGGCAAAGGCAAAGCCGCTGTTGGAAGAGCTGGTGATGGACCGGGCGCTCAAAGCGCATTCGGCGAACTGGCCTTCGACCGAGGGTCGCAAGAATCTCCTGTTCTATGTCGATCCCGACTATCATTTCGTCATCAACGGCGTGGTGCGCGTGCCGGGGCGCACCGGCAGCATCCACGATCACGCCGATGCCTGGGTGCTCTATGGCGTGCTCGACGGCACCGAAAGCCTCGAACGGTTCGACCGCGTCGACGACGGCAGCCGTGCCGGCTATGCCGAGGTCAAGCTTGCCTCGGTGACGACCGGCTCGCAGGGCAAAGTCGATCTGGTGCCGCCGCGCGCCATTCATGCGGAGCAGGGCGGTCCGACCCGCTCGGTCGCGGTCATCGTGCGCAGCCAGAAACTCGGCGAGGGCACCGTGCTGCAGCACCGCTACGATCGCGACACCGGGATCGTGGCTGAGCAATACGGCCCGACCCAAATCCCCTATGAATTCTCCACGTGAAGCCGATCCGGCAATGGCGATCGCGATCGCGCCAGCGCCAGCGGAAGACCGCGAACGCGCAGCCGCGTTCGATCTGAAGCGGCTTGAACCGGCATTCCTCGACGATCCGTATCCGACTTACCGCGCGCTGCGCGAGCACGACCCGGTGCATCGCATGCCGGACGGCTCGTATTTTCTGACACGCTACGACGATCTCGTGGCGGTCTACCGCGACGCCAGGACGTGGAGCTCCGACAAGAAGATCGATTTCAAGCCGAGTTTCGGCGACAGCCTGTTGTACGAACATCACACCACAAGCCTCGTCTTCAACGATCCGCCGGTGCACACGCGGGTGCGGAAACTCCTTGGCCCGGCATTCTCGCCGCGCGCGCTCAAGGCGCTGCAGCCGCGCATCGAAGCGCTGGTCGACCGGTTGCTTGACGTGGCGGCCGGGCGCGGCGCGATCGACATGATCGACGATTTCGCCGCCGCAATTCCGGTGCAGCTGATCGGCGATCTGCTGGGCATTCCCGACGACGAGCGCGGTCCGCTGCGCGCCTGGTCGCTCGCCATCCTCGGCGCGCTAGAGCCGGTGCTGTCGGGCGAGCAATTCGACGCCGGCAACCGCGCCGTCGCCGAATTCAAGGCCTACCTGCAGGATATCATCGGTCGGCGTCGGCGCGGTGGCGCGCACGATGGCCGCGAAATCCTTTCGACCTTGGTCGGGGCCAGCGAACTGGCCGGGGAGGGCGCTGCGGGCGAGCGGCTATCGGAACTTGAACTTCTGCACAATTGCATCTTTCTGCTCAATGCCGGGCACGAGACCACGACCAACCTGATCGGCAACAGCATTCATCTGCTCATCGAGAATTCAGGAGCATGGCACGATCTCGCCACGCATCCGGAACTGATCGAAACCGCGGTCGAAGAATTTCTCCGCATGGAAAGCTCCAACCAGCTCGGCAACCGGCGCGCCACCCGCGACGTTGAGATCGGTGGGCTGACGCTGCCGGCGCACACTTACGTGCATCTGTGCATCGGCGCCGCCAATCGCGATCCTGCGCAGTTTCCCGAGCCCGACCAACTCGAAATCCGCCGCCAGCCCAACCGCCATCTTGCCTTCGGCGGCGGTATTCATACCTGCGCGGGCAATTCGCTCGCTCGCATGGAAGCCCAGGTCGCGCTACAGAAACTCACGGGGCGCTTTGCCGCCATCGAGCGCGCCGGCGCCTTCGTGCGCGGCGGCCGCGCGCGTTTCCGCGGCTTTCGGCACTATCCGGTCGTGCTGCGGTGAACCGGCGCGCCGCGCTGCTTCAAGCCGAGCCGCGCTAGTGCGACAGGCGGTCCATCGGAATTTTGAGATGGACGCTCAATCCGTGCGGCGACCAGGTGCGATGCAGCGACCCGCCGTGACTCGCGATGGTGGCTTCAACCAGCGTTGAGCCGAAGCCTTTCTTGGCCGGCGGTTCGATTTCGGGTCCGTTTTCTTCCCGCCAGGTCAATTCCAGGTCTGCGTCAATGATACCCCAACTGACGCTGACCGAACCCTGGGCAACGCTGAGTGCGCCGTATTTCGCCGCATTGGTCGCCAGTTCGTGAAAGATCAGCGCGATGCTGTTCGTCGCACGCTCGCCGAGGTGAATTGTTTCACCTTGGGTGTTCGGGGCGCGGTAGGGCCGCAAAACAGCGTCGATCAGCTTGCCAAGTTCGACGCCTTCCACGTTCAAATCCGGATTAAATGATCTGCGCACCAAACCGTGAGCCACCGACAGCGCGTGCAGCCGGCCGGTCAAGCTTTCGGTCATCTCCTCTTTGGTCTGCGAAGCATTCGACGTGAACCGGATCATGCTGTCGGTTATGGCGAAGAGATTTTTGATCCGATGGCTCATTTCCTTGGCGAGTGTCTCTTGCTCCTCAAGGGCCTTCTTCAACTGCAGGTCCGATTGAACCATGCGCAGCGCGACACCCGTGAAGGCCGCGAGCTCCGTCATGACGCGCTCGTGTCCGCTGTTGAAATGTTGTTCCTCTCCGGCGACGATCCAGAGCGTGCCGATCGGCGTCGCGCCATTGACCAGCAGCGGCACGAGCAGGACTTCCGGTACCGTGATGTTGGCCTCGGCAATCCATCTATAGACCCGCTCGGGTCTCGCCATCAGGATCGGGCAGCGGCTGTCGATGCAGACCCCGCACGGGCTGAAATCCCTTGGCGTCGTCGCCCCTTCGAACGCTGCAAGGCTTCCCGCAAGGCCCAGCCAGCGAAACACATCTCCTTCCAGCACGCTGATGCCTGCGGAAGCCGCGTCGCAGATGTCCATTGCCTGGTTCACAAGCCGGGGCAGCAATTCCTCGGGATGATCCGCCATCTGCTGCGCGAGGTCCTGGAGGGCGAGTTTTTCCGCAAATAATCGGGCGCAGGAGACGCGCGCCGCAGCAGCTCATGCGTAATGGAGACGTCGGCAACAGTGGCTGGCATCCTGACGTTGCTGTGCACGGCTTACCCCCGAACATGCTGCAACTATAGAATGTATTTTCCAAATTTCGGCCACCCGCGGTATGTAACCGGAACCGGGCCCCACCGATTCACCTACGTAATGCACGACCGAGCGTGCGGTTCCATCGAAGATTAAGGGTGGGCGCAAGCAATTTCGCCGTTTCACTCGTGATTGGCGCCAACCGAGAGGTAGGCGCGGACCGTGCCGTATCCGGTCGGCTTACGGACGTCCGTGGTGAGGTAGCCGCTCGCCGATGGAGTTGCCGCCCCTGATCCAGCGTCGTTGAGCGCCTTCCAGTTCACGGTGCCGCTAGGGGCGGTGGACTGGGTCCGGACCCAGCCGCCAATCTTCATGCACAGATCGCTGCCGGCCACGCGGCGGAAGCCCGCGCCGTAAGCAGTGCAGCTCTTCGCCTGGCCTAGCGGCCTGGTCTTGCCGTGAAGTTCGGCTGCCTGGGCAGCGCTGATCGCAAGCCAAGCGGATGCGCAGGTAACGACGAGCGTTTGTAAGATTCTCATTGCCTTTTCCGCAAGCCGGCGGCGATAGCGACGTTAATCCGCCCACCGAACAAGGGCAAAAGATTCTGTCGCCTGTGCAGGCGGCAGTGCGTCAGATCACTTCCTCGGTCTTGTCGTCGGTCTCGCCGTAGCGGCGCAGCGTCGCGGGCTTGGTGCCGGCGTAGAGTTTATCGAGGCCCGGCGTGATCTTGGCGTTCTCGCGCTCGAACAGCGAGTTGCCGTCAAGGTCGCTCTCGACCAGGAACGGGCCGAAGTTTTCGACATCGAGCACCCAGACGGCTTGGGCGAGGCCGAGTTCTTCCAGCCAATACACGCCGGCAACGCGCTTGATGCCGCGGCCAAGCAATGCCCCGGTGCCGTAGCCAACGGTGGTCAGATAGACCGCGTTGTTGGGGACGAAAAACTCGCGGTAGGTCTGCGACGTCATCCCGCCCTTGCCGATGATGACGTTGCAGCCGGAAATCTTGAAAAATCCGCCGAGCCATTTGGCGAAACGGAACGAGGCGGTGGCGGTCACGGCGCCGACCTTATAGCTGCCATCGGGCGCAATACTGGCGGCGGGCGAGCAGTGAAAGCTCGCCGTGCCGAGCGCGTCCTTGCCGGCCGGCATGCCGAGCCCGTCCTCGACCGCCCGCTTGTAGACGCCTTCGCGGCCGGTGAACAGCCGGCCGGTCAGATAGGCGACCGAGCCGATTTCCAGCTTGCGCAGGTCCGTGGTCGCGGCGGGTAGGGTGAGCTGGACGGTTTTCAGGTCGGACATTTCTTATTCCGCCGCCTCGGCGGCCTGGCGTTCCCACTCGACGGTTTCGCGGCGCATGTAGTCGGTGAACCACATCGGGTCGGTGCGGAACGCGGCCTTGCCGTCGGCGCCGATGCGCGCGCAGGCGCGGCGCGACGACAGACAGAACATGTGCACCGACATCGGCATGCCGCCGGTGTGGCAATAGCCGACCTCGATGTGGCAATCGATCACCATCGAGGAGCCGACGAAGCCCATGGCCCCCATGCCGATCGAATTGCCGAGCTCCTTGAATTCTTCCTCGATCGCCGCGATGCGCGGATCCGGGTTGCGCGAGCCGACCACGCGCAGGCACGACGCCTGCTTGCCGAGCACCACGGACGTGTCCTTGGAGCCGCCGAGCCCGATGCCGACGATGGCCGGCTGGCAGGCGAGCCCGCGTTTGCCGAAGCCAATCAGCGTGTCGAGATAGAATCGCTTGATACCGTCGATCCCGTCGCCGGGGAACAGCATGCGGTAGTCGGTGCCGAACAGCCCACCCTTGTGCACGGTGGTCAGCTCGATCCAGTCGGCGTCGGGGTGGAACGCGTATTCGATCTCGGGCGCGCCGATGCCGACATTATTATTATGGTCGGTGCGCCATAGCGGATGCACCCGGTTCGGCCGCAGCGGCACATTGGCGGTGGCGCGCGCGGTGGCGCGGCGCAAAGCCGCCTCCAGCGCCACCGGGCCGCCTTCGATGCGCGCGTCGTTGCCGATCTTCACGTACCAGCGCGGCAGGCCGGTATCGCCGCACATGGCGCGGCGGTCTTCTTTGGCGGCCTCGTAGTTTTCCAGCATTGCCTTGATGACGAAGGCGGAGAGGTCGCCCTTCTCGGTGTTGGCGCAGCGGCGCAGGCCGTCGAGATAATCCTCGGGGATTTCGATGGCGGCCTTCGCCATCAAATCCTCAGCAGTGCGCTGGATGGAGGAAAGGGGGATCATGTTCTTGTTTCTCTCTATTCCGCCGCAACCTGATCGCGCAAAAGCGTCTCGCCGGGCTTCACATGAGTGAACGCGACCGGCTCAATGCCGATGTCGATGCCGGTCGGTCTCTGCCGCGCCACGGTAAACCACGACGTGGTGAGATCACCCGGCTCCGGGAAGTCGGAGCGGAAATGGGCGCCCCGCGAATTCTCGCGCTTTAGCGCGGCGCGCGCAATCACCCGGCTGATCTCGGTGAGCGAACGCAAATTGAGCCAATCGTGCCAGGTGAGATTGAAGCGTCGGCCGGCGTCGGCCACGCCGGTCGCCAAAAGTTCGGCTTCGATTGCGTCAATGGTGGCAAGGCCGCGCTGCAGGCCGGCGCGGTCGCGCACCACGCCGATATCGTCCCACATGGCATTGAGCAACTTTTCGCGCAGCGCATTGAGGTCGCCGGATTTCTGGCCGAATGGGTGCAGCGCCCGCGCCATCTCGGCGTCGAGCTCGGTCTCATCGGGATCGCGATGGCCGGGTTTCGCCGTCGCGATCCAGCGCGGCATCACGTCACCGGCGATCCCGCCGAACACCGTGGAATTGGCGACGCCGTTGCCGCCGAGCCGGTTGGCGCCATGCATGCCGCTCGCATCCTCGCCGGCAACAAACAGCCCAGGCCTTTCGGTTGCAGTATCCACCTCGCAGATCACGCCGCCCATGAAATAATGCGCGGTCGGCACCACTTCGACGAGGCCGCCGGCAAGATCGAAGCCGCAATCGCGGCAGCGATCGACCATGCCCTTGAACTCCTTGGTGACGCGCTCGGGCCCAAGATGGCTCATCTTGATGTAGACGCCGCCGTTCCTCGTGGTGCGGCAGGCGCGCATCTCGGCATAGATGGCGCGGCTGACGACGTCGCGGGTGGCGCGCTCAAGCTTCGGATCGTAATCGCCCATGAAGCGGTGCATGGCGCCGTTAAGCAGATGGCCGCCCGAGCCGCGCAAACCTTCTTCCAGCACCGTACCGGTCATGCGTGTATCCGGCCCGGCAAGCAGCCCGGTCGGATGGAACTGCACCATCTCCATGTCGCGCAGTGGCAAACCAAGGCGCAGCGCCATGGCGAGCCCATCCATGCTCTTGTCGCCGGACGGCGTGTGGTAGCGGTACATGGTGGGGCCGCCGCCTGTGGCGAGCAGCACAGCCTGCGCCGCGACGAAGCGGAATTCGCCGCTGCGCACGTCGATCAGCAACGCGCCGGCAAGCGCGCCGTCGGCTGATGGAATAAGCGCGACGGCGCGGTGCTCTTCCAGGCGGCGGATCGCCGGCCGGGCCCACACCTGCTCCATCAGCCGGTTGATGATCTCGATGCCGGTGAGGTCGCCCTTGTGCACGGTGCGATCGAAGGTCTGGCCGGCGAACGCCTTGCCATGCAGCGTGCCATCGGGGTTGCGGTCAAAGAAACAGCCGATCTCGTTTTCAAGTTCATGGATGCGCTCGACGGCTGTCGTCACCAGCGTCCAGGCCAGCGCCTGGTGCGGCAGCCATTTGCCGCCTTCGATCGTGTCCATGAAATGGCGCTCGATGGAATCGCCCGGATTGAGCGCGACGTTGTAGCCGCCTTGCACCATGCGGGTGCAGCCGCATTTGCCAAGCAGCCCCTTGCTGACGATCGTGATCTCGAGATCGGGATTGGCCTTGTGGGCGTGCAGCGCGGCGAACAGTCCGGCGCCGCCAGTGCCGAGAATCAGAATGTCGGTTTTCAGCCGCTCGACGTTCATCGGTCAGAGCACCCGTACCAGGAAGACGATGGCGACCACCGCCGAGACGGTGGCGCCGAGCATGGCGAGGCGCTTCTGCCCGTCACGCCAGTCGAAATTCTCGATCACCAGGACGCGCAAGCCCCCGAGCAGATGAACCGTCAGCAGAAACACGAGCCCACCTTCGGCGAATTTCACCAGCGGCTGATCGCTCCAACGCAGGAATTCGTCGAGCCGGGCGCCGCCGTGAAACGACAATCCGAGTACAAAGAAATGGATCGGCAGAAAAATCGCCAGCGCCAGGCCGGACAGGCGATGAATCATGGCGGCGAGCCACAGCGCGCTGCCGCGATGTCTTGTGCCCACAACGCTCACGTTACCACCAAGGCGATGACGGCGTGGACGCCGAGCAGCGCCAGCACAATGCCGAGACACACCGCGCACCATCCGGCGGTGCGGTCGCCAAGCGGCGACCATTCGCTCAGGATATTGCGGACGCCGATCGAGGCATGGATCGACACTGCGGCGACGAAGGCGCCATAGAATGACGCCCACATCGCGCTGCCATGCGTGCGGGACAGAATGTCCGCCGCCGTCATCTGCTGGCGCGTCGCGTAGAAGATGACGGCGATGTGGACGAGCACGAACGGCGCCATCAGCGCCGCAGTCGCCCGCTGCCAGACATAAAGCCGCACGTTCATGCTTCAAGTTCGCCTTTCAGATACGCCGCGACCGTGCGCCTCTTGAGGCCGGCGATCGACGCGGTCGGGTTGAGCGCGAGCGGGCAGTGCTCCTGGCACGATTGATGCGAGTGGCAGGAGTGGCAGCCGCCGGAGGCGGCGATGGCCGCGAGGCGCGCCGGGTTGGCGGCGTCGCGCTCGTCATTGATCAAGGTCCAGGCGCGGTTGAGCGCGGCCGGGCCGAGGTAGCCGGAATTCCAGCGCACCGTGTCGCAGGCGGCGTAGCAGACGCCGCAATTGATGCATTCGATGGCGGCGTCGGCGGCGATGCGGGATGGGCTGTCCGGCTTGATCCGCGCTATCGGCTCGGCGCGCGTATGCGACGGCGCGAACGCGCCCTTGGCCTGCTGCCATTTTTCGAAAAACGGCTGCATGTCGGTCGCGAGGTCCTTGATGACCCGAAGGTTATCGAGCGGGCCGATCCGCAGGCGGTCGCCGTCCGCGACCTTGGCAACGTGGGTGCGGCAGGTCCAGCGTGGGTGGCCGTTGACCGTCATGGCGCAGGAGCCGCACATGCCGACCCGGCAGGCGAAGCGGTACGACAGCGTCGGATCAATGTGGCGCTGCACGTAGGTCACGACGTCGAGCACGGTCTGGCTCTCGCGCCGCGGCACGCTGTAGGTCTCGTAGCGGCCTTCGGTGCCGCCGCGCCACAGCGATACCGACAATGGCTCAGACGTTTCCGGCATGGTTCTGGCGAATGTGCATCTTGGTTCGCGCTTCTTGGTCCAAGTTAGCGCCAAGACCGCTGCAAAGACCAGCCATATCGGCCAAAGCGTCACATGCCGAAACGCTGTGTTCGATCACGGCCCGATGAAGCGCGGGCAGTCGGGATCGGCGCCGGCGCAGCAGGTGAATTGTGGGGCGCCGTTATCCGGAAAGAAATGCTCGCGCTTGACCTGCTTTTTCGCCGCTTCGCGGGCCATGCCGTAGAGCGTTTCGATGTTGCCCGGATCGTCCATGCCTTGCAGGTGCGCGATCTCCCGATCGCTCAGCGCGAGCCCGAGATTCTTCGATAACCACGCCTTTTCGAGCCGCAGATCGTAGCGTGCGAATCGGAACCAGGGCCCCCCGGGCGGCGTGTCGGCGCACAGGGTGCGCACCTCCGAGTTGATTGTCCAGCATGTCATGCATTCACCGAGCCATTGCATCTCCGCCAGCGCCTGATTGCCGCAGTCGCCGATCACCGACATCAGCGCGCCGAGCGCAAGGCGCAATGGCCGGATAGTACGCCCTAGGTCGCTGAACGAGACCCTGGACCGATAGGTTCCGGTGCCGATGGATATAATGGTCAGATTCTCCGCGCCGAGCGGCCAGCATATGCCGAGCCGCTTGAAGGTGGCCATCATCAACAGCGCCAGCACAGGATTGTTGTGCGGCGTGACGCCGCCGTCGACAAACAGGCCGTGCGTCTTCTCACTCGGGCCGCTCTTCGAGATCATGCCGTAAATCGCCCGCACCTTGCTCAGCGTCAGGCTGAGGAGCGGCAGGCCGCTCAGATTGGCCTTGACCTGGCCGAGCGGATCCTCCGGAGCATTGTCGACGATGGCGAGAATTTCCGGATCGAAATAATGCGGCGCCGCAGTGCTCGCGCGCACCAGTGTGCCGAGCTTAAAGTGCTTGTTGCCGATGTGGCCCTGGCTTTGCGGCGTCGGCAGTTCGTCTTCCCAGTATGGCGCCTTCTTGTTGTTGGCCAGAATCCATGGGCTGCCGGTGTCTATGCGCTTGGCGATGATGGCGAGGCCGGTGATCAGGTCCTCGCTGTCGAGTCTCCGGCCCTTGACGATGTCGTTGATTTCGTCGGCGAGCGCGCGGGCGTCGAATTTCGCCTGCACGCCGGGCACGCGCCAAAACGACTTTTTGAAGACGTTCGCCGCGCGTTCGAGGTAAAATCTTTTTATGTCCGCCGTATCGCTGCCGAGCGCCAGCGCAGTGGCGATGATGGCGCCTGTGGAGGTGCCGCCGACCAGATCGAACCAGTCGCCAAGCCGGACGGCAGCGCCCGGCGGGGTCTGGGAGGGCGGCGAGAGCGGCCGAACCTGCGCGGTGCCGCCCGGCGGCGTTGCCTCTAGGCCTGCGCCTCGCGATTTACCCTGCTCCGCGGCGAGGATTTCCTCGATACGCTCCAGAAACGCGACCGTAATGGCGCCGCGCACGCCGCCGCCGTCGAGGGCAAGCATGCGCTTCGGCCCCTTGCCGAACAGGTGCGTGTCGCGCGCGTTGTTGTCGGCGTCGGCCGGCTTGTCGGTGCTTTGAGTGACGTCTTGCATGGCGGCGGGCTGAAAAACCGCCGGCAATCTAGCACGACCGCCGGCGGCGAGGCCAGAATCGGCCGTCAAGCGCCGCACATATCACGCCGGACGCTTAACGTCCGCGCCGATTTTCCCCCTCTCCCTGATATTGCATTGCGGCACCCAGGCTCTAAGTTGGAAGCGGCGCGGGTGTAGCTCAATGGTAGAGCAGAAGCCTTCCAAGCTTATGACGAGGGTTCAATTCCCTTCACCCGCTCCAACCTTCGCGCCTTCGGCGCTTCGGTTGGCAGGCCAACCCTGACCGCGAAGGTTACCCGGACGTAGCTTCAGCGAAGGCTGGCTGGGCTGGAGCGACATTCCATCCACGGAATAATTCCTTGACGGCATTCCGCAGAAGGAATATCGTCTGTCATGCGCTGGAACGTCGAATACACCGACGAATTCGGGCAATGGTGGAACGGCCTGACCGAGAATCAACAGGAAGACTTTGCTGCGGTTGTGACCCTGCTGGCAACGTACGGACCGCAGCTGCCGTTTCCCTACTCGTCGGGTATCGAAGGCTCGAAGCATGGCCACATGCGCGAACTGCGTGTGCAGAGCAGCGGAAAGCCGCTGCGCAGTTTTTACGCCTTCGATCCGAGACGAACGGCGATCCTGCTGATTGGCGGCGATAAAACCGGCGATGCTCGTTTTTATAAGACGATGATTCCGATCGCCGACCGGCTCTATGACGAATATATCGCGGAGTTACGAAAGGAAGGGCTGATCGCATGACCGGGCATCGTTCGTTTGGCGGCCTGACCAGAAAATTCTCAGCGCCGCGCAAGGCCCGCGTCGCGGCCAAGGTGCGGGCGCTCAAGGCCGCGATGCCGCTTGCGGAACTGCGTCAGGCTCGGGAGCAATCGCAGGAAGAGCTGGCGCGCGCGCTGCGCGTGAACCAGCCCGCGGTTGCCAAGCTGGAAAAACGCACCGACATGTATGTGAGCAATCTGCGCCGCTATATAGAAGGACTGGGCGGCTCGCTGGAAATTACCGCCCGCTTTCCGGAAGGCTCGGTGAGCATCACGAATTTCAGCGATCTTGAAGGGACGCGCAGCGGATCGAAATAGAGCCGGGAAAGGATGCAGGTCCAATCCGTAATCCCAGAACGGTAGTGTGGATGATGTGCACTGTCACCGTAATCATGAAGCGCTCTTCGATGATGGTCGGTCACGAACGAGCGCCTCGATAATAATGTCATACCTCGGTGAGGAGTTGGTCAAAAATCGGAGTCTTCGAATTCCGAAGAATGGGGCGACAGAGAGCCTATCCGAGCCTCCCGGGCAGTCGGACGGCTGACCAACATTTTCAAGACTTGTTTCGCTATCCGCTGGCTTCCTGTCTTAGACCATTTTGGGTGCTCAAACTCAGACAGGAGCCAATTGCGTCTCGGACCAACGTACCCGCGTCGCAGGCCGCTTGCCATTTGCTCAAGGTCATTACGAAGATCGTCTTCACGCATGAATGTGGGATAAAGCCAGTCAAGCGGGATAGATGCGTCTGCATGCAGCACGGGAATCATCCCAAATCGGTACGCGACAGGTTGGTAGCCGCTTTCCGTGGTCATGGCGAGCCCCGGCACCAGCGTGCCAATGCGAAGCGCCCGTTTGGTAATCGCCAAGACTTCAACCCCTTCGTTTCGCGGGGCCGGGTATCCCACAAATTGGAACACGTCTCCCGCGGGGATAATGATTCCTTGTGTCTCTCGACGTCTTTCGCCGAAGAAACCCCGGTGAGAAGGGGACTGCGAACTATAGCGAACCTCTTGTTGTTGTGAGCCTCGTTGACATTTGATGATGCATTTTACGAGTAGGTCCGCATTTCTTGAATAGTGGTAGAGCGCATAGATCGCGTGCGATGTGCCCTCAAGGCCCAAACAGCCGATAAGCTCGTGCAAGGCTTCGCTATTCGGAGGGAGTCGAAACGGAAGTGAAGGTGGCTCCGCCGCGGGAAGCCTTTCATGCAATCCTTGCTCAGCGAAGTACCGTCTAATCGCTGAAAGTATCTGTTCGTTGTCATGACCAGGCGTCTTGCGCTCGACGTACTGATCAACGAAGCGAGAAAGAAATGCTAATGCCCTCACCCGTTGTGGCTTAGCGCCCTGAAGCCATTTGCTGATGGTAGGCGGTGAGATTTCCCTAGTTCGGCTAGCAAATTCCGTAAGCTCACGGCGCAGAGCCCTGCGAGCGCTTTGATCATCCCCTCCAGACAGCAGGAGGGCCAAGTGCGATATGAGGTCGAAGTCTTGCACGATCGGCATCGTCCTGGTCTGGGATAATAATCCTAAGTAAGGAACGAAAGTTTAGAAACTTTTGTATAGTTTCCGTTAACTCCTGGGTCAAGCATGACACAGTCTAAGGGTAACGGTTCCGGTTCTGCGCGCTGTCATCGGATCAACGTTCAGTTGCGCCATGAACGAAGCAGCCCTCAAAAAATTCGTTCCCCGGCTCGAAAGCGGCGTCGGGCAGGTCCTTTCGAAGTCGAAGATCGTTCGGGAGTCGTTTGGTCTCGGGCTCGGCTTCATAATCATGCTAACCGCCCTGCTCGTGTACGCCGCTCCTCGGCTTGCCGCCGTGGTTGTGCTCTACCAAATTTTGAGGATGCAAGGTCTCTTCGGTTAGGACCGGGGGTGAAGAAGATGGGACCTGGCACGCTAACTCTGATCGCAAAGGTTGCCCGCCAGCCTTCAGCGAACGCAGCTGGGTTTCCCCCTCATTGCCCCTGCACGCGCTGCAGAAAGTGCAGCACGTTGCCGTTGAACTGGGCCGGGTCCTGCAGAAACGAGAAATGGCTGACCTGCGGCTGGATCAACAGGCCGCTGCCGGGGATGTTGTCGGCCATGAACAAAGTGTTGTCGCGCTTGATCGCTTCATCGTGATCGGCATCGACGATCCAGGTCGGCACCGTAATGGTGCGCAGCTTGTCCGCGGTCCAATGCGGCTCGCTGTCCCACATTTTTTCGATCTGTTTGAGAAACGCGTCGTATTCCTTCGGCGTCGGCGACAGCGCTTCATACTCTTTGCGGGCGCGGGCGATGAAGGTACTGAATACCGGATCGTGCTCGACGTCCTTCACCGCGCTCGGGTCCGAATTTGCGGCGAACGCGAACAGCTTCGTCAGTCGCGCGGGATGGCGGAGCGCGATGTCGAGGCCGATGATGGCGCCGTCGCTCCAGCCGACCAGCGCCGCTTTGTCGACTTTCAGATAGTCCATCAGTCCGACAACATCGTCGGCCATCAGATCATAGCCGTAGGGACGTGCGTCGCGCGATGAGCGGCCGTGGCCGCGGCTGTCCATCACGATGACGCGGTAATGCGGCGCCAAGGCGCGGACCAAAAGCCCCCAGTAACCGGCGTTGGCAAGACCGCCATGCACGAGGATGACCGGCGTGCCTTGGCCGAACTCGTCGTACCAGAGATTGATGCCGTTGACCGGCGCGTAGCCCGATTTGCCGCCGTCCGGCAGCGTAGGCGTTGGCGGCAGCATCAACCATTGCGGCTCAGCGTGCGCAGCGGCAGTGAGGCAGAAAAACAGAAATGCGAACACAGAAGCGAAGCGTCGCATGGCCGCATCCTCGCTCAGTTTAAGCTATCGGAGCAGTAAGTTAAGGACGTGATTGGCGCGATCGTCAATAAGTCGTCACGGCCGGGACAAGCCGCGACAAGTGCTGCCGTGACGATCTTACCTCGTCCCGTACGCGCGGTCGCCGGCGTCGCCGAGGCCGGGGACAATGAAGGCGTGCTCGTCGAGCGCCTCGTCGATCGCCGCGGTCCAGATGGTCACGTCAGGATGCATGCCGCGCATGTGCTCGATGCCGGGCGGTGCGCAGATCAGCGTCACCAGCCTGATGTCCTTGGCGCCGCGTTCCTTCAGGCGGTCGACCGCGGCCACTGCGGTGTTGCCGGTGGCGAGTACCGGCGCCACCACGATCGCCAGCCGTTCGTTGAGATCGGTCGGCGCCTTGAAGAAATATTCGACCGCCGCGAACGTCTCCGGCTCGCGATAAAGCCCGATATGGGCCACGCGCGCGGCCGGCACCAGATCGAGCATGCCTTCGGCGAAGGTGATGCCGGAGCGCAGGATCGGCGCGAACACCAGTTTTTTGCCGGCAAGCCGCGGCGCCATCATCTTGGCAAGCGGCGTCTCGATCTCGACGTTCTCCAGCGGCAGATCGCGCGTCACCTCGTAGCACAGCAGCATGCCGATTTCCTTGAGCAGCTCGCGGAACGATTTGGTCGAGCGGCTCTTGTCGCGGATGAGCGTGAGCTTGTGCTGCACCAGCGGATGATCGACGATCTTGACGCCTTCCATGGCTGTTCTCCCCGGCGCGGATTGTTGCTTCAAAACACCGTGCCGTCACTGATGATCTTGAGCGGCGGTGAGCCGTCGGCGCGGCGCGCGAAGGCAAGCTCGCGGCCGGCCGCCCAGGTGCCGCCCTGCAGGATTTTCGCAAGCGGCAGATCGGCCGCGCTGCGGTTCAGCTTGGCGCGCACCGCGAGCGCGAGGCGATCAAGCAGCGCCACAGTCAACGCGCGCCATTCGACCACCAGCGGCGTCGCCGACTTCATGTGCGCGCGCGGCATCGGCGGGATCGCGCGGCACCAGCATGCCGGTGTCGACGAACAGCCCGCCGTTGCGGTATTCGGCAAGCCCGGTGAGCCCGTCGATATCGGTCACGGTGAAGCCCGCCCACTGCAGCGGTTCGATCAGCGAATAGGCGAGCCATTGCGACAGCTTGTGGAGCGGCACGAGTTCGTTTGTGGCGTCATCCGTCGTCATCGCCGGATGCCGCCAGCAATCGCCGAGCGGCACGCCGCCGAGCGAAAGCCGCGACGGCCAGATCGGTCCGAACTGCCGCAACAGCTCGGACAGCAGCAGCGGGGCCGGGATTGCGCCGTCCGTCGCCTTCGCGGCGAAATGATCGAACAAGCCGCCGGGGCGAGCGCTGTCTTTCATGGCGAAAATGTCCGGCCGAGATAGCGACGAGCCTACCCAGCGCACGCAACAGTTCGGCGCGGCCTTCCAGGCCGACAAGCGTATTTCCCGGGGCGATCTGAAACCCTTGCGTAAGAGCGGCGGCGTCTACACTGCGTCACACGGCTTTGGCATCGGCGCGCAGTGGGTTCCGGCTCGCCTCGGAAGAGAAGACGCCTTGCGCGAACATGTCGAGGCTCGCAAGCGCGAGTCCCTCGGAGCGGCCGATGCTTTCGCCCGTCGCGGCATCGCGATAGCGCCATTGCGGTCCGGCGCCGGCATCGAGCAACACGCTGACGATGGCGAGATCGAAGGCCGCGCGCGCCCGTTCGCCTCGGTCGGTCAGGCTGTCGGAAGGGGATTTCGGCGCGGTCGCTGCCGCTCACCACGAAATGCCGCCAGCGCGAATGAAACGGCACATCGAGCATCGGATAATTCTTCCGCGTCGTCGCGGCGACGAGATCGACTGCGTGGTCGAGCGCGCCGAGGTCGATGCGGAAATGCGGCAGCTTGTCGTCAAGCCCGAGCGCCAGCATGCGCTTTGCCCGCGTGCGCACGGCCGCGGCGTTCAAAAGCGAAAGGGCGGCGGCCGTATCATCGCTCATAAATGTGCCGGGAAAAACCGCGCGCAGCGAAAAGCTGCGCCAAAAACCGCCCTCAGTATTTGTCGAGCGCGCGCCCGGCCGTGTCACCCGCGTCGGCCGCTTGCGGCACCGGGCGTGAAATAACCGGCGGCCTTCTTGGCTTCCATTTCGACATGGGCGTCGGCCGGCACCAGTTCGTCGGGCAACGCCACGCGCTCGACCACCTCGACGCCCTGGCCGACCAGCGCGTCATATTTCATGTCGCTCATCGACACGAAGCGGTCGATGCGCGTGCAAGCCGAGCCAATGAATCGCGTCGGGCATCAGTTGCTGGAAGCGCGCGTCCTGCACGCCGGCGACGCATTCGGTGCGCTCGAAATAGGCGCTTGCCAGGTCGCCGCCCTCCTGGCGCTTGCGCGCGTTGTAGACCAGAAATTTGGTGACCTCGCCGAGTGCGCGGCCTTCCTTGCGGTTATAGACGATGATGCCGAGGCCGCCCTCCTGGGCGCCGCGCGCGCATTCCTCGATGCCGTGAATGAGATAGGGCCGGCAGGTGCAGATGTCGGAGCCGAACACGTCGGAGCCGTTGCACTCGTCGTGCACGCGGCAGGTGATCTTGGTCGCGGGATCGGCGAGCTTCGCCATGTCGCCGAACAGATAAATCGTGGTGCCGCCGATCGGCGGCAGGAACACGTGCATGTCAGGCCGCGTCACGAGTTCGGGGAACATGCCGGCGGTCTGCTCGAACAAGGTGCGCCGCAGGACCGTTTCGGCACAGCCGAAACGCTGCGCAATGCCGGGCAGATACCACACCGGATCGATGGCGACCTTGGAAACCGCGATGCTGCCGTTGGCGTGCACGAGATCGCCGTCGGCCTTGAGCCGGCCGGCGGCGAGCGCCGACTGCATCTCGTGCAGGTCGAGCCGCGCCTTGGTGATGGCGATGGTCGGTCGGATGTCGATGCCCTCGGCGATCTCGGTCTTGAATGCCTGCGCGGCAACGTGGCCCCAGGGATCGAGCGAGACGATCTTGCCCGGTTCGCTCCATTGCGCGAACGGGCCGATGCTCACTGCGGGCTCGGTATTGGTCAGGTCCGGCCGGCGGATCGGATCGAGCGCGCCCGAGGACACCGCGAGCGCGCGGTAGAGCGCATAGGAGCCGCCATGGCTGCCGATGGCGTTGCGGTCGCCGGGCCGCGACACCGTGCCGATGATCGGGCCGCGTTCGCGCGCGGTCGCCGCGCCCCAATGGATCGGGAAGCGCGGCTTGCCGCCGGGCTCCGGATGCGAGGTGATACGGATGTGGTCGGTCCGGTTCGGCCAATTCATTTCACGAATCCAAAAAGCCATCGGCCCGCCGATGGTGGCGGGCCAAATGGTCAAATTTCGCTAGCTTCTTCGGGGCGCCGCCATGGGCTGCCCGCTGCCCATATATAGCAGTTCCCGGCTCGCAGCGCAACAAAAGCGCCCTGCCAGGCCTGCGATGATCTAAGGCTTGCTCCACTTCGTGCCGTCAGACCAATCGATCGACTTGTCCGGGCGGATGATGCCGAACGAGTTGAAGGTACCGCCGGCGCTGATCGTGGAGGCGCTGGTCATCGTGGCGTCGGCGGTCGTGGCGTCGGCGCCTTTGATCTGCAGCACATCGCCAGACTGCGTGATCGAAGGCGAGGCGCCAGACCAGTTGCACGGATCCGGATTGGGCTTGCATTGCCAAGTGCCGGTTAACGCGTTCTGCATATTGCCCGGCTCCGCCGCGGCCGGTTTGGCGGCGCCTTGGGCGAGCGTGCTTGCGGTCATCGCCGGGCCGCACAGCATTGTCAGCGCCGCGCAAGTCAAGGCGTATTTTATCGGCAGTCGTTTGAGCATTCGTTTCCTCCGTTGTCGTTCTAACGATGTGCCCCCGATGACGCTGCCGTTGCCGGCAGCGTGCGTCTCAAAGCGCGTAAAGCCCGCGCAGCGTGTTCGGCTTCTCGTGCGGCGTCCAAGTGATGTTGCTGATTTTCCATGCGCCCTTGATCTTGAGCAGATCGAGCACGATCGTGCTGTTGCTACCGGAATTGGCAAATTTGACCGTTGCGCTCGTCTTGCTGGGTCCCTTGCCGGGTCCCTTGCCGAGTCCTTCGTCGTTTATCGCGATGTCGAACGATGCGATCTCCCAGTCCTGGGCATCGACGAACGGATCGAAATCGAGCGTACCCACTTCCTCGCGCCGTGCGGCCGCACGACGGTCCTTGATCATCGCCGCCGCAAGTTTCGGCTCGAAATAGCGCCGGATGGCGGCATCGTCGTCGAGCGGCCGGCCGTGGGCGTCCTTGCCCTTGTAGGCGTCGTAGATCGCGGTGACGAAGTCGCGCGCTGACGGCTCGGCGGCGAGCAGAGGGCTTACACTCGCGGCACAGGCGGCCGCGAGCATGATCTCGCGTCGTGTCGGCATCGCATGTGGCCCTTTATAGAGAAGGCGTGACGTCGGCCGCGGTTTTATGAAGCCAAGACCGTAAGAACACAATGCGGCCAAACGGGTCGCCTCCAAGGTCGCGAGGACTTGCGCCGCCGCACGTCAAGAGGCATGACAAAGGCCGCCCGAAGGCGCGAAGGAGTGTAGCTCAACTGGCTAGAGCACCGGTCTCCAAAACCGGGGGTTGGGGGTTCGAGTCCCTCCACTCC